>JASGKY010000016.1:0-225974 GCA_049840435.1 Verrucomicrobiota bacterium | reverse complement strand
ATCTACCAGATCGCCCGGCAGATCGACGGCGGCGAGCCGGTGTCGATCGGCGTCACCGGGCCCAAAGAGTTGATCGACTCGACCCTGCCGCAGGGCGCGGGGCAGGTGGTCTACCAGATCCGGGCCGTCCGCTCCACCGCCAAGGGCAAGGCCGCCGAATTCCTCGTGAAACTGGGCATCGGCCCCACCGGCGCGGCGACCGCCACGGTCGCGCCGGCGCATCGCGGCGTGAGCCGAAGTTAAAAGTGAAAAGGAAAAAGGTAAAAGTGAGGAGGTGAAAGGCAAAAGTGCGTGCGGACTTTTTTAAAGTCTTCCTTTTGCCTTTTACCTTTTTCCTTTTTACTTTTAACTTTTACCTTTCTCCAATCATCGCCTCCCCTACTCCTCCCTCACCACCCAGACCCAGTCGATCCGGCACGTGCCGGTCAGCGGCTGGCCGGTTGCCAGGTCGATCCGCAGTTGCTTGAGCGTGCCTTTCCAGCCCGCCGCCTGCGACAGGTCCACCGTGTACGTGCGCACCTGGTGGTCGTTGGGCGTCACCGCGAACTCGACGCGGTTCTCCTCCTTCCACGCCGTTTCGGCCCGGGTCGCAAACGCCACGCGCATCGCCGTCGCCGGCGTCTGGTTCTGCATCCGCAGCACGAGCTTCTCCCGGCCGCTCAGTTCCACGTTCAGGTTGTCGCCCGACACGAGCCGCGCGGCCGGGCTGTTCGCGGCCGGATTGTTCTCGGCCGGGCTCTTCTCGATCGCCACCGTGTAAAACCCGCCCGCCACGTGTTTCACCGGGTGCGATTCGGTCGGCCAGTCCTTGTTCGCCCAGCGCTTCACCCGCGTCCCCAGGTCCGCCTCGCTCCACCCCTCCTTGTCGTGGTTGCGGTTGAATTCCCAGGCCGCCAGCACCTTCGTCCCGGCCTTTGTGACGTGCACCGCCACGCGGTCGCTGGTCCAAAGCTCGCCGTCGTCGGCCACCAGGCGCAGGACGTAATCCCCCTCCGTCTCGAACCGCGCGTTCGTCGCCGGGGCGTGGTCGTCGTCGAACGTCACCGCGCCGGGCCCCTCGAGCACTTCCCACGTGGTGAGCAGCTTCTTCCCCGCAGGCAGGCCGTCGTCGCTGGCGGCGCCGGCGAGCGTCACGACGCGGGCGTTGGTGTGAACGTCCGCCCCCGCCTTCACCGCCGGCGGCCGGTTGAGCGGCATCGCCCTGTCGATCTCCGCCACGCTGGCAAAGGCCTTGTTCTCCCGCAGCGTCCAGGAGGTCATCTTCGGCGCTTCGTTGACGAAGAACTCCACCCCCGGCAGCAGCACGTACCCGTTGCCGCGCACCAGCCCCGTGCTGCAGCAGATCGACGGATCCTTCACGCGCCCCCAGACGAAGATCTCCGCCGGCCCGAGCTTTTTCGCCACGTTGTTCTGGATGAACTTCGAATCGCGGATCTCGATGTTGGTGGTCTGCGGCGTCTGCAGCCCCAGCACCTCGATCGCCGCCCCGGCGTTGTTCTCGAAGGTGCAGCGGTCGATCAGGCAGCCGTTGCCGCGGTTCTCGAAGTCGATCCCCCCTTCGTCGTGGCTCCCGGAGTCGGGCTGGTTGCGGAAATGGGAGTTGCGGATGATCAGCCCGTGGATGTCCCCCAGCATGATCCCCATCGTCCCCGCGCTGGCGTGCCAGCCGGAGGCGTCGAAGACGCTGCTGCGCAGCACCGCCCGCCGCACGTCCACCAGGAACGGGTGGGGCGAGGTGTTGTGGACGATGTTGTCGTGGCAGAAGACCCGCTCCACCAGCACGTCGTGCCCGCGCATGAAGAACCCCGACGAGCACTGGAACATCTCGCAGTCGCGCAGGATCACTTCGCTGGCGAAGTGGCCGCTGACGCCGATCCCGCTGGAATGGTGCAGGCCGTCCCCCCTCCGGGCCGCGCTTGTCGAGCCACTGCGGGATCCCGTGGGCGTTGAAGCGGTAGAGCCCCTCGATGTGGTGGGCGATGCAGTCCTCGATCACCAGCCCGCGGTGCCCGGCCTCGGTGTAGTGGACGATCAGCCCCTTGGCCGCGTGCGAGACGACCAGCCCGCCGATCCGCAGGTAATCGGGGTTGGTGATCAGGGCGCAGCGGTCGTCGATGTCCCAGTTGCGGCGGAGGATCGGCCGCGCCCCCTGGCCGTACGTCCCGATCTCGGCCCAGCGCGCCCGGGTTCCCTTCGCCCCGACGCGCAGCTCCTGGTTGAAGAGGCTGCCGCGCTTGAGGAGCAGCCTTTCCCCCGGCCCCAGCGTCTTGCCGTTGATGTTGGCAAAGTCCTTCCAGGCCGTCGCGGGCGAATCGCCGGAGAGGGCGTTGTTCCCGCCGGCCGAATCGATGTAGTAGGCCCGGGCCTTCTCGTCGGTCGTGCGCTTCGCCGCATCCGGCAGGGTCAGTCCCTCTTCGCTGGCGAAGAAGACCAGCGGGTGCCGCGCCGTCACCGGCGCCGCCCCGGCCGCCAGGACCTCCAGCTCGGCCGACGCGATCACCGGCGCTCTCGGCGACCACGCTCCACCGGACGGGCTTCTCCGCCCCGCTCTCCATCGCCCCCAGTTCAAACTCCGCCGGCCCCGCCGCCCGCACCCCTTTGGGGAGCTTGATCCGCACCGTGACCTTCTCACTCGGCAGCCCGGCGTTGCGGACCATCGTCGTAAAACTCTCTTCCCGCCCGGCCACCAGGATCGCGTGCTCCTGCCGCGCCTCCAGCAGGAGCGGCAGCGGCAGGCGGGGGTTCTCGATCTTGAGGTTGTCGAGCAGGCCGCCCGTCGGCCCGACGACCAGCGGGTTGTCGGTCGGTTTGGCGAGCCCGCGCCGGGTGGTGCGCGTCCGCTGGCCGTTGACGTCGAGCGTGAGCAGCGTCCCGTCCCACGCCGCGGTGACGCGGTCACCACTTGCCGGCCTCGATGCGCTCGGCGCTCTTGACGCGCGGTTCCCAGCCGTCGAGGTTGACGAAGAAGGCGAAGACGCCCCCGTCTTTGGGCGATTCCAGCCGCAACTGGTACTCCCCGTTCTTGATGACGATCATCCGGCCCTCGGCCGGGAGCTTCTCGAAGAAGACCGAGCAGTCGATCCGCAGCCCCGGCGCAGAGCTGCAGCGCCGGGTTGCTGGCGACCTTGAGCCCCCTGGCGGACTGCAGCGCCTTGCCGCCGGCCACCGGCGCGAAGGCCGCCCCGTCGCCGCTCAGGTGGTGGGCGTGGGGCGTGGCGTCGCGCAGGTCGCCTTCGAAGAGCCAGTGCGCCACGCCCGCGGGCGCGGCGGCGGGGTTCTCGATGCGCAGCTCGTCCAGCGTCCCCTCGAAGAGCCCGATCTGCAGCGGCTCGTTCGACGGCGCGGGAACCCCCTGCCGCGCGATGGCGGCGCGATGGCCATCGACCTCGATCCAGATCTCGTTGCCATCCCACCCGGCCGCGAGGCGCTGCCACTGGCCGAGCCTGGCCTTCTGCTTCGAGCGCACGCGCGGCTCCATCCGCCGGCGTTGAGGAAGAAGGAGAAGCTCGACCCTTCGGATGGCGGATCGAGCCGAAGCTGGAACGCGCGATCCTTGATCACGATCGGCTGGTAACTCTTGCCAAAGCCATCGAGCTTCACCCAGCAGTCGATCCGCAAGCCCGGCGCGGGGCGAAGCTCCGGGCTGTCGGGCACGACCGCCCCCAGGCCATTGCAGACCAGCCCCTGCCCGGCGTGAGCGTCAACAAAGCCCGGCGACGCGGCGAAGGCGTCGTTCCCGCGCCCGGACGAATCGGCCAGCGAGCGCTCGAAGTTCCAAACCCCCACGGCCGGCCGCTCGTCGGCGACAAGCGCTCCAGCACAACCCAGCACCACCAGGACCAGCAACAATGAAGGCAGAGATCTCATGACGATGTCCGTTGTAGTGGATGCGATTGCGTTTGGAAACGCGCTGGTTGCGTTTTCGCTTGTCGCGCTGTTCGCGCCCACGGCACGGGCCGGAGGCCCGCCGGCCAGGGCGGCCTTCCGGAAACCTCCGCCGGGTGGACGCGGTTCGAAGCCAATCCGACCGTCGTGTCAAACAGAAGCCGGCGGGAGCACGACTGCGAAGCTCCGGGGTTTGAGCGGTGAAACCGGGGCGTGCGTGCAACCCCGCGGGGTCCTGGCAGGTAGTAAGGTTGCATGGAATCGGACAATCGACTCTTTTGTGTTCCACGATCCGCCCGGGCGTGGCGCTGGCTCGCCGCGCTGTGGGTTCTGCTGATGGGGCGGGCCGGCCTTGCCGCCGACGCGCCGGGGCCAGCCCTCGGCGGCCCGATGCTCAAAGCCGCCCTCGCCGGCCCGCTGGCGGGGTGCGAGGAGATCGTCTTCGCCCAGCGCATCTCGGGGCGCGACCACTGGTACGGCAACTTCGGCCACTACTGCGAAACCGATTCCCCTTACGCCAAGATCGCCCTCAAGACCGATGGGGAGATGCACTACGCGTTTGGCGATGGCGGGCGGCTTTGCCGGCTCAACCTGCGCACCGGCAAACTCCAGGTTCCTGCTCGACGACGCCCAGGGCGGAGTCCGCGATCCCGAGGTGCATTACGACGGCAAAAAGATTCTCTTCTCCTACCGCAAGGGCGGCACGACCACGTTCCACCTCTACAAGAGATCGACATCGACGGGAAGAACCTCCGCCAACTCACCGACGGCCCCGACAACGACATCGAGCCGATCTACACGCCCGATGGCGGCATCGTCTTTTGTTCCAGCCGCTGCCACCGCTTTGTCCCCTGTTGGCGCACGCAGGTGGCCACGCTCTACCGCTGCGACGCCGACGGCGGGAACATCCGCATGCTCTCCAACAACCCCGAGCAGGAGAACACCCCGGCGATGCTGCCCGACGGGCGCGTGCTTTACATGCGCTGGGAGTACGTGGAACCGCAACCAGATGCTTTACCATCACCTCTGGACCGTGAACCCGGATGGGTCCAACCTGATGGTCTATTTCGGCAACCAGTTTCCCGGGCTGGTGATGATCGACGCCCGGCCCATTCCCGGCAGCGACCTGGTCGTGGCCAGTTTCTCCCCGGGCCACGGGGCGGCCGAGCACATGGGGCCGATCACGCTGGTCGACCCGCGCCGCGGGCCGGACGACATGTCCGCCGCCCGCAAGATCAGCCCCCGCCCGTTCCGCGATCCGTACGCCCTCTCCGAACAGCTCTTCTTCGTGGCCGACAAAACCGGCCTCCACCTGCTCAGCGACAAGGAGGAGGTCGAGACCTTCTTCCGCCCCGAACCCGGCGCGCGCTGGGAATGCCACGAGCCGCGCCCGCTGCGGGCCCGCCAGCGCGAGGCGGTGGTCAGCGGCAAGGTCGACCCGCGGGAGCCGTCCGGCCGACTGGTCCTCTCCGACGTCTACCACGGCCGCAACATGGAGGGGATCAAGCCGGGCGAGATCAAGAAGCTCCTGGTGCTGGAGCAGCTTCCGCGGCCGGTGAACTTCTCCAACGGCCAGGAGCCGCTGACCCTCGGCGGCAGCTTCATGCTCGAGCGCGTGCTGGGCACGGTGCCGGTGGAGGCCGATGGGTCTGCCTACATGGAACTGCCGGCGATGCGGTCGCTCTTTTTCGTCGCGCTCGACGACAAAGACCTTTCCGTCAAGCGCATGCAGAGCGCCGTCACCGTGCAGCCGGGCGAGACAACCTCCTGCGTCGGCTGCCACGAGCAGCGCACGCGCGCGCCCGCACACCCGGGGCAACACCACGCTGGCGGCCCTGCGCCGGGCCCCGAGCAAGCCCGCGAGCTTCGCCGGTTTTCCGGAGGTGCTCGACTACCCGCGCGACATCCAGCCGATCCTCGATCGCCACTGCGTCGCCTGCCACAACGCCGACCGGCGCGACGGCGGCACCGACCTCTCCGGCGACCGCACCCCCTACTTCACGCGATCGTACGTCACGATGTTCTCGCAGGCCCTGGTCTCCGACGGCCGCAACGGCGGCGGCAACCGCCCGCCGCGCTCGGTCGGCTCGTCGGCCAGCCCGCTGCTGAAGTTCCTCGACGGGACGCACCAGGGCGCCCGCCCCTCCGAGCGCGAGCGCCGCACGGTCTGGCTCTGGATCGAGTCGGGCGCCACGTACCCCGGCACCTACGCCGCGTTGGGGACCGGCGTGCAGACCGTGAAATTCCCGGAGGCGGTGATCGAGAAGCTGCTGCGCATCGTGCCATCAGGCCAAGGAGCCCCCCTACCGCAACGTCAAGCCCAAGGCGATCAATTATCAATTCGGCAAGCGCGGCCCCGCCCAGCCGATGCTGCACGACCCGTACGACATCGTCCTGATCCGCCACCTGGCCTACTTCCAGCTTGGCGAGGCCCCGCTCCACCAGGAACCTGTGCAACCTCGACCGCCCCGCCAAGTCGCTGCTGCTCCAGGCCCCGCTCTCGCGCGCGGCCGGCGGGCTGGGCCTCTGCGGCAACGTTGTCTTCGCCGACACCAGCGACGCCGACTACCGCGAGCTCCTTGCGTCGATCCAGGAGGCCGCCGGACGGCTGGCCACCCACAAGCGCTTCGACACCCCCGGCTTCGCCCCCCACCGCGCCTACCCTGCGCGAGATGGTGAACTTCGGCATCCTCCCCAGGTCGATCCTGGAAGGCGGCCAGGTCGACCCGTATGCGGTTGACCAACGTTACTGGAGATCCCTGGAACACGGTGCGACGGGGAAGTAGGAGAGCTTCAATTCCGTCGTGACGCGTCGAAGTGCAGCAGTCCGAATCACGATGGACAACACGCAATAGAGTTCGTGGCAATCAACGATTGCGCGATCGTGAGTGCAAACTGGATCGCCCCTTTAATCCTTTCCTGTTTCCGGACGTGGTATTTTTCCCCACTTTCTTCAGCCCAAGCCTCATTCTTCCTCCAACTTTGACCGAAGGTATTGCTGCCAACGTGTCGGGGATTCACTTCCTCGCAAAGAAATGGAGAGAGAGCATGAGAGATACTGGCATCAATGCAAAGAAGCGGCGCCGGGCGCTGCTCTCTGGTCCGACGAGACCGGCGGTGAAGTGCTGGAGTACGCGCTGGTCGCCGGGCTGATCGTCATCGCCGCCATCGCGGTGATCGGCAGCGTCGGCACCAAGGTGCTGGCCAGGTGGAATTCGCTCAATTCTCGCATGTAGCGGGCCCGCGTGCCCTTCCGGGCGGGCGAAGCCGCTTCACCCCTTTCGCAGCACGATCCCCGAGAACTTCCAGATCCTGGCGAACTCCGCGTGGGTGCAGATCGTGGTTCCGTTCAGCGGATCGCCGACGGTCACCTGGTCGTCGGTGACGCCGAGGACCACGATGAAGTGGTCGATCAGCACGTTGTAGCGGATGACCGCCAGCGTGGGGACGTTGCGCGGCAGTTCGGCGATCGAGCCGAACGTGCGGTAGTCGCAGCTCACCCCCTGCTTGCCGAAGCGCTCGGCCAGCACCGCCGCCATCACATCCGATTGCGTTCCCAAAGCGGGACAGGTCCCCATGGCGATCGCCAGGTCCCCTTCGCTCGATTCAACACCGAGCTTTTTGAGCCCCGTGACCGCGGCGGCCGGGCCGCAGGTGTAGGCCGTCTGCTGCCGGCAGATACCCTCGGCGTCGATCCGCGTCGGGAGGCGCTGGAGTTCCCCGCGCACGCGCCGGGCTCAGGAAGGCCAGCACCGAGGCGTGGATCATCATCGCGATCGCGAAAACCGCCACGAAAACGCGCGTCCGCCGGCGCTTGAGGCGCATGAGGGGCGTGAAGAGGAGCATGGTCGTGATCGGCGCCATGAGCACGAACTCCCGCCGCCCCGCCACCAGCCAGGAAAAGGGCGGCACGAACTCCAGGCGTGCCTCCCGCCGCGTCGCCCCGATCATCAGCACCAGCACCAACGGGATCGCGAACCCCAGCAGCCACCACCCCGAGCGCAGTTTTGAAAAGCGCCACCCGACCAGGGCCCCGGCGAGCCCGAGCAGGAAGACGGCGGCGGATTCTACGAAAGCGTTCATGGGTTGGCCCTTCGCGGGCACTTGCCCGGCGGCCGGGCATCATAACCTGCGAAGAATGGCCCGGCCATCGCGGGTTGCGGCCGCGCCGGATGCGACCAGTGCGTGGCGGTCGCGCCGCGCGACCCGGGGAGCGTCGCTCCACGGTTTCACACCGCAAACCGGGCCATCATTTCCTTGAGTTGCTCGGCCAGGCTGGAAAGCTCGGTCGCGCTGGCCTGCACCTGCTCTGAGCCGGTGCTCATCTCCTGCGACGCATGGTTCACGCCCGCGATGTCTCCGGCGATGCTCCGCGACACGCCGGCCGCTTCGGCCACGCGGCGGCTGGCATCGTGCAGCCCGGTCGACGCCTGGGCGATGTTGCCCGCAATGTCCTTCGTCACCGTCGACTGCTCCTCGATCGCGGCGGCGATGGTGGCCACCAGGCCGTTCACCTGCTGGATCACCTCCGAAACGCGCGCGATGTCCGCCACCGTTCCGGTGGTCGATTCCTGGATGCCGGCGATGCGCTCCTTGATGTCCTCGGTGGCCCGGGCGGTCTGCTGGGCCAGCTCCTTGATCTCGTTGGCCACCACCGCAAAGCCCTTGCCGGCCGCGCCGCGCGGGCGGCTTCGATCGTGGCGTTGAGCGCCAGCAGGTTGGTCTGAGCGGAAATGGCGGTGATCGTCTCGGTGACCTTGCCGATCTCCTGGGCCGCCTGTCCCAGTCCTTTGATTTGATCCGCGGTCCTGGCCGACTCCTGCGTCGCCCGCGCGGTGACCGATCTAGCTTTCTCGGAATTCTGGGCGATCTGGCCGATGGTCGCGGTCATCTGCTCCGTGGCCGTGGCGACCGAGGCCAGGCTCGTGGTCGACTGCTCCATTCCTGCGGCAACCGAGGTGGTGCTGGCGCTCATCTCTTCCGCCGCCGTCGCCACCGACGCCGCCTTGCCCGAGGTTTCGCGGGCGCCGGCCGACATCTGCGTGGAGATCGCCGAGAGTTGCGTCGTCGACGACGCCAGCGTCAGCACGCCCGCACGGATCTGGCCGATCATGCGCTTGAGCCCGTCGGCCATCGTCGCCGCCACGCGCCCCAGAACACCGATTTCGTCGCCGCGTCCCGTCAGCGCCCCAGGCACCTCCCGCGACAGATCCCCGCGGGCGTAATCGCTCAGCACCCCGCAGAACCCGAGGATCGACCGCTTCATGTCGATCGCGATCGACACGAACAGCCCCACCAACAGCAGCCCCGCCGTCACCGCCACGACAATCAGCGTCCGCACGCTGCGGGTCTCGGCGGCGGCCGCCTGCTCTTCCGTGGCCGCGGTGTACTGGTTCGCCAGCGTCACGGTCTGGTCGATCGCCTGGCGATGGCGCTCGTACGCCGTGCGCAGCGGCCCTGCGCAATCGCCCGCGCCGCCGCCAGGTCCTGCTTCTCGACCGCCGGGAACAGTTGAGCGTTCAGCACGCGGAAGAACTCCATCGCCGGCTCGTACGACCGAACCAGCATTTCCTCTCGCAGCGCCCCCTGGGGCAGGTTCTGCTCCCAGTACGCGTGCCGGGTTTCGTAATCGCGCGTGAAGCGCCGCACAGCGTTCCACCAGTCGCCCTGCGCGACGCCGGATCCGACTCCTCCACCAGTTGGAAGCTCACCAGGTAGCTCTCGATGAGATACTCCGGCGGCGGCAGGATGTCGGCCACCAGGTCCTTGCCGCGCACGATTTCGGCGTAGAGCGGCCCGTTGACCTTCACGTGGTCCAGCGTCCGCAGGCTCATCAGCGCGTACCCGCCCAGACCCAGCGCCGCCACCACGCCCACCAGCATGAGCCGCACCCCGATCGACAACTTCGCCAGCAATCGCATCTTTTCATCCTTTTTCATCGCCTGGCGAACCAAGCCCCGCGGAACATCGACGCGGGACCTGCGCCGGCACGTGCTTCATCGGAGAGGGTGTCCCCGCCGTTGAGAAGTGCCCCGGAAAACGGACCTTTTGGCTGCAATAGCGTCGCCCAGCATCGCGTCGGCCGCCGGTGGCGAATCGACAAGCCTTCTTTCCAATCCCGCCAACGGCTTTGGCCTACCCGCGCTTGGAGCGGCCTGGTGGCGTTGGCGATGCACCGCGCACCACGTCTTTGTGTCGTGTCGCCGCGCTCGCGGGTCAACGCCGATGACGCGGGGACGCTTCGCCCGACAGGTCCCCATAAGTTCCGACCTGCGTCCCGTCGGGCCGATCGGTGTGGATTCCTGGCGGGTTGACTCTTTCCATCGAGCGGATTACACGTTTGTCATGAACAACCGCAACCAGCGCCGGCGTGGGTGGACTTTTCAACTGAGTTGTCTCGCACCGGCGCGGCGGCGGGTGGGGATTCTCCTGGCGGCGCTGACGCTGTGGCTCGTGGGTAACGGGTGCACCGCGCAGGCGGCGGGCGGGGCGGAGCACGTGGTGATCGTGGTCATGGACGGCCTGCGCCCCGACGCCATCACCGCCGAGAACATGCCCACCCTCTTCGCCCTGGGCAAGGAGGGGGTCTTCTTCGCCAACCACCACCCGGTCTACCCCTCCTCGACCGAGGTCAACGGCACCGCCCTGGCCACCGGCACCTGGCCGGCGCACAGCGGCGTTGTCGCCAACCGCGAGTATCGCCCCGAGGTCGATCCGCTCGCCCCCGTCGACACGCAGGGGGACTGGGCCTCCTGGCTCGGCGACGCCAAGCGCTCCGGCAAGTGGATCAAGGCCCCCACGCTGATCGAGCAGGTGCGCGCCCGCGGCGCACGGCGCTGGCCGCGGGGACCAAGGGCGTGATCATGGTCTGGGACCGCTCGCGCGAGCAGCACCCGCGGGCCAGTCGCTCCTTTACGAAGGCAAGTCGATCCCGGCCGCCGCGCTGGATCCGGTGATCCGCCAGGCCGGGCCGATTCCCCCCACCGCCAATTCCAAGGTGCGGGCCAACCGCTCGGCCGACCACTGGACGGCCGGCCGCTGCTGCAGCAGGCCTGGGCGGAAAAGATCCCCGCGGTGACGGTGCTCTGGCTCAGCGAGCCCGATTATTCCCAGCACGGCTCGGGGCCCGGCTCGGCCGTCTCCCAGTCGGCCTGGAAGAGCAGCGACGACGTGCTGGCCAAAGTGCGCGCGGCCCTGGTCGAGAAGAAGGTGGCCGACAAGACCAACCTGCTGGTGGTCTCCGACCACGGCTTCTCCACCATCTCGCGCACGGTCGACGTGGTCGACGAGCTCAAGGCGGTCGGCATCGACGCGGCCAAGGAGTTCACGCAGGAACCGACCCCCGGCAAGGTGATGGTGGTGGGCCTGGGTGGCTCGACCTCTTTCTACGTCGTCGGCAAGGAGGCCAGGGTGATCCAGAAGCTGGTCGACGAGCTGCAGAAGAGCGACTGGGCCGGCGTGATCTTCACCCGCGAAGGGCTTGAGGGGACTTTTAAGATGAGCGACGCCGGGGTCGACGCCGAAGGCGGCCCGGACGTGCTGGTGGCGATGCGCTGGAAGGACGAGCCCTGGGCCGGCCGGCTCCCGGGGACGATCGTCTCCGACGACACCACCAAGACCAAAGGCCAGGGGATGCACGGCAGCCTCAGCCGCTTCGACATGCACAACACGCTGATCGCCTCTGGCCCCGACTTCAAGACCGGTATGGTCGACGAGCTCCCCACCGGGAGCTGCGACGTCACGCCGACGATCCTGCACCTGCTGGGGATCGAGCCGGCCGGCCCGCTCGACGGGCGCATGCTCCACGAGGCGCTGGCCCGCGGCAAGGAGACCAAGACCGAGCCGGTCACCCGGATCCTCGAAGCCCGCCGCGAGATCGACGGCAAGCTCTGGCGGCAACACCTCAAGTTCACCCAGTTCGGCACCGCCCGCTATTACGACGAAGGCAACGCCGGCGCCGCCGTGCGTCCCTGAGGCGTCCTCCGCGCCCCGCGGGCGGATTCACCGCGAAGACGCTCCTGCGGAGAGCATTGAGGCCGCGAAGAAGACGGATGAACCACGAAGCTCACGAAGAGCACGAAGAAGAAGATTAAACACGGAGGCACGGAGACGCGGAGAAGACAGAAGAGATTGGAACCGCAGATGAACTCCTGCGGAGCGGCACTCCTGCGGAGGGCATGATGAACGCCGATGGATCGCGGTCGGTCTTTCCCCTCGCCCGGTACGCCGGGAGAGGGTGAGGGTGAGGGCTCTTCATCCGGTGGGGCAGACATTCTTGTCTGCCCTGTAAAATCCTCCGGGAATTGCGGGCGGCGGTGTTGATGGGGTAGAGTGGCGACGACACCTGACCCTTTTGCTTTCTTTTGACCCTTTTGGCTTTCTTTTGGCTTTAATGAAAGGACGCGGATGGGCAAGAGCTACGTATCGATTCGAAGTCATTCTGAATCACCTTCGCAGAATCCCCGGTTATGGATGCACGACACCGACGCTTGCATCTTGTCGTTCATGATCGGCTTGGAACTGCTAACCGATGTGACACTTGACGATTGGGCGGCATCGGCCGGAAGAAATTGCCTGCACGCTGCGGTCGTGGCCGCTACCGGAGCAATCGACCCCGAGTTGTACGAGCACAATCAATCCATTGAGCGTTTGCGCACGATTCACGGTGCTTTGTTGCGTGTTTTGGACAAGCTGCACGCTTATGGGAATAGCTTTCCCGGCAGATATTTTCTGGAACACAATATGCTGTTGCCGGGTGAGCCCGTGCCGCCAGATCTTCCGACGGAGAAACTACTGCTGTCCACCGAAGCTCTAAAGGCGGAAGTCGAACATTTGATGGCTGAACGTTTCAATGTTGTCTTATAGCGCGGACGGCCCGCCACCCGACCGAAGTCCCGCAGGGACGCATCGACAATAGTGAGTAGGGTGGGCGTACTCGCCCACGGGCTTGGGGTTTTCTGGCAAGGCATTCGTGGGCGAGTACGCCCACCCTACGAGGCTCTTCGACCACCAGCCCGTCAAGAGCACCCCTCCCGCGGTCGTCTTGCTCACGCGGGGGTCAAGGAGGAACGTACAGCCGGTGCGGAGCATCGAAGGGGAATCCGCGGGCGGGCGGCATGGCTCCCGATTCACGGGAAGCTCCATCGCCCGCGGATTGCCCTTCGACCTTCAGGCCGCCTGCACGTAGTATCCTTGACGCCCGCGTAAAATCGGCCGCGGGCGGGGTGCTCGGCTTCGCGCGGGGGACGGGCAACACGCCGACATCGCTTGGCACAATGGCAGGCGGGGACTACAGTGCTGGCGATGAGCGAACTGCAAGCGGTTCAACTCGGCCAGGACAACCCGATCCAATACGCGTTCTTTCTCAGCGGGCGGATTCTTGTCGCCCGTTTCTCCGGTCTTTATCGACCGGGCCATTCCGGCAAACCGGATTGCCTGTTCATCGAAGGAATCGCGGCCACGGCAATGGACGTATGGAACTGTCGCGGCCTCGTGCTCGACCTGTCGAACTTGGATTACCAGTGGGGCGACGAGATGGAGTGGCTGCTGCCCATTCGCAGGACATGCACCAAAGTCAATTTTCCGTCGGCCACCGTGGTTGGCCCAAAATGTCGGAACGCCATCGCCACACTGATCTTCGACGACCCAAAAACAACGCGCCTCGCGACCGAGCACGAGTGCATCTTCGACGACGTTGGCTCGGCTCTCCTGTACGTGCGGCAACAACTCGAGAAAAGTCCGTAGTTCGCAGGCCGGGCGTACTCGCCCACGGGCTTGGGGCTTTCTGACAATGCATTCGTGGGCGAGGACGCCCACGCTACGGCACTACGAAACTGCAGCGGATTCAATGCAAGAGCATCGACCCGACCCATCGATTCGCCACCAGAAGAGGCTCCTCTTGGCAATCGCCATTGGTGTTCTCGGCAGTCTTGCTCTCGGGTTGCTCGTGTCGGCAATCCTGCTGCGCCTGTCACCTCACCACACGCCAGCCACGCAGCCTACGCCTACCCGGCCGCCTGCTTCTCCGCAGACGGACAGTCCGTAGCCGGGAACGGCAGGCAGTGCGTAGGGCTCGCGCTTTGCGAGCCGCTTGTCATGACCGGCGCAGGGATCGGGTTCGCCGGGGGCGAACCCTGGGAAACGGGTGGGACGGGGCGGTTTTTGGATTGAATCCGGGGGGTTCGTTTTCGTGTCGGGTGAATCGGTTGCTGGGGAGGGTGGTTCGGGGCTGGATGCGGGTGCTTCGGTTTCGGAATCGAATGGCTGGGTTGTTGTTGCGGGGGATTCTGGCTCGGGATCACGTGATTCTGTCTTTGTTGCGCGTGCTTCGGTCCTTGTTGCACGTGATTCGGCCTTTGATGCGCGTGATTCGATCGTTGTTGCGCATGATTCTGTCCTTGATGCGCATGGTTCTGTCCTTGTTGCGCATGGTTCGGTCTTTGTTGCGCATGGTACGGTCGTTGTTGCGCATGGTACGGTCGTTGTTGCGCATGGTACGATCGTTGTTGCGCATGATACGGTCGTTGTTGCAGGGGTTCTGGCGCGGGAACAATGGAATTCGGACCTTGGGCAACGCGGTTTTTCAATGGGAAAACGGGGTTGGGGGGCATGGAACGCGGGTTTTTGAAAATCCATGCATCTTTTTGTCTCCGCATCTCAAGTCATGCGCGCCGTGCGTCGATTCCATGAGCGTTGGAAACGACGTTGGCCTTTCCCCGCGGGAACGCTTCGCGTGAAGCGCGACGGGAGGCGCGGGCGAGCGGCCGATGTCCAGCGGCGCGGCGCGACCCTGCGCAGGAGATCGTCGTCATGAGCAATGTCTTTCCGCCGACGCGGGTCGGCAAGATCGTCTTCATGGAAAATCACGTCCCGGCCTGGGCCCAAAACGCGGTCCCCATAGGGACCACGTCCACCGCCGTGGCGTCCGCCACCACCAAGACCGTCGCCGCAAGGGCCGCCTACAACGCGCACATCACGGCGCAGGAACAGTCCAAAGCCGCCACCCAGGCCTTCTACGACGCGGTGAAGGACATGGCCGACGCCGGAAGCGACATCGTCAAGCAGGTCAAGGCCAAGGCCGCCGTCGACGGCAACGCCGTCTACACGCTGGCGCTGCTGCCGGTGCCGGCGATCCCGGGGCCGACCCCCGCCCCCGGCACGCCGTACGATTTCAAGGCGACGCTCAACCCCGACGGGACGCTCAAGCTCTCGTGGAAATGCGCCAACCCCAGGCGGACGCAGGGAACGATCTACCAGATCAGCCGCCGCGTCGGCTCGGCCGGCGACTTCACGGTCCTGGGCGTGAGCGGCGCGCGCTCCTACGTCGACACCACCGTCCCCGCGGGCGTGGCCAGCGTGATGTACAAGATCCTGGCCACCCGCACGACCTCCTTCGGCGTGGCGGCGGAGTTTGTCGTCAATTTCGGCGTTTCCGGCGGCACCACCACCGCGACCGCCACCGCCGTGCCGCGAATGGCGGCGTGAGAAGGATGCCAGTCGCCCGACGGGAAAAGGCAAAAGCTGCGCGGGGCCCGCCAAGCCCGCCTTTTGCCTTTTCCCCGTCGCGGCATGCCCTGCACGGGGAATCGTCATGAATCCACTTGGACCCATTCAACCGCGCCCGCGCTATCGACGCCGCGCCCGAACCCGGGCGGCCGCGCCGCCCGCGCAGGAGGACGTCATCGTGACCGGAGCCGTTTTGCCGTATTGTGGCGCGACCGCGCCGGCCGGGTATCTGCAATGCGACGGGTCGGCCGTTTCGCGCACGACCTACGCCGCTTTGTTCGCCGTCATGGGGACGGCCTACGGAGCGGGCGATGGATCAACGACCTTCAACGTGCCCGACTTCCGCGGCAGGACGCTGCTGGGGGCGGGGACGGGAGCGGGTTTGTCGAATCGCACGCGCGGCCAAACCGGCGGAGCCGAAACGATCACGCTGGCCCTCGACCAGATCCCGCTGCACCAGCACGGCTACACGCAAGCGACCGGAATCACACCGACCGGCGGCGAAGTCTCCCCCGGCATGGGGGCGAGCGTGATGGTGGGCGCGAGTCTCGATTCGTCGGCGGCCGTCACCGACCAGGCCGGCGGGACGAGTTCCCACGACAACATGATCCCCTTCGGCGTGGCGATGTGGATCGTGAAGAGTTAACCAACCACGAAGACACGAAGGCACGAAGAAGACAAACACATTAGCCACAGATAAGCACAGACAAGCACAGATGGGAGATACAACTCTTCTGATCTGTGATCATCTGTGTCAATCTGTGGCTAACGCTTTTTCCGCCTTGAACGCCTCCGCGATCTCTGCGTCTCTGCGGTGAATTCTTCCCCCGTCTTCTTCGTGTCTTCGTGCCTTCGTGGTGGGTATACTGTTCTCAGAAAGGAACCCTCATGAGAACACGCGCAGCGACACTGGTTCTTTGCATCATCGCCGCCGCCGCCTTCGCCGACGACCGCGACAGCAAGTGGGAGAAGGCCTACCCGCCGGCCGAGAAGGGGCAAGTCCGCCACGTGCTCCACCTGCCGGAGCAGAAGGACGAACAGGCCATGAAGGTGGAGCTGATCGTCGGCCAGACCATCGACACCGACGGCGTCAACCACACCTCCTTCGGCGGCTCGATCACCGAGGAGAACATCCAGGGGTGGGGCTACCCGCGCTACGTCGCCAGGGCTGAAGCGAGGATGAGCACGCTCATCGGCGTCGACCCCAACAAGCCGATGGTCAAGACGTTTGTCACCATCGGCGGCGGGCCGCACCTGGTGCGCTACAACAGCCGCCTGCCGATCGTCGTCTACGCCCCCGAAGGGTTCGAAGTCCGCTACCGCTTCTGGAAAGCCGACCCCGAGGCCAAGCCGATCGAAAAGGGTTGATCGGGCTTGTCAGCCCGTGGTTCGGCTGCCCATCCTCCCGCGCCGGATCTTATCGCGAATCGTTGCAGTTGGTTCCTCGGCCCGCTGGAGCCCTCCGCCATGACCCGTGTTGCCCTCCTCCTGCCATTTGTGCTCCTGGGGTTGTCCGCGTCGTCGTTCGTCGCCGTGCAGGCCGGCGAGAAGCCCAACGTCCTCCTGATCATCAGCGACGACCAGGGCTTCGGCGATTTCGGCTTCAACGGCAACCGCCTCGTGCGCACGCCCAACCTCGATCGCCTCGCGGGCGAGTCGGCCCTGTTCCGCAACTTCATCGTCGCCGCCGCCTGCTCGCCGACGCGTGCGGCGCTCTTCACCGGGCGCGATCACCTGCTCACCGGCGTCTGGGGCGTGCCGCCGTGCGCGAACCTGCGGCCGGACGAAACGCGCATTCCCGCGTTCTTCAAAGCCGCCGGGCACCGCACGCTCCACGTCGGCAAGCTCGATCTGCGCCAAGGTCAACAAAGCCGGCCCCGGCGACTTCGGCTGGGACGACTACCTCGGCGGCGGCGGTTACGAACACAAAGACCCCATGCTCTACCAGCGCGGCAACAACCGCCGCGGCCAGGGGTACACCGCCGACCTCTGGACCGACTTCACCCTCGATTTCATCCGCCAGCATCGCGACCAGCCCTGGTTCGCCACCGTCGCCTACATCATCCCCCACATGCCCTGGGTCTGCGACGACAAATACAGCGAACCCTTCATCGCCCAGGGGTGCTCCAAAGACCTCGCCGCCTGCTACGGCAGCATCAGCCACCTCGACCACTCCATCGGCCGCCTGCTCGATGGCCTCCGCGAGACGGGCCAGGAGCAGCGCACCATCGTCGTCTTCCTCAGCGACAACGGCCCCACCGCCCCCGACATCAAATCCCTCACCGACGCCGACGGCCGCGTCAAAAGCGACGACTGGGCCAAACGCAACGTCGCCAACCTCCGCGGCCACAAGGCGATGACCTGGGAAAACGGCTGCCGCGTGCCCATGCTCATCCGCTGGCCCGGCAGGATCCCCGCCGGCGAGCGCAGGCAACTCGGCTGCGCGGAAGACATCCTCCCCACGCTCCTCGACCTCGCCGCCGTCAAACCCGACATCGTCAGGCATCACCCCTTCACCGGGGTGAGCCTTCGCCCCGTCCTGGAGGATGCGGCCTCCAGCTTCGAGCGCCCCGCCGCCTTCCGCATCGCCATCGCCGGCCCCGGCGCCCCGCGCGACCTCCCGGCCGACAAACCCCGCCGCTTCGAAGACCACCACCTCACCCTCCGCGGCCCGCGCCACATCTTCCACTCCCTGCCCGGCGGCAAGAGCGCCCTCTACGACCTCGACACCGACCCCGGCGAAACCATCGACGTCAAAGAGAAACGCCCCGACCTCGCCGCCGCCATGGCCGCCGAAACCCGCAAACGCTGGGACGCCATTCTCGCCAGCGGCCGGGCCTTCGTCCCCTCCCCCGACGGGCGCGGTGCCGAGAAGGATTGAACGGTCTTCTGGCGCCCTCATCCCTCACCAGGCGGACGGTCGTCGTCACTCCCGGTCCACCTGGCGCAGCGATGGCTTCCCGTTCTCCAGCGTGGCGGTGTAGAGGCTGCCGATCGCCCGCGCCTGCAACGTGACGGAACCAAGCTCGGGGATCTCCACCGTCGCCGGCCCGTCGACGCCATCCGACGCCCAGGCGGCGATCAGCCACCTGGGCTCCCTGGCCATCTTCCTCGCCAGGACACGACAGGTCGCGTGGCCGGTGGGGAATTCACAGGCCGGCTGATCCGTGGCCCTCACGTGCTTGCCCGGCCCGGGGAGCAGATCGCCCTGCGCAGGAAGGCTTCCTGGTGGGAGAAGAGCGCGTGCACACGCCCCAGGATCACCATCTGCACCAGGAATTGCGGCGGCCTGTCGGCCGGGAAGGGCGTGTCGAAGCCGCCCCTGGGATACGAGAAATACCCCGCCACGCCGCCGATCGTGCCCGAGGTGTACAAGCACTTCAAGAACCCTTCGAAGAGGCTGCAGGTCGCCAAAGGCCCTGGCGTTGTTGTCGATGGGCTGCGTCGCGTCCCACGCCGGCGCTGCAACCTGTGCCTTGTCGTCCACTTTGTAACCCGCACAAACGTAGTCGTAGCTGTTCTTCACACCGAAGCGCAGTTCGTGCCCCCGGGCGGCCAGGGCCTGGGTGAGCATGTCGTCCTTGCCGATCCAGCCCGAGTTGAAGTCGTGGTAGTAGTATTCGTTGGTGGCGATGTCGGTGCAGGCGCGCATGTCGGCGTACTCCCAGCCCCAGTTGTCACGCCAGGTCTCCAGCGTGCCGCGCCGGTGTGTGCCGCCGCCGCAGGTGTAGAAGACGTAGAGCATCCGATCGGGCACCGCCGCCCGCACCGCATCGGCCACCGCCTTCTGTTCACGCGACTTGCGCTGGGAAATGTACTGGTGCCAGCTTTGCCCGCCTTTGCCCGCCAGCACCTTCGGGTCCTGCTCCCACTGCTTCTGCACGAAACCCAGCACACCCAGGCCGTACTCGCCGCCGTTCTGGATGATCGCGATCGGGCAGCGCGTGCGGAGCTTGGCCAGGCCTGCGGCGCCGAGTTGGCCCGCCTGTTTCAGGCATTGCTCCGGCATCTCGGAGCTCAGGCCCTTTCGGCCGGATTTATCGAGGATGAAGTTGCCTTGCGCATCCCGCAGGTACGCCTCGGGCGGCATCTCCTTGGGGAACTGCCGGTCGAGCAGCACGCCCAGCTTGTACTTCTTCGGATCGCTGGCCACCAGCGCCAGCACTCGGCCATTGCGGCCGTCCGGCTTGGCCAGCGCCTCATCGGCCGCCTTCTCGCTGACGTACCCGGCGAACTCCACCGCGTACCCCCAGCGGTCGGCCAGTTCCTTGGCCACTTCGTACGACATGGACCACCCCCAGCGCGTCAGCGGCGGGAGCGTCGATGTTTCCGCAAAGCGCGGAGCCGGCTGTGCCTTGAGCCAGTCAATGGGCTTCACCATCGCCGCCCGCGCGGGCGCCGTCGCCGGCTGAGCCAACGCCGCGCTGGTCAGCGATGACAACGTTAGACCTGCAACCGCAACCATTGCCCGCATCCGACGCCAGGTACATTGCATGAGAGGCCTCCTCTCCAGAGAACTACCGCGCCATGGCCCGGCGCTGCCACGACCGTTCGGCGCTGGCCGGGCTGCCGCGGGCATTTACAGATGCGCTCCACGCGGCGAAGATGGCTCCGCATCATCGCATTCAAGGAGCTTTCGCCATGGCCACCACCGACACCGTTTCGCGTCGTCTGTTTGTCGCCACCACCGCCGCGGTCTTGGCCGCGCCGGCCGTCGCCCGTGCGGCCGATCCGCAGCGCAAGATCAAGCTCGGCGTGGTCGGCAACGGCGGGCGCGGCGGGTGGATCGCCAACCTCTTCAAGCAGCACGGCGGCTACGAGATGCACGCGGTGGGCGATTACTTCCAGGCCGTGGCCGACAAGTGCGGCGAGGCATTGGGCGTCGATCCCTCGCGCCGCTTCTTCGGGTTGTCGGCTTACCAGAAGGTGATCGCGTCGGGGGTGGAGGCGATCGCGCTGGAGACGCCGCCCTGCTTCTTCCCCGAGCATGTAAAAGCCGCGGTTGACGCCGGCCTGCACGTTTATATGGCCAAGCCGATCGCCGTCGATGTGCCGGGCACGCTGACGGTCGAGGCGGCGGCGAAGAAGGCGACCGACAACAAGAAGGTCTTCCTGGTCGACTACCAGATGCCCACCGACCCGATCAACCTCGAGTGCGTCGCCCGCCTGCGCAACGGCGCGCTGGGCGCCTCGGCATCGTCCGCTCCCACTACTACGGCGGCCTCTTCCCCGACCCCGCCCTCACCGCCAACATCGAGAGCCGCCTGCAGCGCCTGGTCTGGTGCAACGACGTGGCCATCGGCGGCGGCTACCACGTCAACGCCTGCATCCACCCGGTGCAGGCGATGATGTGGGCGTCGGGCAAAACCCCCGTGGCCGCCAGCGGCGCTGCCGCATCGCCCGGGCCGACCCGCACGGCGACAGCGCCGACATGTTCGCCATCGCGTTCGAATTCGACGACGGCCTGGTCTGGTCCCACACCGCCCGCCACGGCAAAGGCATGACCGGCCCCGACACGCCGCTGGCCTGGTGCGAGTTCTTCGGCGACGCGTACCTCCGCATCGGCTACGGCGGGCGCTCGCTGATCCGCGGCGGCGAGAAACAGTACGCCGGCGGCAACGTCGACAATCTCTACCAGGCCGGCGCCGGCGCAACATCGCCACCTTCCACAAGAACATCCTCGAAGGAAGCACCGCCAACGACACCGTCCCGCTCGCCATCTCGAGTTGCCTGGCCACGATCCTTGCAAGAGAAGCCACCGCCCGCAAGACGCGTATGACGATGGATCAGCTCCTCAAGGAGAACAAACGCCTGGAGGTGGATCTCAAAGGCCTCAAGGCGTGACGGTGTGACGGCGGGACAGCAGAGCGGCTCCGCACCATCGCCACGGGAATCGCGGGCCACTGTCTCTCATTCGCCTGCGTCCACCCTCCCCCGAAACCTCGCCTTCACCGATCCTCCCGCCCCACCCCCGCCTTCACCACGATCGCCGATTCCCCCAGCAGCCCCTTGTCCACCACGTTGATCGCGTAACACCGCGCCTGGCAGAGCCCGCACCCCACGCACCGGTCCTCCCGCACCAGCGGCGCCAGCAGCCGCGGGTCGTTGCCGCCGGCGCGATCTTCTTCCGACAGTTCCCCCACCGGCCGGAACTCGATGGCGTTGTACCCGGCCGCCGTGCATTCGTCCCAGCAGAGCTGGCACGCCTTCTTGTCAAACGGCAGGCAGGTCGTCGTGTTCACGATCGCCAGTCCGATGCGGGTCCTGCGCTTCTTCTCCAGCGCCAGCGGCAGGATCGCGCCGGTCGGGCAGACCTGCCCGCAGGCGTTGCAACTGGTCTCGCATCCCGACCAGTTCGCCGCCACGTGCGGCGTCCAGAGCCCTTCGAGCCCCTGCTGCAGTCCCAGCGGCTGAAGCACGTCGTTGGGGCACGCGCGGAAGCACTCGCCGCAGCGGATGCAGAGTTGCAGGAACTCCTGCTCGCGCACGCTGCCCGGCGGCCGCACCGGGCGAAACGCCGCCGGATCGTCCAGGTTGGCTCCCCTGGCCTTGATCCCCACCGCCGCCGCCACGCCGCCCGCCAGCGCCGTCGCCAGCCCCACCCCCGCCGCCAGGAAGCCGCGCCGCCCCAGCGGCGTCTCGTGGGTCGGCGGGTCGTTGACCACCTTCAGGCTCACGCGGTTCCCGCGCCCCACGAACTTGATCGCGTGGGTCGGGCAGACGCCCCCGCAGCTCTGGCAGAGCGTGCAGTCGGTCCCGCGCGTCGTGAAGTCGGGCTTGATCGCGTCGAACGGGCAGATCTCCACGCACTTGTTGCACTTGATGCACGAGCTCTCCACCTTGCGCTCGCTGGCCCGCAGCAGGTTGAAGACCGAGAAGACCGCGCCGCTGGGGCAGACGTACTTGCACCAGAACCGCGCCCGCAGCAGCCCCAGCAGCAACACGATCGCAAAGAGCGCGATCGACACCACGTGCCCCGCCGTGATCGGCGGCACGTTGTGCCAGCCGCGCGTGTGGGCGTCCTGGAACGGCTTGGCAATGAAAAGCACCCCGCGCGTGATCACGGGGATCGCCGCCACGAACCCGCTCACCAGCACCCCGAAGACCGCCGCGACCATCGTCCCCGCCAGCAGGTAATACTTGATGTGCACCCACCACCCCTCCCCGCCCACGCGAAACGCCTTGACGCGCTTGCCGACGAGAAAGTCGAACACGTCGATCAGCGTCCCCAGCGGGCAGAGGTACCCGCAGAACCCGCGCGGCACGAAGACGCACACCGCCAGCAGCACCCCCGCCCACGCCAGCGACCAGACCCACGTCCGCCCCGCCACCGCCGTCGACAAACTCACCAGCGGATCCAGCGCCAGGAAACTCTCCGCCTCGATCTTCTCCTTGGCCCGCAAATCGTCGGCGTAATGCGAAGGCCAATCGTTCGGCGATCGCTCGTGCACCGACACCGGCCCCGCGCAGGTCGCCCAGTGCTCGAGTTGCCTGGGCGTCAGCGCCGCCGCCGGCTCGAGCTTCAACTGCACGTCGGTCAGCGCGACGACCTTGAACCGCCCCAGCGGCTCGATCGTCTCCCCCGCTGCCGGCGGCTTTGAACCGTCCACCAGCGTGACCACCTGCCCCACGGCCGGCCGATGGACCATCGCGTGGGCCGCCTCGATCGTCGCCGCCCCGCTCTCCTGGTTCACGTCCAGCGGCGTCCACCCGCTCCAGACCCGCGCCGGCCTGGCCGTGTACGGGAAACAGACGTAGAAGAAGAGCCCCAGGAAGCAGCGCCAAACAAACCGCCTGCACGATGCGTCGAAAGGGAGACGACAGCCACGTCGGCCCGATCCATTTGAGCAGCCGGCGCAGCGGCCCGCTCCCCTGTGACCTTGTCCGAAACGGCAGGAACCAGTCGAGTCGCATGCGCACCACCTCGCGGCGTGAACTACTTCATCGCGCCATGCACTGCCTTGGCGGTGGCGTTGATGATCGCCTCCGACGTGATCGTCGCGCCGCTCACCGCGTCGACGTTTTTCACCGACTGCTTCTGCACGATCTGCGCCGGCGTCTCCGTCAGCGACGAGTAATACTGCTTCTCGTGGTGCTTGATCACCCGCACCGCGGCGATCCGCCCCCCGGCCACCTTCACCTCCACCTCCACCAGCGTCTCGTACCCCTGGCTGGCCGCCGTGTACGTCCCATCCGGCACCTTCGCCAGGTCCAGCGTGTCGAAGAGCTTCACCGCCTCCAGGCTCGCCTTCGCCCGTGTCCTTGGCCCGCTTGTTCTGCTTGGTCTCCGGGATGGCCGCCACCTTCTCGTAGAACTGGATCGCCTGCGCGATCCGCCCGTTGCCGCGGCACGCGTCCCCCGCCATCACGCTCGCCATCGCGTCGGCGTTGCTGCTGGCGAAGAGGTCCGCCACTTTCAGCGCCGCTCGACTTCCCCCATGTCCCCCCAGAGCTTGATCGCCCCCAGCCCCACGCGGTCCATCTTCCCGAGCATCTCCACCGCCATCGCCTTGTTGCCCAGCCGGTAATAACACTCCGCCAGCCCCACGTCGTTGTGCCGCGCCGCCCCCGCCTGCCGCCACCAGTACGCCGCCCGCGCCCAGTCCTGGAAGAGGTGATAGTGCATCCCCGCCAGCGTGTCGGCGATCTTCGCCTGCATCGCCGCGTTCCCCTTGTGCTGCTCCATCATGAAATACATGAACTTCACCCCTTCGCGCCAGCGCCCGGCGTTGGGATAGATCACGTCCCACAAAAACTGCCCCACGTTCTTCTGGTTGTTCCACGGCGGCGCGCGCCTTCTCCGGCCACGACAGATCCAGCGTCCTGGGATAGTTCAGCGGCGTCGATTCCAGCCACTCCGGTGGCCCCTTGGCGGCGGCGATCAGCGCGTCGATCTCCTGCCGCGACTTCTGCGCCCGGTCGCCCCGGGCGGCGCGGCGGCCGGCGTCTTTCCCGGCCCCGAGATCACCTCCCGATTGCCGTTGACCGTGATCGCCTTCACGTACTGCAGCGCCAGCCGCCGCTGCACCGGCTTGCCGTTGACCTGCACCTCGATCACCACCGTCTTGTCGTCGCGCGAGACCAGCTTCCCCTCCATCACGGTCCCGCTGGTCGACTCCACCGTGTCCCCCCGGGCCAGCGCGCCCAGCAGCACCACCACCAGAACCAGCACGTTGCGGAACATGACGAGCCTCCAGGTCGAGCGCCGCGCCACGGCTCCACCACGCCTCCGCCGCGCCGCCGGCCATCGCCCTCAACTACCCCCCCCACCCCCTGCGCGTTGATCCCCCCGCCCCCTCCCACACAAAACCACCACCCTCCACCCATCCCCCACCCCTCCGCCCGGAACGACATCGGGACATCGCGACGTCGCGACAGAGCCACAGAACCACAGAGCTCACAGAGAACACTCCTGCGGAGAGCATCGAGGACACAGAGAAGAGAGAAGAGATTGAAACCGCAGATGAACTCCTGCGGAGGGCATGATGAACGCCGATGAAGCCGTCCGCCCCAACTCCCTCTCCCGCGAGTGGCACAGCCACAGCCGCCGGTGAACGTCATTCCCGCAAGGACAGCCGCCGCTCGTGGGAGAGGGCGGGGGTGAGGGCTCTTCCGCCGGTGGGGCAGACATGTTTACGCGGGTCTGCCAGGGCAACCGCATGTAGTTTCATTGCGATAGCACCTTGAGCAGGTACGGTTGGTCCAGCGAGCAGCGGAACCGTTTGCCCTTGAGGCTGCCCTTGCCCGGGGCTCGTTTCAGCAGGTTCAGGGCCAATCGCCGCAGGCGGCTGAAGTTTTGGGTGCCGTGATCCTTGCGAATCCGGCTTGCGTCCTCGTCGAACGTCATGTCCAACTGCCAGTGCAGGCGGTTTTCCACGCCCCAGTGCCCACGCACGCGCCGGGCCATCGCGGCGGCGTCCACGCCGCCGTGGCTGCTGATGAAGTACCGCCGCTCGGTCGCAACGCCCTTGCCCGGCACCGCCCGCGTCGATTCCACCAGCGTGATGCTCGACAGGTCCGCCGACTGCCCCAGCAATTCCTCGCCGAGCCATTTCACCTCATCGGTCACCCACACCTGGCGCGTCTCGATGCGGCCGTGCCCACCGACGGTTTCCTCGAAATAACCGTGACGCACGCCGGCGAACCGCTCCAGCCGCGCCTCGTCCAGCAGCTTGCGCACTGCGTCGTTCAGCGTCGGCTGATTGTCCTTGACCGGCAGTGCGAGTAATGCGCCCGCTTTTCGCGGATTTTGCCGGCGATCTCACGCTGGCAGCCGATGGCGTCGATCGTCACCGTCACGCCCCCGAGGCTCAGCAAATCCAGCAGTTGGGGGATGGCCGTGATCTCGTTGCCCTTGTCCTCCACCGCCAGTTGTCCCAGCACCAGTTGGTTGTCGGCCGCCCAGGCGCTGACCAGATGAATCATCTGCCGGTTCCAGGCGTGGTCGAAGCTGGCCGCAGCGTCTTGCCATCGATGGCCACCACCTCGCCGTTCATCGCCCGGGCCAGGTCGCCGGTCCAGGCGACAAAGCATCGCTCGAAGGCGTCGGGGTCGAGCCGCGCGAAGAGCCGCGCGAAGGTGTCGGCGCACGGGATGCCATTGGGCAAGGCCAGGAAGGTCTTGAGCCAGTCGTGGCGGGCGTTGGCCCAGACAACCACGTCGTCCCAGTCGTCGGCGGTGCAGATCACGGCCAGGATCGCGATGGTGAGCATGTCGGTGAACATGTGGCGGACATTGTGCCGCCGGGGGTCTTGGAGATCACTGAAATGGCGCAGGAGGCGCGGTCGCTGTGGCGTCCATGCCAAGCTCCTCGTCAAGGAAATCCGATTTCAGAAACCCCGGCCGGGAACGGCCCGCAAATCTACCCACGAGGTGGATGCATGCAGAGCGCAAGATTCCTACATGCGGTGGCCCTGGCGGGTCTGCCCTGAAAGACCCTCCGGATTTGCGGACGCATGAACGCTCGAAGTATATTCACCTCGTGTTTCGAATTCGGCCTCTCTGCAAAAACCGCTGGCATGCCTGAGCCTGTGCCCCACATCGCGTTCCGCTGCTCGACCGCCGCCGCCATCGATCGGCTGTGCCAGCGATTTCAGCTCTTCCCCAATGTCCAGGATTGGGAGATCGTCGTCGCCGACCCAGAGCGCATCCGCGAATTTCTCGACGCCTACGAGAAGGAACCCTTCGACGACGACGAGCGATTCACACTGATGGCTCTCTTGATCGCTTCGTTCGACGACCTGCTCCGCGAGAATCGCGATGACCCCGAGGCGTGGCATCGTCTCCACGCTCACCTTCGCCGCCGTTTCGATCTTCACGGCTACACGGTGCAATATTGGTCGCTGGCGGATCAAGACGAACTCACCGAGGGATTTGCAATAACGCCCCGCGTGCAAGAAGTGATGGGCGAGGTCTTCGGCGATCGCAGCCGGTGGCCACGCGATTGATCGGTTCGGCGTCAGTGCTTCGTCGGACGAGGGGATCTGTGAGAGGAACGAAAGAAAGGGGGTGGGGTGCCAGCACCGAGCGGCACAGCCGCAAGGAGCCAGCTCCAAGGTGCTCGAGGGGCGGGGGAAAGAAACGAGCTTGCGTGCAACTTGCCTGCCGGTGTCGTTCCCCCCATCCAGGGGGGGCTCGATTCCTCACCAAACCGCCTGCTTGTTTCGGAAACCGCCTGCTTGTTTCGGAAACCGCCGGCTTGTTTTGCAAACCGGCCCTTATTTCGAGAAACCGGCGGCTGGTTTGGGAACCGGCTGCTTATTTCGGAAACCGGCCGCTTGTTTTGCAAATCGGCCGCTTATTTCGGAAACGGACCGCTTATTTCCGAAATCGGTCGCTTGTTTTGCAAACCGGCCGCTTGTTTCGGAAACCGGCGGCTTGTTTTGCAAACCGGCCGCTTGTTTCGGAAACCGGCGGCTCGTTTGTCTATTTTTTCAACTTTTTCCGCTAAAAGTGCAGATCTACCTTAGGCGGCCGGTGTTTTGGGCCGAAAAGAAGTGTGTGCCTTGATGATTGGGGTTGGCCGGTTTTCGGCGTGGGCGGGGCCTTCGCGCGGCCGCGGTTGTTGAAGCGCTTTGATGCGTTTTTTATAGACGCATTGGAAAGGCTCCCATGCCTCGAACTTTCTATTTCGGAAAGGGGCCGACATCGTCGCGGGCGGTGGCCAACTTTGCGTCGTTGATCCAAAGCGGGTACGCCAGTTATGGGCTCACCAGGCGCAGGCCACGGCGTTTGGCACGCTCAACACCGGCGCTGCAGGAGGCCTACCCGATCGCCATCGAGCCGGCCACGCGGACCCGCGTCACCGTCGCCGCCAAAACTCAGGCGCTCGAACGCCATGCGCGCCGAGGCGATCCTCTTGTCGAAAATCATTTACGCCACGGCCACGGTGAGCGACTCGCAACTCGTGGCGCTGGGGCTCCTGCCGCGCAGCCGGTGGTGCCCTGTTCCCGCGCCCTCGACCGCGCCGACGGTCGAGGTGGGGATCGTGGCCGGGCGGCTGGTGCACGTGCGCCTGCATCCCTCGGATTCCACGCGCCGCGGCATCGAGGCCGGGTCGGTGGGGGCCAACCTCTACTCGTTCGTCGGCGCAGTGCCCCCGGTCGACCCGCGATTACCGCTTCGAGGGAATGACCACCCGATCCCTCGCGAAAATCCTCTTCCCCAACAGCGTGGCCGGCGGCGCGACCGTGTGGCTCAGCGCCCGCTGGGTCAGCGCCGCGGGCAATCTGGCCCGGCCAGCGGCGCGGTCAGCTTCACCCTCCAGGCGGCGCGGCCCTGCCCGAAGCGGCGTAGGCGAAAAAAAGCCCGGGATGGCCAGCCACAAGTGGCCAGCCACAAGCAGCGCGGACAGAGCTGCGGCGCGGAGAGCGTCACCCTGGGCCTCGAGCAGATCCCCTTTCATCAGCACGGCTACACCCAGGCGAGCGGCGTCAACCCCGTCACCGGCGAGGCCTCGCCGGGCATGGGGGCCAGTGTCATGGTCGGCGCGACGCTCGACTCCACCCCCGCCCTCACCGACCAGGCCGGCGGCACCGAACCCCACGAGAACATGCCGCCGTTCGGGGTGGTGCGTTGGATCGTGAAGAGCTGAAAGTTCACAGTTGAAAGTTGAGAGTGAAGTGGGCAGTTTCCCGCCGCAGTCGTCCCGACTTTCACCCCCATCCCCCGTGGGATACAATCCGCCCCCGGTGCGACGCCTTGGATTGATCATCCTCATGCTGCTGGCGCTGGTGTCGGGGGCGGTGGGCCTGGCGCCCGATCTCTGGAAGGCCGTCTCGGCGAGACCGACCCCCGCCGCCGATTCGGCGCGTGGTTCGTTGTCCTTCACCAGGACCTGCGGGTCGTTCTCCGCGCCCCCGACGGCGTCATGTCGACCTTCGACTACCGGCCCATCCGCCGAATTGGTCTGGCGGTGTTCTGGATCAGCCTTGCAGCGTGCATCCCCCTGCGCGCGGCGAACGACGGCAGCCCATTGCCCTCCAGACAGCACCGGGCATCGAGCGTCCGATCCCCGGAGCGCGGTCGCTCCCGCCGTAACCCCCAGACAACCCGCAGCCCTGTTGCTTTGCCTGCCGACGCTGCTGTTTTGGACGCTCGCCCCTTTGCCGACCGCGCCCTGGCCAATCGGAATCTGGGCCTCCCACTTCCTCTTGTTCAGCACCATCACCCTGTCCCTGTTCACGATCGTCTTCTACCTGGCGGTGAGAACACGGTGCATCTACGTCAAGCTGGCCTTCGTCCTCAACCTGTCGCATCTGGTGGTGGGGAGTCTTGTGCTGATCGCCGTGGCGGGGCACAAATAAGCCGGGCAGGGTGGGTAGTACGCTGCCCACCAGTGACATTCGCGGACAACCGTTGCGGTGGGCAGAGTACTGCCCACCGCAACTACAAAACTTTGAATCCCCTCCGCGGGCTCTGCGTCTCTGCGGTGAATTCTTTTCCCGTCTTCATCGCGTCTTCGCGCCTGCGGCGGGCCGCCTTCGCGGTGACTCTTCCGCTCTCTTCTCCGTGGACTCCGTGACTTGTATGTTTACCAAAGACACAATTCCCGTTGAAATGTCTTCGTGTCGTGCGACGGCTCCGAGCGCAGCGAGGAGGCGGCGCACGACACGGCCGACCGGAGACCGTGCGTGCCTCGGCCCCCCAAGGGCCGTCACGGAGCTGGGTCCCGAGCGGCCTTGTGAAGTGCAGTCCGGACAGTCGCTGGGGCCGGTTCATCCGAGCCCGCAATCGCAAGATCGGAACCCTTCCATGTTCAACCCCGCCACCGACACCCTCGCCGGCCTCGACGTCGCCAAGGAATCCTTCCAACTCGCCGTCCAGGACCCCGCCGAGGCCGTGCTCGTCAACGTCAACCTCCCTTACACCGACGACGGCCTGGCCCAGGCGATCGACCTGCTGGCCCGCCACAAGGTCGCCGCCGTGCTCCTCGAGGCCACCGGCGGCCTCGAACGCCGCCTCCTGGCCGAGCTCTCCCGCGCCGGCCTCCACGTCGTGCGCGCCAACCCGCGCCAGGCCCGGGACTTTGCCAAGGCGCTGGGCCGCCTGGCCAAGACCGACAAGGTCGACGCCGCCACGTTGGCCCTGATGCTCCGCCGCCTGCGTCCCCAGGCCACGCCCCTGCCCAGCAGGCCCCAGCAGGAACTGGGCGAACTGGCCACGCGCCGCCACCAGCTCCTGGTGCTGCGCACCGCCGAGACCAACCGCCTGCAGCAGGCCTCCCTCAAGCTCGTGCAGAAGGACCTGCGACCACATCGCCCAGCTCGACAAACGCATCGCCCGCCTCGACAAGCAGATCGCCGACCGCATCGACGCCGACAGCGATTGGTTCAACAAGGCCCGGCTCCTCGACTCGGTGCCGGGCGTCGGTCCCACCACCGCCCACGCCATGATCGCCCACCTGCCCGAGCTGGGACAACTCAACAAAAAGCAGATCGCCGCCCTGGCCGGCCTGGCCCCCTTCAACCTCGACAGCGGTCAGTTCCAGGGCCAGCGCCACATCTGGGGCGGCCGCGCCGCCGTGCGCTGCGCCTGTACATGGCCACCCTGGCCGCCACGCGTTTCAACCCCAAGATCAAGGCCTTCTACGACCAGCTGATCGCCAAGGGCAAACGCTTCAAGGTCGCCCTCACCGCCGCCATGCGCAAGCTGCTGGTCATCCTCAACACCATCGTCAAAACCCAAACCCCCTGGAACGACCCACGCGTCACGATTTGAACTTGATCTTTAACACAGTCGCTCCGTGGTGAATCCCTCCGCCTGCTTCCCCGCAACTTCGTCCCCCGCCGGATGTATTGCTCTCCATGAGAACTTTCTGTGCGGTGATGGTGTTGTTGGCCGGTGTGGCGGCGTGGGGGCAGGAGCAGGTGGTGCCGCTGGGGAAGATGGGCCAGGTCTGGACGCGCGACAAGGGGGCGGGGAGCAGCGCGGTGGACGAGAAGGTCCAGCGCGACGGCAAACCCAGCGTGCGCGTGGAGCACAAGGGGGAACACGACTGGTCGCTGGCGAGCGGGGATCGGGTCAAGGTGGCGGCCGGGGATGTGCTGGAGCTTTGTGCCTGGATCAGAAAGAGCGGCGAGGGGGATGCGTCGCTCTGCGCCATCGCATCCGATGACAAGGGCAAGGCGATCAACTACGCACTGGGGCGCAGAGCGCGCGGGGCGCGGAGTTTGTGCTGGTCAAAACGCGCCTGGTCATCGGGCCGGAGGTGCGGACGATCCAGCCGCGCGTGATCGGCCATGGCGTTTCGACGACGTGGGTGGAGGGGATGACGCTGCGGCGCGTGGGGAACGTTGAGGCCATGCGCGGTGACACGCCGGCGGCGGTGAAGGTGGAGAACGAGATCCTGGCGGTGACGCTCGACACGAAGAAGGGGACGCTGGCGGTGAAGGACAAGCGCTGCGGGCGGGTGTGGGAGCAGCAGAGCGTGCACAGCGAGGTGATCGTGACAAAAGCGTCGGGCGGGAAAGACGCGATCAACGCCACGCTCTGGCACGGGCCGACGGATCTCATGATTGAAGCGAAGATGGAGCTGAGCGGGGGCGAGATCCGCCTGACGATCGCGGGGGACGCCAAGGCGGAGATGGACAACACCCTCCCCTGGCCGTTTCCGTTCGTCAGCGCGGCGGGCTCTTATCTGGTGGTGCCGATGAACGAGGGGATTTCTTATCCGGTCGACGATGGGTCGATCGAGCCCTTCCGCCTCAACTGCTACACGGGGCACGGGATCTGCATGTCTTTTACGGCGTCACCGACGGGGCGGCGGGGCAGATGGCGATCCTCAAGACGCCGGACGATGCGCAGATCCAGATCGGCCGGCACAACGGCACGCTCTGCATCTGGCCGATCTGGCAGGCGCAGAAGCATCGGCTGGGTTACACGCGGGAGATTCGTTACATCTTCTTCGACTCTGGCGGGCACGTGGCGATGGCCAAGCGGTATCGCCAGCACGCCAAGGAAGTCGGCCTGTTCAAGACGCTGGCGGAGAAGAAGAAAGACGTGCCGGCGATCGACAAGCTCGTCGGCGCGGCGAACGTCTGGTGCTGGGACAAGGACGCCGTCGGCATGGCCAAAGAACTGCAGGCGGCGGGGATCGAGCGCATCCTCTGGAGCGCGGCCGCCAAGCCCGAAACGCTCAAGGGGCTCAACGCGCTGCCGAATGTCCTCACCAGCCGCTACGACATCTACCAGGACGCGATGAACCCCGAGAATTTCCCCAAGATCCGCTGGAAGCACGGCGACTGGACCAGCGAAGGGTGGCCGCATCACATGATGAAGGATGCGCAGAACAACTTCATCAAGGGGTGGGGCGTGGAGGCCAAGGACGGCACGATGATCCCCTGCGGCGTGCTGTGCGACAAGGTGGCCATCCCCTACGCGCAGAGCGCATCGGCGAAGAACTCAAGACCCACCCGTACCAGTGCCGCTTCATCGACACCACCACCGCCTCGGGGTGGCGGGAATGCTATTCGCCCGACCATCCGCTCACGCGCACGGAGAGCGGCGTCTGGAAGATGAAACTGCTGGGCGTGATCTCACATGAGTTCAAACTCGTCTGCGGATCGGAGACGGGGATGGAGGCGGCGGTGCCGGTGTGCGATTACTTCGAAGGGATGCTGAGCCTCGGGCCGTACCGCGTGCCCGATTCGGGGCGGAAGATGCAGGTCATCTGGGACGAGGTGCCCGAGCGCGTGGCGAAGTTCCAGGTCGGATGGAAATACCGCCTGCCGCTGTGGGAGCTGGTCTTCCACGAATGCTGCGTGGCGCAGTGGTACTGGGGCGACTACAACAACAAGCTCCCCGCGATCTGGGACAAGCGCGACCAGTTCAACGCCCTCTACGCCACGCCCGGCATGTTCATGTTCAACCGCGAGCAGTGGAAGAAGGAGAAGGACCGGTTCGTAAAAAGCTACAAGGCCTGGGCTGGAATCGTGCGCTCGACCGGCTACAGCGAGATGACCGATCACCGCTTTTCGACGGCCGACCGGTCCGTCCAGCAAACCTCCTTCGCCAACGGCGTGAACGTGATCGTGAACTTCGGCGACAAGCCGTTCAAGCTCAAGAACGGGAAGGATCTCGAACCGGGTGGGATCTGGTCGGAAGGGGTGAAGTGACCTTTAGCCGCTGGGCTTGACCCAGCGCGTCCAACGCACCGACGAACTCAAGCGATCGGACTTTCTCAAAACACCTTGGCCACTGGACGCGCTGGGACAAGCCCAGCGGCCAACTTTCGAGCCATGCAGGTGTGGGAGACTTGTGAAGGACTCAAGATGATTCTGTGGGAATCCCAAGGGAGTGGAAGGAAACGACTGTTATGACAAAAACGGTATCTCTCGGCGTGTTGTCGATATTCCTTTGCTCTGTCTTTGCGCTTCCGTCCTCGCCGCCGATCCCAGGCTTCCCTGCGCCCGTGGGTTGGCCCGCGCCCTCACCCGCACCCGCGCTGCCGCAGGCAGGGTACGAGCCGCCGATCGCGGCCGAGGTGGCGGTGGATCCCAAGCGCGACAGTTCTTCGAGCATTCCCAGGACGCCGGGCCGGATCAGACCTTCTTCGCCGTGGGCTCGGGCTTCACCAGCGAGCTCTACACCTGGGGCATGTCGGCCAAGTCCAACACCGGGCAGAGCTGGCCGCTGAAAGTGCAGCTCTCGAAAGAGGGCTACGTCTCGGCCACCCTGCCGGATCGATGTTACGACGGGCCAATGCTCGTGTGGGCGAAGAACGTGGCCGGCTGGTCCCGGCCGATCCGTCTCAACACGCCGCAGGCGTGGTTCTGCTGGCCCCTGTCGGCCGCGCCGGGTGAAGACATCCAGGTGATCGGGCGGAACCTCTCGCCCCGGCCCGAAGGGGAGGCGGCGCGTGTTTACCTCTGCCAGGCCGGCAAGGCAGGGCGGTGGCTCGATTCGCTGGGCAGCCGGTATCACCTTGTGGTGCGGCTGCCTCATGAGCTGGAGTCGGGCGAATACCAGTTGTGGGTGCATGCGGGACGGGGCGGATCGTTTGGCTGGAGCGAGCCTTTGAAGGTGATCGTCAAGCCGTTCGTGGCACCGCCCGAGCGCACGATCACGCTCGAAAAGTGCCAGGACAACGACCACCTCCAGCGCGAGCTCGACAAGCTGGCCGCCCAGGGCGGCGGCACGCTGGAGCTCAAGGCCGGCGAGTTTCCCTTCCGCGGCACGCTGCGGATCGGCGCCAACGTGGGGCTCGCCGGCGACACGACCCCCGGCAGCACACGCGTGGTGCTGGTGCATGACACCGCAGCCCAGTTCAAGAGCCCTTCCAACGTCGGCTGGAACCGGGGTGTCACTTCGATCCACACCGTGGGCGACACGATCGAATACGCCATCGATCTCCCGGCCGACGGGCCCTACACGCTCTGGACCCGCTACGCCACCGAGATGAAGGCGTACAAGATGGACGGCGTTTCGAAGAACATGTCGGTGCAGATCGACGACGGCCCTTCAATCCCGATGGACAACCTGCCCAACACCGGCAGCTTCGGAACCTATCGCTGGTCCAAGTCCGCCATCATCGACGCCAAGGCCGGCAAGCACACATTGCACTGGCGCAACGACAAAGGCGGCGGCATCACGCTCGACGCGTTTGTGCTCGTGCGCGATCCAGCCAAGGTCATCTCCGACACCCCCCCGCCCGAAAACGGCGACGGCGTGCTCATCATCCAGGCCGAGAATCCGTCGAAGTTCAAATCCAAGGACGGCCAGCTTCCGGGCGGCGATGCGCCGGTCGTCTGGCTGTCGGATCACGGAGCCGCCATCCGCAACCTCACCCTCTCGGGCGGGCCGCAGACCAACATCGGCATCCTCATCGGGCACACTGATCCGCTCAAGCCAGTCGAGAATTGTGATGTCGTCAGAGTTCGAGTCATCAACGTCGAAGGCAAGTTCGGCGAGAACTCGGGTGTGCGCGTGGCCAACGCGATTGGTGCATCCATTCGCGATTGCACCCTGACCGCGCGAACACCTATTTTCCTTGCCGGCGCGTATCGGTGCGAAATCTCCGGGAATACGCTCGAGAGCGTCACACGATACGGCGGCAACTCCGAGGCCGCCATCCTCTCGCGCTGCGAGCGCCTCGAAGAATGCCTGATCGACTTCAATCGCTTCGTCTCTACCGAAGGCGCACTCTCGGGCGGCCCGACGGCCCGGCGAATGATCTGGTTCTCCACCGGGCGCGGCTCCGTGGTTCACAACCGCATCGCCCACAACGGCATCGGCCACACCAACGACGCCGGGAAAGACATCGCCGCCGGCACGCCTCGCTTTGGCGGCGTTGCGGGGACGGACCAGAACGTCGGTGAGATGATTCTTTTCGAAGGGAATCATCGCACGATGTATTTCGGAAAACCCGTGTCCGCCGACGCAACAAGCGTGACGCTGCCCAAAACGATCCCCGCCACGCCCGACAATCGCCTGGGGAGCGTGAAGCGCGAGCAACTCGCTCACGACGCCGCCGGGAACGAGACCCCCTTCTGGCCGCCGGACGATTTTGATTCCACGCAGGAGCCGCCAATCCACCAGTATTGCGTGACGATCTGCGCCGGCGCCGGCCAAGGCCAGACGCGCCGCGTGGTCCGCCGCGAGGGCGAAAAGCTCATCCTTGAAAAGCCCTGGAACCACACGCCCGACGCCAGCAGCACCATCGCCGTGGGCACGGCCTTTTACCAGAACGTCATCGAGAGCAACTACACGCCCGACGGCATGACGGGCGTGCAGCTCTGGATCTCCTGCATGGAAAACATCGTCAGCGGCAACACGATCGCGCGGCAGCGCAAGCCCGGCGTGTTCCTCTACGCCGCCGGCTCGACGCTGGCCAGTTCGATGCCGCGCACCTGGAACCGCGGCATCGCGCCGCTGTTCTTCAACCATGTCGAAGGCAACCGCGCCGAGGAATGCAGCGTGGGCGGGTACCTCAGCAGCGGCGACGCCAAAGACCTGCCCGTCGAATTCCCCCTCGCGCTGGGCAACGTGCTGCGTCACAACAGCTTCATCAAGAGCCGCGCCGATGGCGTGCTGCTGCAGGGGCGTGGCCCTGTGGCGGGTCAGGCCGGCACTGTGGCCGCGATCCTCGGAACGGTGGTCGAGTTCAATGTCGTCCGCGATGCCTTGGTCGGCTATCACGCCAGTGCCGGGGCCGACGGCACGGTGATCAGGCGCAATCACGCTTATTTCTGGTATCCCGTAGCTTCGACAACACAGCCGACAGTCGGCATCCAGCTCGACAACCCCGATGGGGCCGCCTCCGTCGAACTCAACAGCATCGAAGGCAAACACGGCACGGGTGAAAAAGCGACGGTCGAGCTGAAGAAGGGAAACCAGTAGCGAATTGCGGATCGCGGATTGCCGATTGCTGATTGATCGTGCTGTGCCGGCCATGCCGATAGTCGCCGTGCCGCCTTACCAAGTCCGCAAACGGCACGATCCTTGCGTCTTCCGGACGGTCTTTCACCGGAGCTGACTCATGGATCATGTCAAAGTCTACGGCGCCGACTGGTGCGAGGACACGCACGCGACGCTCAACCATCTCGACGCCCTTGGCGTGCCTTACCGCTACATCGATGTCGATCAGGATGAGGCCGCGCAGAAATGGGTGGTCGAGCAGAACCATGGCCGGCAGAAGACGCCGACCCTCGACATCGACGGCCAGATCCTCGTCGAACCCGACGAAACCGAGCTTGAGCAGGCGCTGCGGGGAACCGGGCTGATGTCTTAGGCCCAAATGAAAACGCCGCGCCCGAAGGCGCGGCGTTGTGATCGTTTTCAAACTGGGCGTCCAGAGGCCGCTTACGCCTCGCCGTTGCCGGCGTAATCGTAGTAGGTCTGGATGCTGCGACGGTAGTAGCCGCCTCCCTGCGCACTGAACCGCGTTGAGCACGATGCCCAGGTGCTCGGCCTTCGTGCGCTTGAGTTCGTCTGCGCATGCGCCTGGAGCATGCCGCGGTTGTTGGTCTTGGCACGGACGACGGAGATGACGCCGTCGACGCGGGGCGCCATGGCCTGGGCCTCGGCGACGACCATCAGCGGGCCGCCGTCGAACACAACATGGTCGAACTCTTCCAGGGTGCGCTCGATAAAGTCGATCAGGAGCTGGCTTTCAAACAACTCGGTCGGGTTCATCGGCTTGGGGCCGGCGGTCATGATCGCCAGGTTCGGCACCTGGGTCTCGTGGATGACTTCATCGAAGGCCGCCACGGCATTGAGCACGTCGGAGAAGCCCTGTTCGTTGGACAGGCCAAACACGCGATGCACTTCGGGCCGGCGGAAGTTGGCGTCGACCAGCAGAATCCGGCGGCCGTTGAGCGCCAACCCCGCGGCGATGTTGCACGCCACAGTGGTCTTGCCATCGCCCGGCGAGGGGCTGGTGACCATGATGCTGCGCGTGGTGTCGAGCGAGGCCGCGTGCTGGAGCTTCGTGCGAACGTGGCGGAAGCTTTCAGCCATGGCCGAGTGCGGGGCATCGAAAATGACCGCCGGCAATCGTGAACCCACCGCCTGAGGATCGTCCACTTCGTCCGGGATGATGCCCAGAAGCTGAAGCTGGCCGACCTTGGCGATGTCTGCGCGGGCTGCGGATAGACTGATCCATCGTCTCGATCAGGAATGCAACACCCAGACTCAGCATCACGCCCAGGCCGATCGCCATGCTCATGATGATCCAGAACTTCGGAAAACTGGGGTTCTGCGGCTCTTCAGGCTGAGACATCCACGACACGCGGTAAGACTGCGCCGAGCTCTGCAGGGCCAGAACGTTTTCGATCTGCTCCTTGATCTGCTTGACGCTCTCGCGGAGCGAGCGTTGCTCGTCCTTGAGGTTGAGGTACTGCAGCGTGATGTTCGCCAGGCCGGCGATGTCGGATCGAAGCGATTCGACGCGAAGACGAAGGCCTTCGGCCTTGGTTTCGGCGGACTGGAGATCCTGGGCCATTTCCTCGAGGATCATGATGCGGGCCTTGGCGCGGGCTTCGTCGGAATCCTGCTGGTAGTTGGCGTGCATCTTGTTGACGCGCTGCTCAAACTGCTTCACCTGCGAAGCTTCCGGCCCGCGATTGACGCGCATCAGATCGAGTTCCATCTCCATCTGGCGGAGGTTGGCGCGGTCGTTGATCAGGCCCGGATTGATCTGGTAAGCAACACGCTCCACCCCGGCCACTTCCAGTCCCGCGTCGGCCGCTTCTTTGGCACTGCGGAAGGCCGCCCGCTTGTTCTCAAGAAGCAAGCCAGCTTCAAGCCGCTCCTGCACGAGCTTGTTGAGTTCCATTTCCTTGAGGCTGATGAAGCCAATGCCGCCGCCGCCATCGTTGACCTGCGTCTGCTTTTCACGCATCTCGGCTTCGATGTCCTTGAGGCGGCTTTCGCTCTTGAGTTTCACGTTGTTGAGCATCGTCGTGCGGTCAGAAAGCACCGAGTTCTGGCGCTCCTTCTGGTCTTCAAGGTGGGCGTTGACCAGTTCCGTGACGATGGTCTTGCAGTCCTTGCGATTGGAGTAGATGAAGTCGATCTGGACCAGCTTGGTGTCCTGGATCGGCACCACCGACAGCGATTTGTCGAACTGCAGCAGCGCCTCGCCGATGTTGCCGTCGAACTGGCGGAACCAATCGGTCTCGCGGATCTTGCTGCTTTCGTTCTGCAGCACGCGCAGCAACAGCGCCTCGGACTTGAGCAACCGCGCCTGCGTGCGAATGTCGACCGCGATGTTCGCCGTGTCGGGGGTTTCGCTGTCGGCGGTTTTCACGCGGCTTGGGGTCAACTGCGGCTGCACCTGGATGAATCCCGTCGCGGTGTACCGCGGATAGAACTTGTCCAGGAGCTTGAACGAAAAGTAGCCCGCCGTCGGCGAGATGATCAGCACCACGATCGCGATCATGATCCAGTGCGCGCGGATGACCCGCCAGATCTCGTTGCCGCCACCCACTTGGGGCGCAACCGCCGCGGGAACCCCGCCGCCTCCAGCCAGTTGCATGGCTCCCTGCGCGGGACGCGGCAACCTCACGTTTGTCGTCTGCGGTAACGTCGTCATAGACCTCTTCTCCTGCCGGCCCGATCACCGGTCGGCACGGCCCCTGCCACTGCGTCTCACTCTCTCCCGGGTTGTCCGCCGGTTGAATAACCCTGCGCGCGGCCGTTCCCGATCAACCTGGCAACAACACTCTTACCCATACACGCCCGCGCGGCAAATCCGCGCGGTTTGAACACTACTTCTTGGACTCATTTTCCAGCAGGCGGTCCGCCCGCTGATTGGCGTCGGCAATGCGCCGCCTCAGTTCGGTGTCAAACGGCAGGCCCTTCTCCAGGCGCTTTTCCACCGCCTCTTCCGCCCGCTTCAAACTCCGCTTGGCATCCGATGGGAGTTTCTTGAGCAGGTACGCCTCGGCGAGATGGTAGTGCGATTCCGGAAGGTCCTGTAACTTGGTCGAGCGCTGAAGCAATTCAATGCCTGTGTCGAGGTTCTGCGCCGCCCGACACCACATGCACCCAGCCGTGCGTGTCCAGGATCGTTGCGTCCTCGCGATTCTCCCGAACCATGATGTCATACGCCTTCTTGCTGTGCTGCATCGCCAGCGGAATGTTCGGCCGCTCAACATGCTCGGCCAGCAGGCACGCCAGGTTGTTCAGTGCTGCCGACGTCCTCCGGACGCTGCTGGATCAACATCTCGTAATGATCCTTCGCCTTGGCGTATTCGTGGGTGTACATGAAGATGCTGCCCGCCACGCTCAGCGCCGTCGGCTTGTCGTTGGGGCTCATCGTCGGCAGATCCACCAGTACAGTCTCGATGATCTCGGCCGCGCGATGCGCAGTCCTTGTTCATGACGTACAGATACGCCAGCACCACTTTCCATCGCTGGCCCTTTTCGCCCGGCGCGTTGGACAGGGCCGTGGCGCGCGCCGAATGGCTTCTTCCCTGTTGATGTACTGGCTGATGCGGTTCCACGATCGTGAACACGACCGTTTCCGATTCCGCCTGGCTCTGAGCGATCTCAAACGCCTTCTGGAAATCGTCCAGCGCCTCCTGCTCTGCGGTCCAGCTTGCTGCGGGCGATCGCCCGCTTCACGTAGATCCACCACTGTGCGTTGGCCGATTTTGGATCGGTGCTGAACGCCTGGTTGCACTCGGCCTCGAGCTGCCGCCAGTTTTCGGCGGCTTCGAGAATGTCGAAGTAGTCCCCGGCAATCTCGCTGCGTCTCCTTGTCGAACTCCTTGCCCGCCGGTATCAGCATGATCGCATTGCGGATGGTGATCGTCGCCGCCTCGTGCTGCTTCCGGGCCGACAGCATCTTGGCCTCCATGCGACGCCACTGGGCACGCTTGGGCTCCCGATTGATCGCCTCGCGCAGCAGGCGTTCCACGTCCGTCCAGGACGGAGGCCGCATCTGCGTGTAAACCTCAATCAGGTTGACGCGCACATCGTCCTTCTGCGGAACACGTCGGATCACGTCGTCGAGTTCACGCGCCGCTTCTTCAAGCAGGTTGCGACGCTTGTATGCTTCGGCCAGCAGCACTCGCCCTTCCACGTGCCCCGGCGCCGCCGTCCGCAGCACGGTCAGGTCGGCGATCGCCTCGTCGAATTGCGGCGGCTTCTCATTCAGGCGGATCAGGGCGGGAGAACAGGGCTGCGATGTTCCGAGGATCGATCTCCAGCGCGGTTCAACGGCTGCAGCGCAGTGCCCTCCTTGGGGGTTCCCTTCTGATTCATCAGCACCACGCCCAGCAGAGCGTAAAGCTGCGCGTCCTGCGGGCTGTCCTTCAGAAGCGCACGGAGCAGGTTCTCCGCGTCGGTGAACTTCTGGTCCAGCATCATGATCTCGACGATCTGCTGCCGGACGATCGGGTACCGGACTCTTGACGTCCAGTAGATCAAGGGCCTTGGCGAACTTCCGCTGCTGCGTCAGCATCGCCGACAGGCGACGCCGCAAATCCAGGTTCGTCGGGAACGTCGCAATCCCCGCGCGGAGCGTCGACTCGAACGCATCGAGGTTCTTCTGCTTGAGGTAGAACTCCGCCAGCATCATGTGCGGATCAGCCGATTCCTTGAACTCGGGCCTGGCGATCATGTCTTTCAGCAGTTTCTCGCCGCCGGCGAAATCGCCGCCGAAATCCGAAATTTCGGCCAAGTACGCCCAGGCCAGCTTCTCCGCCGGCCAGCGCTTGATGACCTCGGAGAACGTGCCCCGCGCCGCAGCCAGGAGGATTGGATACTGTTTGGCGGCCTCGTCCTTCTTGCGGGGGTCGGTCAGGGTCGTGGAATCCTCACGCGCTTTGCGGGCCGCGGAATATTCGACCTGCCCCAGCGCCAGCCAGCGTGAGGGATCATTGGGGCTGGCGTCGCGGTCCGCGCGGGTCATGTTCAGCACCAGCGTCGGATCGCCCCACGCATCTGGTGCGATTTGTACTGCTCGCGGAACAGCACGCTGGACGGGTCGCGCCTTCATCGCCTGCTCGATCGTTCGCAGCGCTTCGTCCTTGCTCTCCATCTGGTAATAGCACTGGATCATCCCTGCCAGGGCTTCCGGGCTTTCACTCTGCCGCGACAGCGCCAGTTTGTAGTTCGTCACCGCCAGGTCCCAATGGCGCTTGGCCTGGTGCGCCTGACCCAGGAACACCCAGCTCCGGGCGAATTCGCCGTACTCCTGCGTCAATTCCGTTCCCAGCACGATCGCCTTGTCAATCTCGTTGCGGGCCATCGCCAGTCGGAACCGGTAAATGCGGCCCTTCACCTGGTCCCAGTTCTTGGCCGCCAGTTTCTCGGCGTAAGGCGCCGCCTTGTCGAACATCTGCTGGCTCAGGTAGTACTGGAACAGTGTCTCGGCAACCCGGCCATCGTCCGGCGGACCCTTCTCCGCATCCTGCAGGTGCGTCAGCGACTGGTCGCGGTGCTTCTGCGCCTCGCGAGGATCCTTGCTCAACATCGACTGCAGCGCCTCGAACTCGTACAGCTTCATCGCCTGCTGATAAGGCTCGGGGTTGAGCTCGATGACCAGGTCCCGCTCGCTCTTGATCACTTCTTCGGGATTGGTCCCCGTGAGCTGTTTCAACACGAGCTGCAGACGCTTGTCGTCGGGCTTGGCCTTGATCGCGGCCTGAAGGATCTCCACCGCTTCAGCTTTGGATTGTTCCGTGCCCTTGGCCCAGAGGATTTCACGTGCCGCGTTGACCGCTTCGAAATCCGCCGGATTATCCTTGAGCACCAGGCGGTACAGCCGAAGCGCCTCGTCATGGTCGTTGATCGGCGGCACGACCGCGAGTTGCGCCTTGGACATCCGCTCGTCGCGCTTGGCCTCCGGGATCCGGCCAAGGTACGACTTGATCCCCTCGCGTTCCTTCACCGGATCCATCACCATGAGCTTGAGGCGAATGATGCCCAGATCGTCGGGCATCGCGCTTTTCGAGAATCTCGACATGCGGCCGGGCCTGCTTGATGTCCTGCTCCATGACCAGGACCTCCGCCAGTATCTTTCGCACCATCAGGTTTTCCTGCGACTGCTGCATGTACTGGACAAGCCGCTGCTTGGCCTGGCCCGGCTGCTGCGTCATGATGTACGTGCGCCGCCAGGCGGATCACCAGTTCGGGATCTTCACGGTTCCGCTCCTGCTTGAGATTCTGCTGCGCCCTCCTCGTAGAACTTGATCGCCTTGACAGTCGAGTCCGAGCCGCCGTGCATCAACTCGAGGTTGCCCGCCAGTTTCAACACCAGCCAGTTGTCCTTGTTGCGCAGGCTCGACGCGCTTGAACAACGCTTCGATCTCGCGCAGCTTGCCCTCCCGATCGCCCTTGGTCATCTCGGGCATGGCAAAGTAGTCATCCATCAGCGCACCGCAGAGTTCGAGTTCGGTCTCGAACTCGACATCGAAGCGCTGCCGCGCCGCGGGCCCTTCGAATCCGATGTTCGTGATCGGCTCTTTCAGCAGCGCAATCGCCTCGGTCGCATTGCCGGATCCAGGCGAAGAAATTTCGCCTTCGCAAGTGCGAGGTGCTGATCCTGCGGCTTGGCCTTGCAAGCTTCATCGAGCACCGCCTGGGCTTCGGGACGCTTGGCCTGGGCCACCAACTGCTGGTAATGCAGCAGCATGATCTCAACGTATTTCGGATCCGTCGGCTTGACGTGCTTGCGGGCACTTTCGATCTGACTGCGCAGTCGCTCCGAGTAACGCTGGCTCTGGTCGTTTTCGCGATCTTCGACACGCACGAGCGACAGCACCGTCGCGTAGCTGTAATGCAGCCATGCGTTCTCCATCTGATCCTGTTCCGCTTCGTCCAGCCAGCGCAGAGCCTGCTTCATCCGGGCGTTGCCCGGACCTTCGCCGCCCACCCGGCGCTGCTCGGCTCCCTGCTTCGCCACCGCCAGGCCAAGATAGAACATCAACTCGCCCACATCCGGGTTCTTCGGTTCGGACTTCCAGAGCCCCTCCAGCCCCTTGATGGCCGCGTCAATCTCCAACGGCTGCGTGGCGATGTTTGCGATCCATTGCCACAGCGGCAGCCACGTGCATCAGCATTTCCGCCCGCCGATTGGGCTTGAGGCGATTGAGCGTGCTCGCGTAGCGCGCCATCTCCTGGAAATACTCGCGCTTTCGGCTCGAAAGGAACCTGCTGGTAGTAGCTCTCCATCAGCCGTTCGAGAGCGTCGGTGTTCTTCGGGTCCGTCGCCAGCACGTCGCCCCACAGTTTTCGGCTTCCGTTCACATAACCGGTGTATTCCGTGGCGTCGTAAGGCGTGAGCTTGGCAAGGATGTCGCCAAGCTTGATCTTCAGGCTCAGATCGCCGGCGTTGTCCTGCGAGGCTTTGGCGTACAAGTCGCGCACATCACGCAGTTTCTTCAGCCGAACCTCCGGCTGAGTGTCGGTCTCCAGCTCCTTCAACAGAACGTCGGCTTCCTTCAGCCTCGCCAGGCTCCGCTTGCCCGCGCCGGCGCGATCCATCAGGATCTTCACGCCAAAAGCCGCCACCAGCAACACAACCACCACGCTGGTGAAGATGATCAGGAAACGCTTGTTGATTCGCCTTGCCATAGCTCTTTATGCCCTCGAAAAGGGCCTCGATTCATTGGATCCTGAAACTGTCCCTGATTTATTCTTCGTGCGGAACAGGCCTGCACTTTATCGCCCCTGCCGGTGACGGTCTTCCCATTTGGGAAGCACCTTCTCGATCTCGGGCCAGGCCGCACTCCAGGAAACTCGTCATCGCGCGACGGACTTCCTCCTTCTGTTCCTCCGAAACCTGATCCCGATCCTTCGTGCGAGATGCGCGCGACAAAGTCATCATCATTTCCACTTTCGCAAAATACGCGTAACGCTCGCGCAGGTTCCTGTAACTGCGCCCGGACACTGGTGTGCTTGCCCACCAGATTGCCGTTCACATGGAAAAAATACGCCACGCACCGGTCGAAAGGTTCGGGCCGATTTCCCTGCGGAAGGTGATCCACGAACACGATGAACTGCACCGGGATCTTCGTCCCCTCGCCGTCCGACCGCGCCGATTTGAGCTCGATGCGGATCGGCTCGTCTTCGGTCTTCCCCGCCTTGGATTCCTTGTCACGCAGCGTCCAGTGCTCCTCGGTCTTCTCCTGTGGCCGGTATCCGTCAGCCACATAACACCGATCCGGCACGTGCGGCACGGTGTCGACCTTGCCGGTGTAATACGTCACCGCCAGGCTCACCACCGCGCACGGGTTGCCCTGCCGCAGTTCCGCCACGCGCTTGCGGCGAGCCGCGCGGCTCTCGGCGTTCTTGTCCTTGAGATCTTCAATCTCTTCGATCTTCGACTGCGGGTTGAGTTTCGGCTTCTCGGGCTCTTTTCCCACGTAATCCGGGTTACGCTGGCGGGCTTCCTCCATTCCTTGTGCTTCTGGCGGTACTCCCGGATCTGCGGCACGAATTTCCGTTCATCCTCAAGCGAGCCGGCCATCACGTTCACGTAATCGCGGAAAATGTACTTGTCGGTCCCCAGGTTGTGGGCGATTTCCGTGTCGATCGCGTGTGGCTCGGGAACCATCACCCAGACATCCTCGCTCCGAGCCTCCTTGAATTCCTTCGGGGCGTCGGTTCGCAACACCGTCGGAATCACCGTCAACCCCTTCTCGCCCGAACGCAGCGCAAGCGGTTCCTTGCGGAAATAGAGGCTCATGCCGCGCCGGATCGCGTCAAGACCCACCGCGCACGCCAGCAACACCAGCGTCACCGCCACAAAGGTCGGCCTCGCCAGGGCCTGCCGGATTGCGCTCCACCATCGATTCTCAGACATGCTCGGCTCCGTTGATCAGTTCGATTCGTCCGGGGTGGGAGTCGCCGGGACGTCGGCCGGCCCGGGTTCGGCATTTGCAGGATTCGTGGGCTTCACTGTGGCTGGGCCCGGCGGCGTCCGCGGTGCCGAGGGCTTGAGCCCCGACGGCGGCACGGGAACGCCCGCCGCACGCGGCAACGATGGCTTTAGGCCCGCCGGGACCACTGGCGCACGCGGTGCAACAGGACGCGACGAGGGCTTGAGCGTGCTTCCCGACACCGGTGCGGCGGTCGGGGGCTTGGCGGGCGCTGCGGGAACCTGTGGTGTCCCCGTCGCCGCAGGTTTGGCCACGGGCGTCGCGGGGGGCCTGGCCGGGGCGACCGAGGCTGTCCCCGCCGGAGAGGCCACGGGACGCGGTGCGGCAGGCTTGGCAACCCCCGCGCCGGTGCGCCTGGAGTCGTCGCTGCACGAGGATCCGCCGATGTTGCCGATGGCACTGTCGCTTTGGTCACTGGACGCGCCGGCGAAGCCACTGGCTTGGCAGCCGCCGGCTTGGTCACCGTCGGTGCCTTGGGCTGGGCAGGCGTTGTGGGCTTGGCGACCACCGGCGCTTCATGCACGGGCACCGGCACCACCGCAGGCGAAGGCGCCAGCGTCTGTGATGGCGGCTCCACCACAACTTCGCTCGACGCCGTCAACTCGGTTTCGGCCGGTCTTGCGACTTGTGCTTCTTCCACCCTCTCACCGACCGTCGGCACGACCTCCGCAGTCAGCGCGGCGGCCTTCTCGATCGATGGCACTTCTTCAATCGACGGCGCGGCGACCTCGCCCGAAACATCGCCCTTCTCGGCATCGGGGGCAGGCGCCTCCTTGCGGCGCGGCACCTGGATCACTTTGCGGTCGGTGGCTCGGGCGCCGGCGATCTCGGCCTTGTGCTTTTCAATGTCCTCTTCGCGCACGAACATCTTGTCGATCACCCAGCCCACGCCCAGGATCATGAAGAAGCCCGGGATCAGCATGAACAACCCGACAAACTGGTGCGCAAACCCTTCCGACAGTTCCACGCTGACATACCGATCCAGCAACCCCTGCCCCGCCACGCGAAGCATGTTGCAGAAGATGGCGATCGGGATCGCCATCAGCGTGATCGCGATCTTCTCCCACATCAGCCGGCTCGACAGGAACGCCACCGTGCCCGCCACCATCACGAACGTCATCAGCGACCGCAGGCCCGCGCACGCCTCGGCGACGTTGAGCGTGCGGGGCTGATTGCCCGCGCCGATCATCGTGATCTTCGTGTCCAGGCGGGTCGCCTCCACGCCGCAGATGCACAGCGTGCCGACCGAGGCGCTGGCCGCCAACTGCTGCAGCGGCCCCGCCAGTTCGCTGTACCACAAGTCAGGCCAGGGCACCGCCACCAGCATGAACGCGATGGGGAACCAGGCCACCTTCATCACTTCCCAGCCGGCAAGCAGCGTGGCGACGCCGAAAATGGTCTGCACCATGCCGATGTCTTTGAAGTAGTCGTTCTGCCCGGGGTAAATGCCGTAGACAAAGACCAGGATCCCCCCAATCGACATCGCCGACCCCAGCACTTCCGCCCGGGCGATCGCCGCCGACAACGCGTACCCCGCCATCAGGATCAGCATCAACACGATCGGTGCATTAAAGACATTGCCCGACAACTGTCGAAACATGTAGGCCGACATCAACCCGTGCAGCGCCAGCATCGCCAGGCCGCGAAATACCGGATTGAGGCGTGCGATCGCTTGGCCTTCTTCGAGGCCCGCACCAGCTCCTCGCGATGGATGTACAGGTAATAGATCCCGATCAGCGGCACAAAGATCGAGTGCTGCCAGTTGGAATCCTGGCCGTTGAATGGGTTGGTTTTGTCCCAAAGCCGCGTCAGGTTGAATCGAAACAGCGCACACACCAGCACCAGCACCGTGACCATCTGCACCCACGTGGCGCGGCTCAAGCCCAACACGCGATCCGCGCTGGAGGCGTCGGTCGAATCGAGGGGCCGGATTGTCGATGATTCGGTCATTTCAATTCTGTCTCCCACATCCTGTGGCACAGTCTCGCGACGGTCTTCCCTGATCCGTCAGCCTGTAAATGCAGCTAACGGAACAAGCAGCGTTGACTTGTTGGCTGTTTGACTCGATTGGGACGTGGATTGTCCGCTGCGGCCCCCGGCGGCCAACAACGATCCTACGATACATCCGACGGTCCAGTTCAAGCAAAAAACCGCGCCAAGACAGGGTGAGGATGTAAACAGACCGGGAGAATCTTCATCCTCCCGGTCCGAAGAACCATCACAACTCACTGCAAACAAACAACTTACTAGTTGTTGCTGTTGTTATTGTGCGTGTTGTAGTTCCGATCGTAGATGAAGCCAAACCCGTACGTGAACCGGAACGCACCGCGGATCGCCGCCAGGAACGGCGAGATCGCGTTCGTGCCGACATTCACGGTGTCGTAAGGCCGAAGGTAGAAGTCCGACTGCTCGCCGGCGAAGATCTTCGGAAGATCCACACGGAGGAACATTTCGCGGTTGTTCGGCAAACGGCGGATGATTTCCGTGCGTTCCGGCCAGCCCAGCGGATCAATCATCCCCGCCGACACGATCGCCTGCTTCAAGGTGATCTGCCGACCGGTCAGGCTGTACACGCCGGGACGCTGCACGTGCCCGCCCATGTAGTATTCGCCCACATCCGGGCCTGGGATGATCAGCGTGTCGTTCGGACGAAGCACCACGTTGTACTGGAGTTCACCCAACTGCAGGCGGTGCAGCGGCACGCGGAGGACTGGCGTGTCGGCGTCGGCCTTGGGAACTTCAAATTCAAACGGCTTGGCGGTGCTTCGGCGGCCACGGTGGTCGCTTCAACCTTCACCGGCCGGCGCCGCCGTGACGGGCTTGGTCTCGGCGGCCTTGGTGACCGTCACCCACTTGCCGTCCACCAGAACCTTTCGCTCGGCCTTCTCATCGGAGGCCGGAGTGTCCGCGAGCAGTGCCACAGTGGTCGATTCATCGGCCGCGCCATAGGCGGTGTTCGTGTTCGCCGGGGCGAGCGCGACGCTTCTCAAGCGGATCCGCCGGCTTGCTCTTGGGGGCTTCGCCACCGGTCTTGGGGGCCTCGCCGGCCTTGGGAGCGTCCGAGGCCTTGCCCTCGGGCTTTTTGCGAATGATGTACAGGTATTCAATACCCTGCACCGTCACGTCACCCGAGAGGGTCAACGCATCGAGAATGCGGAAATCCGCCTGCACGATCTGGTACTGGCCGGGGCGCTGAACCATGCCCAGGATGCTGAACGTGGCGCTGCCTGCGCTTCCAGCACCGTCACCGAAACCTGCGCGTTGCGAATCAGCCCGCGATCCGCGTAAGTCTGCGAAATCGCCTTTTCCAGTTCCGCTTCGGTCATTCCCGAAGCCTTGATCGTTCCGATCAAAGGAAGGCTGATCATCCCGCTTTCGCTCACGCGGGCGGCCTTCGTCGTTTCCATCCCAGGGCCCGCCACTTCCGTGATCGAGATCTGGATCAGGTCGTTCCGGCCAATCACATAGTCGGCCGTCGACACCTGCAAGTCCGCCTGCTTGATGTCCTCGGCGCTGGCGAACTTGGCTTCCACTTCGTCCAGCGGATTGAGTTTGTCCAGGATCGGCCACACCAGCGGATCACGCGTGGTCCGCATCATCTCACCGGGATCCAGAAATCCCTTGGTTTCGCAGCCGGTCACCAGCAACAGCGCGGCCACAAACAGGGCCATGCCCGGGATCGCAACACTCTTCATCGAGTTCAATTCACGCAGTCGCACGACGCGCTCCTTTCACCTGGGTCGTCTGAAACTTGGGGGTCAGATCGCGGCGGGTAGGCCGGACTGCTCCTCTTCATATGCCACACTGTCGACGGCGACGGGTTTCCAGACCGTCGCCACGGCGCATTCTCTTCCCGGCCTATTCTCACTTTATGACACGCCGGGGATTTTGCAATCCATCGGCCTGCTTTCACCAGTCCGTTCGTGCAGGGCCTCACGCCCTCACACAATCGGACTATCACAACCCATCGTTCAAATCGCAAAGCGAATTTAGAAGATTTTACCCATTTTCGCGAAACCATGTTATCGCCCCTTTGTCACGCCGGGGCCTGACGCCCGCTCGACCGCCGCGGAGCGGCCATCAAGCCGACTGTCGTCCCACCTCCTCGCGGCCCCCTTCTCCTCGCTCCATCGCGGCACAGCAAGAGTAAAAATACCCCGGCACACAATTTTCCGCTTTTGTTCCTCAATTACCCCGCTCCGCTTCCCGATGACACATCAGGCAGTCAAAGGACAAAGAACTGCGATTCGTGAGCCGACATTCAACGGAGATTCCATGAGCCAGACCACCACCAACCCCGGGCAACTCGCCTCCCACGCCGGAAAATACCTCACTTTCGCGCTCGGCAAAGAAGAATACGGCCTTGAGATCCTCAAAGTCCGCGAAATCATCGGCTACATGGACATCACCGCCGTCCCCCGCATGCCCTCCTACGTCAAAGGCGTGATCAACCTCCGCGGCCAGGTCATCGCCGTCATCGACCTCCGCGCCAAATTCGACATGGAAACCGCCCAGAAGACCGAGCAGACCTGCATCATCGTCGTCGAGACCAAGTGCGGCTCCCGGAAACTCAGCACCGGCATCATCGTCGACCGCGTCTCCGAAGTCCTCGACGTTCCCGCCGACAAGATCGAGGAACCCCCGAGCTTCGGCGCCGCCGTCGACACCAACTTCATCCTCGGCATGGGCAAGATCGGCGACAGCGTCAAGATCCTTCTCGACATCGACCGCGTCCTGGGACGCGAAGACATGCTGCCCGAAGCCATCGCGGCTTGAAGACGACAATACCTGTACACCGAACCTCGGCGCGGGCCAGTGCGAGCCGTCGCCCAATCGGGGAACGATTGGACTTTTGACCGCTGGAGCAGTTCTCATGTCGCTGACGATTGGAAAACGCATCACCTTGTGCTTTGCCGCAGTCATCGTGCTCGCCGGAGGGCTGGGCGCGTTCGCATGGTTGAAGCTCAATGTCATCCTTGGTCATACCACATTGCTGCGCACCGATTCCGTTCCCGGCATCATCCACGCCGCCCACGCGCAGTTCATGGTGCGACGGAACATCGAGTTGACCGTGCGCCGGCTCTCCACTGAAGACACGCAGACCGGACAGCAACTCGACGTCGAAATCAAGAACAACTCCGCCCAAATCGCCAAGTCGCTTGAGGAGTATGAGAAGTCCATCACGACCGACGAGGACCGCAAGCTGTTCCAGACCGTGACCGCGGCCCGCAACCCCTATCGGGACCAGCGCGAAATATCGCTGAAATTGGCCCGGGAAGGGAAGTCTAAGGAGGCCCGGGCTCACTTCGACCAGAATGTCACGCCGGTCTTCAACGCCTACATTGATCGACTTGGTGCATTGAACCAGCACAGCGAAGCCGACGTCAATGAGTCTGTGGCGGCGATCGACAACGCCGTCGACACATCAAGATGGGGCATGTTGGTCGCACTGGGAACCATCCTGCTGACCGGCAGCGTCCTGGCCTTCATGATCGTCCGCTACACCTCCCGCAACCTGACACGTGTTGCCCACAACCTCGCCGCGACCTCCGAACAAACCGCCTCCGCCGCCACCCAGGTCTCCGCCTCCAGCCAGTCCCTCGCCCAGGGCGCCAGCGAACAGGCCGCCTCGCTTGAGGAGACCACCTCCGCTATGCAGGAAATGGCCTCCATGACCCGCAAAAACGCCGACACCGCCCAGACCGCCGCTTCCCTCGCCTCCGAAGCTCAAAACGCCGCCGCCAAAGGCAATCAGGCCATGGACAAGATGAGCACCGCCATCACCGAAATCCAGAAGTCCGCCGCCGAGACCGCCAAGATCATCAAGGTCATCGACGAAATCGCCTTCCAGACCAACCTGCTGGCCCTCAACGCCGCCGTCGAGGCCGCCCGCGCCGGCGAGGCCGGCAAAGGCTTTGCCGTTGTCGCCGAGGAAGTCCGCAACCTCGCCATGCGTTCCGCGCAGGCTGCCAAGAATACCGCTCCTGATCGAGCAATCCGTCAACAACTCCAAGAACGGCGTCGCCATCAGCGCCGAAGTCGCCCAAATGCTCGGCGACATCACCGCCTCGGCCACCAAGGTCGCGGCCCTGGTCAACGAGATCGCCGCCGCCAGTTCCGAGCAGAGCCGCGGCATCACCCAGGTGAACGATTCGATCGGCCAGATGGACAAGGTCACCCAGGCCTCCGCCGCCAACGCCGAGGAATCCGCCAGCGCCGCCGAGGAACTCGCCTCCCAGTCCCGCGCCATGCATCGAGTTGTGGATGAACTCCTCGCCCTCGTGCAGGGAGTCGCCAAGAATAATGCCGACCAGCCCGACAGCATCTCGACCCCGAAATCGACCTGTTCAAAGCCGTTCTCTCAAACCCCGGTCTCTCCGATCGCCAAATCCCCCAAACGCTCTACTCCCTCCCCAGCCAGCATGATCCCGCTGGATTCCGCCGAAGAGACCGCCGGCTTTGGAGATTTCGGCGGCAAATCCGCGTAATTCGCAGCCACAGGACTCACAGCCATGCTTCTCGACGCAGTCCCATTCACCCGAAAAAGAATTCCAGCAGGTCTCCGACCTGGTCTACGCCCACTGCAAGATCAACCTCCACGAAGGAAAACGTGAGTTGATCCAGGCGCACCTGAGCAAGAAGCTCCGCGCAGGCAGCTTCAAGTCCGTCACCGACTATCTCGAGTTCGTCACCTCCGATCCCACCGGCGCAGCGATGACCGAGATGATCGACTCCCTCTCCACCAACCTCACCAGTTTCTTCCGCGAAAACGGCCACTTCGAGTACCTCGCCTCCAAGCACATCCCCGCCCTCCTCACCCGCAAGCCTTCCGCAACACCAACCGAATCCGCGCCTCGAGCGCCGGATGCTCCTCCGGCGAAGAGCCCTACACCTTGGCGATCGTCCTCTCCGAAGCATTGGCCAACCAGGGTGCCTGGGACGCCAAGATCCTCGCCACCGACATCTCCACCAAGGTGCTCTCCACCGCCAGCGCCGGCCTCTACGACAAATCCCGCATCGAGACCGTCCCCGCGGACCTTCGTCACAAGTACTTCCACCACACTCATCGACACCCGGCCCCTTTACGAAGTCGTCCCCGCCCTCCGCCAGATGGTCGCCATCCGCCACCTCAACCTCATGGAGGAATGGCCTTTCAGCGGCCCCTTCGACTTCATCTTCTGCCGCAACGTCATGATCTACTTCGACAAGCCCACGCAGCACAAGCTCGTCAACCGTTACTTCGACATCCTCGACAGCGGCGGGCTGCTCTTCACCGGACACAGCGAAAGCCTCACCGGCATCGCGCACCCGGTTCGCCTACGTGCAGCCGACCGTTTACCGCAAACCTTGAGGAACCCAAGGCGTGAATGTCATCGTCAGCATCTCCGACGCCAAAACCAGTTCCGAACCTTCGGACACACTGGTCACGTACTCCCTGGGGTCGTGCATCGGCGTCGCCGCGTATGACGCAACCGCCAAAGTCGGCGGGATGCTTCATTTCCAGCTCCCCACCTCCACCATCGACCCCCAGAAGGCCGCCTCGATGCCCCTGATGTTCGCCGACACCGGCCTCGAGTGCCTTCTCCGCGAGATGCGAGCGCCGCGGAGCAAACCGCAAGCGAACCAAGATCAAGCTCGCCGGAGCCGCCCAGATGCTCAACGACGACAAGATCTTCAACATCGGTCGCCGAAACCACGCCGCCATCCGAAAACTTCTCTGGCAGCAGGGCCTCTTCATCGAGGCCGAAGACATCGGCGGAACTTCCCCACGAAACCTTTACCTCGACATCGCCGACGGCGCCGTACACATTCGTTCCGCCGGGGGGCGAGATTCCAGACTTTGAGATTTCCGGTGAACCCTATGGCACACACGATCCTCATCGTCGACGACTCGGCCACCACCAGGGCCTTGATTCGACGCATCATCAAAATGGCGGACATCCCCGCCGAGAACATCCACGAGGCCGGCGACGGCAAGACCGCACTCGAGATGCTCGATTGCGTCAAGGTCGATCTCGTCCTGGCGGACCTCAACATGCCCGAGATGAACGGCTTCGAGATGACGCGCCGAATGGCCGCCAATCCGGCCTGGCGCGACATCCCCGTCGTCGTCATCTCCGCCGAGCCCAATGCCGCCGATTTCGTCCAGAGCCACCCGGGCATCCGCGGCTTCCTCAAAAAGCCTTTCTCGCCCGAAGGCTTCAAGACACTGGTCGAAAAAACACTCGGAGTCTGTCATGCTTGAAACACTGCAAATCCCCCTCGTTGAAACCATCGCCGAAGCCCTCGAAACCATGGCCTTCGTCGCCCCCATGCCCGCCGACGAGCCGCGCTTCCCCGAAGGCGCGCTGCTCATCCGCATCGGGTTCCGGGGCCCCCTCACCGGCCACCTCGAGCTCATTGCCCCCGAGTCCCTCGGCCAGTGCATCGCCGCCAACATCCTCGGCTGCGACCCCTCCGACGAACTCGCACGCACCAGGCCCGCGACTCCCTCAAAGAACTCCTCAACGTCACCTGCGGCCTGATGCTCGCGAAACTCACCACGCCCGGAGCCCCCGGTTCGACATGTTCGTGCCCCTGCTCACCGATCCCGCTCCCGTCTTCGACATCGACCCCTCCCGCGACACCGTGCTCGACGCCGACGGCCACCTCATCATCGTACGCGTCTGCGAGGAGAACTGAACATGGTCAGCCCCATCAAAACCCCCGTTCGCCCCGTGCACGTCTTGGTCGTCGACGACTCCGCCGTCGTCCGCCAGGTCCTCACGCGCGAACTGGCCAAGTGCCCCGACATCGAAGTTGTCGGCGCCGCCCCCGACCCCTACGTCGCGCACGACAAGATCCTCCAGCTTCACCCCGACGTTCTCACCCTCGACGTCGAAATGCCCCGCATGGACGGCATCAGCTTCCTCCGCCAGCTCATGAAGCATCACCCCATGCCGGTGATCATCCTCAGCTCCCTCACCGCCGCAGGCACCGTCACCGCCGTTGAAGCCCTCGCCGCCGGCGCCGTCGAAGTCCTCGCCAAACCGGGTTCGTCCTTCGAGGTTGGCAACCTGGGCGCCATGCTGGCCGATAAAATCAAACTCGCCGCCCGGGCCTCGGTCCGGCCCTGCGCGCCGACACACAAAAATCCGCCCCGGCCGCGCCCCCTGTCGTGCGCCAGAGTCTCGCCGAAACCACCGACAAGATCATCGCCATCGGCGCCTCCACCGGAGGCGTCCAGGCCCTCACCGAGGTCCTCACCAACCTCCCCCCCGACACCCCCGGCACCGTCATCGTCCAGCACATGCCCGCCGGCTTCACCGCCTCCTTTTCCAAACGCCTCAACGACATCTGCCAAGTCGAGGTCAAGGAAGCCGCCGACGGCGACGCCATTCGGCCGGGACGCGTTCTTATCGCCCCCGGCGGCCTGCACATGCTCCTACGACCGCTCGGGCGCCAGGCTACATCGCCCAGGTCCGCATGGGCCCCGAAGTCTACCACCAGCGCCCCAGCGTTGAAGTCCTCTTCCAGTCGGTCGCCCGCTTCGCCGGATGCAACGCCGTCGGGGCCATCCTCACCGGCATGGGCAACGACGGAGCGGCCGGTCTTCTCATGATGCGCAGGCCGGCGCACACCCTCGCTCAGGACGAAGCCTCGTGTGTGGTCTTCGGAATGCCGATGGAAGCAATTAAGTGCGGTGCCGCGGAGGTCATTGTTCCCCTCCGCGACGTCGCGGGGAAGTTGATTGAACTCGCCCGCCTTTGCGGGCCCACAAGGAGAAGCGACGCATGTCCACAGCCCAGCTCACGGCGCCAGTGATCGATCCCAAATTGATCGCGCCGTTCGTCAATTCAGTACGTCAGGTCTTCGCGACCATGGTCAAGGTGCAGACCACCCTCGAACGCCCGCACCTCAAGAGCCAGCCCGCGCCCAGCTACGACGTCTCGGGCATCATCGGCTTCTCTGGACAGATCACCGGATCGGTGGTCGTCAGCTTCCAGATGCAGGCCGCGACCAAACTCGTCGAGGCGTTCGCCGGTATGGCCCTCGAACCCGGCACCGCCGACTTCGCCGACGCCATCGGTGAACTGGCCAACATGATTGCCGGTTCCGCCAAGAAGCGACCTCGGCGCGCGCTGGCCAGCATCAGCGTACCCAACGTCATCATCGGCCCCGGCCACGTCATCGCCAGGCTTTCCGATGTCCCCTGCATTGTCATCCCCTGCAAAACGCCCGTGGGCGACTTTGCCGTCGAAATCAACATCAAGCACGTCTCCCGTCAACCAGAACTAAAGGATACCGGCCATGAAATTCCTCCTCGTAGACGATTCCCGCACCATGCGGAACATCCAGAAAAAGGTCCTTGAGACCATGGGCGTGCTCGAGTTCGCCGAAGCCGGCGACGGCGTCGAGGCGCTCGCCGCCATCGCCGCGAACCCCTCCGGCTTCACCATGATCCTCATCGACTGGAACATGCCGAACATGGATGGCATCACCCTCGTCGGGCGCATCCGCGCCACCGACAAGGCAACCCCACTCATCATGGTCACCACCGAAGCCGAAAAGCAGCGCGTCATCGACGCCATCAAGGCCGGCGTGAACAACTACGTCATCAAACCCTTCACGCCCGAAGCCCTGATCGAAAAGGTCAAGCTCACGCTTTCCAAGATGAAGGCCGCCGCATGACCCTCCGGCCCCAAGCCCCTTTGAAGACCCCAAGGTGCTACGATGATCGAATCTCTGCCGCGCATTGCTGATCTGAAAGACCCCTCCGACTTGCCCGCGTCGCCGCCGCGCACAGCCAGTTCCAGGCCCTTCGCGAGAAGATGGACGTCGATCCCCCTTCCGCGCCGCAGGCCGTCGAACTCACCGACGCCGCCACCAAGCTCATCGAGCGCGTCATTCTCGACGAAGTCGACGACGCCCAGGCCTCCCTCGCCGCGCTCTGCCAGACCGTCGCCCAGATCCAGTCTCTCCTGACCGGCTCCAGCCCCGAAGCGCCCGCAATGCCCAGCGAACCCGGCGCCGCTCCAACCATCGCGCCCGCCGCCTCTCCCACAGCATCCGATACCAAACCCGCCGCGTCCACTCCCCAGGTTGCCGCCGCCGAAGGCCCCTTCTCCGCCGACGACCTGCCCCTCATCCGCGAGTTCATCACCGAATCCTCCGAACACCTCCAGGCCGCTGAAGCCGAAATCCTCAAGCTCGAAGACAACGTCAGCAACAACGAGGCCATCCACGGCATCTTCCGCAGCTTCCACACCATCAAGGGCGTCGCCGGATTCCTCAACCTCAAGCAGATCGCCAGCCTCGCACACGCCGCCGAAAATCTCCTCGACCTCGCTCGGCGCTCGCGAACTCGTCCTCACCCCCCCGGCCGTCGACGTCATCTTCCAGGCCCTCGACGCCATGAAACAACTGGTCGCCGAGCTTTCCAAAGCCGTCGACCAGGGAATGGGCCTTGCCGCCCAGGCCGGCCTTGATGCCCTCCTCAAACGCCTTCACGACTGCGCCGCCGGCAACGCCTCCCAGGCCCAGCCCGCCGCAGCCCCCTCCAACGCCGAATCCCCCGCAACCCCGGCCGTCGCAACCCCCTCTCCCTCCAAATCGCACGCGGCCCCCGCTGCAAACCAGCCCGGCTCCGCAACCGATTCATCCCGCGCCGCCTCTTCCGCCGAAGCCACCGTCAAGGTCTCCACCGACCGCCTCGACAGCCTCATCAACATGGTCGGCGAGCTTGTCATCGCCCAGGCCATGGTCAAGCAGGACTCCGCCTCGCTCGCCGCCGGCAACCACCGCCTCGCCCGCAACATGGCCCAGCTCGGCAAGATCACCCGCGAGCTCCAGGAACTCTCCATGTCCATGCGCATGGTGCCGATCCACGGCGTCTTCCAGAAGATGACGCGCCTGGTCCGCGACCTCAACCGCAAGTTCTGCAAGGAAGTCGACCTCGTCACCTCCGGCGACGAAACCGAACTCGATCGCAACGTCGTCGAAGCCATCTCCGATCCCCTGGTTCACATGGTCCGCAACGCCATCGATCACGGCATCGAAACCCCCGAGCAGCGTGTCGCCGCCGGAAAGCCGCGCAAAGGCAAGCTCATGCTCCGCGCCTGCCACCGCGCCGGAAACGTCGTCATCGAAATCGCCGACGACGGCAAAGGACTCCCCAAAGACAAGATCCTCAAGAAAGCCCGCGAAGCCGGCATCGTCGGCGAAAACGAAGAGCTCACCGAATCCGAAATCTTCAAGCTCATCTTCCACGCCGGGCTTTCCACCGCCGAGAAAGTCACCGACGTCTCCGGCCGGGGCGTCGGCATGGACGTCGTCCGAAAGAACATCGAGGCCCTCCGCGGACGCATCGACATCGCCTCCATCCCCGGCCAGGGCACCACCTTCACCATTCGCCTCCCCCTCACGCTCGCCGTCATCGATGGCCTCATCGTCAACGTCGGCGATCACCGCTACATCGTCCCCCTCACCAGCGTCGACCAGAGCGTCCAACCCAAGCCCGAACAGATCTCCACCGTCCAGCAGCGCGGCGAGATGGTCATGATCCGCGGCAGGCTCCTGCCCCTGGTCCGCCTCTACAAACTCTTCGGATGCAAGCCCAGGAACGAAGACCCCACCAAGGCCCTGGTCGTCATCGTCCAGGACAACGACCGCCAGTGCTGCCTCATGGTCGACGACCTCGTCGGCCAGCAGCAGGTCGTCATCAAGTCCCTCGGCGAAAGCCTCGGCGCCGTCAGAGGCGTCTCCGGCGGCGCCATCCTCGGCGACGGCAACGTCAGCCTCATCCTCGATGTTCCCGGCGTCATCGACCTCGCCTCGAAGTGACCACACGCCCGTTTCCCGCCGCAATCGCGCACCACAAGAGCGTCCAAGTACGCCATACGCCTTGTGAACCCTGAGGCGTGCTGCTCGCCGGCCGAAGCGCCTACCCTTCGCGGATCTCCTGCTTTTCGCGATCGAAGACCTGCCGCTTGCCCGTGTCCATCGCCTTCACCGCCATCAGCGCCGCCACCGCGTGCTGGTATCCCGCGTCGATCGGCGCGTTGGGGGTCTTGCGGCTGCGCAGGCACTGGAGGAAGTCCAGGAAGTGGTCCGGCGTCTCGATCGGCTTCACGTCGTTCTTGCCGCGGATCACGCCGCGATTCTTTGACCCGCCCTCGGCCGTGTAGGTCGGCGCCGTCCACGGCAGCATGTCCAGCACGCCCTGATCCCCAAACGCCTTGAACGTGTTGCCCGATCCGTTGCCGAAGTTGGTCGAGTAATGCACCATGAACCCTTCGGGGTACTCCCAGATCGCCTCGCAGTGATCCGGGCAGGTGAACTTGTGCTCGTCCTTCCACGTGTAGACCCCGCCCATCGCCACCGCGCTGGTCGGGAACGTCGCGCCGGTGATGTAATGCACCAGGTCGATGAAGTGACTGCCCAGCCCCGGGATCGGCCCGTCGGTGAAGCCGCGGTAGCCGTACCAGCCGCTGTAAAGGATTGGATCGAACGGCCGATCCGGCAGATCCATCAGCACTTCCTTCCAGTCCACGTCCTCCTTCTTCACATCCGGCTTCATGTAGCTGTACCAGTAGGGCTTTGTCGAATTGCGGCATTGCTCAATGCGCCCCACCGTTCCCAGGATTCCGCTCTTGTACAGTTCGCGGCATCCCGTGAACGATGAGAAGCTACGTAATTGCGTGCCGATCTGGCAGACGATCCCTGACTTCTTCACCGCTTCCACGCACACCTTGAGCTTGTTGAAATCCGTCGCCAGCGGCTTCTCGCAGTAGGCGTCCTTCTTCGCTTCGGCCGCCGCCTGCAGGTGCGTGGTGTGCTGGTGATCCATCGACGCGATCAGCACCGCATCCACATCCTCCATCGCCAGGATGTCCTTGTACGAGCCTACCATCTTCGGCTCGCGTCCGAACCGCTCCAGCGCGAACTTGGCCGCATTCTCTCTCGCCTTGGTCCATGGGTCGGCCACCGCCACATACTCCGCGTTCTGCTCCTTGGCGAACTTGGAGATCCCCATCATGTGGGCCATCACCCGCGCGAACCACACCCGATCTGCGCCAGATGAATCCGCTCGTTGGCCCCCTTGATGCGCGCGTAGCTGGCGGCCGACATCGTTGCAGCGGCAACGGCGGCGCTTGAAGTCACAAAACCGCGACGGGAGAGCGTGGGCTTCATGGGGGTTCCTCTTCCTCAAAGGGTTCGCTGTTCAGATCCGGGCACACTCCGGCGGTTGCGCCACCGGCGACGCGAATCAACATTGATTACACAAGATGCAATCCGCCGTTGGCAATCCACGCGCGTATAATCCCCCTGCCGATGCTCGCCGAACTGTTCGATCGTTCGCTGGCCTTCGATCCCGACGGGGACTTCGACGCGTTCCTTAAGAACTGCGCCAGCGCGGTGGGTCGTTTACCTGCTGGCCGACGAGCAGAATCAGCCGGTCCAACTCCTCTGCGTCAAGAACCTCCGCGCCAGCCTCAAGCGCCGGCTTGGCGGACAGGAACTCATCGGCCCGACGTGCAAGGTCAACTACCGGCAGATCGTGCGCCACGTGCATTGGCGGTGCGTCGACAGCGCGTTCGAGGCGGACCTGGTCTACCTCGAGGCCGCCCGCAGCGCCTTCCCGCAGTCCTATCGCGGCATGCTGGGCTTTGATCCACCCTGGTTCGTGCATGTCGATCCGGCCGCCCCCTTCCCGCGCTACACCAAGACCAATCGACTCGACAAACCCGGCACGCTGATCGGGCCGATCATCGACAAGCACGCGGCCGCGCGGTTCATCGAGCTCATCGAAGACGCCTTCGACCTTTGCCGTTACCACAACATCCTCACGCAGGCGCCACGGGCGGGCGTGCGCGTACAAGGAGATGGGCAAGTGCCCCGCCCCCTGCGACGGGACGATCTCCATGGACGCCTATCGTCAGCTTGTCGGGTTCATCGCGGCGACGGCGGTAGACCCGCTGCCCACGCTGCGCGACCAGCAGCGCCGCATGAGCCAGGCCGCCGCGGAGCTCAACTTCGAGTCGGCCGGCAAGATCAAACAGTTCATCGAACAACTGGGTCAGCTCGCCAAGGGTTCCTTTGCGTGCGCGAGGCGGTTGGAGGACTTCCAGTACCTCGCGCTTCAGGCCGGCCCGCATGCGAACACCGCCAAGGCCTTCCTGATCCTGCCGGGGTTGGTTCAAGAGGTTTCGGGACTGATTGGGCCGCCGACGTCGGCTTCGGCGTTGCTGGGGCACTTGTTTGGACTGGCGAATCGAACCTTGGCCGACCCGCCGAAGAAGGTGGGCAGCGCATCGCGGTTGCGGCCGACCATCTGCTTCACCCCAAAAAGGGGGGTGTGTTCGTTCGGTTGGACGAGCTTGAGGAGAAGTCGCTGTTGCGCGGCTGGAACGACCTACGGAAGCAACTCTCCAAGACGCCGCCGGAGGAGTCGGAGGATGAGGGGATGCTGAAGGAGCTGCAGCAACTGTGAACTTGGGGAAAGTTTGGCCAGTTGGGTTCGTTTTGCGCCGGGGAGGGGTTGGAAAGCCAAAGCGCAACGCTGGCCGCGATGGGGCTCGCGGCCAGCGTGTTTGGATCTAACTTATTGCGAAGTCGGGAATTAGTCGCGACGGCCGCGGCGGCAGAGGAGCATGCTGGCGAAAACCGCCAGGCTGCCCATGGCCAAGGGTTCGGGGACGCCCACGCCGTTGCGGTCGGCGTCGGCACCGGAGCTCCAGACGGCCGTGTTGGCCGACAGAACCCACTGCGTGCCCGAGCCAGTGAACTCAAGGAGGCGGTGGGTGCCGGCGGCGACCGAGTAGGTGCCGGCGACGGTCTTGCCACCGAGCTTGGAGGGGATGGCGACCGAGTGGGCCAGTTCGTCGAGGTTCGAAACCAGGACGGCCAGCTTGTTCTGGGTCAGGGAGTAGACGCCGGAGAAGACGACGCCGGCAGTCTCGAAGTCCTGGGTCGAACCGTCAACCTTGACGACGGTGTCCAAGGTCGCCAAGCGAGCGCCGCTTGCCCTTGAAGATGTTGTCCATCGCGGTCAGGCCCCAGCCATCTTTGGCGTCCTGGGCAAACTGCGTGGGGGTGTAACCCTGCACGCCGCTGTCCAGAGCCTGATAGCCGTTGATGCCACGCATGCGGTAGTGGGCGATGAGTGCCTTGAAGTCGCCACGGCTCATGAGCTGGTTGGCGTACTGAGCACCCTTGGAGGTGTCAAACTGCACGCCGGGGGTCGAGGGATCGGTGTCGAGCGCCGTGTTTCCATAGGCGTTGAAGCGGGTGACGTAAGGAATGTGCTGGTTGAGCAGCGGCATGTTCGACGTGGTGTACGTCGCGGCGCTTGATGGGGAGCGTGAACAGCGAGCTGCGGATGTTGGGCGAGGTCGACGTGCCGCCGGTTGACGCCGGATTCTTGTAGAACGGCGAACCGGGGTAGAGGTCTTCGCTGGCCATGTTCACGCCCAGCGAGCCGCCGGAAAGGTAATCCGAGAGGGTCGGGCCCGAGCCGACGCCCGAATTGTCGCCACTGCCCGGGAAGAGCCGGTAGTTGGAGACGTAGGTCGAGGAGTTGATCGTGCGGATGGCGTTGGACTGCGACTGCACGGTCGCGATGTAACCGGCGCCTTCGATGTCGTAGAAGGCGTAGTTGATCGGCTTGGCGCTGCTGAACAACGTCGTGATGTTGGCGTTGGTCAGGGGCTCGGTGATCTTCACCGCCAGCTTGGTTCCGGCGGGCCTGCGCTGGAGCTGGGCCGCGATAGCCGCGGCGTTGGCGTTGGTCACGAACGGGGCGGGGATGTACCCGCTGACCGGCGTCGGCGAGCCGTTGGTGCGTGAATCGAAAAGCGGGTCCTGAGCGTTGGCCGCCGAATGCGCCAAACACCGTGAACGCCAGCGAAGCCAGCGCCACTTTGACCTTACCCAGGAAACCGCACGATACCCTCGCGGCTGTTTGTTGGTTACTCACGATTTTGCCCCATCCTCAGCAAATGACCCATTCCTGTGGGTCGAACTACTCTTCACCGGTGTTAGACAATCCAACACCGACTCACACTGCTCCTAGCGGCCATGTATAACACGGCCCGGTCTGCTACTTCAAGGGAAAAAGCGAAAACATTCCATGCATCCATCCACAGTCAATGTGTTTATGCGGTTTGCCACATGCTGCTTTGATCTCCCTTTGATCACAGCTCCAAGACACCTTCACAATCGCCTCCGTGGCTCGCGACAAAGACCCGGCAAACTGTCAACCCAGAGGTTCCAGATTACCCATCTTCATCACACAACAGCCCTGAACACACCTGAAACGGGCCGTAGTACCAGTTTGCATCACAAACTGCTGATTGCCAAATCCAGACTCGAAGTTTGGAGAGAACTGAAGACATCTGTGCCCCCTGTACCGCGCTACCGAGACATGGCGCCCCCTGCCGGTCATGACTTCATCGAGGGTCCAATTTCCCAAAGACCCGGTCTGCGCGGAAGAGGGAATCCCGCGATTTGTTAAAATAGAGAATCTGTACCGTTGAGCCGTTTAGGAGCAGATTCGTGTAAAGGCCCTGCGAGAGATTCGACGCCACGGTCTCCACGTTCCAGCCACTTCCATTGGCGCGGGGCGTATTTCAAATCGGCGTTGTAGGCGTCGTAATAACTGATGTGCGCGATGCTCGAACCATCGTACGCCAGCGAGATAAAGCCGCCGGCCTGCTTCGTCACGCCGTCGAAGGTCGACAGGGCTCCACCCGCTTCCGGATTTTGCGCGAATCGGAAGGTGCCGTTGGTGGTGTTCTTGCAGGCGACGGTCCATTGCCCGGCGCTGGTCAGGGCGACGCTGCTGTAGCGCCCGACGTCGTTGGTCGATTCGATGGTCGAAACGCTCCAGGCCGATCCGTCGTTGTAGGCCGCCCGCAGGTCGCCGCCGGTCTTGTAGTAGTAGGTGATCAGGGGGTTGTCGTAGCGGTCGAAGGTCAGGGACGGGTACATTCCTGTCGAGAGTTTGGAATCGACCGTGGCCGTGCTCCAGCCTTTGCCGTTGTAGATCGAGTATTTCAGGTCGGCGTTGTAGGCGTCGTAATAGGCCACGGCGGGCTTGCCGGTCGACGTCATCGCCAGCGACACGTAGTGCCCGGCGTCGGATCCGCCGTCGATCGTGGTTACGCCCGACCACTGCCCGTCGTCCTGCTGCGTGGCGAATTCCAGATGCCTGGTGGCCGAATCGTACCACGCGTAGTAGAGCACGCCGTCGCGGTCGAATTTGAGCCCGTTTTCCCGGCCGTCGACGCCGATGGTCGAGACCGACGCCTGCCCCTTCTTGCGTTGCAGGGCCGTGGCGATGGCGTTGTCGAGATCGAGGCGAGGCCAGGTGAGCGTGGTGTAGGGCGACGCTTCGCCGTCGCCGTCGTAGTTGTCGACGCCGCTGGCGCGGAGGATCGACATGACGTCGTGGGCCGTGAAGGAAGGGTCGATCTGCTTGATGATGGCCGCCGCCCCCGCGATGTAAGGCGAGGAAAAACTGGTGCCGCTGCCCAAGATGTAGGTGTGGTTCAGGTTGGAGTCGAGGTACGCCACCGGGACGTTTTCGCCGGGCGCCAGGATGTCCATGATGGCGCCGCGTTCGGTCCATTTGCTGATCAGGTCGCTGGTGTTGACCGAGCCCACGGCAAACGCCGAAGGATCGGCCGCGGGGTATTCCACGCCGTAGGGGCTCTGCACGCCGTCGTTGCCGGACGAGGTTGCGATGACCACGCCGGCGTCCATCAGCGTTTTCATTTCGTCGGCGTAAACGGTGCGCTGCGCCTCGGTGCTATAGTGCCCATCGCCAAACGACCCGTTGACCGCCACGATGTTGTACTTCGTGCGGTTGGCGACGATCCACTGAAACGCCGCTTCGTACCGCGAATCGGGCACCGTGGCGTTGCTCACGCCCCCCGCTTCCACGCGCAGTGCGATGATGCGTGCCCCCGACGCCACGCCCTGGTACTTCACGCCGTTGTAGGTGTACTGGTTGCCCGCGACGATGGAGGCGATGGCGGTCCCGTGGCCGTCGACGTCCATCGGATCGGAGTCGTTGTCGACGAAGTCGTAGCCGGTGAGGTATTTGCCGGCGACGGCCGGATGCGTGTAATCGATGCCCGTGTCGATGATGGCGATAGTCTGCCCGGCGCCGTTGTATTGGGCGTACGACGAGACGGCAAGATCCTGATCGATGAGCTGTGGGAATGCCCCCCACGCCGTGGCGAACAGCCGACGCGGCTCCAGGGCCTCAGCGATGATGGGTAAGTTTCTTCTGGGCAATTGCTTACACTCACTTTACGGCGACTTTCCAAGCGTCACTCGCACCGGCAGCCGTTGAGCGGGGCCGCTAAGGTAGCGTGACCTGCGGGCCGAAACAACATCTTCTTTGGTGTCTCGCCAACCCGATAATCTTCCGCGTCGAGGGGCGAGCGCGAAGTTGACAACCAGACGCTGCCGCCGCAATAACCGTTCCATGCATTATCTGGTCACCGGCGGCGCCGGGTTCATTGGTTCCCATCTGTCGCAGCGGCTCCTGGCGTTGGGCCACCGTGTCACCATCCTGGACGACTTCTCGACAGGAAGGTCCGAGAACGTCGCGCCACTGCGTGGCGACCCGAACTGCGCGATCGTTCGCGACTCGGTTGAAAACGACTCCACGGTCAATACCTTGATTGCCGGGTGCGACGCGGTTTTCCACCTCGCCTCGGCGGTGGGCGTGCGCCTGATTGTTGACGAACCGGTGCGCACCATCCGCACGACAATCCATGGCACCGAGGTGGTCGTGGACGCCGCCAACCGATTTGGCCGGCCGATCCTGCTCACCAGCAGTTCCGAAGTCTATGGTAAGGGCCTCCGCGTGCCGTTTTCCGAAGACGACGACGTGGTGATGGGCCCGACGGTTCACAATCGCTGGTGCTACGCGTATTCGAAGGCCATCGATGAGTTCCTTGCGCTCGCCTGCCACCGGCAGTACGGGCTGCCGGCGATCATCGTCCGTTTGTTCAACACCGTCGGCCCGAGGCAGACGGGACAGTATGGGATGGTGTTGCCCCGCTTCGTGAGCGCGGCCCTTTCGGGCCAGCCACTGCAGGTGTACGGCGACGGCAATCAGACGCGGTGCTTCTGTCATGTATCGGACGTTGTGGACGGGCTCATCGCGCTGATGAGCACGCCGGCGGCGATTGGGCGAGTGTTCAACATAGGGAGCCCGGATGAGATTTCGATGAACGACCTTGCCCGGAAAGTCATCCAGGCGACCCGCTCGACGAGCAACGTCGTGCACCTGACGTACCAGCAGGCCTACGGGCAACCCTTCGACGACATGCAGCGGCACGTTCCCGACCTGCGCCGCATCCGGGAAACGATTGGGTTTTCACCGAGGAAGGGGCTTGATCAGATCATCCAGAGCGTCGTCGACGAACAAATGGCCCTGTCCCGCCGTTAAAGAGAGGCGGCGATTGACCCGAGCAAAGAGATGGAGACGCGTTCGGCGCGGTCGCCCCGGGAATTGTCCCGATGAGATTACCGGCTTCACCGCGGCCGGTGGTGCGATATAGTGCAGACCGCCAGCGAGCACCCCCTGCCGGCCCGACGTCCGGCGACGACGGCTCTACCGAGGTTCATGGCATGACCGGATACTTGTCCCTCACCACCGTCCCCGACACCCAGGGCGGGATCATGGTCGGCCTGGACCAGGTGCTCGAACAGTACGTTTTTGTCTTCTACGGCGCTTTCGCCGCCGCGTTTCTCTTCACCCCGATCATGCGTGTGGTGGCCAATTACTGGGGCATCGTCGATCGCCCCGACCGCGTGCGCAAGATGCACAGCATCCCCGTGGCATACCTTGGCGGCGTAGCTGTTTTCATCGGGTGGCTCACCGGATTGGCGATCAGCCAGTTCCGGCCGCTCCACATCGTCGAGACCGGCCTGCCCAAACACGTCACGATCAACTTCTCCATCATTGCCGGCGCCTGCGTGATCATTCTCCTGGGCCTCTGGGATGGCATTTTCGGGGTCGCTCCGCGGATCAAGATCCTCGGGCAGGCTGCCGCCGCCCTGTTCATCATCAGCGAAGGCATCGGCACCCAGAGCACCGCGATTTTCTTCAGAACCGTCAACGGCTGGCTCTGGAACCAGCACGCGAACCCGGGCAGTTTCGTTTCGAAACTTCCTCTGATTCAATTCCCGATGTGGGTTCAGTACGTCACCAGCAGTGCCCTAGTCGTCTGTGTGGTCGTGGGGTGCTGCAACGCCACCAACCTCATGGACGGCCTCGACGGGCTTTGCGGCGGTGTGACCGCCATTATTGCCGGGGGCTTCCTCTTCCTCGCGGTCCACCTGGCGATGGCCACCGGCGCCTTCGACCCCAATCTCGACGCGATGCGCGTCGTCATCGCCCTTGCACTGCTGGGCGCGGTGCTGGGGTTTGTTCCCTTCAATTTCAACCCCGCTTCGATTTTCATGGGCGACACGGGGTCGATGTTCCTGGGATTCTGCTGCGCCGTCATGATTTTGCTGATGTCGCAGGGACAGCACTGGCGCTGGTTCCTGGCTTCGATGGTCATGTTCGCCCTTCCCGTCCTCGACACGGCCCTGGCATTCACCAGGCGATGGGTCAACGGACGCCCCCTCTTTTCCGCGGACAAATTCCACTTCCATCACCAGTTGGTCGCGCGGGTTTTCGGTCAAGAAGACCGTTCTGATTAGCTACGGGCTGGCCCTTTTCTTTGCCGTCTGCGGAGCGCTGATCACGATGGTCCGCCTGCGGTATGCGATCGCCATCTACCTGCTGATCTTCGCTTACATCATCGTGGCGGCGTACAAGATGGGCATGGTGCACGAGAAGCCGCGTGTGGTCACCCGCCGGCAGATCACCGACACCCCTGAAGACGACTCCGTTGTGCCGTCCGCCATCGAGCCCTCCACCGTCCTGGAGGTGCGCGACGCCAGGGAACCGGTCGAACTCGCCGCCAGCAACAAGGACGCGGCCATCGCCACCAGCGACTCGACCCATTGAAACCCCTTCCCCGGGATTCCCTGCATCGCCGCCCGGGCGTTCGACCTGGCTACGCTCGCCTTTTATTCCAAATCCTTGTCTCCCATTAAGTTAAGGCACCCAGAGAACGATCAAACTGTCGTTCTTAACCCGCTGGCCTCGATTTGGCGCGGCGGTGGATTGAGAATATGGGTAAAAAATACTCGCCTTCGCAGGCAAGCCGGTGTCCTGTTTGTCCGATCAGTTGGATGAAGCTTTGATTTGGCCGATGTCGGTTTGAAACATCGGGCTTATCATTGGAGACTTCTTTGGTGTGAATTTCCGGCCCTTCGTTGGGCCAGATGCTTTTCGTGAGGTTTGGTCATGGATGTAACGATCATTGGGTGCGGCTACGTCGGTCTGGTCACGGGCACCTGTCTGGCGGCCATCGGTCACACGGTTCGCGGCGTGGAGAAGGATCCCCGCAAGCTCAAGACCCTCCAGGACGGCCACTGCCCGATCTTCGAGCCCGGTCTGCAGGAACTGATGCAGGAGCACTATGCGTCGGGTCAGTTGCAGTTCACGGACAACGTGAAGAACGCGGTGCGCGACGCTGAAGTCGTGTTCCTGTGCGTGGGCACCCCGCCCAAGCCCGATGGCACGGTGGACATGAGCTACCTCGAAGGCGCCGGCAAGGAAGTCTGCGACGCGCTGTGCGAAACCCAGAACGAGTACATGGTCACGATCGTCGTCAAGTCGACCGTGCCCGCCGGCACGAACCGCCGGTTGTACAACTACCTCCGCGAGCAGACCAAGGCTTACGTGCAGGTTGTTTCCAACCCCGAATTTCTCAAGGAAGGCACGGCCGTCCAGGACTGCATGAACCCGGACCGCATCGTGATCGGCGGCGAGAGCCCCGAGGCGTTCCGGATGATGCTGCCGGCTGTACGATCCGCTTATCAAGCGTGAAGAGAACTTCCTGACGATGAACTGGGAGTCGGCGGAACTGACCAAGTACGCGGCCAACTCGATGCTGGCGGCCCGCATTTCGTTCATGAACGAGATGACGATTCTCTGCGAGCACTTCAACGCCGACATTGAAGACATCCGCAAGGGTATCGGCACCGACAGCCGTATTGGGCCGGCGTTCCTCCGCGCCGGTTGCGGTTACGGCGGCTCGTGCTTCCCGAAGGACGTGGCGGCGATGGAGCACATCAGCAAGTCGGCCGGCTACGAAAGCCTGTTCGTCAACGCCATCCAGACGATCAACAAGAACCAGAAGAAGCGTTTCGCCGAAAAGATCATCCAGAAGCTCGGGCGACCGATCGAAGGCGCGACGATCGCGGTGTGGGGCCTGGCGTTCAAGGCCGACACGGACGACATCCGCGAGTCGGCCGCGATCGACGTCATCAACTACCTGATCAGCAAGGGCGCCCACGTTCGGCGGCACGACTACAAGGCCGCCGAGAACATGAAGCAGTTGTTCAAGGAGCAGGTTGAATGGTGCGCCGATCCGGTGACGGCCGCCAGCGGTGCCGACGCGATCGCGCTCTGCACGGATTGGCCGCAGTACACCACGCTGCCGTTCCGCAAGATCAGCGCGACGATGAACAACCCGCTGATTTTCGACGGCCGAAACTGCCTCAACCGCGACGTGATGCGGGAGAACGGCTTCCAGTACTATCCGATCGGCCGGCCGAGCGTCGAAAGCAAACTTCGCCTTAAACACCGCGTTTGAACGCGATTCCAGTCTTCAAATGAGCATGCGACCCGTCGGGCCAAATCCGGCGGGTCGCCTCGTTTTGGGGCCTGGCCGAATCCCCGGCTTTTCTTCGGTCGCGCCGCGGGTATCATCCCGTCGCACCACTTGTTTACTCCGAGGGATCTTCGTTGAGCCAGCCGTCGCCTGTTCTTGATTGCAATGCATCGGTGGAAGAGCCGATCGCGCCGATGCCTCTGGGGCCGCGGGTTTGGATTTGCGCGGGGGTTTTTGTGGTGATCGTGGGGTGGGCGGTGGTTTTCCCGTTTTCGGGGGACGCCGATTCTTCGCTTCACTTTGCCACGGCCCAGGAGACCTGGGTCTCGCCGGCCAGCGCCTGGGGGCCTGGGCTCGGCCGCTGCACAAGCTGTTGATATGGTTTCCGGCGGGGTTTGGGATTTTGCCAGCTCGCGTTGCCCAGGCGCTGATCACTGTGGTGCTGCTGTGGCAGACGATGAACCTGGCGCGGGATGTGAAGCTTGGCAGGCCGGAGTTGGCGGGGCTGTTTCTGATCGGCCAGCCTTACGTCTTTTCGCTTGCCAGCGACACGATGACCGAGTTGCCCTTTGCGCTGGGGCTTGTGATCGCGCTGCGGCTTTGGCATTGGCGGCGGTTTGCGTGGTCGTTCTTTGTGCTGGGTCTTTTGCCGATGGCCAGACCGGAGGGGTTTCTTGTCGGGCCGCTCTGGGGGGTGATGCTGCTGGTGCAGGCGGCTCGCGAGGGGCGCGTGGGGAGGCTGCTTTCTGCTTCGCCTGGGATGGGGGGGTTGGTGGCCTGGATGGGGGCCTGTTATCTACTGACGGGCAATTGGCGGTACTTCATTGATTACTGGAGTTGGCCGGCCCAGAGCTACGACGCTTACCAGCGCGGCCCTCTGCTGCATCACGTTTACCTATGGCCCGATTACTGCGGGCCGGTGCTATTGGTCTTCTTCCTGATCGGGTTGCGCGGGTCGGTCGGCGCAAGGGGATGGCCATGCCGTGGCTGGCGTGGGGGGTGGTGTTTGTGGCTCATTCGCTCTTTTTCTGGGGGCACTGGTTTGCATCGTGCGGGCTGCTGCGGATCCTGGCGACGACGGCCCCGGTGACCACGCTGGTTTGCCTGGAAGGGTGGAACGCCAGCACGCGATGGCTGCTGCGCCGCGACTGGAGTTCGGCGGGCGTGCGGCGGCTTGGGTGGGTTGTGGGGCTTTTGGCCGGGGCGTGGGTGATGGTGCGGTACGTTTGCGAGCCCGATCACCTTCGCTGTTTCCCGATCCGAAGGGTGGCGCAAGTCGCCGTCGAGCGGAAACTGGTGGAATCGGCGCCCAAGGTCATGGCCGGCGACCGGACGTTTTTCGCGGAGGTCGGCCTGCGGAGCAGCGAGGCACGCGCGGTTCGGGCCGAGAGGCTTGATCGGGCGACGACGCTTCAGCTCATCGCCGATCTGCCGGCCGGGTCGATCGGGATGTGGGACAATTTGCTCTCCCAGCGATGGTACGGCGTGAGCGTGGATGAACTGCCGGGCCTGGGGCTGGAGATCCTGCACGAAGAGCGGCAGCATTTCCCGGCCGTCAGCGCGTTTGTGCTGGAGAAGCTTTCGGGTCACAAGGGCCCGATGCGGTGCGTGCTGTTTCGAAAGAAATGAGGGGTAGGCGATCGGCGCCGAGCGTCTACTGGAGCGACGCGACCAGGCCGCGGAGCGTTGTGATCGCTTCGTGCCAGCGTTTGCTTGACTGGGGCGCTTCGTAGTTGAGGATGTCGCCCAGGCCCACGAAATCGCGGTTTTCCAGGGCGGTCTTGATGTCCCGCAACTGCTGCGCGAACTGCAGGAGCATCTTCATGAGGCTCACGCCGTCGACCATTACGGCGTCGAGGTCGAGCCTTAGCAATCGGCCGGTCTGAAGCACGGATTCCTGCGCGCTTTGCCAGATGGCGAAGCACCCGGAGAGTTTCTCCATCGCCTTCTGGTTCTGGTTGGAGAGCATCAGGTCGCAGGCCTCGCCGCGGAAGCGGTCGGCCTCGGCCAGTTGAACCAGCACCTCCGACAGCACGCCATCGACCAGTTGGCGCGGGTCGGCGGTTTCGATGAAGAGGGTGTGGTCGCAGACAGGGAGCCTTCGCACCGAGGGCATCTGTGTCAGATCGGGCTCCTGCCCGTCGATCAGCACATGGACCACGAGGCGGTTTTCCCGCTGGAGATGCGACAGAACCTGTCCAATGGTGGCCAGGCCCATCTCTTCAGCGGCCAGGGGTTGACGGTCAACGACAACGCACATGCGAAGACTCCAAAATGCACCCCGAGTCAGTATCGGCATGAAGATGAGGCAAACGTGAACGGGTCCGATAAGTTTCTTGCGCACTGTAAGTCCCCCCTGCAAAACAGGGCGAGAATTCGCCCCCGGGTGCACTCGAATACAGGGAAGACCATCGCCCTCTCGTCCCACGACCCCAAAAGAACATCGACGCCCCCTGGAGAACTGGCCCCCACTTGATCATCTCAGGTTACGTGGTCGGGAGGATGATCGAGAAAGTGGTACCGCGGCCAACCTGGCTGGAGACTTCGATTCGGCCTTTGTGGTGTTCGACGATTTCCTTGCAGATCGCCAGTCCAAGGCCGGTGCCTTTGCTTTCGCCCTTTTTGGCCGTGCCTTTGGTGGTGAAGAAGGGCTGGAAGATCTTGGTCTGGAGTTTTTCGGGGATGCCCGGGCCGGTGTCGATGACCTGGATTTTGATGGCCTGCTCGCCGTCGATCTGCGAGGCCTTGATGGTGATCGAGCCGCCTTTGGAGCTGGGGCAATCGAGCATGGCCTGGCGGGCGTTGATGATGAGGTTCAGGAGCACCTGTTCCAGTTGCACCGGGTCGCCGGGGACGGTCAATTCGGGTTGGACCTGCACGCGGAGGGTCATGCCGTCTTTCTGGGGGTCGCGGGCAAGGACCAGGAGGGTTTCGTCGACCAGTTGCTGGACGGAGAGTTGGGAGAAGCTGGACTGCCCGCGTGCCAGGCCGAGCATCGAGGCGCAGATTTTTCCGGCGCGCGTCGAGGCGTTGAAGGATTTGGAGAGGGCTTTCTTGATGATCTCCATGTCGGGCTTGTCGCTCTCGGCCGACGAGAGGGCGAACTGGGAGTAGCTGACGATGGGGGTGAGGAGGTTGTTGAACTCGTGGGCGATGACGGCGGCGATGGTGCCAATGGTGGCAAGGCGCTGGGATTCGGTGAGCTGCTCACGAAGGGCGTCGATCTGGCGCTGCATGGCCTCGAACTGGTCATTGAGCGCGGCTTGAACATCGATGGGAGAAGAAGTGGACTGGCTCACGGTACATGGAGTATCGGCGCGGGTTTGATCGGGGCTTGATTCGGATTTTCAGTTTGGCGAGGCGGTGGTTTATGGGACTGGATGGGTGGGAAGATGGGGATTTTGCGCGGTACTATTGCGATGCCGCCTGTTCGGGGGCGGAGGTGTTCCCAGTGCGCCGGACGCGCTGGGTCGAGCCCAGCGGCTAACGGGCGGACGCCTCGGAGAGGCGTCCCTACCACTAATCGCCCAGGTTGGTGCCGACGGCTTTGGCGGTGGCGAGGAGTTCGTGGCTGGGAGGGACGATGCGCTGTTTGCCGGCGACTTCGGTGATGTCGGTTTCGGAGAGGCGGCCGGCTTTCCAGACGACGAGTTTGCCGTTGGCGCCGCCCATGAGCAGTTCGAGGGCGTGGTGGCCGAATTGGGTGGCCAGGACGCGGTCGGCGGGGGTGGGGGTGCCGCCGCGCTGGATGTGGCCAAGGACGGTGGCGCGGGTTTCGAGGCCGGTGAGTTCTTCGATGTCGGCGGCGAGTTTGTTGGCGATGCCGCCGAGGCGGATGGGGTCGGGGCTGGTTTCGACACGTTTGGCGACGACCTGCTGGCCGCCTTTGGGCTTGGCGCCTTCGCTAACGCAGATGATGGAGAAGCGTTTGCCGGTTCGGCTGCGGAACTTGAGGAGTTCGCAGATCTTCTCCATGTCGAAGGGGATTTCGGGGAGGAGGATGACGTCGCTTCCGCTGGCAACGCCCGAATGCAGGGCAACCCATCCGGCGTTTCGGCCCATGACTTCAACCACCATGACGCGGTGGTGGCTCATGGCGGTGGTGTGGATCTTGTCGAGGCACTCGGTGGCGGTGGTGACGGCGGTGTCGAAGCCGAAGGTCTGCTCGCAGCCGACGAGGTCGTTGTCGATGGTCTTGGGGACGCCGATGCAGTTGATGCCGTTGCGAATCAGGTTGGCGGCGCCGGTCATGGTGCCGTCGCCGCCGATGCAGACCAGTGCGTCGAGGTGGTTGGCCTGGACGTGCTCGATGACACGGTCGGTGACGTTGGCCCATTCGACCTTGTCGCCGTTCTTGCGGACGGCGTAGCGCCTCGGGATTGGCCTGGTTGGAGGTGCCCAGGATGGTGCCGCCGACGGTGAGGATGTTGGAGACATCGTTCCAGGCGAGGGGGCGCATGCGGTTCTGGATGAGGCCCAGGAAGCCGTCTTCGACGCCGACGACTTCGAGTTTGTAGCCGGAGAGGGCAGCCTTGGTGACGGCGCGGATGACCGCGTTGAGCCCCGGGCAATCGCCCCCGCCGGTGAGGACGCCGATTCGCTTGATGGCCATGGAAGGATCTCCTTGGCCTACGATTGTTTCCTCTCTGGATTGCTTTGCAAGAGGCGATCGACCTTGCGGTGGAGTTCCATGACTTCCATGTGTGCTTTGACGTTGACCTGGTATTCGAGGTCGGCGCGGACGCGATCGCGTTCGGCCTGGCGCTTCTGGGAATTGAGGACGAACATGGAAATCAGGATGGACTCGGTGGTGATCATGAAGCCGAGCCAGAAGAAGGTGGGGGCGTCGTCGATGAGGGTGATCTTGTCGGGGCGGTAGGCCAGGCCGAGGCAGAGGTGGATGATCATCCAGACGACGATGAAGGCGAGGTTGGCGACGAGGAACTTCTCGCTGGCGAAGATGCCGGCGACGCGGGACATCTTCTTTTCGAGGCGGGATTCCTGCCCGCCGACGGCCTCGTTGACGTTGCGGATGCCTTTGAGTTTTTCGAGCAGGTCGCGCTGGCGGGAACCGAGGATCTGGAGGATGTGGACGGCGGTGATGGGGTGGGCCTGGAGGAAGTCGATGAACTGCTGGCGTTCGAGGTAGAGGGTTTTGATGGGGGTGATGGCGCGGACGGTGGCGGTGCGGGGGCCGCCATCGAGGAGGGAGATTTCGCCGAAGAAGTTGCCGGGGCCGAGTTCGGCGAGGCGGACTTCCTTGCCGGACTGGTCGGTCTGGGAGATTTCGACTTTGCCTTCCTGGAGGATGAAGAACTCCGTGCCGTTGTCGCCGATGAGCATGACGAACTGGGATTCGGCGTAGGCGCGGGTTTTGAGCAGGCCAGCCAGGGCCTGGAGTTCATTGGGGTTGAGGCGGGAGAAGAGGGGGATGCCGGCGAGCAGTTTGGTGTCGACGGTTGAGGCGGGTACGACTTGGGTGGCGGTGGCGTTCATGACTTTGACTCTGTCGGCCCCAGCGCCAGCATTTTTTCCGACGCGGAGGTTGGGTGGCCGTTGCCCGGGCGGGCCGGGATTTCGACGCCGGCGTGTTTGGCGAGGGCTTCGAGGGTGTTCTCGATGCGGCCAACCTTCTGATGCAATTGCATTACTTCCAGATGAGCCTTGAGGTTCACCTGGTAATCGAGATCGGCGTGGATGCGATCTTTTTCACCGGAACGGTTCTGGCTCACCAATACAAAAATCGACAGGAAGATCGCTTCGAGTGAAACAATCATGGTCAGAAGCGGAAAAGGGTACGGATCGGGACCTTTTTCGCCCATAAAAGCGTTGATGATCATCCAGAGACCGAACCAGACCAGGTGCGTCAGCACGAACTGCGGCGAAGCGCTGACGGCGGCGATAATGTCGGCGATTTTCTGCCAGCGGGTGACCTTTTCCTCGTACACTTCGTTGACGTTCTTTACACCGCGCAGCTTTTCGACCATTTCGCGCTGGCGCTGACCCAGAACGGTGAGGATGTGGATGCCGGCGGTGGGGTTCTTCTTGAGGAATTCGAGGAAGTCGTGGCGGGAGAGGGAGAGGAGGATCAATTCGTTCTGGGCGCGGACGGTGGCGGTGCGGGACCGCCGTCGAGGAGGGAGATTTCGCCGAAGAAGTCGCCGGGGCCGAGGGTGGCGAGGGTGACTTCGTGGCCGGCTTCGTCAGGGAAGCAGACGGAGGCGCGGCCGACCTGGATGATGAAGAAATCGCTGCCGGGGTCGCCGATCCAGAAGACGGGCTTTTGGGGGTCGATGGTCTTGGCCTGGAGGAGGCCGGCGAGCTGGGTGAGCTCTTCGGGGGAGAGTTTGGCGAAGAGGGGAATGTTGGCGAGGATGTCGATGTCCATGGGAAGCTCCAAAGGGCCCGGCGTGGGCGGAAAACTGGTCGGGACATCATAGCGTGGGCGGAGAGGAGTCAACAGTTTTGAGCAACGAAGGGGATTTGGACAAACGTGAGCGGGATCGATTAGGATGGGCGTTCATGACATCCACACGTCTTTTGGGATTGGCCGGGATTTTGGGAAGTGTTCGTGTTGGCCGGATCGCTGTTGACGATTCATGCAGCACGACGCGATAGCGGAACGTCACGCTTTGCCCGGCGGGAATCTTTAGGTCGCCAGCGCGCTCGTTCTTCAAGCCCTCAAACATGTGCTGCCCGAAAGGATTCGCCGCGAATAATCCGTAGTCGCGCACCATCCACCAGGTCGGATGCCGGGGATTGCTCGGATGATCGAGAATCGCGATGCCGACGATCTGGCCGTCCACCGGGCCGTAGTAATCACACCACGCAGCGCGCTTGCCCCACGTGCCCGCTTCGCGCTTGGCGTCTTTGGCGGCGGCGGCGGAAGCGCCGTCATCGCGTTCGCCGGTGCTCAGGACGACGTGCCCCGCTCCAGCTTGCGCGGGTTTGCCTTTCTCGGCAGGCAGCCGCAGCCGCATCGTTTCCGCAACACGAAAGGCGAACGAACCTTCCTTGGAATCGCCGAAGGTAACTTCGCCGTGCGTGGCTTTAAGGGTGATTTCAAAATCAAAGATGACGGGGCCATTGGTGGGCGCGTAGAACCGCAGCGTATTCTCCGAGGTGCAAAGAACTTTTCCTTTGGCGTCCACCCAGTCGTTAAGCGTCTTGATCAAACCGGTATTCACGCCCGAGGAGATGTCCACGAAGCCACGATGCACAACCTTTCCCGACTCCGCGCGCTCGGCCCAAAAATCCACGCCGTTGACGGGCTCGTGACCGTACCAAAACGACCGGTGATGCGGATGATCGTGTTCCTCGCCGGGCGGACTGGCCATCGGGAAATTGCGCGTCATTGCCACGCCGCCCGGGCCGAGGAGCGGATAACAAAACGGGCGCGGCACGTTTTGGTAATGATATTCCGTGAAGAGTTTTCCGTTGAGTTCAACCCGCAGCAGATTATTCGTTGGCGTGATCCGAACACCCAACGGATTAGCTGGCACGACGGGCTTGGGCGCGATACAGGAGCAAAGCCCCAACACGAGCAGCAATAGCGCAACCGGAAGCAGAAAATAGGATCGCATCACTTTAAGATAGCGGGGGGATCAAGGTTTGGAGGCAAGAATCTCAAAGTCCTTGAAATAAACTTCTGCTGCCCGCCCGGCAGGCAATTCCAGCCTAGGACAAACGCCGCCAGCGCGAGACAACGCAAGGTCTTTCACCTGATGGCCATTCAGAATCACCACAAAGCGGTCCGGTTGCACCGAAGCAACCACCGTATTCCAATCTTGTAGATGCGTGATGTTGGTCGCGCCCATTCGCTCTGCAAATGCGAAACCGAACCCTGCGGTTGCAGTCGCATCGGACGGGGGGTGGAAAGCCAAGGTGAAGCCACCGGCTGCTATCTTGTATTTCAGCCGCACGGTGAAATTCATTAACGGCGTATTGCCCGTGAGGGCGCTTACAGTGTGAGCCTCTTTTGCCTGGGCGGCTTGAAGCGTATGCGCCGCCAACGTCCACTTTGCCGGACCGCTTTCCTCCAATCCCTCCAATGAACTGCAATCCCACGCAACCGCCCAATGTGACGTCCCCAGATCTTGCAACCGCACATTGCGGAAACGCACCTGTAACCCGGGCTTTTCAGCTCCGTGAACTTGCAGGCCGATAAAACCACGCAGCGTTTCCGCATCAACCAAATCGGCAGCTGGCACATCATTAACCCAGGTCCTAATCGAACTGCCAAGGCATTGGATGCGGTACTTATTCCACCCGCCAATTTTGAATGCTTGCCCAGCCGCGGAGTTCGTCGCTAAAGGAAACAGCCAGTTGCGCCGCCCCTCGTCGTAAACACCGCCGCTCCACCGCCGCTCGGAACGATGATCTACCTCGACCTGATAACCATGAACGCGCTGGGCTGGAATCTGAACGAGATGATCGCCAAAGTCGTAGGTGGTTTCGGCATCAAAACTCTGGCTGCGAATTTGCACCCCAGAGTTCAACTCCGGGTCTGCCTTGATCTCCAGCTCAAGAATGAAATCGCCATATTGCCTTTCAGTGCACAGGAAAGTATTACCGCCACCTTTGATGGTGGTAGTCCCAACAATCACACCATCTTCCACCACATAGCTGGCCTTACCCCCACGAATAATCCACCCGTTTAGGTTTGTCCCGTTAAAGATCGGCCGGAGTTCCTGACCAAAGTTCCGCGCCTGCGAGTCATTGGACGTTGGCGGCTGATCGGATTGCACCGTCGCCAACAAGGTTGAACCCGTAAAAGTCGCCACAAAGAGCGCCAGCCAGCCACAGCCAGCCCGCACAGCGAGAGAAGGTGTCATAGTGGCAGACAGGGAACAGAGCTGCAGCCTAAATGACAAGCCAAACCGCAGCTCTTTTCCGGCACTGTCGTTGGGAAAAATGAAAAAGCCCGCTCTTTCGAGCGGGCTTGAAATCAAATCAGATTGAAGATTACTTCGCGGCCACGGCTTCCTTGGCCTTTTTGTCGTCAGCTTTGGCTTCGGGAGCAGGAGCTGCGGAAACGACTTCGTCCACCCATTCCAAAATGGCTTTCGTCGCAGAATCACCAGGCCGTTGCTCGAGCTTGATAATCCTGGTGTAGCCACCGACCCGGCCCTTAAACGCTGGCGCAATGTCTTCAAACAAGATGCGAATGACATCTTCTTCCGCACGCCACTTCTTCTTCTCGGCCTTGGTCAATTCAACCGTCGGACCATGGGTGTGCAAACGGGCGGCGGCCAGCCGGCGAGCCTGCAGCGTGCCCTTCTTGCCCAAGGTCACAATCTTTTCGGCCACTGTGCGTGCGGCCTTGGCCTTCGCGAGCGTGGTGGTAATCCGCTTGTGCTTGATCAGACTGCAAACCATGTTGGAGAGCATCGCATTGCGGTGCTCAAACTGGCGGCCCAACTTGGCGGTTCTCTTAAGGTGTCGCATAAATTACAGCGCTTTAATTTCTTCTTTCGGCCCGTCAATCAATCCGGACTCGAACGTCATGCCGAGGGAGAGGCCGAGGGCGGTCAACTTGTCCTTGATCTCGTTGAGCGACTTCTTGCCGAAGTTGCGGTACTTGAGCATCTCGGATTCGCTCTTCATCGCCAACTGACCGACCGTGGTGATGTTCGCGTTGTTCAAGCAGTTCGCAGCGCGAACGCTCAACTCGATCTCATTCACGGACATGTTGAGAAGCTTCTTCATCTTCATCTTCTCATCGTCCTGCTTGTCCACCGTCTCTTCAAACTCGATGGCGTTCTTGTCGTAGCCAACAAATACGTCGAGGTGATGGGCGAGAATGGCGGAGGACTGCGTCAAAGCATCGTCGGGCGTGATACGACCATCGGTCCAGAGCTCAAGCACCAAACGATCGTAGTCGGTGCGGTTACCGACACGCGATGCTTCGACAGCATAACGCACGCGGGTGACCGGGGAGAAAATCGAGTCAATCGCGATCACGCCGATGGCTTGACCGGATTTCTTGTTTTCGTCACCCGTCAGGAAGCCACGACCGATTTTCACGGTGAGCTCCATCTCGAACTTCTTCTTTTTATCGAGCGTGCAGATGATCTGGTCGGGATTGACGAGCTCAATGTTTTGGTTGAGCTGGATGTCGCCGGCGGTAACAGCACCTTCCTTGTTTACCGATAGCAACAAGACCTGTTCATCGCGCGTGTGCGCCTTGAACTTGACCTTCTTCAGATTGAGAACGATGTCCGTGACATCTTCCACCACGCCTTCGATGGCTGCGAATTCGTGCATCGCGCCGTCTACCTTGATGGAGGTGATGGCTGCGCCTTCAAGCGAGCTGAGCAGCACGCGGCGCAGGGAGTTGCCAACAGTGTGACCGTAACCGGTTTCAAACGGTTCCGCCACAAACTTGGCGTAGGTATCTGTGGCCGTTGACTCATCCTTGGTCAACCGCTTAGGCATTTCAAATCTACCGAGACGTACGGGCATGGTTTCCTTTCAACAATTTTAATCTGGCGACACGACTACTATTCCCGGCAGCCGGACGTCCGTATAATTGTCTTTATTTAGAGTGTTCTGCAGCAGCAGAACGATTGGTTATTAACGGGAATAAAATTCAACGACCGCTTGTTCGTTCGCGATGGGATTGATCTCATCACGAGTGGGGATGCGCATCACGACGCCCTTGAACTCGTCCTTGCTCAAGGAGAGCCAGTCCGGAACCGCGCGGCTGGTGGACAATTCCAGCGCCTTCGTCGCCATCTGACGGGAAACGGTGGTATCCTTAGCAACGATCACGTCGTTCACCTTGAGAGCGTAGGACGGGATGCTGACCTTGCGACCGTTCACGGTGATATGACCGTGAGCGACCATCTGACGAGCGGCGGCCCGAGTGGTGCCGAAGCCGAGATGGAACACGACGTTGTCGAGACGAGTCTCGAGAATCTGGAGCATCTGCTCACCGGTCACGCCACGGCGCTTAAGTGCCTTTTCATAAACACCACGAAACTGCCGTTCAAGCAAGCCGTAGTAGTAGCGAAGCTTTTGCTTTTCTACCAAAGCCATACCGTAGTCAGTCAGCTTACGCCGGGACTTCGGACCATGGACACCGGGCGGATAATTGCGGCGTTCGAGATACTTGGACGGGCCGAAAATCGGAACACCGAAACGGCGGCTGATGCGAACGCGAGGACCTTTGTAACGAGCCATAAAATTTGCGAGTTAACGATGGTTAAGACTAGACGCGGCGCTTCTTGCGCGGACGGCAGCCATTATGCGGAACGGGCGTCACGTCCTTGATCGAGCTGATTTCCAGACCGATGGCCTGCAGCGCACGAATCGCAGATTCACGACCGGAGCCCGGACCTTTGACGCGGATTTCAACTTCCTTCATGCCGTGCGCCATCGCCTGACGGGCGGCATCCTGCGCGACCATCTGCGCAGCATAGGCCGTGCTCTTGCGCGAACCCTTGAAACCCACGCGACCAGCGGCGGACCAACCGATGAGGTTGCCGTGCATGTCGGTGATTGTCACCTGCGTGTTATTGAACGTTGCAGAAATGTTCGCGATGCCGACGGAGATGTTCTTGGCATGCTTCGCCTTGACGATCTTCTTGGCGTTTGCGTCTTCGCCCAGCAATTCGGCAGCGGTCGGCGCGGCGACCACAGGAGCGCCAGCAGCGTCCACTTTAGGCGCTTCGACAGCAGGAGCAGCTGCGGCTTTCTTGGTCTTGGTTTCGTCAGCAGCCTTGGCGGACTTTTCCGCGGCGACTTCAGGCTTCGCTTCCTTTACAGAAGCGGCTTTTTTCTTGATCTCTTCAGCCATACAAATTCAGTTCTTAGTGAATGCCAGTCTTAGCATTCGGGTTACGCTGCACGCCGACAGTGCGCCGCGGACCTTTACGAGTACGCGCATTCGTCTGAGTGCGTTGACCGCGCACCGGCAGGCTGCGCAGGTGGCGGACGCCACGGTAGCACTTGATAGCCTGCAAACGCTTGAGATTCAAACCGAGCTCGCGGCGCAGATCACCTTCGATGACATACTTGCCGTCCTGAATCGCATGAACGATCTGGGACAACTGCGCTTCGGTGAGGTCCTTTGCGCGGATGGACGGGTCAATATTCGCGCGTTCGAGAATCTCCATCGCGTTGACCGGACCGATGCCGTAAATGTAACGGAGCGCGATATCAATGCGCTTATTCGGCGGAATTTCTACACCAATGATGCGTGCCATAAATTAATTAACCTTGACGTTGTTTATGACGCTTGTTCGTGCAAATGACACGCAACACGCCACGGCGACGCACAACCTTGCAGTGCTCGCACAGCTTTTTTACCGAGGCTCGAACTTTCATGTTAAATCGTTTTCTTTTCCACCATCAACCGCCCCGTTGACAAATCAAACGGCGTCAGTTGCAATTTCACTTTGTCACCCGGCCTTGTGCCGGCAAATTCCTGTTTCGTGCGGCTAGATGTAAAAGCCAGCAACCGATGACCATTGGCCAACTCCACTTGAAACGTGCCATTCGGCAACGCTTCAATCACCCGACCTTCAATCCGGAAGGCATCTGCACACATGTCAAAATCTCCGGCGCACCTTCCGTAATGAGCACGGTATGCTCAAAATGGGCAGAGAGTGAACCATCTTGCGTCACCACTGTCCAGCCGTCTTTCAGGATTTTCACTTCAGGACGACCCGCATTCACCATTGGCTCAATCGCGATCGTCATCCCGGGCTTGAGCTTGGCACTACTTCCAGCATCCACGAAATTAGGCACTTGCGGCTCCTCATGAACCGACTTGCCCACCCCGTGACCCACAAACTCTCGCACCACACTGAAACCGTTACCTTCAACAAAATTCTGCACTGCGCGCGAAATATCAGTCACGCGATTCCCGGCAATCGCCTGAGCAATGCCTTTTTGAAGCGCTTGCTGCGTCACATCCATCAATCGCTGCGCCGCTACACCACATCCACCGACTGCAACTGTTGTTGCGGTGTCACCGATATAACCCTCGTAACGAACACCACAATCAATGCTAACAATGTCACCAAAGCGCAAAACGCGTTCATTGGCCAACCCGTGAACCACCTCATCGTTGACCGACAAACACGTCTGACACGGATATTTCCGGTAACCGAGAAACGCGCTCTTGCAACCGCGCTTCTTCATGGATTCTCCGGCAAATTCATCTACCTGTCGCGTCGTCACCCCCGGACGAATGAATGCCGACACTTCTTCCAAAACTTCCGCCACCATCCGCCCTGCGACGCGCATGATTTCAATTTCGCGTTCGCTTTTGATGAGGCTCATCTCGGTGTCTGGCTATCTCAACCGAGTCATTCAGATGAGATTAAAATCTAAACTTACAAACGGCCTTTGATTTTCCCCTTTTTTAGGAAACCGTCGTAATGACGCATCAACAAATGCGATTCAATCTGCCGCATCGTATCTAGCATCACGCCCACCGTGATCAACATGCTTGTGCCTCCGAAAAAGCCAGCCACAGCATGCGGAATCTTCATCTTATCTTGCAAAATGATCGGCAACACAGCAATTCCAGTCAGGAACAACGCACCAGCTAGAGTAATGCGACTCATTGTGTTGTGCAGGTAATCGCTTGTTGGCTGCCCTGGGCGCACACCTGGAATGTAACCACCATTCTTTTTCAAATCATCAGCGATCTGAATTTCGTTGAACTGAGTGGCCACCCAGAAATACGAGAAGAACAAAATCATCAACCCAAACAGCAACAGATAAAACACCGAGCCGTAATTTAGATAATAGGCCAAGTCATTGAAAAACTTGATGTTAAAGCGAGCCCCAATCATCGAGAACAACTTCTGTGGGAACATCAGGATTGCAGAAGCAAAGATGACCGGCATCACCCCCGCATAATTAACGCGCAATGGCATGAACGAGGATTGGCCCGCATAAATTTTACGACCAACCGCCCGTTGGGCATATTGGACTGGAATCTTCCGTTGTGCCTGGGTCACGGCAATCACCACCGCAATCACAATCACAATCATCAGCATCATGACGACAGCTTCTACCAGCCCATGGCTGCGTTCCACACCTTCACCCGGCCAGAACATTTCCCGCACCTGACCGACCGCGCCTGGCATAGCCGCAACGATACCAATCGTGATGACGAGAGAAACACCATTGCCAATCCCACGCTCCGTAATTTGTTCACCTAACCACATCAGCAACATCGTTCCAGTCGTCAGCAAGATGACCGTTTGAAAGCGATACCACCAAATATAATCCTTGTAGATCACCAGATCGCCATAACTCCAACCTTGGAAAATGGATTGTGGATTCTCCCAACTCAAGGCCATGAATGTTCCCTGAATCAAACACAAAGCCACCGTGAGATAGCGACCGTACTGAATAATTTTAGCCCGACCACCCTCTTCCCGGGCAGCCTTGCTCAACGTCGGAATGACTGCGGTCAGCAACTGGATGATAATTGTCGCGCTGATGTACGGCATGATCCCCAACGCTCCCACCGCGCCGTGACTCATGGCGTCGCCAGTGAAAAGGTTGTACATGCCCAACATCCCCCCCGCCCCAGCATGCGCATCAAAGAACGCGTTTAGCGCATCTGTATTCAGACCGGGCACATGCACAAAAGCAATGAGCCGCGCAATAGCCAGCAACAAGACGGTAAAGAAAATCCGGGACTTCAGTTCCGGAATCTTGAAGCAGTTGGTAAAGGTCTGAATGAGGTTGCCGAACATGGTTGAATGCCCTGCTGATTAACCCTGGGTCGCAGGAGCGGCTTTCGCCACTTTGACCACTTCACATTTACCGCCCTTGCCTTCGATTTTGGCTTTGGCCGTGGCACTGAAGGCCTGAGCGACTACCGTCAATTTTTTGGTGAGCTCGCCGTCGCCAAGGACCTTGACCCCATCACCACGACCGTTGACCAAGCCGGCTTTGCGCAAAGCAGCTTCATCCACACGAGCGCCGTCATCAAAAGCATTCAAGACTTCCAAATTCACTGGAAGATAGCGCGTACCAAAGCGGACATTGTTGAAACCGCGCTTCGGGATACGACGGATGAGCGGCATCTGACCGCCTTCGAAACCGATGCGGATCGAGCTGCCGGAACGCGCAGTCTGGCCTTTGCCACCGCGACCGGCCGTCTTACCGCGACCACTGGATTCACCCTGGCCGAGCCGCTTGCGACGATGCTTCGCGCCGGGACGAGGTTTAAGATCGTGTAAACGCATAAAAAATTAGCTGGCTGTCGGAGCGACCGGGGCCGCCACCTTTTTGATTTCCAAACCGCGGCTCTTGAAGATGGCTTCGCGGGTGCGGAGCTGCAACAAGCCGTTTAAAGTCGCCTTCACCACGTTGGCCGCGTTCTTTGAACCGAGCGATTTCGTGAGGATGTCACGCACGCCAGCGGATTCCAACACCGCGCGGACCGTCTTGCCCGCAATAATGCCGGTACCGGGAGATGCAGGACGCAACAAAATACGTGCGCCATCAAACTCAGAGAAAATTTCGTGCGGAATCGTCGCGTCCTTCAAAGACACAGACTTCATCTGCCGGCGGGCATCTTCGCCACCGCGGCGGATAGCATCCGAAACTTCTGTGGCCTTGCCGAGCCCCAAACCAACGCGTCCCTTCTTGTCGCCGACGACAACCAAGGCGCTGAATTTGAACCGTCGCCCACCCTTAACAACCTTGGACGAGCGATTAATGAACACCACCTTCTCAGTGAGTTCTTCGCCACCTTGTCCGTCAAAACCTGATTCAGGCGCTTCCGAACGACGGCCACGACCGCCGCCACCGCCGCCGCCGCGGGGACCGCCAAAGCGTCCGCCACGCCCACCACCGCCAAAGCGAGGAGATGGCGCTGAACCGGCTTCTGGAGCTGAACCCTCAGCGCCTTCTTTTTTGATGATTTCTGTTCCGGAGTCGTTTGACATAACAAATTAGAACTGGAGACCGGCCTCACGCGCTGCTTCCGCGAGCGCCTTGACCTTACCGTGATAACGCGCACTGCCGCGATCGAACACCACGGCTTTGATACCTTTGTCAATCGCCGCTTTCGCTGCCGCACTGCCGATGGTCTTGGCGCTGGCGGCGTTGGCCGCGAGCTTCTGACCTTTCAGCGCCTTGCTGCGGGTCGAGGCGGAAACGAGCGTCTTGCCGACCGTGTCGTCAATGATCTGCACGTAGATATGCGCGCTGGTGAAGCACACACTCATGCGCGGACGTTCACTGGTGCCGCTAACTTTTTTCCGCACGCGCCAATGGCGCAGCTGCTGGAGACGTTGTTTCTTTTGCGTTTGCATGTTCTTAGAGCCACGGATTTGGCCGGGGCGGTTAAATCAATTATTACTGAACGGTCTTGCCTTCCTTGCGCTGGACATGTTCGCCCGCATAACGCACGCCCTTGCCTTTGTACGGCTCTGGTGGGTAATAAGCGCGGATTTCGGAGGCCACTTTGCCGACCAACATTTTGTCCGGACCTTCGATGGTCAACTTGGTGTTTTCTTCCACCGTGACCTTGATCTGATCAGGAATGGCGTAGTTGACCGGGTGCGAGAATCCGAGGCTCAGGTTCACAACCTTGCCAGTGACAGCAGCCTTGAAACCGACGCCTTGGATCTCAAGCTTCTTGACGAAGCCATCGGAGACACCCTTGACCATGTTGTTCACGAGCGCACGGCTCAAACCATGCAGCGCCTTGGCTTGCGCATCTTCACCAACGCGGCTGACGACGACCTTATCGCCCTCAACCTTCAAGCTGGTGCGTTGCGGCAATTCCCAGTCGAGCTTGCCCTTCGGGCCCTCGACGTGAACTTTCTGCCCTTTGACCTCGACCTTGACTTTGGCCGGGATGGCAATCGGTTGTTTTCCAATACGCGACATAAAATTCGGTCCTTACCAGACGTAGCAGAGCAATTCTCCACCGATGTTCTTCTTGCGGGCTTCCTGGCCGGTCATCACACCTTCCGAGGTGGAAACCACCGCCACACCGAGTCCACCGCGCACGCGGGGGATTTCGGTCGCGCCGACATAATTACGCAGACCCGGCGAGCTGATGCGCTTGAGGCCTTCGATCACACCCTTCTTGCCTTCATACTTCAAGCGGAGCTTGATTGATTTCTTGGTCGTCCCTTCGACGGCCACTTCCGCCACGTAACCCTCGGCCTTGAGGATCTTCGCGACGCTTTCCTTCATCTTGGAATGCGGGATCGCCACCGTCGGCAACAGCGCGCGGGACGCATTGCGGATGCGGGTCAACATGTCTGCAATCGGATCAATCATATCAAACTCTCAATTCAAATTGTGCTTACCAGCTCGCTTTCACGACGCCGGGGATCAAACCGTTCAACGCCGCTTCACGGAACGTCAAACGCGAGCAACCAAACTTGCGCATGTAACCATGGCGCCGGCCGCTCATCGAGCAGCGGTTCACCAGCCGCGTCGGGCTGGCGTCGCGGGGCAATTGCGCCAGACCGGCGTAATCACGCTTCGCCTTCAGTTCCGCACGCTTCGCGGCGAACTTCTTTACCGTTGCTGCTTTGCGCTTGTTGCGCTCCAACCATGCTGTCTTGGCCATAAAATCGTTTAATTGTTTATTTCTCGGCGAACGGGAAACCCATGTGCTTCAACAGATCCAACGCCTGGGCGTCGCTCGTCGCACTGGTCACGATGGTGATGTCCATACCCTGCTGGCGCTTCACCTTTTCCAGTTCGATTTCCGGGAAAATCGCCTGATCCGCGATGCCGAACGTGTAGTTACCACGCCCGTCAAACTTGCGCGGCGACAAACCACGGAAGTCACGGATACGGGGCAAGGTCACGGCGACCAAGCGGTCAAAAAACTCATACATCGCATCCTTGCGCAGCGTCACGCGGCAGCCGATGGGCTGGTTTTCGCGGAGCTTGAAGTTCGCGATCGCCTTGCGGGACTTGCTGATCGCCGGCTTGCGTCCGGTGATCGAGGTCAGATCCTTGGCGGCGTCTTCAATCGCGCCCTTTTCCAACGAGGCGCTGATGCCCATGTTCACCACGATCTTCTCGAGCTTGGGAATCTGATGGACGTTGGCGTAGTTGTGCTTCGCCTTGAGGGCGGGCACCACATCATTGACGTATTTGCTGTGCAGTCTGGCTTTCATTTTTTGGGGTCACGGTTTTTGCCGTAACGTAAATCTCAATTGGTTCTCAGGCTTTCTTGGCCGGGGTCGTGCCGCGCTTCGCCGCGCGCGCATCGAATTCCGTTGCCGCCATCACATTGGAGACGTGCACGGAACCTTCCTTCTCGACGATCGCACCTTGGGGATGCTGCTGGCTCTTGCGCGTATGGCGCTTGATCATCGCGACGCCTTCCACGATCACGCGATCCTTCTTCGCGAGGATGGAAATGATGCGACCGCGCTTACCCTTGTCCGAACCGGACAGCACCACCACTTCGTCGTTTTTCTTAACGTGAAAACTCTTCATAACTTCAAATCACTTCCGGGGCCAGCGAGATGATCTTCATGAACTTCTTGTCGCGGAGTTCGCGAGCAACGGGTCCGAAGATACGCGTGCCTTTCGGGTTCTGCTCCGCGTCAATGATGACACAGGCATTGTTGTCAAACCGCACATACGAACCGTCCACGCGACGGATGATGTGCCGGGTGCGAACGATCACGGCATTGTGAACTTCGCCCTTTTTAACCGTACCGTCAGGGGCCGCTTCTTTGATGTGAACTTTGATCACATCACCGATGCCGGCATACATCTGATTGCGGCCCAACACGCCGATGTTCCAGGCGACTTTCGCGCCGGTGTTGTCGGCAACATCAAGATGAGAACGGACTTGTAACATAAAAAATTAAATCAGGCGGTGACGCGTTCAACGCCGCTGCTCTTTTCCACCACTGCCACCAACCGCCAGCGCTTCAGCTTGGACAACGGGCGGGTTTCTTCGATGCGCACCGTGTCGCCGACTTTTGCCTCGGCCTTTTCGTCGTGCGCGTAAAATTTCGAGTAGGCCGTGACGACCTTCTTGAACTGGGGATGCGGGAAGCGACGCTCCACGCGGACCACGATGGTCTTGGCCATCTTGTTCGAAATCACGTCACCGACACGCTCTTTACGCGTGCCACGCTTCTCCGCCGTTTGAGTAGTTTCAGCCATACCAGATCAGATTAAGCTTTCTTCGTGTTACGGAGTTGGGAGGCGCGGGTCTCGAGACGCGCAATGTCGCGCCGCAAAGTGCGCAAACGCGCCGGCTTCTCCAGCTGCGCGCTGGCCTGCTGCAAGCGCAGGTTGAACATCTCCGTGCGCAGATCGCGGCCTTTAGCCGCCAACTCGGTCTGCGTCATATCTTTGATTTCCGAAAACTTCATAAACTCTTTCGCTTAAGCGGCATGACTGTGCCGCGAAATGAACTTGGTCTTGATCGGCATCTTGGAAGCAGCCAAGCGCATACAATTGCGCGCCACCGCTTCAGTCACACCATCCACCTCGAACAGGATGTTCGCCGGGCGGATCACCGCGACCCAGCCTTCAAGCGGTGCTTTACCCTTACCCATACGTGTTTCCAGCGGCTTTTTGGTAAAAGATTTTTGCGGGAACACCCGGATCCACAACTTGCCGTGACGCTTCATCTCGCGGGAAATCGCGACGCGCGCCGACTCAATTTGCTTGCTGTCCATCCAGCAACGTTCGAGCGCCATCAGGCCATACTCGCCAAACGCCACCGTGCTACCGCGATACGCCAGACCGGCCCGGTTGCCGCGGTGCATCTTGCGATACTTTACTCTTGCTGGTTGCATTGCCATGTTAAAATCCTCTTCCTAAAAATGTTCAGTTTGCCGCGACTGGCGCAGCAGCTTCCGGCTTGGCAGCCTTCTGCGGCTTGTTTTCACCCTTGCAGATCCAGCACTTGATGCCGAGCTTGCCATAAACCGTATTTGCTTCCGCAAAACCGTAGTCAATGTTCGCACGCAACGTGTGCAACGGAACGCGACCCCAGTGATACTTCTCCACGCGGGCGATTTCCGCCCCACCGAGCCGACCCGCACAACGGATCTTGATGCCATCCGCACCGAAATCCTTCGCGGTCTGCAAGACCTTCTTCATCGCACGGCGGAAAGAAACGCGGCGCTCCAACTGGAGCGCGACATTTTCCGCGACGAGCTGCGCGTCGATCTCCGGGGACTTCACTTCCATGATGTCCACGTAGATTTCCTTGCCGGTCATCTTGCTCAGGTCTTCCTTGATCTTGTCGATCTCAGAGCCTTTGCGACCGATGACCACGCCTGGACGGGCGGTCAAAATCGTGATACGGCAGCGGCTTGCGGCACGCTCGATCAAAATCTTCGGAACAGAAGCGGTTTCGAGCTTCTTCTTCAAAATCTCGCGGATCTTGCGGTCTTCAGCGAGCAAGCCACCGAATTCCTTTTTCGCGGAATACCACTTCGAGCGCCAGTCTTTATTGACGGCAACGCGCAGGCCGATTGGATTGGTTTTTTGTCCCATACTATTACTCGTCCGACAAAGTGATCTTGATGTGACTGCGGCGCTTGATGATCGGACCAGCCGAACCGCGCGCCTTGGGCGTAAACCGCTTCATGGAGGTCGCCGTGCCAGCCACCGCTTCCTTCACCAACAACGACTCGGGCTTGGCCTTGTTGTTGTTCTCCGCGTTTGCAATCGCGGACTTAAGAGTCTTGGCCACAAACCGGGCCGATTTGCGCGGCACGACTTGGAGCACCGCCTGCGCTTGAAGCGCGGGCAAACCCTGAATCTGACGCACGACTTCGCGCACTTTTTGTGCGGACATCGGCACGTTCCGTAAAATCGCGTGGACTTGCATAGACTACTTGGCCTCCGCTTTCGCTGTGTGAGCGCCGTGCTTCTTGAACGTGCGCGTCAGGGAAAATTCACCGAGCCGATGACCAACCATGTTCTCGGTCACGAACACTGGATTGAACACCTTACCGTTGTGAACCGCGAACGTCACGCCGACGAACTCAGGCGTGATCATCGAGCGGCGCGACCAAGTCTTGATCGGCGCTTTGGACTTGGTGTCCTTGGCCTTCTGGATCTTGTCCAGCAAGTGCTGCTCTACAAACGGACCTTTTTTAATCGAACGTCCCATAAATTTTTACTTGTTCTTCATCGGGCGACCATCGCGCCGAACAACAATGAAACGATTGGAAATTTTTTGCTTATCGCGAGTACGATAACCCTTGGCCTCCACACCCCACGGAGAAACCAGCTGCTGCCAACCACCACCACCCTTGCTCTTACCCTGACCACCACCGTTCGGGTGATCCACCGGATTACGCGCGATACCACGGTTAATCGGACGGATCCCCCGATGCCGGGAGCGACCCGCCTTACCAAGGATCACATTCTCGTGCTCAGTGTTACCAACCTGACCGATGGTTGCGTAACAATCTTCACTGACCTTGCGGATTTCACCGGAAGGCAGGCGCAATTGCGCATAGCCTTCGTCGCGGGACATCAACGTCGCTGCGCCACCAGCAGTGCGGACCATCTGACCACCGCGACCCGGGGTCAACTCGATGTTGTGAACCGCAGCCGCCAACGGAATCGCCTTCAACGGCAAGGCATTACCAATTTCAGGAGGAGCAGTCGGGCCGCTCAGAACCTTTCCGCCGACCTTGATACCAACAGGAGCAATGATATAACGCTTCTCGCCATCCTTGTATTCCAACAGAGCCAGACGCGCCGTCCGAATCGGATCGTATTCAATCGCCGATACAGTGGCTTCAACACCATGCTTGTTGCGCTTGAAATCAACAAGGCGGAGCTTTTGCTTATGACCACCACCAATACCACGGGCAGTGGCACGACCATACATGTTACGGCCGCCGGTCTTCTTGCGAATCTCGACCAAGCTTTTTTCCGGCTTGTGCTTCGTAATATCGCTGAAATCAGCGAACGAGACGTAGCGCAGGGACGGCGTTAGCGGTCTAAATGTTTTAACTGGCATAAAAATCAATGATTTCCAGTCGAGCAACTCGTGGAGCTGGCAAACCATCATTCCTGTCCTCGCTGTGAGGATCAGTTATCGGCTTGCGGATAAACTGGCCCATTCGTTTTCAGGCGAAAGGGACGCAGAGATTAACAAAGTAGTTTTCAGACGCAATAGATTTTTTAGAATTTTTTCGATGCCTCTATCCTGCCAACATCACCCCCCTCAAATACCCCACAAAAACGGGCTGGTTTCCCTCCCCTTCCCCATACCATCCTGTTGCTAATTATCACCCGAAAGAGTCATGGAAGAACGCGCAGCGCCGTCGTCATATTGCCCACATCGCAACACCGTCTGTTTAATGAACACGAATACAATGCCAATACTCCGTCGCCTGATTTCCCCCCTCGCACTCCTGCCGATCTTGCTTGCCACGCCCCCCAGCCAGGCTGCGCCTCCCGCCACCTTTATTCCTGGCGCAGTCTGGAATGACACCACCGGCAATCCTATCAACGCCCATGGCGGCGGAATGCTATATCACAACGGTGTTTACTATTGGTACGGCGAATTCAAGGAAGGCCATACTTGGGCTGCCGGAGGCCAATAAATCTTGGGGCGGCACGCGCGTCGTAGCGATGGGCGTCTCCTGCTATTCCTCGACCAATCTTTCCGACTGGAAATTTGAAGGCCTCGCCCTGCCCGCTGTTACCAACGATTCCTCCCACGACTTGCACAGCACACAAGTCATCGAGCGCCCCAAAGTCATTTACAACCGCGCGACGAAGAAATTCGTCATGTGGTTACACATTGATTCGGAAAACTATGCCGCCGCAAAATCCGGCGTCGCTGTAAGCGACAGCCCCACTGGCCCGTTCACCTATCTCGGCGGTTTCCGCCCCAACGCCGGCATCTGGCCCGAAAATATCACTGAGGCCAACAAACAACCCGGCAATGACAATCCGCTCGCCCGCGATTTCAAAGGCGGCCAGATGGCGCGCGACATGACACTGTTCGTGGACGACGACGGCAAGGCGTATCAATTTTACGCTTCGGAAGAAAATCCCACCATGCACGTCTCGTTGCTTACCGACGATTATCTCAAGCCCGCTGGCAAATACGTCCGCATCTTCGTGGGCCGCTCGATGGAAGCGCCCGCCGTCTTCAAGCAGAATGGCAAGTATTACCTTATCGCGTCGGGTTGCACAGGCTGGGCACCGAATGCCGCGCGCGCGGGCGTGGCGGATTCCATTTTCGGCCCGTGGACTGAACTTGATAATCCTTGGCTCGGCGCGGAAGCAGAAACTTCTTATCGCTCGCAAAGCACCTTCGTTCAACCCGTGCAAGGCTTGCCGGACACGTTCTTATTCATGGCCGACCGTTGGAATTCCACCAACCTGCCAGACTCGCGCTACATCTGGCTGCCGCTCAGTTTTGAAACCAACGGTCAGCCCCGCATCCAATGGCAGGACAAATGGTCGTTGCCCATGCGCGACACACTCTCCGTCATGGAACGCGTCGCTGACTGGCAACTGGCCAACAAGTCACGCCACAAGCCGACGGACTGGACGATGGGCGCTTACTACGCGGGTGTGATGGCACTCGCGGAAGTTTCCACCAACGCCAAGTATCGCGATACCATGATCCAGATGGGCGAAGCGAATCAATGGAAGCCCGGCCCGCGCCTCTATCACGCGGACGATCAGGCTGTCGGCCAGACCTACGGCGAACTCTTTTTCCACACGCGCGATCCAAAGATGATCGCACCGCTCCGCGCCAACTTCGACAAAATCCTTGCCGCCCCGAAAACCAATTCACTCAAGTTCGCGGGCGAAGGCGATGTGTGGTCGTGGTGCGATTCACTCTTCATGGCCCCGCCCGCGTGGCTGCGTCTGTCCATCGCCACGGGCGAAACCAAGTATCGCGAGTTCGCCATCACGAACTGGTGGCGCACATCGGATTACTTGTTCGACAAAGACGAGCATCTCTATTTCCGCGACAGCACGTTCTTCCCAAAGCGCGAAGCCAACGGTGCGAAGATTTTCTGGAGTCGCGGCAACGGCTGGGTGATGGGTGGCCTCGTCCGCATGCTGCAACATCTCGCGCCCAACGATCCCGACCGCCCTCGCTTCGAAACACAGTTCAAGCAAATGGCGGAGAAAATTCTCACGCTGCAACAACCCGATGGCCTCTGGCGCTCCAGTCTGCTCGATGCCGCCAGCTATCCGCTGAAGGAAACCAGCGGCTCAGGCTTCTACTGTTACGCGCTGACATGGGGTGTGAACAACGGCCTGCTCGACCGCGCTCGCTTCGAACCCGCTGCGCTCCGTGCGTGGGATGCATTGGTTTCGTGCGTGGACGAAAACGGCAAGCTCACACACGTGCAACCCATCGGCGCCGACCCGAAGAAGTTTTCACCGCAAGCCACGGAAGTTTACGGCGTCGGGGCGTTCCTGCTTGCCGGCAGCGAAATCCTGCGTCTCGATGGCAAAGCCAAAACGCCGGAACGCCCGCTGGCTTCCGTCTCCCTCGCCTCCCCCAAGGGAGGAGAGGGCCGGGGAGAGGAGGCAAAGGCCAAACACACCTTCGCCATCGGCCCGAATGATTTTCTCCTCGACGGAAAACCGTTCCTGATCCGCTGCGGCGAAATCCACGCGCCGCGCGTTCCACCCGAATACTGGCGGCATCGTTTACAGATGGCTAAGGCGATGGGTTTAAACACCGTTTGCGCCTATCTCTTCTGGAACTTGCACGAACCACGCCCCGGCGAATTCAACTGGTCCTACGAAGCCGACGCCGCTGAGTTTTGCCGCATCGCGCAAGAGGAAGGATTGTGGGTCATCCTTCGCCCCGGCCCGTACGCCTGCGCCGAATGGGAAATGGGCGGCACGCCGTGGTGGTTGCTCAAACACGACGACATCAAACTCCGCACGCGCGACCCGCGTTACATTGGCGCGGCGAAGCGTTACTTCGCTGAAGTCGCCCGCGTGCTCGGTCCGCTGCAAATCACCAAAGGCGGCCCGATTCTCATGGTGCAGGTCGAGAACGAATACGGTTTCTTCGGCAAAGACGCCGAATACATGGGTGAACTCCGGCAGGTGTTCATTGACGCCGGATTCGACGTGCCACTCTTCGCGTGCAATCCCAAGGACGCACTTCGCAACGGCTGGCGGGAAGATTTGTTTCCCGTCGTGAACTTCGGCTCTGATCCGGCGGGCGCGTTCAAAGCGTTGCGCCAGATATTGCCCGAAGGCAAAGGCCCGCTCATGTGCGGCGAGTTTTATCCCGGTTGGTTCGACACGTGGGGCGCACCGCATCACACCGGCAAGACCGACAAATACCTCGCCGACCTCGAATACATGCTGAAGCACAACGCCTCATTCAGCATCTACATGGCACACGGCGGCACAACGTTCGGTTTCTGGGGCGGCTGCGATCGTCCGTTCAAGCCCGACACCTCGAGCTACGACTACGACGCACCTATCAGCGAAGCTGGTTGGACCACCGACAAATTTTTCAAGACCCGCGATCTCTTCGCCAAGTATCTCCTGCCCGGCGAAACTATTCCCGAACCACCAGTGAAGAACCCAGTCATCAGTTTCGGCCCGGTGGCAGCGACCCAAGTTGCATCCCTCTTCGATAACCTTCCCGCCCCCATCACCGACGAACAGCCGCAGGCAATGGAGAAATACGATCAGATGTTCGGCTGCATTCTGTATCGCACCACAATTCCTGCCGGACCAGCCACGGCGCTTGAAGCTGCCGCCATCAAAGATTTTGGTTTTGTGTTTGTGGATGGACAGCGCATCGGCGTGCTGGATCGTCGCAGCGGTAAAGCCAAGCTCAACCTCCCTGCCCGCACCAAAGCCGCACAACTCGACATCCTCGTCGAGCCGATGGGCCGAGTGAACTTCGGCCCGGAAATGAAAGACCCGAAAGGTTTGATCGCTCCCGTCAAACTCGGCGGTGAAGTCTTGAAAGGCTGGCAAGTGTTCAATCTGCCTCTCGACCAGAGAATGCTAGCGAACTTGAAGTATTCACCGGCACCGGCGATCACCTACAGCGGTAATACAAACGGACTTGCAATCGCAGCCGGTCACGCCGTTGAAGGTAAATCTCCCACCCTCTGGCGCGGCACGGTCGAACTGGAAAAAGTCGGCGACACCTTCCTCGACCTCCGCAACTGGGGCAAAGGCGTCGTCTGGGTGAATGGCCATTGCCTCGCCCGCTTCTGGAACATCGGCCCGACGCAGACGGCTTACGTTCCCGGCTGCTGGCTCAAGCCCGGCAAAAATGAAATCATCATCTGGGATTTGATCGGCCCGACCAATGCCGAAATCGCCGGCCTCGCCACGCCAATCCTTGATCAACTCCGCCCCGAGCTCGACTTTGCCAAAGCCCGCCGCCCGGAAGTCACTTTGAACCTTGGTGGCGTCACGCCCACCTATACCGGTACCTTCGCCGCTGGCAGCGAGACGCAGGAAATCAAATTTCCCAAAACTGCCGCCGGAAAATTCTTCTGCCTCGAATCGTTAAACGCGCAAGACGGCGGGCCGTTCGCCGCCATCGCAGAACTGGATTTGCTCGGCGCGGATGGCACGCCGCTCAGCCACAACGGCTGGACGATTGCCTACGTGGACAGTGAAGAACGCGTCGGCGAAGACGGCACGGCGGAAAACGCGATCGATGGGCAGACTGCCAACCTCTGGCACTCACAATGGCAGGACGCCAAGCCAAACCATCCGCATCGCTTCATCCTGAACCTCGGCAGCACGCAAACTGTCTCTGGTTTCCGCTACGTCCCGCGCCAAAGCGCCGGCGGCGGCCGCATCAAAGATTACCGCATCTACGTCGGCGAGCTGGTCGCACCAAAGTAACGCTTAGCTCGGCCAGCTTAATCGCACCCCCTGGTTGGTAAGTTGCCCTTGGAATTCCTTGAGCAACTCAGCCTTCGCCCGCACCTCGCGTGGCGCGCGTTTCTTCGTGATGCAGAACGCAGCGAGTGCCCCCACAGCCTCGCCGATGTTCCATTCCACGGGATGAAGGCGGTAGCAACCGTTCGTGATGTGCGTCACGCCGAGGTTTTTGCAGGCGGGCAACAGATTCTCCACGCGCTTGGGCAACAGAGCCCCAAGCGGAATCTGAAACGGGAGCGACGCGATATCAATATAGTTGTCGCCGCCGGTGCTCGGATGCAGGTCAATGCGATAGCTGCCGATGCCGACCGAGTCAGCGAAGGTTTCGGCTTTCAATTCCTCCGCCGGTTTCCCTAGCAACTTCGCCCGAGCATCGGCGCCGACATGCTGTTCGCACACAGTAAACTCCGCACGAATCCGCCGGCTCTCGCGGATGTAGGGATACTTCGCCAGCCCGTCCTCCGTGCCGACGATATCCGGACGCAACCGCAACCCCTTCCACCCTTCCCCGCCGTCCGGATGCGGCGCTTTGGTCTGCAACCAGTAGAGCAATGACAGACTCAGCTGCTTGGCGCTGGCGATGTGTTTCGCGGCCACTTCCGGCGCGCACTCGAACGGATTGCCTGGCAGATAATCATTCTGCGGCCAGTTCACCAGCGACACATCCCCGGCATAAGTTCCCGCGACAAAATTCTTCCGATCCACGATGCGCCGATAATGGAACAAACCGCTCACCTCCTCCGGATTGAAACCGTAGTTGCGTGGCTCAAGCGTCACCGGATTCGAGTAAACCAAATCCAACAACTTGCCCGGCCACGCGGGTTTGATTGGCGGCACGTAACCGCGCCAGAACTCCCACTCACGCGGCTTCTCAATCGTGTGATCTTCGCCGTGGATATATTCCATCGCAAAGCAACTTGTGAACGCCTGCATGTTCTGTGGCTCGGCTGTGGGCTTGGCGTGTGGCTCGCCGGTTTCCTTCTGTGACTCCGCGCCGGTGACATATTCCGTCTTCGTCAGCGGCAACAGCTCGCCCGTCTCGGTCGCGTCGGCGAAGAATGGCGCGATGAGATTCAATTCGTTGCCCGACTCCAGACTGCGCACGCGAATGGCTTCGACTTTGTCACTAGTAGTCGCCGCAGAAATGGGAATGGTCCGCAGCAAAATCTGCACGCGCGAACTCGCCACGAACGGCGCCAACATCTCGTTCAATACCGCCAACGCCACACGCGGTTCGTGACATAACTTGGAAACACCACCATTGCCGGGGTTCAACAAGCCATTGCCCTTGGCTGCCTCCGTCAGCGGGAAGTTACGCCGGTAGTAATCTCGAATCCGCGCCCGCAACTCCTGATAACTGCGCGTGCCCCCATGCGTCTCAATCCATTGATTCTCATCCGGCGGTACGGCTTGCGAAGTCAGTTGCCCACCGATCCAATCGGTTTCCTCCGTCATGATGACGCGCAATCCATTCCGCGCTGCCGCCAACGCCGCCGCGCAACCACCCAATCCACCACCGATGATGACCAAGTCAGCGCGAAGCTCTTGGGCAGGAATTTTCTTGGCCGCGGAGGCTGACGCAGTGGAGTCCAGCTCCGCTTGCGCCAGCGAACCCGCCCCTGCCGCAAGTGGCACAGCCATCCCGACCCGTTTTAAAAACGTTCGGCGATCCAGCCCCGATTGATTCATGCGTTGAGCCTGCCCACCTCATTCCACCGGCACAACGCGATTTTGCCTACATAAACAGGCGTGCCCCCCGAAAAGCCGGCCCGCACAATTCCTGTCCGATTTTTCCTCCGGCGGCTACTCTCTGGTGAATGGATGCCCAATCCGACGCGCAACTGCTCCGATCCTACGCCGAACGCCGCTCCGACGCCGCGTTCGCCGAACTGGTCCGGCGGCATATTGACCTCGTCCATTCCGCCGCGCGCCGCATGGTAGGTGATGCACACCTCGCGAAAGATGTAACCCAAGCCACCTTCCTCGCGCTGGCCAAAACCGCCGCGCAACTCACGGAGCGCCCGGTGTTGGCTGGCTGGTTGCATCGCACCGCGCAAAACATCGCCGCGCAAACCGTCCGCACCGACGTGCGCCGCCGCGCCCGCGAACAGGAGGCCGCCGCCATGAATGAATTGCTCGCCACCTCGCCCGAAGCCGACTGGGAACAGATCGCCCCGCACCTCGACGCCGCCCTCGGCGAACTCAGCGAACCTGAGCGCGACGCCGTGATGCTCCGTTATTTCCAGCGCCAATCCGCCCACGACATGGCGCAAACCCTCGGCATCAGCGACGAAGCCGCGCAAAAACGCGTGAGCCGCGCCGTGGACCGCCTGCGGGAATGCTTCGCCAAACGCGGCATCACCGTCGGCGCGAGCGGACTCGCCGTCGTCATTTCCGCCAACGCCGTGCAAGCCGCACCGGTGGGCTTGGTCCTCACCATTTCCACCGCGGCCACGCTGACCGGAACAACCCTCGCCACCACCGCAACCGTCACCGCCACCAAAGCCATCGCCATGACCGCACTTCAGAAAACTATTGTTGCTGCCACCATCGCCGTTCTTGCCGGAGTGGGAATTTATGAAACCCGCCTCGCCTCGCAGCTACGTGCGCAAAATCAAGCGCTTCAGCAACTGCAAGCACCGTTGAATGAAAAAATCCAACTGTTGCAGAACGAACGCGATGAAACCACCCGCCAACTTGCCGTGCTACGTGATGACAATGAGCGCTTGAATCGCAACACGGCAGAGTTGCTCAAGCTGCGTGGCGAGATTGGACAACTGAAGCACACCGCCCAAGCCAAGAAGGAACTTAGCACAACGAATGATTTCATGGAAGCTGCCCTGCTAGCTTCGCTTTCTCGCATAAACCAACTCAAAGACCGCCTAGAACAAATACCAGACAAGAAGATCCCAGAGCTTGAACTCTTAACCGCCAAAGACTGGATTCCGTTTGGACAGTACGAAGATCAATCTGATTCGCAAACTCTGATGCTTTTTTCAGATTTACGGCTTAGGTCAAAGGAGAAATTCGCACGACTGACGGGAAAAGCATTGGTCAACTACATAGAAGCTAACAATGGGCAGTTACCAAATGACATTTCGCAACTGGCCCCGTACTACTCCACCCAGATCAATAGTGCGATTTTCCAACGATATAAGCTTATCCAAGATGGCAAGCTTAACGAATCTTCACTTAATCACCCGTACGTCATACCAACTTCAGAGTGGCAGATTGGAGAGAAATCGGTAGTGGATGAAGAACAGGATACGCTATTCAGAATCGGTGTGTCAGGTTATTGGTATAAGGGTGTAGGACGAGTTCCTTTTGAAAGCGGAGGAAGCTTATCGCAGAGCGATATTGACCGCATCAGGCGGTTTCTCCAATAAACCCACTCCGCGCAACCAAGCCCCGCTGCACCACGCGCCAGCGTCAGGATTGCGGTGACTTCAGCACCACTCATGGTGCGCCCGGGGCGGTCTTATTGCTCAAAAGATTTCCGCACGCCCGAAAGCGCCGCTAAAGCCGGCCCACTCCAAACGCTTCGCGCCAAACCATGTCCCTTACCAACCCGCTGCGTCTGGACTGCGGTGGCAAGCGCAGCGCGACACCGCTTTCGCGCGCCCGGATTACCACTTCAACCCGGAAGCCTCTCGCCCGCCCAAGAGCGCCAGCGGCGCGGCATGTTTATAGAAACGAATCCTGACAGCTTCACAAGCTCCGTAGGAGCGACACCCGGCAGGAGAAATGCCGCTCCTACGGAGCTTGGGTTGCTTTGAATGGCCAGGCTATAAACATGTCGCGCCTCTGGCGCTGCGGTAGTAGCGACACCGCAGCCTGCACCGAGTCCCACCACAATTTCCTTGTCCCCTCCTTGCCCGTCGCGTCAGCTATGCGCCATGCGAATCCTGATCGAGAGGGAATCTCCCGGCAGGGCACAATTTCTGTCCGGTTTCGCGCTGAGCGGTTATTCTTCTATGAGTGAACGATCGCTCTGACCAACAACTACTGCAGGATTACGCGCAGAACCGCACCGATCCCGCCTTCGCGGAACTCGTCCGCCGCCACATTGATCTGGTCTATTCCGCCGCGATGCGCCGTCTCGGCGATGCGCATCTGGCCGAGGACGTCGCCCAAGGCACATTTACCGCCTTGGCCCAAAACGCCCACGATCTGGCCGGGCATCCGGTGTTAACCGGCTGGCTGCATCGCACCACCCAGAACATCGCGGCCAATCTCATCCGCACCAATCTGCGCCGCCAGACCCGCGAACAGGAGGCCGTCACTATGAACCAACTCCTTTCCTCCGCTCCCAATGACGCGAACTGGCAAAGCATCGCCCCACATCTCGACGCTGCCTTGGATGAACTGGAAAGCGCTGACCGCGACATGGTGATGCTTCGCTATTTTGAAAAGAAGTCCGCCCGGGAAACCGCCACGCAACTCGGCATCAGTGAAGATGCCGCGCAGAAACGCGTCAGCCGTGCCGTGGACCGGCTGCGCGAATTCTTCGCCAAACGCGGCGTTACCGTCGGCGCGAGCGGACTCGCCGTCGTCATTTCTGCCAACGCCGTGCAAGCCGCGCCGGTGGGCTTGGCCCTCGCCATTTCCACCGCCGCCGCCCTGACCGGAACAACTCTCGCCACCACCGCAACCATTACCGCCACCAAAGCCATCGCCATGACCGCACTCCAGAAAACCGTTGTTGCCGCCACTATCGCTGTTCTGGCTGGAGTGGGTATCTACGAGGCTCAGCAAGCTTCCAAACTACGCGAGCAGGTTCAAAAGCTTCGGCCATTGGCAGAAAACTATCAGCAATTGCAGATCGAGCGTGATGAGTTAAACAATCGGCTGACAAGCCTGCTCGCTGACAACTCACACGCTAACTTGAATTCCAGCCAAACGGAACTGCTGCGGTTACGCGGAAAATTTGGGCAGTTAACAGCAGCGGCACGCGAACCAGGAAATGTGGCAGCACAAGAATGGCTGGCTCGCATCGAAGCCCTCAAAAGCAAGCTCGCTCAAACTCCAGCCGCGCAGATACCAGAAATGGCCTTTCTTACAGATGAAGATTGGCTCAATGCAGCTAAGAAAGACCTTAGGACGGATTTCGATTATCGATATGCGTTTGCTTCACTTCGGAATGACGCCGAGGCAAAATTCGCTGCAATGCTCATGAACGCGATAGCCCAATATGCGCTTCAGCACGACGCACACGAACCCAAACGCCTCGATCCCGAATCCGCCACATTTCCAAAAGAAATCTCTGATCTGCGGCCATACCTCGATCCGTCCAAAGTTACCGATGACATGCTGTCTCGATTTGAAATCATCTCCCCCTCGGCAATCGGAGAGAATCCACAGCAACGTGGTAACTTCATCATTACGCAAAAAGATGCTGTTGACCCGGAACTCGACCAACGATGGGCAATCGGGTTGCAAGCATCCGGCACGTTGGGAAATTTCGAGCAAACTGAAATCATGAATAACATCAAACAGCTTGCGCCTTGCCTGCAGGCTTATGCCGATGCACATGGTGGCGCCAAGCCCAACACGTTTGCCGATTTGCAGCCTTATCTGGCGTCTAACGAACAAAGATCAGCCTTCTCAAAACTGAAGCAAAAATTCCCTTCCGCTCATCTCACTTGGTAAAATATATTTTTGGCTGACTCTTGCTCACTCAACACCAAAGTCGCTTGCCATCAAGTCCGTTTTTCCTTGTCACCCCCCGCGCCCGTCGCGTCACCTATGCGCCATGCGAATCCTGATTGCGACGGAGACCGCGGGCGGCGGACATCTCGCGGCGGCGGCGGCGTTGGAAGAAGCGTGGCTTGCATTGCGCCCCAAGGACACCGTCGAGCGGCTGGACTTGGTAAAACTTTTCTCGCCACTGCATAAAAAGATTCACGCCGCCGGCTACGAGAAGCTCGTTGCCCGCGCGCCCGAACTCTGGGGCATGATCTTCGCCAAGACGGACGATCCCAAGGTCGCGCGCCGCTTGAATCGCATCAAAGGCCTTTTCCCCAGCCGCGCCCGGCGGCGCTTCGAGAAGATCATCACGGACTTCAAACCCGACGTCGTGCTGTGCACGCACTATGAGCCAGTGGAAGCACTGGCGGAGCTGCGGCGCGATCTGAAGAAACAAACACCCTTCATTGTGAGCGTCGTCACGGACTTTGAAGCGCACGCGTTGTGGATGGATGCCGACGTGGATCTATATTCCGTGGCTGCGGAGGAAACCAAGGCCCGTCTCGTCGCCCGTGGCGCGGCAGCTGACAACATCATCGCCACCGGCATTCCCATCGGCGCGAAGTTCGCCGCGAAAGTGGACGCGCTCGCCGTGCGGCGCACGCTCGGGTTGCGCGATGATCTGCCAACGCTGCTGGTGTTAAGCGGCGGTTTCGGCATGGGACCGGTCGGCAAGATTCTCGCAGCACTCGACAAAGTGCCACAGGCGTTTCAAACCGTGGTGGTTTGCGGTCGCAACGAGGAATTGCGCCGTGACCTCGCTGCACAGGATCGGAAGCACCCGACGCGCGTGCTCGGCTTCGCGAGCAACATGCACGAATTGATGACGGTGGCAGATTTGATCCTCACCAAGCCCGGCGGCCTCACGTCGTCCGAGGCGCTCGCACTCGGCAAACCGTTGTTCATTCTCGACCCGATCCCCGGCCAGGAAGCCGCGAACAGCGACTTCCTGCTCGAACGCGGCGCGGCGACCAAAGTCAATCGCATGGAAGACCTGCCCTTTCGCATCGAACAATTGCTCGGCTCAAAAAAACTCGGAGAAATGGCGAAGGCGGCAAAAGCCTTGGGACGTTTGAAATCCGCCGAAGCCGTTTGCACAGAAGTTTTGGCGCGCGCGAAAGGTCGTTGATCGAGCCAATGGACACCAAGCTCTACCAACTGATGCGTTGGGTGCTGGGGTTGGCGCTGGGATTCTATTTTCGCCGCATCGAGCGCTTCCACGCTGAGCGCGTCCCGACCACCGGCCCGATTCTACTGACCGCCAACCATCCCAATTCTGTCACCGATCCGTTCGTCATCGGCGCGTCCCTGCCACGCAAGGTGAACTTCATGGCTACGGTGCAGATGTTCCGTTTCGCCCCGCTCAAGTGGTTGCTCACGCGCTGCGGCGTCATCCCGGTTAACCGCGTTAAAGACGATCCCAAGGCGATGCGTTCGGTGATGGATACATTCGAGGCCGTGTATCGTGTGCTGGAACGGGGCGAAGCCGTCGCGCTCTTTCCCGAGGGTATCACGCATGACGACCCACAGTTAAAGGAGGTCAAATCTGCGCCGCCCGCATGGCGCTCGAACTCGAACATCGGCACGGCGGGAAGCTGGGTTTGCAGATCGTGCCGGTCGGCTTGACGTTTTCGGCCAAGGAGCTTTATCGCAGCGAAGCACTCGTGAACTTCGGTACGCCCATCCGCGCGGCGGATTTTCTCGTGGATTACGAAACGCAGCGCAAGGAGTGCATCCGCAAACTTTCCGCCGAGATCGAAGCAAGCATCCGGGCATTGATCCTGCACATCCCCGACTTGGAACAAGCCCGCGTCATCGCGGCGGTGAAACGTCTTCACCTCGAGCGCCTGCAAGTGGGCGATCAAGTAGTGGAAAGCTCAACGACGCCACGCGCCGACGAACTCGCCGTGACACAACGCATCAGTGCAGCAGTGCAACGGGTTTACCGTGAGCAACCAGAGGTCGCCCGCGCTTTCGCTGCCCGCCTCAACCGTTACGAAACCTGGCTGGCCAGACTACGGATTTCCGACACAGAACTCGCGCAGTTTGAAAATCACGGCGTCCGGCTGCGGCGCAACCTGCTGAAGGCGCTGCTCGGCTTCGTGCTGTTCCCACTGGCAGTTTATGGCTGGATTTTTCGGCTGCCGCCCGTGCTGCTGATCACGTGGGCCGTCCACAAATTTGCCAATCCCAATATCCGCAAGGCACAGATTTCGACCGCAACGATTGTCGCCGGAGTCTTTGCTTTCGGATTATTCTACGGCCTGTTCGTAGGGGTTTGTCACCGGGAATTCGGCTGGCCCACCAGCTTGTGGTTCGGCCTGTCGCTGCCCGTCACCGGCTTGATCGCCCATTACTATTGGCGTAGCACCAAAACGCTGGCTTCCGCGGCGCGCACCTCCTTCATCCTGTTACGCGCACCGTCCGCCGCAAAACGGCTCATTGCCATGCGCCGGAGCTTGGTGGCCGAGATTGAAGCCGAACACCGGACAATGTCGACCACCCCTGAATCCACATGAAGGGACTAACAACCATCCTGATGCTGGCGGCACTGCGCCTTGGGGCGGCGGAAAACTGGACAAACCTGAAGTCTGACGAACAGCTCGTGTTCTATCCGACGGTGGCGCAACGCGTGCCCGGACAGACCAACCTCTGGCGCGCGGAGATTCGCGGCTGTGTCTTCGAGATTGAGAAACGGCGGCTATTGCTGGCCGCGTTCCGGGAAACAGTGGAATTGAAGACAGAGGAGATGACCTCAGCCCAATCCGTCATGTTCAACGAGCGCGCCCGCTTGTTTCTGGTCGATCACGAACGCGGGAAGAAGGTTTTCATCCGCTGCGGCACAAATGAATTCTTCGTTGGCAAATCGGGCGCGGATGGCCGGTTCTCAGGCGCAATTACCTTCCCTGATTCAACGCCCCCGACCTTCACCGCCGTTCTCAAGCCGGATGACACCCGGCAATTTGGCGGCCAACTTTTCCCGCTCGAAGCCGAAGGCATCAGCGTCATCTCGGACATTGACGACACGATCAAGATCACCGAAGTGCGCGACAAAGCAGCAACGCTGCGAAATACATTTCTGCGGCAGTTCCAGCCTGTGCCCGGCATGGTGGAGTTTTATCAAACGCTCGCTCGCTCAAACGGCGCAGCTTTTCACTACATTTCGGCCAGTCCATGGCAGCTTTATGAACCGCTGGCCACGTTTGTCACATCAAACAGTTTTCCCACCGGCACATTCGAGTTAAAGCAATTCCGCTGGAAGGATCGCAGCTTCTTCTCTCTCTTCGCCAATCCGGAGAAATACAAACCGGGAGTGATTGCGCCACTGCTAAAACAATTCCCCCAGCGAAAATTCATTCTCATCGGCGATTCCGGCGAGCGCGACCCGGAGATATACGGCGCCCTAGCACGAAAGTTTCCCGAACAAATCATCCGCGTCTATATCCGTGACGTGACCAACGAATCTGCCGACGCCGAACGTTACCAGAAGGCGTTCCGCGATGTGCTCCGCGCCAAGTGGCAAATCTTTCGTACGCCCGCCGAGCTACCGCCGAGCTTCCCACCCGCTTCAGGCATGCTGAGCCAACCCAAGTAGTGGCACCAATCGGCCTGAAAAAACTAGCGGACCTTTCACACATCGAGGTGCAATCAGGCAAAACTTCGCTCGTGTAAAAAGAGCCCGACGCCGACAAACAGCAAATTTACGGATGATTTGACCGCTACAAGTCCCGACGGCCCACCGCTACGGGGCACGATTCTATCACATCCGCTACCCGCCCCCATAAGCGATCCTCGGCGACTCATGCTTTAACCCTACCGCCCTTGGGAGTAGCCCCGAGACGGCCAAGGGTGGCGTGGCGAGGCTATAATCCGGGGTCACACTCATTGTCACGATTTCTGGAAACTGCTAGAACAGAGACATGAACACAGGGCCGCTTAAACACGAAGCCGCAACCAGCATCGCCGGTTGCAACACTGAATTTCTCAGCCGGCACGCCTCGAAGGTTTTGATCCAGGACGCCATGACGCGCCGCTTTCTTACGGCTGCCGATTTGTGGACGCCCCAAGCCGACCAAGCCATGACCTTCCGTTCTGGCTCAGCCGCAATGGAACATGTGACCCGAAAGAAGCTAACCAAGGTGCAATTAGTTTTGACCCGCGCCATCACCTTCAGTGAAGTCATCCCGACGGGCGAACTGCTCCGCGCGTGATCTTGCCCCGCAACTCGCCGGCGGACCATCAGCGCGCCCCGGCGAAGCGCGGCAGTTTCAGTCTGCTCAAACGATTTGAAGCTCATGGTTCAGCAAGGCGCGGAGTTTGAGGCCGACGAGTTCTTGATTCCAAAGATTTTGATCAAGGGGCCGGCTTGAGGCTACCGTTACGAGTCGACAAACCTTTGGACTTCTAGACAAATCAAGATCGCGCCCGACTGGTTTTCCGTTAATCTTCCGGCGTGGCGAAACCTAATTCCATCGAACTGCCCGGCATCCCACCGATGCCGATCCTGTATGAAGATCGTGCCGTGCTGGCAATCGACAAGCCGCGCAATTGGATGCTCGTTCCCTTCAACTGGCAGCGGACTAATCGCAATTTACAAGCCGCCATCGTGTCGTCAATCGCCGCAGGAGACTATTGGGCCAAGTCACGCAGTCTGAAATTTCTCCGTTACGTGCATCGGCTGGATGCGGAGACGACTGGCATTCTTCTGTTCGCCAAAAGTCAGGGCGCGGTGGATGCATATGGCGAGCTGTTTGAAAGCCGGCGCATGGAAAAAACTTATCTCGCCGTCACGAGCGCCGTCCCGAAAGAAACCGAATGGACCTGTCGCCTCGCGCTCGCTCAGGACGAACACAAGTTTGGCCGCATGAAGGTGGACGCGCGCACCGGCAAGGAATCCGAGACACATTTCAAAGTATTGCAGGTGCTCAGCCAGAGCACGATCAAGCTCGCGGCCACCGCAATCCCGAAAGCTGATCTAGCCAGCCTGCGCGGAAACGAAACCCACGCGCAATTCAAGGCGCGGAAACAAGAAATCGAAAACCAACTGCGTCAACTCCCGCCCGCCGCCGCTCCGAAAGCGCTCGTCGAGGCGCATCCGCTAACCGGCCGCACGCATCAGATTCGCGTCCACCTGGCAGAGTCCGGCTGCCCGGTTTTTGCCGACGAGTTGTATGGCCAACGTCCGCCACGTACCGAGATGGGGTTGCGCGCTGTACGCCTGTGCTTTGCCGACCCGTTCACCCGGCGGCCAGTTGAAATCCGTGCGCCGATCGATAAATTTTGTCGCGAATACGGATTCGACATTCCGACGTTCTAAGGCAAAATCTCCGGCTCAATGGAAGCGACACCGAACCCCAGTTCCAACCACAGCATCCCGATCGAAGAAGGAAACGAATTTCTCGAGGTCCGCCAGTCCACTATCCATGGCACGGGCGGTTATGCGCGCCGCAAGATTCCCGCCGGCACACGGATCATCGAATACGTCGGCGAGCGCATTGATAAAGCCGAGTCCACCCGGCGTTGCGAGGCGGATAACGAATACATCTTCACCATCGATGACGACTGGGATCTCGACGGCAAACAGGCGTGGAATCCCGCGCGCTTCATCAATCACAGTTGCGCCCCAAACTGTGAGGCCGAGTGGGATGAAGGCCGTATCTTCATCAACGCGCTGCGCGACATCCAGCCAGGCGAAGAGCTGTTCTTCAACTACGGTTACGACATGGAAGATTACCTCGACCATGTCTGCCAGTGCCGCACGCCAAACTGCGTCGGCTACATTGTCGCCGAGGAACACTGGGATGAAGTGCGTCGCCTGGCCGTGCTCCCAAAAGCTTGCAGTGAACCCGTCGCCGCCGGAAACTTGCCCGCGTGAATTCTGGAAAACCATTTAGACTTGGCGTGCTCGGCTCGGGCAAAGGCTCCAACTTTGTCGCCATCGCTGACGCCATTGTGGCCGGCAAAGTTCCGGCGGAAATCGCCGTCGTGCTGAGCGATGTCGAGAACGCCGGCATTCTGGAACACGCGCGCCAGCGCAAGCTGCCCGCTAAATTCATCGCGCCGGGAAAATTTCGCACCAAGCTGGAAGAAGACGCCGAGCGCGCTTACGTGACAGCGTTGCAAGAAGCGAAGGTGGATCTGATCGTACTCGCTGGTTTTATGCGAGTGTTGAAGGGCGATTTCCTCCGCGCCTTCGAGGGCCGCATCGTGAACATCCATCCCTCCCTGCTACCGTCGTTTCCTGGGCTCGAAGCGTGGAAACAGGCACTGGATTATGGCGTAAAAGTCACAGGCTGCACGGTACATTTCGTGGATGCCGGCGTAGACTCCGGCGCCATCGTCGGCCAGCAAATCGTGCCCGTGCTCGACGACGACACCGCAACAACGTTACACGCACGCATCCACGCGGCGGAACATGAGCTTTACCCGAAGTGCGTGGCAGCGATCGCGCGCGGAGAAATCCTGGTTCAAGGCCGTAGAGTTACCCACCGGCGTTAGTCGTGTCTTCAAACAAGAACGCCCCTTGTCACCGACCTAGCCAAGCAAGCTGAATCCCGCTCTAAACAGGCGCAGCAACCGTGAATTTACTCCGCTTTAAAAGCGAATCCCTTCGATTCAAGGCGTAACTAGTCTGTAAAAACGATTGGGATAATTGGTCGCCCGCGGATCAGTAAACATAGCAGGATTGGCCGGCGGAGTGCTGGTCTGGATGCCGGACCAGTCGCTCAAATTGGTTGAGCCCAACAAACGATAGGTCAAACCGGGAACGACATTGGTCGCCGGTAACTGCAGAATGTTCGCCTGGTAATACGGCGTCAGGAAACGTGGGACGCCGAAACAATCAGTGCGATCCAGCAAGGCAATTTGCGCTGGTGGCATGGCCGCCGCATAGAGCCGAATCCGCGCAACCGCGCCACCCGACTCTTCCGTAGCGCCGTCATCCTTGAAGAAACGGAGTTCGTTGGCGCTGATAACGCCGTAGTTGCTGCTGTCGGTGAAACTGAATTGTTGCACTCCGTTGACGTAGCACGTCATGATGGAACCATCCCGGGTCAATACCACCTGCACGTAGTTTCCAGCCGCAATCGTTGCGGTCGGCGCCTGCACGGCGGGATACAAATATAGCTGCCCGTTGTTGACATAGAGTCCGTTGTTGGATGTCCCGGCCTTGAAATCAACCAGACGTCGGAAGCCATTGGTCTGATCGAGTCGAAACAACATGACGAGGGTGTAAACATTGGTTGGAATCACACCGGCAGTGGGCTGCAACCGTAAGCCGTTGTGCAGTGGAAATTGGCGCACGGTCCGGGAACAGGCGTCCACCAGCTCGGTGACATAATTATTACCCACGCCGATGTCTTGCAGATTCGGAGGCGACCCGATGGAACTGGCCAGCGTGAGTTGGAACTGATAATCGGCCCCGCTGTTGTTGGTGATGCCAAAAATGGCCGTCACCGTTTTATGCCCATTCATCACAAGGTTGTAGGGACTCGCGCTTCCAGAAGCATTCCCACTCCAACCGATGAAACTATAGCCCGGATCTGCGGTGGGTGTCAGTTGAACTGAAGTATTCGGCGCGTACCAGACTTTGGGCGGCGTCAGCGTCGCGTTCCCCACCGGATTGCGAGTAACGATGCCATTGTTGTAATTGACCAACAAACGCGGATTGAAGCTGGCGGAATTTGTCGGGTTTGTGCTTTCAGGAAATTCCTCATTGTTGTTCACCCCATCGCCATCAGGATCGCTGGTGCCATTGTAGGAATAAATGCTGGGCCAGTATGTGAGCTCCCAAGAATCCGGCAGGCCGTCGCCATCGTAATCATCCGTGGCCGAGTTCTGGCCGTTCATGTTGAACGCGAAGTTCTGCGGAAGAGCCGTGGTGTTGGTGACGAACAGGAAATACATATAACCCGGACGCCACGGCCAAGACACACTGTAAAGCTGCTGGTTGAGCGTGCTGTTGGCCGCATTGCCCGAATACCAGTGATATCCGGAAGGTGGCTTCGGCGGCGCTCCTTGTTCCAAATAAAGATCCACCGTGTTCGAGTGCGTTGACGTATGAATCCAGCGACGCGCATCCGCCGGGACATCCACGCGATATTTCAAAACGCCGTTGGCAGGAATCACATTCGTGACACCGCCGCCATAGAAAGCGATCACGTTGGTATAATCTATCGTGGTCGAGTTGGTCGTGCTGCTGACGCTGAAGGTCGCATCGTTCACCGCACGGAAGCCGAGGTAGTAAGCATTACCGGGGCGCAATGGCGGGCAGGCGAAATTCGTCGTGCCCGGCGGATCAATGATCGGATACGGACCATGATTTTTATTATCCGGCGTCCAGTGGCGGTAATCCGTAACGTCAGCCCCCTGCCCGGGTGGAGTGATGTCGCGCACATACATGATCACATCACCCAACGTTTGCGCAAAGGTGACGTTCCAAGCAGTGAACGCGTTGGTCGGCACAAACACCCGGTAATAACGCCAGTCGCCAGCAGCAAGCGTCTGATTGACCAGTGCCACTCCGTCGTAAGTGAGATTGGCCACCACACCCACCGAAGTTTGCAAACGATAACGGTACGTTGGAATTGCCACCAGCTTGCACCGCCAGATACCAAGTGCCCGGAGTCAATCGCAACTCATCGCGTCCGTCCACCGGCACCCAATTGCCGTATTCGCTGCCTGCGTTCGCTGTCAATGAACGCTCGTAGAGAATTCCACTATAATAGTAATCGCCGTTCGCGTAATGGCTCAACGTTGGTGCGCCACCGACGCGGATGTAGAGATTGGGATCGCCGCTGATGGCATCGAGCCGCGTGCGCAGGACTCCGACATTGTTGGAGGGCACGACAACCGCGTAGTAATGGAAGCGGCCTTGTTCAAGATCAATGCCTTGATCTGCTGGCAACGCCACGCCATTGGTCCCGATCCCGGTGTCACCAAAGAGTGGTCCGCCCGCCGGCAATCCGGGTGTCGTCACACTACCACCGATGGCGGGCATGTCCCAAGCCGGGCGTTCCAGCAACAACACGCTACTGGTCAGAGTATATTGCGACGTGCCCTGCCCTTGCACATCCACATACCACGTTCCAGGAGTCAAGTATGGTGGAACAACCGCCATCTGTTCCAAGTTCCAGGGCGAATTGCCGACATTGAAATTATCATCCGGCAATGTGTCCTTGCGAACGCGGAGGCGGGGATTGCCCTGACTATGGCCAAGCGTCAATTTCCAGCCGAGCACTGGCTGGCCATTGAATGTGGCGGGAATCGTGACGCGGAAATAAGAGTGTTGCAGATCCGCGAGCGCGCCGGAATAGACATTGGTCAAACTCGGCGTGCTCAGCGTGCGATCAAAAGCCAAATCCTGCGCGCTGAGTTGTCGGATCACCAGTGTTTGGGAAACATCCGTGGCAGAATCCGCCTGCACATTCAACGAATAGAAACCGGGAGAAACATTGGGCAAGGTGATGATACGGTCATGACTCCATGTCGGATTCTCACCATTGTTGAAGCCATAGCTGTATTGACCCGAGGGTGCGTTGCTGTTGATGAGCATCCGCATGTAGGAATTCCCGATCTTGTTATCAAGCCGGACTTCGAGCGCCGGCGAATTGGTCACCGTGAATTGATAGATGCTAATCTCGCCAGCTTGGAGCGTATTAGTGCGAACGATATCCACCGGATTCACATTCCCAACATTGGTATAGGTCAATGCTCCGTAGCTCGTGAGCGTGAAGTTGCACGAATTTGAACCGTAGTAGGGCGAATGCGGATTCATGCCTTCGCTGGCGACCGCAACGTAGTAAGTGCCACCGGGAATCACCGCCTGCCCGGCGTTCGGCAACAACAGGTATTGTTCATTGCCCGCTTTTTGCATGGCGCGTCCGCCGTTGACGGTCGTGGGCGAACTCCCTCCAGCGGCGACATTGGGCAGGTAATCTTTTTGCAACATGAGCATGGCTTCACCGCTCGTGGGGGCGAGACGGAGTTTCCAATTCCGTTGATTCGGCGGCACAGTGACCTTGTAGTAAGCCGCCTCACGCACCGGCAAACCATTGCTGGAAACACTACCGGTGAATGGCAGGTCGAGGATCGGAATCGAAAAATTAGTCCCGATACCCCGGCTGGCAAGAGTGTAACTCATCGGTGCCGTGCTACCGGAATTAATCACGCCGATATAATACGTTCCGGACGAAAGCGGATTGCCCATGCCCATCTGCAACATCATGCCGTAATAATTGCTCCCCTTTGTATCATAAGAATAACTCGTCCAATCATAGCTCGCCCCCCATTGATAGCCTGTGGGCCAAATAGTGTAGGTCCAGGGATAATACCAACCGCCACCATTATCGGAGTGAGTGTAGAGCGCATCTGGCAGTGTGTCCCGCCGGATGACTAATTGCGGATTGCCGCTGGTAATATTCGTCAGCCGCAAGTCCCAGCCAAAGGCGTTCGCCGGAACATTAATGGTGAAATACTGCCAAGTGCCGGCAGCCTGTCCATTGACACGGTTGGTGCCACCATCAAACGCCACCGGAATCAATCCCAACGCGTGCAATCGGATGGTGTATGTGGCATTGGAAAAACCGCTCACGTAAGTCTGCGCCTGCACACAAAGCGTATAGTTCGTCGCCGTTGGACTGGTCAGGTTGATCAGCGAATCGTGCGACCACGTGTAGTTATGTCCGTCGCTGAAACTATATCCAGCAATGGGCCGCGGCAGATCGTTGTCCGCACGCAGCGTCATGTAGGGATTGGCAACGCGATTGTCGAGATGTACCTCCAAGCTCAACGTCCCGGGCGGCACAGTGAATTGATAGAATTTGAACTCCGCACCTTCGAGCGAGTCGTTGTAAGTGATGTCCATTGCTCCCGAGGCATCTACTATTCCGAGAATGTTCGTGGTCTCTGGCCCATAGCTATAAAGCGTATAGCTGCTGGAATTGGTGCCGGTGTAACTGGTGTTAAGCGGATTACTCCCTTCGCTGACAACCGCAATGTAATAGGTCCCGTTGGTGATCGTGTATTCCAGCGGTGAAGTGCGCGGCAACTGCGTGAAAAGTTCGTTACCACCTTTCTGATTAGATCGTCCGCCCGCCACCTGCGTCGGAGAGGAGCCGCCGCCCACCACGTTGGGCAAATAATCCTTCTGGATCAGCAGCATCGCTTCACCGTTGGTGGGAACCAGTCGCAACTTCCAAGACGCTGCTCCGGCCGGCACTTGCACTTTGTAATAAACCGCTTCGCGTGGTGGAATATTGGTGCCGCTAACGGAGCCGATGAACGGCATGTTGAGAATTGGGATGGATTGATTCGTCCCGATGCCGCGACTGACGAGCGTGTAGTTCATGTGGCCGACCGTATTGGGAGTTCCGGAGAAAACGCCAGCATAGTAATGGCCGGGTTCAAGCGGATTACCCATGCCCGTTTGTAGAATGTGCCCGTAGCGATTCGTCCCATTAGCATCGTAATAGCGCCCAGTCCAATCGTAAGCTGCCGCCCATTGATTGCTGCTGGGCCAAGTGGTGGAGAGATAAGAATACCAATAGCCACCGTTGTAATAGTGGGTGGACAAGTCTTGCGGCGCCAAATCGCGGCAAATCACCAGACGCGGATCACCGAAAGTATTGGTCAAACGCAAATCCCAGCCAAAGGTGTTGGACGGCACCGTGAATTCAAAATAACGCCATACGCCGTTGCTGTGAAAAGCCTGTGTGGTGACACCCCCGTCATAAACCAACGGGCTGGCAGTCAGGGCATGAACTGCCACTGTGTATGCCGCATTGGAATAACCACTCGTGAAATAATCCGCCTGCACGGCCATGGTGTAAGTGCCGGCCTTTGGATTCGCGATGTTGATTATCTTGTCGTCTGTCCAAGTGTAACTAACGCCGGCATCACGACCGTAGCCGGAGGAAGTCGTGACTGGCAATCCATCGGCCCGCAAAGTCATGCGCGGATTGGCGATGCGATTATCAAGCCGCACTTCCATCGCCAGCACGCCAGGTAAAACGGTGAATTGATAATGCTTCACTTCGCCGCCTAGCAATGTATCCGCCATCGAAAGGTCAGGACCGACCGCAGTCAAATTTCCGATTTGATTGGTTGGCTCGACACCGATACTGGTCAGCACATAGCCGGAACTACCAGTGCCGATCGTGCTACCCACCGGACCAACACCTTCACTGATTACTGCGATGTAATAGTTCCCCGGTGGAATATTTGTCTGCGCGGTGTTATCTGGCAGCAGCAGGTATTGTTCATCGCCGGCTTTTTGCAGCCGTCGTCCGCCACCAAGCGAAGTCGAAATGCCGCTGGCCCCGACAACATTTGGCAGGCGGTCTTTTTGGATCAGCAACATCGCTTCCCCATTGGTTACGTTGAGACGCAGTTTCCAACTGGGCGTGTTGCTGGCGATCTGAACGCGATAGTAGGTTGCTTCGCGCGCCGGAAGATTGTTAGACCAGGCCACACCGCCTGTGAACGGAAGATCAATCACGGGCAAAGAAAGATTCGTTCCAATGCCGCGACTGACCAAAGTGTAACTCAACGGAGTCGAACCGCTGCCGATGTTTACGCCAACGTAGTAAGTGCCGGGCTCAAGCGGATTGCCCATGCCCATGGCGATCAGTTTGCCGTAATTGTAAAATCCGCCGGGATTGTAGGGGTAGCTTGTCCAGTCATCCGCCGCGCCCCAACTGTTACCGCTCGGCCAGGTGGTATCCGCATACGCATACCAATAACCACCGTTGTAATAGTGGGTATTGATGTCATACGGCAAACGATCCCGGCAAATCACCAAGCGTGGGTCGCCGCTCGTCACGTTCGTCATCCGCAAATCCCAGCCCAATGCGTTAGTTGTTGGCACATTGAAAACAAAATATTGCCATTTGTTCGGCACTTGATTGACGATGTTTTGCACCGAGCCTGCGCCGTCAAAACTCAGCGGCGTGGCGGTCAACTCCGAGCCGCTGAGGATAAAACTTCCCAACGCATTTGTCGGTTGATAGACGCCGATATACCAGATGTCAGCCTGATGCCCTGGACGCTGCAGAAATCCGCCAGTGCCGGAATAGTCCAGATAAGATCGAGGATTACTGCCAGTGCAATTAGCCGTGCAATTACGATAGTTCCAGCGGCTGGGCACTGCATTGCGACGCAACGCGATCTCGGGTGCCGGGAAGTTGATTGGTCAGCTCCAAATCCCAACCGTACGTCACCAAGTTGTTCCGCCGTGTTCACCACACGATAAAAACGCCACCCCGCCCGCGCCGGAGCATCATTGGTGATCTGAAAAACATAATGCACGTCCGTGATAACCGGCTGACCATTGGTCAGCGAACAACTGAACGGCGGCGTGCCGTAAACTGTGACGTAAAAAGTTCCGTCGCTCAAAATCGGCGGCACCATCGTGACGCTGTCCCCCACCGAGCCGACGAGCTCCGAGAACGCGTCGTTGGTGTATTCATTGGGCACGTTATCCTGCCGAACGGCGATGTTTGGATCGCCACTGGTCGGCGACAGGTTCAACTGCCATGCGATCTGTTGCACCGGAACTTGGACACGAAAGGTCACATAGCCGTAGGTCGTGGTGGTGATGTTCGTCCCAGAATTAAAGGCCAGATCGGTCACTGCTTGCTGGCGCGAATCCAAAGTGATGCTCTCCCCTGGATTACCAATGACGCCAACGATGTATTGATTGCCCACGTTGATGTAATTCGGCACGAGCAGCATTTGCCCGACTCCGCTCCAATCATAATAACCACTGCCCGCGGAGCTATAGAGCACGGGCGCGCGGGTGTTATCCACGAGAATGGTATTGTTGCCGCCATTCAAATTTAGCCGCCACGCCAACGTCCCGGCGGAAATCGTCGTCTTGAAGAAACGCATTCCTTCCGGCCCGATGATGCCGTTCGTCCCGCTACTCGCATCAGCAGCCAACGGCGGGAGTTGTTGCACGTACGGTTCGCCCGTCATCAGAGTCCATTGCGCTCCCGGCGTGGCATGCACAGTGAGATACCAGTCCTGCCCCGGCGTCCATTGCGCGACTTGCGGCAAAACAAAACCATCCGAACCGACGCGCGTTGAGAAATAGTTGTAACTGTTCGTTTGGGCCGCCGCGCCCAACCGGAGGTAAACATCAGCCTCGCCGCCTGTAACCTTCAACGCCGTCCGCCAAGCGCCATTCGCGGTGTTCTGAGTGGTGATCTTGAAATAATAATCCCCTCCGGATGCACTGGTATTGGTATAAACCTGCGTTCCCAAATCTGCTGTGCCCGGGCCCCAAGTAAGTGTGTTCAGCCATCCGATTTCCGTCGTAAGTGTGTAAATGGAGTTCGTCGCTGCACCGGCGGGGAGATAAACCCCGATGAAGTAGGTGCTATTGGTTGATTCCGTATTGTCGAGGATGACGGTATCCACAGGCTGATTCGCACTAGCACGCAAATAACCGCCTGTCGTCGGACGCGCGCCGCGCTGCACATAGAGATCGGCATTCGCATTCGTGGTACTCAGCACCACCCGCCAGCCGGGAATGTTCGTTGGCACATCCACCTGAAAATAATGAAATGCTCCGACGCCCGCGGAATTGGTAATCACGCCGGTTGTCGTAAAAGTTTGCGGCTTCCAAACAGGATACCCCGGTTGCCTCATGTCGGTACCGATTGGTCGTCAACGTCACGGTGAACGCATGCGTGGTCGAAGTCGCTGGGGTTAACACCCGCAAGCCATAATTCGTCGCGGCAAATTCCGGGCTCTGCAGATTGATCTGGTTGGTCGCTCCGTTGATGCGCGAGATAAAATCAAAGTCCGTATCCGTCGGCGTGCGCCCTTTGGCCAGCAACAGATACGGTACAGTGGTGCTCCCGTTACTGATGACCAACGACAGGTTCGTGGCAGCGGCGCTCAACGTGAAACTATAGTTTGTTCCACCGCCCGGGGCATTGGTGCCAACGAATGTTTGAGCGGTCAGCGTGATGGCGTTTGCAAGAAGACAAATTAGCAGAAGCGCGCGGCAGGCGTTCGTTTTCATAATGATCTTCCGAAATGCTGACTTTGCCGTCCACGGCAACAAGTTCAAGCCGAAAGAACTTGTACAAAGTTCCGTAAATTTACGCCGTGCCTTATTTCATGCAAAGGGAGTTTCGTTGTGTCTCTTTGTGGTTAACAAATCCCAATTTTCACCACCCAAAAAACAATCGTCTTCCGCGCGGCGCTTCGGCTATGCTGGCCGGCACTTAATTTATATGAGCAGCAAGAAAATACTCCGGTTCGGGTTGCCCAAAGGCAGTTTGCAAGAGGCAACCGTTCAGAAGATGGCCAAGGCCGGCTTGAACATTTCCGTCAGCAGCCGGTCCTACCTCCCCTACGTGGACGACGTCGAGATGGAAATCCGCCTCATCCGCGCGCAGGAAATCAGCCGTTACGTCGAGCATGGCTATCTCGATTGCGGCATCACCGGTCATGATTGGGTCATCGAAAACGGATCGGACGTGCACGAGGTCGGCGAATTTCTGTTCAGCAAAGTCTCGCGTCAGCCCCGCCCGCTGGGTGCTGTGCGTGCCAGAGGATTCCCCGGTCAAATCGGTCAAAGATCTGCAGGGCAAACGCATCGCCACCGAAGTCGTCAACCTCACCAAAAAGTATCTCAAGAAGAACGGCGTCAAAGCCGAAGTGGAATTTTCCTGGGGTGCCACCGAAGTCAAAGCCCACGAACTCGTGGACGCCATCGTGGAAGTCACCGAAACCGGCTCCTCGCTCCGCGCGAACAAACTTCGCATCGTGGACGAATTGCTCAGTTCCACTCCGCGCCTCATCGCCAATCACGACGCTTGGAAAGACAAGTGGAAGCAGCAGAAGATCGAGACGATGGCCATGTTGCTCAAAGGCGCACTCGAAGCCGAGACCAAAGTCGGCCTCAAGATGAACATCGCCAAAACGAATCTCGCCACGTTGCTCGCCAAGCTGCCTGCGTTGCGCAATCCCACCATCTCCAGCCTGAGCCTCGAAGGCTGGGTCGCGGTCGAAACCATCATCGACGAGCATGTCGTGCGCGAATTGATCCCGCGCCTCAAAGCCGCCGGCGCGGAAGGCATCATTGAGTATCCGCTGAACAAAGTGGTTTACTAAACCTCGCAAACGTCCTTTGCTACTGGCGCGGCGCGAACGCTCCGCGCCATTTTATTTCCATGAAGACCAGAAAGTTCGATTTCGATGTCGCCATCCTCGGGGCCGGCAGCGCCGGCTACGCCGCGGCAAGAACATCTGCTAGCGCGGGTTTAAAAACCGTCGTTATCGAAGGCGGCAAGGAAGTGGGCGGCCTCTGCATCCTACGCGGCTGCATGCCCAGCAAAGCGTTGCTCTACGCGGCGGAAGTTCTGCACCTGGCCCGGAACGGCAAAACCTGGGGTCTCAAGCCCAGCAAAATCGACTTCGATTTCAAAAAGGTCATGGCGCGCAAGGCCGTCATGATCGAAGACTTTGCGAGCTACCGTCGCAAGCAACTGCAGGATGGCCGATTCAAATTCATCCGAGCCAACGCCTGTTTCACCGATGCGCACACGTTACAACTCAACAATGGCCAGAAGCTGACCGCGAAACATTTCGTCATTGGCACTGGCTCAATCGTTTCGCCGCCGCCCCTGCCCTCGCTGGAAGAAGTCGGCTACATCACAAGTGACCACGCGCTTTCGCTCGCCAAGATTCCCAAGTCGCTCATCGTGCTGGGCGGAGGAGCGATCGCCTGTGAACTGGCTCAGTTCTTCGCCCGCTTCGACGTGAAGGTGACGCAAATCCAGCGCAGCCCACACGTCCTGCGCGAATTTGATGACGATGCCGGCGCAGTCATCAAAACCGTCTTCCAACGCGAAGGCATCCAACTATTCACCGGCACAAAACTGCTTGGCGCACGTCGCAACGAAAAGCGGAAGGTCATTGAGTTTGAACAGAACGGAAAAAGGCTACAGGCGGAAGCGGATGAAATCTTGCTCGCGTTGGGCCGCTCGCCAAATACTGCAACGCTCGGCTTGGAAAACGCCGGCGTTAAAACCGAGAATGATCGCATCGTTGCCAATACGCAGATGCGCACCAGCGCCCCGCACATCTACGCAGCCGGCGATTGCACCGGCCCGCACGAAATCGTCCACATCGCCATCCAGCAAGCAGAGATCGCCGCACACAACATCGCGAATCCGCGGCGACCGCGTTCGACGGATTACCGGCTACTGACGAGCGTCGTGTTCACCGACCCACAAGTCGCCACAGTCGGCTTGACCGAGAAGGAAGCGACCGCGCGCAAGATCCCATTTCTCACCGCGAGCTATCCGTTCAACGACCACGGCAAATCACTCATCATGGAGGCGCTGGACGGTTTCGTGAAACTGCTAGCAAATCCCAAGACCGGCGAAATCCTCGGCGGCTGCTGCGTCGGGCCGGTAGGCGGCGAATTGATCCACGAAATCAACGTCGCGATGGCAAAGCGCATGACCGTGCATGAGTTTGCCGCCACGCCGCATTATCACCCGACGCTTGCGGAAATCTGGACTTACCCGGCGGAAGAATTGGCGGAACAGATTACGCGCCGCTGAGCGATGCGTTCAGTAAACTTCGATTAACACGACCGACTCATTCGCCGCGCCCAGCCAGTTGGAATCGGCGAACGGAGCGGCCTTTTCCACCGCTGCCACAAAGGCATTCTTGGCCGCCGGAAAGGCGTTCACCAACCCCGCCAGCCGCGAACTCTTCAAAGCGTAATTTACATTCTGCGGCACCGTGCCGGTAGTCTTCAGCAATGTGATGTCACTCAACCGCGCGAGCACCATGCCCACCACCTGCCCGGAACTGTTCAACAACGGCCCGCCGGAATTGCCGGGCTGCACCGGCGTGCTGACCTGGAAATAACTGGCGTCATCCTTGATCCCCGCCAGGCTGTTGATTTCGCCTCGGGTGAACTTGGGCTCGCGCCCTTGAATCTGCACGTTGGGGAATCCGATGGTCGAGACGGGCGCGCCCACTTTGACATTGCCCTCGGCAATCAATGGTAGTGGACGAAAGTTGCTGGCGACCCGCATCAAGCGTGGACTCCCGGGGGCGCTGCGCATGCCGTTGGTTGGCGTCGGAGGGAACGCGCCCACAATCTGCAACAGCGCGATATCATTCGTCTTGTCCGCCTTGGCCAGTTGCGCAGCAAAGCGCACCTTCCGGGTCACCACCACGAGGTTCGTGCTGTCTTCAACCACGTGATAGGCAGTGAGCACAAAGCCATTGGTCGTCACGATGAAGCCCGTGCCAGTCGCCTGCGGTTTACCCGCCTGACCAGCGGCCCTCTGCGGCACGAACGCCGCCGCCAGCTTTTGCGCCTGGGCAATCTGCGCCGGGTTTAACAGGGGGCGCAACGTATCGCGCTCGTATGCCGCCTCGCCGTTCCCCTTGGCTGCCGCGAGCAAAAACCATTGGTACGCCAGCACGCGATCCTGCGGAACAATTTTTCCTTCACCGTAGGCCTGCCCCAGCGCGAGTTGGGCGTCCGCATCATCCAAGGCGGAGGCGCGCTGCAACCAGTAGGCGGCGTCCCGATAATTTCGCGGCACGCCGCGACCATCAGCATAAAGTTGCCCCAAATTCATCTGCGCCTTGGGATAACCCTTTTCGGCAGCGGCGCGAAGCATGCGGACGGCTTCCGCCAGATTCACGGCAGCGCCCTGACCATTGAGATACATCAAGCCGAGATTGTTTTGCGCCACCGGATTACCCTGCTCTGCCGCGCGGCGATACCACCGCACCGCCTCCTCATAATTCTGCGGTGTCCCCTCACCAGCGTAATACATCATGCCCAGCGCGAGCGCCGCGTTGACATCGCCCTGCTCGGCTTCCTTGCGCGCCGCTTTGAAATCGTCCGCGTCAAAATTGGCCGCCAACCCGCGCCCGCCTAGTAAAGCCAGCAGCAACCCCAGAAGCGTAATGAACCTGTTCACAACCCATGCTAGTCCGACGCCAACGCGCGACGCAATCTCGTTGCTCGAAGCCGCGACTCCCTATTCACCGATGATTTTAACGAGCACCCGCTTGCGACGGCGACCGTCAAACTCGCCGTAGAAGATCTGTTCCCACGGCCCGAGGTCCAGTTTGCCCTTGGTGATGGCTACCACGACTTCGCGCCCCATGATCTGACGCTTCATGTGCGCGTCGGCATTGTCCTCGCCGGTGCGGTTGTGATGGTATTGCCCCGTCGGTTCGTGCGGCGCGAGTTTCTCCAGCCAGACATCGTAATCGTGCAGCAAGCCGTCCTCCGCGTCGTTGATATAGACGCTCGCCGTGATGTGCATGGCATTGACAAGGCAAAGCCCCTCCTGCACGCCACTCTTACGCACAAGTTTTTCAACGGTATCCGTGATGTTGAGATAATCCCGCCGGTGCGGCGTCTCGAACCAGAGCTGTTCCGTGAGGTGTTTCATAGCGGAAAAAATTTAACCACGGATGAACGCAGATTAACACGGATTTTGAACCGCGAGATACAATTGCTTGCCTGTAAATGCCAATTGCTTCGATGCAAGTGGCAATTTATCGACAGTCGAGAGTCATTGCGACTCTGTCGCTGGCGATTGTTTTGATGTAAAGGCGATTGTTGCCCAGTGCGCGGCGATTGCGACGCTGTTCATGCCGATTGCAATGATGTTTGCGTCAATTGCAACCATGCAAATGCGCATTGCAGCTCTGCTCATCGCGATTGAACGAATGTACCCCCTTTGCACGACTGTTGATTGCCATTGAAGCGAGGTATGCCGGAGTTGCGGACTTGTAAATCCCGCTCGCGTCTATGTCGGCATCGGTTGTGTCGATGTCCAGGAAGATTGAGGTAACCGCCCGACTACTGCAACCGCTTCGCCCTTCAGGGCAAGGTGAGTCATCGCGCGAACATCTGTCGGATGACGTCTTCGATGGGAACTTCCTCGATATCAATGTCCCGCACGGGGAGTTCGTCCAGCAAGGCTTTACAGACAGAGATGACGCGGTCGCGCTTGACCTTGAGCTTGATGCTGCCGGCGGTCTTCTCCACAAGTTCGCCGTATTTCTTCAGGCTCTCATCAGAACAGTTCCCCGCGCCTTCACATTCGATGCTGATAAGTTTGAAGTCAGCAAAGCGATCCACCACTTCGCTAAGCTTGCCGTCGAAGGAAATCTTGCCATGGTCAATGATAATGACCCGCTGGCAGAGCGCCTCGATATCCTCCATGTAATGACTGGTCAGGAGGATGGTCGTCTTTTGCGTGGCGTTGTGATGCTTGAGGAATTCCCGCACGGTCTTTTGCGAAATGACGTCGAGGCCAATGGTCGGCTCGTCCAGGAACAAAATCTTCGGCTGATGCAGCAACGACGCGATCAGTTCCATCTTCATGCGTTCGCCGAGAGACAGTTCGCGAACACTGATGTTGAGTTTGTCGCGAACGTTGAGCATCTCAGTCATCTCAGCCACGGTGCGTTCAAAACGATCCTCAGGGATCCCATAAATCTTGGCGTTCAGTTCCAACGACTCCCGCGCGGGCAAATCCCACCAGAGCTGATTTTTTTGCCCGAGCACGAGGGCAAACTGACGGCGGTAGGCGTCATGTCGTTCCCACGGAACATGGCCGAGGACTTTGGCTTTACCACCAGTAGGATAAAGCAGCCCCGCCAGCATCTTTAGACGTGGTGGTTTTGCCCGCCCCGTTCGGGCCGAGAAAACCAACCAGTTCGCCAGGCTCAACTTGGAAATTAACGTCGCTGACAGCGGCGACCTGCTCGTATTCGCGTTTGAACAAGCCACGGATCGCGCCTTTGAAGCCTGGTTGCTTCTTGTAGGTGCGAAAGGTTTTCGTCAAACCGCTGACTTCGATGGCAGGCACAGGCGCAGTCTAAAGTCTCAAGTCTGGAGTCTAAAGTTAAAACTCCCGGCTCGCAGGGCGAACCGGGAGTTTGAAAATGCTCCGCCACCTCACGGCGGCGATGATCAACGCATCAACTGCTTTTCAAGATAACTGACGACCTGACGGACATTGGCGTCAATTTCCATGCGGTCTTTCACGAGGCGGCAGGCGTGGAGCACTGTGCCATGATCGCGACCGCCAAAGGCTTCACCAATGGTGCTGAGCGAACTCTCCGTCATCTGGCGCGAGAGGAACATGGCTACCTGCCGCGGAAACGCGATGTTTTCCGGGCGGCGCTTGCTGGTCATGTCCGCAAGGCGGATGTCAAAGTGCTCGGCCACCTTCTTCTGGATGACCTCGATGTTGACGGAGAAACGGCCTTCTTCGTGCAGAATTTCACGCAGCAACCCTTCGACGACTTCAACGTTGAGCTTCTTGCCCGTGAGCGAAGCATACGAGGCAACACGAATCAGCGCGCCTTCGAGCCGACGAATATTGGTGCGAATGCGATGAGCGAGGAAGCTCATGATCTCGTCCGGCAACGCCACCCCCATCGAGGCGGCCTTCTTGTTCAAGATGGCCTGACGCATCTCGACGTCCGGCGGTTGGAGATCGGTGACCAAACCCCATTCAAAACGCGACACCAACCGATGCTCCAAACCTTGGATTTCGCTGGCGGGACGATCGCACGTGAGCACGATTTGTTTGTGCGCTTCGTGCAAGGCGTTGAAGGTGTGGAAAAATTCTTCCTGAATGCGCTCCTTGCCCGCGAGGAACTGGATATCGTCAATCAGCAACACATCCGTCTGGCGATACTTCTTGCGGAACTTTACCAACGAATTGTTCTGGATCGCGTCGATGTATTCGTTGGTGAACTTCTCGGAGGAAACGTAACCAACCCGCGCGCCCTTCTTGGTGCTGGCGACATGCTGACCGATGGCGTGGAGCAAATGGGTTTTGCCGAGCCCGACGCCGCCGTAGAGGAACAGCGGATTGTAAGATTTACCCGGAGCTTCGGCCACAGCCTTGGCTGCAGCGTAAGCGAAGTTGTTGTTGTTGCCGACAACGAACGTCTCGAAGGTGTTCTTGGGATTGAAATTCCATTCGCCATTCGTCCCGTTACGATCCGATTGCGCGGGCGCAGCAGTTGCAGGCTTGGGCTTAGGCGGCACAACTGGTTCGGCCTTCTTGGGCGGCAACGCAATCACGGGAGCGGACGCCGGATTCTGGCTGTTGGCCACCGTGAATTTGGCACGTAATTGCCGAGCCGCTGCGATGCTTAGCACATCCTGCAGCAACCCTTGGTAGTTGTCTTTCAGCCAGACCTCACAGAAATCATTCGCAACTTCCAACACCACGCAGTCACCCTCCATCCCGGTGGCTCGCAGGGGCGCGAACCAGAGATTGAAGGTGTCCGCGCTCAGCATGGAGCGCAATTGTTCCTGAGCGGAACTCCAAATTTTTTCAGCCGAAGCTTGCATGTCTTTAACCCCTCCGGCCCGGTTTTCCAGAATTTTATTCACTTAGCCCCAAATCTTGTTTCAGCGGACGTTTTGTGTCCCCATTTTTAACACCGGCAAAAGCCTGCGCCATCAAAAACTCTCGGGCCGTTTATTCTCCAGAGCCTGACGCCTGCAGATTCAAGCCTCACTTCATTGAAAATCAACAACTTACAACCACCGACAAAACAGCCCGCCGAACAACTAAGTTTCCGCGGGCGAATACGTGAAGTGAATCCTGATCGCGGGGAAGATTTTTAAGAAATGGGACAGTCGCAGACGAGGACAACATATTAACACTTATTCGCGAGTTATTAACACCGGGTTTCACCCAATGAAATCAGGGCTTCTGACAACATGAGCGGTTAAAATCAGGAAACATTTTGATGACAAACAGCCGATCTCTTCGTGATAAATGCTTTCGCTCAAATCATCGACCGCTGCACGGTGAACATGCCCCACCCGCTGGTTCTGCTGGGCGCTTCAACGCTTACTTCCGTAATTATCCAACTGCGCTTGGAGTAATGTGCGATGCTACACGCAGTCGAGTCGCGCAGTAAAACCGACGAAAGTTGGATGGCTAACACTCGGGGGAAATACCGAAATCATCGTGTGCATACATCAGCACAGCGCACAATTGGCTTCACCTAACTTTGTCACAGCAATCCTAAACAGAATTGAAGCAACAAACCCACGCTCGACTTTACTCCGGTGCTGCGCACAATTTTCCATATGGCTCGAACACCGTCCACCATGCTGCCGCTCGGCACAACCGCACCGGATTTTCGGCTGCCCGATACCAACGGCAAACTCGTTTCCCTTGGCGAACTGATTGGTCACCCGGCCCTGCTCGTCATGTTCATCTGCAATCATTGCCCTTTTGTGAAGCATGTCCGCGCGGAACTCGCCAAGCTGGGCCGTGACTACACACCGAAAAATGTCGCTATTGTTGCCGTTAGTTCGAATGACGTTGCCAACTACCCCGAAGACAGTCCGGCAAAGATGGATCGAGGAGGCTCGTGCTGCGGGCTATAATTTCCCCTATCTCTTCGACGAAACCCAAGCGGTGGCGCACGCGTATCGCGCCGCCTGCACGCCGGATTTCTTCCTGTTTCGACCGCAATCATCGCCTCGTCTATCGCGGTCAACTCGACGACAGCCGCCCCGGCAACGGCATTCCCGGTCACCGGCAAAGACCTGCGCGCAGCGATTGATGCCCTGCTCGCCAGTCAGCCGGTGACCACTGCACAAAAGCCCAGCCTTGGCTGCAATATCAAGTGGAAGCCCGGAAACGAACCTGATTATTTTGGTCACTAACCGCGTGACCGTCCTCGAAGTCATTTCCAAAAGTGCCGATTTCCTCGCCAAGAAGGGCGTGGATTCGCCACGTCTGCAAACAGAGCTGTTGCTTGCCCATGTGCTGCAACTTCCGCGCATGAAGCTTTACCTCAACTTCGAGCGCAAATTGACCGAACCAGAACTGGATGCGTTGCGCAAACTCATTCAACGCCGCGGCCAGCGCGAACCGCTCCAACATCTCGTCGGCTCAACTTCCTTTTGCGGGTTGGAAATGGTCGTGAACCGCCACGTCCTGATTCCGCGCCCGGAAACGGAATTGCTTGCGGAGGCGGGCTGGCAATTTCTCTCAACCCTTGGCTCCGCCCCCACAACTGCGCTCGACTTTGGCACTGGCAGCGGTTGCATCGCGATTGCACTTGCGGCGAAATCCCCAACCGCTCACATCGTTGCAGTGGATGTTTCTACCGAAGCACTGGCCATCGCCCAACAGAATGCAGCCAAGCACAACGTGGCCGACCGCATGAAGTTCCGCCACGGCGACGGTTTTTCGGCTTTGAAAACCAGCGAATGCTTTGATCTCATCGTCAGCAACCCGCCCTACATCGCCAGCGCTGAAATTGAAGTGCTCCAGCCCGAAGTCCGCGACCACGACCCGCGCGGCGCGCTGGATGGTGGCGCAGATGGCCTGGATTTTTACCGTCGCCTTGCGGCCGAGGCTAAATCCTTCCTCAAGCCCCACGGCAAGCTCATGCTAGAATTTGGCGAAGGCCAGGCCGATGCTCTCACAGCCATCCTCGTCGCACAAAACTGGACCGTGGAAGCTGTCCACCCGGACTACACACAACGCCTCCGCTTCCTGATTGCCCAACCGAGGAACGCTTGAGAAAAGCGCGCTTTGGAGAGAGAATCTCGGCACGATGAATTTGCCTGACGAGTTGTGGCAACTGCTGCGCGATGTGCCCGCGCTCAAGCAGGCTTATCTCGTCGGCGGCTGCGTCCGGGATGCCTTGCTTAGCAGGCCGCAGAAGGATTTTGATCTGGAAGTTTATGGCGTGGACTACGAGACGCTGGCCCGCGAGTTAAACGCTTTTGGCCGGGTGGACCGGGTCGGCAAATCTTTTGGCGTCATCAAATTCTCCAGCCCCACCGGCGAGCAATGGGACTTCAGTATTCCGCGCCGCGATTCCAAACAATCTGCCGGGCACAAAGGTTTCCATGTCGAATTCGATCCGAACATCGCGCTTGCGGAAGCCGCCAGTCGCCGCGATTTCACCATCAATGCATTGATGTTCGATCCGCGCACCGGCGAATACCTGGATTTCTTCGGTGGACGCCAAGATTTGGAACGCCGGATATTGCGCCATACGAGCGCGGCATTCACGGACGATCCGCTCCGTGTGCTGCGCGGAATGCAATTCGTTGCGCGCTTCGATCTGACGCCGGCACCTGAAACAGTGGCACTTTGTCGCTCCATTGTTCATACCTTTGCAGAACTGGCCGTTGAGCGCGTCGGAATGGAATGGTTCAAGTGGGCCGAATTGAGCCACCGGCCTTCCTCTGGAATGCGCTTTTTACAGGCTACCGCCTGGCTGCAACATTTCCCGGAAATCGCCGCGTTAGCCAATACGCCGCAAGACTCCGAATGGCATCCCGAAGGCGACGTGTTTACGCACACTTGCCACTGCTGCGACGCCTTGGCGGAATTGCCCGAATGGCAGGCGGTCGACGTCACCACGCGGCAAGTGCTGATGTTCGCAGTGTTGGCACATGATTTCGCCAAACCCCAGACCACCCACATCGCCGAGCGCGAGGGGCGGATGAGGATTGTCTCGCCCGGCCACGAGGCACAAGGCGGACCGCTGGCGGAAGCGTTTTTGACACGCATCGGGTCGCCCAATGAAATCAAGACGCGCGTCGTGCCGCTAGTGACGCATCACCTCGCGCACCTGCAAGCCGCAAGCGATCGCGCCGTGCGCCGGCTTGCAAATAATCTACAGCCCGCAACCATCACCGAACTTTGTCTGGTGATGACAGCCGACCAGTTCGGGCGCCACCAAAACCCAAAATCATTCACGCGGGGGTGACGGCCTTGCGCACCAAGGCCGAGGAATTACGCCTGCGGGACGCCGCGCCAAAACCCTTGTTGCAAGGACGCCACTTGGTTGCACGCGGCCTGCCGCCCGGCCAACAGTTCGGCACCTTGCTAAACGCGGCGTTCGAGGCGCAACTCGAAGGTCAGTTCACCGACCTCGCCGGCGCACTGCAGTGGCTGGATACACAATAGCCATACGCAACAGCATGGACAGACTCCCGGCAAATGTTTAAATCGTGCGACATGGGAATTCTTTCCAACACCAAAGATCGCATCATCGAACAACTGGCCTTGGCATATCTCAACAGCACGTTGCTCACGCCGTATGGCCGTGCGACAAAGGTCCGAATTGATTCCACCGCCAAAACGATCAACATTGTTGCTGAACTCCATGGGGAAACGACTCCATTAGAGGTGGAAATCACCAGCTACGAAATCCGCCAAGAAGGAGAAGATTTCTTTGCCGAGATTCGAGGCATCCGCACATCCCGCGAATGGCTGACAGCGCTGGCGATCAATCACCTGCAAGCTGTGGCTTTTAAACTTCCGACGCAGATCGGGCGCTTGCTCGCCCGCGCCCTGTAACACTGCAGACTCTGATGAAAAGCTGATGGAGGCGAGGGTCGGAATCGGCGACCCTCGCCTCGACTTTTTGGCACGCTAATTGGCGAACTCTCGATTAACACCGGCGAACTCGTGGAAAACTCCCCTGCGTACTCCCCTTGAGCTAATCTGCTGGCAGTTTTGCTGACAGTCTTGCCGGACGGGTGTTGCGCTCAGACTGGTTAGAAATAAAATAAGATTTGCGACTCGCATAACATTCAGAGCTACGGAGAATTTCCATCGAACTATCACTTGTCAGTGCAATTTCCTTGGCGCGGCACAGGCTGTTGCGCGACCATGATCGATGGGCTTCTGGGTGGGTGGCAGGGCTGGCGCAGTTGACTGCTTGCAACCCATCGTGTTTGCGGTGAACACCCGAGCCCAAGCACTACGGCGAAGCTATTGGCGACTGCTATGTTTGTGATGACTGTTGGGATGTTGGTCTATCTGTTTCACGGCGAACGCCCGCCGAAGTTTTATGAGCGGAATGCTCCCCCGACCGTATCCCCACCTCATTCAACCCGCCCCATAATCGCAAGTCAAAGTCTTGATTTTGAAGGTCTCGTTGGATTTCGATTTGGCGCGCTACAGCTTGTTGCTGGCAATCTTCGGCTTGCTGGTGCGCAAACTTACTCTGGAGTTTGAGCCATGCCACAGATGGCTTGCCTGGTCGGCGGGGCTTGGGCGATTTGCGGTTGGTTGGGCGAGAAACCTTTGAGCAGCCACGCCAGGCCTGTTGGTCCGTTGGGCCTCATGGTCATATTCTTGCCGGTCCAAACCATCTCCAAACTCCAACAAGGTTTAACTATTTAGCGCAAGAGTAACATTTGCGGCATCAATTCTCATACACGGGGTGACTGCGTGGTAGCGCAATGTAGCAACGGAAGGCAATATGGTAATTTCGGTGTAGCTCACCGTCTCGGCATCGGCGCGGTGCATACACGTTGAAAACGGGCCAGATTGCGGAGAATGGGAGCGATGCAGACGACGTAGCCAGTCGATGCGGCCTGCGGATCGCTGCTGAAGCGCCTGCTGAAAAGTCCTGCTACGCACGCGCTGCGCAGCCGGTTCATCGAAGCCCGATGAAATCCATTGTTGTGTTTTCCAGCGATGGTTCTTCTGAACTAGCTTCTTCAAATTCCAGCGCCATTCGACGATTTCGCTGGTGGTCGGAAAAACTCCAATGAGGCGAAACGGGTTGATCCAATGAAGCGGCAATCCTCGAAGGGAGGCATCCGCAATTCCCGGAGAGATGGCCGCGCACACAGAATTGACGACTTCGCCCCGGCTGACAGCGTTGCTGACAACCCGCGCCGTGACGGAATACCAGTTGATGAGCGCAAACGTCGCGCCGCAGTCGTTGACGGCGATCCATGTTCCACCGCCGGGTTCAGACGGAGAAATGATGGCGTGACCATTCACCATCCTCTTTTTCGGAGGCAGGCCGGAGGGGCGCGTCAACTTTTCATCGCGGTTCATACCGAGCGCGTAGCCACGCTTGCGAGCCATGAAGGTGACGGTACACATGGTCAATCTGCCGCCGGATAAGTAGCGGCTTGTTTGCAGCATTCCCGCCACGCCTGCCAGACAGGAAACAGTCCGGTCGGCGCGATGCCGCGCGCACGGTTCGCCGCACCGATAGCGAAAACCAAATCCCATTGCCGAAAAAGCGTTCGATACGCAAACCAAAGCGAGTTGCGCGCATCGTAGATACTGGTGGCTTCCGAAGCCGCACCATTCAGTTCGATGATTTGAAAATTTCTACCAGCGCGCAAATCGGCCTCGCTGGTGAACCGGATGTCATATCGTCCGATGAAGAAGCCATCGAGTCGGCGCGAGATTTCGTCAATACGCGTTTCCAATTCCGGTGTGCAAAACCGCATCCCATCGCGAAAGATGCAGCCTTGGGCGTGATTGCCGGATTCCACGAGCTTGAGTTGCTCGTCCGTCGCCAGGATTTCATTCCGCCGCGCGGCGAAACGGCTCAGGTATTTCTCGGCAATCCACTGCGCCCGCGCATCCTGGTCGATCAACTCCGCGACAGTGCTTTTTCCGTCGCCGAAAATGACCGGAAAGACCTTTTCCGTGATGGCAAATATCCGACCGCGCGATTCATGCGGAAGGCGATAGTAGAAAATCCCCGACTTCGTCCGGTCCGGCTGCGTAACGCTGCGCCACCAGCGGCGCAGTGGTTTGTCGCAGATAAGCTTCTGCTTGTTCGGAAGAACGAATCAGTTTAATACCCATGCCGCGTTGACCGACATCGGGCTTGAGAATGAACGGATATTCCAGACCGATCCGGGTGCGAATTTTTTGCAAGCTCGCTGCGCGATATTCCAGATCATCCCCGCACACGACACCCGCCGGCGCTGTAAACTCCGGGCTAGTCGCGGACAACTGTTCCAACATCGCCATTTTGGATTCGCCAACAATGCCGCCGGAGAAAATTCCCGGGTTTGCTGCGGTGGGCAATGTCAGGCCGCGATACTTGATCGCAAGCCAGAGACAATAAATTGCCACCGGCGGATAGAACATCCAGCCCGGCCAGAATTCCCAATGACGGAGACGTGCCAACTTACGGAATTCGAATCTTCGTTGCGACCCAACGGAGAAATTGAAGGAAAACAATCAGCATAATGCCCACACCGATCAGCAGCAGGCCGCCATGTTTGTAGGCGTTGAACCAGTCCAGCAGTTTTCCGCCGAACAACTGCGTCAGGCGCAGGATTACGAGCGTCCAAATAAAGGAGGCAACGCCCGTCACCACCAAGAACCGGGCGATTGGCACACGCAGAAAGCCTGCTGCGAGATAAGTTGGTAACCGCGCCCCGGGCATCAGCCGACTGAAAACCAAGATGGGCGTGCCGCGCTTGGAAAACCAATCTTCACTGCGCTGCACCTTTGCAGCGTATTTACTGAAGCGGGAACGCTCGAACCACCGCCGCCCACCAATCGCGCGCGATGGCATAAAGTCCCACGTCGCCCAACCAGATGCCAAGAAAACAGCGAACTGAACGCTGCCAGCCAAGAAATTTCGCCGCGGAAGCCAGCAGCAGTCCTGCGCCAATCGCCGCCACGTCTTCGAGAATGAATGTGGCAAAGAAGAAGCCCGCCGCCTTCGCAGAACGGCAACCACTCAGCCACACTTGACGGCGTAGGGGAAGCGCTTCGGTCATGAGTGGAATTGGGATTAAGCCACGACCTTTGCGTATTCCTCTCTGATGCTTCAAGGTGGACGGCGCGATTCCAAAGCCCGGCGGCAAGGCCAGTCCCATTACGGCGGCCATGAAGCCGATGAGTGCATAATGATGAACGGCATGGGCGACGGAATACATGATTTCCCGACCAACGGTCGAGGGCGACGCCTGCGAACCACTCGTCGCATAACTCGTCTTGCACGTCACATTCAACGGACACTATCAGAAAAATCGGATCGCAGACGCTCGTAACATTCGCGCAATGCGCGCGTGGCATTCAACGCGGCGAAAGCGATCACACTCGATCATGGTGCCGCGCTCGCGATGGTCGTAATTCAAGTCTCCTTGCATTACTGCATCCAACAGAGTGCGGAAATGATCTAGGCAATGGCGATAATGTCCGCCGATGGCGGCATTGAAAGCCACGGGTAATTTGCGGGTATAATCCGAATCGCTCAATTGTCCGAGCAAAGCTTCGCCCTGCGCGAGTGTTTCTAGCACCGACTGGATGAGTTCCTCAGATGGTTGGCGTATATGAGTTCATAGTTGGTGGCGGAGAACAATGCGGGATTTGACGGCGATGGATGATAGCACAAGTCGCGAGTGCACAGACCAAGCACAGATCACTGCCGAGCGCGAACAGTAAGCCGCCATCATCTTTGACCACGATACCGAGCTTGGTGAGATGGCTGCCGATCGCGCCAATCATCACGCCAGCGGCAAGAAACGCTCCTGCCACGTCGTGCGCGGAAAGAGCAACTAGAATTGCGGCAAACAATTCCGCCACGCCGCTCGCGTAACGTCCCCAAGGCTCAAGTCCGACTTTGGTGAAGATATAGACTGATTCATCCGCGCCGCTGAACTTGAAGTAAAGCGTCTGGAGCAAGATCACCGCTGCCGACAATCCGACAAACCCAACTCACGACCAGCAATGGAGTGGAAAGCTTCCATTCTGGTCGGTGTAAACACGCAATCGCAGTCGGTGTGCGCGGAAGTGTTCATTTCCCCTTTTTCTCGACCAGGCTGGGCCAATTGGCTTCGGCTTTCGACAGATTTCCTTTGGCGTCCTTGTTGAAGTCATTACGGACGCCTTTGCTGTATTGCATCAATAAGTTGCCGTCCACAATCTGGAAAGCTTCCACATCGATTTCCACCAGCTTGCCGCGCGATACGCCATACGCGCAGTAACCGCCGAACGCGGGTACATATTTCGGCGGGATCGGCTTTGAAAGTATCGCGATGTTCCTTTGGTCGCGAAATAAGTACAACGCCCCGTTGTGGTGGAGGCCGAGCTCGGGCTTGCCCTTGACCGGCTTGCCATCCGTGAAAAAGGCGACCGGGTCATAGCCCTGGATAGCCACCCTGGCCTTGTCCAGATTCAGCAGCGATTTGCTTTGTGCCAAGGCCGGCAAAGTCATCACCAGCAGCAGGATTATGGAGAGAATTCGCTTCATCTGTTGGTTTGGTCGTGGCGCAACGAAACTCCTTACAGCATTCGAGGAAAATTTTGACCGCTTACCAACTGGTCATGCTTTGATAGTTGGGAATCTCATGCCGATGCAGCAACAACACGGTTACGCCACAAGTGAATGTCGTGACTGCCATACCAAACAACACCCCGTGGTCATTCTGAACCGCAAAGCCCAGCCATGTCAGGTGACTCAAGATCGCCGCGGCCATTGCGCCAGTCGTGAGAATGCCGCCTGCCCAGCGCATCCGTGGCCAGAGCAATCCGACTGAGGCCAGCAATTCCCAGATGCCCTGCACCCAGCGCATCCACGGCTCTGTCCCCATCTTGCTGAATATGTATTTCGATTCAGGCGCACCGGTGAACTTGAAGAATAAAGTCTCGATCATGATAGTGGCAGCGATTAGCGCACATGCCCAGCTGACAGCCTTCTGTTTCCGCGTCAGCGTGTCGACAGGTTCATATTGGCGCTGCGCGGCCAGACCAAGTCGGCAGCGTCTGGATTCCAGGCTTTGAAGTGTTCGAGCTTTTCGTGAGGTGACGGTATTTTTCATGGGACAATGCTAGGAGTGATGGGAAAAATGCGCTCAATCGTGCAAAGCCGATTCTGGAATGCCTCGGACGACGAATTCTTCCTCGGCTGGCAAGGCGAAACGAAATGGCATCAGCCTGTCGCTCGCCCGTTGGGAAGGTTGACTGGACTCGGCCAGGGTAATGACAAATGCGGTTTCGGGACTGAAAGCCGTCGGAATGGTTTGGTTGCTTGTGTTCATACAAAGACGTCGCGCGGTTCACTTAAATACTTACAAACTTTTCGCAAAAGCGAGCGCACCAGGATTGTTCAGGCGAATGCGATAGATGCCCGTCTGCGCTGTGAGATAAAGCGTTTGCCGGTCGGCGTCACCCCAGGCCATGTTGTGCGGGTGCTCCGGCCCGCGCAGCGTTCCGAGATGCTTGCCCGCTGACGAAAATATCCACAATCCCCCCGGCCCGCTGACAAAAACATTTCCGGCGCGATCCACCTTGATGCCGTCAATCGCGTCCTCTGCACCGGGAGTGGTCAGGTCAAAGAACAACTCGCCCTTGCCAAGCGTGGCGTCGGCGTTAACCAGATAGCGGTTCACCACGGTCTTCTTTGTATTCCACGTGCCGACGTAGAGAAACTTTTCATCTGGCGAAAACGCCAGGCCGTTTGGCCCGTCAAAATCCGTGCTCACCAACTGCACTTTCCCGGCCTTCACAGAATAGACCCCGAAGTGCGGCTGCTCGCGACGGGGATCGTCCGCGAACTTCGGCAGCCCAAACGGCGGATCGGTGAAGAACAACGCACCATCGCTGCGATAAACCAAATCATTGGGTGAGTTAAGCCGCTTGCCGTTGAACTTGTCCGCCATCACCGTTATGAGACCGTTCTTTTCGATCCGCACCACGCGGCGATTGCCGTGCTGACAAATCGTGAGCCGACCCTGCGAATCCGTGGCGAGTCCATTAGAACCCGGCTGGCGATATCCCCCAATGTTCTCGCCCGTGTACCCGGACTTGGTGAGATAAACCGATACGTCCCCGTCTGGTGTCATACGGTAAATCGTGTTGTTGTTCGGATCGCTGAACAGCAAGAACCCCTCCTCTGACTCGGGTGCAATAGCCGGATTATGGCCATCGATCCACACCGGCCCTTCGGTGAAGGCAAAACCGTCGGCGAGCTTTTCGAGCTTCGCGCTGGCTGGAAGAATTGCATCAAGCGCGGCATCCCTCCGATCCACTTCGAGTTTCACCTCGCGCGCATTACTCAACTTGCCCGACCGGTAAAAGTCCAACGTCGCACCACGCACCCAGATATAGGTGTCTGGATGGGTCGAAACCGGGCCATTGATGCCGAAGACCGCGACCTGAATCTTCTGCCTTGGCTTCGCATTACGCGTCAGCACGACGCGATTCGCCGCGTTCCAACCAGCCGCCACACTGCCGCCGTTCTGTCCCAGCACGAAGGGCAATTTGCCATCCACCCAAACCTCCGCGTAATCATCCACCACGATTTCCAGAATCACGGTCGCGTCGCGCGTCTCGAAATCCGCGACTTTCTCGGGCACAGTCACGTTGAACCGATACCAATTGAACGAGAGCCGCCCGTTGCCGCGACGCTTCTCCAACGAGTCGGCAGGAATGAACTCCCACTTTGAGTCATTGAAATCTTTTGCGCGCGCGTCAGGTGTGAAATCAAACGTGCGGTTCGCCGGCCCGCTGGCCCTTAGGTCCGGCCCAACACTTTTGTGAACAATCTCAGAAATGCTGGTGTCGCTGTATCGCCATTGTGCGTTCACTCGTGCCGCCCCCTCCACCGTCCGCAAATCCACGACCGCATCAGGCAGCATGGCGCGGGGTACGTGATCGGCGTGCAGACTGCCGACAAACGGGTTGAGGATGACAGCGACGAGAAGCGCGGTTCGGAAACCGACGAGATTTGATTTCATAGAAGCTGTTTTCAACACCGGTTTCGTCGGCTGCTCTGGCGCCCCCTTACACCGAAGCCATCGCAGGTCAGCGGCTGGCGAAATAGTCGCGCTAGGCAGTCCTAACCACGCCGCGACCTTTCGTGGCGGCCCACGAAGGTTCGCGGCCACGAAACCGCGACACAGATCGCCCTTCGGCGGATGGAAAACGATTAGCACAACATTTCTCCTGTGTTTACAGGGCCTTTGTAATGCAGCCCAATCCGCGCCGACTTCGTGGCACACGCATTGCAAAAGAGGTCGGCGTATGGACCAAACCGACAATGCGAATGCTGTGGCGGCAAACTGGGTGGAAACCCACGGCGACTATCTTTTCAATTTTGCCATCGGCCAAGTGCGCGACACGAATGTCGCCGAGGACCTCCTGCAAGAGACGTTTCTCGCCGCGCTCAAGGCGCAGGACACTTTTTCGGGGCGCAGCTCCGAGCGCACCTGGCTGGTGGGCATCTTGCGCCACAAGATTTACGATCACCTCCGCAAAACCTGCCGCGAACGCGCGGTGCGCGCCGAGCCGCTGCCTGTGCGGGAAGATGGCGAGGCATTCGACGAATCCATGCTGTGGATTCACCAAATCGCCGCCGAGGCAACCTCACCCAGCAAACGAATCGAACTCGCCGAATTTCGCGAGCATCTGGAGAAGGCAATGGGCAAGCTGCCGCCCCGCATCGCGCAAGTGTTCCAGCTTTACGCCGTGGAAGAACGTCCTAACCACGAAGTCTGCGCGCAACTCAACATCTCTGAGAGCAACCTCTGGGTGATGCTTCATCGCGCTCGCAAACAGCTCCGCACTGAACTCGACGGGTGGTGGCAGGCTGATCCCGTTAACCAGCAATCTTCTTCAACAGTTACAAACTAAGTCGTTCCCATGTTGAAAATCTCTGAGAATAGGCCGGTCAAACAAACCGTCACGCTCCGCCTTGAAGGGCGCGTCGTTGGTCCGTGGGTCGGTGAATTGCAACAAATCTGCGAGACGCTTGTGACTGGTGGAAACAAACTGGCACTTGATCTGGCGGAGGTTTCGTTTGCCGACCAAAGTGGCGTCACTTTGCTTTGGGGTCTCAAGACGCGCGGCATCAAACTGCTCAACCTCGCACCGTTCGTGGAGGAACAGTTGAAGTCGGCTACCAATCCCTGAGCCAGGAGGAGTTTGTTTTTAGCGATTCCGGGAACGGCGTCTTGTAGCCGGTGATTTCGCGCCGTGGTCGCCGTCCAGTTCTTGCTGCAAGTGCTCCACCGCTTTCAGCAGGTGAAGAAACTTCTTCCCGAACGCAGTAAAACGATATTCAACCCGGGGCGGGATTTCTGGAAATTGCACCCGCTCAAAAATTCCCGCTCGCGTAAAGTTTCGCAATCGGTCGCTAAGCACCTTGGGACTGATGCCCTCAATGTGGCGTTCAAGCGCGCCCGGTCGGGTCACGCCGCTGCCGACAGCGCGCAGCACGCTGATCGTCCAGCGGCAGCCGATCACCTCTTCCAACAAAACATCCACGCGCTTCGGGTTCAGTTTCGGCATGATTGCCAGAAATTTTTTGTCGCTGTCTGTCATAAATTTACACCGATTTGTGGGTATCCCACGTATTTGTGGCCGCTTTCGCGTTTCACAAATCCAATCCAGAGTTGAACCGTCGCCACAACAAGGCTGACGAAACATTAGCAACAATCGCAAACAAAAAACTGAAATGAAAACCGCCCTCATCATTCTGTCCGATCCCAAAGCCGGTGACGAAGCCCTCGGCCGTGTGTTCAACGCTCTCGCCATTGCCGACGAATGTTTGAAATCCGGCGACGAAGTGGAAATCGTATTTAACGGCGCCGGCACGCGCTGGCCAGAGGAACTTACCAAGGTCTCACACCCGGCCAACGGGCTTTACAACGCCGTGCGCGAAGTCGTCAAAGGTGTATCGTGCGGTTGTGCCGTTGTGTTTGGCGCGAGCAAAGGCGTCGAGGCCTGCGGCGTGCCGATGCTAAAGGACAAAGCGCTCGCGGGAACTCCCGGCATTTCCAATCTCCGCCGCTATCTGGCCGACGACTGGCAGACGTTAATCTTTTGACTCACCTATCTGGCGCGGCGATGGAGCAATTCATCGCCGCCAGCAAAAAGAACTTTATGGCTACCAAGTTTCTCGAACTCGCATTCACGAACTCCGTGCTTAAATCCCAAGAACGATTTTACGGTGCGGCCCAGCGCATCACAAACGCGCCAGAGCGCGATGCGCTCACGGAGGACGAGGCGGGCTTTATCCGGTCGCGTGACAGCTTTTACATGGCGACTGTAAGCGAAACTGGCTGGCCCTATATGCAGCATCGTGGTGGTAAGCCTGGGTTTCTCCGCGTCTTGAGTCCAACGCAACTCGCGTTTGCAGATTACAAAGGCAATCGCCAGATGCTTTCTACTGGCAACCTCGCCGCCAACAATCGGGTGACGTTGTTTCTCATGGACTATCCGCAACGCACGCGTTTGAAAATCCTTGGTCATGCTCGCATTGAAGATGCGCGACAACATCCTGAACTGGTCGCTCAATTTGCCGAGCCCGATGTTCAACGCATCGTCGAGCGATTGTTCTTCATTGAAGTCGTTTCATTCGATTGGAACTGTCCGAAATACATAACGCCGCGTTACACTGCTGCTGAAGTGGAAGATGCCGTCGCACCGTTGCGCCAACGCATCGCTGAGTTGGAAGCCCAGTTGAAAGGAAAATCCGATTAAGCGGTTCGTCCCGGCCGCTTGATGCCGAGCTTCTGCATCCGGCTGCGCAACGTGCTGGGATTCATCTTCAAGATGTTCGCCGCTCCACGTTCGCCTTCGATCATCCAATTCGTCTGACGCAGGACCGTCTCAATATGATTCCGCTCTACGTCATCGAGCGCACCGCTATTATTGGCAGGCGTAGTCGAAGCAGCGGGGCTTTCGTCCCTGTCCATTCTTGAAGAATGAACCACTTCCCGTTGGTTGCTGCTCGGCAAGGGTGTCGGTGCGTGCAACTTTTCTGCCAACATCAGTGTTTTACCCGGCGACAAAATCACCGCGCGCTCAATGACATTCTGCAATTCGCGGATATTACCTGGCCAGGGATAACTAACCAGCCCGTGCAATGCCTCTTCGCTGATTTGAGTGATCTGTTTGCCCATCTTCTTGGCAAACTTTTGCACAAAGAACATCGCAAGTAGCTGAATGTCGCTCGCGCGCTCACGAAGTGCGGGCACGCGCAGCGGCACGACGTTGAGGCGATAAAATAAATCCGCGCGGAACTTTCCTTCGCGGACCAGTTCCTGCAAATCGCGATTTGTGGCTGCCACCACGCGCACGTTCACCTTTATCGTGCGGCTGCTGCCAATCGGCTCAAACTCCCGTTCCTGCAACACGCGCAGCAATTTGACCTGGGTATCCATCGGAAGTTCCCCGACTTCATCCAGAAAAATTGTCCCACCGTCCGCCAGCTTGAAGCGTCCGTCGCGATTCGCAATCGCTCCGGTGAATGCGCCTTTCACATGCCCGAACAACTCGCTCTCCACCAGTCCCGCGCTGATCGCGCCGCAATTCACCTTCACCAGCGGTCGCTCGCGTCGCGTGCTCCGATCATGAATCGCCCGCGCGACGAGCTCCTTGCCTGTGCCGGTTTCACCTAGAATCAATACGGTTGAATCCGCCGTCGCCACTTGCTCGACGAGCTTGAGCGTCTCGCGCAACTTCGGATCGTTGCCTACGATTTCACCGAAGTTATGTTCGCTGCGAATTTCCTCCTGAAGATAATTATTAGCCGCTTCGAGCCGCGCCTTCTCCCGCTCCATCAGCACGCGCTCGGTGATGTCCACAAACATAGTGCGCGTGTAAGTGCCACTCGGGTCGGGCCGTGACCACCACTGAATCCATAGCGGTTTGCCATTGTCTTTGCGGCGCAGTTCCAACACGACGCCGCTCGTATCAATGCCTTTGCCGATGGATTCAAACGCCGACTTGAGCCGCGCCTGCGCTTCCGGCGTGTCGGGGATGAAATTCTTTCCGTAAGTATGCGGCACATCCTCCAGTTTGATGCCCAATGTTTTCAACGCGGTTTTGTTGGCCCGGATGAACTTGGAATCCAACCCCTCGTTGACGTAGGCAATCGGCGCTTCATCGAACAAATCCCGCAGCCGCTCGTCACTCTCCTCTTTGCGCCGCTGCAAATCTTCAAACGCACGCTCGCGTTCCAATTCAACTGCCGCCCGCGCCGCAAATGTCTCCAGCACCGAGAGCGCCAGTGGATCGCTCGGCATCGGTTTGTCATCGAACGTGATCAGATGCCCGATGACTTTTCCGTCCGAACCACGCAATGGCACGCCGAGATAACTCACCGCGCCTTTGCCGATCATCCATTTGTCTGCGGGAAATTCCTCCGCCAACCGGTCCGGCACATGACAAACACGTCCCTCGGCCACTTTCATGCACGGCGTGCCCGGCAACGCATACTCAAAATCTTTGCCAAAACTGCTGTCTTGAAAAAATGCCAATGAACGGGCACGCAGATTCGGCAAACATTCCGCCACAAACGCAAACCGCACATGCAATCCCTCGGCAAGGTGCTTGACCAGCGAGCGAAAGAACTGCGTCCCCGTCGTTGCCGCCGTGCCCTGGATGATCGCCCGCAGCAATTCTTCCGCGCGATGGGGAGAGCCGCCTGAATCCCCGCCACGCTGCGCTGTCGCAGTGGACATTGATTGCTTTTTAGGTGAGTCAGGCTTCATGAAAACAAGCGCGGGTGTTTTGCAACACCCGCGCCGAGCTTAGGCAAACGGCGCAAGTTCAACAAGCGCAGAGCGGCGCGCTATTTTGCAGCAACTTTCGTTTCAAACACCGCTGCGCCAGCTTTCGCCACTTCTTCGTCCTGCTGCGCGCTTTTTGCGCCGCTGACTCCGATCGCACCTATCACCTGACCGTCGTGCATGATCGGCACGCCGCCTTGCAATGGTGTGAAATCCGGCAGCGCCGTCATCGTGAAACGGCCCTTGTTGATCGTGTCTTCAAAGAATGCCGTCGGCTTCTTAAAGATGGCGGACGTGCGCGCTTTGCCGATGGACACATTCGCTCCCGCCGCAAAACTCGTTTCCGGTCGGGCCAGATAAAGCAGGTTGCCGCCTTCATCCACAATTGCAACCGACGGAGCAGCCCCGTTGTCCTTCGCATATTTCATGGCAGCGTCGGCGGCCTGCTTCGCGCCATCAAGGGTGAGCGCGTGCTTGGTCGTGACGTGACCCTTGTTTGTGTGTTCGTCAGCGAAAGCTATCGCCAGCGTGCTGAGGGTGATGAGCGAGAGAATTGTCAGTTTGGTTTTCATGGATGTGAATTGAGTTTGGTTTGTCGCAGTTAATTGATTTTGGCCAGGTCGAGCACGGATTTGCCAAGCAGTGAATCAACCGGGTCTTTCTTCCCGGCCTTGGCAGTAATCAGCAGCGGCCAATACTTGTCCGCCTTCGCCTTGTTCCCCGCGACATCCTTCTTCCACAATTCATCCGCACCCTTGGTGTGCTGTACAATCAGTTGCCCGTCCACGATGGACCAGATGAGCGGATTGGCCGGGCGCACCTTGCCGACACTCGCTGCGTAGCCACAATAGCCGCCATAAGCCGGAGCATACTTCGTCGGGTCGCGTTCGAAGGTCGCGCGATTCTCTTGCGAGACGAAGTGATACAGTGCACCGTTGAACGTCGCCTCGATTGTCTTGTCGCCCTTCTTTGGCTGTCCATCGGTGAAATAAGCCACGGGATCGTAGCCTTCGAGCGCGACGCCCTTTTTGTCCGTGAGCCCCAGCGTCTTGCCGCCTGCCACACCATTCTTCGCGACGAGGCCCGGCCAATTCTCATCTGCCTTCACGACATTCGGTTTGAGTTCCTTGTTGAACAGATCGAACGCCTTCTTGTTGTGCTGCAAAATCAATTTTCCGTCCTCGATCTGAAACCACTCGGGGGAAACCGGCGAGAGCCGATTAATGCTCGCCGCATAACCACAATAGCCACCATAAGCTGGCGCATACTTTGATGGTCCGGCATCAAACAAGGCTTTGTGTTCGGTGGACGCAAAAAGATATTTCGCGCCATCGTATTCGGAGCTGAACTTCGCGTTGCCCTTCACAGGTTTGTTATCCGTGAAGTAGGCCACGGGATCGTAGCCTTGGATGGCGAGTCCATCGCGGGTTTTGAGTGACAAGTGCTTTGCCGCCGACTTCGACAGCGTAGCTCGCGGCAAGCACCGCAAAGCTGGCGATTAAACTGAGGCTGATCTTTTTCATGTTCGATTGCGATTGTGAGTTGTTGAATGCCGGAAGTGAGTCGGTAGAGCGCGTGAAACCTTTCAGCGAGTCGGTAGAGAGTGACCCGCCTGATTCAGTTGCAACGCGTGACCGTCTGGATCACGAACAATCCGCGCCGTCGCGTTCGCATTGGGCTTGGAGACAAACTTCGCGCCGACGCTTTGCAACGACCGCGTGACTTGGGGCAAATCATCCGTGATTAGCTGTGTGTTCCAAAACACGAGATCGTTCGCCTTCGTATCCGGCGGCAAATCCCTTCCACCCGGCGGCGCGATGTATTCCAAAAATTCAATCCCCGGACCACGTTCGGCCTTCAACGCCGTGATGCGCAGCCGCGCGCCGAAGACCTGATTCAAACGTTCCTGCTCCTGGCCGTAGTTGTGCGCGCTGCCTGCGACTTTGAATCCGAGTTGGTCACGGTAGAATGCCAAGCTCCTGCCCGTATCGCTCACCACAATGGCGGTATGGTCAATGCCCAGAAAGATTGGAGCACCGGTTTCCGACCCGGCATATTTCTGCCATCGCGGATCACCTTTGCCTGACGGAAACCAGATGATTTCCAACACATGATCCTCCGGGCCGCGAAAATAGAATGCTTTAATGCCGCCTGCGTCTTTGTTCCATTCCGGTAACGTCTGCGGCGCAGTCGAGACGTGCGTGACTTTGTGTTCGAGCAATCGCGCGTAAGCCTTGTCCATGTCGCTCACCACAATCGCGATGTGCTGAAACCAGCGGTCGAAGCTGCGCGAGTCTTGCGGAATGGGCCGCCCCTTCTTGCCGAGGTGCTCCGTCAACGTGATGCTTTCATCGCCGAGCTTGAGCGTCGCAATGCGCAACCTCACTCCGCTCAGGCCCAGCAAAGCGTCTTGTTCCTTGCCGCTCGCCTCCGAGATGGAAACCAATTTAAATGGCAGCGTGTTCGTGAAGAAATTCAGTTCGCGACCAAGATCGTTCACCGTCAACCCAATCGCGCCGACCTCGCGAACGCCGGCTAAGGCCGGCAGCGCCAAAACAATAATCAGAAACCCGACGGCGCTCGCCGCGCGCGGTTGCAATTTCAGAGTCGAGCCGGACCACCGTCGCTTGGCAGCGGAAAGGCGGGGCGCTTGAGGTGGGGGAATGGCAGGAATCCGGCTCGATCTGACATATCGTCGGATCAAAAATTCCGTGAATGTAGTTCGGCATTGCATTCACGGGTTGGTCGGGGAGGGTGACTGTTCCTTACGCCCAAATAGCAACGTATTAGTCTTCCTTCAAGCGCAGATATTGCACAACAGCCTCGGTGCGCGAGCGGACGTGCATTTTCTTGAAGATGATCTTCATGTAGCTGGCGATGGTGTCGGCACTCAAACCGAGTTGCGACGCGATTTCCTTGTTGGCATAACCTTTGGACAATAGGATAAGCACTTCCTCTTCGCGCGCGGACAGGCTGATTTCCTCCTCTTGCAGCTTCTGCTTTTGCCGGAAGTAGTGCACGACACGACGTGCCACGGCACTAGTCATCGGTGCGCCGCCTTTCAACAAATCACGCAAAGCAGTTTCCAATTCGTCTGGTCGCGTCGATTTTAACAGATAACCATCTGCCCCAGCCTGCAAAGCCATGAAGACCATTTCGTCGTCGGCCACGGAGGTCAGGATCATGATAAGAGTATCAGGCAAAAGCGCCTTGAGTCGCGCGGTGCATTCGATGCCGGAAATGCGCGGCAGGAAAATATCCATCAACACAATCTGCGGCTTGAGAATGGGTAGTTGCTTGAGCGCCTCTTCGCCGGAAACACAAGCACCAACACAGGTGAAGCCAGAAAAGGAGCGTAACAATTTCATCCAAGCCTCGCGCAGATTGTGTTCATCCTCGACCAAAGCGACGGTCACCACCGATGGTGAATCTGAAAGTGGAGTTGGATGTGAAGCGACTTTCATCAGGAAACAGTTTTAGTCGGCGGCAATGAATCCGAGCGGCGGAACAAGCTCACTATGGAATAGCGACTTTTGGGTGCACGCGGTTTGAGCGGCGCGGTGAGTTCGAGTTTGCAACCTGCGCCCGGCTGACTGGTCACGCGACAACTCCCCCCTAACTCAGCCATGCGATTCATCATGTTCGTCAGCCCGTTACGTTCCATGTCGCGTTTTGAAAGATCAAAACCTTTGCCATCGTCTTCCACGATTACCATTACCTCCTGTCCCACCAGTTTGATGGTGAGTGAAACCACGGTAGCTTGCGCGTGTTTGGAAATGTTGTTCAACGATTCTTTAACGGCTAGAAACAGGCTGCGGCGCGTAGCCAGGTCAAGCGTGGCGCGTGGCATCTCATCGTCCACGTGTAACCGACATTGGATGCCGCTCGTGCGCAGGAAATTTTCCGCGTAGCGACAGACGTAGGCTTCAAAGTCCTGCAAGCTGTCACGCTGCGAATTGACCATCCACACCACCTCATCAATTGAACGCAGCAACTTTCGCCCGGTCTCCGTGACGCGATCAAACTGCGTCTGAGCGCTGATGTCGGTGACTGGTTCGCGTTTGGCGGTTTCGCCGATCAACACCAGGTGCGTCAGGCCTGCGCCGAGTTCATCGTGGATGTCGCGAGCGATGCGGGTGCGTTCTCGTTGCAAGACTTGCTGTGCCTTGGATTGCAACGCCAACTGCGCGAGCAATCGTAGACAGATGAAAGCAACAATGGCGCAGAATGAAAGCAGCAGGATTTGAAACCAACCGCGTTGCCAGAAGCGAATGACCGTGGGTTGCAGCGCTGAAGGTAACAACACCACGGGATGTACGCGGCAAGTCCGGCATGTCCCGAAAGCGATAACTTTGCTGCACATACGCCCAGTGACTGCGCGGATGTTTACGAGTCATCCAATCGCCCTTGCCATCGGGCACCAGCCGCCAACTGGAATCCGTCGGGATTTCCAACGTGCGACCGCCATCCATTTCCACCGTCAATCCGCCGACAAATCCGGCCCAGCCAAATTCATTGAAAGCTTCCACGGCCAGCACATGCGAGCCAGGCGTCAGGACGAGCGTCAGGTCGTATTCGGTCAAGCGTCGCCATTCAGAACCTTTGGCGAACTCCACACCGTCGAGAAAAGCGCGATATGAATTATCCGCCGTCATACGCAAACGCGCCCGCGTCACCGTCGCACCCGCCGGAATGTTGATCTCCTTCCAGAAGTGACAGGTCTGGCGGTCGGCGGTTTTTTGCGCCCAGATCCAGTTACCGACGGCATACACCGGGTCCATGATCGTACCGCGCTGAACGAGCACTTCATCAATCCGCACTTTCATTGTGTTTGAGCACTGCCCCAAAAAGCCCAGTGCCACGATTGGTCCAGCCGGAAGTAAACCGGGCAACGCTGCGCCCGGCGTCAATGTGTTCGTTTGAAAGAGCTGCCAGTAATTGGTTGCAGAGGGAAACTCGACCGTATTCAGCGTCCAGAATTTGTTTTCACTCGTGTCGCGAAAATCCTGTTGGGTCACATACCAGCGCCCGCCGATCTGCAACACGAGCCGCGCTCGTGCGTGAAGCGAATCGTTGCGAGTGTAAAAGCTGATGGATGAGACAGCTTGGCGATCCAGCGGTTGCGAATACTCCACCCACGCGAAGGAATTGCTCGCAATGCTGCCCGAGTTAAGCACCAGATAGCCAACGCCGGCTCCGCCCCCCGCTGAAGAAGCACTGTGCGATAAGAACGGATACGCGCCGTTGGTGGAGTTGGTCGTGAAATCCGCGACCACGCCGCCCACGAGTGCGCGCACCTGCCAGCCGGATTGTTTGCCAACAGGACTGAAATCCGGCACATGAGCATCGAAGTGTTCAACCCAGAGCGGCTCGGCCCGGCCGGCGCAGATCACCAGTGCGAAGCACAACGCTCCGATCGCTCCGGACCAGCACCGATGAGACGGTTGATTCAAGCTCGACAGCATACAACTTGGTTAGCGCGGCATGATCCGGATCTGCTTCACCTTGGACTAAAATCAAGTCACGTTCGTTTCTGTGCGACGGCAACTGGTGCTGATTTCGCCAGAGTTAATGCAAGGTCTGACCGGGAAAGCCAAGCAGAAACGTGGCGTCTGCACCGTTCAACGCGCGATTGTAAATCTGCACATCATCTACCAGGCCGTTGTAAAAGCGATTTGCAGTGGCATTACGACCAATAACCAAGGCCGACGCTCCAGTTCGCACTTCGCCAGAATTGCTCACACCGGTAGCTACGTTTTGTCCGTCCAAGTAAATCCGCATCTGCCGGGTGCTCTGCTCCCACGTAACCAGCACGTGATGCCAGTTGTTATCGGTAATCGCAGGTGAAGTGATGGTCAGATTCGCACCAGCGCCACCACCACCGATGCCGAACGCAATCGCGTTGCCCGTAAGCGCGATACCCCAATCCGTTGACAACCCCGGCGTGTCCGCATCCACCAAGCCGGTGCCGTTGTACCATTGATCGCCTGCATTACCGACACCTGCACTGCCAGTCTGTAGCCAGAACGCCACGCTGAAACTGCCGCTCACCGAATTTCCACTCGTCGTCACCGAGGATGAGACGCCGTTGAAATCTCCTGCCTGCCCACCTTGCTTGCTGTCACTGTTGTAAGCGAGAGCGTTGGCGGTCGCGGTAAGACCGACCGGACCATTGTTGCTGACATCGCCATCGAATTTGAATTGCGCCAACAGGGGATCAGCCATGCCCAGCCGACACGCGTGATAAAACCGGTGCGTCAGCTCTGCCGGTGGCGTGTCGGTGTAACTCAGACTGAACTCGCCCGGACCGGCAAGAATCGGCTGCGACAATGGCTGGAACGATTGCGTGAGGTTGTCGGTCGCATCAACGCGATACGAATAACTCGGTATCGTCGGCCAGCGCACAATGAACGTCCCCGGATTGTTTGAGAACGACGCACTAAACGCAACGTTCGGCTCAAGCACATCCGGCACGCCGTCGAGAGTTTCATCGCGAAGGTTCGCCACGGGCACGGCGAGGAACTCACTTGCTTCAATTGTTCCATTACCGTTGCCAGCAGGGATTTGGTTGCCCGCCACCAACGCACCACCTGTCCCCGCCGCGTAACGCGCAAGCGCAAGATAAATGGTTTTGGGTGCGCTGCCGAAATTCTGGACCAAGTCCAGGCTGCCCTCCATGAAGCCTGTCACCACCATCGCTGGACATTGCGCGCCGCCAGCATTGTTCCAAGTGACCGCGCGAGTGTTCCCGTTCTGCGCCAGATAAGGATGCGCGTTGATGTTGAACGCCACCTGCCCGGCCTTGTTCCACGGAGCGACGCCAAGTGGACTTGGATTAGTGGAAACCAGAATGAACTGGTCATTCGCATCCGTAGCGGGTGCGGCAACATAGAGCAAGTTGCCACGCACAGCGGCATACAACCCCAATCCCGCCGCAATCTGATAGTGGGAACTATCCACCGCACCATCCATCACGAAATTGGTAGACAGCGGCGCGGTGTTGATGACGGAGAAATTCAACGTCAACGATTCGCCGACATTTGTTCCACGTTGCGGTGTTGCTGTGAGCGTGTGGTTTCCAACACTCAACGCGCTCGCCGCATAATCATACGTCGGCGAATCGCCAATGCCGGGACCAGTCGTGCAAGGAGCGAGACTGTACGGCCATTGCGTGCGGGTGACGTCAACGCCGTCCAATTGCAGCGTCACACTGTCCATGAAGAACGGTGAAATGTTGGCGCGGATGGTGAGATTCTGCGGCAACAGAGCCTTGTTCAACGTCGCACTCGCTGGAATCGGATCGTAGCCCGGAACGATCGCGTCTGTATCTGCGTTGATCAATGTAAAACTCACCGTCTTGCCCGCGATCACCGCCGGTTCGGCGGGAGAATTGAACCAGTGAAGCTGCGTGAATGCGCCATTACGAGCGACATCCCAGATTTCGAGCCGCACCCAGTTCGCCGATGACAAATTCGCGGGGATGACGAGTTGTTGCGTCTGGAACTGCTGCGCGGTGGCCAGCGACTGTTTGAATTTGTGAACTCCGTTTGCATCGCCCCAAGTGATTTCAGCGAAGGCGGGCGGGCAATACCATTCCACCGTCGCGGTCACACCAGTAGTCGTAGCGTTCCAAGTGTGGATCAAAATTTCGCCAGTGGTCGTGAAGAAATCGCCCGCCTTGACGCAATCCACCACGCTCGACCAGTTGGTCTTGGATGGAAAAGCCGGCAGCCGCAGATAGTTCACATTCATGTGCGCGTAGATTTCGTGCGTCGGCGCGAGCGAGAACGTGTCCACTTCACCGAGCATAGATTTTTTTGTAACCCCACTGCGCCGTATCGTCCATCAACTGGAACGAACGGAAGCCGAGTCGATCCTTTGAGAAATCCATCGGCATCGCCTTCCAATCACCGGCGAGAAATGAATCATCTTGATAGAACGCGGTGTTGGCGGCGATGTCCGGCATCTGGCGCGAGGCTTTGACACGCGGATGCGAAGTCCACGCGATGCCGTCCTCCTCTTGCAACAGTTGCGACATGCGATCCGCGTCGCCGACTTGATAGACGAGCGGATACGTCACACCGCCCACGACGGCGTTCGTCAATCGGAAAGGCCGCGAACCCTGTCCCGGCCAAGCTGTAAAGTATACCGGGCGTCGGAACATGTAAGACCAATGACCGCCGAAAAAGTTGTTGTACTCCTCGCCCGGAATCAGCAGGAACGTGTTGTCCGACTGCGCTTCGAACAAATCAAACATCGCGCTCAGTTCCGCTAGACGATCCGTTTCATTGTTGAACGGATGGCCTGGGCCATGGAATTCCATCGGTTGCACGATCTGGACGCCCATGGATTGCATGGTCTGCTTGAACGGTGTCAACGCGTCGTTGCCCGCCATCGCGTTCGCGGTGAACTCCGGATGAAAGTGCTCCACCATCGTGTAATGACCGGGCAGTGACTTGAACACATCGCCATGGGTGTACAACAACACTTCATTCGTCAGTGTGTTCTGCGGCGTATTCGTGCTGATCACGAGAAAAGATGTCCATGCGCTGCGTTGAACCAATTGGCGCATCAATCCACGGGCGATACCGGCCATCGGCGGAGAAAGACATCTTGCTGCCGATAAAATTTTTCCCCGCCTGTTGGTAACCGTAGTTGTTACTTTGATCGGTGGGATAAACTCCCGTGTGCGGCGCGGACATCACCGCCAACGTCCCGGTACACCGGTCACCGTGCCCATGATGGTGCGATGTTTCGCGATGACCTTGGCCGCTTCGCCGGGCACGGTTTGCGTTAAGGATGAGGCCGCCACTGTTTGAAATGCTCCGTTGCTATCGCGAAACGCCACGTTGGCGAAGTTCGCGTAGAACAAGGCGTCATAGATGAACGCCACCCACGGTCGGTCCACTTCCATGCCCGCTTGGAAATGCAGGAACGGACTGCCTGTGTATATGTGACACGTCAGGTCGCCTTGGAAATCACCGATCTCCAGCGTCGAGAAAACCAGCTTCACGCGCTGCGGGCCATCGTTGACGATACGAACCGTCTTCGGATCAAGTTGCGTGAGATAAGAAACCGGGGCGGGCGAGTTCGCATCCACGTTGTCGAAGAACACATACGGTGCGCCGGCCTTGATGAATCGCGTGCCGAGTGTGACGCGATACTTTACGTCCACGTTCTGCGCAATCGTGACAAAAGGCGCGACCGCATTCGCGCTGGTTTCGATGGAGCGCAACAATTCCTGCCCGGGCAGGAGACTTAATTGCACGCGGAAGCGACGCCCCACCTGATTGGTCCAGCCGACCACCAAGGTGTTCGTGCCCGAGTTCACCACCGACACATTGCTCTGATTGGTGTAGCCGGAAAAATCCACCGTGGCGGGTACGGCAATAGAAATGGCCAACGGCACAATCGAACTGGTGCTCGCGCCGAACACGTTAGTGACGACGAGGTCATAATTACCGCTCTGCGCCGGCACGACATTGCTCAATGTGAGAGTGGAACTGGTTACACCACTGACTCCCGAACCGTTCGCCAAGTTCGCGCTGTTCTTGCGCCATTGATAACTCAATGAGCCAGGGCCGCTGGCGGTTGCGCTGATGACCACGGTATTGCCCGAGTAAACATTGGTTCCCGGCGTAATATCTGGCGTGGAGATTGACGGCGGCGCGTTCGTGACCGAGCCGCTGACGATGAATTCATCTACGCGGATCTTGCCGGAGTCGGCTTGAATCTGGCCGAACAATCCCACGGCCGTGATATTTGCTGTTGGCAACGATGTGGATAGCACTGAACCGAGTGACAGATTGTTCGTGTTAAGTACCGCCACGCGCTGGCATTGGTGGTGAAGCTGAAAACGTTCAACGCCCAGGCACTGTTGCCGCCACCATCATTCAACGTGGCGGTGGAGACGAACCATTGCGTGCCATTGCGCGCGACGATGCGCTCTGTCGAAGCAGACGAATTGTTTTTGGTGTAAAACGAAATGTCTGAAATCATTTTTCCCTGCAAACTAGCGCCCGTGTCCTTCCAGACGAGAACATTGCTGACGATATTTCCCGCGCCCAGCACAAGGTAGCCGATACCATTCGTGCTCGCTCCGGCGGTGGAATGTGAAATCGTTGGATAATTTCCGTTCGGTGTCGCGCTGGTATAATCCGTAACCGCGCCATTGAACAACGCATACGCCCGCCAGCCCGGCGCGCCACTGATCGGGCTGTTGTCCGGCACGTTTTGCCCGAAGTCCTCCGCAATCAGCACATCAGCCCGGCCCGCAGCCACCAGGCCCAGCGCTAACGCCAGAGTCGCCAGGCAAATGCGCCATTTTTTTTCATACAACATCATGATCCGCGTCTTTCGTTCTCCTTGATTTAACTACTTATCCCATTCCCGCACCAGCAAGAGGCGAAGACGCCCCAACAGCGCCTTCGCCCCGCTGCACCTCGATACCTCCCCACCGCGTTTACTGCACGCGATAGCGGAAAAACTGACTCGCCGGTGTCGTGGTCGGCACCAGATTCGTCAATACCCCTCCTGTGCCGGCATTCGTCGACACTGGCGTCCACGTGATGGGCGCTTGCAACGCCGGCGTGGCTTCGAGGATATAGCTTGAGCCGGACACTGTGGCGGTGCGGACCACCAAGTTGCCTGAACCATCTTGATATACCGGTTGAATGGTCGGCTGCGGTGCGGCGGATGAGAAACCATCCACCATGAACTCATCAATGCGGATACGCGCAGTGGTCACACCGTGCGTCATCCCATACACGCCGACTCCCGTGATCGGTTGCGTGGGCAACGGCGCCGCCGTGGTGCTGCCGAGCGCCAGCGTAGTGATATTCAATTCCTGCCACGCGCCAGCATCAGGAGTGAACAGGAAATTCTGCGGTGCCCACACCCCCACAACCCCCAACGTCGTATCAATCAACTGCGTGGTGGACACATACCATTGACCACCGATCTGCACGGCCACTTGCATCGTGCTCGACGGAAACGCATTTCGCGACGAGAACATAATATTCGTGACCGAACCCTGCTGCACGGGTGCCGGAGTGTCCATCCAAACCAGGACGGGTTCAACCGCGTCGCCTTGACCCAAGACAACGTAGCCGAGCGAGCCATCCGCGCCTGCGCCGCGCGAAAGATTCGGATGATTGATGCTCAGCGGCGGATTTGGCGTGAACGTATAGTCCGTCACTACCGCGTTGGTGAGATCGTAAGCCACTGCGTGCCAGCCGGGCATCTGGCCGATCACACCGGGATCGTTCGTGGACAGACTGAAATGCTGGTTCACGAGCAACTTCGCCGGACTGACTGTGACGCTCGCCACGGCACTCGTTGCCGAGATGCCGGAACCGTTGGTGACGACGACATCATAATCGCCGGAGTCAGCCACAACCGGACTGGCGATGTTGAAGGAACTCGAACCGCCTGTGGAAATAATGTTCCCGTTCTTGCGCCACAGATAAGTCAGCGGCACCGAACCACTGGCGGTAGCTTGGAAAGTCAACGGTGTTCCGGTCCAAGCCGTGCCGTCCACGCGATTGGTCGGCGTGACCGTCAACGACTGCACACTCGGCGGTGTCGCCGGATATACAAAACTAGTCCCGCTGGCTTTCAATTCATCAATGCGGATTTTCCCGGCGGGCATGATGCCATAGAATCCAAAGCCGGAAACACTGTAATTCGTCAACGTTTCCGTAGCCGGGCTGCCCAAGGTCAGCGTGGCAATATCCAGTTGCTGCCAAGCCGATGCGTCGTAACTGATCGCAAAATTCTGCGCGACCCACGGCACCGCCCCCCCGAAGCGTCAGTCAATGCAGTCGTGGCCACATACCAGTTTGTGAAGATGCGGATGGCCATGCGCATTTCACTGCCCGCACTGTTGTTGCGGGAGAAAAATGTCACGTTGGTGATCTGTTGATCCTGCAACAGTGTCGTGGTGTCCTTGCAAACCGAGACTCGGGTTGGCGTTGACCGCTTCGCCCATGACAAGGAAGCCAGTTCCGCCCAAGGCATCAGGCGCGGTAACATTTTGCGAGATCGTCGGGAAATTCCCGTTGCCGCCGACGCCGGTGTAATCCGTCACCGTGTTGTTCGCTGTCGCCACGGCCAGCGCATGCCAGCCCGGCGCATTGGAAACCGCGAGATTATCGGCCACCGTTTCGTTGAAGTGTTCGTTGATCAACAAAACATTCACTACCAGGTCCGCCATACTGACATTGTTGGAAGTGTCGTTGGCGACGAAGTGCAACGTATAAGTGCCGGCGACGTTCGTGTTCACGCTGCCAGTGATGACAAGGTTCGGCGTTGCACCGCTGTTGTCGGTGACCAAATAGTTCGGGGTGAACGGTGTCTTCACGATGATGCTGGTCGGATTGCCCAACGGGAACGCAATCACCGGCGCGGTCGTATCCACGACCGTCAACGTGGTGGGCGGTGTGCTCGTGATGCTGCCATACGCGCTGGCAACCACCACAGCGTAAGAACCGGCATTGCCATAAGCCGAGGCGAGCGCCAGCGTCGCATTGGTTTCGCTGGTCAAATCAGTGTTTCCCTTGCGCCATTGATACGTGAATGGCCCCGTACCGCTCGCGGTCACCTGAATTCCCATCGGCGCACCGCCGACTTCGCTGATGCCGTTTGCTGGAGTAGTCACGATGCTCACGATGCCCGGCGGAACACCGGCGGCGGTGACGTTGACCGAGATGGCGGCGCTCGTTACCGTGCCGTAATTGTTGGTCACCACAACGTCGTAATTGCCTGAGTCCGCCGTGCTCGTGGTTGTGATCACGAGTTGATTTGATGCTGCGCCAGTCAAAGTCGAACCGCTTCCCGTTGGACCATCAAACAAATCCGCCGCGCCCTTGCGCCAGCGATAGGTGAACGGCGGCGTGCCCGTGACATTGACAGACAAAGTGATTGTTGTCGGCGCAGTAATATTTGCCGCCGGGGCTGCCGTGGGCGCGGCAACTTGCGGACCACTTGGCAGCGAACCGTTCACTATGAATTCGTCCAGGCGAATTTTGTTTCCGCTCGCACCAAGTGCCGAGCCGTAGATCCCCACCGCCTGAATGTCTCCAGCCGGTAGCGGACTCGTGTTGGTCGCACCGAGCGTCAGATTATTTGTGTTCAAGATCTGCCACGCAGAAGCGTTGGTGGTAAAGTTGAAGGAATTCAATGCCCACACGCTGTTGCCGCCACCATCCTTGAAAAGCTGCGTGGACGCATACCATTGCCCGCCGACGTAGATCGCCACCTGCTCGGTGCTCGCAGCAGCATTGTTCTTTGTGTAAAAGACGATATTCGTCACGACACAATCGTGCAAAACGGTGGCCGTGTTGGTCCACATCAGGCTCGGCGTGGAAAACCCATTTACCGCCAGAACCGTATTGCCAGTCGCGCCACCGAAACCACCATTGTTAGCGCGCGACATCGAGGGATAATTCGCTCCCGGCGTCAAGGCGCTGAAATCTTGCAGCACGCTGTTGGTAACAGACCATGCCGTCCAACCGGTGGCCGTGCCGATGGGGCTGTTGTCCGCCACGGCTTGAGCAAAGTGTTCGACCACGAGTTGTGTGGCAGAACTGGAGAGCGGCAGAGTGGCCGCCAGAGCAACCGAAGCGACCGCCAGAATCCGCTTTGCGCCCGAGTAGGTTGTTTTCGTTGTTTTCATTTTGGTTGTGGGTTTTTGGGGATGGGAAAATTTGTGTCATCAACGATCCAACTGCGTGCCGCCGGTGTCGGCGGTCCAGTTGGGAACTTCGGTGTGAGGCTCACCGTCATTGTTCCAACGCGAACGCCAGAGGGAATTATTAGGGTCAACCACGGCGCGGCGTTTGGGTGATTCTCCATGACCATCCGCGAACATCAGCACCGTCTGAAACTGATGCCGATTCGAGGGCCATTCCGTGGGGTTGGTCGGGTCGAGGCTGCCATCGTGATAAGGCGTCGGCCCAGGAAAAGCTCCACCATCCGCGCCGACCTTGGAATCACCGACCATGATCATATCCGACGGGCGCTTGACCATGCTGTCTTTGACGTAGCCTTTACTGGCGCCGCCGTTGAGATCGCCGCCAAGACCGAGCTGCGGATTCGCGCTCAGGCTCACGCCCCAGTTGTTGTAGCCGTACGAAAAGAGCGAATTCTCACTGACCCCATAAAAATCAAAGACTCCTTTGTCATCCGTCATGCCAAGGGTCAGGTTGAGTTTGGTGTCCCACGCACTTTTAGAATCTGCCGAAGGACACCAGAAGGCCGCTCGATTGTTACCCATGAACGCCTGCAACCGGGTCGGCCAGACATAATAAAACCGCCCGCCCGTCAACCATTCGCAACCCGGATAAAACTGGTAATCGCCCACATACATCGTCGCGGCAATTCCCATCTGCCGAAGATTGTTAAGGCAGGAAATCCGCTTCGCCTTCGCCTTCGCCTGACTCAAAGCCGGCAGCAACATCGCCGCGAGAATCGCGATGATGGCGATGACCACCAGCAGCTCGATCAGCGTAAAGCCCGCCCGTTTGCCGGAAACGACTGCCTTGACGCCGGATAATGCCACCTTGTAGGGGCGAAAAAGATGCGTGCAGCGATCCATAGTGCTATGGATTGCATCCTAAAATGCATTTACCGGGGGTCTATACCCCTAATCAGGTGAGGCTCTTGAAGTAAGTTAAAACACCCTGAAGACCCATGAACTAAGAGTGCTTTGTAAGCGCGCTTAAAAACTATTTTGCTCGCCGATATGTTGCTGGGTCGGCCTTGATAATTAACAACTCGCCCTGTCGATCAACCTCTCCGGTGATTTCAACCGGCTCGGCAACCACATCGAGAATTTGTTTGTTCACGGGTTTGCCATCAGCGGAAACGAGCAGCAGGTAAATCGCTGGGCCGTCCTTCTGGCGCACCAGCAGCACCGGAGGCACGCCACCGCTGATGCAACGAATCGCACAGGCGCGATGTGGCGTGAGTTGGCCCGGATTCATCACGCCGAGGAAACATTTGCTGTCCACGATTTCGCCAGTGAGGGTTTGCTTGCCAAGCCGAACAGATTGCGAAAGCGAGATCGTCGCGGACGATTTCTTCACCGCCTGAATCCACTCTGGCTTCGTCTCAATCATCGTCTGATTGCCGCGATAAATGAGCGTGCCCTTAAGTGAAACAGCCTTGCCGTCGAATGCGGCGAGGGCTTCTCGATCCAATCCAAACTTCCACTGCGCGACGAGATAGTAGGTCGAGAAGCGTGACTGGCCGTCCGCGTTGCCCGGTCGGAGTACAAGCAGGTGCGGATAGGGAGTGGCTTGTAGGATGCCGGAAAAATTCTTGTGGTTGCCCCACTCGAAAACGCTCTGACCAATCATGCGTTGTGAAACCGCCAACAGGGCCGGCACGAGCAACGCCAGTAGCAATAGGAGAACTACGGCCTTGCGCACCGTCTTTCCGATACCTGGCGCGGCTTTGGCTTCCCAACCGATGTAGAAGTTGTCGCTCATGAATTGATCAATGCCGGTTCTGCTTTCGTGCCCGCCGGATTCGGTTTGGGATACACGAACACGCGGCCATTCTTCACGCGTACGTTGAAGGTCGGGACTTTCTCCACAAACGGCGGCGGCGATGCACCCGTGTCCGGCTGATACTGGTAGCCATGCCACGGACAAGTAATGCAGCCGAATACAATTTTGCCTTCACCGAGCGGCCCGTTCTGGTGCTGGCAGGCGTTTGAGACCGCGGAGATTTTCCCGTCGTATTTGAAAATCGCCACGCGCTCGCCGGAAAGACAAACGATACGGGCGCGGTTTTCGGGAATGTCGGCGACGGCACAGGCATCAATGAAATCATCCGTCGCATCCGTCTCCTTCGTTATATCAACCTTTAGCTCGCGCTGCGCTGCGCACAAATGCAACCCCAGCACTGTTGCCAGTCCGAGCGCGGTCGCACCGACATAGAGCGGGCTGCCTTCGCCTTGCAGCACGCCGAACGTGACGTGCAACACCAGCAGTGCGTAGGCGACATAAGCCAGCATGTGCAGCGCTTTCCAGAATGGCGCGCTTAAATTTGCCAGCCAGAAATCGTGGCTGGTCGCCGCCATCAGGAACAGGATGACCAATGCTATGAATCCGAATGGCTGAAACGGTACGCCAGACACCGAACCGTTGAGCGGACTCGACACAAAGATGCTCAAGATGGGATTCGTGTCGCTGCCGGCGTGATAAGTGATGACGACGAGCGCGGCATGAATCAGGCCGAGCAGAAAGCAAGTCACCCCCGCGTGGCGACGGTTGTAAAGCAGCGGCAGAAACTTTGGATTCAACCGACAGAGCGGCCCAATGCAGAGAATGATGTGCAACAACAGAAATGCGCCTGCGCCAAATGCGCGAATGAGCATGATCTCGTCGGTCACTCGCGGAAAAAGCACTTTGGTCAGCGCGATAAACACGATAAGAAACGCGGCCACGCCGCTCGACCAGCACGGCATCATAGAGCTTCTTCTGCCGATTCCACTGCACGCTGACGTATTCGACGCCCATGATTCTTTGTTCGTTATTGTTTTGAAGCGCTGAATCGGACCGGCTTCGAGACTTCCACAACTTCCTGATCTGCCAGGCTGAATAAAATCAACACGCCTTCCTTTTCAGTGGCTTCGTTTGGCAGGGGCAGCGCCGTTGCGACGAACGAACCGAGCAGCGTGGCGGCGGCGGGCACTTTGTCCGAAACATCCGGCTGACCGGCGAGCCAATAGACAATCAGGTCCGGCTTGACGAAATCCTTCGGGGCGAGAAATCCAACAGCATACTGGCGGGTGCTCAAATCCTGCCAGAGCCGCACTTTGACTCCAGATTTTGCGAAAAGATCGGCACGCTCATCGCCGGTCGCCGTGAAGGCTTGCGTCTGGGGCGACAGTTCTGGAGGCAGAGTCTCTGCTGGTGCCGCTGTTTTCCGGGCCGCGATTCCGACCACAAACGCAACGGGGAGCAGCACCCCAAGCACAGCGAACATGCGGCGATGACGTTGGCGAAGTGGACGAATCACGGTGCGACTCCCTTCCGCGCCGCGCGGCGATGCGCGTTGCTCTCCTCCGGCGGCTCGTTCAGTCCGGCAATCCGACGCCCAAGCAGCAATGGCCAGAACGCCATTGCACCGGGAATAATAAGCAAGTGAAAGCCCCACGAACCATGTGCTGCATGAGGATCAATCTGCTTCACACCGACGAACGCGAATGGAATCGCGAACAATAGTCCGCAAACTAGATAAATCCCTAGTGCGATGAGAAAGACAGCAGCGATCATCTCCCAGTCAGTCGCTGTGAAACGTGAATCCTTACAGGTCTTTGGTAGAAACAACGCGCTGCACCACCCAGATCGTCGCAGCGCGACGACCCCACCTTTTCACGCCATTGCCATTTCCGGCACAACTGGATTCTTCAGCGTCGCGCCATGCCGCAACATCGCCGTGTCGGTCGCGCCCATGCGCGACAGCAAATGATCCCCCACGCGCAACGCATTCGCGACGATGGTCAACGTTGGATTCACAGCGCCGCTCGACACGAAGAAGCTCCCGTCCACCACGTAAAGATTGTCCACATCATGCGCGCGACAGTTCAAATCCAGCACCGACGTCTTTGGGTCTTCGCCGAATTTGCACGTGCCGACCTGATGCCCGAGGCTGTGCATCGGCATCTTGGTCTCAAAGTATCCCGTCCGCACGCCGGGATGCGCAGAATCGATCTCCGTCAAAATCTCCTGCCACCGCGCGCTCAATCGCGCGAACGGCTCGCTGTTGTTCTCCGTATAATCAATTACAACGCGGTCCGTGCCCTCGACGCGCACCTGATTCCGCGCGTCCGGCAGATCCTCCGTCGTCAGCCACCAATCAATCGAGTTCTTCGCCACCTCCTCGATGGTCAGCGGCGCGTATTTGGCCTCGTAACCGCGCAAGCCCTCTATCACCGTCTTGCCCATAAGCTGGATGTTGCCCATCGGAAACTCGTAGCCCGGTTCGCCCCAGTAAAAATCATTGATCGCCATCGTCTTTTGGAACTTCGACGGATTCGGCTTCAACGTCGTCACCGCCACGAGCGATCCCAGCACGTGCTTCATCAAATTACGACCGACCAGCCCGGACGAATTGTTTGCCAGCCCGCGCGGATGCCGGTCGTTTGCGGAACGCAACAGCAATGCCGCTGAATTCACCGCGCCGCACGACACCACCACGATGTCGCCCGAGAACTCGCGCAACTTGCCTTTCGTCTCCACCACCACACCCGTGATCTCGCGCCCCGACGGACTCGTGTGCAGGCGCAACACCTTCGCCTCCGTGAGCAGCGTGACGTTCGGCTTCGGCAATAATGTCCCCTCACCCCGTCCCTCTCCCCACTGGATGGGGAGAGGGTGGCCGAAGGCCGGGTGAGGGGTTTGAGAGTTGCTATTCGCCAACACCGGCCTCACGCATGTCACATCAGCATCCGACTTCGCGCCGACCATGCACGGATAACCGTCGCACGTGTCGCACCGGATGCACGCGCTCAGATGCGGCGCGGCTTCGTTGAGCCGCACCCCCATCGGCGCGGGATACGGCTTGAGCCCGCGTTGCTTCAACGCGCCAAACACCTCCGCGATGCGTGGCTCGTGACTAATGGGTCGAAAGGGATAATCCCCCGCGCGCCACGGCTCGGTCGGGTCTTCGCCTGCCTGACCGTGCACCTGGTAAAGCTCCTCCGCCTGCGCGTAATAATTTTCCCAATCGCGATACTTGATCGGCCACTCGGGAGAAATACCGTCGCAATGCTGAAATTGTTCAAAATCCCGTTCGCGCAACCGGAACAGGGCCGCGCCATAGACCTTGGTATTACCGCCGACGAAATAGGAGAAGCCCGGATAGATTTTGCCTCCGTCCTTGTTGAACATAGGCTCGGACGAATAGTATTTGAACGAACCTTTGTAGCTCCAGTTGTCCTTCTCACGAGGCAAGAAGGGGCCGCGCTCCAGCACGAGGATGCGCTTGCCGCTGGCGGCGAGCCGATGCAGCAACGTCCCGCCGCCCGCTCCCGTGCCGATGATAATAACGTCGAAATGCTCGATCATGACGAGCGTTGGTCGGGGGCGGGAAGGAAACCTTACACAAACGAACCACTGCCCGCTTAGCCGAAATTGGTAGTAGCGAAGCCCAACGAGATTCCATCACTCAGCCTAGGGTTGTGCGAACGCACTACCCTGGGTCAACCGTCAGAAAGATTCCCAACCCTGAAGGGGTTGGATCTAATTCTTCCGTTCACGTGATGTAACCCCTTCAGGATTGCGGTCGTTTTGTTTCCGTACCCAGCATAGGTGCTGGCGCACCAACGCTGGGCTGAATGATGCCACTCCTTTGGAGTTGGTCAGATTGTTCAATCTCTGCGCCTCTGCGTCTCTGCGGTTAATGCGTCTTTGTCCCCGGATGCCCGCAGAAGATGCAACGCTGGCGTGGGTCGTGATTCCATTTGGCGCAGGCGACTTGCGCGCTTTTCTTCAACCCACGGTAGATTTCCACCGCTAACAACATTCCGCCAATCGGCGCGACGAAATAAATCCAACCTGCGGTCCAGACGCCGCTCGGCAGCGCCGAGGCGATGGTGCGCGCGGGGTTGACGCTCATGCCGGAGAGTGGGGCTTCAAACGTGATGTAGAGAAACACGAGCGCGCCGCCAAACAAACCGGTGTAACGTGCGAGTTTTGGGGTGTTCATCAGGAACAGAACCATTAGCATCATGCCGCAGGCGATGGCGGTTTCGGCGATGAAAGCCGTGTTGACACCAGCTTTTCCGGGTACGGTGACAACGTAGTTCACCGGCGCGTCCGTGAAGACTTTTCCCAGCACGAACTTCACAAGCAACACCCCAGCGACGCCGCCGAGCGTTTGAAAGATCGGGTAAAACAGTGCGTCCCACGGTTTCACTTTGCCAAGGCGGAAGAAGGTCCACGTCACGGCGGGATTCATGTGCGCTCCGGAACGCGCCCCAATCGGCGAGTATATGATGGCAATAGCAGTGAGTCCCATCGCGAGGCCGTTGAGAGCGAGGCGAAGAAAGTCGCTCGAGATGGCGCTGCGAACCAGCGATTCCGGGTATTCGAGCAGCGCAGTGAACATGCCTGCGGAGATCATAAAAATGCCAAGACACGCGGCTTCGCACAGATATTCGGGCCAGTGCTGGCGCAGGGCATCGCGCATGGCAAGGAGCGCGACCTTCAGGTCGCTTCAGCCGGCGCAAACTCATGGGCCGTTAATTTACAGGAGTGGTTCTCCTCGGCGAACATTGAAGCGGCGTGAACGCCGCGCTCCTGCTGGCGCGGCGCAACGCGCGGCATCAGCAGCTTGGCGATCAAGCCCGTCCAGCCAGTTTGATGTGATGCACCAACACCACGACCAGTGTCCCCGTGGAAATACTCGTGAAACAGCACGTAGTCGCGGAAGTGTGGATCGGTTGCGAGCTTTTGGTGATACTTCAGCACCGGGCGCTGGCCGTCTGCGCCCTTCAGGAATAACCGCGCGAGTCGCCGTGAGATTTCATTTGCCGCTTCGTTGAGCGTGACGAGTTTGCCCGAGCCAACCGGACATTCGACTTTGAAATCATCGCCGTAGTAGTGATGAAACTTTTGCAGCGACTCGATGAGCAGATAATTCACCGGCATCCAAATCGGCCCGCGCCAGTTGGAGTTGCCACCGAACAGGCCGGACTTGGATTCCGCCGGCCAATAGTCGACTTCCATCGTGTGACCGTTGGTGTTGAAACGATACGGCTCGCGCTCGTGAACTTTTGAAAGCGCCCGCACGCCGTAGTCACTGAGGAATTCCGTCTCATCGAGCATCCGGCGCAGGAGGCATTTCATGCGATGTCCGCGTAACAGCGAGAGGAGGTGGCGCTCGCCTTGGCCAGGCTCTTGCCAACGCGAGACGAGGTTCGCCAGGTCGGGTCGGTTTCTTAGCAGCCACTCCAAGCGCGCAGCGAATCCCGGAAGTTGTTCCAACAGCTCCGGCTCAAGAGTCTCCACCGCGTAGAGTGGAATGAGGCCGACCATTGAGCGGATCTTGAGCGCTTTGCTTTCACCATTGGGCAGGTTCAACGCGTCGTAATAGAACTCATCTTTATCACACCACAGACCGATGCCTTCATCGCCGATATTGTTCATCGCTTCGGCGATGTGCAGGAAGTGTTCATAAAACTTTGTGGCGATGTCTTCATAGACATTGTTGTGTTTCGCCAATTCGAGCGCGATGCGCATTAGGTTGAGCGAATACATCGCCATCCAGCTCGTGCCATCGGCTTGATTGATGAAACCACCCGTGGGTAACGGCGCACTACGATCAAAGCATCCGATGTTGTCGAGGCCGAGGAAGCCGCCCTGGAAAATGTTCCGCCCCTGCGCGTCTTTGCGATTCACCCACCAATTGAAATTAAGCATCAACTTGTGGAACACGCGTTCGAGAAACGCGAGGTCGCCCTTGTCCTGTGGATCAGTTTCGCGCCGTTGTTTGCGGTCCATCTGGAATACGCGCCACGTCGCCCACGCGTGAACGGGCGGGTTCACGTCGCCGAAGGCCCACTCGTAAGCGGGCAACTGACCGTTTGGGTGCATATACCATTCGCGCGTGAGCAAGGTGAGTTGATGCTTGGCGAACTCCGCATCCACCAATGCGAGTGGAACGCAATGGAACGCCAAATCCCATGCCGCGTACCACGGATACTCCCACTTGTCCGGCATCGAGATGATGTCGGCGTTGTTGAGGTGCTGCCATTCGCAGTTGCGACCGTGCTTGCGTTCGTTAGGCGGTGGGAACTGGCCCGGATCGCCTTTAATCCAATCGGCGACATCGAAATAAAAGAACTGCTTCGACCAGATCATTCCGGCGAAAGCCTGGCGTTGGACGTTGCGCGCATCGGCATCGGCAATGTCGGCTTGCAACGCAGCGTAAAACTCGTCGGCTTCGCGCAGACGCGTGGCGAAGATCGCGTCAAATACGGTGAAGGGCTTTGGGTCGGTGGACTTGCCGAAACGCACGCGCACGGTTGCCGAACCACCTGCGGGAATTGTCTGCTTGTAAAGCGCACCGGCTTTCGTGCCAGTCTGGTTCGGATTCACCGCCGACTGATTGCCGCAAACCACGTATTCGTCGAAGCCATCCTTGAAGAAACCTTCGGCGCCGGATTGGCCGTAAAGGCGGCGCGCATTTGTCTCATTGTCGCAGAACATCAATTCTGGATTGCCGTCGCAATACAATGTGAAGTCACCGAGTTTTTGATGCTTCGCCGAAATCGCACCGTTCTTGCCACGGGATAACTGCGGCTTCTTCGCGCCGGGCTTCCAGGACCAGGTGTTGCGAAACCAAAGTTGCGGCAGCAGGTGAATTGTTGCTGCTTCCGACCCGCGATTGTGAACCGTCACGCGCATTAGAATGTCGTCCGGCCCGACTTTGGCGTATTCGACAAACACATCCCAATAACGGTCATCGTCGAAGATTCCGGTATCGAGCAACTCGAATTCCGGCCGGCTCGTGTCACCCTTGCGCCGGGCATTCTCCTCTACCAATCGCGCGTAGGGAAACTCCCGCTGCGGATACTTGTAGAGCATCTTCAAGTAACTGTGTGTCGGCGTGGCATCGAGGTAGTAATACAGTTCCTTTACATCCTCGCCGTGATTGCCTTCCGAATTCGTGAGGCCGAAGAAGCGTTCTTTGAGAATCGGGTCTTTGCCGTTCCACAGTGCGAGCGAGAGGCAAAGGCGTGATTGATCGTCACTGATGCCGGCGATGCCATCCTCACCCCAGCGATAGGCGCGGCTGCGGGCGTGCTCGTGCGGGAGATATTCCCACGCGTTGCCGTGCGGCGAATAATCTTCGCGCACTGTGCCCCATTGCCGTTCGGAAAGATACGGACCGAAGCGTTTCCAGTTCTGTTTGCCGGACTGGTCTTCGGCGAGGCGTTGTTTTTCAGCGATGGTTTCCATGATTCAGGAGGCGGACATGCTTTGGTAATGGTCCCAGCACATCTGGCAGGTGGGATCGTTCTTCGTCCACTCGGGACGACGTTCCTTGATCATGCCGAGCGTGTATTCGATCATCTCCTTGGTTTCTTTCTCGCGATGCTTTTGGAGTTCGTCGGTGGAGATGGCGTGCTGGCAAAGGCTGCAAGTGACTTTGGTGGCGGTCATAAAACGGGAGACAGTTCAGGCGGCAATCAGTTCGGGTCGGTGTCCGGTGGCAATTGCTTTCCGGGAATCTGGTGTGGGATTGTGTCGGACGACTTGATTGCGTTCCTTGAGAACAACCTGATCCAAGCGCAATGCTTCACCGACGGACCACGCTTGGAACGGACAACCACGCGGCGTGTGCGGCGCGGTGGCATCGGCGATTTCGGAAATGTGTCCAAGGCCAGCCGCATCGAGATGCACGAGGATAGGCGTGAGAAATTTTTCCCGAGCAGCATGCTTGGCTTCGTTTGAGTTACCGCGCACGCGAACCCACGCTTCAACGAACGGCCCGATGAGCCACGGCCAGACTGTGCCCTGATGATACGCCCCGTCGCGTTGGAGAACACCGCCCGAGTAGTGTGCGGCATACCCGGCTTCCCCCAAAGCAAGCGAGCGCAGTCCGAGCGGAGTCAAAAGCTTCTCCTCCACAAGCGACACGATGCGCTCCGCCTGCGCACCATCGAGCAATGGGAACGGCAGCCCGCCGACGGCAAAGATTTGATTCGGACGAAACGCGGCATCCACTTCGCCAGCGCGATGGTTTACATCAATCACGTCGTAGAGGTAGCCAGCATCATTGTTCCAGAATTTGTCCCGGAAGGATTTCAAGCCGCGCTCGAACACCGCTTCCCATTTCGGCCCGAACTGGCTGGCGATCTTGAGTGCATTGAGCCAGAGCGCTTGAACCTCGACCGTCTTTCCGGCGCGCGGCGTGACGACCCATTCGCCAACTTTTGCATCCATCCAGGTGAGTTGCACGCCGCGCTCGCCCGCACTGAGCAGACCGTCGTCTTCCATGCGGATGCCGAAACGCGTGCCTTTGGAATAGCCGTCGAGAATGGCGAGGATAGCGTCTTGAAATGCGCACTTGTCCTTGGCGGAAACCACGGCACTGCCGTTGACCGCTTGCAGCAGGTCATGCACGGCAATGACATACCAGAGTGACGCATCCACCGAATTGTATTCCGGCTTCGCGCCGTAATCGGGAAAGAGATTCGGCAACATGCCTTCGGAGACGCTGTTCGCCCACGCGATCAAAATGTCACGAGCATCTTCGAGCCGGCCTGTGGCGAGGCAAAGCCCGCGCAACGCGATGAAGGTGTCGCGACCCCAATCGGTGAACCACGGATAGCCCGCCATGATGGTTTTACCGTGGCGTCCGTTGACGATGTAATCGTCCGCCGCGCGATGCAGACGCGAGGGAAATTCGGCGCGGCGCAGCTCTTCATTGGCGCGAACGGCTGCTGCAAATTTTATGGCAGACAAATCACGTTTGCGCGAAAGTGCGGGTGAATCGGGTGTGGTGAACATCAGCACCGCCTCGCCGGATGCCAGATCGAAGTTGAAAACGCCGGGAGCGGCGAGGTCTTCCGTGTCATCAAGGCCGCGCGCGGCTTCTTCGGCATAGCAGAAGTTGCGATACCAATGGGGCTCGTGTTGATAGTGGCCATTCGAGAGCGCCACGACAGCAGGCACGCCGGAATACGGATTCCAGCCGACGCGCTCAGAATCCACGGCAGCATCGAAACGAAACGCGCCATTCGCCTTGTGCATGGAGTGATAGTCGCGACCCGAAAGAAACGGGCGCACAAAGAGCCGCACGCTTTTGCGCTGACCAAGCAAGCGCCAGCAGACTTGCGTGAGTTGCGATTCGCGCGCGACGAGGATTTCCTGTTCGATACGCGTGCCGTCCTCGAATTTGAAAACCCAGCGCGGCCAAGGTCGCGAAGTGAATTGCTCGATATGTTGCGCGCCGGTGCCACCGATGATGTCGGGCGCGTATTGTTGCGAGGTCAGCTCGAACCGACCGGCGGGCGTCTCGATCCAGGCGTCGAATCCGTTCACCAACACCAGTCGCCCGGTGGGCGGCGTGGTGGCGGTGAGTAGCAGCGCGTGATAACGGCGCGTGCGAATGCCGGTCGCCGTGCCGGAAGCGAAGCCGCCGAGGCCGTCGGTTTCGAGCCATTCATGGCTGAGGTGTGAGGTGTGAGAGTCGAGGGACGGATTCATTTGAGAGTTACGGTTCGGTTAAGATGGGTTGTTCATGCTGGCCGGAGATGGAAGTCCGCACTTCGCCCTTCTCACCTCGCACTTCGCTTTAGCCGCCGGTCTCAAAACCAGGATACAACGTCATGCCGCCGTCCACGAAAATGCTCGCGCCGTGGATGTAATCGGAATCGTCGCTCGCCAGCCACACACAGGCACGACCGATGTCGTCCGGCTCGCCGATGCGTTTGTAGGGGATGAGCTTCATCAACTCGCGATACGCCTCGGGCGTGCCCCAGGCTTCCATGTTGATGGGCGTGCGGACCGCGCCGGGGCAGACCGAGTTCACGCGGATGCGATGGGGCGCGACTTCCTGCGCGATGCTCTTCATCATCAACATCACGCCGCCCTTGCTCGCGGCGTAGTTCACATGACCGGCCCACGGGATGACTTCGTGAACGCTGCTCATGCACACGATTTTGCCAGCAGCACAACTCACCTCCTTGCGAACGCCGCGGCGCTTGAACTCGCGGATGGCTTCGCGAGAGCAGAGAAATTGCCCGGTGAGATTCACGTCGAGGACGAACTGCCAGTCGGCGAGCGACATCTGATCAATCGCCGCGTCCTTCTGGAGGCCGGCGTTGTTGACGAGGATGTCAATCGTGCCGAACTCCTGGATCATCTTCCTGAACATCGCCTGCACTTCGGCTTCGTTCGCGACGTTCGCCTTGTGCGCGTAAACATTCGCACCACAACGCGACGCCTCCTTCACGACATCCTCGGCGGTCTCGGGACGCGAAACGTAATTCACCACCACGTCTGCGCCGGCGTGCGCGAGTGACAGCGCCACCGCTTTGCCGATGCCGGAATTCGCGCCGGTGACGAGCGCCTTCTGCCCCTTGAGCACTTTATTGATCGGACAAAACGGCATTACCGCCTCGGGCAGATTCTCGTCGCGAAGATGCTGTTGCATCAGGTCTTCGTGTTCGGCGGGCATCGGCGTCGTCATGCGACCGGGCGGGAGTTTGATTTCGGGCAACGTGTTCATGGTTTCAAAATGGAATTCGATTTCAGTGCAATGCGCTCTGGTTGGTCGGGAGACTGAAGTGGGCCTTACAGGAATTGCTCGATGGCGCGACGAGCGCCGCAATAAATTTTGGCAAGATTAGCGGATTTTGGAAAATTGACGGTATAATCGCACGTGGTAGAATGCGAAAACTCAGTTAAAGAAGCCCGCGTGATCCGAACATGAAGACCAGAAGCCAAGAGATAGTCTTTGCCTTGCTTATGCTCCTAATTCCGGCAGTCGATGCCGCGACGTTGAATATCCAACAGGACGTAGATTTGGAGACAGCTTACAATGGAGTCACGATCTATCAGATGTTCAACAATGTGCCGCTTACGGCAGTTGAGGCAGGAGATGTTGTAAATCTCACCTTCAATTTTGTGAACGGTCGCCCGATCGTCACAAATCCATCTGTAATTCCGAACGAACTGGATTACGTCATTCCCGGACTTGTAATCGCCGGACTTGATCAATGCACCTTTGGTATCAGTAACATCCGCGTTAACTTTCTAGACGCGGTCGCCACTGGTGGCGCCCAGACTGAATTTTCCTTGGGCTCGCAGTCTCAATTGAATGCACAGTCAGGTCTGGTCCCCGCATTAGTAGACTTCTTACCAAGTGAATCATCTCTGACCTTTTCCGGAATCCAAACGAGTTATCACGTGGATTTTCTCAACAGCTCCTCATACATAAGTTTTTTTGCGCCATTTTTACTGGTGGTGGCGGATCAGGTGGAAGTAACACCAATCCCGGAACCATCTTTTTATACTCTCGCAGCAACATCGCTTCTGGTGGGAGGGAAACTTATTCGGCGTTCGCGAAAGAAGCCACAGCTTGGTAGACAGAATGATCTGATTTGTTTGTAAGGTTTTCCTTTCCCACACGACCAAAGGACTACCAATCGCTGGCGCTCGCTTTCGCGGCCCAGCTTGGCAAACTATGAGTGTTGAAAGCCAAATAGCCGCAGTCCCGATGTCTGAATCACCCACATCATCCACGCCTTCGCCGCGGCTCTCCGCCCCGGAGCGTTGGGTGGATGAGCACGGGGATTATCTGTTCAAATATGCGTTGTCCCGCCTGCGCGATCCGGTCAAGGCCGAGGACGCCGTGCAGGAAACTTTTCTCGCGGCGCTCAAGGGTGGCAAGAGCTTTCAAGGTCGCAGCGCAGAGAAAAGCTGGTTGGTCGGCATCTTGAAGAACAAGGTTTGCGATTATTACCGCAAGGCGGGGCGTGAGACTTCATTCACCGACCTGGAATTTTACAAGGACGAGGAGAGCGACCGGTTCATTCCCGACGGACCGTTTAAGGACGGTTGGATTCATGAGGTCGGGCCGCAGGAATGGGACAGCCCGGGCGCGAGTCTCGACAGCGAGGTGTTCTGGCAGACATATCGCGATTGCTCGAACAAGCTGCCGAAGAACATCGCGACGGTGTTCAATCTGCGCGAAGTGGATGGCATCGAGAGCAAGGAAATCTGCGCGCTGCTGAACATCTCGGAAAACAATCTGTGGGTGATGTTGCATCGTGCGCGCATGGCGTTGCGGCGTTGTCTGGAGACGAACTGGTTCGGCAAACAGGAGGGCGCGCAATGAAACTCATCGTTTTGCTCAAAACCAGGTTCGTGGTCTGGGTCTGGAATCACACGCCGACGTGCGCCGAGGTGTCGCGGCTCACATCGCGGGCGCTGGAACAGCCGCTTTCGCTCAGGATGCGATTGAAAATGCGGCTGCATTTCGTGATCTGCGCGTGGTGTCGGCGGTATTTTGAGCAGATCAACTTTTTGCACACGTACGCGCCCAAGCTGGGAATGCAATTAGGTGAGTTGCCGGGGCGCGGGTTGAGTTCCGACGCGAAAGGCCGCATCAAAACCGAGGTGCGAAAGAATCTGAAGCTGGCGTTGTAAGGTCGGAGCCGACGCAGCGACCAACTGTCGGGGAGAATCCGACCGTGGGGCGTATCATTTAAGACGTAATGAACCGGCTGACCAAAATGCTGAAGTCCTTCGCGCGAGGGATGGCGGAGCTTTCGCCCAGTTGCCGCGAGGCCACGCGGCTGCAATCGGAGGCGATGGATCGTCCCTTGTCGCTGCGGAAACGTATCGGGTTGCGCATTCATCTGATGTTATGTCGCTGGTGTCATCGTTACGGGCGGCAAATTGGCTTTCTGCGTTCCGTGACGCATGAGCATGAGAAGCATGACCAGATGTTGCCACCCCAAACACTGCGGCCAGAGGCCAAGGAACGTATGAAGGAGCGGTTGAAGTCTGAAAAGTGAAATTTTCGTGTAAGGTTCGTGGTTTGCCGCCGACAAATCAGCAACGCACCAACAAAGAATGACTTCATTGCTAAACGTCCTCAGGCTCACAGCACTGGCTGTAGCGCTCGCAATCGCCAACATCGGCCACGCCAATCCGGAGAACTTCACCGTTCGTAGCGTCACCGGGACGAACACTTTCACCCTGGCCGCCACCAAGGGAAAATTCGTAGCGTTGCATTTCCTGCTGAAGACGGAGTGTCCCTATTGCATCCGGCACACGCACGACTATGTGCAGAAGTCGGCCGGTGATTCGCAGGTGATTCATGTGTTCCTGAAGCCGGATACGGACGCGGAGATCAAAGCGTGGGCTTCCAAACTGGGCGAGGATTCGCTGAAAGTGATAATCTACCGTGACCCCGATGCCGCCCTGGCCAAGGGTTACAACATTCCTGACGGCTACAAATTCCACGGGCAGACGGTGCATTTTCCCGCGCTGGTGCTTTTGAATGGCGAGGGGAAAGAGGTGTTCCGTTACCTGGGCACGAGCAACGCTGACCGATTCTCTTACGAGAAGTTCGCTGCCAAGCTTGAAGAATTAACGCAACCGCTGCCCCGCTGACATTATATGTGTGTCACACTGATCGTGCATGAATCCGACAATTGAATCCGTGCGTTTGCTGGTCACTGCGCCAGCGCATTACGTGACTCGATTGGCGTGCAACGCCGGCGAGGTCCGCGCCGCGCAGGCGTTGCGCTACCAGGTGTTTAATGTGGAACTCAACGAGGGCCTGGCCATTTCCCATGCGACGGGCCGGGACGAGGACCGATTCGATTCAGTGTGCGATCATTTATTGGTGGAACATCTGCCGACACGGCAAGTTGTCGGCACATATCGGTTGCAGACCGGCACCAACGCAGCGGTGCGCTTTGGCTATTACAGTGAGCAAGAGTTTGATTTCGCACCGTTTGAATCTCTGCGTGCTGAGTTGATTGAACTCGGACGCGCCTGCGTGCATCAGCAACACCGCAATCTATTCGTGCTCGGCCTGTTGTGGAAGGGTATCGCCGATTATGCGAAGGCGCGGGGAAGTCGCTATCTGGTCGGGTGCAGCTCCATCACGTCACAAGACCCGGCTATTGGGGCTTCTGCTTACGCCGAACTCTGCCGCAAACATCTGGTTGCACCGCATCTTCGGACTCGCGCTCTGGCAGCTTATGATTGCTCTGTGCATCGATTAGCCGTCGAAGAAGTAAAAATTCCAAAACTGTTGCGGGCTTATTTGACCTTGGGGGCGAAAATCTGTGGCCCGCCCGCCTTGGACCGCGAATTCAAGACAATCGATTTCCTGACTTTGCTTGACTTGGGAACACTCCCTGCACCTGCCCGCCAGCGCTTTTATGAATGCATGAAATCCTGAATTAAGCATCCGTTTTGCGCTAAGGTTAGAGAGTTTAGGGTTATGTATCTGCGATGTGCTGAGGAGTCAGCCGTTTTGACGGTATCCGTGCGCGCAAGAAGTCCAAGCTCCTTTGATACTAAACACCGAGCACACGGGCAGCCGCTTCGGAATGATTGGCCATGAAAGCCAGTTCATCGCGAGACAGAAATTGTGAATTTTCCGCAGGTGAACATTCGTGCTGACTGTGCCCGCCTTGAGGCAGGCAAATAGTTGCTCTGCTTGCGTTTCAATAATCACGCGATGACGAATCGAATCCAGCGCTTTCTCCTTGGCGGCGCGCTGCCAGCGGTCCTTGGTCGAACCGCGCTTGCCTTCAATGATGGCATCGAGGGCGTTTTGCCATGTCCGTGACGAAACTCCGGAGTCTGTTCCAGCTAGGTAAGCCTTGGCGATGTGGAGATTCAGTTGTGGTTGGCGGGCGGCTTCGTTGCGGGCGTTGAGCAGCGTTGTGGCTTCAGCACGATTCTTTGTGCCGAGACTTTCCTGCTTTTTGGTTTGGGTATCTTCGACGTAGAACATCCCGCCGAGTTTACGGCGGTAGAGGATGAAACGATTTTTCATAGCTCAGACTTTTCGTCCGATGCTATGAGGCCGCGCGCGGCTGTGGGTGTATTAGCTACACCAAACAGGCTGCGAATCCTGTCTTCACCAGTGGCCCGAATTTCGGGCTTTTGCTCAATGTTTACAGCGGTTGTGACCTTACTGGCACTTTCACTGGCACTGACACCCACATTTTTGGATCGCCAGACGAGTTGTGATCTCGTTTTTTACCAGTATTTGCCGAGTAATCGTTGAGTATTGGCCAGTTTTATTTTCACTGGCACTTTCACTGGCATTGGCCTCCTCTGGTTTCTGCAACTGGTTGCTTTTCCGCAACTTGAAAGTTGGAGGCGAGGGTCGGAATCGAACCGACGAATGAGGCTTTTGCAGAGCCCTGCCTTACCACTTGGCTACCCCGCCCACCGTTTTTCCATCCTAGCGACCTCCAGTCTCCGGCTCAAGCGAAACAATCGGTCAAAACTTGAGCTACCACCCCATCTTCGCTCACAAACGCTCGCGCCCGCTATAACCAGCGCCGAGATCGTGCCAGAATTCCACAGTATCTTCATCTTGTTCCCAGCACAAAAAGACTTCCTTGCCACCGATGAGCGCCGGAAAATCTAACAGGCCGCGGTCTATGTCCTTAATCTGAATCTCGCGCCGTTGAAATTCGCCCAGCACTTCCTGCATCTCGGCCAAGGTGCGAATCCATTGATTGACCAGATCGCCGCCTAGGTCGTTACCCGGGCTCATCAGCGAGGCAAGCCGCTTGTCGCTACGATCCAATTCGGGACGCAATTGTTTGAGTCGGGCCAGCCAGGTACCGTCAGCTGCGGCAGCAAAGCCGTCGCCTCCTCGCGCGTGTAATGTTTTTGAAAGCGATGCGTCATGGAGCGGTGCTCTTGGGGGTAGCTTCCAGTTTTTGGCGCACTGCGGCGTTGGCTTCAACAGTCAGAGATTTTGCCCAAGCCTCGCGAGCTTTGTCGCCTTGGTTTAAAGCGGCATATACATCGCCAAGATGATCGTAAACAGTGGCATCGGGTTGTGGGAGTTGCGCCGCAGATTTTTCCAGATAAGGCAAGGCGGCGCGAGCGTCGCCCAGCTTGAACAAAACCCACCCCATACTGTCAAGGAAGGCATCGTTTTCCGGCTCCAGTTTCAAAGCGCGTTCAATCAGTTCACGGGCCCGCAAGAGGTTTTCCCCTTGTTCGGCCCACATGTAGCCAAGATAGTTCAGGGCATCTGCATTATCCGGAGCGAGGGCAATGGACTTCTCAAAGTACTGGGCGGCGGTTTCACGTTTACCAAGCCGTTCGTGCGCCACACCGACTTGAAAGTAAAAACCCGTATCGAGCCGGTTTGTTTCGGCGGCGCGGGCCAGCAATTCAGCAGCGGAAAAATGCGTCACGGCATCGGCATATTTCTCCTGCCCGTGAAACGCGAGCCCCAGCAAGTATTCCAACGCAAACGAGGCTGGCTTGCGATTGCGCCAACCTTTCAACGCGGTGATCGCTTCGTCGTTCTTTCCGATGGCGATTTGTGCTGCGGCCAAGTCGAGCTGGGCGACTTCAAAATCAGGATTGATGACCAGGGCTTGCCGAAACCAATCCATTGCCTCGTCCCAGCGCCGGTTCTGCAAGGCCAGCGCGCCTAAAAAATATTTTGCCCCAGCGTTGGCCGGATCGTCGCGCGTGATGGCGAGAAGTTGTTCTGTGGCTCGGGCATTATCTTTGCCGCGCAGATAAATCTCCGTGAGCTTGGCCCGCAGGATTTCCCGCAAGGGCGACGGTGGTTCGCCATGCGTCAAAAAGTCCAAATACAATCGCGCGGCTTTCTCGGTTTGATTAAAGAGATAAAACCCGTCTGCAAGTTTCAAGCGCGCCATGCCGCGCACGCTGTCCTCGGCCAACAATTGATCAAGCAACGTCACGGCCTTGGCTTGCGCCAGCGGGCGCAACGGGGGGAATTGCTGGCCGCAGTTAGCATATAGTTCGGCAAGACTCAGGCGATATTCGGCATCAACCCCAAGTTGCTTAGCGGCCTGATCCAAGGTCGCAAGTGCCTGCTCCGCCTGCCGCGCCTGCACGTGACTGAGGTAGAGATTATGCCAGGCGGGCAGAAATCCAGGCAAGCGTTGCACCGCCAGTTGATTGGCTTCGATGGCCTTCTCCGAGCGCCCGAGCTGGGAGTAAACAAATCCCAGACGCATGTACACTGTGCCGTTGGGCGAAGGTAATTTTGCCGCCCGCTTAAGAACCTCCAATGCCTGCTCAAATTGCCGCCCTTCAATCAGCCGATTGGCGATATCATTCAAGAGTTCCGGATCGGAACTGTCGGTTTTGGCGGCAAGATAAAATTCCTCCCAAGCAGCAGGGGCATTATTGTTCAACTCCTGCACGATACCCGCCGAGTAATGCGCGTAGGCTTTCGCTCGCAGGGTGATATCCACCTCCTCGGAAGGCTCGCCGGTTTGCGACGACGATGGCGCCGGAGTTGTACGGCAACCGGTCAGCAGCCCGCCGACCAGCAGCGCGATGGCGCAGGTTTGGAGAAACAACAGTTTCATCCCAGTACACAAAAGCACGCGCGGCGGCCCGGATATCCCGAACCGCCGGCGTGGTGGTAAAGAATCGATCCGCGCGGCTATTTCTGCCAGGTGCGCTTCTTGTGACGATTCAAGCGCAGCTTCTTGCGCCGTTTGTGTTTGTTGATTTTAGCCTTGCGGCGTTTTTTCAGTGAACCCATAGGGTTTTAGAAAACTAACGAACTCGAGGCACAAAGCCAATCCGAATCTTTCGCCTTCGCACTGCGCTTCAAATGGCCGCCGCAAGCAGAAGTTAATTGTAACGTGATCAGGAAGCTGCCAAAGCCAAATCAGACTGTGCCGCTGTTAGTCTAACTGCCCCTCCAGCGGAATCACCTCACTCCACCGACAACTGAAAGAAACGCCCACCATCACTTGGCGGCCATGGCACTTGCCACCGGCCATTCTGAAACATTGGCGCATTGGTAACTGGCAACCAAATTACTGGCGGCATCAAATTCGTAGCACTGCGCAACCGAATGGCACTGGCTGAGTTGGACCACGACAACACGAGATTGGTAGCGGATACGCTGACCGCGAGGCGAGGAAGCGGCACCGCAACACTGGCTTCGTTGGAACTGGCGCTCTCTCCAAAAGAGTTGATAGCGGTGACAACGTAAAAAAACATCGCGGCGTTTGAAATGGTGACGTCAGTGAAGTTCGTGCCGGAAATACCGGTGGCGATGGTGAGATAAGTTCCCCCGCTCTCCGCAGCGCGCTTGATTTTGTAGCCAGCCGCACCGGAAACACTGTTCCACGTCAATTGCACCTGCGTCGGGGTCGCTGCAGCCGTCAAACCAGCGGGCGGAACGGGCTGAAGACTGTTGAACTGGACCCAATTCAGATTGAATCCACCAACATCCACCACGATACGAAATGAATCGGCAGGAATCGTGTTCGTGAAAAGGCGTGGGGACAGCGTGGTCCAAGATTGCCACCCACCTGTGGCAGGAACGTTGATCAAACCGGTCACATTACTGCCGGCGACTTCAACATAAAACTTGCCACCACCATTTAAGGAAGCGACTCGGGCCGCGACTGAAAAAGCTCCTGCCGGAATTGTTGACGCGGTATATTTCATCCAATCGCCAGCATCGATCCACCCGACATTATAGCCGTTCGTTGGCCACGTGTCGCCGGTGGCTTGGATATCGACTGAATCGTTCCGATACGCCGAGCCGCTGTTGTAGGTGTTGGTGGTAGTGATATCGAGATAGGCCTCGCCTTGGCGGCCCAAGTCGTAGTCGGTGGCGTAAAAGATTCCCGGTACAGTGTTGCTCCGAAGCGGCAGCGTGGCGCCAAGTGGATAGGGACGGATCAACGAATCCAACACGTCGGGACGGAAGGAACAGTTTTCAAGTCGCGTCGCTGCGGCGAATTCAAGCAGCGAAGCCATGGCGGTGTTGGTGGCGGGTTTCGTGCCGCCGTTGCGCCAGTAGTTGAGGATGGCCTGATAGCCGGCGGGCTTTTGGATCAGGACCGGGCCGGCCGTCGCGCCGATCTTTTTCCACGGCCACCACGACCAGCCGATGTTCAACTCCGCGCACCAGCGGGCGACGTCACGAAACCATTCGTTGGAGTTCTCGCCGGTTTCGCCAAGCCAGATGGGCATGTTCCATTTGTCGCGTTGGTTGAGCCTGCCTTGAAACGACGCGGCGGTCGGTTGATCCCAATACTTGTGGAAGCTGATGACGAGGTTGTTGTCCCACGGTGGCAGGATACCGTTGTAATTATTTCCGTAGCCGTTGCCTTCGATGATGACGATGTGATTCGTGTCCACCTCGCGGATGGCGGCGGTGGCGTCCATCATCACCTGCCGCAACGGCGCGTTGGTCTGGTCCGAACCGCCGTGGGTGTCGGCGTTGTTTTCAAAAGTCCAGTTCGGTTCGTTGATGATGTCGTAGCCGCCGATCCAGACATTCGTCGCGTAACGGCGGGCGATTTCGCGCCACAGCGCGACGTATTTGGCACGATTGGCCGCGCTATCCCACAGCGACGGCAGCGGCGGATTGTAGTCTGAGATCTCGCGATTGTAACCCTGGCCACCGGGACAACCGTGCATATCGAGGATCAGATACATCTGATTGCTCGCGCACCAGCGGGCAAGGTCGTTCACCAGATTGAAGCCGGTTTCAATCCACGTGTTCTGGCCGGGAACGGGTTCTTGCTCGACCGGCAGCGTGAACAACGCGAAGTGCATCGGCAGGCGGACGGAATTGAATCCGGCGGCAGCAAGCGCAGTGACGTCGGCTTCGCGCATGTAATTCGTGAGCCACGCCGTGTAAAACGCCTGCATGTTCGACGTGCCCACCAGTTCGGCAATCTTCGTTTTGAGTTCCGACTGCGTGACGGCGATGCCAGTGACGTCCATCATGTAAGGCTCTTGAATCATCCAGTTGCCGAGGCCGAAGCCCTTCAACTGCACGTTCTCACCCTGGGCATTGACGATTTGTTTGCCGGACACACGCAGGTAGCCGCCGGTGAGATTCTTTTGTTTGGTCACCTGGAGATAATTGAGATTGTGCCCGCCAGTGGCGAAGTCGAGTCGCAGCACATGCACTCCGGCGCGCAGGACCAGATTGCTAACGCTGACGGTCTGCCAGGTTTGCCAGCCACCGGTCACCGGCGTGGCCGTGCCGCAGAACGGCAGATTATCCAGTGCTACTTGGATCGTTCCCGCGCTGGTCTGGGCGGCGACGCGGAAATCAATCCGGTAAACAGCCGTCTCGGCGACATTGATTGTGTAATTCAACCATTCACCCGCGCTGATCCAACCGACGTTGTAGCCGCCGCCTGTGTCGGTGCAGGCTTCGATGTCCACGTCGTCGAAGCGATAGACGTTGCCATTGTTGCCCACTGAAACGTCGTAGTAAGAAACATTGGCGCCATTAGTGTCGTAATTTTCCGCCTCGATGCGACCGGGCACGGGAATCGGGCGAATCACCTGTGCTGGCACTAAAACGGTGGATGAAAGCATGAAGAGACACCCAAACAAACGAATCAGACGGTGCGAGCGACAGAACATCATGAGTATTAGTTGAGCCTCGCAAAGTGCTTAGATTCTGTCATCCCTCGAAAGAGGGGGCGCGACCGCCACGGGTTTCGCGACAAAGTGCCAAATATCCCTCTTACGAGGGATGCGAGGTTTTTGGCTAAGTCTTATTTTGCGAGTGTGCAACATAACTTTTCCACCTCGGGGCGGCTTGTCGTCAGCACCTTCTCATTTCTACGGAAGTTTGCAGTTCTGGCGGTGATGGGCGCAACGCTGGCGAGTTCATCCGCTGCGCCGCTGACGTTCTTGCGCACGCAGGGCCAGGACATCGTCAACGAGTCGGGCGAGAAAATCATGTTGCGCGGCGTGGGGCTGGGTAACTGGATGTTGCCCGAGGGCTACATGTGGAAATTTGGTAACAATGGTGATCGCCCGCGCAAGATCGAGAAGCTTGTCAGCGATCTCATCGGACCGGAGAACGCCGCGAAGTTCTGGCAGGAGTTCCGGCAGAACTACATCACTGAGGCAGACATCCAACGCATCGCGGAACTGGGTTACAACTCGGTGCGGCCGGCATTGAACGCGCGCCTGTTCCTGACTGAAGGCGAAAATCCCGTTTACTTGGATGAAGGCTTCCAACTGCTCGATAACTTGGTGAAATGGAGCAGGGCGCATGGCATTTACGTAATCATAGACATGCACGGCGCCCCCGGCGGCCAGACCGGACAGAACATTGATGACAGCCCGCGCGATCTGCCGGAGCTATTCATGGAGACCAAGTATCAAGATCGGCTCGCCGGGCTGTGGCGGAAGATTGCCGAACGCTACAAGGATGAGCCGACGGTTGCTGGTTACGATCTGTTGAACGAACCACTGCCCGAACGCACCGGAGCAGCGCGCGAACACAAGCACAAGCTCGAGCCGCTCTACAAGCGTCTCACGCAAATCATCCGCGAAGTGGATTCCAAGCACATGATCGTCCTTGAAGGCGCGGATTGGTCGAACGATTGGACGGTGTTCACCAAGCCCTTCGATTCCAATCTCGTTTACCAGTTCCATTATTATTGCTGGGACAATCCCACGACGCTGAAGGGAATTGATGGCTTCTTGAATTATCAGAAAAAGTTCAACGCCCCGGTCTGGGTCGGTGAAACCGGCGAGCGCGACAGCACGATTTATTGGGGCACGACGGAATTATTCGAGGCTAACAACATCGGCTGGAGTTTCTGGCCGTGGAAGAAAATGGACACAAGCAACACGCCTTACTCCATCAAACGCCCGCAGGGTTGGGACGCCATCGTGGCCTATTGCAACGATGGCGGCGCCAAGCCCGCGCCGGAGAAAGCGCAACGCGCCTTCGATGAATTGCTTCGCAACATCCGCGTGGCGAATTGTGATTTCTTTCCGGACGTGGTGAACGCAATGTTGCGCCGCGCGCCGGTGCGGGTCGAAGCGGAGAATTTCGGGCATGAAGGCGCGGGTAAATCTTTTTCCGTGCGAGACACCACACAACGCTCCAAGTTCTATCGCCACACCGAGCCGGTGCGGGTCACCGCAGAGGGCGGCAATCGACGTCGGAGCGGACAACATATCAATTTGGCGGAGAACGAATGGACGGCGTATCAAGTCCGTTCTGATGGCGCACAGGATTTTGCCGTAACGCTGCATATCAAACCCGGCACAGCGGCAGTGGAGCTTGAATGTACCGTCGGCAGCCAGACGAAAGAAGTGAAAGCAACCAGCTCGGATTGGAGTGATCTAAACGTGGGCAGTTTTGCCTTTGCAGCAGGAACGAATCAAATCAAGGTGCGTGTCAAACGCGGCGAAGCGAACCTTGACTGGCTCGACATCGGACTGGCTCAGACACAACAATCCGCCCAGCTCAAATCCACCACAGCCGCTCAGTAATGCGATCGGTCAGATTTGGATGATGCCGCGCTGGATGGCCACCGTCACGGCTTCCGTGCGATCGGCCACCCGGAGTTTACCCAAAATGTTTTTGAGATGATCCTTGACCGTGTGTTCGGTGATTTTGAGGACGTCGCCGATTTCCTTGTTCGCAAGCCCCTTTGCCATTTCTTTCAACACTTGCAGTTCCCGCGGCGTGAGGTCTTCAAACAGATTTCTGGCGGCGAGACGTGAGGCGATTTCCTTAGGAATCCATTTTTGGCCGGAAGCCACGGCCCGCAGGGCGGGAATCAACTTATCGCCCGTGGAATTCTTCAGAACGTAACCTTGCGCTCCGGCCTGCACCGCGCGGTGGATGTCCGTGTCGCCGTCGTAAGTCGTGAGCATTAGCACGCGCGCCTCAGGATGTTTGGCACGGATTTCTGTGGTGGCGCGGATGCCATCCATGCCCGGCATCCGCAGATCCATCAAAACCAGATCGGGAGTTAATTCCGCAAATTTCGCAACGGCATCGGCACCGTCCGCAGCCTGGCCGACCACTTCCATGTCGGGCTCGGTATTGACGACCGCGATCAACCCCATCCGCACAACAAAGTGATCGTCCACGACAAGGACGCGGATTTTAGTTTCCTTCTTCATGCCAAAGGCTGTGCGTCGAAGTCTTCCAGCTTGGGAAATTCCCGATCAATCGCCACCTGGACGCGCACAATCGTGCCCCCGCTGGCGGGACATTCAAAGACGGCCTCCGTGCCAAGCCGCTTGGCGCGTTCAGAGATTCCGAGCAGCCCGAAATGCCCTTCGCCGGGACCAGCAAGGTGCTCCGCCGGCAGCCCGCGCCCGTTATCCATGACTTGCAAAGTCACGGTCTTCGGACCGTAATCGAGTTCAATCGTCGTCGCGGTGGCATGGGAATGCTTGATGACGTTGGTGAGCGCCTCTTGGGCGATGCGCAACAGATTATCTTCGACGGTTTCCGCCAAGGGACGGACGCGCCCCTTGGCTTGGACATCGAACTTGATGTCCGTGCCGTCGGTCAGTTGTTTGCCGCTGGCAACAATCGCGCCAGGCAGGTCGAATTGTTCGAGCGCGCGCGAACGCAAATCCCAGACGGAGCGCCGCACCTCGACCTGGCTTTGCGTGACGAATTCGCGCGCGAGTTCCAGATGATGGTTGGCCGTGTCCGGCTGGTTATGAAAGAGCTTGGACGTCGTGTCCAACTGGAGCGCAATGCCAGTCAGTGATTGCTCCAGCGTGTCATGAATCTCCTGCGCCAGCCGCGTCCGTTCGCTGATGACCGCCTTGTATTGCACCTCGGATTCCTTGCGCGCAGTGATCTGGAACTTGAGTTGGGCCGTGCGTTCCTTGACGCGCTCCTCAAGCTGATCATGGGCCTGCTGCAGTTCGTGTTGTGCCTTGACCTTCTCGCGGATCAATTCGTTCAAGACAAGATTCTTCTTCGAGATCATCACGATCCAACTCACGGCGGCAACCAGCACGACGAGCAAAACACCGAGGCCGATTAGTAACCGCTGGGGCGTCCACCAGCTCGGGCGCTTGATGAGCTGCACGCTCGCGGCGTTCTGCAACAACACCTGTAAGGAGGTAATTTTTTTATCCTCGCCGCTTTCGGTGAAACAGACACCGCTGACGTCCACGATGCTGCCGATGGGAATCAGCGCCAGGGGATTGTCCTTCTCCCCCAGTTCAGCCTCCGCAGTGAACACCAAGCTTTCATGCTGCAACATCAGCACGGTCCGGCTCGAGGCGGGAATGTTGCCGCGCGGTCGGATCTGACGAAAATTACGGTCCAGTAATTTTGCGCGCAACGTGATCAGGTCGGCATGATGTAGCCCGCCGAGGATTTCCTTCAAAGGCGCTACTTTCGGTTGCGCCGGACGGCCCGCTTCCGTGGTCTTGCGGATCAGCGCGTCGTCCAGCACGGGCAGGAAATGCTCCACTTCTGGGAAGCCAACAGCTTCGATGACATCGCCCACTTTGACCGCCAGATTCTGCCGGGTTTTCACATGCAGGCCGCCTGTGGCGTCTTCGAGAAACAGATCTACGCCCGGACGCTGCAATGTCACCACACCTTTGACATGGACGCGTCTGCCAGGCAGCAGATCTTTGCGGTATTGCGCGATCGCATTGAGTGGCAGCAACGGTTCGTCGAAGGGATTGACCGCCTCGGTTTGTTCGACGATGAAATCCGCCCGCAACGGAACGAACAAAGCTACGGAGATACGTTGTCGTAACTGCGCATTGAACGTGGCGGCGACCGTGCCGCGAATTCGCACCCGGGCGCCAATCAATCTTTGGACGTCAATGTTCTCCGGAGTTTTGGGAAAGGCATGCAAGCGATAGCCGCCCGAAGCGATGTCCACGTCAATGTTGATTTTTCCGGACTGCACGGCGCGCACGATACCGACGACCTCGACACGTTGACCGTCTTCCGCGCCGGACATGACTTGCTCAATCGGGACGACCCGTGCCGGAGGTAGGGGCGCGGTGCCGAGCTTTGTCCACCAGGGCCCGGTAATGATCGGGGCGAACGCACCGGGATGACTCACGCCGTGGACCTCGATTAAATCGCCAATCTCCGGACGGTTCGTGGACAAGTTTTCCACAAACACACCACTGGTTTCGTCCTGCACAAAAAAGCGTCCGCCCCATGTTGGCTCACCCGCAACGACAACGCCCCGAACGACGATGGGGAGGAATCTGGCCGCCTGTTCCGCTGGAAGCGCGAGCACGTCCGCGGCATTTGTAAGCGGAGGGGTTTGCCCGTAACCACGCCCCAAGCCCCACGCAACCAACAGGCAGCCCAGTGAAAAAAAATGACTCCAGCAGCGCGAGCGGCGCCATGCTGGGCTTTGATTCACAGCCGGTGGAGTCATGCCCCATTAGAAAACGGTGGCAGGTAAAGTCGAGCCGATTCTTCCGCCTTCACACCCAAGCGAACCAGCCGCCACCGCGTCCACCGGCACGAAGGAGTCTTTGGCTGAGCGGTTAAAATCACGACCGCATATTATTCAACCCGGCTTGTCAGATCGCATCCCTCCAAAGAGGGATGAACCTTGACTCCGCACCGCTAAGCTTCCAGCGTTGCCACCAAGCCAGCCATGAATCACGAACCGCACGAACATCATGTTGCCGCGAGTCGGGCCGAATCTGTCATCCTGTGACCAAGCCAAGCCAGCCTGACCCGCCTGCGCGCCCACGCCAGCCGCTTTCCCGGCAACGCTTGTGGCTCTTTCGTTTCATGGCCGCGGTTTTGATTCCGTTGTTGCTGTTCGGCACGTTGGAACTGGCGCTGCGCTTGGTAGGCTTCGGTTACCCGACGAGTTTCTTCGTCCGAACCAAGATTGACGGCGAGAAGTTTTACGTGCCGAACGACCGTTTTGGCTTTCGCTTTTTTCCGGCGGAGATTGCCCGCACACCGTTTGCGATCCGGGTGCGTGCGCAAAAGCCAGCGAACACCTATCGCATTTTTCTGTTCGGTGAATCAGCAGCGCAAGGCGACCCCGACCCGACGTTTGGCGTGGGCCGCTATCTCGAGGTGCTGTTGCGCGAACGTTATCCCGGTTGCGAATTTGAAGTAGTCTGCGTCGCGATGACGGCGATCAATTCCCACGCCATCCTGCCGATTGCCAAAGAGTGTGCCCGACTCGAAGGCGATTTTTGGATTGTTTACATGGGAAACAACGAAGTCGTCGGGCCGTTCGGCGCGGGGACGGTGTTCGGGCCACAAGCGCCATCCCGAACATTGATTCAAGCTAGCCTGGCGTTGAAAGCCACGCGCACCGGGCAACTGCTTGAAACTCTTTTGGCAAAGTTCGGCTCAACCACGAAAGGTCAACAAACGTGGGGCGGTTTGCAGATGTTCAAAGATCATCAAGTGCGGAGCAACGATCCCAAGCGCCAACAAGCGATGGCCAACTTCGCCGGCAACCTCGGCGACCTGTTGGCGGTGGCGCGCGGCCGCAATGTCCCGGTATTGCTGAGCACGGTGGCGAGCAATTTGAAGGACTGTGCGCCGTTCGCTTCGTTGCATCGTGCCGATTTGACAGAAGCGGATCTCGCCGCGTGGCAACAGGCGTTTCGCACTGGCTGCACAGCCCAAGAACGAGGCGATTTCCCGAAGGCGCTTGTTGCCTTTGCTGCCGCCACAGCGTTGGACGCACAGTTTGCCGAGCTGCCCTTTCGCATCGGGCAATGCCAGTTGGCGCTGACGAATTTCGCGACGGCGGCGACAAACTTTGCGGCGGCACGAGATTGCGATGCGCTCGCGTTCCGGGCGGACGCAGTCATCAATCAGGAGATTGCGCAAGCCGCTCGCCAGAACGCAGCGTCAGGTGTCACCTTGGTTGATGCCGCCACTGAACTCGCGCGGCAGTCGCCAATGGGGATTCCGGGGGAAGAATTCTTTTACGAACACGTGCATCTGAATTTTGCCGGGAACTACCGGCTGGCGCGGCTTTTTGCGGAACAGCTCGCCCCGCAACTGCCAGCCAATATCGTCGCGGGACAGACCACCAACTGGACAGCGCAGTCGGCTTGTGAGTCCCGATTGGCGGCGACTTTGTGGGATCAATGCCGCGTCTGGCAGGCGAATTACAGCCGCGTATCCGAACCGCCGTTCACTGAGCAACTCAACGACGTGCCCCGGGCCCGGATGTATCAGGCGCAACTCACCGCGTTCCGCAATCAGATGACGCCAGAGGCCCAGCAAGTGGCGCGACAGACTTGTGAGGCGGCAACGATTGCGCGTCCGGATGATTACGCGTTGCGCGGGAACTTCGCCCAGTTCTTAGGGCAGCTCGGAGACTTTGCTGCCGCTGTGAAACAGCAACAACACGTCTGCGAACTGCTGCCGTTCAACGCGGCGGCGTTCCACAAGCTCGGATTGTTGCTGGTACGGCAAAACGATTTACCGGCGGCGACAGCGCAGTTTCAACAGTGCCTGGCGTTGCGCCCAGATCACGCCCCTGCGCTTAACGAACTGGGATTGATCCGGGCGCAGCAACAGCGCAACGCAGAGGCGGATCGGATGTTTCGCGAGGCAATCCGGCTCAAGCCCGGTTACGCGGAGAGCTATGTGAACCTGGGGTTTCTGGAACAGAACTCAGGGCACTTGAAGGAGGCGCTGGAGTGGTATCGCGAGGCCGCGGTGCGTCAGGCAGAGGGCCCGGCCCGGCATTTCTTTGCTGGCGTGCAGAGCGCCGCCGCCCGGCAGCGGGCGGAGGCGGTGAAATATTTTCAGTTTGCCGTCTGGATGAATCCCGAGTTCTGGCAGGCGCGCTATTTGTTGGGGGTGGAACTCGCCGCCAACGAACAGGCCGGGGAGGCGGAGCAACAATTCATCGAAGTGGTGCGGTTGCGCCCGGATTTTGCCAAAGGTCGGGTCAATCTGGGAGTGGCCTTGGCCAAGCGAAAGCAATTGAGCGAGGCGGCGCGTGAATTCCAAGCTGCTTTGAAGTTGAATCCCACTAACGAAACCGCTTCGCGCAACCTGCAGATGATCCAGTCACTGCAAAGCCGCCAGCCGTAATCTTCGCGTATTTTCACTGAACCCCTCGAAAGAGGGATGTAGGGGGCAGGCCTGTTCTCTAGTGTGAAGTCATGTCCCACAGTTCACAGCGCGAGACTCCGCCAATACTTCAACCAACCAATCGTTAACCCAACTCCAACTGACGCGTTGCGTCGCCAAACCCCTATGTCATCCAACTCCCAACCCAATCGCGATCGGTTCAAACCATCGTTCGCGTTGCTGCCCACCCTGGCCCTGCTGGTCGTTCTGCTGGTCGGACGGACGGCTTCCGCGCAGACCCTGCAATTGCGCTACACCTTTGAAGATTCCGGCACCACCACGACAAGCGATCCCGGCGGCGCGCTGTCAGTCCCGTTGAACATATTGAATTTCCCGGGCACGGCAGCGGATCTGCATGGTGCGGTGGGCTCAGGGGTCAACGGCTCTGGCAAGGCGCTGGATTTTTCCTCCGCTTCCAATGCCGTCGCTTCCAACCTCAGCGGCCCGATTGCGCAAGTGCTCGGTAATCCGACCCTCGGCACACTCGGAGTCGTCAGCAACTTTACCGTGGCCTTCTGGTTCAAACAGGACACCACCATCACCAATAACCAAAGCCGCGGCGGGCGCTTCTTCTTGCTGGCAACCAACGGCGTGACCGATCAAACCGGGTTGACCACCAATGGCGTCTCGGTGTTCTACCAGAACACGAACTCCATCTTCCTGCGCATGAACAGCACGATCATATCGTTGCCCGTCTATTACAATCCGCTGCCGACCAATGTCTGGCTGTTCTTTGCGGCGACGTATGATGGCACCAACAACTGCCGGCTCTATTTCGGTTCAGATGTTGCGCCAGCCAAGCTGGCTTCCATCCGCAGCTTCGGCCCGCAAATCATGGATTTCGGCACGGGGGGCGGGATGCTTCGTTGCTGCTCGGTAACCGTTCGTCAGATCGCCAACGGGCTTTCGACGGTATGATGGATGACTTCCGGTTTTACACCGGCACCGGCGACGACAGCTTCATCGAGACGATCCGGCAAGCCTCCACACCGGTTGCGGTTACGGGCCTGTACCCGAATGGCCTGAGCTTGATGCAGGGTACGAACTCCTTGAATTTCACGGTCAACTCGGCTGCGGGCATCAACACTTCGGGCATCAAAGTTGTCGTCAACGGCACCGATGTCTCGGGCAGTCTGGTGATTGGCGGCACGGCGAACAACCGCACAGTCAGCTACACCGGATTGCCGGTGGACCCGACGCTCGTAGCCAACGCCAATCTGAATGCGGTGACCCTAGGCCTCCAAGTCACGGACACAGCCGGCTATAGCGCGACCAACGTGGTCATCTACGACGCCTTCAACACGGCGAACTTCACTTGGGAAGCAGAGGATTACGATTACGCGGACGACGTTTTTGCCGGACCGGCCAATCTGTTTATTGATAATCCGCGCTATGCGTTTGAAACCGCGGTGGACACGTATTGGCAACGCCAAGGGATGCCGCCGGTGGATTATGCCGATAATGCAACCGCCGCGCAAAACGCGGTGTTCCGCGGCCCGTTTGACCTGGTGGCAACGGAATTCGCCGTCAGCACGGGCGCCGAATGGCGGCCCATCCGTTGGCGAGCTGATGCGGAAGAAAATTCTCGATGCCTTAGCGTTGGATTCGCGCATCCGGGATGTGAACGTCGGCAACTTCGATAACAACAACTGGATGAACTACACCCGCACGTGGCCCAGCGGCGATTACAACGTCTACACCCGCGCGGCTTTCGGAGGGACGACCGGCAATGCCACGTTGGAAGAAGTCACCAGTGGCGTCGGCACGCCAGTCCAAACGACCAATACGCTTGGCAGTTTCACGCTTCCCAACACCGGCGGCTGGCAATCCTACGCTTGGGTGCCGCTGCGCGATGCGGGGGGCAATCTCGTCCGCGTCACGCTGGGGGGCTTGAAAACGCTGCGGCTGTCGGCGCGGGCTAACGGTGGGGGCAACAATAACTTCCTTATGTTGGTGACCGCGAACACCAATCTGCCTTCGATCAGCAATGTCTATCCGAATGGCACGAACATGTTCCAGCCTTCACCGACGTTCTCGTTCAATGCGAGTTCGCCCATCGGCGCGACAATTAATGCGACGGCCATCAAGTTGCAGGTGACCATCACGACGGTGCTCACCACCGTGACCACCAACATCACCAGCACGAACGGCTTGGTAATCACGGGCACGGCCTCCGCGAAGAGCGTCAGCTATGCGCTGCAGACTAATGCGACCTACAACATCGTCGCCAGCGTGACGGATGCCAATGGCAGCCCGGCCAGCACAACGGCCAAGTTTGACACGTATAACCCGGTGTTCGTCTGGGAAGCGGAAGATTATGACTACGGCAATGGACAATACCTTGATAATGCTCCGACCGCTGGTTACGTCGGGGTGATGGGCACGGCGGAAGTGGATTATCACGACAACGTCGTCGTCTCGCAAAACGGCACGCCCGTTTACCGCACCAGCGATCCGGTCGGGTTGGAAACCGTGGGTGATGCGCCGCTGCGGACACAATTCATCAGCACTGGCTTTGCCGATTATGATGTCGGTTGGTATGACAACGGCAACTGGAACAACTACACCCGCACCTTCCCGGGCGGCCAATACAACGTCTTCATCCGCGCCGCCAACGGCAGCGGGGGCAACGGCGGCATCACCTTGGCGCGGGTGACTTCTGGCGTGGGCACGACCACGCAGACAACGACCAACCTGGGCACGATGACCATTCCGGCCACGGGCGGTTGGCAGACTTACACTTCGGGTACGTTGCGCGATACGGGCGGCAACTTGGTGAAGTTCGCCGGCGGTGGCGTCCAGACCTTGCGGGCCACCTCGAGCGGTGGCGTCAACGCGAACTTCTATGCGTTGTTCCCCGCGAACACCAACCTGCCGATCATCACCAGCGTCTATCCGAATGGCGCGGGCTTGTTCCAGGCGACCAATCGGTTGAGCTTCGTGGTCACGTCTTCAGCGGGCGTCAGTTCCAGCAGCATCACTGTGGTGCTGGATGGCACAACACTGACCAACCTCGTGCTCTCCGGTAACACCACGGCTTGGAACGTGAGCTACACCAACCTCACGCCAAAGACGACCCATACCGCCGTCATCAGCGCGGTGGACATCAACGGCAATTCCGCCTCGACCACGGTGAACTTCGACACGTTCAGTGCGAGTTACTTCACGTGGGAAGCGGAGGATTACGACCATGACGGGGGCCTGTTCACGGACAATCCGCAGATCAATGCCTACACCAATCTGCCCGCAGTGGCCGACGTGGACTTCCATGATTCCAACACGGGCGGCACCCTGCTCTATCGTCCATCCGGCACAGCAACGGAAGTCACCGCCGATCTGGCGCGCTCGCAATTCACCGGTGCATTCGATTACAATATCGGGTTCTTCGGCAACAACGAATGGGGTAATTACACTCGCACTTATCCGGCTGGCACTTACAACGTTTGGGGACGTTTCGCGGCAGGCGGCGGTGAAACGACCGCGTTGTTGTCCCAAGTTACCGGCGGCTGGAGCACCACGAGCCAAACGACGAATTATCTCGGCACATTCTCGATCGAAAACAGCGGGTGGGGCAGCTTCACCTGGGTACCGCTCCGGGATGACAATGGCAACTTGGTCTCGGTCACATTCAACGGGGCCACGAATACGTTGAAACTGGCGCGCGGGGCCACCGGACCAGATGCGAACGTCAACTTCTTGATGCTCGCCCCCGCCCTCGGGCCAGTGACGCTTACGGCAACCCTGGCTGGCGCCAATGTGAACGTCTCGTTCCCGACCCAATCAGGTTACACCTACCAGATTGAGTATAAGAACAACCTGACCGATCCGACTTGGACGAACCTCGGTAGTGCGGTGACAGGTGATGGCACGGTGAAGATTGTAGCCGATCCGGCCTCAGGCAGCCGCCGGTTCTATCGGGCCCGAATTCAGTAATGGTTCTATCGGGGGTCGGTCACCGCCATCCGTGGTGACCGACCCCAATTCGAAAATTCTACCCCCATGAAGATTGAGATTCGCAACGATTCCCAGATGAATTTCCAGCTCGCCCCGCCCCGCAGGCGCGGCTTCACTTTGATCGAGCTACTGGTCGTTATCGCGATTATCGCGATTCTGGCGGCCATGCTCCTGCCCGCGCTGGCCAAGGCCAAGCAGAAGGCGCAAGGCACACAATGCGTAAACAATCTGCGGCAGTTGCAACTCGCATTCATCCTTTATTCTGACGACAACACCGACCAGATCGTGCGAACGGGCGGGCAGGCGTTTTCCGTGCCGTATCTACCGAATCCGTGGACCGATCCGGGCAATCCCAACAACATGTGGGTTTATGGCGACATCAGCGTGCCCCTTTCCGCCGCAAACGCCGAATTGATCCGGGTCGGCCTGTTGTACCCCTACTCCAAGACGATCACGATCTACAAATGCCCGGCAGACCGGCGCTCCGCACTGTCAGCCAGTTCATCAGCGTCACCATATTCGGTTCGCAGCATGTCCATGAATGGGTGGATGAACCCGATCCAAAGCTGGAACACTACGCGGGCGCACTCGGTGCGGGGCCGAGATTTTCGCAAGCTCACAGACGTCGCCAACGCGACGCAGATTTTCACGTTCATTGATGAAAATCCATACAGCATTAACGATGGCTGGTTCATTTGCGATCCGACTCTCACCGGCGGCAGCCGCAAGTGGATTGATCGTCCGGCCAGCTATCACAATGGCGCGGGTGGATTGGCGTTTGTGGATGGTCACGCCGAAATCAAAAAATGGCGGGACAACAACATGATCAAAAGCACCACGACGGGCGATCTAGACCCGGCCACCCCCGATCCAGGCGACCTGCAATGGCTGATGGATCGAAGCACGGTGATTCAGTGATTACGACAACGCGCTGCGTTGGACGTGATTTAAGCTCATCGACGTAGCTCTCATTCCAGCCTCTCTCTTGTTCACTGCCTGGCGAAGATACAGACACCATCACCCACCATAGCAACCGTAATAATAATTCTCCCTCGAAAGAGGGAGGAGGTTTTGCTGTAAACCTGCAAACTTTTTAACGGAATACCACACTCGATAAGCTCATGAACCGCTTTGTTTTCGGCGCCGCAAAATTCACCCGCTCCCTGCCAACGGTCCTTTTGGCCTCCTTCGCCATCTTGCACTTGCACGCGGCGGAGCCGACGTCGGCTTCGGCCCAGAAGGCCGAAGCCCTGCTACAACAAATGACGCTCGCGGAAAAGATCGGCCAGATGACCCAAGTGGATTCCGATGCGTTACAAAAAAATCCAGGTGACGTTGAAAAGCTATTCCTCGGCTCCGTCTTAAGCGGTGGAAACTCCAATCCGGCCAACAACTCATTCGAGACTTGGCGCAGGTTTGCAACGTCCTTCCAGCAACGCGCTCTGCAGACACGGTTGAAGATTCCATTGCTCTATGGGATTGATGCCGTTCACGGTCACAACAACGTGCTCGGCGCGGTGGTTTTTCCGCACAACATCGGCTTGGGCGCAACACATAATCCGGCCCTGGTGGAACGTGCGGCGCGGGTCACCGCCGAAGAAATCGCCGCCACGAGCATGCATTGGGCATTCGCGCCTTGCGTGGCTGTGGCGCAAAACATCCGCTGGGGGCGCAGCTATGAAAGTTTCAGCAGCGATCCGGCGTTAGTGGGTCAGTTGGGAGCGGCGGCCAATCGCGGCTTTCAAGCGCCACTCCCCGGCGGTTTTCAACTACTCGCCTGCACCAAACACTTCGCCGGCGACGGCGGCACGCAGGACGGCATTGATCAAGGCAACACGATCGGCGATGAAGCTGAGTTGCGCCGGTTGCATCTCGCGCCGTATGTAGAAGCGATTCAAGCGGGCACAAGATCCATCATGGTTTCCTACAGCAGTTGGAACGGCCAGAAGATGCATGGGCACAAGCGCCTGCTCACTGACGTGCTCAAAGGCGAACTGGGATTCAAAGGTTTCCTCGTCAGCGATTGGGCGGCGATTGATCAATTGCCGGGCGATTACAAGAGTGACGTGGAAGCCTCCATCAATGCTGGACTGGACATGATCATGATCCCCAATGGATCGGGGCAGAAAAACAATTATCATGAATTCATCGCGTTCCTGACCGAGTTGGTGAACGAGAGGAAAATTCCGCTGACACGGATTGATGATGCAGTGCGCCGGATTCTGACAGTCAAGTTTGAGATGGGCTTGTTCGAGCATCCCTATGCAAATCCGGAATTAGCCAAGGCATTCGGAAGCCCAGCGCATCGTGAAGTAGCGCGTGAGTGTGTGCGAGAATCTCTGGTGGTGTTACAGAATGAAAAGCGGGTGCTACCACTTTCAAAAAAACTCAAACACCTCGCCGTGATCGGCAAAGCGGCGGACGATCTGGGCATCCAATGCGGTGGCTGGACGATTGACTGGCAGGGCGAACCGGGTAACAAAATCCCCGGCGGGACCACCATTCTGAATGCAATCCGCAAAACTGTGTCAGCCGACACCAAGGTCGTCTTCTCAGCGGACGCCACAGGACTCAAAGGGGCGGAGGCCGTGATTGTCGTGGTAGGCGAAAAGCCGTACGCGGAAATGAAAGGTGATCGCACCGAGTTGCCCCTGCCCGCCGAAGATCTCGCGCTGATTGAAAAAGCTCATGCAACTGGTGCGCCGGTGGTCACCATTCTGCTCTCGGGTCGCCCACTCGTGTTGGGTTCAGCCCTGACACAGACCGAGGCATTTGTTGCAGCGTGGCTGCCGGGAACGGAAGGCCAAGGCGTGGCCGACGTCTTGTTCGGCGATTACAAGCCCACCGGCAAATTGCCGCGGCCGTGGCCGGAGAGCAATGCAGCGTTGGCAAATGATGTGGTGGCGAAACCACAGTTCCCGCTGGGTTACGGTTTGAATTACTCCACGCTGCAAGAACGCCTGATGGGCAAAGCAAATTAAACACAGATGGATAGCAAGCCGGCTACTCCGTCATTGCCCAGGTCGCCGACACCTCTGAACCAGCAGCGGTTCTTGGTGCTGTCTTTTTGGTGCCCCCGGGGGACGCGCCAGTTCGGACTGCAAGATCAGGCAAAAAAGGAAGCACCTGGCGTCGCTTGAACGCAGGATTCAATTTCAATTTCTTGATGTTATTTTTCATCAGTTCAGTCGGCTCCCTGCCGGCATTGTCACGGATCGGACAATGCTCAGACGGTGGCGCCGGAGAAAATTCAAGGGCGCACTCTCGTGCGCCCTTTCAGTCAATTATCTATTCACAGCTGGCTGTCGCACTCATTCTGCGGCGAAGTGATTTGGTGTCACCGGTTCAGGCACACGGTTCTGGATCGCAGGAACGGTGCGCAGATAAGCAAACACTGCCTTCAAATCTTCATCGCTCAATGTCCCGATGGACTGCCACGGCATCGGTGGCAAAATCGGCCGACCGTCGCCCATGTGTTTGCCGGTCCGCATCGCCTTCAGGAACATTTCTTCCGTCCAGATGCCAATGCCGGTATTGGTGTCCGGCGTGATGTTGGCGGCATAACTGATGCCCCACGGGCCGGCCCAAGCCGTCATGCCGGCGGTCGCGGCAAACCACGGGCCAGGTTTTAAATCTGGTGGCGGAAGTTTGGTATTCTCTGGATGGCCCGAGAGAAAGCGCGTCGCATCCGGCTCAGGACCGTTCGGCCCGAACTTCAACGGAGTATGACACGTTCCGCAGTCTCCGAAGCGGACGAGATATTCACCGCGTTGCACGAGGGTTTGCGAAACGGCAGCGGATTCTGATTTGGCTTTCGCCTTGGGCGCAGCACCGATGAGCACGGCGGCACTGGCAAGGGTCAGGATTCCAACGGGCAGAAGGTATTTCAGTTTCATATCGAAAGGAAGGGTCAGGTTTGAGGGTCAGGTTTGGTTTAGGGATCAGCAAGGGATCAAATATCAAAACGTCGGAAATTGGGGACTCGCATTCCACGCAGCCATTTCCGCCGCCCGCAGGGCTCGCAGATAGGATTTATTGCCTCGAAAAACCGGACGCAGCCCAATGTTGGGAGGCGGAATTCGCACCCGTTTCTGGGCGCGATCGCTCAACAAGGCGAACGGGGAATTCTGTCGGACCACGCCACCAACGACGGTCTTGGCCAAAGGAAGGGGCAGAAGCGGAGTTGCACTTTGCGCCGATTGCGCCCAACTTTGCGCCGGCTTGGCAGCCAGCGCCAAATTCGATTTCAATTTCACGGCAACATGATTAACGAACCCACCGCGGGCGGTAAATGGACCGAACGGCCCAGTGCCGCCGAGTCGGAATTCAGCGACACTGCGGGCATGTTCCGCTTGTTGTTTGAGCGTAGCGCTGACGCAATGACGTTGCAGGACCCGCTGACCGGCGTGTTTCTGGACGTCAATGCTGCCTCCGTCCGCATCACCGGGGCGCCCAACAAGGCGGCGCTACTCGGCAGCAACCCCAGCATCATTTCCCCGGAGTATCAGCCAGACGGGGTACGTTCGGCGGACAAGGTCAAGGAGGTGATTCAAATCGCCATCGCCAAGGGTAGTCACCGCTTCGAGTGGGTCATCAACCGGTTCGATGGGACACAACTCCCCGTCGAGATCGTGCTCACGCTGATCCGCGGGGGCGAACAGCCCCTGCTCCTTTCGGTCTCCCGCGACATCACGGAACGCAAGCGCACAGAAAACGAATTGCGCGAAAACCAGCAATTGCTCGTCTCCGTCACCGACAACATTTCCGAGGCCATCTATCGCACCGGCCCGAATCATGAATTGATCTTTGCCAACCGCGCGTATCTCCGCATGTCCGGTTACACATCGCTGGAAGAAATGCGCCACGTGCCCCGTGAAAAGCTCTATGCCCACCCAAAGGCCCGGGCGCGCTTGCTCGACTTGCTGGCCCGGGCCGGCGGGTTTCGCAACGAGGAGATCGAATATCTCCGCCGCGATGGCAAGCACTGGTGGGGGCTGACCAACAGTCTGGCCGTGCGCGATGAAGCCACTGGCAAGGTGCTGTATCACGTCGGCTCGGTCGCTGACATCACCGAACGCAAACACGCTGAAGACGAAATCCGACAGCTCAACGCATCGCTGGAGCAACGCATCGCGGAGCGCACGGGGGAACTGACTGCGAGCGAAGCGCGGTTGCGCACCATTCTCGAACACGCGCCGGAAGCCATCGTGGTGTTCGACGGCGACACCGGCCGCTTTCTCAGCGGCAACAAACACGCATTGAATCTTTATGGCGTCACCAGCGAAGAGCTGACCCGCATCGGCCCGTGGGATGTCAGCCCGGAGTTTCAACCGGATGGCCGGCCCTCCGCCATCGCCGCACGCGACTGGATCAGCCAAGCAGTGGCCGGCAAGACGCCCGTCTTTGAATGGCTGCACACGCACACCTCCGGCCGCATTGTGCCGACCGAAGTCCGGCTGGTGCGGCTCCCCAGTGACGAGCGGACGTTGCTACGCGCCAGCATCATTGACAACACCGAACACAAACTGATCGAGGCCTCCTTACGGTATCGCAGCGAACAGATGCAAAAACATCGCGACGTGCTGCTGAAACTGGCGCGCTCTGACAAATCCAACTTTGACCAGGCCGTACGCGCCATCACCCGTCAGGCCGCGGCAACGATGGACATCGCGCGCGTGAGTTATTGGTCCTTGCAGGAAAACGACTCGGCGCTCGTCTGCGAATCCCTCTATCTCAGCACCAGCCAGACGGTGGAGGAAAATTTCAAAGGCACGCGCCTGAGCGTAGCGGATGCACCTGCGTATTTCTCCGCACTTGCACACAAGCGTCCCATCGCCGCCAGCAATGTGTTTATTCACCCGGCCACCAGCGGCTTGATCGAGAGTTATCTTAAACCACTTGGCATCACCTCACTGCTCGATGTGCCGGTCTGGGTGCGTGGCGAAGTCGTCGGCGTCATCTGTCACGAGCACATTGGCCCGGCGCGGGAATGGACGGCGGAGGAGATTGATTTCGCCTCGTCGCTTGCCGCGATGGCTTCGCTTGCGTTGGAAGAATCCCATCGCGCCCGATCGGAAAACCTCTTGCGCGAGTCCGAAGAAAAATTCAAAGCCTTGTTCGCCTTGTCACCACTCGGCATGGCGCGCGCCAGTTGGGACGGCCGGTTTCTGCAGGCCAACGAATCCTTCGCACGCATCGTCGGACGCACCCCGGAAGAAGTGCTGGCGCTGAGTTATTGGGACGTGACGCCCCGCGAATACGAGGCCCTAGAGCAAGGTATCTTGGCAACCTTGCAACAAACCGGACGCTTCGGTCCGATTGAAAAGGAATACCTCCACAAGGACGGTCATCGTGTGCCCATCGTGATCAACGGGATGCTGCTGAAGACGCCGGGCGGCACAACGAGATCTGGGGCATTGCCGAAGACATCACCGACCGCAAAAAGGCGGAAGCCGCATTGCGGGAATCGGAAGAAAAATTCCGGGCGTTGTTCGAGGCATCGAGCCAGGGCGTCATGTTGCACGACGAATATCAGTATCTCGAAGTGAATCCGGCCATCGTGCAGATCCTGGGTTATGATTCGCCCCACGAATTGATCGGGCTGCATCCGCGCATGACCTCGCCGCCCATCCAGCCCAACGGCGATGACACCGCCACACTGGCGCAGAAATACATTCAAGAATGCCTGAGCAAAGGTCACGTCCGCTTCGAATGGGTGGCGCGGCGCAAAAATGGCGAGGAAATTCCGGTGGAGGTCATCCTCACCCGCGTGCAATGGGGCGGTAAACAGATCATTCAAGCAGCCGTCAACGACATCTCCGAACGCAAGCAGGCGGAAGCAGAGTTGTTAAAATCCCTCGCGCGCGAAAAGGAACTCGGCCAGCTCAAGAGCAATTTCGTCTCGATGGTCTCGCACGAATTCCGCACCCCGCTCGGTGTCATCATGTCCTCGGCAGAGATTCTGGAAAACTATCTTGACCAGCTCGAGCCCGAGGACCGGCGCGAACAATTGCTCTCCATCCGCAAGAACACGAGACGCATGGCGGACTTGATGGAAGAAGTGCTTGTGCTTGGGATGGTCGAAGCAGGCAAACTGGACTTCCGGCCCACCGCACTCGATTTCCCGAGCTTCTGCCGCCGCTTGGTGGAGGAACTCCAGTCAGCGACGAACAACAAATGCCTCGTCCAGGTTTCAACCCCAACCGATGTCAAAAACGCCTACGCCGACGAACGATTGCTGCAACACGTCTTCATCAATCTGCTCTCGAATGCGGTGAAGTATTCCCCGGCAGGCAGCACTGTTCACTTTGAGATCGAACGCGACGGCGATTCCGCCGTCTGCCGCATCCGGGATCACGGCATGGGCATTCCCGAAGCGGATCTCGAACGCCTGTTCAGCGCATTCTACCGCGGTCGCAATGCTGGCCAGGTACCCGGCACGGGGCTGGGCTTGACCATCGTCAAACGCTGCGTGGAACTGCATCGCGGCAAAATCAAAGTCGAAAGCACCGTCGGTCGTGGCACCACCGTCACCGTCAAGATTCCCCTTTTCGCAACCAATCATCAGGAGGCAAAATGAAAAAAATACTCGTTATCGAAGATGAGCCGGAAATGCGGCGCAACTTGCTCACGATTCTGAAGCTGGAAAAATTCCAACCCATCGGGGCCGAGAATGGCCGCCTCGGCCTGGAAGCGGTGAAGCGCGAGAAGCCGGACCTGATCTTGTGTGACGTGATGATGCCGGAACTCGACGGTCACGGCGTGCTCACGGCGTTGCGCGAGGATTCCGAACTGTCTGCCATCCCCTTTGTCTTCCTGACCGCCAAGGGGGAGAAGGAGGATTTGCGCAGTGGCATGAATCTCGGCGCGGACGATTACCTGACCAAGCCGGTCGCGCGCCTCGACCTGCTGGAAGCCATCACCGCCCGGCTGCGCCGCTCCGAACAGCAAGGCCAGCGCGAGTTCAAGCCGGACTTTTCGTCGTTCGAACCATTGTTAAAGCTGAATCTCACGCCGCGCGTCGCTGAAGTTCTGCTCTGGGTGGCACAGGGCAAAACCAACGGCGACATCGCCGCCATCCTTGGCATCAGTGAATCCACCGTGAAAAAGCATCTGCTGGAGATTTTTCAGCACCTGGGCGTGGAAACCCGCAGCGCCGCGACGTTGCGGGCGTTGGAAATCCTGAACTCCCCCCGTCCCGCTAAGGCATGAGGCCGCATCACCACGTGATCGGCCACGGTCCGCCCCTGCTCATCCTGCACGGCTTGCTCGGCTCGCTCGACAATTGGATGCCACACGCGCAGGCGCTCTCGGTCCAGTTTCAGGTTTTCTTGCTCGATCTGCGCAATCACGGTCGCTCGCCGCACACAGATGACTTCACCTACGAACTTATGGCGACAGATATCGCTGGGTTCATTCAAGATCACCACCTCGGCCCGGTCAGCCTGATCGGCCATTCGATGGGCGGTAAAGTCGCAATGCGGTTGGCGCAACTTCATCCCCGATTGCTGCACAAGCTCATCGTCGTTGATATGTCCCCCCGCGAATATCCGCCACGCTATGCGGAGATTCTGGCAACCATGCACGCGCTGGACTTGACCCTGTTTCATCAACGCAGCGAGGTTGAAGCCGCCCTACTCCCTGCAGTGCCGGACAAAAACATCCGCCAGTTCTTGCTGAAAAACCTCGGACGCGACGAAACGGGCAAGCTGCGCTGGAAACCGAACGTCGCCGCGCTACGCGCGAATTACCATCACATCCGGAGCACCATTCCGCGGTCTCCCCAATTCTGCGGTCCGACCTTGTTCATCCGCGGCGGCCAGTCAGATTATCTCACCGAGCCGGATGTCACCTTGATCCAGCAAATTTTCCCGCAAGCCACGGTGGAGACCATCGCGCCAGCCGGTCATTGGGTTCATGCCGAAACGCCCGAAGTATTTCTCCGCCTCGTCACTCAATTTTTGGCCGCCGAAAGATAAGCGAGCGTTTGCCTCGACGCCGGTTTCCCGCAATACTCCGCGCCCATGAACACACCCAATGCATCCGCCCCGGCCTCCGGTCCGTGGTGGCGCGGCCTGACTGGCTATCATTGGTTCGTCTTCATGGTGGCCTCCGCGGCGTGGTTTTTTGACTGCTTGGATCAACGGCTATTCTCCCTCGCCCGCATCCCGGCGTTGCATTCTTTGATGGAAGGCCAACCCTCTGGCACCATCCAGGCGGCGGGCAAAGAGGTCACCGCCATTTTTCTCGTGGGTTGGGGCATTGGCGGCATGGTCTTCGGCGCGCTGGGCGATCGCTTTGGTCGCGCCAAAATGCTGACGGTTACCGTGCTGCTTTATTCGGCCTGCACGGGCCTGACGTTCCTCAGCCGCTCGTGGATTGATTTCGCGTTGCTACGCATGTTGACCGGCATGGGTGTCGGCGGCGTGTTCGGGCTGGCCGTGGCGTTGATTGCGGAAACCGTTCCCAACCATTCGCGCCCCGGCGCACTCGGCATGTTGCAGGTGTTGTCCACGGTGGGAAACATTTCCGCCGGACTGATCAAAATGCTCATTGATAACCTAGAGATCGCCGGAACGATCACCAAGGGCACGGGCTGGCGTTGGATGTTTCTGGTCGGCGCGCTGCCGGCGCTCCTCGTCATCCTCATTCAAAAATATCTCAAAGAGCCAGAGCCGTGGCTGAAATTGAAGCGTGAAGGCCGCCTGCCCACCGGCAGTCTTTTTTCGCCGTATGCCGGATTGCTCAAGGAAGCACGCTGGCGAAAGAATCTTTTCGTCGGCGCCGTCATCGCCTCCACCGGCGTCGTCGCGCTCTGGGCCATCGGCGAATACGGCGTGGATCTGCAGCGGAATGTATTCCGGACCTGGTATCTTGCCGCCGGCGTGCCAGCAGACGGAGTCAGGGCCAAGGTCAACACGGCGGTAACGTATTCGTACCTGCTCTCCATGCTCGGGGCCGCAGTGGGCATGTGGACCTTTACGAAGGTTGCGCAACATCTCGGCCGGCGCACAGCTTTTGCCATCGGCTTCAGCCTCGCGCTCATCGTCACAGTGCTGGTGTATTGGAAGATGAACTCTCCGGCCGACGGCATGTGGATGCTGCCATTGATGACGAGCTGCCAGCTCGCGGTGTTCGCCGGTTTCGCCATCTACTTACCAGAACTGTTTCCGAGCCGGCTGCGCAGCACCGGCACTTCATTTTGCTACAATCTGGGGCGCTTCGCCGCCGCGGCGGGCAGTTTGTTTTCCGCCCAACTTGCGACCGGAGTTTATGGTCAATATGGCTCGCCGCTCATGGAACGTTATTCCGCGATGACCATGTGTGGAATTTTTCTGATCGGTTTGGCCGTCCTGCCGTTTGCCCCAGAAACCAAGGGCAAACCGCTGCCGGAGGATTAAACGCGCAGAAAAATCTTCTTCTGGTAGAGAAAGCGCACGAGCCAGAACGCGATCAGCAGTCCGCCGATGGCAATCATCAGATCCCCGAAGCCTTTGCCAACGTGCGCATCGAGCCAAAGTTTCACATCGCCGCCAAGAAGCCGCGCCGACAACTTACTGAACGTACCGCCGAGGAAGTTTTTGATGAGATAGATCGTGATGGCGTTCATCCCCATCCACACGAACGGCTGACACCAGCGCTGAAATTTCCAAACATCCACCACAAGATAAAACGCCCCCAGCAACAGCGCCGAGTAGCCGCCCGCCACCAGCACATAGGAGGATGTCCAAATCTTTTTTATGACGGGGAACTGGAGTCCCCACAACCACCCCAACGCCACGCCCGCCAGGCCCGCCCCAACCAGCCACAGCAGTTTCTTGTCACTGGACAAAGCTCCATTCTGCAAGAGCAGTCCGGCAAACACGCCAAGCAGACAGGTTGCGACCGCGGGAATTGTGCTGAGAATCCCTTCTGGATACCCAAAACAGATCCCACTTCCGCGCCGGCAGATGCTCAAAATCGAAATGATTCGCCACGTTGCAGCCGGGCTCGAATTTGCCTGTGACCCGATTGGTTGTTGCGGTGTACATCAGTTCCGTAGTCGCCCACAAGGCACTGTCTTTGATCGCGGACGGATTAATAGCGGCCGCATTACCAGCCTCGCGGAACAATCGTGCGGAGCGCGAATCGCCAGCGCGCTCGGCCAAAATTGCAAGATTCTCTTTCTCCAATTGGATATCGCGGATGGGCACGAACGTCAGCAACGCCCAATAGCCGATCAAGAGACCGCCACAAATACCAGCCAGAGCGCGTGGTTTGAAACAGATGAACAGCAAGCCTGCCGCCGTATAGGCAAGCGCGATGCGATTCAGCACGCCCATCAGGCGCAGATTCGGCCATGATTCCGTGACCCCGCCCGAGTAAATCAGCCCGATGATGAAGAGCAACACCCCGCGCTTGACGACTCGTTGGATCGCGCCCACGCGACCGGATTCGTTGATGATCTTGGTGAGCGAAAAGACGATGGCGGCGCCGACCATGAAGACGAACAACGGAAAGATCAGGTCGTAAAACCGAAAACCAGCCCACTCCGCATGTTCCAGTTGTGACGCAAGAAATTTTGTCGCCGGATTCTGGCTGAGCTTGCTGAGCGCGTACACAAGTGAATCCGCGCCGATGATCCAGAACATGTCGAAGCCACGCAACGCGTCGAGCGACATCAGGCGCGGGGCGGCAGTGTTTTTGACAGCGGAATCACTCATAAAATCCAAGTGAGGAGAATCACCAACAGCAAGACAATAGCCGTAAGCCACCACCCCCAGTGCAAGCCTTGGGGCTTGGGCGAAGGCGGGGCGAATTCGCGTTTCACGAATTCGTCATAATCGAAGTCCTCCTCAGGCAAGCCGAGGTCGGCTGCGGTGGCCTGCTCAGCGCCTTTCTCCCAACCCGAGTTTTCATCCGCGCCACACCCCGGACAGGCCTTGGCCTTGCGCGGCACGGCCGCGCCGCAGTTGGGGCAGATTTCAGGAGGCGTCATGGAAAATGATGAAGGATGAACTATGAATGAAGAAGTTGCTGCCGATCCGCCGCTCTTCATCATTCAGCTGCTTTCCTTCTTCATTTCAAATTCACCCGGCGGCGCTAGCGTATTCCTCGTCCGTCTTCAAATCGAGCCCCATCAAAACATAATCATGCGAGATGGCCTGCATGTCTTTGACGTAATCATCTTTTCGCCACAATTCGCTGAAACCCATCATGGCGAACATGTGGATCGCCGCCGCCTGTTCCCCGATGAACTCCGCCTCCACCTTCTCGAGTCCGGTGGCGCGCGCGATTTCCACAATTTCCTGAATCAAACCGCGGGCAATGCCGCGACCGCGCGCCGCAGGCTGAACAAGGACACTGACGCGTCCGATGTGGCGCTTCCAACCACCCAGTTGTTGATGCAGCGTGGCGACGCCGACAATTTTACTGCCATCGGTCGCCAGCAGCGGAAAGTTGCGCCCCAGATCAATCGCCTCACACCAGTCCCGAATGACCGCGATGTCCGTGACGCGATGTTTGATGAACATGCGCTCCTGCTCGGGGATGGTTTGAAAGAGGGCGTGGAAAGCTTTTTCGTCGGTGCGCTTGAGCGGGCGAAGCTTCACCTTCGAGCCGTCTTTGAGTTTGATGTCCTTCGGGAATTGTTGGAGTTCAAGTTCGAGTGACATAACGCTGCTTGAGTTTAGGTTAACCGCCGAACCACCACCGCAGACTGCCGCAACCAATTCTCAACGGCAAGAGCCAATCCGCGCAGAACCGAAAAACCGCTTGCACGCTGCAAACAAGCCTCAAACCCCATGCCCATGAAACTGCTTCACCCGCCTCCGCGGCAAGCGATCAGCCATTAGTCGCCATTGAATCCCGCTGTATTTCCGGCGATGCCCTGCTGCTGCGCCAGCGCGCGACCGTCGATCTCCGCCGGGTCGAGACTCCAACGATGTGCGAGCTGCGGCACTTTATCGACATTCGCGACGAGATGATCCGCGACCGTCCAATCATCGCTACCGGGATTCTCCCCGTAGCCAAAACAATTCATGCCCAACGCAATCTCCGCACTTGTTTTCACCCCTTGATTCCAAAGCGTTGTGCCGGCCCACGCGTAGGCCCGAATCACCCGCCCAGATTCCAACTGCACCCAAGCATGATGTTGCGCCAAGGCATCAGCTTGAAAAAACTGCACGTGCCCCAACTTCTGGCTCAGCTCCCGTAAAAACCGGTAGCTGACGTCCACGTCATCGTCGGGCAGCGGCAGCCCCGTACCGAACACCAGCGTCCATCCGTTGATCGGCGGAGCGATGAAGAGCTGGCGCGGGAGAATCAGCCCCTCCGACCATGAGCACGGCCGGGGCTGGTGCAACCTCAGCGCCAGCTGGACGCTCTGTATATCACGAGTACAGGATGGCAAGCCACCGCGTCGGCCGCCGCATGTGGACCGGATGATTGGGAGTGACCTCAAACCGTGAAAATTGGCGCGCCAAGGTCGCTTGGGATTTGAGCGAGGTCCGCCTGCCCGCCAACCGGCGGCGGCGAATGAGATAGAACATTCCGATAGCAACGCCCAGCACGACACCGAGCACTGCCACCGACGCGACTACGAAGATGTCCGCCGGAGTCACACCCCAGTTTTACCAAAGATTCGCTCCGACGCAACCCCTGCCCTTGCTCGGGGTCAGGCCAAAACTCAATCACAACATTCCACCAACCATGTCAGATACTTTTTCGCGCCGCCAGCCAGGTTCAACACCACAAACTCCGGCGTGTTGTAAGGGTGTTTGGCCAAGACCAACTTTTCCAACATCGCAACACGCGGCGCCGTCGTCTTCATGATCATCAGCACTTCAGCGCTCTGCTCGAGTTTCCCTTGCCAGCGGTAATGTGATTCCAGCTTCGGGACCAGATTGGCGCACGCAATCAACCGCGCCGCCAAGGCAGCCCGTGCCAGCCGCCGCGCCGTTTTCAGGTCCGGAGTCGTTACCAGAATGATCTTGCACCCAACCTTTGCCATGCCCTCACCCTGCCGGAAATCCCTCGCCCCGTCACGCTCCCAATCAAACTCGGACTTGACCGGAGTCCCGGGACTTCAGACTTTAGACTCACGAACGATGCTCAAGTCTTACGAATTGCTCGGTTTTATGTCGCCTGCACTGGCGAACGATATTCTCACCTTCACCTTTGAGTCCGAAAAACCCACGTATCGCGCCATCCTGCAGGCGGTCGCGGAAGCCAAGAAACTGCGCCCCGTCTTCCTGGAACGCCAGGCCAAGCCCGAGCGCCACGCCACAATGCTGGCCACGCTCACGCGTCCGAATCTCGACGTCGCCGCTGGGACATTGCTTCGCACTTGGCTCGTAAAGAAGCATCAGGCTATGCTGGTGGATTTTCTCAATGCCCTCGACATCGCCAACGAAAACGGTGTGGTCGAAGACCTCCCGAAATCCGTGGCCGATGCCAAACTCAAAGCCGCCGTGGACAATCTGCTCGCGAAACATCCACAGGAAGCTGTAGCCGTTTATTTGAATGCTTTTAACGGCATGAATGAAGCCAACTGGCCAAACCTCAAAACGCTATTGGAGAGCGACGCCCGATTACAGTTGGGAGCGCATTGAGGCCAGCCCACGCGCGCGGTGGTTTAATTGACAGCAACCACAGCTGGCATTGCCACGGTGGATTTCAACGCTGAATCTACCATGTTAAACAGTTTTCCTTGGCTAAATGGCTTGGGAAGAAAGTTGCCCAACTCTTCCAACCGGTCACCCTCGGCGGCAAATTCCGGATTATAGCCAGACATGTAGATGATTTTCAGATCTTGTTGGCGTTGGCGCAAATTTTTGACGAGTTCTCGGCCGCTCATACCGTTGGGCATGACCATGTCGGTCAGCAGTAAGTCCACCTTGCGCTTCGCGTTCGCCCAGACTTCCAGCGCCTTTTGGCCACAATCGGCATCCAAGACTTGATAGCCGTGATTACGCAGGGCATCGCACACGTAAGCGCGCACCTGCGGCTCGTCTTCCACCACCAAAATACACTCCCGGCGATCACCCTCAGCCCTGATGATCACAGCCGTATCGGAAGTGCTGGGTTTCTCGTCGGTGGCTGGCAAAACAATTCGGAAGGTTGTGCCCACGCCGACTTCACTCTGCAGTTCAATCCACCCTTCGTGCTGCTTGATGATGCCGTAGATCGTAGAAAGCCCCAATCCGGTCCCCTTGCCAACAGGCTTGGTGGTGAAGAATGGCTCATACATCCGTCGTTGCGTCTCCGCATCCATACCGCAGCCCGTATCTGTCACCGTCAACACGACAAATCGTCCTTCGCGTGCATCCACATGACGGGAGCGGTCCGGCGCGCGCACATCCAATCTATCCACCCGCAACGAAAGCTTTCCTCCCTGTGGCATGGCATCGCGTGCGTTGACCACTAGGTTCAAGATGACCTGCTCAATGTTAGATTCATCACCCAACACACAGGGCACGTCTGGCGCACATTCAATCTCAAAGGAAACCTGCGCATCGATAAGACGCGAAAGCATCTTCCGCATCGTGTTAACTGATCGCCCCACATCCACCGCCTTGCGTTGCAACGCCTGTTTGCGACTAAAAGCGAGCAATTGTCGGGTCAAACCGGACGCTCGCTCACCGGCCAGTTTAACCTGATGCAGTGATCTACCGACCTCTTGATCCAAGTGTGCCTTGGTAAGTTGAATGCTGGCATGTCCGATGATGACAGTGAGGAGGTTGTTGAAGTCATGCGCCACGCCGGCCGCAAGCTGGCCAATGGCTTCCATCTTTTGCGACTGACGCAATTGCGACTCAAGCTGGCGCTGTTCCGTCACATCCGAAGCAGCGACAAGCAGACACTGACTGCTCCCCAACAACAATGGAACGATTGAAACAAGCGCCTGGCGCACGCTGCGATTTGGACGAAGGAAATTCAACTCCCGATTATGCACCCGCTGGCCAGCCTGCGCTGCCCGGATGGCATCAACGAAGGCAAGCGGCGACTCCAATAACTCCAACGCCGCTGGACTCTCTCCGAGCACTTGTTCACACGACCGCTCCAGCAAGGCTAGGTAACTGGCGTTGACATCGGCGTGCTCCAGCGTGTCAGCCTTGAGTAAAGCCAAAGCCACCAGCGTGCTTTCAAATGATTTATGAAATCGCTCCTCCGATTCACGTAACGCCGCTTCGATCTCGGCCCGCCGGTCGATCTCGGCCCGCAACTGGGCATTGGCTGATAGGAGCGCCTCCGTCCGCTCAGTGACCAGCGTCGCCAAATTTAGCGTTTGCATCTTCGCCTGCCGGGTAACCACCCACTTCTTGGTCAGCGCATGGGCAAGTTGCAACACTTCCACATTATCGAAAGGCTTTTTGAGGATCAGCAAACTGTCGGATTTGCCAAGCCGCGTGATGATATCGCCCCAAGAATGATCCGAATAGGCGGTACAGATGACGACCTGCAACTCCGGATATTTTTTCCAAATGTGCTCAATGGTTTCAACGCCGTCCCACCCCGGCGGCATGCGGACATCCACAAAGGCCAGCGAATAAGGCCGGCCTTCTGCCACCGCCTTTTGCACCAACGCCAGCCCCTCCTGACCTTGATACGCGGAATCAATTTCGAAGTTCGATACCGGGGTTTCAACCGCCTCCTCCTCGAACAATGCAGCGGCGAAATTGTCCAGTTCATTGTTCGCTGCTGTCGGACACAAGATCTTCCGGATGTCCTCGTGAATACGCGGATTATCGTCAATGACAAGGAGGCGTTGGGAATATTTGGCGATTTCCGTGGTATTCATGACTTGAGATCGGCGCTGACCAGACCGCCAGCACTGGTGGTGTGACCGGCGGCAGATGCAACCACTGGCAATTCAAGACTGAATTCCGCACCCGCACCCAGCCCGGCACTTTGGACCGAAAGTTTGCCCCCCATTTCCCGCGCGGCATTGGCACTACTGTGCAGACCGAAACCGTGCCCGTCTTTCTTGGTGGTAAAGCCGTGCTGGAAAATTCGCGCGAGATTTTCGGCGACAATACCGATGCCATTATCACGGACCTGCACTTGTACCATCCCGGCACCAGAACAGACGATCTTTACGGTTAGAGTCTTTTCCGATTTGCCAGCTTCATCCATCGCTTGTTTGGCATTGCGGATCAAATTGATCAAAATCTGGAGAGCCTTGTGTTTATCCACGCTAACCGCGGGCACTTCGGCATAATCACGAAAGATCTGGATACCATGCCGTCCAAGTCCGGCCGCATTCATCCGCAAGGCATCTTCCACAAGACCAGCCGCAGTCAGGGTTTCCCGAACGCCAGATACGCGGGAATAGCTCTGTTGCATCGCCACGATTTCTTTGATGTGTTCGATGTTCTTTGCGAGACCAGCCAGTTCCCGCAGCCAATTGTCCCGCTCCACCGCGAGCTGGGCACTGACCTTTTCAATGAATTCAGGCAACCGCCGGCCCTTGGGATCTTGTGTCAGAAAAGCCACGGCATCCGCCGCATGATCGCGCAACAGGTCCGTCGCCTTGATCAGGTTGCGGATTTGTGATTTGTCCATGCTTTCACGCAACAACAACGTCGAAACATTCACGCTGTTCAACACGTTGCCGACATTGTGCAATACTCCGGTCGCCACCTCCGCCATGCCGGCATGACGTTGCATCTCCGCCATCTTTGCGTTGAGCTTGGTGAGTTCGGCTTCGGCGATTTTCCGGCGCGTGATATTCCGCACAATCGCGACGACCTGGCCTTCGGGACGCGGCTGCAGCCGGGCTTCGTAGAAATTAGTTTCCGTCGAAGAAATCAGCGAGTACTCGAACCCATGTGATTGATTGTCCTTGCGGATCTGACTGAATGCTTCCTGATATTGCGTTGCCACTCCTTCGGGCAACACCACTCCAAGCGGCTTATTCAGCAGTTGGTAAGTCGGGTGAACCGTGTCCAGCCCCGAGCCGGCTTTGACGGTGACGACATTAAGATTCGCGTCGATGCGCAATAGCAAATCCGGCAAAGCCTCAAACATCGCCCGCACGTCTTCGTTCGCGGTTAACAACTCCTGCGAACTTAATTCCAGCGACCGCTCCAGCATCAACCGATCGGAATCAAAACGCTGATAGGCCGCATTCACCGATTCAACAAAATGACTGAATTCAGCGGGAAGCTGAGCTTGGTCCAGCCCTGCCGCCTTTAACTGTCGTCGCATCAGACTATGAAGTCCCTTTTCCATCAGCTTTCTGCAAACGTCGTGATGGTCATGGTTTGATTGTGCAATTCGCACTTCGCCCCGGGCGTGAACGGTGAGATCTCCCCGTAGGAATAAAAGCCAGTCAGCACCGCCTTTTCACCGAGAACCTCGCGGACACTTTCCACTTCCTCTTCGATCCGCTGCCCGAGAATCAGTTTGCGCCCAACACAACTGATGAGGATCGCCAGTTCAGCCGAATCCCGGCCAATTGCCTGATGACAGGTCCGGGCGGCCCCAGTAGCACCATCAATGAGACGGTCAAAATTCGCTTTCATCAGCCGCGCGTAATCACCTTCATTCAATTGGCCCGCAAACGTCATGCTTTGCTCCTTTTCATCCACCGCCAGGATGGTTCGGACCACGGGTTTTGCACCAGAGCCGGAACGAACACTCAGCGGAAACAGCAATCCGCTGGCGGGTAAATCCTTGGCATGGTCACCGAGATATTGTTTGTACAGTGAAAGCGCCGAGCGCCCATCCAGTTCATAAAGCACATTGCCTTTGGCCCGCGTGATGACGCGATCCGGGCCGAATGTATCCCAACCACCCATTGAGCCATAACCAACCTTCAATGCGTGACTATAGAACCCCAAGGCCAACAACGCCCCTTCCTGGGCATCGCCACCGAGCACGACGAGCGTTTTGTTGAATTCGACGCCATTGCCGGCCAATCCGCCCGTCAACGTGACACCCGGCGGTAAATGTTGTGTCAGACCACGAACTAATTCGCTGCCATTGACGGCACTGCCATCCGACAGAACCAACACATGCATCAGCGGGCGCTCCCCCCCCGCGAACGCAACACGCGCAGGCAGCTGTTCGGCCAGCCGCTTGCCGGCAGCAAAACTTTGCGGTGTTTCCGAAAGCATGACCTGCGCGCTACCCACGCTAGTCTGATCAAATGTCACGGCGGTCACCACGACGGCACCATCCAACACCGCCGTGCCACAAATTTCACCCGCGGTGGAACATCCAGCAATAGTGGCTACCGGAAAGCTGTTGCGTAAGTCGCTGATCAAATTGGCATCACGCAATACGCTGGTTGCACCAAACACCAAAACGAGCTGCACCTTGGAATTATCGGTGGCAATGCCCGTCAATCGACCGGTTTGAGTCCAGACGGCCTGGCTGATTTTCATGGTTGCGTATCTTGGTGGCTGAAATTGAATGTTATTGGTGACAACTCGCCTGCAATAAACCTATCCAATAATTGTCATTGCCAGATATATTCGGCAAAAAGCAGGAGTGAGTTAAGTCGTGCAGGCTATTCTTGATGGCGAGACCTGCTCATTACTAAGCCACTTTAGACTCATTATCATCCAAAGGAGGGCCGACTGAAGTTGGTTTCTTAGGAAAAGAATATGTTACCGCACCACCAATAAATTCAGTCCTTGGTGCAGTTTGCGTTTAACTTCTGGCACTTTTGATGAGGAATTTGTTCTGGCGGGCAGGCGCGGGTTTTGTATCGTTCCGGCTGAATTTCGGTTATTTCGACTATCACTACGAACATGCAACCTACTGGCGATATCGCTCTCATCGGTCTGGCCGTCATGGGCCAGAACCTCATCCTCAACATGAACGACCACGGCTTCATCGTCGTGGCCTACAACCGCACCACGGAAAAGGTGGACCAGTTCCTGGCCAACGAAGCCAAGGGCACGAAAGTCCTCGGCGCGCATTCCATCGAGGAAATGGTTTCCAAGCTCAAGCGCCCGCGCCGCGTCATGATGCTCGTCAAGGCCGGCAAACCCGTGGACGAATTCATCGAGCAACTCCTCCCGCATCTCGAAGCCGGCGATATCATCATTGACGGCGGCAACTCGCTCTTCGACGACACGAATCGCCGTCAAAAATACGTCGAAAGCAAAGGTCTGCTGTACATCGGCACCGGTGTCAGCGGCGGTGAAGAAGGCGCGCGCAAAGGCCCGAGCATCATGCCCGGCGGTTCGCCCGCCGCGTGGCCGCATGTGAAGGACATTTTCCAAGCCGTCTCCGCGAAAGTGGAAGGCAACGTCCCCTGCTGCGATTGGGTCGGCGAACAAGGCGCGGGCCATTACGTGAAGATGGTCCACAACGGCATCGAATACGGCGACATGCAGCTCATCTGCGAAGCCTACAACATCATGAAGAACGGCCTCGGCATGAGCGCCGCAGGAGATGCAGCGAAGTCTTTGCCGACTGGAACAAGGGTGACCTCGACAGCTATCTCATCGAAATCTCCCGCGACATTCTCGCCAAGAAAGATGAGGACGGTTCCGCGCTCGTGGATAAGATCCTCGACACCGCCGGCCAGAAAGGCACGGGCAAGTGGACGGTCATTAACTCGCAAGACCTCGGCATCCCGATCACGTTGATGGCGGAAGCGGTTTATTCCCGCTGCGTCTCGGCGTTGAAGGATGAACGCGTCAAGGCCGCGCGTAAACTCAAAGGTCCGCGCCCGGTGCTCTCCAGCATCGCCGCCAACGCAGAGAAGAAGAAAGCGTTCATCGAAGACATCAAGAGCGCCCTCTACGCCTCCAAGATCATCAGCTATGCACAGGGTTACATGCTCATGCGCGCGGCGGCCAAGGAATACAAGTGGACGCTGAACTACGGTGGCATCGCCCTCATGTGGCGCGGCGGCTGCATCATCCGCTCCCGTTTCCTCGGCAAAATCAAAGAAGCCTACGATAACAATCCCAAGCTCGCGAACCTGCTGCTCGACGATTATTTCCGCGGCGAAATCAAGAAGGCGCAGAAGGGCTGGCGCAACATCGTGGCGACGGCCGCCAAGAAAGGCATCCCCGTTCCCGCGTTCAGCACCGCGCTGGCGTTCTACGATCAATATCGCTCGGCGGTGTTGCCGGCGAACCTGCTCCAGGCGCAACGCGATTACTTCGGCGCGCACACCTACGAGCGCGTGGACAAACCGCGTGGCGAGTTCTTCCACACGAACTGGACGGGTCGCGGCGGCACGACAAGCAGCAGCACGTATAACGTGTAATCGGTAGGGCTGACCTGCCGGTCAGCCTTGGCGGCGCAGCAACGCCGCCCTACCACTAAACTCAAAAGCGCGGGCTTCGGCCCGCGCTTTTCTTTTCCACCGCATCTGCCGACTTCGTCACGGCAATTCTTTCAGCCTCACACGCCGGTATTCCATCTGCCCGCGGTCACCCTCAAACCCGATCGGCCCTTTCTCCGGCACTTTCAGCGCCGCCTCCAGCACCTCCCCGTTGCAGGTGCAGAACGCCACATTGTTCGTGACGATGGCAACGATTTCATTCCACTCCTGCGGCTTGTATTGCTTTAAGTTCTTGTACGGCCCGGCCACGAGGTAATCGCGACATTGCAGTTGCGGCTCGCGGATGTAGATGCCGCTGTCGGCATTGGTCGCGGCGCGAAACTCCAGTTTGAGGATGAAGTCTTTGGAGAATTCCTGCGTCGTCCAGATTTTCTGAATCAAGCGCGGCTCCCGCGGATGCACCACCAGCGCACCATTCGTCGCCGAGTAACGCCCGTCATCACTGATCAGTTTGCCGTCGAAGTTGTTGGTCCGATACCCCCAGCCCGTAAGGTCCTTGCCGTTGAACAGGCTGACGTAACCAGGCTCGGGCCTGAAATCGTCGGCTCTTACTTGGGTTAGCACAAAAATCCCAACGAGCGATAAGACGAAGCAAGCAAAATGAAGACGATTGTTTTTCATATCGTGAATGGGGGCGGCAAATCAGACGGAGCCGCCGGAAGAGAAATTCATCCCGCCCATCAAGTCGCCAAGACCCGCTGGAGCCGCTGCAAAAAGGCCTGTTCCGCCTCCTTCGCCGCCATCCGGCCCTGATTCTGCCGTCGTTGATCGCGGCCACCGCCGTGCAGCTCCTCGACGCGTTCGTTGAAGAAAGGTTTCGTGCCCGAATCGTTGAGTTCCTGCCGCAAGACTTGTTGCCAGTGCGGAATCTGGGCCAACAGATCAGCCGTGCCCGCCGGCTCGTAAGTCTCGACCAGCTTTAGCAACGCCACCGCGTCGTCGGCATGAAACGAATCGCCTACAGCGTTCAGATAGCGCACCAGAATCTCCCGCCGGCCCGGGTTCTCCCAGACCAAGCGCCGGGCGATCGCCTTGAGCAAGGCGCGATCACTCGCCTGCGGCAGACTGCCGATCAAACGAAACACGTCGGCAACAATCGTTCCGTCCAGCCGCAGCCGGTGGACAAAACGTTCCACCACCACTTCACGCAGGGGAATTTGATGCCCGACACCGTCTTCGGTGCGCAGGGGCGCGCGCGTGGGCCGCGCCACGAGTTGGCGCACCAGCTCCGGCCATTGCGCGGCGGCCACTGGCTCATCACCCAGCAACTCCGCCACCGCGACCTGGTCATGCAACGTCGGCGTGAAGAGCGGCGAGAGGATCAGGTCCACCTCGTAGTCCTCGAGCTTGGGAAGTTCTGTTTCCAGAAATGCCCCGATCGCCTCGCGCGCGATGCCATGCGTGTCATCGAGGTGTTTGCCGACCTGCGTGGTGATCTCCCGCGGACGCTCCAATGCAGCGGCGATAGTTTCCAAGAGCGGCGTCATACCAGCAGTATCCACGGGGCCACCGCCAGACCAAGCGCGAACTTTCCGTCCGGCACCGGCTCAACCGACCTTCGTGCCGCCATCGAGCTGTTCCGTCACCGCTTGCAACGCTTCCTGTTCATCGTCGCCGGACGCTTCCACGTCCACCGACGAACTCAGCCCAGAAGTCAGGCTGGAAGCCAGGATGATGACGCTCAAGACGCTGCGCGCATCGGCCACTTCCGCCCCAAAACGCAACAGAACACGCGACCGAAACCGCCGCGCCACCCGCACGAGCTGCACCGCCGCCCGCATCGGAAACTGTTTGTCCCAATTCACGTTCAATCGCTTGATCTTCATGTTACTCCTTTGCTCCTTGGTTCAGTTGAAGTGTTCGACCGCCCCGCTGCCACTCATGTTCAGATTTATTTTCAATTCCACCACCGACGAAGAGTGACAAAAAATTCCGCCTCCCCAAACATGTTGGAATGTTGCTTTGACGCGCGCCGGCAAATTCGCTTTTAGTGAGCGTATGCAATCTCGCTCCGTTTGGTTGGCGGCAGTCGCCGCGCTGCTCACGCAAGGGTTATTCGCCCACGAACCCATCACCCGCGCCCGCACGCCGGTGAACATCCCGGACGTGCCTGGTTACGTGACGCTCAAATGCGATTTTCACATCCACACCGTGTTCTCCGACGGCCTCGTCTGGCCGAGCGTGCGTTCTGAGGAAGCTTGGCGACAAGGCCTCGATGCCATCGCCATCACCGACCACATCGAGTATCAGCCGCACAAGGCCGACGTCAGCACCAATCACAATCGCTCCTATCAGATCGCCCGCAAAACCGGCGACGACCTCGACCTGCTCGTCATCAAAGGCTCGGAGATCACGCACAAGATGCCGCCCGGCCACATCAACGCCATTTTCCTCACGAACTCCCTGCCGCTGGCCACCACCAACTGGCAGGACCAGACCCGCATCGCCCACGAGCAAGGCGCGTTCATCTTCTGGAATCACCCCGGCTGGGACGCGCAACTCAAGGACGGCAAAACCGTCTGGTATGACGAACATTCGTGGCTGCTGGAAAAAGGTTTCCTGCAAGGCATCGAAGTCGTGAACGGACGCGATTACTATCCCGAGGCGCACCGCTGGGCCATCGAGAAGAAACTCACCATGCTCAGCAACTCCGACATCCACTCTCCGCTCAATCTCGATTACAACATCAACGAAGAGAACGATCATCGCCCCATCACGCTGGTCTTCGCCAAGGAACGCACGCGCGAAGCGATCAAGGACGCGTTGTTCGCCCGGCGCACAGCGGTTTATTCCGGCGACAAACTCGTCGGCGAGGAACAATTCTTGAAACCCATCTTCACGCAAGCGGTGAAGTTCGTGAAGGACTCCGTGAAGCTCACCAGCAAGGACAAATACTTCCTGCAACTCGCCAACAGTTCCGACCTCACCTACGAACTGGAGCGCGTCGGCGACCCCGCCGATGTCAGTACGCTCAAATCCCTCCGCCTCGCCGCCAACAAGACCGTGTTGTTCGAAGTGAAAACCAAGGCGAACGCCGCCAACGGCCCGAAACAAATCGCCGCGACGTATCAGGTAAAAAATCTGCTCGTCGCCCCGGATGAACCGCTGAAGGTGACGCTGACGTTTGAAGCCACCATCGCCCTCGAAAGCAAAAACTAGAATGCAGTGATTACCAGCGCGCCCGAACCGCGCGTCAGCGTCTTAGAGTGCGCCAGCCCTCTGGCGCTATTCTACCGCGAGCCCAGCGACGCCAAAGCGCCAGAGGGCTGACGCACTCCAAGACCTCGCGGAATCACCACACCGCTTTACAAATCCCCGCCAGCCTGCGGCGATCACAAAACCGCGCTGGACGGATTTTTCCGACCTGAATACAGTCGCAGCCATGAATCGAGATAGGCTGCAAAACACGAGGCCTGCTTAGATGTTAGCCACTTCACGCTATGCCTGTATTCCACATTCATCTGAACGGAAAGAAGATCAATACCGCCGGAGTTGGCGACCTCGGCGTATTGGGCGCTCATGTCACTTGGGTTCGCCGAAAGGGAGAACATCCGCTGGCGAAGAAGCCGGACAGTGTAGAGGAGGAGCTTACCCTTCATGTCGGTGGCATTGTCATTCCTGCACAGGAGACTGTTCGGTGGTTAGACCGGAATCTCAAGGTTGGCGACGAGGTTCGTATTATCGTCGGTCAGGATTCCAAGGTTGACCACCCACGCAGCCGTGAACGACTCGACCGCGCCAAAGAATTACGCTCGCAAAAGCGATATGTCAGAGAGATGGCCAAGAAATTTGGGTGGAAAATACAGACCAAATCCCAGCCGGGCTGAACTCACCGACCTGTCGAAGCATCCACCGAAATCCCCAACACATTCGCCACCGCGCGCTCGCGACCATCGGTCGGCGCGTTCAGAATCTTGAACTCATTCTTCGCCGGATCGCGCACGGCCAGCACGGAACTGCCGCCGCCGTCCAGATTCAGCGCCGTGTAACAACCCAGTCGCAACAGTTCCGCCGCCAGTTCGTCGTAATTCATCCCGAGCGCGACTCCGGGTTTGCGGCCATCCACGACCAGCAAAATCATTTTTGTCGCCTCTTTGTTCAGCCCCACTACGGTACGCGGATGCCGCACCTTGGTTTCGTGCGGCACAGCTTTACCTTCGCGCACCAGCATCACGTTACCGGACACCACCTCCCAATCCTCCGCCTGCGGCTGGCTGATGCGCTGGATGGAAACTTTGCCCGTCTTGCTCACGACTAGGCACGGCCGCGCATTCGTGGTCGTGGACCAGACCTTGCCGCCGCTGACCGCCGGGCCGACGACCGAACTCCAGATCTCCGCTCGGAACGCGGAGTTCGTCCCCTCCGCATCCTTCACGCCGCGCGCGCTGAAGAAATCGCCGTTCACCACCAGATCATATTTCTCCCGCACCGCAATCTTCGTGGGCCGCATCAAAGTGGTTTCCCATGGCCCTGCTCCGTCCGGATCCGGGCCACCTGGTGAAACGTGAAGCTGCACTTTGGGATGGGTCAGATCGATCTCCGCGATGAACAAGTGTTGCGGTGGATTGGTGCGGGTTTCTGAATAGAGGACGATGCCGGGAAGCGGGTGATCCGGCGCCGAAATTTCCGCGCCGCTGACTACAACCCCGCAACAACTCAACACCAACCCTCCGATGAGTTTATTGAAATCCATGTGCGTTCCGACGCCATCATGCCCGTCCCGCTTCATCGTTTCGAGAACATGAGTATGCGTTGCCGTTCAATGACATCACCGCCACCCCGTATCAAGCTCAGAGTTTCCGAGTGCGAAAGAACCTACCTCCCGGCGCGAGCACGTTCGTGTGCCAATACGAGCCGGCGAAGCTGTTCAGGTTTGTCACCACGCTCCAATCCGCGAGATTTGTGCTGGACTCGATCCGCACCGGTTCGTTTGGGCCGGTGACTTGAAACACGAACGCCCCATTCGCCGCCTGATGCGCAGCAGACAGCAGGAATGGATTGCCACCGGGACTCACGCCGGGGAGGCGGTCGAGATTGGCAACTTCACCAGGCGTCAGGGCGGTAGCAAAGTTGCGGATGCGCGCCACCCAGCCGGCGGCATCTTCGCTGGTGTTGTCTTTGAAGAAGCGCACGTTGTTCGCGCTGATGACGGCATTGTTTCCCGAGTCGGTAAAGCTGAGACGCTGAACGCCGTCGCAATAGATCGCCACCTGATTGTTCGCCGCGTTGCGCGTGAGCACGGCCTGATGCCAAGTGTTGTTCGTCACGCAGACGGCGCTGTCGCTCGTCGAACCGAAATAGCTCAGCTTGCTATCATGGACATAGAGCCCCGCTTCAGAGCTGCCATTTTTTGCATCAAATAATCGGCGATAACCACCCACTGTTTCCAACTTGAAGAGCAGCACCACCGTGTAATTGTTACTGGAAAACACCCCTCCGCTTGGCTGCAACATCAGCCCCGAACCTTGCGGCCAACGCAAGACCGTGCGTGAAACGCCGTCCACGGTCTGGTTCGTCAAGTAGTGTCCAGCGTTCACATAAGCGAGCGGCGGCGGATTACCCACGCTGCTGACGAGGTTGCTCTGGAATTGATAATCCGTCCGGATCTTTACCCGGCGCGCCGTAATCGAATGCAAAGCTCGCGGTGATCGGACGATTCGTCGTCATCGCTACAACGAGCGGGTTGTTAGAACTGGCAATACCCACCCCACTCCAGCCAGTGAACACCTGTCCCGCGCCCGGCGTCGCCGTGAGCGTGACAGGCGTTGCGTAAACATACCGCCCGGGCAGCGGCGCAACCGTCACGCCACCGGCGCCATTCGTCACGACGCTCAAGCGCGCGAGCAATGACGTGTTACTCGTTGGATCGGTAGCATCGAGGTATTCGGTCAAATTGCTGTTGCCATCGCCGTCGGCGTCCTGCGAGGCCGTGCGGGTCGTGTTGCCGAAGAAATTAATCTCCCAGCAATCCGCCATGCCGTCAGCGTCTTCGTCGTCGTTGCTGCAATTCCGGCCATCCATGAAAAAACTGTAGCCCTGTGGCGTGGCCGAGGTGTTCGTCACGAGTAGGAAGTAAGTTTGCTTCGGTCACCCATGGCCACGGCGTTGCCGTTACCATGCTGACGGTGTTGGTCGCGTTCCCCGTGCCAGTCCAGTGATCGGACGCGGTCATCGTCGGCACGCTACCTTGATCGAGATAAAACTTCACGCCGCTACTGCCGGTCGTGCCATGCTTCCACCGCCGCGCATCGGCAGGTGCAGCGATACGGAACTCGGCCTTGCCGAACGCGGGCAACACATTCGTCACGTAACCGCCGTAGAACGGCAGTGTGTTTGGATAGCCGATCGTCGCGCCGTTCGTGCTCGTCGTGAGCGTGAATGTCGCATCAATCACCCCGCGAAAACCGAGGTAATATGTGTGCCCCGGTCGCAGCGGCGGCGTGTTCAGCGTGTAAGTGCCCGACGCATCATAGCTCGGATACGCAGCGTGATTCTTGTTGTCGTCGGCCCAATCAATCAAATCGTCCACCGCTGTGCCCTGACCGGGCGGCGTGGTGTCGCGCACGTAAAGGATCACGTCGCCGACGGTTTGATTGAACGTCACGTTCCACGCAGCCGGCGCGTTGCTCGGCACGAACACGCGGAAGTAACGATAGTCCTTCGCGGGCACAGTCTGGTTCACGACATTGCCGCCGTGCAGCGCGAGGTCTTGAATGATGCCGGTCGAAAGCCGCAGACGATACCGCGCGTTGGAATTTCCCGAGGCCCGCACCGCGATGTAATTCGTCCCTGGCGGCAGGCCGCGTTCGTAACGTCCGTTGAGCCCGACCCAGTTGGCGTATTCCGTGCCCGTGCCGGTCAGCGCGCGCGAATAGATGCTGCCGCTCGCTCCGTCGGCATTGTGCGTGAGCGTTGGCAACGCCTCGGCGCGCAGATAAAAATCCGGGTTGCCACTGATCGCTTCAAGCGCGACGCGAAAGATGCCACTGTTGTTCGTCGGCACGATCACTGCGTAGTAATGGAAACGTCCCACGGCCACGTCCGTGCCACCGTCGCCAGACAGCACAACGCCATTCGTCGTCACGCCGGTGTCGCCGAATTCCGGCGCAGTCAACCCGGGCGTGGGCGTCGGTTGCCCTTCTGATTGCATTGTCCATGCAGAACGTTCAAGCGCAACCTCGCTGCTCGCGAGGGTGAAACTGGTCGTGCCGCTGGCCTTCACTTCCACATACCACGTGCCGGGCGTGAGAAACGGCGGGACCAGCACCGCTTCGTCCGCGACGAATGGCATCTGGCCTACCAGATTGTCCACGGGCAGCGAATCCTTGCGGGCCCGCAACGTCGGCGCGCCGCTAGTTTGCGTGAGCGTCAACCGCCAGCCGATTACGGCGCGCCCGTTGTTCGTCGCAGGCACGGTGAATTTGAAAAAGGCGCGTTGATTGTCCACCAGCACGCCGGACACGGTATTCGTCAGACCGTTAGTGTTGAGGTTCGACGCGAAGTTCAAATCGACGATCGGCGACTGATGGATGCGTAGCGTATAGCTCGCGTCCTGATAAACCGTCGAGACATCGTCCGCAAACACGCTCAGCGTGTAATTCGTCGCGACCGGATTCGCAAACGTGACGATGGACGTGCTGTCCCAGGTGTTGTTCTCGCCGCCGTTGAAGCCATAGTTATCGCTCGGCACAGGCAAGCCGTCGCCGATGCGCATGGAGAAGCGCGGATTGCCGACGCGATTCTCCAGACGCACATCAAAACCTGCCGTGCCTGCCGGAATGGTAAAACGATAGAATCGCAATTCGCCTGCTTCGAGCGCGTGATTACGCGTCAGATCCACGGCGTCTGAAGACACCGAGCTCCTCCGCCGTCACTGAACCGAGTCCTTCGAGTTTGTAACTCGACCCGTTTGTGCCCGAGCGTGAGGCGGTGGGATTCTGACCTTCGCCCACGACCGTTAGATAATACGTCCCCGGCGCGATGTTTGTTTTTCCGGCATCGGGTAGCAGCAGATAATTTTCCGTGCCGCTCCGTTGCAATATGCGCCCGCTCGGCGATGTGACCGGATTGCCATTCCCAGCGAAAATGCTCGGCAACGTGTCTTTGTTGATGAGCAAGAGCGTTTGTCCGGGCGCACCGCTGAGGCGCAACTTCCAGTTCGCGGTATTGCTCGCGACGTTCACGCGATAATAAACCGCCTCACGTACCGCAATGGCGGGATTCGTCACCGCACCAAGGAACGGAATGTCCGCGACACCGATCGAAGCGTTTGCGCCGATGGCACGGCTGACAAGCGTGTAGCTCATCGGGTTGGCTGAATTCGCGCCCGTGCCTTTGAAAACCCCGATGTAATAATTCCCCGGCGACAATGGACTGCCCAACCCCGCCGCGAGCAGATGGCCGTTTTCATTCGCGCCGGTGGCATCTTGTGAATAGCCAGCCCAATCATTGCCCGGCGCCGATTGGTAACCGGTCGGAAAAGAGGTCGCACTATTCACGCCCCAACCCGCGCCGCTGTAAGTCAGCGTACTGATGGCAGTCGGCAATTGATCGCGTCACACGACGAGCCGCGGATCACCGCTGGTCACGTTCGTGAGGCGCAAATCCCAGCCCAGCACATTCGTCGGAATGGTCACGTAGAAGTATTGCCAGGTGTCGGAAGGTTGATTTGTCACCGCCACTACCGCGCCATCGAACGCGACCGGCATCGAACCGAGGGCGTGAATGTTGATGGTTGCGCTCGCATTGGGATAAACGTCGCCGCTGCCGCGGGCCTGTAATGTGAGGAAGTATTCCCCCGGGGTTGGGTTTGCGATGTTGATGAGCGAACCGTGCGACCACTGATCCGACAGCCCACCGAAATAGCCGTAGTTCTGGTTCGGCGACGGAATGCCACCACCCAAACGCATCGTGACATACGGATCGCCGACCACATTCGTGAGCCGCAGTTGCAGGCTTAGCGTGCCTTCCGCGACCGTGAAGCGATACGACTTGAACTCGCCGCCGAGCAATGTGTCGCTCCAGTTCAGGTCCGCCGCGGGCGTCAGCGTGCCAACGTCTGTAGTGTTGATTAAACCGAGGCTGTGTAGCGTGAAGCTTGCGCCGTTAGTGCCGATGCGGTTGCCCGAGGCATTCATGCCTTCGCTGACTACGGCAACAAAGTAATCGCCCGCAGGAATGTTCGTCTGACTGGAGGCCGGTAGAGGGACGTGCAACTCGCCGCCGATCTTGGAGATTAATTTCCCTCCGCTCGGAGTCAGCGGGGACGCGCTGCTGCCGGCGCTGACGTTTGGCAGGAAATCTTTTTGCAACAACAGCCGCGACTCGCCGCTCGCGTTGTCGAGTTGCAATTTCCAACTCGGCGTATTTGACGGCACAGTCACGCGATAATACGCCGCTTCACGCGCCGCAAGCGCTGGCAACGACACTGATCCAGCAAACGCCAGCGGGTTCACCGGAATCGTGTAGCCACCGCCAATGCCACGACTGACGAGCGTGTAACTCATCGCATCCGGATTACTCAGCTGCGCGCCACACCGATGATGTATTCGCCCGGTTCGAGCGGATTGCCCATGCCTGCGACGAGCACGTGCCCGGATTCATTGCCGCCCTGCGGGTTCTGCAAATAGCCGGTCCAATCACTGCTCGCCGCCCATTGATAGCCGGTCGGCCACGTGGTCGCACTGTTCGCGCCCCAACCCGCGCCGCTGTCGGTCAACGTGGACAAAGCCGTTGGCGCCCGTCCCCGCGCGACGACGAATCGCGGGTCACCGCTCATCACGTTCGTGATGCGCAAATCCCAGCCCAGCGCATTCGTCGGCACCGTGACACTGAAGAAACGCCACGTATCGGCGGCCTGAGAATTTACGCTCCCACTACCGCCGTCGAACGCGAAGCCCGTCGTCGTGCTCGTCTGCAAACGGATTGTGAACGCGGCGTTTGTCGTCGCCGCGAGATCAGTAGCCTGCACCATCAACGTGTAAATTCCCGCCGCCGGATTCGGGATGGAGATGAGCGACATGCTTTCCGCCGTGTACCAAAAACCGCCGTCATTACCATAACTGCTCGGCACCGAAACCAGCGCATTCGTAAAGCGATAACTCAGGCGGGGGGTGCCGGAGACATTTTCCAAGCGCATATCCAGACGCAGGAAGCCGGCGGGCGCAGTGAATTGAAACGCTTTGATTTCACCCGGCGCTGCGGTGTTGCTGTAAACGAGGTCCGCGCCGCTCAACGTGCCGATGTTTACTGGCGTCAACGGTCCAAGACTCGAAAGGACATAGCTGACAGCATTGCTGCCGTAACGTTCCTGCACCGGGGACGGATTCATGCCCTCGCTGAGAACGCCGAGATAATACGTGCCTGCCGTAAGATTCGGCTGCCCGCTCGGCGGCATGAGGAGATAATGTTCATCGCCCAGCTTCTGTAATTTGCGCCCGGCATTCACCATCGTCGGTGCATTCCCAGCCGCAGCGATGTTCGGAATGACTTCTTTCGCGATGAGTAAAGCCGCTTCGCCATTCGTCACGGAAAGTTTCAAACGCCAACTCGGGACGTTCGTCGGAACAGTCACGGCATAGTAATCCACGTTGCGCCAGGGCAGATTCGGATTTGCCACGCTGCCATTGGTGAACGCCAGCGAGCCGACTGGGATGGCTTGGTTCGTGCCGATGAAGCGGCTGACCAAGGTGTAACTCATCGGTGTGACGTTGCCCGAGGAGTTGATGACGCCGACATAGTAGACGCCGGGTTGAACAGGATTGCCGAGACCGGATGAGAGCAGCTGGCCGGAGAGGTTTGTGCCGTTGACATCCTTGGCGTAATCGGACCAATCATCACCGGAAGCCATTGGTAACCGCTCGGGAAACTGGTGCCAGTGGTCGCCCCCCACCCCGCGCTGCCCGCATCGTGCGACGTGAGATTGTCCGGCAACCGATCGCGTCGCACGGAAATCCGCGGATCGCCGCTGGTCACGTTGGTCAGGCGCAAGTCCCAGCCAAGCACATCAGCGGGCACATCCACGCGGAAATAGGCAAACTTGCCGGGGGGTTGATTCGTGATCGCGGCCGCGCCGCCGGGGGGGATGCTCTCCGACGAAGTCGAAATCTCGCGCATGTTCAGCACGAAATTACCGAGTGCTGTCGCGGGATGATAAACACCCACATACCAGATGTCTGCCTGATGATCGGGACGTTGGAGATAGCCGGCGGTGCTGGAGTAATCCACCGAACCTTGCGTGCTCGTGCTGGTGGAGTTGTTGCGATAATTCCAGCGGCCGGGCACGGCATTGCGGCGGATGGCGATCTCGGCGTTCGCTGGTTGGTTCGACAACGTCAAATCCCAACCGAGTGCACCGAGTTGATTCGTAATGTCGAGCACGCGATACATGCGCCAGCCGACACGCGTGGGATCGTTATTTGTCGTCGTGCTAGAGAAGGGCACATCGGTGATGATCGGATTGCCCGTAGTAAAGTTACAGGTGTGATTGCTCGCGCCATAGACCGTGACGTAAAACGTGCCGTCGCTCAACGTGGGAGGCACAAGCATCACGCTCTCGGTCGCCACACAGGAACTTCAGAGTAAGCGTCGTTGTTCCATTCGTTCGGCACAAAACTGCGACGGACGGCGAAGTTAGCGTCGCCCACCGAAGTGGCGAGTGCCGTCAACCACGCAATTTGTTGCACGGGAACTTGGATGCGATACGTGGTGTAACCGTAGCCGGCAATGGTTAAGTTCGTACTCGCGACGAAGCCGAGATCCGTCACGCCTTGCTGGCGACAATCAAGATTCACCGCAGCACCAGGTGCACCGGGCACGCTGACGTAATAGCTGTCCCCAGGCACAAGATAACTTGGAACAACGAGCATCTGGCCGGCTTGTTTGACTTCGTAGGTCTGCGTGCTGAACGGCGTCGGTGCGAGTGTTTTGCGAAGGAGCAGGTCATTCGTCGCACCGTTGAGACCAAGCCGCCATGCGAGCGTGTTTACAGGCGTGGCGACTTTGAAGAGACGCAAACCTTCCGGCCCGACCGTGACATTGGTGCTGGTAGCCGCGCTGTTTGCAGCCGCAAGAGAGCCTAGATTGAGCACGTGAGCTTCGCCACTAACCAGTGTCCATTGCGCGCCCGGTGTCGCGCGAATCATCACGTGCCATTCTTGGCCGACGGTATATTCCGAGGTCAACGCGAGCACCATACCATCTGAACCCGCGCGAGTGGATTGTTTCGTATAACCTGCCGATCCGAGCGCGAATGGCCCCTGCTTAAGATAAACGTCCGCTTCGCCGCCGGTGACCTTGAGCGCCGTGCGCCAAGCCCCAACGGTCGTGGGCTGCGTAATGATCTTGAAATAATAGTCACCGCCGCTCGCGCTCTGGTTCGTGAACACCTGCGTGCCCTCATGCGTTGTGCCGACATCCCACGTCAACGTTTTCTCAAAACCCAGTTCAGCTGAGAGCGTGTAAGTAGATGCGCCAATCGGCGCTGCGGACAAGTTGACGCCGATGAAGTAGGTCGCGTTTGTCGCTTCGATGTCGGTAAAGATGACGGTATCGGCGAGTTCACCTGTGCTGCGCTTGTCGTAGGAACTGGTTGTTGGCAACAACCCGCGCCGGACGTAGAGATCGGGATTCACGCCGCTGTTCGCGCTCACCACCACGCGCCAGCCCGGCAGATTTGTGGGCACGTCCACCTGATAATAATGCCACGCGCCCGCGCCGGCATTGGTGAGCGTGGCTGTCGCGGCAAACTCCACTGGCTTGAGCACGGGATAATCTGCCGAACGCAAATCAGCACGGTTAGTCGTCAGCGCCACGGTAAACCCATGTTGCAAGGAAGCCGCAGGCGTCCGCACGCGCAGCCCGTAATTGCCGGTGGAAAACTCCGGCACGTCCAGTGCAACGGCATTGGTCCGACCATCCAGTCGCGCGACGAAATCAAAGTCCACATCCGTTGGCATCCCTCCCTTCTTTACCAGCAAATGCGACCACGCGCTGGAGTTGTTTGAGATGACGAGTGCGAGATTCGTTATGCCTGCACCGATGTTGAAATTGAAATTTGCTCCAGTTCCCGGCGCGTTTGTTCCTGGAAAATCTGGGCGTTGAGTAAGCCCGCTGTAAGAATCAAACCAAGCCCCACCGACAATACACGTTGCATCATAATACATCACTGAAACCCAAGCTGACCAGTTGAAGCCAGCCGCAGGGTGCAAAGGTGTAGCGTTAGGAAAGAAAACCCTCAATGGACCGAAAGGCCCACCAATACGAAGGAATTGGAATTCGGAGTGATAAAAAATACCCCCGGCTGAAACTGCAAGCGCCCCAAGATGGAGGCGGCGCAACAAATTCGGTGGCTTGCCTCATTAGTGAACAAGCATGCTTCAGTCCCTTCGACCGAACTACGGCCCTGCTCCGGGACGATTGTCCAGACTCCGACGCACCGCCTCACCAAGATCGACAGTCGGCCAACGCCGACCATAAAGCCTATGATCGTCGCCGCTATGATGCCGGTCACTGCCACGAGCGCGGTATTCAGAATACCGACAACAATAAGCCACAGGCCAAAGGTCGAGTCCGAAGAATGCGAATGAGTGATGTGAGAATATCAAACCCGGCTCGACCTTAGAAAGGCAAAGCCTGTCTGAATGTTCGACGGGTAAAGATTGATCGTGTTATCAACGATCCACCATCTACCAAGCGCCAGCAACGCAACGATAAGCACCTGAAAGAAAATGCTTCTCGCCCGTGGGTCATCGGCAGGGAGACCTTCTCCGATCGCCCCGCTGGTAACACATCCTGTTTTGCCATGTCGTTCCCCTTCCATTGCCGAACGGACATATTTGTCTCGCCCGGAAGAAGGCCGGGGCACTTTTCGCGCTCCCGGCCCGTGACCCGCTGAGCGGATCGGTATGCCGTATTGCAGGCCGCCCTTCGTCCAAAGCGCGTTGGCGCCACGTGCGATCTTCAGCGGGCTGCCGGTGCCGACATTGCGCTCAAAGATTTTCACCGTAGTTGCCGACACCCTTGACGATGTTCACTACCCAGTCATTCGTCAGGCCGAGATCGGTACCGATCTTGGTATCAGCTTCGACGCCGAGCAGACGGCGAAGATCCGGATTTTCCGTGGACTTCATCTCTTCGACATTAGCCTGCGTGACACCAGCTTCTTCCGTGTTCAACAGCGCGAAGTAGGTCCACTTCACAATGCCGAACCACTTATCATCGCCCTGGCGCACAGCTGGTCCGAGCGGCTCCTTGGAGATGATTTCCGCCAGAACGACGTGATCGTCCGGGGCACTCATCTGGAGACGAACAGCATACAGGCCCGACTGGTCGGTCGTATAGCGCGTCACAGCGGCCCGCATCATAAGCAGCATTCGCTTCCTCGAACTTCTCGAACACGGCAGGAGTGTATTCCATCTTGTTCGCCGGTCGAAGAGTCGGCGAGGTTAAGCTCGGTCGTGGTGCCGGACTCCGCGCAGATCCACGGCGCCGAAAAGTGGACGCGAGGTCATCCCCGGCAGCTTCTTGGTCAGGTCAAAACCCTGACCATCATAATAGGTGATGCCAGCGAAGTTAGAGCCAAGTGCGGTGTCGCGGTTGATCGTCCAGGTGGTGTTGCGCGAACGGATGTCAACTTCACCGGATTGCAACGCCGTGAAGCGGTATTTGGCGCTCAGTGAAATGAACTTTAACCTTGGTCGCATCACCAAAACGGCGGCAGCGACCACGCGGCAGAAATCGACGTCGAGACCCATTCCATTAGCCTATCATTTGGCAAGGAGAAACCGACAAGGCCCGTGTTGACGCCGCACTGCACGAAGCCCTCTTTTGACGTCATCCAGATCTATCTGCCGAGGCTGCGCGGCAACCAAGCCCGACGAGGCAGCGCGAATAACTTTTGCTTTGTTCATAACCCTCTGACCCTTTTGTTTTTCAGATGTCCCGTTCGTCTGAAGGCGAACGTTCCTCCGGGCCCTGTCCGTTTCCGGCAGCCCATAGGCAACATCGTCCTGCTCGGCGGTTCGCGCTTCGCTCACAAAAAATAACCAATGACATAATTTTAATCAGGTCAAGTTGAATTGGCCTAATGGTTTCGTGATCTGGGATAAATTGTTCTTCCACTCACCCGCTTTGCTGGCTCAACAATGTCGTATTGCGAGCGCCACCGCGCGCAGCTAAACGCTTTTCCACAGTTGAACGGGGCATGAAATGGCAAAAACCGGCAAGGAAAAGCTGCGGCGTAAACACGCGTCTGGCGCATACGGGCAACGATCCGCACGCCTTCTTGGCTTCGTAAATCCGCCGGTCGTACACGCTCGACAGTGCTGTTTCCCAACGCCGACACGCTTTCGCGCCGTGCGCAGAAATACACCTATGGCACGCGCGGAACCCCCACCACCGACGCACTCGCAACCGGCTATGAACTCGCTGGAAGGGTCAGCGGGCACCATCATGGTGCCCTCCGGTCTGGCAGCCGTCACAATCCCGCTGCTCGCCTTTCTGTCTTCGGCGACCACGTGTTGATTGTCAATTCGGTTTATCATCCAGACCGGAACTTCGCCGACACCATGCTCAAGCGGCTTGGCGTTGAAGTCGAATATTACGACCCAACTATCGGCGGTGGTATCGCGGCGCTTCTGAAGCCGAATACCCGCGTGGTTTTCACCGAATCGCCGGGTTCAAACACATTCGAAATGCAGGACATTCCGGCCATAGCCGAAGCCGAAGGCCGCCGGCGCGGTGGTTATGATGGACAACACCTGGGCCACGCCGCTCTATTTCCGCCCGCTTAACCACGGTGTCGATATCTCGATCCACGCGGCCACGAAATCCCAGCGGGTCAATTCAGATGTGCTGCTTGGCACTGTTTCGGCAAACGACGACTTGCTCGCCAAAACTCCACCAAACCTACATCACGATGGGCTGCTGCGCCGGGCCGGATGACGTGTACCAGGTCTTGCGCGGGTTGCGCACAATGGGCGTGCGCCTCGAACACCGCCGAAGAGTGCGCTTGAAGTTGCGCGCTGGCTCGAAGAACAGCCAGGTGTCGCGCGCGTTTACTAATCCGGCATTGAAATCGCATCCGGGCCATGCGTTGTGGAAGCGCGATTTCAGCGGCTCCAGCGGCATTTTCTCAATCGTCCTTGACGGCGATCAAAAGCAGGCCCACGCGTTCCTCGACGCGCTGGAAATCTTTGGTCTGGGCTATTCGTGGGGCGGCTATGAAAGCCTTGCGGTTCAAGTTACTGGCGACCGGGTGGTTGCGAAAGGCCCCTACCCGGTCCGGTTCTGCGTTTGCAAATAGGCATTGAGGATGTGGCTGATCTCAAAGCGGACATCGAGCGCGGTCTTTCGGCCGCGCGCGCGGCCTAGGTCAGGACCCTAAACGCTATTTTTCACCGAAGATGCAAATTCGTCGATCAGGCTGATTAGTTCAGGCTCATCGACCGGCGTCTTGGCGTGTTCCAGTTAAGCCAGCCGCGCCGCCGCTGCTTGGCTTCGCGCCAACGCGGCATGCTGCCTGTCACTTCCAGCGGATAAACGACAACGCTGATTGGCACGAACGCGGTTTTTAAGTCGCTTCCAGTATTGATATTCGCCAATCGGCTTTTTGTGCACGTCGCCCTTTATACCGGCTTCTTCGCGTGCCTCTTGCGCGGCTGCCAGAATGTTCAGGCCGTCCATCTGCCAGCCTTTGGGTATCACAAAACGTCTTGTGCCCCGCGAAGTGATCAGCAACACCTTCAGATCACCTTCGTCGGATATGTCGAAATGGCAAGGCCGCAATCTGCCTGATACCCTTGCCCTTCAATATGAGCGCTTTTGCTTTCTCTGTTCATCGCATAGCAAAATTAGTAAACCGGCTAATGAACTCAAGCCCTATTTGGTCACTGTATCATGCAAAAAGTCCGGCTGCCGCATAGGTAAGCGCAGCGATAGGCGCGGTGGCTGGAATTGTAATCACCCATGCGACAACAATATTACCGGCAATTGCCACCTGACTGCCGAAACGCGCGCGCCGCGCCCACGCCAATAATCGCACCGGTGATCGTGTGTGTCGTGGATACTGGCACGCCCATCCATGTTGCGGCAAACAGCGTGATTGCGCCACCAGTTCAGCGCAAAAACCCCTGCATCGGACTGGCGCGTAATCTTCAGATCCATGAGTGTGCACAATACGCCAGCCGCCAAAGAGCGTACCCATTGCCAACACCATTGGCGCAAAATCACCACCCAGAACGGCACATAAAATTCATTGCCAAGCATGCCCT
>JASGKY010000015.1:0-52348 GCA_049840435.1 Verrucomicrobiota bacterium | reverse complement strand
ATGTATTGCTAAGGTTAATAGGGAAACACGATAGAATCCGAACAGCACCTGATGCAGTTGAAGCGGCCCATGCGTTCAGCGAGTTCATTCGAGTTCAGCAGGATGGGTCAACCAGCGCGCGTTCGCCGCCCACGAAGATATCGTTGCGGCTTTCAAGTTGTTTGAACGCCCAACGTTCGCCCCGTGCGGTGCGGCCGGCACTGAACCAATCCAGCAACACAAGTCCAGCGCTGGATGCGAGGTGAAATTCCTACGTTGCGTGTAGTGCGAGTCAGCGAAGGCTTGCACCGGCTCGGGGGCGAAGACGAGTAACGCATTTTCACCCACGGTGGCGTGAGTCGTGTGCTCGCAGGGCAGGCAGCGGGATTGCGATAAACCTTCGTCGAGGATTGCGTGCCGAGAAAGCATCGGACGTCGGAGTTGATTTTGACGCTGAGTTGGGTTTTGTCGCCCGCGACGAGTCCACCGCCGAAGCTGCTCGTGTAAGCCCAGACGCTTTTGCCGCGCGCGACCGGCGTGAGCAACTTCATCGGACTGCTGGCAAAGCTTGAAACCGCCGTGCTCTCCCCGAAAACCGTCGTGACTTCCAAGGAGGCAGACCCGCGTTGCGTTATTTCAAATGTTGCCGGCGCGACCACGCTTCACACAGTCAAATGCTTTTTCACGACTTCGTCATTCAGATTCTTCATCGCGCCTTCAGCGACGACCGTGCCGCGGTCCATGATGTAAAACTGGTCGCCGACATCGAGGCAGAAATCGAGGTATTGCTCGACGAGCAGGATGCCGATCTGGCCTTCCTTTTCGCAGCTTCTTGATCGCGTTGCCGATCTCCTCGATGTAATTGGCTTTCTTCCCGCCGAGACCTTCGTCGCGCAGCTTTTTGATCGTCTCGCCGATCTGGTCGATGATGTTGGGCTGGATGCCTTCGGTCGGTTCATCGAGAAGCAGCACCTTGGGATTCGTCAGCAAGGCGCGGCCAATCGCAAGCTGCTGCTGCTGGCCGCCGCTGAGCACACCGCCCTTGCGCTGCGAGAATTTCCTTCAAGACCGGAAACAGCGTCCAAGCACGCGATCCAGCTTCGCCGTTGAGTTTGCTTGCCCTGGGCAATCGCGCCGATGTGCAAATTCTCCCATACGGTGAGATTCGGAAAAATATCGCGGCCTTGCGGCACATAACCCATGCCCTGGCGCGGGCACGGCCATCGGGCTTGCAGGCCGACGCAGTTCGGCGTTCATCGAGTTTGACCGAGCCGGAATCCGTTTTCACCAGGCCGACGATGGATTTGAGCGTGGTAGTCTTGCCGACGCCATTGCGGCCCATCAGGCAGACGACCTGTCCGGGCGACACGTCGAGATTCACACCGCGCAAAATGCGCGAGCCATCATAGGAAACGGAAATGTTGGAGAGCGTGAGCATGTCAGTGCTTCTCCTTCTTTTTGCGGCCCAGATAAACTTCGATCACCCGCTCGTTGTTCTGCACTTCATCAACGCTGCCTTCGCAGAGCACATGCCCCTGGTGCAGCACGGTGACTTTGCGCGCGATCTGGCGGACGAACGATCATGTCGTGCTCGATGACGACGATGCGTGTGCTTGCCTTCGAGGCTTGTGAAGCAATTCGCCCGTCTTGTGAGTTTCCTCGTCCGTCATGCCGGCGGCCGGTTCATCCACGAGGAGCAACTTCGGGTTCTGCGCCAGCAACATGCCGATCTCCAGCCATTGCTTCTGGCCGTGCGAGAGCAAGCCCGGCTTTGGTCAGTCGCCTTGCTCGGCCAGGCCCACGGTTTTCAGCACTTCATGGATGCGGTCCTGCTGCGCCGGGAGTGATGCGGGAAAAAAGCGTGCTCCAGACCGCTGCGACTGCCTTCCAGCGAGAGCCAGATGTTCTCGAAGACGTGTGATCAATATAAACGGACGGCGTCTGAAATTTGCGCCCGATGCCGAGGCGGTTGATCTGATATTCGTTGAGCCGGGTGAGATCAGTGTCGCGGCCGAATTCGACCTTGCCGGTGTCGGGCCGGGTGCGGCCGGTGATGATATCGAGCATCGTGCTTTTGCCCGCGCCATTCGGGCCGATGATCACGCGCAATTCGCCTTCATCCAAGTAGAAATTCAAATCATTGATGGCCTTGAAGCCATCGAACGTTTTGTTCACGCCTTCCAGTGAGCAGGATGAAATCCTTGGAATGTGCGTGGACGGTATCGGGGCTGGATATGGCAGTGGAAATCATTTGGGCTTCGCGGATCGAGCCGGTGTGAGGCGCCGGCGTCTTCCTTGTCCTTCGACGCGGCAATTTGATTTCAACGCGGAATTGTTCCGGCAAACCGACAATGCCCTTGGGCATGAACAATGTCACGAAGACGAACAAGCAAGCCGAGGATGTAAGGCCATTGCTCGGCGAAGGCATGGGTGGCATAGCTCTTGAGTGCATTGATACCGACCGCGCCCAGGATCGGCCCGAGCATGTTGCTGCCGCCCGCCCACCGCGACCCACACGACTGCTTCCAGCGATTTGTCCGGGCCCATTTCACTGGGATTGATGATGCCCACCTGCGGCACAAACAATGCCCCGCCCAGCGCCGCGAAATGATCGCCGCGATCACGAACACGAACAGCTTGAAATTGGCCGTGGCATAACCGGAGAACAGCACCCGATTTTCGGAATCGCGAATGGCGCGCTGGATCAGGCCGAACTTCGTCGAAGTCAACCAGCGACAGAAACAGATACGTGAGCAACAGCAACACGCCGGAGCAGATATACAACGCGCGTTTGGTGGTCGGTGAATTCAAATCGTGGCCAAGGATGAATTTGAAATCCGTGAGTCCGTTGTTGCCGCCGAAGGTGAAATCGTTGCGGAAAAACATCAGGCACGCGGCATAGGTCAGCGCCTGGCTGAGGATGGAGAAATAGACGCCCTTGATGCGCGAGCGGAACGCCAGCTAACCGAAGATCAACGCGACGATCGCGGGCACCCACGATCACCGCAGCGCAGCGAACCAGAAATGTTTGAACGGAACCCAATGCGGCGGCAGGCCGCCGGTTTCCGGGATACCGTTTGCGGGGAACTCGAGAAACACCATGAAGTCCGGGATGTCGGCTTTGTATTGGCCCAGCTTGCCGATCATCAGCATGAGGTACATTCCGAGCGCAGTAGCCGCCGAGCGAGAAGAAGAGACATTGACCCAGACTCAGCAGACCGGTGTAACCCCAGAGCAGATTCACGCCCAGCGCCAGCACCGCATAAGCAGAGGTATTTGCCATAAAGACTCAGCGTGAACGTACTGACGTGCAACGGCTGGTCTGGCGGCAGAACGCGTTCAGGCAAGGCAACACCACCAGCACGATGAAGCGGCGGCAAAAACTGACGATGAGCAGTTCGCGTTTGGAAACAAGAACGGATTGCATCATCGAGTCGAGGCTGCGGGACTTGGTCACGAAAATGCCAGCTGGGCCGCCATTGCAGGAACAGGATGATGGCCGCGAGCACGATGATCTTGCCCAGCACCGCGCCGAGCCACGGTTCAAGCAATCTGGTTGGTCACGCCCACGCCGAGCGAGGCGCATACCGTGCCGACCAGATGTTTCCCACGCCGCCGAGCACCACAATCATGAAACAGTCCACGATGTAACTCTGGCCGAGGCTCGGGCCGACATTCGCAATCTGCGACATAGACAAGCGCCCGCCATGCCCGCGAGCCCCGAGCCGAAGCGCAAAGGTCATCATGTTCACGCGGTCGGTGCGGACGCCGACGCACGAAGCCATCGCCGCGATTCTGCATCACCGCGCGGATCTGCAAGCCGAGCGATGTTCGGTCAGCAGCAGGTAGGTGCCGTAAGACGATGACAATAGCGAAGCCGATGACGAACATGCGGTTGAAGCCGAATGGGCAAGTCATTGTACCACATAAGCTGCCGCTCAGCCAACTCGGGCGAATCTCACCTGGACGTTTGCCGCGCCGAAGATGTGGCGGAAAATCTGCTGAAACACGAGGCTCACGCCCCACGTCGCGAGCAACGATTCCAACGGACGCTTGTAGAGGAAACGGATGATGCCACGTTCGAGCACAAGCCCGACCAGCGCGGCAGTGAAGAACGACGCCGATGAGCGCGACGATGAAATAAATTGAAAGCTGCCATAATCCAACCCTGACGTTGACCGTCCAAAAGTGAACACACCGCTGATGAAGATGTTTTGCATCACGTAGGCGGTGTAAGCGCCGACCATCATGACTTCGCCGTGCGCCATGTTGATGACGCCCATCAAGCCGAACGTGATCGCCAGCCCCAGTGCCGCGATGAGCAACACAGCCGCAGGCTGAAACCACGAAAGGCTGTGCCACAACAAGTTCCCACCAGCATGTAATCCTCAATAGTGGTAATGGCAGCGCGAAGCGGCGGTGATTGTTTCATTGCCCATACTTAGCTGGGATCCTTTTTGGCGGTCGCTTTCAAGTTGCTTCAAAAACTCTAAGGAGTTGATCGAACTCATTTCACCCAGCTGCTGTAATCGCCGGCGATCCGAGTTGTAGATCCGCAGTCGGCAGTTTCGGGTAAGGGAATGGCTTCATTAAGTGCCTGCTGGACTTCAGGGTCACTTTCAATTTTCAGCCGCGCTTCAAAATAGGGAATATAATCGACATTTTGTTCCTGGCCCAGCTTGATGACGGCATCGCGGCGCATCTTCGGATCGGATTACCCAGCGCAACAAATCAAGCGTGGTCTTGATCGCCTTGCGCAGCTTGGAACTCGTATCAGCCGCCGTCAGATCGGACGAGAGAAAGAGTAGAGGCTTACTGTTGGTTCTGTAGAAATTGCCCGTCGAGGACACGGATGCCTTTAGCTTTACCATCGACATCTATGCTGGCTGTCGAGCAGGAACGGGGTCTTAAATCCGTCAGTCTGCGTATGATATAGAGCTCACCCAATCGCCATGCGGTGAGGCCGCGTGAAATGGTTTCATCACTGGCACCCGACCAGTTGCTTGATCAAGTCCAGTCTGCGCATCCGCGTCTTCCGTCACGACTGGCTTGCGACAAGAATCTCGCGAGAAAATCGCTGGTCGGCCTTGGCTGCGCGCTGAAAGAAAAGCACCAAGACAAGCAGCCCGGTGGCCAGCAGAGCGAGAAATAGTCTGTTTGAAAAATCCAGCGATGTCGCATTTAGGGAAAGGACCCGGGCCAGCACAACCGACCCGCCTCCGTGAAATCAAACCAATCAGTTATTTCAGGAACTTCTCGCTGAAGGGCTCGCCAGCGACTGCCGTTGAAGGTCTTGATGATCTTGAACTGGCCAGTCGGCGAGGGTCTCGCCGATGAAGACGTTGTTCACAGGTGATGATTTTCCTGCATGCGTGACTTCGCCCGCCGGGCCCTTGAACTTCTGACCGATGAGAGCAGCGCGAACCTTGTCCACTTCGAAGGAATCAGCTTTTTCGACAGCCTGCTTCCACAGGTACACGCCGATGCGGGAGAGGTTCATCGGGCTGCAGGTGACGCGGCCCTTCGGATCAACGCCAGTGACTTTGTAGTCAATGCCGGTGACCTTCGGGTCTTTCAGCCAAGCCTAGGAAGTCGTTCACGAACTTGGTGTTTTCCGGAGACTTGATGGACATGAAGTAGGTCCAGCAGCCGAGGTGACCGACGAGTTCCTTGGCCGGGAGACCGCGGAATTCATCTTCTGAGATCGAGAAGGAAACCACCGGGCAGTTCTCCGAGGTCAGACCTGCGTTCGCGAATTCCTTGAAGAACGGAACGTTCGTGTCGCCGTTCAAGCGTGCTGATCACACAAGCGTTGCCGCCCGCGGCGAACTTCTTGATTTCCGCCACGATGGTTTGATAGTCGGTGTGACCGAAGGGCGTGTAGATCTCAACGATGTCAGAATCCGGGATACCCTTCGAGCTTGAGATACTGCTTGAGGATCTTGTTCGTGGTGCGCGGATAGACATAGTCGGAGCCGAGCAGATAAAACTTCTTCTTGCCTTCCGCGAGCATGTAATCAACCGGCGGGATGGCCTGTTGATTCACGGCTTCGGCGGTGTAGAAAATGTTCTTGGAGAGTTCTTCGCCTTCGTACTGCACCGGGTAGAAGAGCAGGCCGTTGTTGCGTTCGAACACCGGCAGCACCGACTTGCGGCTCACGGAGGTCCAGCAACCGAAGACGACAGCACCTTGTCCTTCACGAGCAGTTGCTCAGCCTTTTCAGCGAAGAGCGGCCAGTTCGATGCGGGATCAACCACGACAGGTTCGATCATGTAGTTTTTGCCGCCGACCTTGACGCCGCCGGACTTGTTGATTTCGTCGAAGGTGAAGAGCAACACGTCCTTCAGCGACGTTTCGCTGATGGCCATCGTGCCGCTCAAGGGAGTGCAGCACACCGACCTTGACCGTGTCAGCCGCCGAGGCCGAGAAAGTCAGAGACGCGGCGAGAGTGGCCGTGGGCAATAGTTTCTTGAACAGTGATAGGGATGTTATTTTCATGCGCGATCTATTCCGTAAGTGTCGTGCGACTGAGTGACGGGTTTTGGTTTGGCCAGAATAGGCCAGCACAATTCTGTTTTTGGGCTGATTTAATTCTGGTGAAACGGAGTTTAGCACTGCGTATGCCACCAGCGGTGGCTTTGGTAAAGTGATGGATAATGCACGCGATTCATTGTGTCGGCACCGATAGCGATGAGTAATAGCGGTCATGGCTGTTCAGAAAAATTGTACAACGAGAGCAATTATCACCAGTGCTTCGGGGCGGAGCGTGGCAAAACAAAAATTTCTCCGGTGTCTTGGGTAAAAGAATATCTCTGGTGTGCGGTAGTTGTTCCCAGTGTTGTAGTCGGGGGGGGCGACTCAATTGTGGGCGCAACTTTTTTTGGCGTTTTTTGTTTCAGTCGTAAGGTGGCGAAATTGTTTTTCGCTCCCTTAAACCAAGTGTTCAAGTTGCTGCGGGAAAGAATGGGATCAGTATGTTTTTGGCGTCGCTGATGTTTTGAAAAAGAAATCGCGCGGCGATTTTATTCCCCGAGTTGTTCGTAGCTGGGCAGATGACTTTCGCGGCGGCACATGAAATTTTTTTCGGGCGGGCATCCGTCGTGCTAGCGAGGTCGAGTCCGTGCACCCAGGCACTGACAGCTCACAACGAATCCAGAGATAAAAAACAACACAACTATGAAAATCAACAAGTGGACACAGGTGCTTCTTGGCGCAGGCTTGGTAAGCATCCCGGCGGTCACGCACGCCGAAGAACAACTCAGCCAGCTTCGCACCGAACTGACTTCAACAACCATCAGCGGTTATGTTGATACGACGGCGACATGGAAATTCGGCAGCGGCAACGCCAATATGCCTGGTCGTGTCTATGATGGCACGGATACCCAAGACGGTTTCAATCTGAACGTGGTGAGTATTACGTTTGCGAAGCCGCTTGATGAGAGCGAATGGGCGGCGGGTTATAATGTGCAAACGCTGTTTGGCCCTGGTGCCTCAAAGCGCGGAACCGGAAGTCTTCGCAGCGGTGTGGATACAAGTGTACTTCCAGACGGAATTAATGATCGTTCCGCTGGCGATGTCGCTTTCAACGAAGCCGTCGTGCTTCTGCGCGTTCCTGTGGGCAACGGCATTGATTTCAAAGTCGGCCAGTTCGGCACGTATAACGGTTACGAAGCCTACGATACCTATAAGAATCCGAACTGGAGCCGTTCCTATGGGTTCTACATCGAGTCCTCCGCTCACACGGGCGTGTCAGCCACCTACAAGGTGTGCGACACCGTCACTGTCATGGGGGGCGTCGGTAACATGGCGGCCTTCAACAATGCGGTGGATGCCAAATACAGCCCGGCGATTTCCGAATCCGAAAAAGCTTATTTGGGGATGATCACTTTCACCGCTCCGGAAAGTTTTGGCGCTTCAAGGGGGCCAGCCTCTCCGTCGGCTACACCGGTGGCGCTCCAACCTCCACGGCGGGGTGGTTGCAGGAAAACTATTACGCGGGCTTGAGCCTGCCGACGCCGATCAGCGGATTGGCGGTTGGCTTGGCGTTTGATTACACCACGGGCATGCAATATGAAGATTCCTACGCGGAATCGCTGGCAGCTTACGTGTCGTTCCAAGTCACGGAAAAACTGAAGCTCAATGGTCGTGCGGATTGGGCCAAGGGCTACAACGGTTCGCCTGCTGGCGGTGGTTACAACGGCGCCTTTGGCTACACCTCGGCCACCGACGACAAGAACGAACTGTTCTCTGCCACGGTGACGGCCGATTATGCCTTGTGGAAAAACGTGATCAGCCGGTTGGAATTCCGCTGGGACACCAGTTTGACGGATGACTCCCCGTTCGGTGGCACGACCGCCGCGACGGCCGGCACTCCGCTGGTCGGTGGCGACGAGAGCGCGGTCTCGCTCACGGCGAACTTCATCTATCAGTTCTAAGCAATCATAAGGTAACTATTTGATCATTGGTTCCTCCGATGATCGCAACGGGAGGCGGGTGCGGGCTTGATCGTCCATTTCAAGTTCGGCCCGCCTCCTCATTTTTTGGTGCTCTGCTGCTATCGGGAACGGTTGTTGGCTTTTCCGGCCTGCGGCTGACCCGGACCAAAGCGCGGGGGAACAACCCGTTCTTCTGATTTTTGCAAATTGACCCCCGCTCCCCCCGTTGCTACCCTCCGCCCCCCTGCAAACAGGGGTTTATGCGACATACCATCTCAGTTCTCGTGGAAAACAAGTTCGGCGTGCTCACGCGCGTCGCCGGACTTTTCAGTGGGCGTGGCTACAACATTGATTCGCTCAACGTAGCTCCGACACATGATTCCACCGCGTCCCGCATGACCATCACCACGCATGGTGATGAAGCGACGCTCGAGCAGATCGTCAAGCAGCTCAATAAACTGCCCGACGTGCTGAAGGTGCAGAATTTTGCGGAAGGCGAATACGTGGACCGTGAACTCGTCCTTGTGAAAGTTTCCGTGGATTCCAAGGCGCGCGCCGAAGTGATGCAGATCACTGACATCTTCCGCGCGAAGATCGTGGACGTGCAGCCCAAGGCGTTGACCATCGAAATCACCGGCAACGAAAGCAAGGTCGAGAAGTTCATCAACCTGATGGAAGCCTTCGGCATTCTCGAACTGACCCGCACCGGCAAAGCCGCGATGCCGCGCAAATAATTTACCCAAATCTGAAATAAATTTATGGCAAAAGTCTATACCGACAAAGACGCCGACTTGAGCGTCCTGAAAAACAAAACCCTCGCCGTGCTCGGCTTCGGCTCGCAAGGCCACGCCCACGCGCTCAACCTCAAAGAGAGCGGCCTCAAGGTCATGATCGGCCTTTACGAAGGCAGCAAATCCATTCCTGTCGCGAAGGAAAAAGGTTTCAAGGTCGTCACCACCGCCGAAGCCGTGAAGCAGGCCGACGTCATCATGGTCGCGCTCCCCGACACGAAGCAGGCCGCTTGTTACGAGAAGGACATCAAGCCGAACCTGAAGCCCGGCAAGACGCTGTTGTTCGTCCACGGGTTCTCGATCCATTTCAAGACCATCGTTCCGCCGAAGAACGTGAACATCATCATGGTCGCGCCGAAAGGCCCGGGTCACACCGTTCGCCGTCAATATCAGGAAGGCAAAGGCGTGCCCTCGCTCATCGCGGTTTATCAAGGTGGCGCCGCGGCGAAGAAGATTGCGCTCGCTTGGGCCAAAGGCATCGGCGGCACGCGCGCGGGTGTCATCGAAACCAACTTCAAGGAAGAGACGGAAACCGATTTGTTCGGCGAACAAGCCGTGCTCTGCGGCGGCGCGAGCGCGCTGGTGCAGGCCGGTTTTGAAGTGCTCGTCGAAGCGGGTTACTCCCCGGAGATGGCTTACTTTGAATGCTTGCACGAACTCAAGCTCATCGCCGACCTGATGAACGAATCTGGCATCAGCGGCATGCGGTTCTCGATCTCCGAGACCGCCAAGTGGGGCGACATCACCGTCGGCCCGAAGGTTGTGGATGCAGGCGTGAAGAAGCGCATGAAAGCCGCGTTGAAGGACATCCAGTCCGGCAAGTTCGCCAAGAACTGGGTCGCGGAATACAAAGGCGGCTACAAGAAATACAACGCGCTGCTCAAGAAGGGTGAGAACCACCAGATCGAGAAGACTGGTGCGAAACTCCGCGCGCTCATGCCGTGGGTCGGCAAGAAGAACATCAAGGGCGCACAAGCCGCTTACTGAGTTCTGAAAATTTCAAAGCCGCCGCAGTGCAAACTGCGGCGGCTTTTTTGTTTCTATGGATGACAACCATTTCAAAGCGCTGGTGTTTGTGGTGACATGAAGTTGAATCAGAGCGGTTTGATTTTTGGCCTTTGTGTTCTGTTATTCACGATTCATGGTGCGACGGCCTCTGAAGATTTCGCCACCATCGCTCGAAGGAATGTGTTTGGGTTGAGCACGCTAAAGCCAAAGCCGGAGATCGAAGTTAAACCTCAGCTTCCGGTGGTCACCTTGCAAGGGCTCTCTGCCTTGCTAGACCGTCGGCAGGCGCTATTGAAAATTCAAGGCGGAGCAAAACCAAATCCGACAGAGATGTGCTGTATTCTCGGCGAAGGACAGGAACGAAATGGCGTCAAAATTCTGAGGATTGATATGGAGTCGGGAACTGTATGGTTCACGAATCAAGGGGCGGAGCAAGTTTTGGCGATTAGGCGGTAGGCGATGCTTCTTTATCAACGTGTCTGTGCCCAAAAATAAAGCTCTGCATGATCCTCAAAAATTTGCCCGTAGTACGGCCCGCGCTCATGAAGTTTGATTTTGCTTAGGCCGAGAAACTGAACTGTTTTGTCCGTAGCCCAGCCGATTTCTCCATCGAAGACGCTGCGATCAAACATTTCGGCGAATGACTCTGGTAGCTTATAAACACCTTGCTTCACAATTACCGCAAGAGCAGCGCAGGTAGGAGTGATTGAAATACCGCACGGATTGCGAAGCGATTGTAACATGGGCTGAACAAATGCTTCGGTTGGTTTGGTCATGGCCATGCACAACCCTAAAAGCCGTTCTCGCCACGACGGGCCGGCAATCATCGCTGAAACGAGTTCGCTAGGGACGGATGCGGCAAATTCAACAACAGTGATAATCTCTTGCTGGTAGCCGTCTCCGAGTCGGGTCGGTCGAATCAGGTGAAGATAAGCATCCTTTGTATGACTGAAGACATCTTCTTCGTTCATAACTTAGGACGCAGACTTGTTGGCTAGCTCACCGCCCATTTCAAAATTGCCTTCTGTGCGTGGAGTCGGTTTTCCGCCTGCGTGAAGATCGTATCGGCGTTGGCCTCAAAGGTGGCGTCGTCAATCTCCTTGCCGCGATAGGCGGGGAGGCAGTGCATGACGAGCGCACCGGGCTTGGCGAGCTTCACGAGCGCCTGATTGATCTGATAATTCTTCAGCACCTTGGTGCGCGCGGCGGCTTCGGCTTCCTTGCCCATGGAAACCCATACGTCTGTGTAGAGCACGTCTGCGCCTTTGGCGGCAGCCTTCAGGTCTTCGGTGCAGATGATGTTGCCACCGGCGCGTTTCAGGATGGCGGCATCGGGCTGGAATTTTTTGGGCGCAGCAATGCGGAGTTCAAAGCCAAGCTTGGCTGCCGCAAAAATCCACGAGATGGGCACGTTGCACGCGCCATCGCCGACGAATGTGATGACGAGGCCTTTCAGCGATTTGCTCGTCTCCAGAATGGTCTGAAGGTCGGCGAGAATCTGGCAGGGATGCTCCGCATCGGTGAGCGCATTGATGGTCGGGATGTTCGAGGTACTGCGCGAATTCCTCCACATCGCTCTGCGCGAAGGTGCGGAAGATGGCGCCGTGAATCATCCGGCCCATGACGCGCGCGGTGTCCTTGATGGGTTCGCCGCGACCGAGCTGGATGTCCGCCGCGCTGAGAAACATCGGGCGCCCGCCGAGTTCGTGCACGCCGACTTCAAACGACACGCGGGTGCGCGTGGACGATTTGGAAAACAACAACGCCCACGTCTGACCCGCGAGCGGTTTGGTCTTGTGCTGGCCGCGCGTGCGTTTCATCACCACCGCGTCGGCGAGGATCGTTTCGATGTCTTTTCGAGTCAGTTGCTCGATGCTCAACAGATGTTTCATGCCTAATCCCTACGTATCAAAGGGCATTTGAATACTATTAAGCTCCGAGCTTCGCAACCACTCTCTCGATGATGATGAGGCCTTCCTCGGCATCGCCGCGTGTGAGATTGAGGGCGGGGAGGATGCGCAAGACGTTCGGTCCGGCGGGAATCATGAGCAAGCCGGCTTCCTGCAAGCGCGCCGCGAACACGGCAGATTGCAGCTTACCTTCGACCTTGAGCGATGGGATTTCTGGCGCGAGCTCGAGGCCCAGCATCAAGCCCAGACCGCGCACGCCGCGCACGAACTGCGGGTAATTTTTCGCGATCTGTTGCAAGCCTTCGACGAGGAATTCGCCAGTGCTGCGGGCGTTGTCGGCGAGGTTTTCCTTTTCGATGACTTCGAGAATTTTCAAGCCAACGGCGCAGGCTAGGGGAGAGCCGCCGTAAGTCGTGCCGTGCGTGCCCGCGCTGAGCAGATCGGCATACGGCGCGCGAATCCAGAATGCACCCATCGGGAAGCCGCCACCGAGCGACTTGGCCATGGAGATGCCGTCGGGCAGGAACTTTTCCGCGCCGGGCACGCCTTCAAGGATGCGTTGAAAACTTTGGAAGCAGCCGCTGCGAAAATGGCCGCACTGCACGCTGTCCATGAGCAGCAGCAATTTCTTCTCATCGCACAACGCGCGCAGGCCGAGCAGATACTCGGCGGTCGCGGGCGTGACGCCGCCTTCGCCTTGGATGCCTTCGACGAGGATCGCGACCGTCGCGGGCGAGATCGCCGCGCGCATCGCTTCAAGATCGTTGTAAGGCACGTGACGGAAGCCTTGCACCATCGGTTCGAAGCCTTTCTTCACTTTGTCCTGACCGGTGGCAGAAATGCCCGCGAGTGTGCGCCCGTGGAAGGAGTTGATCGTGGTGATGATCTCGAAGCGACCTTCATCATGACCGAACTTGCGCGCGAGCTTGAACAAGCCTTCGTTCGCCTCCGCACCGCTGTTGCTGAAAAAGCATTTGCCTGGGCCGATGAGTTCTACGAGCGCTTGGGCGAGACGGCCTTGCGGTTCGGTGTAATAAAGATTAGAGACGTGGACGAGCTTGCTGGATTGCTCGACGAGTGCCTCGGTGATGGCCGGGTGCGCATGGCCGAGCGAACAAACTGCGATGCCACCGCCGAGATCGAGATAGCGGCGCCCGTTTACGTCGAAGAGATGGCTGCCCGCGCCATGGCTGAGCGCGAGTTCAAAGCGCCCGTAGCTCGGGATGACGTTCTTGGTAAACAGGTCGCGAATCGTCTGGTATTGATTCCGGACGATGGGCGGTGGTGTCTGTGGCACAATTTCTTTCATGTCTAATCAGCTATCAAAGGACGAATGTTTAGTGGGGGCGGGCACGCGTGAAAAGAGAATTTTAGCCTGCCTGACCCGATAAATTAGCAGGGGTCAATCCCTGAATGAGCGGGGGTGAATGTTTGCGGTGGCGCTTGCGGGCTAAAAATCGGGCTGATAACTTACCTGCAAGTTTTGCTAAACTGAACAAACCATGAAACTAAACCAAACTCTCGTCGCCGTCGCCGGATTTGCCGCTGCGCTGCAATTCGCGACTGCGGGAAACATCACTGGCAAAGTCACTCTTAGCGGCACGGCGCCGGCTGAGAAACCGATTACGCCGCTCATTGAGGATGCCACCTGCGGCAAGTTGATCAGCGGGGCCAAGCCCACGACGAAGTTTTTCGTGGTCGGCGCGAATAAGGAACTGGCGGATGTGATCGTTGTTTTGCAGGGCGATAGCCTCAAGGGTAAGTCCACCGGCGCGGCGGCGGCCCCGATCGTGGTAGATCAAAAAGGTTGCGAATATACCCCGCAGATTTTCGCGGCGCAAACCGGTCAGAGCATCGTCGTCAAGAATTCTGACCCGGTGATGCATAACGTGCATACCACGCCGACAGCGGCTGGGAACAAGGAAGAGAACAAGGGCCAGGGCCCGGGCGCTCCGGACCTGAAGTTTTCAATTCCGACGGCGGAAAACTTTCTCAAGTTCAAGTGCGACGTGCATCCGTGGATGTTCGCGTGGGTGACGGTGGTGGATCATCCGTATTACGCGATCTCCGGCAAGGACGGCGCGTTCACCATCAAGGATGTGCCGCCGGGCAAATACAAGATTGTAGCGCTGCATCGCAAGGGCGCTCCGACCGGCATCGAGAAGGAGATCGAAGTAACTGCGGACGGCGCGACGGTTGATTTCACCGTTGAAGTGAAGTAATCGGAACTGGTTTCGGGAAACCGCTGCGGCTGGTTGGTCGCAGCGGTTTTCTATTGGGCGCGAATATTCATTAGTTTTTCCCCAGTGATAATTCCAACAACTCACAGTCCTTGGCTGCATCGCTTTGCCGTGGTGACGGCGCTGACGACGTTGGGGTTGGTGGGCATGGGGGGGCTGGTGACGAGCCATGGAGTCGGCATGGCGGTGCCCGACTGGCCGACGAGCTATGGCTACAACATGTTTGCGCTGCCGATTTCGACCTGGCTGACGGGTGGGATTTTCCATGAACATACGCATCGTTTGTGGGCCTCATTTGTAGGCGTGTTAGTGGTGGCGTTGACGCGGTGGTTGGGCGGGCGGGCGGCGTGCTTTCCGTTGTTGATCATCGGGGCGGTGGAGATTTTGATGGGCATCAGCTTGTTGCAGTTGGGTGTGGATTGGAAGGGCGCGGGGCATTTCCTCGCGGGCATCGGTGGGGTGGTTTTGCTTGGCGGTTTGGTGTGGTTCAGTAACGCGCCCCTGACAGCACTTGCTAATTTTGCGAAAGCGATGAGTGTAAAATGGGCATGGTTTGGTGGGTTCGCAGCAAAACTGGCCCGGTTCGCAGAGACGACAAACGTGAAACTGGCGTGGCTCAACAATGCCCCGGCCGTGAAACCATTGCCAGTTCTGGGCTGGGCGGCGTTCTGGCTGGTGCAATTGCAAGGCTTGCTCGGCGGCTTGCGTGTGGTGTTGGATGCCCATGTGTTGGCGGATGTGCGGTTGGGCACGGCATTCGGAATTTTTCACGGATGTTTGGGCCAAGCTTTTCTGGTGTTGACGGCAGTCATTGCTCTTATGACAAGTCGGTGGTGGCAAAGTCAGTCGGCCCGCGGTTTGGTTGGGGGAGGAGATGACGGTGTGGTGCAGCGTTGGTTTCTGGTGGCGACAGGATTGATTTCACTGCAATTACTCATCGCGGCAACCATGCGACATCAACACGCGGGGCTGGCGATTCCTGATTTTCCGCTTGCATACGGCCGGATCTGGCCGGACATGAGCGAGGCGGCGGTGGCCAAATACAATCTGCTCCGCGTCGAAGTAACCTCAGTCCATCCCATCACGGCATTCCAGATTGTTCTGCAACTGGTGCATCGGATTGTGGCGGTGTTGATTACAGTGGCAGTGGCGGTTTGCTTGGTGAAATCTGATCGCGGCACGCCGCTGCGCCGGGTGGCGAGCGGCTGGCTTGGGTTGATTCTGATTCAAATCGCGCTGGGCGCGTGGACGATCTGGTCGAACAAAGCGGCGGACGTGGCGACGGCGCACGTGGTGGTGGGCGCACTTTCTCTCGTGACAGGGGCGCTGGCTTGTCTTATTTCTTTTCGCCGTTTTACCGGGAACGTCCCGTCGCCTGCTGTTGCCTTGGCCCAAACCGCCGTTGCGAACCGCGGCTCTGTTTGATCCCAACTTGATTCACTGATGAGTTCGACCGTCCAAAATGTTGCTGTCGCGCCGGCCAAAAGCTGGGTCGCGGTTTATGCCGATCTGGTGAAAGCCCGGCTCACCCTGCTTGTGTTGCTGACGACGCTCGTCGGGTTTTACATGGGCTTCAACCGTGGGCCGATGGATTACCTGCTGATGTTTCACGCCTTGTTCGGCACGGCGTTGGTCGCGAGCGGGGCGGCGGCGTTGAACCAATTTCTTGGAACGCGAATACGATGCGCGGATGCGTCGCACGGCGAGCCGACCGTTGCCTTCGGGCCGGTTGCAACCGGTGACGGTGATGTTGTTCGGCGGGATTTGTTCGCTGCTCGGCACGGTGTATCTGGCGGCCTTGGTGAATCCGCTCACCAGCGCGCTGGGGGCGATTTCTCTGGTGAGCTACCTCTTCATCTACACGCCGCTCAAGCGGCTGACGTGGTGGAACACAGCCGTGGGAGCGATTCCGGGCGCGTTGCCGCCGTTGATGGGCTGGGCGGCGGCGCGCGGGGAACTGACCGTGGGCGGTTGGGCGATGTTTGCGATTCTGGCGTTCTGGCAGACTGCCGCATTTCTTTGCCATTGCGTGGATTTATCAGGACGAATACGCGAAGGCCGGATTTCAAGATGCTGCCCGCCGTGGATCCCGATGGCACGCCGCACCGGCGCAACAATCGGTCAGTCACACGCTGGGCCTGTTGATCGTGAGTCTGACGCCGGTGCCTGTTCCATCTGGCGGGGCCGATTTATCTGGCGTCGCGCGCTTTGGTGCTGGGTGCTGGTTTATCTGGTTTGCGCGATCCAGTTTGCCCGGCGGCTCGATCGTGCCCAGCGCGCAGAAAGTTGTTTTTCGCTTCGATCATTTATCTGCCGTTGCTCCTGATCGCACTAGTGGTGGACAAGCTTGAATCACAAGTGAATGGCAATCAACGATTGACACTGGACAGGGTCAGTTTACTTTGCTGCTTATGTTTGCCGAGAGTTTGATAATTATTGCGGCCCGAATCGAACAGAGTTGACCAAATCATGCAGGCCACTACGCACGCCGATGCCGCACGCGGGCGCACGATCATGCACCACCATCGACGAGCCGGGTTTCTGGAGAAGTATATCTTCTCGATCGATCACAAGATCATCGGCATCCAATACGGACTCACGGCGCTCGCCTTCCTTCTTGTTTGGCTTCAGCCTGATGGCAATCATGCGCTGGCAGATCGCGCATCCGGGCCAGGCGGTACCGATTGTCGGCCGTTGCTCGCTGGCCAATGTGTTCGAGCGATGATGCGGCCAAAGGCGTGATTTCTCCGGACCTATATAACATGTTCGGTGCGATGCATGGCACGATCATGGTGTTCCTCGCGGTCGTGCCGTTGTTGACTGGTGCGTTCGGCAACTACCTCGTGCCGATTCAAGTCGGCGCGTGCGACATGGCATTCCCCCGGCTCAACATGATGAGCTATCAGTTCTATTTCCTCGGCGGCATCATCATGTTCGCGAGCTTCTTTATTCCGGGCGGCGCAGCACAATCCGGCTGGACCTCGTATCCGCCGCTGTCGCTGATCGTGCCGACGGACGGCCAGACCTACTGGCTGCTGGGTATGGTGATGTCTGATCACCTCGTCGCTGCTCGGCTCGGTGAACATCATCACGACCATCATGCAATTGCGCGCGCCCGGCATGACCTGGATGCGGCTGCCATTCTTCACGTGGGCGCAATTCGTGGCGGCGTTCCTGTTGTTGCTCGCGTTCCCGCCGCTCGAAGCCGCAGGCGTGCTGCAGTTGATGGACAAGGTCACGGGTTCAAGTTTCTTCCTGCCGACCGGGTTGGCGGTTTCAGGTGCGGCGGCTGACGCGGCAGGTGGCGGTAGTCCGATTCTCTGGCAGCACTTGTTCTGGTTCCTGGCGCATCCGGAAGTTTACGTGTTGATTCTTGCCGGCGATGGGGATCATTTCCGAAGTCATCGCCAACAACACTCGCAAGCCGATCTGGGGTTACAAATCGCTGGTTTACTCCTCGCTCGCACTGGGGTTTATCTCCTTCATCGTCTGGGCGCACCACATGTATCTGACCGGCATGGGCACGAAGATTGCCACGTTCTTCCAAACCACGACGATGATGATTTCGATTCCTTCCGTCATCATTCTTGACGTGTTTGTTGATTTCGCTCTGGGGCGGCTCCATCCGGTTCAATACTCCGATGCTCTTCGCCCTGGCGTTCCTGCCGATGTTCGGCATCGGCGGTCTGACGGGTTTGCCGCTCGGTTTTAGCGCGAGCGATTTGCACCTGCACGACACCTACTACGTCATCGGTCACTTCCACTACGTCGTCGCGCCGGGCACGATGTTTGGCATCTTCGCGGGCATTTATTTCTGGTATCCGAAACTGACCGGTCGCTTCATGAATGAATTCTGGGGCAAGGTGCATTTCTGGGGCTCGCTGATTTTCATGAACGTGGTGTTCATGCCGATGTTCGTGCAGGGCATGGCGGGCATGCTGCGCCGTATGTCGGATGGCGGCATCAACTACGCGCAAGGCCAATGTCGGCGTGGAAGGCGGATTGAGCCCGAACGTCATGGAATTGAACCGCGTCATCCTCTGGGGCGCGATCGGTCTGGGCGTCTCCCAGATTCCATTCATCATCAATTTGTTCTACAGCATCAAGAACGGCAAGAAAGTGCCCAACGATAATCCGTGGGATGCGACCACGTTGGAATGGCAGACGGAAACTCCGCCGTACGTGTACAACTTCCGCAGGAGCCGGTGGTGTATCGTGGCCCTTATGAATACAGCGTGCCCGGTCATGCGACAAGCGATTTTGCTGCCGCAAACTGAACCCGACAGCGGCAAGTCCATAGATTTAATTCACATGGATATTCCTTACACAACAAAACCCCGTCCAGACACGGGGCTTTACAATGCCAAGCTCGGCATGTGGCTGTTTCTGGCGTCGGAAGTGATGTTGTTCGGCGGTTTGTTCTCCGCATACATCTACCTGCGCGTCGGTGCGCCAGCGGGAACCTGGCCGCACGGGCTGGTTGAACGTGCCACTCGGCACGATCAACACTGTCATCCTCGCACTCTCAGCCATCACCACCTTGCTGGCATGGGCGGCGCTGAAGACGAACCAGTTCGCGCGCTATAAATTGATGGGGGCACTGACCATCCTGCTGGCCGTGACGTTTTTGGGGATCAAATCCTACGAATACTACGACAAGTTCACGCACTACGATGTTTTCTTGAAAGACGGCCGGGTCGCCGATGGGCATCTGACCGAGAACAAAAAGGACTCAGACCACATCGTTTTGCACGGTCACTTTGTGGCCAGCGCGGCAGCTACCTTGGATGGACATGCCAAAGATGCGCATCATGAGGAATTGAAAATAGCCCGGGCGGACATCAAGAAGATGCAGAACTACGGGCCGGCGCAGAACACCTTTCTGGCCATTTATTATAGCGTCACCATCTTGCACGCGTTGCACATCATTGGTGGCGTCATTGTCCTCGGTTACCTCTGGGGGCCGGGCAGCAAGATGTGGTTCACCGATCCGGAACGATTCACCAACCGCGTCGAAGTGGCCGGCCTCTTCTGGCACTTCGTGGACCTCGTCTGGATCTTTGTGTTCCCGGTGTTTTATCTGACCTGAACTATGAGCGAAGCCAAAATTGAATCTTTTGCCGTCCAAGCCCGCCGTTGTGCGATGGTGTTCGTCGCCGTGCTCTGTGGCGTCGGCTTGATGGTCGGCATTTCGTTGAGCCAGTTGGCCAGTCCGGTGCGCATCGGCTTGATCTTGGCGGTGGCCGTGGCGAATGCCGGTATGGTCAGTTGCTTTCTGATGCACTTGCTATCGGAGCGTAAGTTCATCTTCGTGGTGTTGATTTTCACGGTGATCTTTTTCACCGCGCTGATGGGCTTGACGTTGTTTGCTCACAGCGACATCCCGCACCTCAAACCCGCCTGAGCCATGTCCCTGAAAGCCGTTCATCTCTTTTTTGTCACCGTCCTCACCACGCTGTGCTGTGGGCTGGGCGTGAGCAAACTGCGCGCGTTTCAAGCCGCGGGGGAGCGGGCGGATTTGTGGTGGGGCATTGGCGCGTTGGCGACGGCGGTCGCGGTGCTGGTCTATGGCCGCTACTTTCTGAAGAAGCTCAAACAATACAGTTATCTCTGATGAACCGCCTCCGTCATCTCATCCTGGTGGGACTATTCGGATTGCTGCTTGCGCCGCAGTCCGGTTGGGCCTGCGCGGTGTGTTATGGCGAACCCGACGCGCCGATGAGCCGCGGGTTGACGTGGGCGGTGGTGGTGCTGGCCGGCCTGGTGGGAATGGTGCTGGTCGGCGTGACGGGTTTTTTTGTGCATGTCAGCCGGCGGGCGAAAGCGCAGGCGCGACTGTCCCCCGAGCGTAATTTTGGCAGTTAACTATGGATAAAATTCTTAATCTTCCCGTGCTCGCCTCGAAACAGGGGCAGGCTACGGACATGCTGATCGTCTATTTGCACTGGCTGATGATCGTGCTCTTCATCGGCTGGCTCAGCTACTTTTTGTACACGCTTTTCCGGTTCAACGCCAAGCGTTCGAGCAAGGCGGATTACCACGGCGTTCGCAGCCATTTCTCCAGTTATCTGGAGCTTACGGTGGCGGGGATCGAGGCTGCCTTGTTGATTTTTGTGGCGTATCCGATCTGGGCTAAGCACACCAGCGGCTTCCCGAAGGAAAGCGAAGCCACGGTCATTCACATCATGGCGCAGCAGTTTGGTTGGAACGGTCGGTATGCGGGGGCGGATGGGGTCTATGGCCGGCAGGATCGAACCAAGATCTCCACGGAAAATCTGTTCGGGGTGGATCCGGCAGACCCAGCAGGGAAGGATGACGTGCAGGTTTACAACGAATTCCACGTGCCGATTGACAAGCCCGTGATCTGCCAGATCAGTTCCAAGGATGTGATCCATTCCTTCCGCGTCATGGCGATGCGCGTTGCGCAGGATGCCATCCCTGGCAGCAAGATTCCGATTTGGTTCCAGCCGACCAAGGAAGGGCGGTATCAGATCTACTGTGCGCAGCTTTGCGGTAATGGCCACGCGGCGATGGCGGGTGGCTATCTGATCGTCGAGAGCCGCGAGAAGCCTACGAGAAGTGGCTGGCGTCCAAGTCCGGCGCGGTGACGAGCTTCGAGTAATCTGCCGGGCTCAACTCATGCTTTTGCTTTGCGCCGAACTTCGGTTCGGCGCAAAATTTTTCGGTCATGGCTCAAACTTCTCCAGGCAACGCCGGTGCGAGTCCGTTCCGCACGCTGTGGATTGGCATCGTGCTGTTGGCGCTCATCCTTGGGCTGGCGGCTTTGGTGACGACCCGACAAAGTCAGATACCATTGCCGGTTTGGGGGACGGTGGCGGATTTCACGCTGACGAACCAACTCGGGCAACCCGTCACGCTGGCGAACCTGCGGGGCAAGGTCTGGTTGGCGGATATCATTTTTACGCGCTGTCCCGGTCCGTGCGCGCGCATGACGCGGCAAATGGCCGAAATTCAGGCGGCGCTGGCGGGGCGAAGTGAGGTGCAGTTGATTTCGCTTACGACGGACCCAGACTTTGATGTGCCAGCCGTGTTGGAAAAATATGCGGCGCACTATCAGGCTCAGCCGGGGCGTTGGCAGTTTTTGACCGGCCCCAAACTGACCATCGCCGCCGTGGCGGCAGATAGTCTGAAATTCACCGCGCTGGAGAAGCCGGCTGAACAACGGACCAGTGCCGATGATCTGTTCATTCACAGCACGACGTTTGTCCTGGTGGATAAGCAAGGCCGGCTGCGGGCGAACTTTGACACCAGCAGCGAGATCACGGATTGGGCCGCCGTCCGGAAAGAAATCCTGGCTGCGATTAAACAACTCGAACGCGAACCATGAATTTTACCGATTTACCCGCGGCCAATGCCGGTCTTAACAGCCTTAGCACGCTGCTACTGATTGCTGGGTTCATCCTCATCAAGCGGGGGAACAAGCAGGCGCACCAGAAGTGCATGATCGCGGCGCTGGTCACCTCGACGCTCTTTCTCATTTGTTACCTGACCTATCACTACAAGATGAAGCAGGTCTACGGCGAGGCTCATACCAAATTTTTGGAGCCGGCATGGTTTCGTCCTATTTATCTGGCGATCCTCTTTACGCATCTCATCGGCGCGTTTGCCGTTGTGCCGCTCGTCTTGGTGACGACGACGCGCGCATTCAAAGAGCGCTTTGAAGCACATAAAAAAATCGCGCGCTGGACCTGGCCGATTTGGATGTATGTGTCCGTCACCGGGGTGGTTATTTACTTTCTACTTTATCAAATTTTTCCGCAGAAGTGAGGCCGTGTTGCAGATGTGTAACGGACCGTTCAACCCAATGTCTCTATGAGCAAGCTGACCCTCGTCGAACTCGCCGCCCAAACCGATGTGGCTTTCTGGAAACCTGCCGCCATCTCCAAGGAATTTGCCGCGCTTTGCGCCTCCGTTCGCGCCAAAGGCGTGCGCGCTCTGGCGGTCAACGGCTCACGCGTGCTGCTTGCGGCTGCTGGACTGGAGGACAGCCCGGTGCAACTTATCGCGTTGGCCGGTTTTCCGCTCGGCACCGGGGACAGCGATGTGAAGCGTTATGAGGTGGAGGTTGCTGTGGATTTTGGCGCGCAGGAGATCGAACTCGTTCTCAGCCTCGATCATCTCAAGAACGCCAACCACAAAGCCCTGTTGCGCGAGCTGCACGACATTGTCGAGGCGGCGGATGAACGTCCGGTCTGCGCCGTGCTCGAAACCCGTGCCCTGACTCGGGCCGAAATCGTGACCGTTAGCGGCGTGCTGTCGGATTCCGGCATCAAGACCGTTTCCACCGGCACGGATTTCTGGCCGGATACCCGCGTGGATGCTGACGACATCAAAGCCATCCGTGACGCGTTGGATGCCAAGATCGCCATCAAGGCGGTCGGCAACATCCGCGATGCGGAGACGGCACAGGCGTTGATTGACGCCGGGGCCGCGCGTATCGGGACAACGCATCTTGGTCTTTTCGGAAAAGCCTGAGGTGGTGCAGTCGTCACGCTCCAGCTTTGACTTGGCTTTCAACTCGCGGCACCCTGCTTGAAGATGAATCGTGTCCGCTTGTTGCCTGAACAGGTCGCCAATCAGATCGCCGCCGGTGAAGTGATTGAGCGGCCCGCGAGCATCGTCAAGGAACTCGTCGAAAACTCCCTCGACGCCGGCGCAACCCGCATCACTGTGGAGATCCAAGCCGGCGGTCGCAGTCTAGTTCGGGTTACCGACGACGGACTCGGCATGAATCGCGATGACGCCTTGCTTTGCTTGGAGCGTCACGCCACGAGCAAAATTGTCAAAGCCGAGGATCTCGCGGCCATTGCTACAATGGGGTTTCGCGGCGAAGCGTTGCCCAGTATTGCCAGTGTTAGTCGTTTCACGCTGACGACACGCGAGCGAGAAAGCACTTCACCCGAAGGCACTCAAGTCATCGTCAACGGTGGCAAGATCGTGGAAGTCAAAGCTGCTGGGGGCGCGCCGGGAACGAGCGTTGAAGTGCGGCAATTGTTCTTCAACCTGCCCGCCCGCCGGAAGTTTCTGCGCACGGAGGAAACCGAGGCGGCGCACGTGTTGCATTACCTCACGTTGGCCGCACTGGCGTTTCCCGAAGTGGCTTTTACGTTCATCAAAGACACCCGCCCTGTTTGGCAATTGCCCGCGCAACGGCAAGGGGCGGACGCCGCAGCCAAAATATTGGCCTTGCGTGAACGCCTGCGCGCCTTGCTCGGCGATGTGAAGTTGCTTGAAGTGGATTTCACCGCGGAACATACCGACAGTTCCATGGTGGTTGAAGAGAGCGAGTCGTTCGAGGACGCATTGCAGGAACGTCCCAGTTCCCCGGCTCCTGCTTCAAACTCTCAGTTCCGCGTCTGGGGTTTGATCGGTGCGCCCGGCGTTTCCCGGGCGACGCGCGAAGATCAGCATGTGTTTGTGAACCGTCGCCCGGTCGAGAATCGCGGCATCAATTTCGCCTTGCTCGAAGGTTATCACACGGCGTTGATGAAGAGCCGTTACCCAGTTTGCTGTCTGTTTCTTGAAATCAATCCTGCCGCGGTGGATGTAAACATCCATCCGGCCAAGCGTGAGGTGAAGTTCCATCGTGAGAGCGAAGTGCGGCGCAGCGTGGCGGACGCGGTGCGGCAGGTATTGCTCGCATTTCACGCGGGGGAGGCCAAGGTTCAAAGTCCAAAGTCCAATGTTGGGGAAGTCATCGGAACGCAGAACGTCACTGAGATAGGAAGAGATACCGATGTCGTGCCGGAGGGTTTTACGCCGACGTTGCCGCAATTTCCAGCGAGCGCCTCGTTGCCACCGCGTCCCTCGGAGCAACCGGCGCTAAAGATGGGTTTCGCGCCCGCGCGCCCCGTCGCGCCGATGCCAAATCTCATCCCGACCCCAGTCGCGCCGAACGCGGCGCAGATTTCCAATCCTGCAACGCTCATTTCGCAACCCTCAACCCTGCCGCTTTTAGCTGTGCCGCTCCGGCTGGTTGGCGTTGTCGGGCGACTCTACGTCGTGTTGGAATCGGATCGCGGCCTCGTGCTGTTGGATCAACACGCGGCGCACGAGCGGATTTTGTTTGAGCAGATGCTGGAGCGGTTGGAGCGCAAGGAGCAGGCGCCGTCGCAGAAGCTGTTGCTGCCCGAGACCATCGAGCTGGCGCCGCGTGATGCGAATTTTCTGCGCGGTCAGCTCGAAGCCCTGACGCGGCTGGGGGTGGGCTTGAGCGAGTTTGGTGAACAGACCTTTCTCCTCGATGCGTTGCCGCCGTTTGTAAAAGTAGGTGATGCGCGGCGCTTCACGCTCGATCTAGTGGATGAATTGAAAGCCGCCGGACAAGACGTAAATTCCGCGCGTCTCGGCGAACATGTCGTGGCGAAGACGGTTTGTCGCCACGCGGTGAAGGCGAACGATCCACTCGCGGGTCGCGAGCTCGAGAATCTCGTCGAAGATTTGCGCCGGTGCGTGATGCCTTATACCTGCCCGCATGGCCGTCCTACGATCATTGAGATGAACTATCGTGAATTGGAACGGAAGTTTGGTCGCACGCAATGAAGTCGCCGCAAATACTTTTCATCACCGGTACGGACACCGGCGTGGGCAAGACTGTGTTCGCTGCCCTCGCCGCGGTTTATCTGCGGCAGCAAGGCTTTCGGGTCGCGGCGATGAAGCCGTTGTGCTCCGGTGGTCGCGAAGATGCGCGGCAGTTGCGGGCCGCTGCAGGCAAGGTGTTGTCACTGGACGAGGTGAATCCATGGCATTTTCGTGCCCCGCTGGCCCCGGTGTTGGCGGCCCGATTGGAACAACGGCGCGTGCGGTTACGCGAGGTGGTTGCGCAGATTCGGCGCGTTGCGAAACGCTTTGAAGTGGTGGTGGTGGAAGGCGCTGGCGGCTTGCTCAGTCCAATGGGGGAGGATTTTGATTCCCACGATTTGATCGTCGCGTTGAAAGCAACGCCGGTGATTGTTTGTGCCAACAGGCTGGGAGCGGTGAATCAGGTGCGCTTGGTTTTGGCGGCCTTGCCGCGCGCGGCGGCGCGGCGGGCGCGGATCGTCCTGGTGAATCCTCCGAAGCCGAACGCCGCGAGCCGGACCAATCTGGCGCTGCTGCAGGAATTCATCCCCGCGAAACAACTGCGGGTGATGCCGTGGCTGGCGTTGCGTTAAGAATTTTTGTGTCGGTAGCAGGCGATGCGCGGCGTGTCGGTGACGCTGTAGAGGCCTATTAGATTGGGCAGCCGCATCAAGACCCAAGGTTGGGCGTAGTTGTTGCCGTTCTTGGTGAAGACGATGTCGTCGGCGATATAGACGGCGGAATGGATGGCGTTGCCGCTGGGATCGAGGAGGAAAACGATGTCGCCGTAGGCGGTCGGTTGGGCGACGGGATAATAGTTGGTTTTGACGTAGGCGGCGGTGTACGTCAGGTCAGAGAAGCGAAAGTCCGGTTCGCTGTTGAAGAAGTTCATCGCGCTCCAATGGCAGTCCATGCTGGGGTCGCCCGGGCTGGACGGGAACGGAGTGGTAAACAGCCGTTCGCGGGCGAAGGGCGGGAGCAGATACATCACGCTGACGGTGCCGCCCTCATCGCAGCGCTTCAAGGATTCGAGCAACGGCTTGAGATCTTTTTGTCGGACGAGTTTGTTGCCTGCCCAGTAGCCGATTAATTTTTCGATGTCAGTGTTCGGGCGGACCCGCAACCGTGCCATCACCACGCTGGAGCGGCTGAGGGTTTTGAAGAAATGAAGGCGGGCTTCGCTGGTGGGGATTTGATTCAACACTGTTTCGACATCGCTGAAATAGTAATTTCCGTACCGCTCGTAGGTCAGCTTGGCGACGTGGCTGATGACTTCCGGGGCCACACCGCTTTTTGCGAAGAATTCCTCGGCGTGGTTGGTCATGAAACAATACGGGAAGCGCATGTACCGGTTACGATCGGTGTGGGCCAGCTCAGTGTATAGGTTCTTGCGGACTTCGGCGGTGAGGGAATGGATCAGCTCGCTGTTAGGAGTGATCAGGGTGGCATCGGGAGCAGTCGTGACAGCGGATGGGGTCAGGGCGCTTTCAATTTGCTTGGCGTTAAAACCCGCCGTCTGTAGCGAAGTGCGCACTTGGGCCGGAGTTTGGTCGGGGAAAACCCACCGGGTCACTCGATTGGAGACCGGTTCAAACGCTACATATTCGTCCGGCTGCTCAACTTCGAGATCAAACTTGATTAATTCGCCCCACGGCGGGTTGGTGTCCGATCGGGTGGCGGGGAGGGGCGGGGGTTGCCCAAACGCGAGACCTTCGTGCGGCTGATTGAATTTCAGGAGGCCGAACATCAGCAATGTAGTGGTGACCGCAGAGGCGGTAACCAAACAGACGCAGAGCCCAATCAAGCTGGAAAGCTTCAATTGGATGATGTTTGTGGGATTTACTGCTACCTGTCCCGCCTCCTTTGTGCTCATCGCGCGCGCAATATGCCTTGTGGGGGAATATCTGCAAGAAGCGCCTTAAGCTATGAACACGATTGCAGTGTCACTCAATGAGTGCATTCGTCCAGCTTCAATCTGAATTGGGTCAATCTGATACTTCTTCCGTTAGCGCAGTTGCCGGTTTAGCACCGCGGCCGGCCTTGATTTCAGGAATGAGAATCAACGTTGCAATGAAAATCATTCCTGCTCCGAGCCAGCTGATAACGGAAACCGAGAAGTGTTGCGCGAGTTGAAATGCCACAATGGGCAGCAGTACCCACGAAATCCGGTGAAGCAGGTATGGACGCTCATGTAGTCGGCCACACGTTCGGGCGGGGCGAACTTCGTGACCCACAAACTCCAGGCGACATCGCCGCCGGCATTGGAGACGCCATAGATGATCGCGCCGACGATGAGCCAGCCGAAGTGGTTACCGCCGAAGAAGGACAACATGCCAAGCGCGAAGCCGGTATTCAGCAGGATGCGCAGCACGAAGAAATTCATCCGATCAAACAGCCAGCCCCAGACCGGGCTCATCACGAGCCGGGCGAGATTGGGGATGACGCCTACCAGCAGGGCGATTTGCACGGTGGAGAGCGGTTGGCCGTTCCACGTGAGGCCGTGTTTGGTATTGGCCAGATAATCTACGCGCAACGGGCCGATCATCAGGTTGGCGAACCCCATGATCATCCACATCACGAGCGTCCGCCGGAACAGGGCGTCCTGCCGGACAAATCGCAACGCGCGAAACGGATGGGTGCCGCCCGAAACCGTGAGCGGCTGCGAGGGGATGCGCGACACGCAAAATCCCGCAAAGGCAAAGGCGAGGGCGAAGGTAATTAGTAGATACGGAAAGTATTCGAGGTGGCCATGCAGCTTGGTCGTGAAGCTGACGGGCAGCATAAAGAGGTGAGTCAAGAGCCATTGCAACTCATCCGACTTTTCCGATAACACAAAACCGGCGATACCGCTGAAGACAATGGACGAAGCGATGCGGATCATGAAGGCGCGGGAGAACAGCTTGCCGCGGGCACGCTCCGGATAGTTCTCCTGATAAATCTGCGTCATCAACGGGATGGCGGCGGAGGCGGTGGTCATGGCGATGATGGAGCCGATCACGAAGACTGGCAGCACTGGCCAGAGCGTCATCAGTACCATCCAGCTCGCTCCGAACCACATCAAACGGGCCGCTGCTTGGGAGGTGCGCCACTGGAGGTGTTCCACTTGCGCTACAACCCACGGGCCAAGCATGAGTCCGAAACTTCCGCTAGCAGCAATGAGGGCTTTGGCATTGTTACCAGCTTGAAACCAACGCACGGCGATCAGTAAAAGAAAGGTTCCGCCCGCTGCTTCAAGAATGCCGGAAGCCAGCGCCCGCCACCGTTCGTAGCGGAAGGTTTGGGCGGTGCGTTGGGTGTCCAGCATGGCCGGGAGACTAGGGACTGACGCTTTTACGAGCAAGGGATTCAATGGCTGGGGAGAGATTTGACCCGACAAAAGCCTCCGTTTTCTTAGGAAAGGTCAAGGATTGACATTTTTGGGTGTATCTTTAAGAATGTAGGTATTCGGGTAGCAGTACGTTTCTTCAGCGGGGTTCCCGACCCCCACCTCCTTGGCGTCTGCTGCCCGAATATTTTCCACCTTCCATCTTGACCCTGAGAGTTGGTTTTCCTACTGTCTCGTCTCCCGCGCGGGGGCGTAGCTCAATTGGTTAGAGCGCTGCCCTGTCACGGCAGAGGTTACGGGTTCGAGCCCCGCCGCTCCCGCCATTTTCTTTACGGTGTTTTCTTATCTGCCTTCAGCAGATAGCTCAGCCGCGATACTAAAAACAAAAACGGCTGCCGATTGCTCGACAGCCGGTGAAAGCGGTTACGACAACTGGCTTAGGGCGTCTTTTTCTTCGGAGCTAATGCCCATTCAAACTTGATCTTCAAGTCGTCGCCGACGCTGATGGTGGGAATGCCCAACAAACTGATGACCGGCGCTTTGAGGCCGTAGTCAGTCATTTTGAGGGGCGTGCTGCCGACTACTTTGAGTTTTCCATCTTTCTTTTCAATCGTCACAGGCATGGTGTTGGTGACGGTTTTGCCGACGATAGTCAATGTGCCGACGGCATCAAACTCCAGCGGACCAGCAGCACCAGCCTTGGATTTGGGCTTGAGACTGAGAAGCCGGTATTCGATGCGGCCAAACTTATCGGTTTGCATGTGTTCCTGCATCTTCTCATCCATCTTGGCCTTGCCGCTTTTGAAGGCGCGCACTGGCAGGTTGGCCACGACCTTTGGACTGGCAGCAGCTGTATTCGTCAGCGCGGATTCGGGGAAGTTCGCATCCGCCTCGATGTAACCACTGATGATGGCGGTGGTCATGGTCCAATCGTGCATCGTGGAAGTGCCGTCCATCGAGCACGTACTGCCGCCGGGCTGCGCGTCGTAACGGACCGGCGCATCTTCGGCAGCGGTCAAGGCGAGCGATGCCGCGCCGAGTAGCAAGGTGGCAAGGGTGATTTTCAGATTTGGAATATGACTGGTTAGTGTGTTCGGTTTCATAAATTTCGTTTCCCAAAGATGCGCCCGAGGATTGGACGACGGATGACTAGCTCAATTCAAACCACTCCTTCTTGAGTTCGATGCGTTGATTGGTGTTAACAGCTTCGTTGGTTTTCAGCGCCAGCACCGTGGCCGTAAAGCCCTCTTGGTAGCCAGCTGCGGCGCGTAGTTTCAGCGAGCCGAGGTATTCGGCGATGGCAGCCTCATCTGCGTTGTCGTAGCTGGCCTTAAAGTCAGCGACGCCCGCGCCGACTTCGGCACTGTTGCCAAGGAACGCTGCGAGGGCGTGGTACAGTGGCGGCAAGGTGGCGGGAGTATCCTCTGATGCGCCTTCCGTCAGGGCTTTTTGCTTGGAGGCTCCGGCCATCAGCACGATGCCGGTTTCCTTGTGGAAATTATCTTTGCGCGCGTAAACTTCCCACCCGAGCAATGCTGAATCCACTTCCTTGAACATCCACGCCTTGCCATCGCGCATCATCACCGTGGCGTCGGTGCCGTAGAGCAATTCGTATTCAGCATCGAACGAAGTCGCGAGCGAGGCATTGTAATTCATCCGTACGCCATCGGGAAATTCCAACACCGCCTCCACCGTATCCGGCACATCACGCCCGTCGTTATTCCAGAGCCGCGTGGAACTGAAGCCGGTCACGGCCGTCGGGAACAAATTCAACATCCAGCCCGCTTGATCCAGCGCGTGGATGCCAATTTCACCGATTAAGCCGGGCGAAGTCGCACGGCTTAACCGCCAGTTGATCGCTTTCTCGCGTTCCGAGTTGGGGGAAGCCTGCCGCCAGCTATCCTTTTTATGCCATTGGGCGCGGGCCATGACAGTTTTGCCCAAGGCGCCGGAACGGATGAAAGGAAAGAGGAATTGCCGCTGCGGGTCAGAGCGCCCGGTCAAGCCTGGCTGAAACACCTGCAAGCGCGCGGCCTTGGCGGCGAGCGCGATTTCTCGAGCGTCTTCCACCGTATGTGCGAGCGGCGCTTCGCAATAGACATGTTTACCGGCTTTCAATGCGGCCAGCACAATGTCTTTGTGCTGATGCGTGCCCGTCGCGATAATAACCGCCTTGATTTCTTTATTGTCGAGGATCGCACGATAATCCTCCACCTGGGTTGCGCCTGGGGCTTTGCTTGCGCTGCGACGCATCATGGCTGGGTAACTATCGCAAATCGCCACAAGATCGGCTTGGGGTTGGCGGCCTAATTCAGAAAGAATCTCCCGCCCCCACGGCCCCAGCCCAATGAGTGCGACTTTGATTTTTTCGCCGGAAACCGGTTTATCCACTTTTGTCGCCGCTTCGGACTGCGCCATCAATTGCACGCCCCCCATCAGGGTCATGAGCGTCGCGAAGGAACTGCCTTTCAGAAAGTCACGACGATTGAAATCCGCGTTGCTGGAATCGACTTGGTTCATGGCGTCAAATAATCCGGTGCGCTGCTGCAGGTTTCAATCCTGAAAAGTTGTCGCACTTCCCCATGGTTTATGGCTTGAGGCTTTGCGGCTTCGCATCGCACTTTTCGAGGCCAAGTGTCCACTTGATGCCACCCAGCAGATGTTGCTGGTAGGCGAGAGCCACCTCCGGCGTGTTCTTGAGACCGCCCTTCTGCGCGGGGCTGTTCGGCTCCCAGACATCTTCCCGGTGGCCGAGGGAGGTGTAAAATACGCGACCCTGACCAAACTCTTTGGCCCAGGCGATGGGATAATCACCCGGGGTTTTGTCGTTCGGATGCTTATCCAGTGTGAGCAGGCCGTGAACTTTTGTGCGATCAAAATCTTTGAGCTGATAAATCTCATCGAACACAGTCCACGTTGCAGGCAGATGCCGGCACGCGGCGCATTCTTTATCTTGGTTGATGATATCCACAGAAACCTGTGCGCCGTGCGTTTTGAAATGTCCCCCAATCATCTCGTTGTAAGGCGCAAAACCGGGAAACGTATCCGTTGCTGAATGAACCCCGACGAAACCATGGCCCGCCTTGACCCAATCCACGAATGCTTGCGGGTCGGGCAGGGGGATGTCGCCGGTAGTGTTGGCGAAAATGACAGCGTCATACTGTTGCAATGCGGTCGCGCTCATTTTCTCGGCCAGCACGGCTTTCACCGCTGATTCATACTTGGTTTTGTCGGTCTTGCCATCCGCGCCCTTGAATTCCGGAGCGTTTGGGGTGAGGCGCGCGTAATCCACGTTGAAAGCACCGCTTTGTTGTCCCAGATCCGCGATGATTTTTTCGGCCGTCTCAATCGAACTATGCCGAAAGCCTACGGTGGTGGTCACCACGAGTACGTGCTTCGGGGTTTTGACCTGGGCGCAGCAGGACGAAGTCTTGCAGCCCGAGAGGACGACGACCGCGGCGAGGGCTGTAATGGTTAGAGTGGAAAACAGTTTGGAGCCGATCCGGTAGCTTTTCATGTTGGTTGAGCAAATGAGTCTTGCCTAAACCGACTGTCTGGCGCGAGAAAAATTCAAGGCGAAGTGAAACAAAACACCACCCGCGTTCGGCAGAAGCACGGGTGGTGATGCAGTGAAGTTTTCTTAACTTTGGCGCGCTTATTTTTTTAATTGGAGATCCAGCTTCTGCGGCTCGTCCTTCATAGCCCCGGTCTTGGTTGGGTCGGTAAAGGCGAAGAGATGCGTGTTGGATTGGATGTAGACCGCGCCATTGGCGACGACAGGCGTGCCATAGAGCGCCGCGCCGACGTTGGTTTCGCTGATGATTTTCTTCTCCTTCGTTGCCCCGAGCACGACGAAGTCGCCGTCCTCGTCGCCGACATAAACCTTCCCGTCAGCTACAAAGGTTGAGCCCCACATGTGCGCTTTCATGTCGTGCGTCCAATAAACCTTGCCCGTTTCAGCATCGAGGCAATGCACGAAGCCGGAGAAGTCCCCGACAAAGATGAGACCGGTGTTAGGATCGAGCGACACGGTCGAAATGCTGCGATGGATGCCGCGATACTCCCAGATCTTCGCGGTCTTGGTCACGTCGCCGGTCTTGGTGGCGTCAATGCAGGTCAGGATGCCCACGCCTTCGCCGTGTTCCGGGTCCTGCCCAGTCGGGACATAGATGCGGTTTTTCCAGAACACCGGCGTGGCGTTGATTTCGCTGACGCCTTCGGCGGCGGGATATTTGATTGGCTTGCCTTCCTTGTCCTTTTTGTATTCGGGCGGGTTGGCGTCGTATTTCCAGATGGTCTTGAGGAACGGGCCGTCCGGCGTTTCCACCGGAATGGCGTCGAAGGAATAACACCAACCATCACCGCCGCCGAACACGATCTGCTTTTTGCCGTTCACAACGGCGAGCGTGGGTGAACCCCATTGGCCGTGCAGGATGTGCGGGCCGATCTTCGCGTCGTCTTCGCCGAGGAACTTGCCGGTCTTCTTGTCGAGCGCGATGAAGCTGGGCGCGTTGGGTGACGGGATGTTCGAGTGCGTCCAGTCTTGGCCATTCGAGGTACAGGTGTAGATAATGTCATCTACGATGAGTACCCGAGCAGTTCGACGCGTTATGTGGGAACACGCCGAGGTCGTCCATCATGTCATAGACCCAGATGATGTCCGCGTCCTTCGGGCCGGGTTCGATCGGGGGGGCATGACGTTCGGTGGGCTTGCCCCGATCCAGCAGCACTTCTTTCACGACATACTTCGCCTCATCCTTGTAAGGGCCGTCGTTGCCGTTGGCCATGCCGTTCACGTCGAGACACATCACTTCGCAACGGCTGGTGACGATGTAAACGCGGTCGCCCTCCACGGTGGGGGACGCAAGCAGTCCGAGGCTTTCCCAGTCGTTCACCTTGCCCGAAGCGAGCTTGGGCACGACGAGTTGCCACAGAAAGGCGCGGTCTTTTCATCGAAGCACAGGAGAATGCTGCGGTCGCCCTCGTGTTTGGGATCCCGCGGCGGCTCGTTGTTCGTGCCGATAAAAACCTTTCCGCCGCTGACGGTGACGTTGCCGTAGCTCTGCGAGCCGAGCTTGGCGATCCACTTGAGATTCTTAATGGCGTTGGTGCTGATCTCGTCTGTGCCGGGTTTAAATTCGATTTTGCCAAAGGCGTCAGGCAGGCCGCGTTGCGGGGAATACATGTTGCGCACGTTGCCCCCGCCCCATTGTGGCCAGTCGGCGGCAGAAAGCGTCAGCGTCGAGGCGGTCAACAGTGTCGTGAATGTCGTCAGGTTCATTTGCAAAGCTTAGTTGGATTTGACGGAAATATTGTCGATGTAAACCCGCATATCTTGCGGCGAGAAGCCGAACAAGCCGGGCGAACCTTCTTGATGCGCGGTTTTGTGTTTCACCTCGATGGTCCACGCGTCGGGTTCGGCGTCACCCCGTTTCCAAGCTTTCGCCCGCACGATGCCGCTGCCATCGGTAGCAATGTCCACACGGGACTTGAGGTGATACCAGATGTTGGCCTGCCATTTGAAATCCACCGCTTCCCTTAGGCGCTCGAAGTTGGAGCTAACCTCCAGTTTCTGATCATTGCCTTTAGAGCACCATGGCGTAGCGCTGGTTGATGATGCCAACCTCGGACATTTGCGGCGATTGCCGTCGCTCATGACGTCGGCTTCGATGGTGTAGTTCTTCGCATCGGGAGCGCCAAGAAATACGGTGGCGCGCTGGAAAAATTTGTTATCAATCGTCTTGGTCAGACATTTTGTACCGTCCTTCTCGCGGACTTCAAATTTGAACCGCGCCCCAATCCACGGCAGCGGGGGGTAGGCGAATGCTGCGCCTTCCACGGTGTTGGTTTCCACGAGAGCGATGCTCTCGAAATCTTGGCTGAGTGGCAGGTAAGGCAATACGCGGCCGCGGATGTAGCCTTTGAGATTTCCGAGGGTGGCCTCGAACGCCCCCGCAGTCGGTTTAGTAGCGGCATCAGCGACAAGTTTTCCTTCGGCGTCAAATTTGCCGTTCATCAATGATTTTACGCGCGCGGTCGGAGGGATGAAATTGGTCCAACTCAACGTTTTCATGTCCCGGATGTCTTCAACGGCGAAACCATTGGCGTCAATAGAACGTCCGCGAAAGGTCGCAGATTGGCCGGGGCGTAGGGTGGTTTCCGATGGGATAATTTGAAGGGATTTGGCCGGCCCGGCTTTGGGAGTTTGCTCTTGGGGGGCTGCTTTGGGCAGCGATGTGCTGTTTCCTGCCTTGCCCCAACAATACAGATGCTTCGTCGTTTGCAGGTAGAGTTTACCATTGTAGGCGACGGGTGTGCCGAAACAGCGGCCTTCCAGTTCAGCATGCTGGAGGATTTCCGGTTGGTCGCCGGGCTTGATGATGTAAAACGCGCCGCTGGTGCCGGCTTCACCGCTATCGCCTTCACCTTTACCGGCAGGATTGTCGAGCATCGGGACGTAAAGTTTGCCGTCGGCGTAGAACGGACAGGCGTTCCGCTGCTCAATGCCGAGCTTGAGTTTCCATTTGATCGCGCCGGTGTTGGCGTCCACGGCGCAAAGGTCGCCTTTCTCTGCAACGACATAAACCATGTCGCCAACGAGAATCGGTGAACTGGTCGAGGTGGAAACCTCGGCGGCCCAGAGTTGCAGTTTTTCCCGTTCGAGTACCAGCTGGACCGGCGGCGGAATTCGTGGGCTCAACATCGGGAAGTTTCAATGCAATCAGTTGGCCGGGCTCATAGGGCACGCCGAAGATGGCGATCAGCTTGTCGTTGTTGTGGACGATGGTGGTGGCGTTGATGCCAGCGCGGAACAACGGTACGCGCCAGATGGGTTCGCCGGTGCGGGCGTTGAGGCAGGCGACGCTGCCGTCACCGAGTGCAGCGTAGAGCACGCGCTTGCCCTTGTGCCAGGCAAGTTGCGGGTGCGAGAAGGAATTATCCTTCGGCCGATCGCCGGGCGACGAAGCCCAGACGAGTTCCCCGGTCTTCTTGTCGAAGGCATAGAAACGATCGCCCGCCGGACCTTGCGCGCCCCAGTTGGCGGTAATGCCGCGTGTGATGACCAGATCGCCGTCAATCAGCGGCGTTGCAGTGCGTGCATTGGGGAATGTGAGTCGGCCAAATTCCTCCATCAGCGAGTGTTTCCAAAGCAGTTTTCCCTCCGCAGTGAAGGCGGCGAGAATTCCCTGTGTGCCTTGCGCATAAACATTCCCAGTTTCGGGGTCGATCGCAGGCGCGGCGGTGGCGTAGCGGAGATAAACCGTGTCGCTGAGGAAGTCGTTATAGAGCTGCTGCCAGAGTTTCTTGCCGGTCTCCGCGTCGAAGCAGGCCACGCCTTCTTGAAGGTTTGGGTCAACCGCTTCGCCGATGTAGCCCATGATATAAAGCTTGCCGTTGGCGATGACGGGAGTGGATTGGCCGGGGAAATCCACGCGCCAAAGCGGCTTCTTGGGGTCAACCTTGTCAGGCAGACCGGTCTCGCGGGACAAACCGACTTGGTCCGGTCCGCGCCAACTGAGCCAGCCATCGATCGCGGCAGGCGAATGAGTCGCGATCAGCGCCGCGAGGGCAGCAATGGTAAAAGTTTTCTTCATGGCCATAATCAGAATGCTACGAAAACGGTTTGGACGCAGAAAGTCTTGTTCATGTTCAGCCGCCTGACAAATCCAATCCACTTTGAGGCAAGTGGTTGGTGGCTGATGGGCTTTGGCAGCTGGTTAAGGCTTTGGTAGGTTTGTTGTCGTCGCTGGGGTTGTTAGCGCCTCGTGGATGGCGGAGAGAAGGGAGTGAGCGCCTTTTACGTCATAATCCAGCGACCAGATCATCACGCCGCCGAGTCCTTGGTCAACGACATAGCGGCTCTTGGCCTTGATGGTGGGGATGCCATTATACCAGATTGTGTTCCCGATTTGATCGAGCTGTTCCGCGCCAGGATAAGTGGCGAGAATATCTTTGTAAGAATAGTCTCGATTGCGATATGCCGTACCGAATCCGTAGCCATAGAACGGAACTCCCAGCACCGCTTTGGATTTTGGCAGCCCGCGCTTGAGCCAGTAAGCGACGTTGCTGGTCGCGAATGCAAACGAGGAGTGCTGTCCGGGCGAGTTCTTGTCCCAAGGGCCGGCACCGTCGTAGGCCATGATGTTGACGAAGTCCATGTGTTGGAACGCCGAGTCAGGCACTTTATCGCCGCCATAGCCTTTGGAGAGTGCCGCCGTCAACATCTTGCCCTTGGGACGTAATGTCGCGGCCAAAGCCTCGATGAATGCGCCGTAATCTTTATTGATCGATGGGCCTTCGATGTCCACATCGAGCCCGTCGAAGTTATGTTGCACCAAATAGTCTGCAAGCTTGGCGGCGAAGCCAACACGATTGGTTTCAGACAGCAGATTAAAATAGCGATTCTGCAAAGTTTTGTCAGCGGAAGCCGCGCCACCGCCGATGGACACGAGAATTTTGACGTCGTTCGTCCGCGCCTGATTGATCAAGACCAGGTTCTTCGGATTGAAGGAGAGGTCGCCGGCGGCGTTGCGAGGATTTTCAAAGGCGATGTTGATATGGGTGAGCTTCGGGTAATCAATCGTGGTCGCAAACGTCGGCAGATCCACCCAGTTGGGGACGTAAGCGACGATTTTGGGCTGTGCCGGACCTGCCTGGCTGGAGCACAACAAGAGCACTCCCATGACGAGTGCGGCGCCGACCTTGATCAGTTGTTTCATGACAAACATCCAGTTTTTCGCATTATTCCGCAGTGGTCTTGCCTTCGAGTTGCTGCAATTGTTTTTCCGCTTGGGTCAGATTGGTCTGGATGATCGCAGCGAAGACCTGATCCAGGGCCGCGTTGCGCTTGGAATCGAAACCCGCTGCTCGGCGCTGGTGATAAAGTCGCGTGGCTAGTTTGAGATCGTTGGTCCGGAGGGGGAAGCCGGCATCAAGATACTGGCGGCGGCAGTCCTGGATGATTCCCAGGTCGCGATAGCCATATTCTGAAGTGGTCTCCACCACGGTGCCTTCGCCAAAATCATTCCACGTGACGATCTGGACCAAGGCCGAATGATTCGTCATGGCACGGGTCAACGTCATCCGCAGCATCTCCCCTTTGCGATCGCCGAGGTAACCCCAGTAATCGCGCACACCCGCCGGTTGGTAGACATCATGGAAGCGGGGGAACGCACTGCTGATGAACGCTGGCCAGGTGCTGCTGTTCTGTTCGAAGTTGGCGAGGTAGTTTTCCAGCGCCGCCACCGACAACACCCCGCGCGCTCCCGGCGCGAGGCTCAACCACATCGGCGGCCAGTTGAACGCGCCGACGCCCAGCGGCAGGCGATTGTCCTCTGTGAAGAACGCTGGATGATTAGTCGCTTCCAGTACGGAGAAAATCTGTTCCCACTGTTCGTTAGTCTTGAAGTATTGCGGGCCGAAGTTCAGCAGCACGGGCCGATTGCTCCATTGCAGATAACTCGGGTCGCCGAAGTAGTTGTTCTGCACATACAACATCGTTTGTTGGGCGTGGAGGATGGCGTTGGTGGCGGCCAGCACGCCATCGTTGATCTGCTGCAAGACTGTCCGGTCTTCGTAGCACAGCGCGAACTTCAATCCGGCCTTGCGGGTGTATTGGAAGAGCGCCGCGGTGCGTTCGTTGTTGATGCCGTAATCGAGATGGCTTTCCCGGCCATACCAATCCACGATCACACCATCAATGCCCGCCAACTTCATCAGCAGGACGTGATATTCCAGCACAACGGGATCGGCTGAGTCATACGGGCCGATCAACGGGTGATACCACGAGGCGATTTGTTTCTCGCCGCTCGCATCGGTCACATCCGGGTTGAAGTGATCCATCGTCCAATGCCAGCCCCAGGTGTCGCTGAAAGGTTTCGCGACGTACCACGGCATATAATAAACCAGCAGCGGCTTGGGTGCGGCAGGGGCGAACCCCGGCAACAGCAAAAACGCCAGCGCCACCAAGGCGAGGGCGATGCGATGCCGCTTGAGCGGGGCGAAGAATTTCATTGCTGCAAATATTTGGCGACGGCTTCGATGCGGGACTGGACGTGGAATTTTTCGTAGATGCGCCGCAGATAGGTGCGGATGGTATCAACGCTGATCTCCAATTGACTGGCGATTTGTTTGTAGGTCAGTCCTTTTGCGAGGCAGTCGAGCACCGCTTGTTCGCGCGGGGAGAGATGCGTCTTTTGTTCCGCGACGGGGGCGGCCTTGCGGAAGGAGGCGACCACTTTGCGGGCGATCGAACTCGACATTGGGGAACCGCCGGCCTGGACCTCCTTGATGGCTTCGAGCAATTTAGCCGGACTGGACCGCTTCAACAGGTAGCCACTGGCGCCGGCGGCGAGGGCCTTGAAAATCTTGTCGGTGTCTTCATACACCGTGAGCATCACGACCAACATCTCGGGGGCGATCGTTTTGAGCCGCTCGACGCATTCGATGCCATCCATGCCGGTCATATTGATGTCCATGAGCACGACGTCCGGCTTGTCCCGGGGCAGGGCGGCCAGCGCCGCGGCGGCGTTGCTATAACTGCTGACGCAGCGGAAGCCAGGCGAACCGTCCACGAATGTGGCGATGGATTCGCGCAGTTCCTTTTCGTCGTCCACAATGGAGATGGCAATCATGGTGTGAGCTTTCCGGGGTTGGCGTTTTTCAGGGGGAGCACAAAACAAATCTTGGTGCCGCGGCCGGGGATAGATTCCAGGAAACAATTTCCGCCGAGGCTTTCGAGCCGCTGGCGCATGTTGCGCAGGCCGTCCTCCGAGCTGGAGTTCTTGGCGGCAGAGGCCGGCGGCGTGTCGCAGCTGAAGCCCTTGCCGTTGTCCTCGATGTGGATCTCAAAGTTCCCGGCGTGGCAGAGTAGCACAACCTTTGCGCTGGTGGCGCCGGAATGCTTGAGGATATTGGTGAACGCTTCATGCACCGCGAGGAACAGGTGATGTCGCGCCGCCGAGGCGATGGGGTGCGGCTCAAATTGATCCGGCATGTCGAGTTCGCATTCGACACCGGTATTGTTGAAGTAGTTCTGGGCGTATTGATTGATGTAGGAGGCCACGTGTTCCAGCGTGTCGTTGTGCGGATTCACCGCCCAGACGATTTCATCGAGCGTGTGTAACAATTCGCGCGAAGCGTCGGCGATGGTGTTGATTTGGTTGCGCACCTCGTCTTGGGCATGGTTGTGGCGCTGGGCGTGCTCGCTGAGAAAGGAAATACGACATAACTTCGCGCCCATCTCGTCGTGCAGATCCTGGGCGATACGATGGCGTTCGCGTTCCAGCGCCCGTTCCTGCTCCAGCCGTTGCAGGCGGCGCTGGGCCTTGCGCTTCTCCAGAAAGCGGACGCTCCCGCCGACCAAGCCCAAGACGCTGGCGGCCGCCAGGGCCAACACCCACCAGCGTTGCCAGAAGTGTCGCGAGACGGACATCGCCAGGGTGGCTTCCGTTTCGTTCCACGCATCGCCGCCGCTGCTGGCCGCGACGCGAAACCGGTAATCGCCCGGCGGCACGTAGTTGTAGAACGCGGCCCGCCGCGGCCCAGCTTCGACCCATTCGGCGTCCAATCCTTCCAATTGATAACGAAAGCGTACGCGCTCCGGCACGTCGAAGTTGATGCTCGTGTAATGCAGTTCAATGCGATGTTTGCCCGCGCCGATGCGTACGGGCGCGCCGCTGAAGTGGTTGGTGGACGAACCCGCTCCGGCCGCCAGCGCGGTGCGGAAGCTGCCGACGGGAACTCCATCCACGAGTAGATTTTCCAGGATGACTATCGGCGCGGTGGCGTTGGTCGCCAACAGTTGCGGATTGGCGGCCGCGACACCTTTGAGGGTCGCGAACCACAGCATGCCGGCTTTCGTCTTCAGGCCCGCCGGGAAAAAGCCGGTCGCGCATTCTTCGGAAGGCATGCCATCGGCGCTGCCGTAAAGGTGCGGGAAAATGGGGTTCAGTTCTCCAGCTGGCCCGGGGTGAAATCCCGCTTGTTCACACAGGCAATACCGCGATTGCCGCCTAACCACAGCCGCCCCGCGTCATCTTCTAAAATCTGGCCGACGGTGTTTTCTGGCAGTCCATGGTGGGTGGTGAAGGTGGTAATCCGGTCCTCGCTCCAACGGGTGAGGCCGCCGCCCGCCGTGCCGATCCAAAGTGTGCCGGCGGCATCACGGTGCAACGTGCGGACGCTGTCGCTCGCTAGACCGTTGGTCCGGGTGAAATGGTTGCGGACGGATGTTTTCCACCGAAACAAACCGTTGCCATCCGTGCCGACCCAAACCGAACCATCCGGCTCCGCTACGAGAGCGGTGATGCCATTGCTCGCGGGGAAGTTCGCAGCCCGCGTCCATTGCCCTCGCGCCAGATGCCACAGGTCGTTCTCGCGACTGCCGGCCCAGATGGAATGATCGTTTCCTTCAGCCAAGGCGGTGAGGCTGACGCCATTCAGTTCGAGTAATCGGCTTTCATCCGCCACCGCTTGCGGATCGCGAAAGAGCAGCAGGCCGTTAGTGCAAGCAATCCAACAACTGCCATCCTGCGTCACAAGCATCGCCCCGAGTTTGGGATCGCGCAGCGCCAAACCCGCGGCGGTCAGGCGACTGAATGTCCGCCCATCCCAGCGATAGAGGCCGTCATTGGCTTTGACGGCCCACACCACGCCGGGCGTGACTTCCGCCAGACCCTGCACTGCGCCGAACCCAAGGCCTTCGTTCTGCCCGATGGAAAAAAGCTGGTCGCGCCGCAACCGGCTCAAGCCCGAGTCGCGCCCGATCCATAAATGTCCGTCGCGATCCGTGAACAAGGCGGTGACGCGATGATCGAGCAGGCCCGCGCTGGGGTTGATGGCGCTGAGTTTGCCCTGCTTGAATTGGAACAAACCTTCGCTCGTCGAGCCGGCCCAGACCGAGCCATCGGATTGTTCGGCCAACGAATTGACGAACGGCGTGGCCGAGTGGCGCGGAATCCGGAAGCGCCGCCATTGGCCGCTTTCCCAGCACAACACAAAATCCTCGCCGGCCCCGACCCAGATGCGGTCGTTCCGGTCCAACAACAGGCAATGAGACTGCCGCAGCAGCGCGTCCATCTCGGGATCGGTGACGGCGGTCAACGCGCCGCCCCGAAAACGGAAGACGCCCGCCTCGCCCGCCCCGATCCATAGCGCGCCCGACTTATCGCGACACAGTGCCGTGATGCGGGCGTCGCGCAATCGGTCGTCGCCGCCCAATGGAATGATCTGCCCATCCTGCCAGAGTCGCAGCCCCAATTCGGTGCCGATCCAGACGCGTCCGTGGTTATCTTCGGCCAAAGCCGTGATGGTGTTTGTTGGCAGGCCGGCGGCGGTATCGAAGGAATCAAACGCTTCGTTCTCCCAACGGATCAAGCCGCTGCCACTGGTGCCGATCCATAGCGCGCCCCGCGAATCACCGAGCAAGGTGCGTACGCTGCTGCCATGAGCGACGCTGTTCAAATCCAGATTCACAAACCGGACGCCATCGAAGCGCGCCAGTCCGTCATCGCCGCCGAGCCAAAGGTAGCCATCGTGGGTCTGCGCCAGCGCGCGGATGGCGCTGCGGGGCATGCCGGTCTCTCGTTGCCACGATTGAAAACTTAGCCGCGGGGCGTTGAAATTATTATCGGTGGCCGGCGGTGCGGGTTTGGCGCTGCTGGTGTCCACGAAGTCCGCAAAGGAGGTTGCGATGGCGAGCCCGCTGAAAATCCAGCCCGTGCCGCCGCCGCCGTGCCGCAAGCGGAGTTCGTCGAAGGAGGCATTCGCGCTGAACCGCGTGGTGAGCGACTCGGCTTGATAGACTTCGTTGGCGCCGGGGCTGAGATCAGGATTCAGCCACACGGTCACGAGATCGTCGCCGCCGGGGACGTATTGGACTTTGAAAACGATCGACCGTTCCACACCCCGGCGCGGAAATTCATAGCTGGAAGTCGTGCCGGAAGCCGATTGGTCCAACACGGACGAATGCAGGTCGAGATAATCTGGCGCGGGGCCAGCTTCCGGCAGTCGGGCTGTCTCAAAGAACGCGCTGTAGGCCCAGGCTTTGAGCGCGTTGCCGATGCCGAGCCGTTCTGCTTCGCCTTCGTAAAGCTCGAAGGCGGCGAAGTATTCCTCGGTGGTGGAGTCGGACTGAGGATCGAGGTGAAACTTGAAATACAGCGTGTCGTTCGCGGCATCATCGCGCTTGACGGCGCCTTCGAGGCTGTCGCGGCCCGGCCCGTTGTCGAAGATCAGCAGGGAGCTGGGATCGCTCCAGAGGATCACTGCCTGGACCGGATTTGCCCCTGCGAGCAGCAGGAGTAATAGGAGGGAGAGATAACAACCGCGCGTGCGCCTGCGGGCATGACACCTGGTTGAGTCAGGCCGCAATCCCGTTGGGCGAACGGCGCGTTCGGAAAGCATGGCGTGCGCCCGGATTTTATGTCGTTCGCGTCCCCCGATACAAGCCGACATTCCGTTCCGGTCCATTCGCACGCCAAAATAATTTACCCCGCAAAATTCATGGTTGCGTGGTGCGGACCTTGAAGAACGCCGGTGGGCCTTCGGGGGAAATGGGCGTCGAATAGTTCATTGCGTTCGTTCCGCTTGGTAACACGCTGGCGGTCTGCCAGGCCACGGCGAGATTCGACGTCGTCTGGATCTCTGCGCCGTTGGGCGACACAAAACCACCCACGGTAAAACGGAGCTGGTTGTTGGTGGTGGCAAGGTTGTAGATGACCGGCTGCTTGGATTCGAGCCCAGTGAGTTGCAGGTGCGCGATGCCGAGCTGGCCGGCGACGATGTTGGTGAATGCCCGGTTCAACTCTGCGTTGGCGATAGCGTTGCCGGAGTATTGGCGGCGCAGATTGTAGAGTCGCAAGGGCAGGGCAAGGTCGTTGGTGGTGTTGATAAAATTAGGATCGAGGTATTGGCGGCGATAATCCTGCACGACGCCGAGGTCGCGATAGCCGAACTCGGTCGTTGGCTCGAGGACCGTGCCTTCGCCATAATCGTTCCATGTGACCAGCTGGACCATGGCGGCGTTGTTTGTGATGGCGCGCTTGAGCAACGAGCGGAAGGTTTGTCCGCTGGCGTCATCAAGTGTGCCGTAGGTGAAGCCCAGCCCCGCCTGCTGATAAATATCTTTGAAACGCGGAAACGCGCTGCTGATGAACGCCGGCCAAGCCGCGGCGTTGTTCTGGAAGGTGGTCAGATAATTGTAGAGCGAGTTCGAACTGAGCACGCCGCCGCTCGACAGATACATCGGCGGCCAGTTGTAAGCGCCCGTCGCGACCGGGAAGCGATTGTCTTCGCTGAAGAACGCGGGTTGGTTGCTCAGGACAGAAAAGATGCTGACCCACTGGGAATTGTTCTGGAAGTAAACCGCCCCGAAATTAAGCAGTACCGGCTTGTTGCTGAACTGGAGATAATTCGCCGAGTTGAAGTAGTTCGTCTGCGCGTAACGCATCGTCTGCTGGGCGTTGGCGATAGCGTTCGCCGCGGTGATGTAGCCGCCGTTGATCTTTTCCTGCACGGTGCGGTCTTCGTAGCACAGCACGAATTTCAGTCCGGCGCGGCGCGTATAGTCCAGTAATGCGAGCGTGCGCTGGTTGATCAAGCCGTAGTCCGCGTAGTTGTCCTGCCCATACCAATCCGCCACCACGCCGTCGATGCCCGCCAGCTTCATCAACAGGACGTGGTATTCCAACACGACTGGATCAGCGGAGTCGTAAGGGCCGATCTGCGGATAATACCACGAGGCGATATTGCGTTGGCCGAGGGCATTGGTCGTGTCGGGATTGTAGTGGTTCATCGTCCAATGCCAGCCCCACACGCCGCGTGTACGGCTTGGTGAGATACCACGGCATGTAGTGAATCAAGATGGGTTTTGATTGCGCCTGCACTGCGACCGTCGAAAGGAAACAGCACGCGAGCAAGGCCGCAAACCAACTGCGAATCCCACCGATGAATTGAGAATGACTTTGCATCAGCGGGCAGCGTTGGCGAGTTCGTCCTGTTTAGTGGCCTGGCGCAACCGGATGGCCGCGCCGCCACCCGGCGCGAGCGACACAGTGAGTTGGGAATCGCTGGTCACGGCCCGTTTTTCGATGGCGTGCGCATACGGATTGGATTGCCAATCGGCGTCCTCCGCGTCGCGATAAATCTCCGCGACGTATTTTTGTTTCTTGGGCAGGAAGTCCAGCGCGAGATCGAAGCTGCGTTTGTTTTCGTCGGTGATGCTGCCGATGAACCAGTCCGTGCTGCCCCGTTGCTTGCGGGCGATAGTGACATATTCGCCAAGCGCGCCGTTCAGCATGCGCGTCTCTTCCCAATCCGTCGGCACATCCTTGATGAACTGGAGCAGGTCGGGATGTTTCTCGTAATTGTCGATAAGGTCGGCGGCCATCTGCAACGGACTGTAAAATGTCACATACATCGCGAGCTGTTTGGTGACGGTGGTGTTCACACGATTCTTTTTGCGGAACTCAGGATACGTCACCTGCAACACGCCGGGCGTGAAGTCCATCGGGCCGCTGAGGAAGCGGGTGAAGACGAGGTTCACGTCGTGCGCCGGGGGGTTGCCGCCGTCCGGTGCCCAAGCATTGTATTCCTGCCCGCGCGAACCTTCCCGCGTCATCATGTTCGGCCAGGTGCGCCGTTCGCCGGTGTCCTTGATGGGTTCATGGACGTCGAGCATGACGCGATACTTCGCCGCCAGCGCGGTGATCTTGCGGTAGTGGCGGACCATGTATTGTCCGTCGAGATATTCCGCGCCGAGCAGTTTGCCGTTCGCGTCATAACGATTCACGCGCGGCCCCATGCCGACGTAGCCGGTCTTCAGATGCCGGATGCCCAGCTTTGCCAGTTGCGCGAAGGCGGCTTCCGCCTGCGTTTCGTAGTTCGTGATGATCGAGCCGGTTTCGTGATGGGAAATGAGGTCCACGCCTTTGCTGTGCGCGTAAGCGGCGAGTCCGGCCAGATCGAACTCCGCGTTCGGTTCGGTGAAGCTGAATTCAGCGGCGTGAGCGACCCAATCCGCTGCCCACCCCTTGTTCCAACCCTCGACCAACACACCGGCAAATCCATTCTTGGCGGCAAAATCAATGTAGGCGTGGGTGTTCTGAGTGGTCGCGCCAAGGCCGTCGGTGCTGCTTTCGCCGGGCTTGCTCGGATTCCAGGTGTATTTGCCGAGATGCATACCCCACCAGATGCCGACGTATTTGTCGGGTTTGATCCACGATGTGTCTGTGATGCGCGAAGGTGGATTGAGATTCAGTGCGACGAGCGTGGTGTGCTCGACGATGTCGGACAATTTGTCGCTGATCATCACGAACCGCCACGGCGAAACCGAGGGTGCAGAGGCTTTGACGCGAACACCATCCGACCACGGGGTGAGAAAACTTTTCAGGACGTTGTTGTTCCGAGGCTGAAGTTGCATGGCGGCGAAGTCCGTGAGGTCGGCTTCGTGGATGACGAGATAAACGCCATCGTCGGTCTGCATCGTGAGCGGAGTCGTGGCGGCTATGACGGGTTCTTTCTTCGGATTGTCGCCGAACGATTCGTCGCCTTGCGGCAGACGCGTCTGGCGCAACAACTCGCTCAGACGTGTCTTGACGTAAAGCTGCTCGGTTTGCTGGGGGCGAAGTGCCGGTTGCCAGAGCGTCATCGGATCGGAAGCGAGACGGAACTCGGTGAGTTCGTCCATGATTTCGAAATCCTTCAACCCGGCTTGCTCCGGCCATTCGTAACGGAAGGCGATGGCGTCGTCGAACACGCGGAACACCACACGCAGCTTCCGTTTCGTCGCGCTGGTTTGCTGCAAGGTGACGGCCAGTTCGTTGTAATGATTGCGGACCTGCCGCTGCTCGCCCCAAGGTTGACTCCAGGTTTCATCGAACGTTGAAGCCTTGGCGTCGAGCACGGTGAAATTACTTTTCAACGCGCCGTCCTTCAAATCAAAGCCCAGTGCCGAGGGCAGAATCACGGAGCGCCCCTTGAAACTGGCCTGATATGCCGGCTTGCCTTCGTTCAAGTTGAACCCCAGCGAAATTTTTTTGTCGGGGGACGTGACAGACTTGGTGCTACGCGATTCCTGTTCGGCCGCGGAGGCGGCTGGCGTTGCGACGCTGGCCAACGAGCCAACAATGGTCGCCGCGATCAGGAGCGAGTGACGAATTCTCATAGACTGGATAGAAACCACCTTTGGCGACCGGGTTGCTTATTGAAACGACCATTGCTGGGCATCGAGGGTTTTGCTGCTGATGGACGCATCTGAAATTACGCTGCCCACGGGTGTCGAGGGCGATGTCTTGAGCGCCACGCCGGGGGTGAACACGCCGTAGAATTGTCCCCAAGTCAGGCTGCTGGGGGCGGACGGGGCCGCGTGGCCGTCCACGTAAACGACATTTACCTTGTTGTTGTGTTTGGCGTAGGCGGTTTGCAACCGGCAATTCTCTGAGTTGATCGGTTGGGTCGGGCCGGACGAGCCCGCCCAAAAGGAATCGAGCCACGCGGCGGCGGGGGTATTGTTTGGATCATTCGAGCCGCTGGTGTCGGACACGGCGACCATTTCCGCGGGGCGCGTCGAGTTGGACGCCTTGAACGGTCGGGCGTTCACCATGTTACCATCGGCGGGATTCACCGCACCAAACACGCCACAGGAGTTGAAGCCGTAGGACAGGAATCCAGTGATGCTGGGATCCCAATTGCCAGCAGCGGTGGTATAAGTGAGCCCTCGTTTGCGTTTGGGGCAAACCCAGACTTTCGTGTTGGGCGCATAACTGGAGAGCATTGGCGCAGGCGTGTTGGGCGTGACTTTGTCTCGCAACAACCATTCCCCGCCGCAGATAAGACCTTGGGCATTCTTGTATGGCCCGGGCACCCACCAGTTCGGAGGCGAGGGGAAGAAGTCATTGTTGTCCCCGGCATACATGAAAACCGCGAGGCTGATTTGTTTGGTGTTGCTGAGACAGGCGGTGGCGAGGGCCTTGTCTTTGGCCTTGCTCAGCGCCGGCAACAGCATCGCCGCAAGGATCGCGATGATGGCGATCACGACTAATAGCTCGATTAAAGTGAAGGCCGCCTTTGCAAAGGTTGGTTTCGGGCCTGGGTTCATAATGCGGAGCAAAGCGTTCAAGGTCGAAGTGGTGGTTCAGGGAGTGATCAGGCGGAAGAAGACCGCCGGTTTCGTCGGGTCAACGGTCGTGACGTACGGACTGACTGTGCCGCTGCTGGTCGAGGCCCAACTCGTGCCAATCCCGTTGCTATTGGTCTGTGCTTGCACACGGTAACCCGGATAGGTCGCGCTATCCCAGGACAAGGTCAGCATTTGGCCGTTGAGCGAGTAGGTGATAGTGGGCGCTCCGACGATGCCTCCCGAAACCAAGAACGAACCGCTGGTGAGCAACTGGTCTGTCCAATTCAACCCACCGGACAACGGTGGAAGACTGGTCGCGGCAAATGCCCCGTCATAGTTCGTGGCGTTAAAAAACTTGTAGCTGTTCCCGGTGCTCGGGGCTGCGCCGGTGTTGATCACGTTCAAAGTGCCAGCGTAATAGAGAGTCAATGGATTGGCTGGGGTCGATTGCAAAGTGAGCTGATTGGTCCGCGCCAGGTCGAAGGTCAGCGTGCCGGTTAACGTGGGCGTGTTGGTGGTCAACGTGACACTCGCACCATTTCGTAGCTGCCGCTGACGGTGATGGTCGGAAGTTTGAGTGTGTTGCCGGTGATGATGCCCGCCCCTTTGAAATCAATGCTGCCGTAACCTTTGCCCGCGATGAGCCCCTGATTCGTCAGGCTGCCACCAAGCGCCCATTGCGTTACGTCAGAAATATTCCAAGCCAGCACGCTCGCGCCAACGGTCATGTTGCCAGTGAAATAATTCGAGCCGAGCGCGCCATCCAGGTCCACAAGCAAGGCACGAAAGCCCGTGAGCGACGTGTTGCTTTTTACCGTCAGAAAGAATGAGGACGTGTCCCATTTGTTGGTAGCCCCGGTGATGGTCAGATTGCCACCGATAGTGATGTCCGCACCTTGCTGCACTGCGACGTTCGTCCCGCTGATGAGCATGTTGCCGGCGATGTTCATGGGCACGGCGGGTGAGCCTGGGATGATGCCGTTGTAAAAATCACCCGCGCCACTGAAGATCAAATGGTAGTAGTCCGTGCGCTTGGCCCAGAACGGATTGCCATGGTAATTCACGGTGCAACCGGTTGCGGTCGCATCGAGCACTGCGAGCTGTTGCGCCCCTTGCGCTCCCGCCAGATCACCAAGGATGTCGAGTTTCACTCCCGACGCCAGCGTTACCGTGCCACTGCCGTAAAGAAAAGCGCAGGTGGTGTCGGTGTCCACGGTGATGGTGAAGGGCGACTCCACATCCACGCTATCGTTCGTTCCGGGAACAATCCCATCCGGCCACGGCGCGTCGGGTACGGTGGACGACCAATTGCCGCTGCCAGTGGCAGTGATGTCGGCGGCGTGGCCGGAGGGGACAACCAACAATGCGGCGAGGGCGGCAACGGTGATACCGAACGCTTGGGTGATTTTCATGAGGCAGGTGCGAAAAGAGATTTGAGCGGTTTCGGTCTTTGGGGAGGGTGGCGCGGCGCTGCGACCGGATGTCGCAGCGCCGCAGGGCCGATCGAGGGCGCAACAGTGCTAGTTCTTGCGGCGGCGGGCGATGACGAGGCTGACGGCCCCAAGGCTCGCCAGTGCTAGCGCAGACGGTTCGGGCACGGCTGTCAACAACGAGAGATTGTGATACGTGATGTCATACGGCGCTCCGGTTCCGTAACCCGCCGGGTCGAACTCCAGATTGAATGCCGTGATCGTTGTTGGATCGAGCGGTGCGCCGCCAAACTGATCGGTGAGCGGGCCGACCAACGTGTAAGTGTTGGGCGCGCTGTAATTGCCGTAGTTCAAGAAACCACCTTGGGCATTGGTTGCGCTCAAGGCGACTTGATGCGTGCCGTCGGAAATGCGCACGCCGGGATTCATCCAGTTTGCCGTGCCCGGTGCGTTGATGGTGAAGGTGAGTGAAAACAGCGTTGCCCCCGGAGCGCTGACGGGAACGGCGAAATCACGCGCCCCGCTGCCGTAACCTTGTGCTTGGACGCGATAACTCGTCGCCCCGGATGTAATGATCGGGGTGAAGCCGGTGCCGCCATTCAAGATGTCTGAACCGTCCACATTCCAGTTCGCATACGTGACGCTCAGGTTGAAGTTGTGGAAGTCGCTCAAGACGGTGGTCGTGTATTGGGCGTGGGCCAGACCGACTGCGAGCAGACTGCCTGCGAGGGCCAGGGTTGTTTGGAACCAGGATTTGGGTTGTTTCATAATTAGGTGCTCCGATTTGACCATGACTGACAGCAATAAAGTTGGTTTGGTTGTGTCGGTCATGTGTATGGTTGCAGCTTAGTTTTGGCCTCGTTCGTCGGTAGTCGGATAAAGCGGTGACAGTCGCTGCGGGGTTATTGCGGATCGCGTCCCGGGGCGCGTCCGTAAATCATTTTTGCTGCGCCGAGGCGAAAGTTGGGCGGCGCGCGACAATTCCTCGGTGGACAACCTCCTGCCACTAAACTAAAAGAGGGGCCAAACTCTGCTCCATCAACTTTCGACCGGACTACCCGGTGAGGGATCAGCGCAATGGGGCGAGTGGTATTAACTCAACAGGGCCAAACGTATGAAAAATTTGATTGGAAGTCGTAACCGGCGGCGGGGATTGCCCCGGTTTGAACACCGTTATTCGGGCCGTGGCCAAGGCCTCGGCGCATCGTGGCTGGAATTGTCTCGGCATCTTGGGCGGCTATGAAGGCTTGCTGGAGCCGCGCCGCACGATGCCACTGGATTATCAAGTCTTGAGCGGTTTCTCGCCACGCGCGGGGGCACGCATTCTTGTACGGCCAATCGCGGCAAATTCTCCGCCAAGGTTGGGCATGGCGAAGGACGCACATTGCCGGTGGAATTGCTCGATGGCGTGAAGAACGGAATGAAAGAACTGGGCATTCACGCGTTGGTATCCATCGGCGGGGATGGTTCGTTAAGTATCGCAAAGCAGTTGCATGAGCACGGCGTTCGCGTGGTGGGGGTGCCCAAGACGATTGATAATGACTTGGAAGGAACGGTCATGACGTTTGGGTTCGATTCGGCGGTAGCGTGCGCGACCGACGCGTTCGGACCGGCTGCATTCCACGGCCGAGAGTCATAATCGCGTGATGGTGTTGGAGGTCATGGGACGTTACGCAGGTTGGATTGCGTTGTATGCCGGCGTGTCGGGCGGGGCGGATGTGATTTTGATTCCCGAAGTGCCGTTCTGTACGACAGCATCTGTGCCAAGATCGCGGAGCGTGAGAAGCTGCGGGAAAAAATTTACCCTTGTCGTCGTGGCGGAAGGCGCAAAGGAGAAGGGCGGCGAGTTCGTGACCAGCGGCGCGCAGACCAAGGTTGGCGAGGCGCGGTTGGGCGGCATCAGCGCGGTGGTCGCGGCGGAAATCGAGAAACTCACGGGCAAGGAGGCGCGCAATTGTGTGCTCGGCCATCTCCAGCGCGGCGGCAGTCCGACGACGTTTGATCGCGCGCTGTGTTCGATGTTCGGCGCGACGGCGGTGGAGCTCATCGCGGCGGAGGATTTCGGCAAGATGGTCGCGTATCAAGGTCAGCAGGTTGGCGCGGTCCCGCTCAGCGAAGCGGTTGGCAAGCTCAAAACCGTCAAGCTGGACGGAAATCTGATTCGCACGGCGCGGGCACTGGGCATTTCCCTCGGAGATTGAGATTCTGAACGGTGGTGGCGTCTCGGGATAAGTGAGAGGAAATTTCGAGAGCAAAAAACTTAATCCGTCGCCTTGCTGATGCCGTTTTAAATTCTAATCTCGACATGCCGTGACGGAAGGCTAAACATTTCGGCGTCTCATAGGTGTTGGAGATGGCGGCCGTTAGCTCGTGTGGTAACGACGCGGTGTAGAACGAATTGCTATAAGCCAACGATGTGGTCATCAGCCAAGTATTCCCCTTTTGTATCATGAAAATGATTTCCTCCCGTTTCTCCCTGCTGGCGGTGGCGGGGCTCGTAATCGGTCTCACTGGTTGCAAGAAAGCTGCGCCGCCTGCATTGCCGCCGCCCATCGTCGAAGTGGTGAGCATTAAGGCGGAGAATGCGCCGGCTTCCACGGGCATCATCGGCCAGCTGGATTCACCGCAAAATGTCGAGGTGCGCGCGCGGGTCGAGGCGTTTGTGGACAAGATGCTGTTCACCGAAGGCACGGAGGTCAAAGAAGGCGACCCGTTGTTCAAGCTGGATGACAAACCGTTCAAGGAACGGCTTGCGGCGGCGGAAGGCGCGCTCGCGCAGGCCAAAGCGATGTTGAACAAGTATGACAAAGACGTGGCTCGGCTCACGCCGCTGGCGGGAGAAGCGCGCCATTCCCCAACAGGATCTGGACAACGCGCTCGCTTCCGTGGAAAGTCGGCAAGGCCGGCGTGCTTTCGGCGCAGGCGGAGGTGCAATCCGCGCAGCTTGATCTGGGTTATTGCGATGTGCGCGCGCCTCTCAGCGGATTGATCGGCGCGAAACAAGTTTCCATCGGCGAACTCGTCGGCAAAGGCCAGCCCACATTGATGGCGACGAATTCGACGCTCGATCCGATCTGGTTCTATTGCAGTGTCAGCGAAGTCCAGTATCTCGCGGCGGAAGCCAAGGTGCGCACGACTGGCCGGCAGATCGCAGAATCGCCCGTCACGCTTCTGCTTGCCGATGGTTCAGAGCATGCGGAGAAAGGGAGGTTTGTGTTCATTGATCGCGCGGTGGATGTGAAGACTGGCACGTTGCGCGTGCGCGCTGAATTCGCCAATCACGCAAAACTCCTTCGCCCGGGCATGTTCGCCCCGATCCGCGTGGATCTGGGCACGCGACCCGACAGTATCGTCATCCCTGAGCGCGCGGTGGTGGAGTTGCAGGGCAAAAATTTCGTGTGGGTTATCGGCCCGGATGACAAAGCGACGCAGCGCGCGGTCAAGTTGGGCGACCCGGTGGCCGGGGGGGTGTTGATTCTGGAAGGGATAGGTGCTGTTCGGATTCTATCGTGTTTCCCTATTAACCTT
>JASGKY010000014.1:0-84375 GCA_049840435.1 Verrucomicrobiota bacterium | reverse complement strand
AAGGTTAATAGGGAAACACGATAGAATCCGAACAGCACCTTGGCGAGAGGTGAAGCAGTTGAAGCATGGCGATAGTGTGATGCGTTTCTTCGAGGTCTGAACGGTTTACGGCTGACAGGATTAGCCCCCGCACAGTCGTCATTATCACTTCCAATCCTGCCCGCGACCCAGTCGAAAATCCGGGCCGGTACCGAGATGTTCCTCTGGGGTTGAGGGCCGGTTTCACAGGCGTAGCGGTGGGGTTGCCTAGACGCGACCGCGCCCGCTATGGCCCGGTGGATCGGGTCGCCTCTGGGGGGTTCGTCGCTAGGAGGGTATCGTGAAATTGCAAACAAAACTGTTGCTGGTGTTGTTGGTCGATTGTTAGTGCTCTGTCGCCGCCGCCCTGTCCAACGTCACGCCAGTCTTGCCGACATCGGCACATTTTTTCCCAACACAACCTGACCGGCGAAGTCGAGCGCGAATGGCAATGGATCGATCGGCTGCATCACGCGGTCTTTGCCACATCGACGACGCCATGGCGGCGGGAGAAATGGATAAGTTCAACCAGATCCTCACCGCGCAACGGAGCATTCCCGACCTGCACGAACTGTCGCTGGCCGATCGTACGGGCAAGGTGACATTCCTCCGTGCCGAAGCAGGTCAGAGGATCGTTCCCGTTGGAGATCGCGAAGCAACTTGGGCACCAGCCAAGGACAGCATCAAAATTAGGTCAACAGATGCGTTCCAATTTTATCGCCCGATTTATGCGGAGAAAGCCTGTCTCGATTGCCATGAATGGAACTTGGACCGAGTTTGTGGCATCACGCATCTGGAATTTTCCACCACGCCTTTGCAACGCGCGGAACAATCGTGGGTGACGTTTTCAGGGGGATTTCAACCGGAAGAATCTCTTTACCACGGCGCTGGTACGATACGTGCTGACTGTGGTGATCGTACTGGTGCTGCTGGCGTTGCGCTATTTCATGGCCCGCCCGTTGACGCGGTTGACCAAGGTTTTATCCGAACAAGCACAACAAGTGAGCGAGGCTGCGCATGCGGTCGAGGACGGCGGCCAATCCATCGCGCAAGACGCCTCACATCAAGCCTCGTGGCTACTCGAAGAAACGAGCGCCTCAATGGAAGAGTTGCTGGCCATGACGCGCCGGAACACCGATCACGCCGATCGCGCCAGCGGCCTCGCACACCAAACGACCACCTCGGCGGATGAAGGTGTATCGAGCATGAGACAAATGCGCAGTTGATGCAAACGCCTGCAAGCGTCGAGTGCCGAGGTGGCAAAAATCATCAAGACGATTGACGACATTGCCTTCCAAACCAATCTGCTCGCGTTGAACGCGGCCGTTGAAGCGGCGCGCGCGGGTGAGGCGGGAGCTGGCTTCGCCGTGGTGGCAGATGAAGTGCGCGAGTTGTCCAAGCGCAGCGCGAGCGCGGCCAAGGAAACGGCGGACCGGATTGCCTCGACACTGACCAACACGAATCAATGCGCCACCTTGTGCCGAAGACGGCGACGCTGCTCGATGGCATCGTCACCCACGCGCACGGGTTACAGGAGCTCGCCAATGATGTCGCTCACGCGTCGAAGGAACAAAGCGCCGGGATAGACCAGGTCGACCAAGCCGTCACCGCGCTGGACCGGGTAACACGACGCGACGCTGCCGCCTCGGAAGAAGGCGCGACCGCTGCACAGCAATTGAAATCACAAGCGACCACGCTGACCGAGGCCGTGATCGAGTTGCGCGCTTTGATTCATGGCACCTGCCAACGTTCTTCTTTCCCAGTCAGAGCAACGGCCATCCACCCGTTTCACACCTCGGAAAACACCCGCCGCTCGCTCTGGATAACAAGGCGGCATCGCTAGGCAAGAGCAGTGCGTCGCCGGGCCCAAAACTTCAGCTCACCAGTGTTTAATTATTCGGCTTTCTCGCGCCCTGCTTCACACTTCCGCGCGCTTGAGGATTTAATCCACAGGCTGCCAAGACCATGCGTTGGCGAGGGTGTTTATCAGTTTGTCTCCGGGCAGTATTACCACCGGCGATACCTTGGCTTTGAGTCTTAAGCGACAGGACATTGTGCCGATGGCCCTTAAGGCTGGATCGCTGTCGTTCCACCTAAGTTGTTTGTATGAAAATCAGCACTAAAATCATCATCGCCTGCCTTGCGTTAGTGGCGCTGGCGGCAACCACCTTTCTCGTGACCACGCTGGTGCAACGCAGCCGGGTGCGTACGCAGATGGAAGCTGTAATCCAGCAGCAAGCCTTGAGTGAAGCCAGCAAGATCATTGAGACACTGTACGTGAATTGCGAGGCGACCGATCGTCGCAATCGAAGCCGCCTGACCCACGATCTCGATTATCGCGCGGGAAGTCGTCACCCGTCACGGCGCGGTTTCGTTCGGCGGCGAATCGGTTTCGGTGGAAAGCCGTGAACCAATTGACGCGCGGAAGCTCAGACGCTCGCGCTGCCGCAACTCTTGCTCGGCACAAATTCGCTCGGGCAAAATTATGCCGCCGATGGAACCTCGCCGGTCGTAGATGAGGTGAAACATCTCACGCGCGACGAATGCACGATCTTCCAGCGCATGAACGAACAGGCTGGTGACATGATCCCCGCGTTGCCACGAGCATTTTGGGAACGAACGGCAATCGCGCCATCGGCACGTTCATTCCGCGCGTCAGCCCCGACGGTTCACCCAATGCGGTTTTGGAAACCGTGCTCAAAGGCGAAGTCTATCGCGGCCGCGCGTTTGTCGTGAACGCTTATTACGCCACCGCCTACGAACCCATCTGGGACGCGGACAAAAAGAAGGTCATCGGCATGATTTATTCCGGCGTCAGCATGGCGGGCATCAACAAGGAATTGCACGATGGCATGACCAAGCTCGTCGTCGGCAAGACGGGAAATGTGTTCGTGCTCGGCACCAAAGGCGACAATCGCGGCAAATACTTCGTCAGTCCGAAAGGCCAGCATGATGACGAAATCATCTGGGACATGCGCGACGCCAATGACCGGTTGATCACACAAGCCATCGTGGACAAAGCATTGCAAACCACCGGCGGCTCGCTGACCAATGAAGTTTATCAATGGAAAACGCCGGGCGACTCAGCGGCGCGCACCAAATTCGCGGCGTTCACCTATTTCGCGCCATGGGATTGGGTCGTCGGCGCGGAAACATATCAGGACGATTACGCGGACATCACTGGCACGGTGGAAAGTTCGCTTGGGCAATTGGTGCGCTGGACGCTCATCTCTGCTCTCGGGGTGAGCGTGCTAGGCCTGTGCTTAAGCTGGTTGGTAGCGCGCGGCATCACACGCCCAGTATTGACCGTGGTAGACCATCTCCAGACTGGTGCGGATCAAACCGATCACGCGGCGAGCCTGGTGTCCGCCTCCAGCCAGACGATTGCTTCCGGCGCGAGCCAGCAGGCTGCTTCCATCGAGGAAACCAGTGCATCCATGGAAGAACTCTTGGCCATGACGAAGCGCAACGCTGAAAATTCCGATCGCGCGAATCATTTATCCCGCGAGGCCCGTTCCGCCGCCGACCAAGGTGTGGCCAGCATCAAACAGATGAACACCTCGATGCAAAGTTTGCAGACCGCCACGGCGGAGATGGAGAAGATCATTAAGACGATTGACGACATCGCGTTCCAAACGAACCTGCTCGCCTTGAACGCTGCGGTGGAAGCCGCGCGGGCCGGGGAAGCCGGGGCGGGCTTTGCCGTGGTGGCAGATGAGGTGCGAGAGTTGTCCAAGCGCAGCGCTACGGCGGCCAAGGAGACGAAGGAAAAGATTTCTACTGCGTTGACCGGCACAAATGAATGCGTGGCGCTCTCCGCGCAAGCGACGACGATGTTGGATTGCATCGCCACCCATGCGCGTTCGCTCGAAGCGATTGCCACCGAGGTAGCCGGAGCTTCCAAGGAACAGAATCATGGCCTTGATCAGATCAACCAGGCCGTCACCCAGCTCGATAGCGTAACTCAACACAATGCCGCCGCTTCGGAAGAATGCGCTGCCGCATCACAAGAACTCAAAGGCCAGGCGGCCGAGCTGAATCACGCGGTCCTGACGCTTCGCGCGCTGGTGAATGGTACAAAGATTACGACCATTGCTGCGCCGACTGCGCCAACGCAAAAGGCGGCGAGTGGTTTTATCTCCGTCGCCACACCGAAGGCGGGGCAGAAGCGCAAGACCAGTTCCTCGGCCCAGCAAAAGGATCGCGAAAGGCAGGAGATGGCAGCGTCATTCAGCCAGCAGGGCTGACGCGGTGCTCACCGGCACAATCCCGCCGCTCGCTGCTCTAATTCCGTCCATGTGATAGCGGAGATTTTATCGCGCAGTCCGAGTTCGGCGTAAACCCGTAGCAGTGATTCTGCTTCTAGGCCGGCGTAAGTGCTGTTGGCCTCCACGATCTTGCGCCCAAGGATTCCCTCCAAGTCCGCCTGCGTGTGAACGGGACGCTGCGCGGCGGTGGCCTTCGTGCCGTATTGATTCAAGTTCGAGGCAAAAATTCCCGCTGCACTCACCGGCAGAAAGTCTTCATAGCGCAATCCTTCGTAGTCCAGGTAGCCGAGCCTGATGAGTTCGGTGAGGTCAGTTGTAGTGATGCTGCCTCTGGCCGCGAGACCTTTTGGCGTAGCAGTGTAGCGCGCGTAAACGAGTTGCTGTGCCAGCAATTCCGGAAGCGTCTTGGGAAATGGCGTAAACGGCTGCGCATACATCGCTTCGTAAGCAGCGAAGTCTTTTTTCGCGCGGCCGGGATTTTTTTCCCGTGCGGCATCTGCCTCTACCAAACAGCGATCGTAAAGCGCGCGGCCTTTTGCCGTCGTAGCGTAAAAGCGTTGCTCAATCTCGCCGAAGCGCGCGGTGTGGACCGCATCCGCGATCGAGCCGTCGGCATTGCGAAACTTCACCGGCTCGGTCAGCGCTTTGTAAGAATCCTGTCGCAATAACACCGGCGTGTCCTCCGCCGGGCCTTCAGTGAAATCTTTGAAGCCCGCATGTTTCAGTTTGGTCAGCACAAGGTCGTCCTGTTGTAACCGACGTGTCAGCATCTTCGCTGCGTCAGCCACTCCATTCATCGGAATAACCCCAGGCTTGAAACTGTCGAGCGTGGCGCGGTCCACATGCTTGAAGTGCAATCGCATCCAGTTGCGATCCGCTCGCTTAACCAGACGTCCCAATGCGATTTCAGCGCGACTACAGAAGGCTGCTTCATCCATCTCTCCCATGCAGAACTTCATCGCTGCCGTATAGAGGTCCATGCAAAATGTGTTCGGCGTGAGATGATTCAGATGGTGCGACTCGAAGCACGCGATGTCCGCTGCGATCTTGAATCCCGCGTCGCAGAGTTCCTTGTAGAGCGTGTAGTCACGCGCCTGCCCCGTCCACTTGAAGATGCGGTTCACTCCCTCGGCAATCAGCGCGTTCGCATCGTCCCAGTTTAACCCGCCCTGCTGTTCGTTTTTATCGAGCAACTGTTTCGCCTTCGCAGAAAAAACTTCCCGTGTGGCCAGCAACTCTTCGATGCGGGCTTTGGTGGGCGCATCAAAATAATCCGTCAGCAATAGCGACGTGAAAACGCGGTGATCCGGATTCAGTCGGGAACGGAACGCCGTGGCGATGATCGGCTGGCTTTTCGCGCCGACGTTGGCCATGTCGTAGAAATTATGCGGCTCCATCGCGAACGCAGCGAAGAATCGCCCCATCAAGCGATACTCAGACGGCTTGCCGATGCGAATTGCGCCGTGGCGTTCGCCACTGGTCCGGTCGAGTTCGTCGTCCGAAAGCGAGAAACCAACATGCAATTGTCCGAGCAGCGCGCAGACGGTCTGGTTGCATACGCGATTTACGAGGAGCGACTTGTCGTAAAGCGGCACTTCTTGCCCGAACATACGGGATAGCTCGGCGAAAAGCCGGTTCTGCATCTGGACCTTGTCGGCAAAGCTGGTGCTCATATCGGAACGTATTTGCTCGCAAAAGCTAACCATGTGCCGGAATTGTCGCCAATCTCAACCTCCGGGTTTTTGAGGGACAAGGGATGTCACCTTTGGTTGAGAGTTTTAGTAGAGCAATCTTTTAAATAATAGTTTGTCACCTCCGGGCGTGCTTTGACCACTCATGCACGTTATGATGACAACCGCCATGTCCGCCGTCGCAAACAACGATGCCGATCTTGTGGCCGCCAGTCTGTCTGGCGATCGCGATGCCTTCGGCCAGATTGTTTCGCGCTATCAATCCCTCATCTGCTCGCTGGCCTATAGTGCCACCGGCAGCCTTGGGGCGAGCGAAGATCTTGCCCAGGAAACCTTCATCACCGCGTGGAAACATCTCCGCCACCTGCGCGAGCAACACAAACTCCGCGCCTGGCTCTGCGGCATCGCCCGCAATCGCATCAACAGCACCCTGCGCCGCGAAGGCCGCGAACCCGTGCGCACCGCCGAGCCGTTCGAAGAGGTGCATGACTCCGCTTCTGCCGAACCGTTGCCGCACGACCACACCATCAGCAAAGAGGAGCAGGCGATTCTCTGGCGCTCGCTCGAACGCATCCCGGAAATCTATCGCGAACCGCTGGTGCTTTTTTATCGGGAACACCAATCCATCGAAGCTGTCGCGATGGCGCTGGAGTTGAGCGAAGACGCGGTCAAGCAACGACTGTCGCGTGGTCGAAAACTTCTTGCGGAGGAGGTCGCCGCGTTTGTCGAAGTCGCCTGGTCTGTACCAACCCCGGCAAAGCTTTCACCCTCAGCGTCGTGACTGCGTTGTCCGGCATCACCGTTTCTGCCCAAGCCGCGACGATCGGTCTAACCGCAGCCAAGGGCGGGGCTGTGGCCAAGTCCGCAGGCGCGACGGGATTGCTGGCGACGATCGCCAGTCCGTTGCTAATCGTCTGCGGGAACTATCTCGGCTATCGTTTAAGCCTGGAGGAAGCGCGCACCGAAAACGAACGCCAGTTCATCAAGACATTTTACCACCGCGTTCTCATCCTGACGGCAGGCTGCGGTGCTGTGCTTGCCGTTAGCCTCCTCTTCTTGCGGCAGCCTCATTTTTCCCTGGCCGCCAAATTTGGCCTCTGGTTCATGAGCTCGATCATCTTCTTCCTGATCGCCGTGCTCATAAATATGTTCACGACCGCCATCGAGCGGAAGCGCTACTACACCCGCATCCTGACGGAAGAGCATGATGGCGTCATGCCCAAGCCGGCCTTCGAATATCGCAGTCGCGCGACCTTCCTAGGCCTGCCGCTGGTTCACGTCCGGATCGGCGACCGATTCGATCCACTGAAGAAACCGGTGACTGCATGGATCGCGATGGGCAATTACGCCATCGGCGGCTTGATCGCGTTCGGCGGGATTGTGGCCGCCCCCTTCGGAGTTGGATTCTTTTCGTTTGGACTGATTCCGTTCGCCGGTATCGCAGTCGGCTTGATTCCACTGGGCGGCATCGCGGTCGGAGGGTGGACTTACGGGGCGCTGGCCATCGGCTGGCAGTCGATGGGGTGCTTTTCCATCGGTCTGAACGCTGCCGCAGGCAATATCGCTTTCGCGCGGGATTATGCGTGGGGCCATCTGGCCATTGCGGCCCAAGTCAATCAAGCTGCGTCCGAATCGATCTTTTCGCATTGGTACACCCAAGGCGGGGAATTTCTCCGCCGCTTTTCGCTCTGGCTGAATTTCATCTGGATTGCTCCGCTGTTCGTGCAATGGCGGCTGGTAGCAAAGCATAAGGCCGCAACCGCACCGGCCATTGCTCCTTAACTTCAACTCAACACTGAAATGAAAACTACCATTCTTCTCGTACTTGGGCTCGGTCTCGGAATCGCCGGTACAATCGTTTATTTCAAACAACGCCCCGCATCACCACCCACTCCGGCGGTTGCACCGACGGCGGAAGTCGCGCCAGTTACACCCGCTGAAATTGTCTCCGTCGCTTCCAAGTCCGTGCCGGTTGTCGTTGAAACTAAACCAGCCTCCGCTCCGCCAACCAATGCCGTGGTGCCCGAAGTTGAATCCGAAGCGGCTGCAGCGTTGCGCAAGACGGTCGATGCGTTGCTCGCGCCCCAATTCGCCGGACAAAAGCACCAGCTCTTCGACCAACTCCGCACGTCCGGCCAGTTGGATCAGGTCATCGCTGAATTGAAGCGGCGTGCGACCGACGACCCGAACAATGCCGCCATTCCCACCACACTTGGTGAAGCGATGTTGAATAAGGTGCGCCAGCTTCATGAAGCCGGCGCGGACGTAAACGAAGTCGGCATCCTCGCCATGCAGGCCGACCAGAGTTTCAACGCGGCGCTGAAGCTTGATCCCCAGAACTGGGAGGCGCAGTTTGTGAAATACTCCACCATGGTTTACTGGCCCGCCGAGCCGACGCGCGACAATGAAGCCGCGCAAAAGCTATCCAGCCTCATTGATCAACAGGAGGCGCTGCCCCAACAATCGCATTTCGTCCAAACGTATGTCGCTTTGGGTAACCAGTACCAAAAGATGGGCAAACAGGATTTCGCAGAAGCGACCTGGCGTTTGGGACTGACCAAATTTCCCAACGACCCGACGCTCCTAAAAAAAGTCGCTGCATTGAAATAAATTTCACTTCACCAGCCAAAATCAAAGGCTTGACAAGCATTACAACGCTAGGCATAGTGTTACTATGCTTACAAGGGAACTCGTCGCGGCTTCGTCTGTGCCGTTGGTTTTGTCCGTACTGACCGAGGGCGAGAATTATGGCTACGCGCTCATCCAGCGCGTGCGCGAATTGTCCGGTGGCAAGATCGTGTGGACTGAAGGCATGCTCTATCCCGTGCTGCACTGGATGGAGAAGGAGGAATTGATCGAATCCGAGTGGCGCGAGGCCGAGACCGGGCGCAAGCGGAAGTATTACCGCTTACGCAAGGAAGGTCGCAAAGCGTTGCAGGAGGAAAAACAACAGTGGCTCACCGTCCACGACACCCTGACCAAATTATGGAAACAACAACCTCGTTTGACCTAAACCAAGCCATCCAGCACTGGCGCCAAAACCTTGGTCAATCACCTGCACTCCAAAGCGAGAATCTCGACGAACTGGAATCGCATCTGCGCGACGCCGTCGCCACCCTGCAAACCAGCGGGCTCTCTGCCGAAGAAGCGTTCCTGATTGGGGCGAAGCGAATCGGCAGGAATACTTCGTTGGAAACGGAGTTTGGCAAGGTGAACGGTAAGGTCATTTGGCTGGACCGGTTTTTGTGGATGCTGATTGGTTATCAGGTCTGGGTCTTTATCTCGCGCACGGTCGACTTGATCACCCGAGAAGCACTGTCTTTCGGGTTGTATGGCTTGGGCTACACCTTCCAGTCTGCCGGCAGCACTAATTTCTACCCGTTACCAGTGGCCTTATTTACGCTGGTGCAACTGGCCGGATTTGCCAGCAGCTTGGCGCTCTGCTTGTGGTTGTTCTATCGAAAAGGGCAAGGGCTTGGGAAGTGGTTCGGACGATGGCTACAACGGCGCTGGTCCTGGGCGCTGACCTTCGGTGCGCTTTGTTTGCTTTTCTTCATCCCCGGACTGATCGGCTCGGTAATACATTACCTGATTATTACGTCCGCCAGCCCGGAGAGACTTGCGGCGATGAGTGCGTCGCAGGCTTATTCTTGGGGGTTCACCCGGTTGGTAACTGCTGCCGTGTTCGTCTGGCTGACCTTGTTCTTGACCCGCAAACGCCTGACGCTAACAACTACTTAAAGACACAGCTCCGCATCTCAGATTGGCCCGCCCGCTTGAAGTCTTTTGATCTTAAGTTGCGGCCGCTGAAAGCCGCAGGTTGACGACGGTTTGCCTTGCCCCGCAAAAGCTGCTTTAATCTATGGGATGGAAGTGCAGCACACGTGCCCTAAGTGTGGTTCGGTGGTTTACAGCCGCCGCCATCTTGTATGTGGACGTTGCGGAGGAACGCTTCCTGAATCACTCGGGTTTGACGCCGTAACCCGGCAGCGACTCGACACCATGGCTGCCGAAGAACAAAAGCAAGCGGCATGGCGCGCCAAATTCCCGGGGCGCGACACCAGTGGGCCTGATCCATTGACTGGGGTTTGAAGCAAAACCAAATGAATTTCTTTATTCAACGTAGCGAACTGCGCGACCTCTACGACAAGGTTGCCGCTGGGGAACGCATTTCCGAGACCGATGCGCTGCGATTGTTTGAATCCAAGGACCTCAACGCCCTCGGCGCCATCGCCGATCTCTCTCGCCAGAAGAAAGTCGGCAACCGCGCCAGCTATATCGTCAATCGCTACATCAACTACTCGAACTACTGTATCCTGAGCTGCCAGTTCTGTTCGTTCGCGCGCAAGAAACGCGACAAGGACGGCTTCGAACTGACGATTCCGCAGATGGTGGAGAAGGCGCGCGAGGCGCTGAAGCTTGGCATCACCGAACTGCATATCGTGGGTGGACTGCATCCCTCGCTGCCATTCAGTTACTACGTGGATTTTCTCAAGGCGCTCAGCGAGTTGAACAATGGCCGTCCGCAAGGACCACGACTTCAACTCAAATGCTTCACCGCGATTGAAATCCTGCACCTCGCTTGGCTCGCGAAGAAAACCGTCGAACAGACGTTGATTGAATTGAAAGCCGCCGGACTCGAATCGCTCACCGGTGGCGGCGCGGAGATTTTCCGCAAAGAAGTCCGCAGCGCCATCGCCAAGGGCAAGGAATCCGCCGAGGAATACCTCGACGTCCACCGCACGTGGCACAAGCTCGGCGGCCGCAGCACCTGCACGATGTTGTTTGGCCACGTCGAATCGCTCGCCGACCGCGTGGATCATCTGCGGCAATTGCGCGCGTTGCAGGACGAGACGAAGGGCTTCGTGGGCTTCGTGCCGCTCGCGTATCAGCCCGAGAACAACGACATCCCGGTGAAGACGCCGCCCACGGGTTTCGACGCGTTGCGCACCATCGCCGTGAGCCGCATCTACCTCGACAACTTCGATCACATCACCGCGTATTGGGTGGGGATGGGCATGAAGCTGGCGCAGGTGGCGTTGAGCTACGGCGCGGACGACCTGCACGGGACGATCATCGAGGAACACATCTTCCACATGGCTGGCGCGACCTCGCCGCAATTGCAGACCGAAGCGGACATGATCAAGGCCATCCGCGAAGCCGGTCGCACGCCGGTGCAACGGAATACATTCTACGAACCCATCCGCATGTTGGAAAACGTGCCCGCCGCGGCTGAAGCTGAACCACAGTCTGGCAAATCGAAGCTGATGGAAGATAATCTGGCATCGGCGTGAACGCCTAATTCCGGCATCTAAAAAAACCTGCACCTCAGCAGTTTCCAAAAACCTGCTTCTGCGCTCTCATTCTGATTGTGTCGAACAAACTCCAACAGCCGATTACCAAGCAGCCGGCCCCGGTGATTCCGACTGATCCCAGAATGCTTCCACCCGAAATTAGCACTGCCCGACCGGGTTGATTTGGATCGTAACGCACGTTCACAGGAAAGCCGGCAGAATGAGCCTTTACCAGCCGCTCGGCTTCCTTGCTTCCAGCACAAGGCCAAAGTGCGAGCGTTTCTGAGGAATACGCCCGATCATCTATTTTATACCGATACGCCACGCTGGCTCCGTAAGACTTGCCAGACTTAACCCAATCCGAACGCAGCATCACGCCTTCGACAGAAGGCCATTTGTGCGACTGGTTCGCGCGAAAATATTTTTGGGCCTGCAAGATTACAAGGATTAACCCAGCACTGATGAATAGCAGCGATACCCAAACAGGAACTTTCAGATGTTGTTTCCCTTTTGATTTCACGTAGCGAACAATATTGAAGTCAGGTCGTCGAGACAACCTCCCCTGTTTCCCTCCCCAAAGAGAAGACAGCGCGTCGCAAGTCTTCCGTTTACTCGATTACACCGTTGCAACCGCCAGCGCCTTGGCGTCTTCGTCGTGCTGCATTGCGCTTTCCTCGCGTCGAATGAGTTGGTTCAATGCCGCAAATCGCACGGCGGCAACTGGACATCACATGCATCCTCTTTTTGACAACATCACCAAACGATTGACGGAAGCCTGGCGTTCCGACGAGCCTTCGGGCCGTGGGCATTCGTATCGGTGCACGTGCGGACGCCCCGTGTTCTTTCGCAACAGCCTGTGTCTGGGTTGCAAGACACCGCTGGGTTACGCGCCGGATCTGGCGAAGGTGCGCGCGCTGCAACCGGGCAAAGAAGCCAACACGTGGCAATTGGCCGGTGAAAAGGAGTCCCCATCGGTCTGGCGACGGTGCGCGAACTTTGATTCGCCCGCCGGCTGCAACTGGCTCGTCCCGATGACCGACGCCGAGAAGCTATGCCTCTCCTGCCGGCTCAATCACACCATTCCCAATCTCGACGATGAGGACAATCGTCGTTGGTGGCGCGTGATTGAGAACGCCAAGCGCCGGCTCGTGGCGCAGTTGCTAGGCCTCGGATTGCCACTCCAATCGAAGGTCAGCGAGGATAAGGAGCGTGGCGTCATGTTCGATTTTCTGCGGTCGCCGAAGGATGGACCGCGTGTCATGACCAGCCACGCGAATGGTCTCATCACGTTGAACGTGGAAGAAGCCGATGATGCCGTGCGCGAAAAAACCCGGCATGAGATGCGCGAGCCGTATCGCACTTTGCTCGGCCATTTCCGCCATGAGATCGGTCATTATTATTGGGATCGGCTGGTCGCCGACACGCCATGGCATGAGAAATTTCGCGCGCTCTTCGGCGACGAACGCCAGGACTACGCCGCCGCGTTGAAGCGCAATTATGAGCAAGGCCCGCCGGCCGATTGGGCGCAGCGACACATCAGCACCTACGCTTCCGTGCACCCTTGGGAGGATTGGGCGGAATGTTGGGCGCATTATCTGCACGTCGTGGATAGCTTGGACACGGCGTTGGGCTTCGGTCTGCGCGGGGAAGATGTCGAGGCGGCAGTCGAGCCGTTTACGGTGCAGGACCTTTACGATTCGGAAGCGTCGGACGCGCAGCGTGTCATCCTGCTCGTGAATTCCTGGGTGCAACTGACCACGGTGCTCAACGAACTGGCGCGTAGCATGGGGCAGCCGGATTTTTATCCGTTCGTCATGAACCGCGCCGTTTTGCGCAAGCTGCATTTCATCCAGATGGTGGTGAAGGCGACGCGCGAGGAGGCCGGAGTGGAACCAAGATCAAACTTTGACGGACGTGTCCTGTGGCTGGGCGGAACCAAAGTCCTACGGCGTTCCATACGAACCGAAGCGCGGGTGACCGGCACGGGACGATCATCGAGGAACACATCTTCCACTTGGCTGACGCGACCTCGCCGCAATTGCAAACCGAAGCGGACATGATCAAAGCCAGTCGCACGCCGTGCAACGGAATACGTTTTACGAACCGATCCGCGTCTTAGCGAACGCGAATGCCGCGACTCAAGCCGAACTACCGGCTGGGAAATCGAAAATGCTGGAGGATAATCTGGCAACAGCGTAAGGGCTTATGTTGGGCGGGCAATGCGACTCATGGTAAAAATACGTAGCCACCAGAAATAACTTTCTGTTTGGTGAAGGTACGTTCGCTCTGTTAGTCTCGCACGAAACCCCACTCCCATGCGCGAGCTACCATTATTGCTTTTGGCGGCGGCATTTCTCTGCCTCACCGGTTCGGCCCAGCCGCTGATGTTGGACCCCAATTTCACTCCGGTCATCACGCGGAATTTCACCCGCGTTTATACAACAGCGTTGCAGCCCGACGGCAAGATTCTGATCGGCGGCGATTTTGTCCAGGTCAACGGGGCGACGGCCTTCAAAGTTGCGCGTCTGAACAGCGACGGCACCCCCGACTCAACGTTCGATGCGGGAGTAGGTCTCCAAGGAGGGATGGCACTCAAAATTTTGCTGCAACCGGATGGGAAGATCCTCGTCGGTGGGCGCTTTGTTCAGGTCAATGGCGTGCCGCGCAATCGGATTGCCCGGTTAAATTCCGATGGCTCGCTGGACCCAAGTTTCGATCCCGGCCTGGGCGCAACAACGGAGTGATCGCCATGGGACTTCAGTCGGACGGCAAAATCGTCATCGCCGGAGATTTTACCTCAGTCAATCAGGTGGCGCGCACCCGGATCGCGCGCTTGAATGCGGATGGCTCGCTCGATACCGCTTTTAATGTGGGCACCGGCGTAACGGGTTCGGCTGGCAGCAGCGTTTACGTGGGTGATCTCGCCCTTCAATCCGACGGGAAAGCAGTGTTCTGCGGCAAGTTCACCTCCGTCAACGGGAATGCTCGCAGCGGCATCGCGCGCTTGAACACCGATGGGTCGGCGGACACCGGCTTCGCTCCCACCGGAGTGACGGGCGGTTCTGCGGTAGCGAGCGGACTGGCCATCCAAACTAATGGCAGCATTGTGATCGGGGGCCGTTTTACGCGCGTCAACGGCAGCAGCCGAACCAACATTGCGCGCCTGACTGCCGCAGGATCGCTTGACAGCGGTTTTATTAACAGCAAGGGAACTGATTTTGATATTTATGCCGTGGCGCTGCAAAGCGACAACAAAGTGCTGATCGGCGGTCAATTCAATACCGTGGATGGCGTCGCCCGCACTGCCATCGCGCGCCTGACGACGACCGGGGCGTTGGATGGAACATTCGATCCCGGCGCCGCACCACGCCACACCACCTATTCCATCTCGGTCCAATCGGACGGTCAGATTGTCCTAGGAAATCTTGCGATCGAAGCTGTTTACCCGGGCAACTACATGATTGAGCGACTGGACACGACGGGCCAGCAGGACCCGGCCTTTGCGTCCTCAGCGGGGGCGGCCGTTGGAAATATTCTGGCCTCCGCAATCATGCCGGACGGCAAACTGGTTATCGGCGGTGATTTTGACGCCGTTGACGGCATCAACCGAAAGTCCATCGCGCGTTTCAACACTGATGGTTCTCTCGATACGAGTTTCGATCCCGGAACTGGCCCCAGTGGCTCAATCGAGTCCGTCAAGGCCATCGCAGCGCAAAGTGACGGCAAAGTTGTAATCGGTGGCGCTTTTACCAGTTACAATGGCACCGCGCGAAACCGGATCGCGCGATTGAACACTGATGGATCGCTCGATACCGATTTTAATCCGGGCACCGGATTCAATTCCCGCGTGTTCTCCCTCGCGCTTCAAACCGACGGAAAAATCATTGTTGGCGGTGGTTTCACTACGTACAACAGCCAGAGCGGCAAACAATATCTGGTCCGCCTGAACACCAACGCTAGCTTGGACACCACCTTCGCCATCGGGACCGGGCCCAATGCCAGCGTTTATGCCACCGCCTTGCAGTCGGATGGAAAGATTCTGCTGGGCGGACCTTTCTCTTCGATCAACGGCACCAACCGCAATGGGCGCGCCCGCTTGCTCTCCTCCGGAGTCGTTGATACGAATTTCCTGCCCGTCAGCGTTTCGCTATGCGATGTGCGTAGTTGTGTCGTGCAACCCGATGGCAAAGTCTGGTTCGGGGGTTATTTCTACTACACCGGCAGCGACACCAACTGGACTACGTTTCAGCGACTGAATCCCAACGGAAGTCTGGATGCAAAAATTCTCACTGGTACCGAAATCGCGGAGCTGGGACTGTCCTCCGCTCCACTGCCAGATGGTTCGACCTTGGTAGGCGGCGGATTCTTTTCTTCAAGCTACCTTTCTCCCGCACGACTAGGTCTCGTCACTGCCGCGGGAACCATCGATCCCACTTCGACTCCGTCGAACCCTATCATTGATCAGGTCTACACCTTGAACGTGGTTTCCAACACCACGATTTTTTGCGGCGGCGATTTTACCTCTGTTTACCAACAGCCCAGATATGGATTGGCGCGCATGCTAAACATCCGCCCCAACCTCAGCATCGGGCCCAACCCCGGATTAAACACCTTCCAATTTAATCTCAATGGGCATCCAGGGCGGACTTATCGTATCGAATCCTCCACCAATCTGGTCCATTGGACGACCTTCACGACTGTTACCAGCGATGGCGTTAATGCATTTCAAGCGCCCCCCGGATCACCGAGAAGGTTTTTCCGCGCTGTAACTGAATGACGGCACAACCAAGCCTGCTCGCTATCAGCGCAAAACAAAGGTGATCACGCAACCGTTGACTGTGCTGAATGACGGACTGGTCGCCCTGCTTTTGGACCTGATTTCATCCTGGGCAGCGCCAAGCAAAACCACTGGCCATGAAGCGCTTGACCGGAACAAGTTTCACCCGTATCTCATGGCGCATGAAAATTTTCGCCTCTCGCAGTGCAGGTTGGGTGGTTGTTTGTGCCGCCTTATTACTGACCGGCCGCAGTCAGGCCCAGATGCTTCTGTCAGTCACCGGCATTTCCGGTGAAGCCACCAACAATCTGATCGCGATTGACTCCATGCAATGGGGTCTGGGGGTAAGCATCGCCAGCGGCGGCGGGGGCGGCGGGGTCAGCGCGCCCAGTTTTTCCGAACTGACGCTCACCAAGCGGCTGGATTCAGCGTCCCTGCCGTTGCTCTTCAGTTGTGCGGATGGTCAGCAAAAAACTACGGCCGTCCTCACCTTGAAACATCCGGTTTCCGGTGTGGCGTATTATACCATCACCTTGGGAAAGGTTTATGTCACCGGCTTCAGCCAGAATTCTGGGGGCGACCGGCCGACCGAAACCATTACCTTGCATTACGAAACCATCAAATGGGTGTATCAAAAAGTTGATTCCCTCGGCAATCCAGTGGTCGCCGCCAGCACCAATTCCTGGAATCTGACCACCAACTCGGGCAGTTGAACGGTCCATCCAGCGCCGCCATCGCCATGCACTCCGGCAAGTTCACCACCCTCATTTTGGGCCTGTTGGCCATCGCCCTGACGACCGCCTCCGGACAAATGTTTTTGCGCTTGGATGGGATCACGGGCGCCGCCACAGACACCAATCATGTCGGTTGGATAGAGATTCAGTCCGGCGCACCAGCCAACCTCCGCCGGCTCATCAATACGAACGCTCAGTTGGCGGAGTTGTGTTTCACGAAGCTGGTGGACACCGCTTCGCCCCGATTGGCGTTGCGTTGTGCCAGCGGCGTTGCCATCACGAACGGCACATTAGACTTCACGGTGTCAGGAGCATCCCTCGCTCGTTACTATCGCCTCAACCTGACAAACATTTATGTCACCGCCGTCAGCCAGGCCAGCGGAGGCTTGGCGCCCAGCGAAGAAGTCTGCCTCCTGCCGCAGGTTTATTCGTGGAACTATGTCCAATATCGCGCTAACGGACTGCCCGCCAGTTACAATTACGCCCGCTGGAGTCTGGCCAATACCAATCTCAATGGCTCTGGCACCAACCCGCCCGCCTTTGCCGGCTTGGGCATTCGCAACACCACCGGCGTGCAACTCCGCTGGGATGCCACCGCCGGGCAACTCTACCGCATCTATGCCGTCCCGGCACTGGGCCAGACGTTCGTGCCCATCGCCCAGTTCACTGCCACCAGCACCGGAGCGACGAATTACAATCTTACCACCACCGCGCCCGCCATGTTCTATACGGTGGAAGCGGTTCCTCCTGGATACTAAGCCGGCCTACCGGCGCAACGCTTGACCCGTCTGCTACCGCGGCCTAGCATCGCCACGTGTTAAGGAAGCATTACTCGCACACCTGCAATGTGCTCGCCGCCCTGCTGCTGGGTTGGACCGCGACCGCGTCCCTCCGCGCCGAAGTCGTCAACGGCGTCAAAGCCGTCGTGCATACCTCCGTCATCACCTATGGCGAGATCGAGTCCGATGTCCTCACGGTTGCGGACGAGTACCGCCGGCAATACGGCCGGCAGCCGGCAGTGTTCCAACAAAAGATTGATGCGGCCTTGAAGGACAGTTTTGAGCGCGCGTTGAAACACAAATTAATCCTGCGCGATTTTGAAGCGTCAGGTTACAACCTGCCGGAAAGCGTCATTGATGAAGTGGTAGGCGACGAAATCAAGCAGACCTTTGGTGACCGCGCCACGTTGACCAAGACCTTGCAGGCCCGCGGCATCACCTACGAAAAATGGCGGCAACAGGCCAAGGAACGGTTTCTGGTCGGTCAACTCCGGATGAAGAACATCAATCAGGAAACCATCATCTCGCCCTACAAGATCCAGAATTATTACAACGAACATCGCGAGAGTTACCAAGTGGCCGAACAGGTGAAGCTGCGGATGATCATGCTGAACAAGCCGGCGGACGAAGCTGAACTTCAAGGCGTGCAGGAGCTGGCCAAACAGATTCTTGAAAAGATCAAAGGCGGCGCGGCATTCTCCGAGATGGCAACCATTTACTCCCAAGGGGCGCAACGCACCCAGGGCGGCGACTGGGGTTGGGCCGAGCGCACCGTGTTGCGCTCCGAACTGGCGGACCTCGCGTTCAACCTGAAACCCGGCGAACTCAGCGAGGTCATTGATACGCCGCAGGCATACTTCATCATGCTCGTGGAAGACAAGCGCGCCAGCCACGTGAAGCCCATTACGGAAGTGCGGGAAGAAATCGAAGGCGTGCTCGTACAGCAGGAACGCACGCGACTCGAAGCGAAATACATCGAGAAGCTCAAGAAAAAGACGTTCATCCGCAAGTTCGATTACTAGACGCGACGAGCTTGCGTCATTGGCTCCATGACTGGGCGCATCGGCATTTCTCTCGGCGACATCACCGGCATCGGCCCGGAAGTCACGCTCAAAGCCATCGTCGCCGAACTCGCCGCCGATTCAACCCACTACGTCCTCATCGGCGATGCCGGTGTCGCGCAGGGGCTGATCGAGAAGTTGGGGTTAAACCTTTCGCTCACACCACTCGCGCAAGCCACCGCCACCACCCGTGTTTCCATCACCAATCCGCTCGCCACGCCGGTGCCACAAAACCTCGCTGCCGGTGCCCCCGCTGCGGCGCGGGCCGCCGTCGCGTGGTTGAAAAAAGCCGGAGAACTTTGTCTCCAAGGCGAATTAGATGCGATGGTCACGGCGCCGGTCAGTAAGGAAGCCATCGTGCGCGCCGGCCACAAGTTCGTCGGCCAGACGGAATTCCTGTCCGACCTCGCCAGCACCAAACGCACCGCCATGATGCTCCTCGGCACGGATGAACGCGGTCGCTGGTTGCGCGTCGCGCTCGCCACCATCCACATCTCCATCAAGTCCGTTCCGGAAAAACTCACGGCAGAAAAGATCACCCTCGCCATTGAGCTGGCCGCACAATCGTGCCGCGAACTGAAATTGCCACGGGCCCGGATCGCCGTTTGCGGTCTGAACCCGCACGCCGGCGAAGGCGGAGAATTTGGCGATGAAGAAATCACCACCATCGGTCCTGTGGTGCAAGCGATGCAGAAACGCGGCTTCGATGTCGTCGGCCCGCTGAGTGGCGACACCGTGTTTCACTACGCCTTGAAGGGAGAATTCGACGCCGTCGTCGCGATGTATCACGACCAAGGGCTCGCGCCGTTGAAAGCGGTGGCGTTTGACAGCGGCATCAACTGGACGCTCGGCCTGCCGTTCATTCGCACCTCGCCGGACCACGGCACCGCTTATAACATCGCTGGTCAGGGGATTGCCAATCCGTCGAGCATGATCGCTGCGATCCGTCTGGCCAAACAACTCGCGCGGAATCGTGCTTAAACGTTCTCTAGCGCTGTAACAGGCTTCGCTGACGGCGGCATCGGCGCGACGCGATTCACGCGCAACCCCACCTGCTCCTTCGCGGTCTGGAACGACAGAATTCCCCGCTTCGCCGTCACTCCTGCGTACGGATCGTTTATCGTCAGCAGATTGCCATCAATATCAAGATAGTCGCACAACTCGGCGAGATGTGCGGCGGCGCTGATGAGCACGCTTGTCTCGATCATGCACCCGATCATCGTTTTCAAGCCCGCTTTCCGCGCTCGGCTTAACGCAGCGAAGCCAGCGCTGACACCGCCGGTCTTCACCAGCTTGACGTTTACGCCGTGAAAACATTCTGCGCAGTGCTCAATGTCGCCGGCCGTGTGATACGACTCGTCGGCTAGCAAGGGCAATGGGGAACGCTCCTTCAACCAGATCAAATCCTTGGGCGCAGTTTTCTGCGGCATCGGCTGCTCGATGAACTGGATGTGCCCGTCCTCCGCAAGCCATTCAATGCGCTTGAGTGCTTCTTCCTTCGTCTTCCAACCTTCATTGGCATCCACTCGCACCGCTTTGGCCGGCGCAATTTCACGAAGCGCAGCGAGGATCTCGCGGTCGCCCGGCACGCCGACCTTGAGCTTCAACACTGGATACTGCTCGGCTGCCAAAACCTTTTTACGGATTACCTCCGGTGTATCAATGCCGATGCTGAACGAAGTGACATGGTGTTGATCGCGGAAGCCAAGCCCAAACAGATCGTAAATAGGTTTCTGCGCCGCCTTCCCCGCGCCATCGAGCAGCGCGATATTCAACGCGCACTTGGCCGACATGTCTCCGGGCGAAAGGGAATCGAGATATGCCATGCTGGCATCCACGTCTGCAAACGAAAGCCGGCTGGCATCCACACGTTGGAAGAAGGCTTCCACAGTGGCTGGGGATTCGTGATAGCGACTGATCGGGCTGGCTTCTCCAATGCCGGTCACGCCTTCGGGCGTGACGAGTTGTACCATGACGACTTGAAAGAGATTGGTGCTCCCCCGAGCGATGGTCCATGTATTGGCGAGCTGCAACTCCTCCCGCCAGAAACTGAGTTTCATTTCCGACACAATGTGAGTTTTTCCCGGCGAAGCAACAAGCATGTACGACACATGAATGTGCGGGGGCGGGGGGATGCTGTGATTTCCAGGTTTTACGCTTGTCAGGTTTCCAGCCACCAGCCAGCCTCGGGATGCCGCATCATCCCTGACAGGTTCTCCGTATGCAGAACTATTCGTCCGCCGGGGAGTTTAACATTCGCATCGGGTCTTTGGTCCAAAAACGCGTAAACGAATATGAACTCAAAACCATGGGTCGTTTCTGGGGTCGTAATCCTCCTAATCATGCTCATCACGCTCGGCGGGCTGGCAACTCGTGCGGCAGACACGCCACGCCCGACGCTCTCTGGCGCAATAGTGGATGCGGCAGGAAAGCCGCTTTCCAACGCCGCCATCTTCATTTACACCGCCGCGCCCAAAGTGGGCGCCGGCGTGTTGTGCCCATCGTGCTATGCCGATTGCCGCAAACAAACCACCAGCGATACGGCGGGGCAATTCACCATCCCCAGCCTCGATCCCGAACTGCGCTTTCAGATTCTCGTCGTAGCCAAGGATCATCAGCCCAAGTTCGTGGATAAAGTGGACCCGGCGGAGAAGCCTATCAAAGTCACTTTGAAACCGCGTACGGGCGGGGAAACCTCGGACAAACGGCTTGCCGGACGGGTCACTGATTCCGATGGCAAACCGGTTGCGAGCGCAGTCGTGAACATCCGCGGGGTGACGCGCAGCGAATCCACGCAATACGGCGGGAACAAGGACATTGATCCCCTCGCCGTCACAGATGAGCGGGGCGACTTCGTGATCAACGGTCAGACGGCTTTCGAGGCCGCTGGCGTAGATGTAGTCGCGCGCGGGTTTGCCAAAGGGATTTTTCACAGTCTGGCCACGGGTGGGAAAATTCATGAACTCAAGCTGGCCGAGGGCGCTTCGTTAACGGGCCGCGTGACCAAGGACGGAAAGCCAGTGGCTGGCGTTGAGGTCGGCGTCTCGGGCGCTGATCGTAGTTCCGAAGTCTATGTCGGCAATTTCTCCGTGGCCACGGATGCGGACGGGCGCTTCCTGTTCGTGAACCTGCCCGCCAAGACTTCCTATCAGCTTTATGGCCTCATGAAATCATTGGGCCCGCCCGGAAGCATCCCGGCCCAAGTCGTTCGCACCGGCGATAACGGTGACACCTTCAACGCCGGCGAACTCACGGTGAAACCCGGCTTCACAGTTGCAGGGGAAATCCGCTTGAAGGACGGGACGCCCGTTCCCGCCGATACGCGGGTTCTCTTGAGCCGGGAAAATGCGTGGGATTCGCAACAGACCACCGCCGCTGCCAACGGACAATTTCGTTTTGAAAATGTCCCGGCGGAATCCGTGGGGCTGTCCACCCGCATCAAGGGCTATCAGATGTCGCCGCGCAATGGCAGCATTGACCCACTCAATCCCTACCACCTGATCGGACGCGTCCACACCAACAAGCTCGACTTGATTGTCGAGTTCGTGCCGGGTGAAAAAGCAGAGCGACTCGAAGGCGATCAAACATCGTTGCGCGAGGAACCGTTGCGCGGTGTCGAAGCCGCTCCGGTCGGCGGCGACATCAAGGTCACCGGCAAAGCCGTGGACGCCGATACCCAACAACCGCTGGCGGCATTCACAGTAACGCCTGGTCGGAGAAGCCGTTACGGCGAACAGACAGATTGGCTCTCCTCGCGCCAGACCGAGCATTCCAACGGCATGTTCACCGTGTATTTCAACAAACAACCGCAAGCCCCGGCGGTACTGATCGAAGCGGAAGGTTATCTGCCGCAGGCCTCCGGCTGGCTTGATTCGACGAGCGAAACCAATCTCATTGTAGCGCTGAAAAAGGGCTCTGGTTACGGCGGCATCGTGCACCAGCCGGACGGTGCGCCGGCGACGAACCTCACGGTGTATCTGACCGACAACAAGAATGGCGTCTATGTGGACGGCGACAAAATGGCGGTGCGCGAAAACATTTACCAAGGCACCAAAAAGACCACCACGGATTCCAGCGGGCGGTTCTCGTTCAAACCGATGGCGGGAGCGCATTCAGTAATCGTCGTGAACGAGATGGGCTACGCCGAAGTGTTGGTGGACCAATTGGGCAGCGCCGGAAAAATCCGCCTGCAAGCACCCGCGCGGATTGAAGGCCAGCTCTTCATCGGCCCCCGGCCCGGCACCAACGAAACCGTCCGCCTCGGCCTGGCGCACATCCCGTACGTCTCGCATCCACGTAATTTCCCGGCACTTAGTTTTTTTGCCACCACTCGCACTGACGTCGAGGGACGCTTCGTCTTTGAACGCATCCCGCCCATCGCCGTGGAAGTTTATCATGAACCCAAGGTGCGCGACAGCAAGATGGGCACGATCGCCCAAGCCCAAACCACCAAGCTCCTCGTCAAACCCGGCGAGACGCATAAACTTACGTTGGGTGGTCAAGGGCGGTCGGTGATCGGACGGCTGGAAGTTACTGGTTACGACGGCACAATCAACTGGCGTCAGGATGTGTTCTCTTTGGAAACTGTAGTGCCACAACCGTCGGTCATACCGGATTTGCGCGCCATTACCAAAGCGTTTTCCGCAAAGATGGGTGCGCTCGACACCGACGCGGAGAAGCTGGCCGCCCAGAAAGACTACGAACAACAACAGCAATCCGCCCAAGATCAGCTCCGGGCCTTCTATCGCACCGAAGCCGGGCGCGAACATTTTTTCAAGAACCGGCGCTTCGCGTTGAACTTCGCGCCTGACGGATCGTTCCGCGTGGAAGATGTGCCCGGCGGCAAATACAACCTGCGAATTGATCTGCGCGAGGGCGGCGATGACTTCAATCGCTTCAACTCCCCAGCCATCGCCAACCTGCAAAAGGAAGTTGAAGTACCGGACTCCCCCGGCGGACGCAGCGATGAACCCTACGACTTGGGCACAATTAAGCTGACCGCGCGCACCGTCATGAAAGCCGGAAAGGTTGCACCGGAGTTCTCCGTCAAAACCATTGACGACCAACCACTGAAACTCTCCGACTTCAAAGGCAAATACGTGCTGCTGGATTTTTGGGCGACCTGGTGTGGCCCGTGTGTCGCAGAGACCCCGAATTTGAAAGCCACTTGGGAAGCTTTCAAAGATGATCCCCGTTTCACGATGATGGCGCTCAGTCTCGACTCCGATGCTGCTGCGCCGCGCAAATACGCACAGAAGCATCAACTGGGCTGGGCGCAAGGTTTCTTGGGCGACTGGTCCGCCACCGACCTCCCCGCGCAATTCGGCGTGCAAGGCATTCCCGCCATCTTCCTGATCGGACCGGATGGTAAGATCGTCGAAACCGGCCTGCGCGGCGACAACATCAAGCAAGCGGTCGCGAAAGCTCTATCTAAGAACTGAGCCTAGTTCACTGACTTAGTTTGGGTGGATCGGGTATCAAAATTGATCCCTGCTTTGGCCAGCCGGCGCACCAGCTTACGATTCACCGGATCGCCAGACCAATGCGTCAGGCTGCGCGCCACGGTTTCAGTGACGCCGTCCAACTTAGCCAATCGTTCCCGGCCCAGCGCAAACGCATCCTCCAGAGCGGCGCAATGTTTGCACAGCGCCTGCGCCTCCGGCACGCCGAGATTCGGGATGCCCAAACCAAACAACACCCGCCAGGCCTCGCGCTGTTTGCTGGCTTGAATGGCTTCCCACAGCGCACGCGCCTTGGTGAGATCAAAGCCTTCGAGCGAGGCCAGTTCCGCAATCTTCAACCGATAGAACTCCGCCGCATCGCGCACTAATCCACGCTGCACAAGCTGCTTTACCAACGCAGCATTGCAGCCTTGGATATCCATCGCTTCCAGTGAAGCCCACAGTTCAACACGCTTCAACACCTGCGGCGGACAATCGGGATTCGGGCAACTCCAGGCAGCATTCGCGTCGTCGACAGCCCGCGCCAGTTGCGAGCCGCAATCCGGGCAGGTCGCCGACCTATGCAACTGCACATGCGAAGCCACTAGTCGGGCGAATATCTTACCGAGCGCATTTATCATGTCGGCCTTAATGATCCATCACATACTTCCACTGCCCATCAATTTTCTGGAAAACCAGTTTGTCAACCGAGTCCCCGTCCCTCCCATCCGAAACCTTTAACACCACCAAATTATCGCTGATGACATTCTTAGAAAGGATACGCGCATCAACTTTTTCATTAAAAATTCGCGTCAACTCCTCGCGGATTTCCACTTCGGATTTGTTTTCAAACGCTTTGGCAAATTCCTTCTGCGCCTCCTGCGTGAGGTTGGATTTCAGTGTTCCCAAATCCCCATTCAACGCGGCCCAATTCAACGATTGGAAGGCGTTTTCTGGAGTATCGGTCCCCATAAATGCCCATTGGTCTTTTGGGTATATCGCCAACGGCTCACGTGAGACGTTGGTTACTCCGCCGCCCAGTCCCGCCACCTCCGCCGACCGCAGTCGCACCAACTCCGCCTGCATTGGTTGAAACTCATTGGTTAGTCGCCGTAAAACTCCTACTTCGTTCCGCAGTCGCAATAATTCCAGTAACTGCTGATTCGATTTGGCGCCATCAGCTTGCGCCACCAGATTGGAGAGCCGTTGATTATCGGTTTCCACTTCGGAAAGACGGGCCAGCTGCTGCTTCAAGGAGGCATTCTCTTGCTGCAAATTATCATTCTGCTGCTTTTGCCCCAACAACAGCCACCCCAACACTCCCAACGTGCTGGCGATTGCAATTGTAACCACCCATCTGGATTTGCTCATGTGCTCACCTGTCTCCAAGCAACCGGCGGAACTCAGCTTCATCAATCACGGGAATCCTCAATTCCCGCGCCTTGTCGAACTTTGAGCCCGCCGCTTCTCCAGTTAGAACATAGTGGGTCTTTTTGCTCACGCTGCCACTCGTCTTGCCGCCGGCGGCTTCAATCATCGCCGTGGCTTGTTCGCGGGTAAGCGTTGGCAATGTACCGGTCAACACCGCAGTCTTCCCGCGAACGGCCCGGCTGCCGCGACACTTAAGGCTGCGGGTAGATCATTTTCAGGCTTGATACCCAACGCCCGGATACGAACAAGCACTCGCTTCCCCGCATCGGAGGTGAAGTAGTCCAGCACGCTCGCCGCGACAACCGGACCAACCTCGGGTAATCGTGCTTTCAGCCCACCCGCGTCTAACCGCGCTTCAATCTCGGCAAGCTCGACTTTTAGCTCTGTGTCGCGCTTTTCCCTCTCAGCTTTCTCCGCGTCGTTCTTCGGCGGGTTCTTGCGCGAGCGTGGGCTGATTTCGGCGCGTTCAGTTTCCTTCGTGCCAAGCGCAAGAATGTCGCGGAGCACAGCAGAATCAGTCAGCGCCTCCAGCGTTCCGTGTGTGGCAGCGAGTTGTTTGGCGGTGGTTTCGCCAACATCAGCAATGGCCAGCGCATAAATCCACCGATGCAATGGCGCAGTCTTGGCCTGTTGCAATGCCTCAATGATCTTTGTTGCGTTCTTTTCGCCAAACGTGCGCGGCTCTTCATCTGTGCCCAGGTTCAGCTTGGCGAGTGGCTCCAGCTTGAGATCGAACAGGTCCAGCGGTTCTTTCACCAGCCCGCGTTCGACCAGTTTCTCCGCCACGATGCCGCCGAGTGATTCGATGTCCAACGCCTTGCGTTGCGCGAAATACTCGACACGCCGCATGAGTTGCGCGGGGCAGCCAACGACGTTTTGGCATTGCCAGGCGACGGCTTCTGACTCGCCATCGGACACTTTTTCCTTCGCGATTGAGCCGCCACACGCGGGACATTTGCCGCCGACAAACTGAAATAAATCAAACTCCTTCGCATCCTTCGGGCGCTTGGACTTCAGCACCTCCAACACTTCGGGAATCACCATGCCCGCCTTGCGGATGACCACGGTGTCACCAATGCGAATGTCTTTGCGGCGGATTTCGTCTTCGTTGTGCAGCGTGGCGCGCGAAATCGTTGAGCCTTGCACGAACACGGGTTCAAGCTCGGCCACAGGCGTGAGCACGCCGGTGCGTCCCACCTGCACGGTGATGTCGCGCAGGATCGTTTCCGCGGGCGTGATCCACGGGATGGGCTTGTGAACGATGGCGTAGCCGGGTGCGCGGGTCTTGCTTGGGATGCGCTCACAATCGTCGTAGCGATTCACCTTCAGCACGAGGCCGTCGATGTCATAAGGCAACTGTTTCCGCAGATCGCGCTCTTCGTCGTAATCCGCGACGATTTCTTTTCGATAAACCTTCAGCACCTCAGTAATATCTTTGCAAAGCCACCATTTTTTTTGCGTCGGCAGACCGAACGCAGCGAGCGCTTTCAACATCTCCGCGTGCGATTCAAATTCGATCCCCTCACACGCGCCGACCGCGTAAAACACCGCATTGACCGGGCGTTCGGCGACGGTGCGCGGATCAAGTTGTTTGAGCGTGCCGGCGGTGGCGTTGCGCGCGTTGGGCAAAGTCTTTTCACCGGCGACGGCCAGCTTGGCGTTGAGCTGATTAAAATCTTTGTTCGCCATGTATGCCTCGCCCCGAACTTCAAGCAGTTCGGGCGGGTTCTTGAGATTCAACTCCAGCGGGATGGCGCGCACGGTGCGAAGATTGGCAGTGATTTCGTCGCCAAACGTGCCATCGCCGCGCGTGACGCCGAGCGCAAGTTTGCCGTGCCGGTAATGGACGCTGATTGAAACGCCATCCACTTTTGGCTCCATCAAATACTCCACCTGCGACCGCCCAAGTTGTTTGCCAATGGTCTTATCAAAGGCTTCCAAATCGGACAGGGTATTTTCGTCCTGAAGCCGGTTGCGTTTGTCACGATCAGGTTCTTCGTCTTTGGACGGAACTTCCGACGCCTCGATCTTTTCCAGCGAGAGCATCGGCTGCAAATGCTTCACGCGGGTGAACCCCTCGGCGGGCGCACCACCGACGCGCTGCGTAGGCGATTCCCGTGTGACAAGTTGCGGAAATTCCTTCTCCAAATCCTGAAGTTGTTTGAAAAGCTGGTCGTATTCGTAGTCGGTGATCTCCGCCTGGCCGACGACGTAATACGCGTGGTCGTGTTGACGAATGGCGGCAGCGAGTTGGTCGTGGTGGGCTTGGGCTTCTTTCAGTGTCACCCGGAGATTGTTCCTGCGCGCCGCGTGCTTGGACAGAAATTTTTCGCCCTTCACGTTCCCTTAATCCGGGAGCCGGTATGCTGCGCTCAGAATGGTTGGTCAGGCCAACCTATGGTCTCAAAACAAAAACAAGGAGTGATATGAAAACAACCGAAAAAATTCTCACCGTAGCACTCAGCCTTTCGGCTGCGACTCTGATTATTGCCCAAGACGGTCCGCCGGGCGGTGGTCCCGGAGGCCAAGGCGGTCCCGGAGGTGGACAACCGCCCAAGCTGCCGCTCTTGACCGCGCTCGATGCCGACGGCAACGGCGAAATCAGCGCGACTGAAATCAGTAACGCGGCAACGGCGCTGAAGGCTTTGGATAAAAATGGGGACGGCAAGCTATCGCGTGATGAATACATGGGCCAGCGCCCTGGTGGTCCGGGAGGCGGCCAGCGGTAATCTGGGTCCCAGAATTGATCGGTTAGTCAAAGAGGCGGCTGTGAAGGCATGGTGCGAGCCAACTGAGCAAGCTACACCTGCTTCCCTTGCCTTCACGGCTGTTTCAAGCCGTCGGTAATCTCAGCGTAAAAGTCGTGCCCCGATTGAGTTCGCTGGTGAAATCCAACGTGCCACCGTGGGCGGTGACGATAGCCTGACAGATGGCGAGGCCGAGACCGCTGTTGCTGTGCCCGCAGCGCGCGATTTATCGGCTCGATAAAACCGTTTGAACACGTGCGGGGCGTCTTCGGGCGCTATGCCGAGACCAGTGTCAGTCACGGTCAAAATCACACTACCAGCTTGCGGGCCGACAGCGACCCGGACTTCGCCGTCAGGGCGGTTGTAGGTGACCGCATTCGTCAGCAGGTTCGTTATAACCTGACTCAACCGCTCGGAATCGCCAGCACAACTGGCGATGGCAAGATCCGCAGAGATTTTTACGCGCCGTTCCACAGCAAGCGGCTGCAGCAATTCGATGCATTCGCGGGTTTTTTCCGCCAGATCGAACGGGCCACGCTTCAGTTGTTCCTGCCCGGCATCAAAACGCGCGAGTTCTAGCAACGACTCGATCAACCGCTTCATGCGTTGCGCCGCGCGCTGGCAGGCTTCGAGCGTTTCGCGATATTCTGCGCCAGAGCGTTCCTTGTTCAACGTGCTTTGCACCTGTGTAAGGATGACCGAGACCGGCGTGCGCAACTCGTGGGCCGCATCGGAGGTGAATTGCTGCTGTTGGGCAAAGGCGGTTTCCAGTCGGGCAAAGGTGGAATTCAAAACCACTGCGAGTTGTCCCAACTCGTTTTCTGCATCGGCAGCCGGAATGCGTTGTGACAAATCGCCCGCGGAAATTTTAGTGGCAGTGCTGCCGATGTCTTGAATCGGACGAATCGCCCGAGTCGCCATCCACCAACCGCCCACCAACCCCAATAACAGCACCCCGCTGCCCGCGCCACACAACAGCCAGCCGAGGCGTCGTAACTCGGCTTGTTCGGAGCTGATATCCAGCCCAGCGACGACGGCTTCACCCGGCGGCGTGAAGATAATGATTTCGCGTAACTTGCCGCGCACACGCACGATATTGTTTGCGCTGTTGCGGGCCGGAATGGTGAGATCGGCGGGCGTGGCCGTGGATTTGGAAAGCAACTGGCCACTACGATGAAACAGCGCGTAGTAATAGGCATTAACGCTATTGGTGGTGAACCAACTCAGGTCTTGCGCGCTCAACTCCGGACCACTGGAAGGTCCGGAGTCATTTCTCGGCGGACCATCGCGGCGCGGTGGTCGGTCATCGAACCGATCGAGCGGAGGAAACTCCTCCCGCAGTTCTCCAGGCGGCGGACGCCGATTGTCACTACCGGGCGGCCCACCTTGCCGTAAGGCCCGGATGACGACGTCAGCGCGCTGTTGCAATTCGCGATCAACGCGCTGAAACCGGTTGACGCGATCGAGCTGATACGCCGTGAAGCCGAAACCAGCCAGCACCACGATCATCAGCAACGCGTGCCAGGCCTGTAAGCGCCATTTGATGGAGTGGAAGATCATTCGATGCAGTATCCGTGACCACGGCGGGTGGTGATGAATTCCGCGCCAAGCTTCTTGCGCACTGTGGACACATAAACATCCAGCAAGTTCGACATGGTGCTGTCGTTCTCGTCGAAGAGATGCTCGTAAAGTTGCGTGCGAGTGACAACTTCACCGCGATGCAATGCGAGAAATTCCACGAGCGCATATTCCCGCGCCGTGAGTTCGACCGGTTGTTTCTTGTAAACGACGAGGCGCGCGGCCGTATCAATGACAACGCCGTTGATCTCGATGCGATTGGTGGTGCGATTGGTGGTGCGGCGAATCAGCGCACGCAATCGTGCGAGCAGTTCCGGCAGATCAAACGGCTTCACCACGTAATCGTCCGCACCGGTGTCGAGCCCACGCACGCGATCGCGAGATTGATCGCGGGCGGTGAGCATGAGCACGGGGGTCTTTTTCTTTTTACGAAGGCGGGCGAGGACTTCCCAACCGTCCAGCTCGGGCAACATCACGTCTAGCACGACGGCATCATAGTCCACGCTTTCGGCGTTGAAGAGACCGTCCGTGCCATTGACGGCGGTGTCCACGGCATACCCTTCGTCGCGCAACGCGCGGGCGAGGGCGGTCTGCAAATCCGGTTCGTCTTCGACAATCAAGATGCGCATGGTGGCGACGGCGACAGAGCCTGCCACGACGAGCGGTGGTTCGCAGGTCAATTCTGTCATGCGGTCAGTATCGCGCGGTGAACCTTAAGGGGAGATGAAAGTGTAACGGCTTAATTTTAGTCCGGATTCTTAGCCGCTGGGATTAGGATCGAGAAATCAGCGTTTCACGTTCGTTTAAGGTTTACTCGCGTAACGTCGCCCTATGAAAACGAACCTCGTTGTCAGAATCGTTGCCCTCGTTGGATTGTTTGCCGGATCAGTTTTCGCTGCTGATCCGCGCACGAACTCATGGTACACGCAGAACTCCACCCGTTACGCCCGCATCTACACCACCGACTCCAACAAGACCAACGGCGTCTCGGTGACGACCTGGAGCAATGGCCAACAATCGCAGAATACGCCGACCTATGCGGGCATACAGGAAGTTTACTCCTCCGCAAGCTGGGTTTACATCCGCAGCACCGGCCTCGGTGAACACATCATGGGCCCGTGGTACAACGACGCTGCACGCACCACGGCGTTCGTCAACATGCCGGCGAATCAGAAAGCGCTCTATCGTTTCCCGCGCACGCCGAGTGTGCCGACCTCTAAGACCACCACCGGCGGCGAAGTCGGTTACATGGTAGATGGCGTGAAGATGTTCGATTCGCGCGACGCCGTTTCTTACATCAATTCGACCGGACAGGACGGTTCACCACCCGGCGCGGGCACGACCGGCGACGGCATTTGGAATCGCGACGCCTACGTGAACGAAGCCACGACGTTTGATCCGTCACTCGCACACCAGCAGAACACCGGCGTTTATCACAACCACGCGTCGCCACTCGCGCTCCGCTATCTGCTCGGCGACAACGTAAATTTTAATACTACGAACAAACTCTACACCCCGAACACCAACGCGCCGACGAAACATTCACCGATCATCGGCTGGGCCAACGACGGTTTTCCGATCTACGGACCGTTCGGTTATTCCAGCGCGAGCAATTCCGCCAGCGGCGTGCGGCGCATGGTTTCAGGTTTCGTATTGCGCAACGGCCAATACGGCACGGCGAATCTCAGCACCACTGGTCGCACCACGCTCGCGCCGTGGGCGCAACGCGCGCAGAGCCGCACCACGCTCACGGCGTCGCAATACGGCCCGAACGTCAGCACGAGTTTCCCGTTGGGGCGCTACGTCGAGGACAATGATTTTCTCGGCGACCTCGGTTACACGCAGGGCAGCGGCGCGTTTGACCTCGACGAATACAATGGTCGCTGGTGCGTCACGCCGGAGTTTCCCAATGGCACGTATGCTTACTTCAACGCCATTGATGCCAGCGGCAACCCGCAATATCCCTACAACGTTGGCCGCCAATACTACGGCAGCCCGACTGCCGGCACGGTGACGAGCATCGTGGAAACGGTCGTGACAAATTTCATTGGCGGGCCGAACAGCGTGGAAACCATGAATACACCAAGCCGCACGGGCAACACGGTGGTACTGACATGGAGCGCGGTGGAAGGCGGCACGTATCGCGTCGAATCCTCAACCAATCTCACCACTTGGACCACCAACACGACCGGCATCGCCGCGGTGTTGAATTCCGGCAGCAACACGAACACGAGCACCGAGAGCTTGAAGTTCTTCCGCGTGAACCGCACGGCACTCGCGTCGTATGACCCGGTAAGCGGCACAAGCGGCGGCGGCTCGAATGCCGTTGCCCCCGGTGGCAGTGCGAGCCGCGGCACAACTGTCACGGTGACCATCACGCTTCCGACCACGCCGCCCTGGCCGCCAGCCAACGCGCCGATCACCAGCGTCACACTAGCAGGCTCGATCACCGGCACCAGCATCTCGGATGCAACCCAAGGTCAGGTCGTTGCCACGTTCACCATTCCCGCCAACGCGCCCACCGGCGCGCAAAACATCGTGGTCGTATTCAACATGGGACCGACCTACACGTTCACCGGCGGGTTCACGATCAATTGAAACTTTGTCTCGCGTGAGACGAACGGCGGGCCGGAGCGTAAAACGTGTGTCGCTCCGGCCCGTTGTTGATTTGAAAAGCGCCAAACGCCAACATCCAAGCTCCAGTGAAGCACCAAGCTCCAAAACTCACCAACGGAGCGCGGCTGTGTGCGAAGCACCAGCCGCAGCAATGTGAAAGACTCCATCACGCTTGTTTCATCCGACGCGCTGCGGCTGGGTCTGCGACCACAGCCGCGCTCCGAAAGCTTGCCTTGGTGCTTGGCCTTTGGCTGTTTTCCAGCTGTGGGTCTTCGGTTCTTGGTGCTTTCTTGGAAATCAGCATCACGCCAAAGTTCTCCGGCGAACTTATCCAGCCCGATTCCCTCCGCTACGAAACTTCCGCCAAGGAAAACTTTTCCATCACGCGCGTCAGCTATCTGCTCACCGGTTTTGCGCTGCAACGCGCCGATGGTTCCTGGCTCGAACTCACAAACGAAGTCGCATGGTTTGATCTCGAACGCGACCGCTCAGCCCATCGCATCGCGGCCATTCCCACCGGCGAATACCGCAGCATCCGCTTCCATCTCGGCCCGGACAAAAAAATCAATCACGCCGACCCGGCGCAATTTCCCGCCGATCACCCGCTGAATCCCAACCTCAACGGCCTGCACTGGAACTGGCAGGGCGGCTACATCTTTCTCGCGCTCGAAGGCCGATGGCGTAATCTTGACGGCGCACTGGACGGCTGGTCGTATCATTTTGCTCGTGACCCGAACCGCACACGCGTCACCATCGCCGCCAGTCTAAATCTCACCAGCGACACCCGGCTCGAACTGGATTTCGATCTCGCCACGTTGCTTAACGCGCCCTACCCGCTGTCGTTTAACAAGGATGGCTCGTCCACGCACTCCCGCGACGGCGATCCTATCGCCGCGAGGCTGGCGGTGAACCTTCCCGGCGCGTTTCACGTCCGTCGTATCAATGTGATGACTGCTGAAGACTTGGCGGTTGCAAAAGTGAAACCGCTTTACCAGCCGGAGAAATTCACGCCATATCGCTTTGAAATGAGCGCCACCTTCCCGATTCCCGATCTGCCCAAGGACAACCCGCTGCTTGAAGAACGTGTCGCGCTCGGTGAAAAGCTGTTCCACGAAACCACGCTCTCCAAAGACAACACCCTCTCCTGCGCTTCATGTCATCACGTGGATAAGGCTTTCGCCGACCCGCGCCGTTACAGCGTCGGCGTGCGCGAACAAACCGGCACGCGCAACGCCATGCCCCTGTTCAATCTCGCGTGGAAAAGTTCGTTCTTCTGGGATGGCCGCGCACCGTCACTTCGCGCACAAGCGTTGATGCCGATTCAGGATCACACGGAGATGGATGAATCGCTGACGAATGTTGTGGCGACGTTGACTGCGAAGACAAATTACCGCGAGCTCTTCACCGCCGCCTTTGGCTCACCGGAAATCACGCCGGAGAAAATCGGGCTCGCCATCGAAAACTATCTACTCACGCTCACGAGTTTTGATTCCAAGTTCGACCGCGTGCTGCGCGGCGAGGAAAAATTCTCGCCAGAGGAACAGCGCGGGCTGGAACTGTTCATGACAGAATACGATCCACGCCGCGAACAATTCGGCGCGGACTGTTTTCATTGCCATGGCGGACCATTATTCCACAGCCAGACCTTCGCCAACAACGGATCGGACGGCGCGCTCAAGGACGTTGGCCGCGAGAAGGTCACCGGCAAAGCGGTGGATCGCGGCAAGTTCGCCGTGCCCTCATTACGGAACATCGCACTTACCGCGCCTTACATGCACGATGGCCGCTTCCACACGTTGGAAGAAGTTGTGGAGCACTATTCGACTGGCGTCCCGCGCCTACCCACACTGGACCCCAATTTGGCCAAGCATCCAGATGGCGGCGTGCCGCTCAGCACCACAGATAAAGGTGCTTTGATAGCCTTTCTTAAGACTCTGACTGACCCAAAATTTGCTGATTATAAAGGGGTTTTACCCTCGATCCGTAAATAATTGCCAGGCGTTCCCCGGCTTCACGTCCGCTTAAGGTTACTTCGCGTAGAGTGAGCACATGATAAATGAGTTGCCGTCTGATGTGTTGACCGGAAACAAGACCTCCGCCCGCCGCGCCCGCTGGATGGTGGTAGATGATGACGACGGAGTCCGAGATTTGCTCGCGGCAGTGCTCGAGACCCGCGGCATCGCGGACGTGGCCTGCTTTCGTTCCGCTTCAGATGCACTGGCGGCTTTCACCGCGGCGCCGGAACAGTTTCAATTCGTCATCACGGATCTCGACATGCCGGGCATGAATGGCATCGAACTTTGTCGCCGCTTACGCGCGTTGGCGCCGCAATTGAAGATCATGCTCGCGACCGGCAACGCTGCCGCAAATGCTGATGGCGCGCGGCACTGCGGCTTCTGCGGCTTGATCGCAAAACCCTTCCCGACTGCGGAACTGTGGCGGACCGTCGAGGCTTGCGGGGTGTTGAATTCTCCCACGCTAACCGCGACCAACTGAATTTCCTTCGTCATCGCAGCGGGATGCCGGCGAAATGACTTTTACCCACAAACATAACCAAAGAACAAAAATGAAAATGACAACCAAAGTAATCCTCAGCGCGCTGGCACTCAGCGCCTCCACATTCCTGCTGCTCGCCGAAGACAGCAGCACTCGTCCGGCCGGCGGACCACGTCCGCCGCGCGGTGAAGAAGGTGGCGGCCCGGGCGGTCCCGGACATCGCCCGCCTCCACCGGTGATCGTGGTACTCGACGCAAATCACGACGGGGTGATTGATGCGGCGGAAATCGCCAATGCCAGTCAGGCTTTGTTGACTTTAGATAAAGACGGCGACGGGCAACTCACGCGTGAGGAATTGCGCCCACCGCGCCCGGAAGGCCCTGTTGGTGATGATCGTCCGACCGGCGAATGAATCCTGGCAAGCGATCGAAGAACGGGTTTAACAGCCAAGCAAAGCTGCTTTGCCAGCGATACGTTTTCTGTCATTCATGGAATGCTGGCGGCTGCAACTACAGAGCGGTGCGAGGTCAATTGAGGGCTAGCTTAAAGCTCTTCCCATTTAGTAGCAACGTATCCGTTGTTGGGCCCGTTCTTCTTCAAATCCTCGTCGTAGTGGAAATGGTAGTGGCCGTTCATTTGCACTACTTTGGTGACACTGGCACCGATGAAATCCCATGTAGAAGACCCACCGCCGTTAAGGGCGAAGGAGGCTTGGGGGGCATATATGACTCCGGTGAAATCGCCATTCCCGTTATAGGTCAGGTCGGTGAGGGACGGGAGACCATAAATCACCATATTCTTAGGTTTCCCACTTTGAGTTTTATGATTCGTATCCAACACGGCTTTGGTTCCAGTCAAATATGCAGTTAACTTCCCCGAATTATTGTCGGTGCCCGCAACATAGATTTTGGTTGGCTTAAAGGTGCCGACAGTGGCTTTGATGCGCACATTTTTATTGGTGCCGACATAGATCGTGCCGTTATCTGTCACCGTGTAATCACCGTCGAGCAGGAATACATGATCGTACGTGTTCCCATCCGGCGCAGTCCCGCTGCCTCCAGCAGCCGATCCGGCCTCCCCTGTCGGCAACCAACTGGTGGACGGCAGGATGACATCGTCAAATATAACGTTCATGTCATTTCGGCGATATCCAGTTTCAATTCCTTTGGTGTTGGCATCCACCCAAGGAATGCTGCCGACAGACCCATTTGGACCGATGTCGATCGAACCGTACGGGCCAGTGATAATGTGGCCTGCAACGTTGGCATTACCGACACTCAACACGGAGTTGGTTATTGTATTGTTGGTGGCCACGTCGCCTCCAGCTTTTCGCTTGAGCTTACTATACATTCCATTCGTGCTGTAATTGGGATCGCCAGAATCGTAGCTGTCGGTGGCAATCCCGTTACCTTTCAGATCAATCGCACCCAAGGCAGCCATGGCAACATTAAACAAGGTATCGATCCGGGCACGCACAACCACTGTTCGATCCAGCGTGGTGCTCGAGGCAATCCCGGACGGAAGCAAAATATATCCAGTGCTGTTGATGACGGTTTCGGTATTCTTCGTGTTCAGATTCGTAACATAGACCGTGTAGTAGGAATTCTTGGTAGCATCCAAAAAGCGGGTCATGCTGTACACATTCCCGTTGAGACTCCAACTGTCCGCCGCGTGGGTATTCACCCAGTTGGTAAGCATGTCCGTGCCCACATACTTGTTTATCATCTGCAACGCATCTTCCACCCCCGCTTCCGCGATAACTAGCGCTTGGTTCCAGTGCTGCGAACGCGCGACACTCCGGCTCTGGAAACTTACCAAGGTCAGATAGCTAGCTAGGGTGACCGCGAGAACGGCAGAAATAACAATGGTAACCACCAAAACGCTGCCGCGATTCTGCGCGGATATGGGGGCACGAATTTTCATGAATCTTTTCTCGGTTAAAAGACTAGTTGCGAATGACGATTTTCGCGGTCTGGACGCTTTCCGTATTGGCCCGTTTGTTGAAAATCTCCCGAGAGCAGGTCCAGCTCACGTCCAACAACTTGGCCGTGGTTGTTCCGGTGGTCGGATAAAAACTAAAATTATTGGAGGGATTGCGTTGCGACATGCCAAATCGCAGATAGTCGCATTGTTCCAGCAGAATGGTGGACTTCCACGCGCTCCCGGATAACTCGTAACGGTAAAGCCGGCGGTCATTCGGGTTCGGATTCCACCAATAACACAACGTCCAATCGTTCACGTAGAGCAAATTGGTGGAGCAATAATTCACATTCCTCACCTGTCGGATGTCTCGGCTCATCGCATCGAGCGCAAATCGACTCGCCTGATCCAGATCGTTGTAATTGCCCAGGGCCACATAACTGCGAACAGTATAAAACATCAAAGCACCAACCGCAGCCATGACCATCATCCCGATCCCAACAGCCACCAGCATTTCCAGCAGCGTCATAGCAGCCAGGCGCGCGGCTGGGTTTTTGCAAATCTGAGGCTTCATGGATGACTCAAAATCAATTTAGTTGGTAAACGTAATTCTGAATTCCATCCCTTGCGGCATAGGTGGAAATACTCCGAGTCCGCAGGATATTTCCTGAGGACCACCGAACCGTGACAGTTATTCGTTTCATGCTCGCAGTATAGGATGCTGGCGGGTCCAAGGTGAGGTCAGCTACCTCCACAGTACCGGTATAAGTTATGCCGCTAGCGGGCTTGCCGCCGGAGCCGGGGAAGTAGCGCTCGTTAAATGTAACAGGATTTAACGCGGTGTTTGTCAACTGAACCCAGTTGAACAAACGAATTCCCTCCATGCGTTGCAACATGACCTGGGTCGCCCTTAAATTTTCCCGTTCGACTGTGGTGACACCAAAGGAAAATGAAATTCCGGCATATAGCGAAACAAAGGCGATCCCGATGATTGTAATGGCCACCATAACCTCCACCAAAGTGAAGGCCCGCAAGCGACCATCGAAGCGGCGATTAAGAATTCGGCCAAGTTGCATAATCATCTTTGGGGGAGCGCTACCCATTCCCCTTATTGGCAAACCGTCCGAGGTTGCCACTCTCATCTCCGTATTGTCCGCAACATTCAGGCCACTAACTCGACAGCTTAAGGCTACTTCGGGTCTTTGCACCCCCTGATTATCAGGATCTCGCTTGGTAAAATGGTCAACCCCATAGGAGAGCGGGGGTTTGGTCTGGCCAGCAACCTAATGAGTCCTTCGATTTCAGACGCATCCAACAGATGCCGCATACGGTAGCAACCGGATTTCTGTCCTGAACTGATGCAGGCAACTACAAGGAAGACACTCAGCACCTCCGCATGTTAAACCCGCATTGATGAGAGACAAACCCGACGTCATTTGCTTTCTTCTCAAACCTTGCCGGAATCCGTGCGACCGATACAGGGATGCTCCACCAGCACAAATACGCGGGCGTTTTAACTGCCGCGATTGCATCAGAATCGGACACGTAATTCACACAAGTGGAACAACAAGACAAGAGCCGATTGATTTCCCCGCGCTGCTCCGACGGCTTTGTTTCGATTTATGGCTCAATCTCGCTTTGTTTTTCCAACTGAGCCGGGTTTCCGGGGTAGGATTAGTAAGCGCCCCGGGGTGGTGGCAAACCTCCTGCTACTTTCTCAACGACGAATGTCGTTTTCCGGTTGGTTGCCCGCGTGGGTTGCCAGAAGCCGGCTTGGTCCGCAAACAATTTAGCAATTAATACACATGGCACTGTCTTTCGCGATCAGCAGCTCATCAAAAAAGAAGCGGGATCAAGCTTCTCTGCCATCGACCTAGGTAGCCGGACCACCAAAGCCGTGCATTTGCAACGCCGCGGCGACACGCTCGCCTTGTGCCGGTTTGCGTTGCTGGATGCCCCGATTTTCGAAAAAACCATAACCACCGAAATGCTAACCGAGCATTTGCGGGCGGTAAGCCAAGCGTTGGAAACCAAATCCAAGCAGGTCAGCCTGACAACAGGCGTCAACGACGCCGTGGTGCGGCATGTGGAAATGCCTCGGATTCCCTTGGACGATATGCGCATGATTTTGAAGCATAACACCAAGAATTACCTGCAACAGGACTTGGCAAATCATGCCTTTGATTGTCACATGTTGCCCTCTGGAGCGGCCGTAGCTACCAAAGCGGACCCCCAGCCCCAAACAAAGTCCTTGTTGCCGGAGGTAAGCAACAATTGATTGATGATTACGTCGCCGGCGCCAAGGGTGCTGGGCTGGTGGCAGATCACATCGTCCCCGGGTTGGTCGGCCCCGTGAACGCCTTCGAAATGGCGATGCCCGAGCCCTTTTCCAATGACGTGGTCGCCCTGATCGATGTCGGCTTCCGTTCGTCTTCAATTTGTATTCTCCAACAGGGAGAATTGGTGCTCAGCCGCGTGGTCAATATCGGTGGGGATCGCCTGACCGCAGCTGTGGCAGAGCTGATGAACATCAGTTATGCCGAGGCCGAAGGCATCAAGGTGGGCATGGCGAGCGAAGTGCAATCTGCGCTGGAATCAGTGCTGCTGCCACTGGGCCGGGAGTTACGGGCCTCGATCGACTTCTTTGAACATCAACAAGACCGTCCGGTTTCGGTGGCTTACGTAACAGGCGCTCGCACCCGTTCCGAATACGTCGTCCAAGCGCTGCAACAAGAGTTGTTAATTGAGACCAACACTCGGAATCCTACCGGATTCCTGAAACTGGAATCGCCCCCCCAACAAGCATCAGAAATCGAACAAGTCGCGCCGCAACTTGTGGTCGCCATCGGCGCGGGAATCGCCGCCCGGTAAACTTAATACCAAGCCTATGCCTATCCGTCTTAATCTGCTCGCTGAAGCTCAGGCCGCCGAAGAACTGCGGCGCAATGACCCCGTGAAGCGTGCGCTTTGGGTGTCCGTCTTGCTGATCGCCCTCGTCCTCGTTTGGGCCAGCTCACTGCAACTCAAGTTGATTGTCGCCAAGAGGAACTCGGCACAGTCCAAGCCCAAGTCAATCAATGCACCAATGACTTCGCCCGTGTGACTGAGTTACAAAAACAGACTCGCGACATGAATCAAAAGCTCACCGCTTTGACAGGTAACTCTCCACCAATCGCTTCCTCACCGGCACGCTCCTAAATGCGCTTCAACATACCACCGTTGAGGACGTGCAACTGGTTCACTTGAAGTTGGATCAGACCTACACGTTGACCGAGGCGACCAAACCAATCACCAACGGCGTCAATGTCATCCCAGGGAAACCTGCCAGCGTCCTCGAGAAAACCGTTCTCTCTTTGGATGGTCATGACAGTTCCATCAACCCGGGCGATCAAGTTTTGCGCATGAAAGAAACCTTAAACCAGTTCTCCTACTTTAAGGAGAATCTGGATCGCGCCAATCCGGTTGCTTGGAAAAATTCTTCCGCACCACAAGTCTCAGCCGATACTGGAAAAGCTATTGTTCTGTTTACCTTGGAATGCCGTTATCCTGAAAAAACCCGATGAAATTCAGCAAATTACCCAAAGAAAAACGTCAACATCTAGTCCTCGTGGCTGTTGGCACAGCCGCGATTCTCAGCTTGCTGGGCTTTTATTTGATCAAGGGCGGGTATGCGAAAGTTTCCGCCTTGGAAGAAAAGAAAAAAGCCACGGAAGAAAAGTTGGCGCAGATGCAAAAGACTGTCCAACGCGCAAAAGAAATCGAGGTCGCACACCAACAGGTCTCCGATGCCTTGGCGGAAAAAGAAACGGGCATCGCTTCCGGCGATCTTTACTCCTGGATGCAAAGTAGCTTGCGCCGGTTTCAACGAGGTTACAAAGTGGAAATCCCTCAAATCGGAACCGTCAGCGCTCCTGAGAATGTTAATTGTCTCGCCAAGTTCCCATACAAACAGGCGACCCTGAGTGTTGCTGGCACTGCGCACTACCATGATCTGGGCCGTTTCATCGCGGACTTTGAAAATTCGTTTCCTTTGATGCGGGTCATGAACTTGAATCTGGATTTGAATCCCTCCGCCACGCCTGCAGACCGAGACAAGCTTGCGTTCCGCATGGACATCGTCACGCTGGTAAAGCCCAGCAAAACCTGAATCGGATTGCTGTTATGAAGTTATCGTATTTTATCACTCGCGGCATCATATCGTTGGGCCTTTTGAGCCTCGCCTTGGTTTCGACCCAAGCAGAGGAAAAGAATAAGCCGCTGGTGGCCCACGCCCGCACGGCGTCTCCAGCTGTCGCCGCGCCCGCCGTCGCCGTGCCGCTAGCTCCGCCGCTTTCAACCTTCGCTGTTCCGCGCAAAGCAACAGACGGGCGCGATCCATTTTTCCCCAATTCCTCTCGGGTCTATGGCACAGAGGCCGCCCCCACCAACCGCGCTCCTGCTATTGTTGCAGATCTGATTTTAAAGGGCATCTCCGGCACAACCGAACAACCCTTGGCCATCATCAATACCACTACGTTCACGGCAGGCGAAAGCAATGAAGTGCTGCTCAAGAATGGGCGGATTCGCATTCAATGTGTAGAAATCAACATGACTGCCGGCACAGTGTTGCTGCAGGTCGGATCTGAACGCCGGGAACTTCGGCTTGGTCAGAAATAATCAGGCAGGCTTAAACTTTGGGCAACCGCCCAACGCCGACAAGCAATCTTGTCCACTTGGTGGACAAGATTTTTTTTACCCCGGGAAAAACCCCGTAAAAGCAGCGAAAAACAAGGCGAAATCCTGCATGGCATTGGCTCTGCTAAAAACTGTTCGGATGTTGAGCGGCTGTACTAAAACAACACGTAGAAGCTCAACGGAGAGAGAACAAACAAATAGATAAAATGAAAGCGAAACTCGCCATCGTGACCTTGGTTGGGCTTACGGCCTGCACCCTGGCAATTGCCCAAACTGAACCTGCGGAATCCAAACCCGCAGAAACCACCCCTGCGGAATCGAAACCCGCAGCAAGCGCCCCTGCGACAGCCGTTCCCGCCGCAGGAACACCATCCCGCTCATCCAATTTCAGGATGTGCCTCTGACCACTGCCATTGATAACCTGGCGCGGCAGGCGTCCATCAATTATATCTTGGATCCCAAGGTTGGCTACGGCCAGCCTGATGAACGCGGCCAGATCAAAGCACAACCCAACATTTCCATCCGGTGGGAGAACCTCTCCGCCGAACAAGCGTTGAACGCGTTGATCGCCACCTACGGACTCCAAGCTCGTGTCTGATGCCAAAACGGGCATCTCACGTGTGACCATCAAGGACCCCGCTGCGGCCGAGCCCCTGATCACCAAAGTGATCCAGTTGAAGTTCGCTTCGCCGAGCAACACAGTGGCCGCAGTCTCCGCCGTCCTCACGGACAAGCGCAGCAAGGTAATCGCGGACGTCCGCACCAGCCAACTGGTTGTCTCCGCCACGGAAAAAGAGACTGAAGCAGTGGAAAAATTGATTGAGCGGCTGGACACCCAGACCAAACAAGTCTTGATCGAAGCCAAGATTCTGGAAACAACCGTCAGCCCAAAAACCAGTAAAGGCATTGATTGGAGCGGGACCTTACAAAATCAAAAAGTATCTTGGGGTAATAACCGTCAGTTTCTCCCCGTTACTTCGGGCACATCGGAATTTCCTCCGCTTTCAGGTGCATTTCCCAAGCTTATCTCCGAGGCCGGTGGGGGATTTAATCCTGCAACTGCCTTCTTGAACGCTGATGGGGTCAGCGCCATCCTTTCCTTCATGAATCAGTCTGGTGACACCAAAGTCGTTTCAGAACCGCGCATGGTGACGCTGGACAACCAGAAGGCGACGATTGATGTCGGTCTGATGTATCCGATTGTGAATGTCACCGCCGGCACGGCAAACACCACCGGGGGTTCGCAAATTTCCTACAGCAACTTGACTGTGAACCTTGACGTCACGCCTCGTATTGCAGCCAATAACTTCATTGAACTTCGTGTCCAACAAGGCGTTCTTCGCCTCGGCCCGACGTTCTCGAGCACCGTGGCCGATCAGGTTAACACGGTGGACTCCTTCCTGACCCGTAAGCTCGACACCACGGTGTTGATCCCCAGCGGGAACACCTTGGTGATGGGTGGATTAATTCAGGACGAAAAACGCAACGGCAACACGAAAGTCCCGATCTTGGGTGATATCCCCGGTCTGGGCCTGTTGTTCCGCAAAGACAGCAAGGAGCAAGATCGTCAAAACCTGACTATCTTCATCACTCCCACGGTGGTTAAAGATACGGATTTCCAACCAACGGAATCCACCTATCTGAAAACGACTGGCAAAGAACAACTCACCGAAGATTGGTCCGCGTGGGATAGCGGCAAGTCGGCCGCCGAAATCCGGAAGGAAAAGCACACGTTTAACGACTAATCTCTAAACAGCTTCTACGTTTAACCGCGTCACCGGCCTGCATTCAGGCCGGTGATTTTTTGTGTACCGCGCCGGGCCACCTTCAGTTCGCCGCCAGCCGCCGCAGATAGTCGAACGCATATAGCCCGCTGTTGTGTCCGTCGGCCCAGAAAAGTTGGATCGCGTATCCTCCGACCGGAACGAACCGTTTTAATTCAAATGCCGTCGCTGCCAGCGGCTTGTCCGGATTCTTATAGACGTTGCCCAAGATGTCCATCTCGCCATGACAGCCAGCGCAAGGGCAGGCACGGCGCAACTTTTCCAACGGGAGGAAACATTCCTCCCCATTCTCCCAACGAATGGCCAGTTCACTACCGATGTGTTGCAAATCAAGGACGCGCATGCCAACAGCATAACGAGTCCCGGCCACAGCAACAAACCGGAATCGCCGCGCGGTCACGTCTTGCCACGATTCCCACAAAACTAAAACGGCGACCCGTTGACGGATCGCCGTTCGTGAATTCTGTTCGTTCGCTTAGATGCCCTTCTTGAGCATCAGCTTGATGAGGTCGCCGACGCGGCAGCTATAACCCCATTCGTTGTCATACCAGCTCACGAGCTTGAAGAAGTTCTTGTTCAGCTCGATGCCGGAACCCGCGTCGAAGATGGAGGACAATTCGCAGTGGATGAAGTCCGTGCTGACCACTTCGTCGCCGGTGTAGCCGAGGATCCCTTTCATGTAGGTCTCGCTGGCTTTCTTCATCGCCGCACAAATTTCAGCGTAGCTGGTGTCCTTCGTGGTCTTAAACGTGAGGTCCACGACAGAGACGGTCGGCGTCGGCACGCGGAACGCCATGCCGGTGAGCTTGCCTTTGACTTCCGGCAACACGAGACCGACGGCTTTCGCTGCGCCGGTGCTGGACGGAATGATGTTTTGGGCAGCAGTACGGCCACCTTTCCAGTCCTTTTTGCTCGGACCGTCCACCGTCTTTTGGGTAGCGGTGTAAGCATGGATGGTGGTCATCAAACCTTCGGCGATGCCGAACCCTTCCTTGAGCAACACGTGGCAAACCGGGGCCAAGCAGTTCGTGGTGCAGGAAGCGTTGGAAACGATGTGATGCTTGGAAGCGTCGTATTTGTCATCGTTCACACCCATGACGACCGTGAGGCAATCGCCCTTGGCCGGAGCGGAGATGATGACTTTCTTGGCGCCGGCGGTAATGTGGCCTTGCGCCTTTTCCACATCGGTGAAAAGACCGGTGGATTCGATGACGAGTTCCACGCCCAGCGCTTTCCACGGCAGTTCGGCAGGGGACTTGGCGCTGACGACCTTGATCTCTTTGCCATTCACGATGAGCACATCGTCTTCGGCTTTATCAGCAGCAGATTTCTTGGAGCTGACTTCGCCTTTGAAACGGCCCTGAGTGGAGTCGTATTTGACGAGGTAAGCGAGGTTGTCGGCGGGGACGATATCGCCCACTGCGACTACTTCGATGTCTTTACCGACGAGACCTTGTTCGACCAACGCCCGGAAGACCAGGCGGCCAATACGGCCGAACCCATTGATTGCTACTTTCACTGCCATAATTCGATTTCAGTTCAGGTTGATGCTGGTTAAGCCAGCCGGCGCATGGTAATCAGCCCAGCCCATGGGTCAACGCGGAATCTGACCTAAACTAATCAAAAGTTGCACTTGTCAGCGTGCCTTACCGGGCTCAACATCCGTTCCGTGGACGTCGCCACGCTCTTTTGAGATGATTGAACTGATTCAGTTTCCTTGGAGTCCGTTCTGCCTCGTGCAACGGCATATTTTGCGCTTTTCCGGCGTCCGGTTCAAAATCCACAATCTCAAACAGACCCACGACCGCTCGTTGATCTGGAAGCTCACCAAGGAACGCTATTACGGCGTGCCCATCCTCCGCGAGGGGCGCAGCGTGATTTTTGAAACGGACGAAAATTCCCAAGTCATCGGCAAGTATCTCGACCAGAAGCTTAAGCTCGGCCTCTTCCCGGCGGAACTTGAAGGCGAACAATCCCTGCTCTGGCGTTACATCGAGAACGACATCGAGGGGCTCACCTTTAAATTGAATGACGTTTATTTCCGCGAATTTGTGGCACGCGAAGATCAACTCCCCTTCATCCGCCACAAGGAACGCAAGTTCGGTCGCGGCTGCATTGATGAATGGCAAGCGTTGCAGAAATCCATGCAGAAGCAACTCGCTGACCGCTTGCTGCCGTTCGAGGAAATGCTGACGTATCGCCCGTTCCTGCTGGGCGACCGCCCGCGCTTCCTAGATTTTAACCTGTTCGGAATGCTGGAGAATTTCCTCTATTCCGGGCACTACAAACTACCGGCCAACCGGCCCCAAATCGCCAGATGGCACCGTCGGATGGCCTCCGCCAAGCTCTCTCAATTCGCAACGTGAAGAATTATATCCTCGACACCAACGTTCTCCTCCACGACCCCAATTCCCTGCTCAATTTCGAGGACAACAATGTCCTCCTGCCGATCGAAGTCATCGAAGAAATTGACCGGTTCAAACGCGAATCCTCCGAACTCGGCCAGAACGCCCGAACGGTCTCCCGGATGCTGGATGCCTTTCGCGGCAAAGGCAGTTTGAGCGACGGCGTCAAACTGCCCAATGGCGGTAAACTGCGGATCACTGTTCAGAAGGAAAGTCTCACCAACGGCAATGGTAATGGCAAAACCAAGGGACACGACCACGCCAAGTCCACCAGTGTGGACAATAAAATTCTCCTGGTCGCCAAGGACGTGCAGAAAGCAGAGCCAAAAAACAAAACCATCCTTGTTTCCAAGGATATCAACCTCCGCATCAAAGCCGACGCCATCGGCCTCGACGCCGAGGATTACGAGACTGATCGCGTCCACATCAAGGATCTCTACACCGGCATGATCGAAATGCCGGTCAGCTCGCAGAAGCTTGCGGACTTCCGCGCCAACGGCGAACTCGAAGTCAACGGCGGCAAAACGTATTTCCCGAATGAATATTGCACGCTGATTGACGAGGCGAATCCCAAGAAGTGCGCGCTGACCAAGGTGGACGCCACCGGAACGAAGCTGATTCCCATCATGGATGTGCGTGACGGCGTCTGGGGCATCAAGCCGCGCAATCGCGAGCAACATTACGCCTTCGACGCGCTGCTCGACGACCGCGTCAAACTTGTCACGCTCATGGGCAAAGCCGGCACCGGCAAAACGCTCATGGCCATGGCCGCGGGCTTGAAACGCACCGTGCTCGACCGCGAATTCCGGCGGGTGGTCGTCGCGCGTCCAACGATTTCCATGGGCAAGGAACTCGGCTTCCTGCCGGGTTCGCTCGAAGAAAAGCTCGCCCCGTGGATGCAGCCGATTCACGACGCGCTCGAAATGTTGAGCGATCTCAATATGGGCCACGACCATCGTCGCAGTGGCGATCTCATGCGCAGCGGCAGCATCGTGGTGGAAGCGCTGAGCTACATCCGCGGTCGCAGCATCGCGAATCAGTTCATGATCATTGACGAGGCACAGAACCTTACACCACTCGAAGTGAAGACCATCGTCACCCGCGTTGGCAATGGCACCAAGATCGTCTTCACTGGCGATCCCTACCAGATTGACAATCCCTACGTGGACGGCTCGTCGAACGGGTTCAACTACATCGTGAGTAAGTTCCGTCCGGAATCTGTGGCTGCACACGTTGAGCTGCAAAAGGGCGAACGCTCGGAACTCGCTGAACTCGCGGCGAATATTCTGTAACCAGTTCGCTCCCCCCATTCTTCGCTAAAGAAAAAGGCCGACTTCAAACGAAGTCGGCCTTTCGCGTAATTAGATTCGATCAGAACACCGGATCGCTACCGTCGAGCATCTTCACTTTGTTGTGCTTGAAGTATTCTTTCTTGAGCAACGTCATGGTCTTGTCACGTTGATCATAAAGACGCTTCAGCTTGCGCGGCTTGTGCTTGGCAAGTGCGTAGTGCGCGAGCAGCGGCATCGCGATGGTCGTGTCCGTGTAGCAGACGACCGCGTCGGGCAGCTTGGTCGGATCGACCTTCCCCCAACTGACGGCTTCACCGGGCGTCGCACCGGAGAGACCGCCAGTGTCCGGTCGGGCGTCGGTGACCTGGATGAAATAATCCTGACCAACTTCGTTGATGCGGAGCACTTCCTGGATCTGCGGCTCGGTCTGGAGCATGAAATTCTTCGGGCTGCCACCACCCCAGAGCAGCACGCCGGTCTTCCCACCCGCGCGCTTGGCGGAAAGGACGAACGACGTGGTTTCATTCACGTCGATGGACGGGTTCACGCGCAGCTTGTTGCCACGCAATTCCACGCCGGCGAAGTTCATGCCGATGGTGGAATCGCCCGGCGAGCTGGTGTAACACGGCACGCCCGCGCGATACGCGGCGGCGAGGACGGAGACGTCCTTGAGCTTGTGTTTGCGTTCATACTCGGCGCAATACTTGCCGAGCTTGTAGTGCAATTCCGCCGTGCCCATTTCCTTTTGAAACTCGGGCTGGATGAGCATGTCGCGGAGCAGTTCGTCCGTGGCCATCAAGCCGTCGGAGTAAGGAATCACGACGTCATAGATGCGGACGAGGTCGTTGTTGCGCAAATCCACATCGTCGAAGCGGAAGCTGCCGGAGTGGACCGGGTAGTTCAACGCGAAGTGCATGTCGTGATACAGGTTCGCGCCGGTGGACACGATCCAATCCACGAAGCCCGCTTTGATGAGCGGAATCACACTGGAGCAACCCAGCCCCGCCGGAGTGAGCGCGCCGGTCAACGTCATGCCGATGGTCACGTCCTGCTCGAGCATTTTATCCGTGAACAACTGGCAGGCTTCCTTCAAACGCGCCGAGTTGTAGGCGAGAAAGCATTCGTCAATGACGTAGGTGAGCTTTTCCTTGCCGGTGAGATTCTTCGGCTGGATGCGTTTGCCCGACATGTACTTCTTCTTTTGCGGACAATGCTTTTCCTTCATCCACTCGGGCATGTCGGCGACTTCTTCTCGGTTCGGGATATGAGCGCGTTCGGTTCTGGCCATAATATTATTCGGTTAAAAAATTAAAAGCGACGCACACGATACGAAGCCGGACGCCGTTGCCAATACTTAAAATCTTCCGTTTGGGCTGTCTCCCGGCCCAAACCACGCCGGACGCTTCTCGCTTCCATCGGCGTTCGTTGTTATCTTTCCCCTGATGGAACTGCGGGAATTTGCCGAACGCGTTTTGTTTTCTTCGTCCTTGGAGGAAAAACTCCTGCCTCCGGACGTCATTACTGACGAGCAACCCGGCCTGGCCATCGTGACACCTGACGCCCCTGGCCGGCCGCGTGGTCTGGTCTTCAAGCCCACCGGCACGGCTCGCGGTGAATTTCCCGGCACGCGACACCTAGAGCAAAACCACGAGCGCGGTCGATTGCTGCATTTCTTCGCCAATCACGAGTTGCTTGCGACAGAATTGATGGCGCTGGTGTTGTTGAAATTCCCCGATGCCCCCGCCGCCTTCCGCAAAGGCGTGCTAGAAACTCTCAAGGACGAACAAGAACACACGCGGCTCTACATGGAGCGCATGAAGGCGTGCGGCTTTGAGTTCGGCTCAATCCCGGTGAGCGGCTATTTCTGGCGCGCCGTGTCGGGCATGGAAAGCCCGATGGATTACGTCGCGGGCCTAAGTCTGACGTTCGAGCAGGCCAACTTGGACTTCGCCCGCCACTTCTCCTCGTGCTTCGGCGCAGTGGGTGATGCGGACTCGGCCAAGTTGCTCCAGAAGATTTATCGCGATGAGATCGGCCACGTGGCTTACGGCTTGAAATGGTTTCGTCGCTGGAAAAATCCAAGTCAGAGTGATTGGGACGCCTTCTGCCGGCAGTTGAAATTCCCGCTATCACCCGCGCGGGCCAAGGGTTTTTCCATCAACGTCGAAGGCCGTAAAGCGGCTGGCCTGCCGGTGGATTTCATTGAAAACCTGAACGTCTTCTCCCAGTCCAAAGGCCGCACGCCGACTGTCTTCCTTTTCAATCCGCTGACTGAGGCACGCCTCGCCGGCGGCAAAGGTTTTTCTCCGAACAAACATCAAGCGCAACTCACCCGTGATCTCACGTGCCTGCCGATGTTCCTGTGTCGCCAGGACGACATCGTGGTTGTGGAACGAAAACCTTCCGTGCATTTCCTCAGCGGCTTGAAGGAAGTTGGCTTCACCTTGCCTGAGTTTGTTGAGGCCACTCAACCGCTGAAGGAACGCAAGCTTGGCGGTCTGCGTCCGTGGGCGTGGGGACCGGACAGTGTCGAATTGTTCCTTCCCTTGTTCGTCAACCTGACGGAACAAAAACGTTCTACTACGGAGTGTTTCAATGAACGCATCGCCGCGTTATACGGCAAAGCGTGGAGTGCAGAATTCCTGCGGAACTTCCTGCAACAAGGTAGGGCTGGTAGTCCTCTGCCAGCCGCTCTCCAACAAGCTGACGCTTCCTCTTCTGCAACTCCTCGGGGCGCACGGAGTGACGCGCCCTACCAGTCTTGGCTTTGCTCTGACGTAGAAGTTGGCGTGACCGTCAGTTCTGTTTCTACGGCACTGGAAGTAATCAACACCATCCGCAGCCGCGGCCACCAAAAAATTGTGTTGAAGGAATCCATCGGCGTTGCCGGCAGCAATGCGTTGCGCCTGTTCGAACCGAAGGTTCTGGAAACCCAGAAGCGATGGATTAAGAATATCATCTCGTCTGGTCGGGAAATTGTAATCGAACCGTGGCTGGAACGGGTCATGGATTTCTCCGCCCAGTTGGAAATGACGGACAGCGGCTTGAAACTCTGTGGCTACACCGGTTTGATCAATGATGCGCGCGGGCAATTCCAGGCCAATTGGGCCGAGCCGAAGCACAAGAAAGCTTTCCCGGCTGCTGTTCTGACTTCACTGCATGTTACGCCACGCGCGGGCAATGAGATCCAGGTTTTCTACAGGGACTTGTTCAAATTACTCGAAGCAGAACTCCGCAGCATTGGTTTTCTTGGACCACTGGGAATTGATTGCTTTGTCTATCGTGAGACTTCAGGAGCGTTGAAACTCAAACCGGTAGTTGAAATCAATCCGCGCTACACAATGGGTCGGGTGACGGTGGAACTGATGAAACACGTTTGTCCCGGCAGCTACGGGGTTTATGGGTTGGTAAATCGTGCCACGATCAAAGCTTTTGGTTGCGAAGATTTCAAACACTTTGCCGCCAAACAGCAACAAGTGTATCCGATTAAACTTGAAGGAACACCAAACGCTCGAATCCGCGAGGGTTTTGTTACTTTGATCGACCCTGAACAAGCGGAGGTTTGCCTTGCTACATTCCAAGTCTTCCGCGACCAAGCTGCTTTTAGTTCTGCTCTAAAATAAAGAACGCGGAGCTTTAACTCCGCGTTCTCTCAAAAATTTGATCTACTCGCTGTTTAGCTCAACCGCATCGGCATCACAACGTAGAGGAACGGTCCGTTGATCTTGAGCACGCCCGGACTGAGTTCGTCAATCAACTCGATGAACACCTCGTCGTTGCTCAGCGCATTCAGCGGATCAATCATGTATTTTGGATTGAACGCGATGGCCATTTCCTTGCCTTTGTAATTTACAGCCATGCTTTCGCGGGCTTCACCGACTTCCGGGCTATTGGCGGTGATGGCGAGGTTGTTTTTGCCGAAGGTCAGCTTGACCGAGTTTGCCTTCTCGCTGGTCATGATTTCCGCGCGCTTAAGGGCGTGCAGGAATTCTTCGCGCGGCAGGCTGATGCGTTCCTTGGCTTCGCCGGGAATCACCTGGCGATAGTTGGGATAGTTGCCTTCAATCAGTTTGGTCACGATGACCACGGCAAAACCTTTGTCGTCTGTGAGGCTGAATTCCGCCTGATTGTCGGCGTATTTGATGACCACTTCGCCTTTGTCTTGGAGCAGGCGATTCAATTCATTCACCGCTTTGGCTGGAATGATGAATTCACCCTGACTCTTTTCGGAAATATCCACTTCCTCATCAGTCAACGCAAGGCGACGGCCATCTGTGGCTACAATGGTCATCTTGTGTTCTTTGAGGCTGATGAAGATGCCGTTTAGCACATAGCGCGCCTCGTCAGTCGATATGGCGAAGGATGTTTTCTTCATCATCGCCTTCAACTTGTCTTGAGCGACAGTGACCTTCTTGTCGTCCTTAAACTTGTTGATCGGAGGAAATTCTTCCGCTGCGAGACCGTGAATTTTGTAGAAGGAAGAACCAGAACTCACACTACAAACGTTCTTCTCGTCCACTGCTAATTCAATCTCGCCACCATTGAGTTCGCGCGTGATGCTGAACAGCTTTTTAACGGGAATCGTAGTCGAACCGCCCTTCTTCACACTGGCCTCGACGGCGCAGGAAACCGTGACATCCAAATCCGTAGCGGTAAATTCCAGTTTGTTCCCTTCCGCGCGGACGAGGACGTTGGAAAGGATGGGCAACGTGGTGCGCGAGCTGACGACGTTCTGCACGGCTTGCAGTCCGTTGAGCAATTGCTCTTTCGTGATGGTCAGATTCATGCGGGCCTATTTATAGATGATTCTTTTCTTAAAAAACTATTCCTATTAAAGCCTGTGAATAAGGCCAACAGACTTCAAATCGCTAGCAAACACAAAGCAATGTCGGAGTATGAAACCGGAAACAAATATGTGACGCCAGTTAAAAAACAGGAACTTGTCCACGTTGTTCACATTGCTGGGGACCAATTCACAAACTGTTCGTAGGCTATTTGGCACCTTTTGCGCGTCGCACCACTTCAGGCAGCAGGCGAATTACAGTTTCAACTTCTTCTTCAGTCGAATCGCGCCCCAGTGAAAAACGAACGAGGGAGTTTGCCAGACTTTTGTCCACGCCGAGCGCAGAAACGACGTGGGACGGCTCCAATGAACCCGCTGAGCATGCTGAGCCGCTGCTCGCACAAATACCTTCCAAGTCTAAGCAAGCCATCAAAGCGATGCTGTCTGCGCCTTCGACGACAAAGGAAACAGTGTTTGAAAGCCGATGTTCGCGAGAACCGACCAAATGCAGGCCGGGAATAGCATCCACAGCAGAAATCAACTTGGAAGAAAGCGTAGCAAGCCTGTCTTTGTTGAAGACTGGCTTAATAACAAAACGTTCCAAGGCCGAAACTAGGCCAGCGATAGCGGATAGATTTTCCGTCCCAGCCCGACGTTCATTCTCGTGGCCGCCGCCAAATAAAATTGGGTCGGGATGCAGTGGCGAGCGGATGTAGAGGATTCCTGCTCCTTTTGGACCATGAAACTTGTGCGCGCAGATAGAAATAAGATCAGCGTTGAACTGTTCGACGTTGGAGACCGGTTCTTTGCCGAACCATTGCACAGCATCGGTGTGGAAGGTGACGTCACGTTCCCGGCAAATTTCCCCCAGTTCAGCAACCGGTTGGATGGTGCCGATTTCGTTATTCGCGGCCATGATTGAAACCAGTGTCGTATCTGGCCGCAGCGCTTTTTTCAGGGATTCTGGCGAGACCCGACCAGATGAATCCACCGGCAATCGTGTTACTTTAAATCCTTCGTTGGCTTCTAGGTAATCGAAGCAGAGTAACACCGCGTGATGTTCCACCGCGGAAGTGATCAAGTGTTTGCCTTTCTTGGCCAGAAGCCGTGCTGTGCCGAAAATGGCGAGGTTGTTGGACTCAGTGCCACCGCTAGTGAAAATGATTTCGCTGGGCTTGGCCTTCAACAAGCGTGCTGACCGATCACGTAAATCGTCCAAGTCGGCCCGCGCCCGTTGCCCAACGTGATGCACGCTTGAAGGATTGCCCCAAATGTCGCCGAGGTAAGGCAGCATGGCGTCACGCACCGCTGGATCGAGGGGCGTGGTGGCGTTGTAATCGAAGTAGATCGTGCGAGGCATGTTAGTAAACGGCGGTTTCGCTGCCAAAACCGGGAGGAATATTCTTCGAGTCAGCAAAACGTTCTTCCAACCAAGGATCAGCAGTGTTGGAATAACCTCGGACTTCCCAAAAACCTAGGATATCACGGTCCATAAACGTTATCTCCCGGATAAACTTCGCGCCTTTCCACGCATAACGCTTCGGAATGATGACGCGCGCCGGACCACCGTGATCTTTGCCGAGTGGCTTGCCGTTCCACGAATGAGCGATCAACACATCGTCGTCCATGCAGACGTCGAGTGGGTTGTTTGTTGAGTAACCATCGTAACTCTTGAAGAAAACGTGCGCTGCTTCGGGCTTGGGCTTCACTAGGTCGACGAGTGTGAAGAAAGCTACGCCGGAAAATTGCATGTCGAACTGACTCCAGGTCGTGACGCAGTGAAAGTCGCTGACATCGGTGAACTGCGGTAGCGCGAGAAAGTCTTTCCAAGAAAGCGTGACCGGGTTCTCCACCTTGCCGCCAATCTTGAGTTCCCACTTGTCCAACGGCACTTCTGGCTGCACGCCGAGATCAAGCACAGGAAAGTTGTGGACCTGCCGTTGGCCGGGGGGCAAGCGGTCCTTCGAGCGGATTGCAGGCTTGGCTTTGCCAGCCATCTTGGCGGCCCAGCGTTCTTTCGCGGCGATGTAGGATTCTTTCATTCGGCAGCTAGACAACAACCCATTCAGAGTGGTCGGAAAAACCGGGAAAGAACAGCAAAACTCCGGCGTTTCCACGCTGGATTAAGGATTGGTTGCTGGGTATTCTGCGCGCCCATGTTCGAAATCGTCAAAACGTCCATTGAAGCCGTGGCCCAGAAACTTACGCATCTGCGGAGGTTTCTTTGACGTCGCCAACTTGCAAAAACGCCAGAGCGAGTTGGACTCGCTGATGGCGGGCGAGACGTTTTGGAATAATCGCGAGCAGGCCCAGAAGCTCGTTGACGAGGCCAACGTCATCCGCAACAAGCTGGACCCGTTGATCAACGCGGGCAAGCAGTTGGACGATTTCCGCGTCATGATCGAACTCGGCGAAGCCGAATTGCCCGACGCGCAGGTCAAACTGGAAAAAGAACTGGAAGCCGACGTCACGAAGCTCCTCAAGACGTTGGACGCACTGGAACTCAAGGTTTACCTCAACGGCCCACACGATAAGAGCAATTGCATCCTGAGCATCAACGCCGGGGCCGGCGGCACGGAAGCGTGCGACTGGGCCGGATGTTGATGCGCATGTATCAGCGCTGGGCTGAACAACGCGGGTGGGAAGTCGAAGTGGATGACGCGTTGCCGGGTGAAGGCGCGGGCATCAAGAGCGTGACGATGATTTTGCGCGGCGAGAACGCCTATGGCTTCGCCAAGGCCGAGCGTGGCGTGCATCGGCTGGTGCGGATTTCGCCGTTCGACTCGAACAAGCGGCGGCACACCAGTTTTGCGAGCGTGGATACGATCGCGGAGTTGGAGGAAGCTTCATCCGAGATCGTGATTCCGCCGAATGAGTTCAAGGTGGACACCTTCCGCTCCGGCGGCAAAGGCGGGCAGAACGTGAACAAGGTGGAAACCGCAGTCCGCATTACGCACATCCCGACCGGTTTGGTGGTGGCGTCACAGGCGCAGCGCTCCCAGCATCAAAACCGTGCCACGGCGATGAACTTGTTGTTGTCCCGCATTTTTGCGCTGCGTCAGGACGCCGCGAAGGCGGAGATGGAACGGTTCTACGGTGACAAGGGCAGTGTGTCGTGGGGCAACCAGATCCGCAGCTACGTGTTCCAGCCGTATCGCATGGTGAAGGATTTGCGTACCGGCGTGGAAACAAGCAATGTTCAAGCGGTGATGGACGGCGATCTGGATGCGTTCGTGAACGGCTGGCTGCGCGCAGGATGTCCGCTGAAACGGATGCAAGGCGTGAAGGATGATGAAGAATAAAAGTCAGTAGCGGGTAGTCTGTAGCAGTTTTGTGCGAAGGTTAGACTGGCGGTCACAACACGGACGAGGAAAAAACTAAGACTATCCCGTGAACATTCTCGACACCATCGTTGAGCAGAAAAAGCTCGAAGTAGCGAAGCTGCCGGACCGGATCATCGCCGCGGGCGACTTGCGTGATGCGATGCTGGAGCATGGCGGAGCGGCGGGACTTTTTTGCCGCATTGCAAAAGCCGCGCGTGGGCAATGTGGCATTGATTGCCGAGGTGAAGAAGGCATCGCCGTCCAAGGGAGTCATCTGCGCGGATTTCGACCCGGTTCGCATCGCCAAGGAATACGAGGCGGCGGGCGCGAGTTGCCTTTCAGTGCTGACCGACGAGAAGTTTTTCCAGGGTTTGCTCGATTACCTGCGGCAAATCCGCTAGGCCGTGAAGCTGCCGTTGTTGCGGAAGGATTTCATCATCGACGAGCAGGCAAATCCTCGAAGCCATCGAATGGGGCGCGGATGCCATCCTGCTGATCGTCGCCATCCTCGATGATGCGCGTCTTGAAGAATTTCACGACATGGCGGTCGAGGCGGGCTTGGCCGTGCTGGTGGAAGTTCACGATGAAGTCGAGTTGAAGCGCGCGATGGCCGTCGGAGCAAAGCTGATTGGTGTGAACAACCGCGATTTGAAAACCTTCAAGGTAGACCTCGCCATCACCGAGCAGCTCGCGGCAAAATTTTTCCAAACGGCAGAGGCCAAAGTGGCAAGACTGCTCGTGGCCGAGAGCGGGATATTCATCCGGGCAGACGTAACCAGACTCAAAGCCTGTGGCGCGGGGGCGATCCTCGTTGGGGAAAGCTTGATGCGCACCGGGGACATCAAGACCAAGGCGCAGGAACTTATCCTGCCGTACAGTAAAAACGCTGCCCGTTGCCGGACGGCGTTCGTGGTAAAACTTCGGGCTTTTATTTCCGCTGCCGGCGGGCGAGCAGGGCGAGACCACCCAAGCCCACCAGCGCTAAGCTGGAGCTTCTGGTACCGCGACGACTTCGATGTTATCAATGAGGGTGACGTTCAACAGCGTATCGTTCGCATCTGTGGAGGCCGAAGCATTGGTGTCATCGTGGCCGAAGAAAATGTTGCCCCCGCCCAACGTGACCGTGCTCAAGCTCACCTTGCCCAAGGCTAGGCCGTCAATGGACCAGGTTGCGAACCCATCGGCCACTTCAATGACTACGCGGTGCCAGGCAAAACTTGTCTCCCCCATATCGGTCACCCCGGTTTGACCCGGGAACAATGAGAGTTGTGCGGCCGGCGCAGACTGGGCCGTGTAACCCGCGTAATAGGCGGCGCTATTGTTGATGGCCCCGGCGGTCGCTTGGTAAACGGCGTTACCAGAAGCGTAGCTGGTGGCGGCGGCTGAGGAGTAAATGCGGTAGTCGGCAGCGGCGCCGCCGTCGAGGGTGGTGCCAAAACCGAGGCCATTGGCCCCGCTGCCCCAAGTGGCTGAACCAACGGTGGCGGCAGAGTGCCCGTCGTGCCGATGCCATACATGGAAAGCTGAGTCGTCCCATTGCCGCCGGTGCCGAGCGGGCCAGCGTAGTTTTGCCACATGTCGAAACTCAACCGGTAGCTACCGGAAAGGCTGAGGCCTGTCGGGGAGACGCTCAGCCCCCCCAGAATTCCGGCGGTGTTGTTCGCGGTCATTTTAAGGACCCGAGTCCCCGTTCCGTTCGGGGCGAAGCCAACTCCAATCGCCGAAGAATCGTAATAAGGGTCCACGATGTAATCTATGCCCGCTGTGGCGTTCACCGTCCAGTTGGCGGTCTGATCGGTGTTGAAATCGGTGGAGAACATCGCGCCAGAAGCACTCTGGGTGACCAGAATGACGGCACCGAGATAGGACAATTGCACGGGGAGTTTTTTCATATACATCTTGGGTTTGAAGGTTACAACTGAGTTACAACTCGCCTGTTTATCCGTCGGAAACCAGATTCAGACAAGAGTTTAGTACGCAAAACGGCTCGCATGTTCATGTCATGCGAGCCGGAGCGAGTTAAAGGAATTTATTTTCTTTGGAGGCAGTATCAGTAGCGCACCGTCTCCCACTTCTTCGACTTGGAGCTGGCGAGAATCGCTTCGCAAATCGCGAGTTCATCGTGGCCATCCTGAAAAGGACTGAAGGCGGGTTTTTCTTTTCCGGCCAAGTGCGAATAGACGCGGATAAGGAAGTTCTTCAATCCGTCGGGATACGCTTCGGGGTGGCCGCCGGGATAATGCGCGTAGGGCCGCGCCTCGGGACTGAGCAGCGACGGATCTTTCATCAATAACTCATTCGGGCGCTCGCGGTGTCCGATCCACATTTCGTTCGGGCGTTCCTGATCCCACACGACGGAACTCTTCGAGCCGGCGAGTTCAAAGAACAACCGATTCTTGCGTCCGGCGAACACCTGCGACACGGAGAACGAGCCGCGCGCGCCGTTATTGAATTCAAACAATACGCTCGCGAAGTCTTCGGTGTTGATAGGCATCGCTTCGTAATCGGACGGTTGCAGCATCTTGCCCGAGTAAGTCTCGACCTGCTTCTTGGGCTTCATGCGGTGTTTGTGAACCGTTGAAAAGTCCGCACAGACCTTCTTGATCTTCAGGCCGGTGACGAATTGGATGCAATCACACCAATGCGAGCCGATGTCTGCGATGGCGCGGGATTTGCCGCTGAACTGCGGAACAAGCCGCCAGTTCCAGTCGGTGTTCAGATAAAGCCAGTCTTGGGTGTAAGAGCCGGTGGCATGGAACACGTCGCCGAGCTTGCCGGAGGCAACCATTGCTTTGGCTTCCTGCACGAGGGGGTAATAGCGGTAGTTGAAATCAATGGCATTCACTACGCCGGATTTCTTCGCTAGCTTTACAAGGTCGGCAGATTCCTTGGTCGTCATCGCGAGCGGCTTTTCGGAGATGACATGCTTGCCCGCGGCCATGATTTTTTTGCTGATCTCGAAATGCACGTGGTTGGGCGTGCAGTTGTGGATGACCTCAACTTCCTTATCCTTCAACAACGCATCTACGCTGCCGTAGGACTTGGGGATGCCGAGCGCGGCGGCTTTGGTGCGAGCCAAGTCGTCGTTCGCTTCGCAGAGCGCGATCATTTCCACGAAGCCGACGCGGCGCGCCGCTTCCACGTGAGCCGGTCCGATGAAACCGGTACCGATGATTCCTGCCTTGATGGTTTTCATAAATTTAGTCGGGATATCCCGGGCCAGATTTCCAAAGCGCGGGAAGCGCATCCTGCCAACAGAAAACAGTTGTGGCAACCCCAGCTGCAGCAAAAAACGGCGCTTCCTGCGGAGGATTTAACGTGTGAACACGCGTTGGCGCGAAGCCACCCGGCTTGGGAAATCGTGGCATCTCTGACCGCCGGGTGCGGCTATTTATTCACGATCTTCACCCACTTGCCCGACTTGGCCGAAGATTCAACCGCTTCCAGCACCCGTTGATTTTTTACGCCGTCTTCGAACGTCGGTTGCACTGGCTTGCCGTCCACGCACGCGTTGACGAAGTCTACGACGGTATGGATAAAGGTGTGTTCGTAGCCGATGATGTGTCCTTCCGGCCACCAACTGCCAAAATGCGGATGCACGCCGCCGCTCTTGGTAACGAGGATGTCGCGGAAACCTTGGCGATCTTTTGGATCGTCGTTATTGAAGAACTTGAGGCGGTTCATGTCTTCGAAATCGAAATAAAGCGAGCCTTTGCTGCCGTTGATTTCAAGTTCAATGTGATTTTTTCGCCCCAGTGCCATGCGTGTAGCTTCGAGGTTGGCAATCGCACCGTTATCGAAGCGGCCGATAAACAACGAGGTGTCGTCTACCGTGACTTTGCCCATCTTCCGTGCGGCTTTGGCGGCTAGCCCTTGGCTTTTGCCAGCTTCGTCCGGAAGCGGTCGCTCCGGGATGAACGTGTGCAACAGACCACACACCTCCGTGAGTTCGCCGACGAGATAGCGGCCCAAATCAATGATGTGCGCGTTGATATCGCCGTGGGCACCCGTGCCGCTGACGCCTTTTTGCAACCGCCAAACGAGCGGGAATTCCGGGTCCGCCGGCCAATCTTGCGCATAGCGAGCGCGGTAGTGATAAATTTTTCCGAGCGCGCCTTCGGTAATCATTTTTTTGGCTTGGGCGATTGCGGGGATGCGCCGGTAATTATGGCAGACCATGTGCACCACCTTTGCCTTCTTGTACGGCAGCGAGCATTTGTTCAGATTGCTTTACCGTGAGCGCGAGAGGTTTTTCACAGAGGACATGCTTGCCATTTTGCGCGGCGGCGATGGCGATTTCCGCATGAGAATCGTTCGGCGTATTGATATCCACGATGTCGATCAGCGGATTTTCAACGACTTCGCGCCAATCCGTGGAGGCGTTTTGCCAGCCGAGATGCGCCCGGGCGGTTTGCACGCCGTTGGCGTCACGGCCGCAGATGGTGTGCAATTCAACATGTGCCTTGAGCGGAAAAAAGCGGGGTGCTTGCCGCCACGCGTTCGAGTGCGCCTTGCCCATGAAGCGATAACCGATCATCCCGACGCGCAGAGTTTTGGCCATATAAAGTAGAGGTTGAATTGCTGTTGGGCGTCTTTATAGTGGCGAAAATTTTTCAAGTCAACGTGTGACTTGCCCCCAGACCTATGATTTTCACCGCCGCTTCGGTTGCTGAACATCTTCAAGGCGAAGTGCTTGGAGATGGGCAAGCGCAGCTCAAAGGATTCGCTCCTGCCGACCGCGCCCAAGGAGGCGACCTGACATTTGCCGAAAACGACGAGTTCTTCGCGCGGGCTGAGCAAACGGCGGCTTCTGCGATCATCGTTGGGGGAAACCAAGTTTCGAGCACTGGCAAAGTGCTCATTCGCGTCAAAAATGCCCGTGTTGCCTTCGCCAAGGCGCTGGCGTTGTTTTTTCCCGAACCGCCGCAACCTGCCGGGATTCATCCTACCGCAGTCATCGGGCGTTCGGCACAAGTGGATTCCTCTGTGCACATCGGCCCGCATTGTGTCGTCGGTGAACGTGCTCAAATCGGCGGTGGGACGATACTGCATGCGGGCAATTACGTCGGCGATGATTGCAAGCTTGGCATCGCTTGTGTGTTGTTTCCCAATGCGGTGCTGTATGCGCGCACGGAACTGGGTGCCCGCGTTCGGGTTCATGCCGGGGCGGTCATTGGATCAGACGGCTATGGCTACGTGCAGGACTCCGGCATACATCGCAAAGTTCCGCAGATCGGCAACGTCATCGTCGGTGACGACGTCGAGATCGGTGCGAATGTGACCATTGATCGCGGAGCGCTCGGCCCGACCGTCATCGGCAAGGGCACGAAGATTGATAACCTCGTCCAGATCGCGCACAACGTCCGCATCGGCGAGCATTGCCTGGTGATCGCGCAAGCCGGGCTTGCTGGCAGTAGCAAGTTAGGCAATTACGTGATTGTTGCCGGCCAAGCGGGCATCGCGGGACATCTCCAGATTGGCAACCAAGTCACCATCGCTGCGCAATCTGGTGTGATGCATAACATTCCCGACGGCCAGACTGTGATGGGTAGCCCGGCATTACCAGATAAGCAAAACAAGCGACAGTTGCTCTCGTTGCAAAAGCTGCCGGAGCTGCTGCGCCGCATCAGTCAGCTGGAGAAGAAGCTGGGGCTGAAGGACGGCGAGTCTGCCTGAAGATGTGTCTAGCCAAAAGGCCAACGCTTCAGGAGCATGCTTCCATATGACTTCTGCCAAGCGTTGCCTGTTGAGTCTCGGCTTGTTGGTGGGTTTTGTTGCCGCAACCCGCGCCCAGCAAACAAACGCGCCCGCGACCCTCGCGGAGTTACAACAACGCCTCAGCGATCACGTCACCCAGCCCCGCTTTGCGGCTGGCACGTTCGGGGTGAAAGTTGTTTCTCTCGAAACCGGTAAGACTTTGTTCGAGAACAATGCCAACAAACTTCTTAGTCCCGCGTCGAACTGCAAAATCTACACGATGGCGATGGTCCTCGATAAACTCGGCGGCGACTATCGTATCAAGACCTCGCTCTATGCTGATGCCAAACCCGACAAGCGAGGCAATCTCAAGGGCAATCTCATCGTTTACGGGCGGGGCGATCCCGGTTTCAACGTCAAGGCGGGCGATGGCGACATCTTTCGTGCGTTACAACCGCTGGTTGCAGCGTTAACCAATGCTGGAGTACGCCGCATCTCTGGCGATCTGATTGGAGACGACAGCTTTATCGTCGGTGCTCCCTTCGGTTCCGGCTGGGTGTGGGATGACATGAATTACTATTACGGGGCGGAAATCTCCGCCCTGACGATCAACGACAACACGCTGCAAGTTTCCATCAAGCCCGGCGCAAAAGTTGGTTTGCCTTGTCAGCTCGTCATTTCGCCTGCGACGAGTTACGTGGTGTTGAGCAATCGCACGCAAACCGTCGCGACCAGGGACCGGACCGACCTCAACTTCTATCGACCACTCGGCCAGAACGTCATCTATGTGACCGGGCAAATGTCATTGGATCAGACCAACCACACGGACGACGTGACGATGAGCCGCCCGGCCGGATTGTTCGTCGAGTTGTTCAAAGAAGCCCTCGCCCGCAATGGGATCAAGGTCGCCGGCAAGACGCGCACCGTAACCTGGCTGGATCGGCAGGGCGTGCCACTCGACACGAGTAAACTTTTCGAGTTGGGTGCGGTCCAATCCAAGCCGATGCGCGAGATTAATGTCGCCGTGCAGAAGCCCTCGCAGAATCTTTACACGGACCTGATGCTCGCACATGTCGGCGCGCTGGAACGCATGACCTCGAAGTCCAATGCCCCAACCGAAATAGTGGTTGGCCTTCCTACCGCTGAAGACTACGGGATTCGCGAACTCGAAAAGTTCGTCGCCAAAGTGGGAATCAAGCGCAGTGACTTTTGGTTCGAAGAAGGTTCTGGGTTGTCGCGGGCAAACCTCGTCACGCCGAATGCCACCGTTGCGCTGTTGCAATTCATGAGCAAACACGCTGAGGCGAAGAGTTATTACGACGCGTTGCCCATCGCGGGCAAGGACGGCACGTTGCGCAATCGTCTCAAGGGAACGCGCGCCGAAGGTAACGTCCATGCCAAGACCGGCACGTTGCGTTGGGCGAGTTCTACTTCCGGCTACGTGACCACAGCAGCAGGCGAGAAGCTGGCGTTCTGTTTGATGTTGAACCGGTATTCCGCGCCAACGGCAGAGTTCAGTGCCCGGGCGGAACTCGACAAGGTGATTGTGCTGCTCGCAGATTTCACCGGGCGGAGTGATCAATGACGGCATGTGGTCCTACCTCTTCTTCTCGTTAGTGTTGGTGCTGGTAATGACGCCGTTTTGGCTGGGTCTTTGCCCGCCGCCCAATGCGCGTTGCTTGATTCGCATCCGGAACGGCGGGGTTTCTGTGGCTGGAGAAGCGGTTCCGCGCCATGTGCTGAGTTCCATCGCTGAAATCCTCCAGAATGCTGGCATCGAAAAGGGCTTTATTGCGATCACTCCGAATCGCCGGGTGAAATTCTCGTACCAGATTCCGAAAACGATTCAACAACGGCTGCGCAATGTCCTGTTTAGTCCATAGCGTCCCCGTTTGATTGTATTTCCGCCAAGGCTGCCGCATCCTATCGCCTGTGATTGAACCAAAACTTTCGCCGCAAACAAAGATGCGTTGGTGGCCAGGGGTTCTTCTCGTCGTCGGGATGCTGGTGCTCGTTACGTGGATGCGCGGGCAGGAAGATTGGCCGTTCCAGAAGCGGAATCAAAACACCGCTGTCGTTGCGATTGTGACCGGTATTTTGTTGGTCGTGTGGTGGACCTTTTTTTCCCGGGCGCCGCAACGGTTGCGACTCTTTGTCACGTTCGGGGGTGTTGGGCTGGTGGTGCTTGGCGTCGCGTTGTTTCGCATCCGCGGAATGAGCGGTGATCTGATCCCGATTCTTGAGTTTCGTTGGTCCAAAGGGACAGAGTTACCAGCCGTCAGAAGCAGTCCCACCAATCTCATTTCGCCAGACATCGCAATGCGCACTGGTTTTCCTCAGTATCTCGGTGGGAATCGCGATGGCGTTCTGGCCGGCATAAAACTCGACCCAGCTTGGGCTGCGCATCCGCCAGAGCTGATTTGGCGAAAAAAGGTCGGCGCCGGTTGGTCGGGGTTTGCCATTGTGGGCGACGTGGCGATCACCCAAGAACAGCAGGGGGAAGACGAATGTGTTGTCGCTTACGAACTGCTCTCCGGCAAGCAACGCTGGCGGCACGCAGATCCGGCGCGGTATAACACCGTCATTGCCAGCGAAGGCCCACGCGCCGTGCCAACCGTCGTCGGGGAACGGGTATTTACCTGCGGTGGTACCGGCCTGTTAAACTGCCTCGACCGCGCGACCGGCAAATTGCTTTGGACGCGTAACGTTGTCGCCGAGTCCGGTGGCAAAGTGCCGCAATGGGGTTACACCTGTTCCCCATTGGTGGTGGCTGACTTGGTCATTGTTCATGGCGGCGAAGAAGGGGCGCACTCGCTGCTCGCGTTCCAGGTTGCCGATGGCAAAAAGGCTTGGTCCGGGGGGACCTTCGGTCCAAGCTATTCTGCGCCGCGTTTTGCGACGGTTGCTGGGATGCCGCAGATTCTTTCCTTCAACCACGGCAGTGTTTCTGGGCACAACTCAGCCACAGGCGTGACGCTTTGGGAAAAGCCGTGGGGCAATGGCAACGTCGTCTGTGCCTCGCCTGTGGTCGTCAATTCCAACCAAGTCCTCTTCTCCAGCGGCTATGGCTATGGCGCGGAGCTTCTGGAGCTTTCGCCTGCCGGAACGAACCGCCTTGCTGCGCGGCTTGTTTGGAAATCCATCCGCATGAAATCCAAGTTTGCGCACCTCTACACGCGCGCTGGCAACCTCTATGGTCTTGATGACGGCATTTTTGCTTGTGTGAACCTGGCTGATGGTTCGCAACGCTGGAAAGAAGGCCGCTATGGGCACGGGCAGGGTTTGCTCGTGGACGACTTATATTTGCTCATGGCTGAGTCCGGCGAACTTGTCCTGCTCCGGCCCACGCCGGAAGCGCCGAATGAACTCGCTCGCTTCCGAGTATTCAATGCCAAGACTTGGAATCCTATCGCTCTTTCCGGCGACCTGTTGCTGGTGCGGAATGATCAGGAAGCGGCCTGTTTACGGCTGAAACTTGCTGATTATACCCCCGCCCGGAATTGAGATTGAACTTGCCGTCGCTCCGGCGAATAATCTGTCCACAACCGACCCGTTGTTTTCATGAACGAGTGGAACATTCAGTCCCGTGCCCACGCCTGCGAGGCGTGTCAGCAGCCTTTCGCCGACAAACAGGTCTATCATACACTCCTGTTTGACGTCGCGCCGGAGCTGCGGCGTTCCGACGTCTGTGAAGCCTGCTGGCAAAAACAGTTTGCCGACGCCTCCATTCTAAAAGGCCTGATCTCCCGTTGGCAGGGAACGTACGAAGCGCCACCCGCCGTCGTGGAAGTTATTCAAAAGGAAAACGCTGAGTCGCTGCTCAAGAAGCTCATCGAGTTGAACGACCCACGCTACGTCCCCGCCGGTTATATCCTTGCGGTGATGCTTGAACGCAAGCGCATCCTCAAGGTGAAGGAACAGATTGTCCGTGACGGCAAACGCACCTTCATCTATGAGCAGCCCAAGACCGGCGACGTGTTCACCATCACCGATCCCGATCTGCATTTAAATCAGCTTGAAGCCGTGCAACACGACGTTGCGCACCTCCTTGAACATGGGTTGAATCCGGTTCCCCCGGCGGAACCAGCCGCGGCCACCGACTCCAATCCTCCGGCCTTGGCCTCGAGTAATTCCGAAGCACCTTCACCGGCACTTGGGGGTGCGGGCGAACTCGCGGCCGCTACGCCAACCACCACCAACTGAGCGTTTCCACCGTGGCCGACCTCGCTGCTCTCCAAGCCCGCCTTGGATATACCTTTCGTCAGGAGAGCTTGTTGCGCGTCGCGTTGACGCATCCGTCCGTGGCGCATGAAAAGGGCACGGCCATCGAACACAACCAACGCCTCGAATTTCTGGGCGACGCCGTGTTGCAGCTCGCATTGACCCGCGAACTCTACGAAAGATTTCCCGCTTTCGATGAAGGGCCGCTCACCAAAGCCCGCGCCAAACTTGTGAACCGGCGCACCCTCGCGATTCATGGGCGGGGACTCACCCTTGGCGAACATCTCATCCTCAGTCGCGGTGAAGAATCCCATGGGGGGCGCGAACGCTCCTCCGCCCTGGCTGACGCATTTGAATCTGTCATTGGCGCGATCTTTCTCGATGGTGGTTACGAGGTGGCGCGAGAATTCATTCTCCGCGAATTCAACCCGACCCTGAGCGAAATGGGCGCGCCCCCTACGCTCGAAAATCCCAAGGGCGAGTTGCAGGAATTGCTTCAGGCCAAATCGCCCGATGCGCCCAAGTATCACGTCGTCTCGGCAAGCGGCCCGGACCATGACCGCGTCTTCGAGTGCACTGTGCATCATGGCGGGGTGGAACTGGCTCGTGGTTCCGGCAAAAGCAAGAAGGCCGCCGAGAGCGAGGCGGCGCTGAACGCCCTGGCTAAACTCCGCGCCGAAAATTTGTCCACATGAAAACTTTTTTTCTCAACCAGACCAAAGCCCTCATTGGAGTCGTTCATCTCAAGCCATTACCCGGCGCGCCGCGCTGGGATGGAGATTTCAAAGCGCTGATTGATTTCGCCGTGGCTGATGCCCGCGCCTACGAGCGTGGCGGTGCCCATGCCATTTTCGTCGAAAACTTCGGCGATGTGCCGTTCACCAAAACCAACGTCGGCCCGGAAACAATTGCGGCGATGTCGGCTGCCGGTTGCGCGATTCGCGCGGCAGTGAAATTGCCCGTTGGGTTCAATGTCCTGCGGAATGACGCGCAAGCCGCACTCGCGCTCTGCGCCGCGTGTGACGGCGACTTTATTCGTGTCAACGTTCATACCGGTGCGATGCTCACGGACCAAGGGCTGATTGAAGGCGACGCTTTTAACACGGTGCGTTATCGCGATCGCATCCGTCCGGGTGCGCAAATTTTTGCGGACGTTCATGTAAAGCACGCGGTGCCGTTGGGCAATTGGACCTTGGAGGATTCGGCACATGACACCGTCGAGCGTGGGCTCGCGGATGCGCTCATCGTCTCCGGCGTCGGCACCGGGCAGGCGGCGGATATGGCCGATGTGGAACGCGTGCGTCAGGCGTGTCCGCGCACCAAGCTGCTCCTTGGCAGTGGTGTGAATGTGGCCAACGTGAGGGATTATCTGCGCTTTGCGGACGGCGTCATTGTGGGTTCGTCGCTGAAGAAAGATGGGAAGCTCGCAAATCCTGTTGATCCGAAACGCGTCGCTGCGCTCGTCAAAGCAATGCGGTGATCGGAACGCGGCTGCTTATGCCAGGCTTTCCGCGGTGCGGCGGATGATGTCGTCCAGCGAAGTCTGGGGACGAAAACCGATCGTTCGTTCCAGTTTTTCCACCAGCGGCTTGCGGCGGCGCATGTCATCAAAACCAGGGGCGTAGGCTTGTTCGTAAGGGAGCAGTTCGATCTTGGATTCTGAGCCCAACGTGGTGATGACCCGTTGCGCCAACTCCCTGATCGTGACTTCTTCCGTGCTGCCGATGTTAAAGATCTGCCCGCGTGCGGCGGGGCTTTTCATCAGGCGCACCAAGGCTTCCACGGTGTCGAGCACGTAACAGAAGCAGCGCGTTTGCTGGCCGTCGCCAAAGACTTTGATCGGCTCGTGCTTGCGGGCCGAGGCGATGAAGCGGGGCAAGACCATCCCGAAGCGGCCAGTCTGGCGCGGGCCGACGGTGTTGAACATGCGCGCGATGACGACGGGCAACTCGTATTCGCGGGCGTAGGCCAGCGCGAGAAACTCATCCATGAGCTTGGAACACGCATAGCCCCAACGCGAATGGTGGGGCGGGCCGATGAGCAGATCGTCGTCTTCACTGAACGCGGGCTTCTCACTCTTGCCATAGACCTCGGAGGTGGACGCCACGAGCGTCGGCACGCGCTGTTGGGCCGCGGCCGCCAGCAGGACCTCGGTCTCGTGTTGGTTTGTAGCAAGCACGTGGATCGGCGCCTTCACTACCAGATCAACACCAACGGCGGCGGCCAGATGGAAAATGGATTCCGCTGCTGCGACCAGTGCCGGCAGTTCGGCGCATGTGGAAATTTTTGTTTCGATGAAGCGGAGCTTGGGATGGCGCGCCACCGAGGCCAGATTTTCGCGACTGCCCGTGGAAAGATCGTCCAACACGACGACGGTATGGCCTTCAGTTAACAAACGTTCCACTAGATGGCCGCCGATGAATCCAGCGCCGCCAGTGACGAGAATGTGTTTGCTCGTGCTCATTCGAGGGCCTTGGCGACTGCTTCCGCCAGCTTTTGCCGATAGGCGGGGTCGGCCACCAGCTTGGCTTCGGTTGGATTGGAGAGGTAACCACCTTCGATCAACACCGCCGGACGGTTCTGACCCGTCAACACATCCAGAAAGCGCGCATGCCGGACGCCGCGATCATTGAAGCCGTTGACCTGCAGCAATGCGCGATGCAGCCGCAGGGCATAGCGCAGATTTAGATCGTCGAAGGCATTGTTTGGAAAGATCAGCCGCGCATCATCCGCATAGCCGCGAGTAATGGAAGAAGGCATGCCCGCTGGTGTCAGGCAGTAAGTTTCCAGTCCAGCCGGGCCATCGCTGCCATCGCCCGTGGCGTTGAAGTGCAGGCTGACAAAGAGATTTGCGTGCTGCGCTTCGGCAAACGCCACCCGCTCAGCCAACGAGAGCGTGAGGTCATTGGTTCGCGTCAATACGACGCGCCAGCCACTCTGCTCCAGCAACGGTTTCAAGCGGCGCGCCCAGTCGAGCGTGTAATCTTTCTCAAACCGACCGGTGACGACGTTGCGCGTGCCGGAGTTGGCGCCACCATGGCCCGGATCCACCACGACGAGCCGGTTGGCGGGCGTGACCACCGCGGTGCCGTGGGAGAGGGGATCGAGAACCTTTTTGATATCCAGCGCGTGCAGAAACATCTGATCGCCGATCAATTGCGGGCGGAAGCCGAGCCGGACTTCGATACGATCCCAATACGCGTTCAGGCTGCCGGGTCGCACAGTGAAATTACCGTATGGGGTTTTGATCGAGTGGACGATCCCTGGCGGGATGTTAAGCACGCGCACTGGGCCGACGCGGTTTTGTGCCGCCCATCGGCTGAGAGAAATCATGCCAGTTTCTGCGAGCGGTTGCGGTGTCGGGCCGAGTTGGGGCCGGGCAACCGGCTGGTTCGTTGGGGCGGGGGCGATTACCACGGTGTTGGTCGGACGGGTAATGGCGGGGGGCTCGATTTCATGCGCCGGGCCAAGTTCTGAATCCCAATCCGGTGGCAGCGCCTGCGGTTCAGATTTGTACATGGGCGCATTCGCACAGCCCGCTAAAACAAGCGCGGTCGTTACGAACAGAAGCCAGGATTTTAACACGCCGTTATTGTGCGAATGAACCCCGCGGACTCAAGGAGTTTTGCCATGGGACACAAACTTGTTCCCGCGTTGATTCTGCCACATAATTGCCGAGATCGGTTCAAGCATTTGAAAATTCTCGTCGCCATCACTGGAGCCAGCGGGTCGCTTTACGCGCAGCGCCTGCTCGACAATCTCGACCCAGCCCAGCACGAGATTCATGTCGTGTTGAGCAATTATGCGCAGCAGGTCATTGCAACGGAGCTGCCGGACGGGTTGCGGCTGCCTGTGGGCGTGAAGCCGCACGGGCTCAAAAGCATGAACGCCCCCTTTGCCAGCGGCTCAAATCCGCCGGACGTCATGGTGGTGATTCCCTGCACGATGGGCACGCTCGGGCGGATTGCCCACGGCTACAGCGAGGATGTGCTCCTGCGCGCGGCGGATGTGGTCTTGAAAGAGAAGAAGAAACTCATCCTCGTTCCCCGCGAGACGCCGTTGAGTTTGGTGCACGTCAAAAACTTTGAACTGCTCTTGCTTGCTGGCGCGACGCTCATTCCTGCGAACCCTAGTTTTTACTCTGGTGCAAAAACGATCACCGAACTGGTGGATACCGTTGTCGCCCGCGTCTTGGATCATATGGGGGTGACAAACAAACTCGCGCCGCGTTGGGCTGAAGAAAAAGAATGATTTCGACCATCAGCAAGTGGGGCAGCTTCGTCCGCTTCTCTCATACAATCTTCGCGCTGCCATTTGCGCTCGCGGCAATGTGCGTCGCCGCCCGGGACAATCGCGGCTGGCCCGGCTGGCGCGTGTTCGGGTTGATTCTCGCCGCGATGGTTTCGGCGCGAACCTGCGCGATGGCCTTTAATCGCATCGTGGACCGCAAATTTGACGCGAAGAATCCCCGCACGGCCAACCGGCATCTGCCCGCCGGCACGATTTCGCTGGCCAGCGCGTTGATGCTTTGCCTGCTGTCAGCAGCAGGAATGATTGCGGCGAGCTATTTTCTGAACCCGCTGTGTTTCTGGCTTTCGCCCGTGGCGCTCGTGGTGATCTGCTTTTACTCGCTGACCAAACGGTTCACAGATTACACGCACGTCTTTCTCGGCATCGCGCTGGCACTCGCACCGGTGGGTGCGTGGCTGGCGGTGCGTGGCAACGAAGTTTCCGCACTGGAAGTCACGCAAATGCTGGTGCTCTCAGCCGCGGTGGTTTTCTGGCTTATTGGCTTCGACATTATCTATGCGCTGCAAGACTACGAGTTCGACAAATCCCACGGCTTGCGTTCGCTCGTCGTCGCGTGGGGGCCGAAGAACGCGCTCGCGGCCGCTTTCCTCGCACATATGGTTACATGCGGCTTGTTGTTTGGGTTTGGCATACTTTGTCGCTTCCGCATTGTTTACATCGTTGGTTGGATGCTCATCGTCGGCTGCTTGGTGTTGGAACACTGGATTGCGCGGCGGCGTAGCTTGAACTGGATCAACGTCGCCTTCTTTCGGTTGAATGCCTTGGTAAGCGCCGTATTCTTTGTTGTGGTTGCCGCCGAAGTGATTTTCAAAGGCGGTTTCCGTTTGCGCTGATGAAACCCTTTCCGTCAGTCCGAGTCGGTCTGCTGACGCTGACTGTGATGTCGGTCGTGTTTTGCGGCTGCCGCACCACCTCGCCGCCCGCCCGCACTCAAGCCGAACTCCTCGCCGCGCGAACCAACTATCCCGCGCGCTGGTGGACGCCCGTTTCTACCAACGGTGTGCCCGCGTGGGAAATTCTTCCGCAAGCCGCCGGGCCGGGTGAAGTCATCCTTTCCAAACGCAATGAACTCGGCCTGCTCTCCAACTTTGCACCGACGCCCTTCACTTTTCGCGGGCAGCGTTATGCCAGCGTCGAAGGTTTCTGGCAGATGATGAAGTATCCCGAAGGCGCGAACGACCCCCGCACCAATTCCTCCGCTGTGCAATGGCGCTACACGCGCGAACAGGTCGCGCAGATGACCGCGTTCGAAGCCAAGCGCGCCGGCGATCTGGCCGAGAAAAACCTCATGCAACTCGGCATCACGTGGGTTTCATTTGAAGGCCAACAGATGGAATATCGCCCCGCCAAACCGGGCGAACATTACCGCCTCATCGTTACCGCGATGCGCGAGAAAGTCCGGCAGAACCCCGAAGTGAAGAAGGTTTTGCTCGCGACCGGTGACTTGATTTTACGCCCCGACCATCACCAAGAAGCCAATGCTCCCGCCGCGTGGTGCTATTACGCAATACTCACAAACATCAGAACCTCTCTGCAAAGGGAGTAAAGCCGATTATGCTAAGGTGCCGTTGGCGGGAAGATTCCAATCAACCGGTCATTGAGTGACACGATCACCAGTGCGCCAAAATCCCGATCGTGAGGATCGTTTGCGCAGGCTAGCACTCCAAAGCTTGCGTAAATTGCCAAATCTGTTTCGGTTGCAAATTGGCCGCGCACGTATGGTCCTTGCGAGCCAAATTTTTCGATAGTTGTTAGCTTTTCAGCTTGGTTGAAAGCGAGAAAGGCATGATCTGCCACCATGTAACCTTGATTTGTATTAACGAAGAATACCATGCCGAGCTGAAACTTTTTTGGGAACTTGAAGCCATCGCTCTGCAATGCTTTTACATGTTTGTTGAACAGTAATTTGACTTTTTCTTCACTGCTTACGCTTTCCTTGCGAATTCTTCGCGGGGCTCGCAGCGATAAGCCCAGCCTGGTTTCTCCTTCGCTTCGTTCCCGCCCAACTAGGGCTTTGTATCCATTCGGAGGAAAGAGCAGTCCCGAGGCTTTGCGAAAGGCATCCAGCTTTGCTGGCTCAGCTTTTCCATCAGGAGCAACCTGCACGACTTCTTTCATATCGAAGTTATCCAAGACTTGCTCAGCCCCATAGCCAGCGCCATGCAACAACAGGCCGACAACATCAAAACATACTAGCGTGGGTTTTCCTTTTGTTTGTCCTAGTGGGCCATCCAAGCGGTTGGTTAAATCTCCTACGCTTTGAAATTTGAATTCACCGTTTTGCCGGATTGGGAACATGTTTGTTGCGACACCGCATCCGCCTTCGTTGTGAAACCTTACTAAGCGAAGAAACTCATTGGTCGCCGGTTCAGGAATCTCGTTCGTTGCTAATAGCGTGTGGATTTCTTCGCGCGTTGCTTCGAGTTCGAGAAAATTCAAACGGATTTCTCCACCGCAAGCTGCGATCACTTGCGCGCACAAAAATAAAGCCGCAATCTTAGAGTTCTTGTGCCGTTTCACGCCTGTTCCCTCGGACGCCGCACGACGACTTCCACCGGCTGCCGGTTCTTTGCGATATTGTTCGCGGGCAAAAAGCCGCGCCAGTTCACGCCGGGATAGAGCACCGCGCCGCGCCCAATGATGCTGCCAGGATTGAGCACGCTATTGCAACCAACCTCCGCACCATCGCCGACGAGCGCGCCAAACTTCCGCAGCCCGGTGTCGAACGGCTTGCCGTCCATTTCCACCGTCACGTTGCCCGGGAGCGATTTGAGATTCGAAGCAATAACGCCCGCACCGACGTGCGCCTTGTGACCAAGAATCGAGTCGCCGAGATAATTGAAGTGCGGCACCTGACAGCCATTGAACAGCAGCACGTTCTTCAACTCGCAGGAATTACCCACCACGCAACCGTCGCCGACGATGACATGCTCGCGGATGTAGGCGTTGTGTCGGATCTGACAATTCTTCCCGATGATCGCCGGGCCTTTGATCATCGCTCCGTCCTCGACCACCGTGCCTTCACCGATAAAAACAAGATCGCCGATGAACGCGCGACCCTCGCACTTGTTCTTCAGATCCGCTTTGACGTTGGCCTCGACGTAAGCTTTGATCTTCTTCAGCGCTTCCCACGCGTAAGCGCACCCATCAAAGAGGGCGGCGTGTTCGGTCTGGCTCAAATCAAACAAGTCGGCAGGTTTGAACATGGGCGAAAGCTAGGGTTCATCGCCAAAAATTCCAAGCTTCAAGAGCGCCTACCATTTTTATGGTTTGGCTGGCTCGACAAATTTCTCGTGCAGCCGCTCGTGTAGCAGCTTCTGGTCATCCTCACTCAAATCGCTCAGATGTTCTTTGACGAGTTCGTTGGCGCGAAATGTTTCCGACCGCTTCACCGCCGCCTCAAAGTCCTGGGCAGACGTCCAGAAAGACTGCCCGCCATCAAACATCGCCCACGGCTTGGGCCGCATGTTGCCATCCTTTTTGCGATACTTCACGCCATCCACAAGCGATGACTTACCGACAAAGCGCCAGGTGTGATCAAAGAACACCCGCTCCACGCGGAATGAACCATTCGTCTCGGCGTATCGCACCCACACAGTGAACGACGCGACGAACAGCTTCTTGCGATTCTCGTGATCGCGGAACGTGCCCATGTCGTTCTCCGGTTGCCCCGTGTTCCGCGCCGCTTTGATGGAAATCTCAATCGTGTTAGTGCCACAATGGATGGCAAAGTCTGCGAGCCTATTCTTCTCGCGGCCTTGATTCGACTCACCGCCATCAAAATTCTTCGCGCTCAGTTCAGGGATATGTTTCGGCAAAACCTCCTTGAGCGCTTCAATGCTCAGTTCCTCGAACTGCCGCCAGACCGTCGTGTAGCTGCCGCGAACAGAGTTGGTGCTCAGTCGCACGGTGAGTTCTGCGTTCAGGTTGGTGGTCAGCAAGTCGAGCTTGGTGGTGACTTGGGCCGCTGTCAGCTCCGTCGCTTGAATCGGTAAAACGAAGGCCAGCAGCGCCACCGCCAGCCCCAGCGCATTGCTGACCCCGCGGGATTTCACAGGAGTTTCTGCGGTTGGGTTTCGATGAGCGGCGCTTCGGCCAAGGCTTTGTTCACTTGTCCGCCGCCAAGCTCGGCAAGCCGCTCGCCGGCTGGCCGGACGCGCGATTGGAAGCTTGAGGCCGCCTTGTTGTAAGCCAAGTTTGCTTTTTCCAATCCATCGCGAATCGTCTCGAAATGCTCCGTGAATGTAACGACGCGCGCATAAAATTCCTGCGCGGCTGCCGCAATCTTCTGCGCATTCTCGGTCTGTGCATGTTGTTGCCAGCTCATGCTTACCGAGCGCAACAACGCAATCAACGATGCCGGGGTCGCCAGCATGATGTGTTTACTCGCAGCCCAGACGATGAGTTCCTGGTCGCCTTCCAGCGCGGCGCTGAACAACGATTCCGCCGGCACGAACAGCACCACATGATCGAGCGCATTTGGGAATTGGCTTGGGTAATCGCGTTCCGCGAGCGACTTGATCGTGGCCTTCAATTTGCCCGCGTGCGCCGCGAGTGCTTCTGCGCGTTTGACGGTGTCGGCGCTGTCGAGCGCGTTGAGAAAATCTAGTTCCGGCACCTTCGCGTCCACGATGATGATCCGGTTGCCGGGCAACTTCACGATCATGTCGGGTTTCTTGTCGTCAGACTGCGCTTGTTCCGTGAAATCACAATGTGCGCTCATTCCGGCGGCTTCAACGACGCGGCGCAACGTCTCTTCGCCCCAGCGCCCGCGCGCTTGATTCGACTTCAGCACGGAACGGAACTGCGCGGTCTCCGCAGCGAGCGATTGGCTGGAAGCCGCGAGCGCAGTGAGTTGCTCCTTCACTTTACCGAGTGTGTCAGCCTGCGTCGTTTCGCTTTGTTGGAGGCGCTTTTGATACGTGTCCAACTGCTGCTTGAGCGGTTCGACCAAACCTTTGATGGCTTCCTGTCGTTGCGCGAGATCGCCTTTGGCCACCTCCTGAAACTTACCGAAGGATTGTTCCGCCAAACGCAAAAACTCCGGCGCGGTCTGCTTCAGCGCGTCAGCGCTCAAGGCTTTGAACGCCTCGCGCAATTCTGCCAGCGCTTTCGCTTGAGATTCTTTCGCCTCTACCAGTGTACGGTCGTGTAATGAGCGTTGTTCGGCCAGCAACTTCTCTGCGCTGCCTTGGTTGGCCTGCGCGGTAGCGAGAGAGGTTTTGATCGAAACCACTTCGCTGCGAAGCTGAGTGAGTTCGCCGTCACGTTGCTGGAGTTGCTGACGCAATTCATTTTCCAACGCGGCATTGGCGGGCGCGACCGTTTGTTTGCCGCGCGCCATGAGGTAGCCGATCACCCAGCCGAGGCCGCTGCCGATGAGAAATGCGATTGCGAGTTGAGCGCCGAGAGGCATGCAATTAACTGAGTTTTCTGAACAGCTTCTTATCGTAATCCGCGACGAGCACGCGCTTCCCTTTGCTGACAATTTTATGGCCTTCGGCGCGCAGGCGTTTGACCAAAGTAGCCGGGCCGCCCGGATATTTTGGATTCACTTCACCGCCGGTCTTGAGTGTGCGCCAGTAGGGCGTGACACGTTTTGCGCCCTCAGCCTCCCCCTCAGCGGCGGCGTGGGCGGCAATCCAGGAGAAAATACCGGTCGTGATAGGACAGGCGAAACCGACTTTGTGCTTCTTCGCTAGTGCCGCGCGAAGTTCGTTGATGGTTACGAGACGGCCTTTCGGGACTTGGCGCATCAAGGCGTCCACTTCGCGCGGGGCGGGAATGACCATCGGGCCCGTGCCCCAGCGTTGCGACATCTTGCCGGTGACCTCGCCGACTTTCGGCAGGCCTTTGTCGTCCGCGAGTTTCTCGCGCCAGGATTTTTTCCGTTTCATTGCAATCTAAAGAAGCAGTTTTAGGAGACCCGATCCTAGCATTGCGATGCTAACAGCAGAGAAAAACCCGAGATAAAACCCAAACTGCACAGGTTGATTCCGTCGCGTGATGGCACCAGCATACATGGTTCCCGTAAGATAACAGCGTGCAAGGCCTACGAACCCCATTACACTCGCGAGTAGACAAAACCAGCCAGCCGACGCGCCACTAATAATTGAGCTACCCTGTTGTGTTCGAAGCCAATTATTAAGAGAAAAAAAGGTCAGAATCGCAACCGACAATAATACCCACCCCCAAGTGAGCAATCGTACTGAGAGTGTTTTGATTGTTGATTGTTGCATGGTTCTTCAACGGTTAGAAATGCGCCACGATCTCAATCTCCACGTTTGCGCCTTTGGGCAACGCGGCGACTTGCACCGTGGAGCGTGCCGGGAAATCGCTCGTGAAATACTTGGCATAGACTTCGTTCATCCCGGCGAAGTCGGCGAGGTTGGTCAGGAACACGGTGGACTTCACCACGTTGGCGAACGTGAGTTTTTGGTCGTCGAGAATGGCCTTCACGTTTTCGAGCACGCGCTCGGTCTGGGCTTTGATGTCGCCGGTGATGAGGCTGCCGTCGGCGGGATTGAGCGGGATTTGGCCCGCGCAGAATAGCAGGTCACCGACGCGCACGGCGTGGTTGTACGGGCCGACGGCGGCTGGGGATTTCGCAGGTTTGATGATTTGTTTGGTGGCCATAAATCTTGTGGGCTGATTCAACCGAAAGCCGCTGTGCACAACAAGAGTAAATGCCGGGAATTCCGTCATTCACGTTGTAGGCACGAAAGCATTGTGCCCAACAAGACCAGTCCATAGCCCATGAATACAGCAATCAGGAGATGTGACGGCGTGTAATAGGCTGCTACGAGTTCCGTGCCTTGGCGATCCGGCGGAGGGTTCAGCAACGCGACAAGCAGTGCCGAGAATAAAATCAAGAGAACCAGCAGCCGCATAAGATGCAGCCGAAACTCCATCTGGAGTCGAAACAATAATCCCATCGGAATCAAGGCCGTCAGGGTTGGAAATAATCCAAAGTTTCCAAAAATGTTCCTCACGAACTCTAAAAGTTGACCTAGGTAGATGGCGCAATCGGCTACAGGTCTGACCACCTTATATTGATCGCGATTCAACACATGCATGAAACCTTCCAGATTGCGCGGGTAACCCCAATTCACTGGCGGATTGGTCGCTGAGAAAGCAGGGATGAGAAAGTAGAATGCTGTTCCCGCAGCAAAGGCTAAGGTCGCCCACCAGATTGTCAGTGATGGAAACCAGCGCCGTGTTTTAATTGATAGGATTACAGACAGGCAGACAGTCGAGGCGGTAATCAGCCTAAGGATCAGTTTTGTTTCAGGCGGCTCGATTTCGCGAGTCGCTGAGACAAAGCCGGGCAAAAAGTTCGGGAAATTTCCGAGCCACCAAAGTCCAAGTAGGATGCTGGCGGCGATTGAGGCATCGCGTCCGACGCCTTTATCAGCAAGCACAACGTAGAAATAAAACCCCAGCCCCGCCGGAATAAGCGCCTGACTGTTGGTGAGGGTTAGTCCGAAGACAAAACAAGCAGCTATAAAATGACTTTTTCGTTCGGGTTCGTGAGCCCAGCGGAGCAGCAAACATAGCGTTGTCGCAAACAACAGCACGCTTAACGGCCAGACGTCAACGATTACGGCCTTGCGCCAGAATGCTCTGTCGAAACCAAAGGTCATTCCGGCGACACAACCAGCAACGACCCGGAGCCAGCGGTCGTATTGAGGCGGAAGCTTTTGAAGACCGTTGATTCCCACAAGCAGTGTTCTGCTTGAGCGAGAGACCATCAGCGCAATGACACCACAAGTCAGCGCTCCGGCAACCGCCGAAGAAATCGCCAGCCGCCAGGCGATATTCGAGAACGGAAGCAGCTTTGTGAACAGCCAGCCATAAATCGTCCAGATCGGATACCCCGGTGGATGCGGCACGCCCAGGTAGTTGGCCCCAACCGAATAGATGCCTGAAAAGCCAAGCCCAACATTGTCAGCCAGCGAAAACCAGTAACCAATAAACACCAAGACTGTGGCCAACGCGAAGCTGCACCAATCCTCACGATGAAAGTAAGATGTTTGGTTGCGCGCCGGATTCGCAGTGTCGGGATTCAAAATCAAACGAGACGAAACGTAGCTGTCTTCAATCTAAAGACACCGGCGACCGCGAATTTGTATATCAGCAAGTGGATTTATCGGGGAAGATTGTGCTGGTTACGCCAACAACTTCTTCACCAGTTCCCCATGCACGTCCGTCAGCCGGAAGTCGCGGCCTTGGAAACGATACGTGAGCTTCGTGTGATCGAAGCCGAGCAGGTGGAGGATCGTCGCGTGCAGGTCGTGCACGTGGACTTTGTCCTCCGTCACGTTGAAACCGAGTTCGTCGCTCGCGCCGAGGGTGAGGCCGGGTTTCACGCCGCCGCCCGCGAGCCACATCGTGAAACAATTCGGATGATGATCGCGTCCGTCGTCGCCGGCGCCCTCGACCATCGGGGTGCGTCCGAATTCGCCGCCCCAGACGACGAGCGTGTCGTCCAACATGCCGCGTTGCTTGAGGTCTTTGATCAGTGCGGCGGCGGCGCGGTCGGTGTCCTGGCAATTCTGCACGATGTCTTTCTTGAGATTGCCGTGTTGATCCCAGGCTTCGTGGGAAATCTCGATGAACCGCACGCCTTTCTCCGCCATGCGCCGCGCGAGCAGGCAGGCGTTGGCGAATGAACCTTTGCCGGGCTCGGCGCCGTACATTTCAAGGACTTCCTTCGGCTCTTTGGAAATGTCCATCAACTCGGGCGCGGAAGTCTGCATGCGCGACGCGAGTTCAAACGAGTTGATGCGCGTGGCGATTTCGGGATCGCCGACCACATCGAGGTGTTGTTGGTTGAGGCGCTTGATGGAATCGAGCGTGGCGCGTTGGATGGTTTCGTCCACGCCAGGCGGATTCGAGAGATAGAGAACGGGATCGCCGACGCTGCGGAACATCGTGCCTTGATGCACGGACGGCAGGAAGCCCGGCCCCCAATTGCCCGCGCCCGCGCTCGGACCTTTCTTGCCGGTGCTGAACACGACGAACGCCGGCAAATCCTGCGACTCCGTGCCCAGCCCGTAACTGCACCACGCGCCCATGCTGGGTCGCCCGAACTGTTGCGAGCCGGTGCTCATCAGGAGCTGGCCGGGCGCGTGATTGAACGCGTCGGTGTGCATGGACTTCACGATGGCGATGTCGTCCACGACGGTCGCGAGGTGCGGCAAAAGTTCCGAGAGTTCCGCGCCGCACTTGCCGTGCTTGGCGAACTTGAACTTCGGCCCCATCAGCTTCGCCGACGGACTGATGAACGCGGCGCGATAATCTTTGATCAACTCCGCCGGCGGCACGGTGCCGTCGAACTTGGCGAGCTGCGGTTTGTTGTCGAACAACTCCAGATGACTCGGCGCGCCCGCCATGAACAGGAAGATGACGCGTTTGGCCTTGGGCGCGAAGTGCGGCTCCTTGGGCGCGAGCGGACCGGCGAGTGCGGAGGCGGCCCAGCCGTTCTCGCGAAACAATGTGCCGAGCGCAATCGCGCCGAGGCCAACGCCGCATTGTTGGAAGAACCAGCGGCGGGAAATTTCCTGCGGGCTTTTGCCGCGATAAAGATGGTCTTGGCAGCTCATGGTTATTCCTTGGTGATGGTTTCGTCCAAATTCAGCAACACGCGCGACACAACGGTATAGGCGGCGAGTTGTGTGGGCGTGGTGTTCGTGGGCAACTTGTCAAGCGGGCCGCTCTTGCCGGTGGCAAGTTCGGTGGCATTCACCCAACCACCGCTGATGTAATCTTTCTGTTTCTCCAACAGCGCGAGCAGTTCTTTACGTTCGCTGTCGGTCGGCGGACGCGAGAGGGCGCGGCGGAAGGCGAAGTTGATTTTATCCGTGTCAGTTTTGCCACCTTCGGTCAGGGTTTTGCGCGCGAGCGCTTGGGCGCATTCCATAAATGTGGTTTCGTTCAGCGACACGAGCGCTTGGAGCGGCGTGTTCGAGCGCAGGCGGCGGACGCAGGAGAAATCGCCGTTGGGCGCATCGAAGGTTTGCAGCAACGGATACGGCACAGAGCGGAAACGGAAAATGTAGAGGCTGCGGCGATAGCGCTCCGGGCCGGTGGAAACGGGCCAATCCTTCGGGCCGTAGCTGACGGGCGGCTGGAACAGAAATTCCGGCGCGGGCGGAAAGACGCTGTGGCCGCCGAGTGCGGGATTCAGCAGGCCGCTGCTGGTGAGCGCGATGTCGCGGACGATTTCACCTTCCACTCGGAAGCGTGGCCCACGGGCGAGCAGGCGATTGAACGGGTCGCGCGTGTAAAGTTCTGGTGTGACGCGGGAGGATTGACGATAGGTGGCGGAGTTGACGATGAGGCGGTGGAGCTTCTTGATACTCCAGCCAGATTCCATGAATTCAGTCGCCATCCAATCGAGCAGTTCGGGATGCGACGGCAATTCCGCGCGCGTGCCGAAGTCCTCGGACGCTTCCAGCAAACCCGTGCCGAAGTAGGATTGCCAGACGCGATTCACGAACGAGCGCGCGGTTGTAGGCGATTTTTTGTCCATGAGCCAGTGCGCGAGCGTGAGGCGCGAGCCGTCGGCGTTGGGCGGAAGTGGATGCAAGAATGCAGGCGTTCCGGCCTGAACAGCATTGCCGGGTTTGAGGAAATCACCGCGCTTGAGCAGGCGGGTTTCGCGAGGTTCATCGCGAGCCATCAGCGTTAACTGAGTTTCGCCCTCGGGCCATTGTGCCCAGAGTTTTTCGATGCGATCGTTTGTCTCGGCGAACTCGGGTTGCAGCGTGCGCCAGTAGCTGAACACAGCAGCGATCTGTTGCGGGGAGCGTTTTTCACTCGAGATGGCGAGGATGTCCCGGACGCGCTTGGGTATAACGTCGGCAACGATTGGACCGGCATTGGTTGTCACACTGATACGGAAACGACCAAGGTTGTAATTCTGATGCGCATCGTTGACCGGGCCACCGTGCCGTTGGACGACGCGGATGTCCCAGACGGTTCCGCCAGCCAAGCCCGCAGGCTTTTCGCACTCGAACACCGCGACATGATCGGTGTTCCGCCGCCCCGGCCCGGCATCAATGCCCCACGCCGTGTTTTCGTCGTTGTCGTTTGCGAACGTGACCGGGCCGACAACGCGTTTGGGCAGGGCTTTGTCGAAGTGTTCCGGCGTGAGCGAAGATTCCTTCATGCTGAAATCTGCCGTCGCATTGCTGAACTTGAGGCGCGTTTTGTCCGTTGAATCCAGCGGCGATGTGTCCACGGTGAACTCCGTAAGAGCGCCAATCCCTTTGAGGGAGCGGCCCGGACCGTTTGCAGGCAGATTCGGATCGGTGAGCTGTTCAAAGCGGAACGCGGTGATGTTCTGCAGGTCGTTCGTGAGCCAGAAGTGCGGGCCGGATTTCCCGACGGCGTAACCCTGCGCGAGGAATGAACCATCGGGCTGCGCGAGATATTTCTGGCCGCCGGTGGTGATGTCTTCGACGACAGGCCGGATAACGGTCCACTCGGACTGATTGGTTTTCGCGAACCCTTCCCAGCGCGCCATGCGTTCTTCCCAGTCCGACGTGCGGTGGCGCAACCCTGCTTCGAGGTCGCCAATCTCGCGAGTGATGTTAGCAACGCGCATTTGTTGGTCCGGTGCGTAAACGATGCGCTTGGCTTCGTGGTCGTTGTTGAGGTAGGCAAAGAGTTGATAGTCATTCCTTCTGCGAAATAGGGTCGAACTTGTGGTCATGACACTGCGCGCATTGGATAGTGAGGCCGAGCACGCTTTTGCCGATGGCATCCATGCGATCGAACATGGCCTCCATGCGGAACTGCTCGGGATCAATGCCGCCTTCCTCGTTGATCATGGAGTTGCGCAGAAAACCGGTAGCAACGATGTCGTCCTGCGTGGCATTGGGCAATAAATCACCGGCGAGTTGCTTGGTGACGAACTGATCATAGGGCAAATCGTCGTTGAATGCCTTCACCGCCCAGTCACGGTAGAACCAGACATTGCGCGTTTTGTCTTTCTCGAAGCCGTCGGAATCCGCGTAACGCGCGGCGTCGAGCCAGAAGCGGCCCCACTTCTCGCCGTAGTGTGGTGAAACGAGCAAACGCTCGACTTGTTTCGCGTAAGCATCAGGAGATTTGTCAGCGAGGAACACATCCACTTGCTCAGGTGTTGGCGGCAAACCGATGAGATCGAGCGAAAGCCGGCGCAGCAAAGTGATTTTGTCCGCTTCGGGCGATGGCTTGATTTTTTCCGCATCGAACTTGGCGAGAATGAATTTATCAATCGGCGTGCGCGGCCATTTCTTGTTCCTGACGACGGGAGCAGCAGGACGAACTGGCGCTTTGAACGCCCAATGATTCGTGTTGTAAGAATATTTCTTGCCACTGCTGGCCCATTCCGCGCCTTGATCAATCCACGCACGGACCAATCCGATTTGTTCGGGTGTGAACTTCTCTCTCTTTTTTGGCATCGCCGCGATGCTCTCGTGCGCGTCGGCTAACACTTGAACGAGTATACTGCCTGCCCCGTTTCCAACGATAATGGAGGGGCCGTTATCACCGCCTTTGAGCAAATCTTCCCGACTATTTGCGCGTAACCCCGATTCCTGCTTCTTGTCGCCGTGACAGTCGAAGCAACGCTCAGCAAACAAAGGTTGAAGGTCGTTGGCAAAGTTGACTTGGTGCGCTGACGCGGGGGGCAGTGTTTTGGCGGCAAGAGTGGCCGAATCGGCTGCAAATCCACACATCAGGCCAGCTCCCCCAAACAGGGCAACAAACCGAATATATCCGGGCATTTTCATGTTGGGCTGAACTATTTGAGACTATGCCCGAGTCATGAGGGCCGTCCAAGACCATTTTGCTTATGCCGGGAAATGAATGTTTGGTCGTGTGATTACATGCGCCGAAGACAATGACGATTGTAAGCGAGCAGTAATGCCAAGAAGATCTGTGGTTTATTTTCTTTCGGTTCGAGAGTGCTGCTTGAAGTTGTCAGATGCCGCGCTTGGCAGATATGTAGCCGAGAAAGGGCTTGCACATGAGTCGGGATGTTTGCGGAGCGACCGTCCGGATAAGTTGGTTGGGAAAGAGTTTTGTTCTTCGTGGTGCAGGGTCTAAGAATAGCAGGCAATCACGATTTGAAGGGCAACGCCTGTTGTGACTGCAAATAAAGAAAACCAGAGGATCATGCTATGAAGTTTCAAATAACCAAGTCTCTTAGCCTCGTGGCCCTGTTCATCGCCACGGCAAATCTCGCCCGGGCTGATTTTGTTCTGTTCCATGACAAGTTTGAGGGCACGAATCTAAACCAATGGATTGGTAAGGTTGGTGAACCTCACCATGGCGTGCTCGTTGCTGACCCGCATAATCCGGCCAATCAAGTGCTCAGCTTTTCCGGTGTCAACTTTGCTGGCGACCTGTTCAATGCAATTCCGCTGAACGTCAGCCGCTCTCGCCAGTATGTGCTCAGTTTTGATTTTCTCGGTCTTCCCGAGGCCAGCAATCCTGGCCTTGAAACCGGCGGTTTTCTTGGCATCGCTAATGCCGCTGATCCGTTAATCCAACAGACCTGGGTCTGCGGCACCTATGCGCCAGCGGTGACGGCGCCGGTACCGATCGCCACCACGTTGGTCGCCAATGGCCAATGGCATCATTACGAGATTGATATTACCGCGTTGATTGACGCCAACGATTTGTCTGCGATCGTTCTCATGCTGGAAGATTGGGGTGGTTTGGGGAGTGTTCCGGGTGATGTTTTCTTCGACAATATCTCCGTCGTCGGGCTTTACGACATTATGCCGATTTTGGCGCAAGTACCTTGTGAAGGGCCGGCACCGGGTAAGAAATGGAAAAACCACGGGGCTTACGTTTCCGCTGTCAGCAAAGTGGTGCAAACATACTTGGTGGCAAACATTATTGCTCCGGAAGAGGCCGATCAGATCATGTCACTGGCGGGCAGTTCTGATTGTGGCAAAACGAAGTGATCAGCCTAGATAGGATTCGTCGCAAGGGTTGGTGCATTGGCACCAACCCTTTTTTCTTAGAAAACAAAAACGTGCTTTTACGAGTTACTCGTTGAGGTGGCCCGAGGTGATTCGTGTGTTGACGGCGCGATGCACAATTGCTTCGATGCTTAAATGCCAAGTGTCATAACAACCGTGGCGCGCGGTAATCCCGTTCGATGAAACGAATGATTCAACCAGCCAGCATATGGAGCTGACCCAACTCGGGTGGAATGCCCGGCGTGACGAAGAGTTCGCGCCGCATCTCGCCAAGGGACTCATTCCGGCGCGCGTTGCGGTGGAGGATAAACATTTCTACCGCGTCTGGACTGCAGATGCTGAATTGTCCGCTCAGATCACCGGCAAGTTGAGCCACGAATCTCGCCGCGAACCTGCGCTCCTTCCGAAAGTCGGTGACTGGGTGGCAGTGAAACTGGTGCCGAACGAGGAGAAGGCCAGCATTCACGCTATTCTGCCGCGGCATAGCCAGATCACACGCAAAACTTCCGGTCGCGATACCGCCGCGCAAATCCTCGCGACGAACATCGAGACGGTCTTTCTGGTGACTGCGGCGGATGCGAGTTTCAACCCTGCTCGATTGGAGCGGATGCTGGTCATGGCGCACGACAGTGGGGCCCGGCCGGTCGTGGTGCTCAACAAGATTGATCTGTGTGAGGATCTGGATGCCAAGCGGGCCGAGGCTGAGCGGGTGGCGGGTGAAGCGTTGGTGTTGGCTGTGTGTGCGTTAACCGGGCGCGGCGTGAAGAAGTTGGCGGGCTTGATCAAACCCGGAGACACTGTGGTTTTCATCGGCACGTCCGGCGTCGGTAAATCCAGCCTCATCAATCAGCTCTATGGTGAGGAGCTTATGCCGACGGTGGAGGTGCGTGAGAGCGATGCCAAAGGGCGGCACACAACCACCTGGCGCGAAATGATTTTTCTGCCCAAGGGCGGCGTGGTGATTGATACCCCCGGCATGCGGGAATTTCACCTCTGGGCCGTGGGGGAGGGCACGCGGGAAACATTCCCGGAGATCGAAGCTCTTGCAGCGG
>JASGKY010000013.1:0-201374 GCA_049840435.1 Verrucomicrobiota bacterium | reverse complement strand
AACTCCCAACCACGGCGTGGTCGAAGTTGTTGGGAGGATTCTCACCGCGCGATTCCATTGCCAAAAATAAATGTGGGCACCGGAATCGTCGCGTTGGCGGAGGTTAAAAAGTAGTTGTTAAAAAAAGTGCTGGCGCAGCAGGAACGTGGTTCGCCATGCATCACTTGCACCAGATAAATCCGGGCCGGATTCAGATTACTGCAAGTGATCGTGATCGGCTCGCCGCCCCAGAGTTCCGAAAAAAAGAAGCGACCAAATGTCTGGAAGCTGCCGAAGTTCCCGAACGTCGCCGTCGCCCTCGGCGGCCCAGCCTGCGCCAGGTCGATCTGCATTGATGCTGGCCGGGCCGGGAAGGTCACGCCGTTGCGCACCACGGTCGCGAGGGAGCCGAACTAGCCGAGGCCACGAGCACGCCGTTCGTGCGGATGGGAAAGATCAACCGATCCGCTGGATCCACTTCTTGCACGACGTCAGGATTGGGAACGACAGTAACAAATGTCAGGTCAGCGCCAAAAACCATCCCAAAGCTGTTGGAAGCCACGGCGCGGAAATGATAAGTGGTGAGGGCTTCTAGGTTGTTAGCACATAACTCACCGAGGTGCTGCCGCTGCTCAATAGCACGGGCGCGGTCACGCCGCCGTAGTTGGTGCTGAGTCCGCCGTATTGGAAATAATGCAGGTCGTCACGGCACTGTTCGGCGTGACCATGGCATTCAAAGTGGCAACGGTGAGCCGCTGGACGGAGGCAGCCGAAGTCACCACGACTGGCGCGCTTGCAAATCCGTAAGTTCTGTGATGCCGAGATCCACATGGAAAACCCGCCAGCCGCGCCAGCCCGCGCTGGTCCACCGTGATCGTGTTGGTGACGGAGTCACGCTGCCGTTATCAATCGTCGGTGAACCGGATAACGGCGGATAGTTTCAGTCGCACCGCCGTAATTGCCGAGCGGCGCGAGCCCGCTTGCAAGCGGCGCGGCGACATGTACCGGCAAAATCGCCATTCGCATTTGGATAGCCGGCGGGGAAGACCCCGGTCACGGTGGTGTTGTTTCCAATCAGGTTGAAGTTGGCCCGGGTCAGCGTTCCGCCGGCAGCGTATATGTCGGGGCCAACGCCGGCCGAGTTGTCGGCAATGATGGCATTTTGAAGGGCTGATGTTGCCGGGCGATTGAATGAAGAAACCACCGCCGGCCAGTGGCGCCAATGTCGCCAGCCAGGGTGCAATTTTTAAGTGATAGCTGGCCTGCCCCCAGGACGGTCATTGCGCCGCCCAATGTCTGCACCGTGCCCCCCAGGATATTTGTGGCGCTGTTGCTCGCGAAAGTACAATTGACCAGACTCGCGACACTGGTGCTGGCGTGGCTTAATCCGCCGCCTTGCGGCGCGGAGTTGCCGGACACGGTGCATTGAGTGAGTGCAGCTGCCCGCGCTGGTATTGCGAATGCCGCCGCCCAGATTGGTGGCCGTGTTGCCTGCCACGGTGCTCTGGTTCATGACCAATGCGCCGGCGTTGTTAATTCCCCCGCCGTTGTTGCCGATGGCGGAATTCTGGCGCACCGTGCTTTGGTTGACGGTCAACGAGCCTTCATTGCGGAGGCCGCCACCGAAGATTGCTTTGTTACCCGTCACGCTGCATTGGTTCAGCGTCAGCGTGCCACCATTTGTACAGCACCACCGCCGCCGCCACCCGCAGCGCCACCGGTCAGCGCGGTCGCGTTCAAATCCAATCCGTTCGTCAGCGTCAACGCGGTCAAACTCACGCTCGCATTGCTGCTCACTTCAAATAGGCGCGAAGCCGCATTGCCGTTGATCGAGATGCCGTTGGTGAGGGCCGTGCCATCAATCGTGAGAAATTTTGTGTTCAATGCGATTTGGCCGTTCGTCAATAGAATGGTCTGCCCGGCCAGGCCAGGGGCGAAGGTAATTGTGGTGCCAATATCAGCTTGGTTGACGAGTTGACGCAGGAAGCCAGCGCCGGTGTCGGCATTCGTCGTGACCACCAGCGATGGGGTCTGGAGTTCCACCGCGCCGATGTCCACATGCGCGCCAGCTTTTCTGGAATAACCGCGCTGGTCGGTGGCCACAGTGTTGGTAGCGGAATCATTGCCGGCATCAACGGCGGGTGAACCGGGCAATGGCGGCATCGTGGGGGTGGGCCCACCATAATTACCCAGCGGAGCTAGTTGAGGGTCGCCGCTAGTGATGTTGTTCGTTCCACCATACCCGCCAAAAATATTGCCGGGCGCATTTCCAGCGACGATGCTGTTATTGAGACTCATCCCGCCCCAAGTGGATATTCCCGCGCTTTGGTAAAATGGCGCTGAACAGCCAGTGAATGTGGAGTCGTTCACAGTGCAGAAACTGGAACTTGCAATCGCACCGCCTTCGTAGTTGGCAGAACAACCCGTGATGGTGGAGTTGTTCACCGTCAACGCGGCTCCATTGAAAATACCGCCGCCGTAGTTACCCAAGCAGCCTGCGATCGTGCTGTTGTTGAGCGTCAAGGTGCCACCGCTGGCAATGTTGATGCCACCGCCATTGCCGACAACCGATCCATTGGTGAGCGTGAGGGCGTTGAGCACCACGGTCGCGCCACCCGCAACCTGAAAAATCCTGGAAGCAGAATTGCCATTAAGCTGAATCCCGCCGGGCAACGCCGAGGCATCAATGGTGAGGTTGTTCGTCAGGAGTAGTTGGCCATTGGTGAGCAGGATGGATGAACCCGAGAGGCTCGCATCAAAGCGGAGGGTGTCGCCGGAAACGGAATCCAGAATGGCCTGGCGCAATGAACCAGAACCGTTGTCAGCGGTGTTGGTCACTACAAGGAGCGGAAGGCGGGCGGTCTTGAAGGACAAGTTCGTCCCCAGCACGAGCCCGGAACTGTTACTCGCGACCAATCGAAACTGATACGTGGTATCCGGCGCTAAACCTGTGATGGCATTGCTCAACGCCAGAGTGGCAGTGGTCGCCGCCAGCACATTCGTTGTGGTAAAGCTGCCGTAGTTGGTCGTCAGACCGTATTGGAAATACGCCGCCGTCACGCCGTTGCCGGGATTGACTGTGCCATTCAACGTGGCGGAGTTGGTCGTGATGGTGGTCGCCGCCAAAGTGATGACGGTCGGCAACAGCGGACTGGCGGTGAACGTCAGATCGGAGCCGTAGTTAGTTCCCAGACTGCTGGTACCGACGACGCGAAAATGATACGTCGTGCCCGGCACAAGCCCGCTGATGGAATTGCTGACCGCGAGCGCGATATTCGTGGCCACGAGATTATTGGTGGTGGTGAAACTGCCGTAGTTGGTCGTCGTGCCGAATTGGAAATATGCCTTCGCCGCCGTGCTATTCGGATCCACTGTGGCGTTCAACACCGCCGCATTCGAGGTGATCGTGGTGGCTGCCAACGTCGTGACCAACGGTGCGCTGATGTCGCGCACTTGAAATCCCGCGATGGAGCCGCCCCGGCCATCACCCGAATACATCCGATAGGTGAAATTGGTGATGCCCGTCAATGCGACTTCCACAATGGCGCGATCGAGGTAGTTGGGCGGATTCTCGCCCGCAACAGAATTGCCGAAGCTGAAAACCGGCACGGGCAAGGTGGCACTGGAGGTCACAAAGACATTGGTCGAATAACTGCCCGCACAACAAGAGCGAGGTTCGCCATGCAGCATCTGCACGAGATAAATTCGGGCCGAATCGAGATTCGTGTAAGTTAACGTCACGGGGTTGTTGCCCCAGATCTCGCAAAAGAAGAGCGGGTCAATCGCCGCATATCCGCCTAGGCTGGCATCCACGGTGGATGCGACGGTGGACCAGTTTACCCCGGTCGGATTGCCGCTAGTGCCGGCAGCGGTAAAGGTGACGGTGTTGCGGATCACGTTCGAGGTGCAGCCAAAATTGCGCGCGACCACGAAAGTGCCATTCGTGCTGATGAAGCCATCGATCGGCCCCGTGGGGCTGCTGCCCCGCAGGATGATGACGGTGTTCAGCCCCGCGATCGCTGATGGGGACGAGACGCACGCAACGAACAACGCACTCAAGAAAATGACGAATGGACATGAGTGCAGCCGATGAGTAACAGCACAACGATGCTTCATAGGTGATTTGGAGAGTTGGCTTCTGACAACACCGCAACTCCAACGGTGCTTCTGATTGATGGGCCGATAATAACATGCGTTAGTCCGGCTTCAACCGGCAAATCAAGCCCCAGCCCGAAGCCATCCCCCGGCGCAGCGGTTTCTGCGTCCTTGAACGCACCAGCATCCCGCCCACATATTGAACAGAATGTCCGTAGAATTAACAGAAGCCTTGTTGCAGAAAGCCGCCGGTTGGGACGTGGTGAAGCGCGCCCGCGCCTACCTCGAACTCGGCCAGGTGCTGAGTTCCTTCTGGCAACCGCCCTTGCTGCGCGGCGTGGTGCAGAACGATGGCGTTTCGTTCCGCGCCTCAATGGTCATCAAGAACGAGATTGATATCGAGAACCTCTGCACCTGCCGCGACGCGCGGGAGTGGGGCAAGATTTGCGCGCATGGCGTTGCGGTAGCCTTGCATTGGATCGAATCACAGAAGCCGAAGACCACCACGACTCCGACGACCACGCGCGCCGTTGGTGGGGCGAGCGTCCCCGCGAGCCGGCTCGGCAGCAGCCTCACCCCACCAAAGAAAGCCTCTTCGCTCCTCCGCGCTCCGGGTGGCGAACCTGCGGAACTATTCCTCATCCTCCCGCCGAACTTCGATCAAGCCATCGCCCGCGGCAAAGTCATGGTGGTGTTTGAAGTAAAATGGGGCGGAGGGAGGTGTCCGCTGAACGCGCTGCCCAAAGGCCGGGCCTTTAAGTTCACTGAGCAAGAAAACGCCATCATCGAGCGGCTCGAAGCGCTGGCTGATGGGGAAACGCCAGCGCTGTTGCAACTGGAGGCCAAGGATTTTGCCGCCCTGCTGCCGCTGCTCGCAGAACATGAAAACATCACCCTCGGCAAAGCCAGCGCGGTAACGGTGACTCGAACCCCGTTTCAGTTGCCACTGCGCGTCACCCTGGAGGCAAATGGAGAAATCGTCTTCACGCTGAAAGAGAAAGCGGGGGCGTTTGCGTTCGTCGGCGATTGGGTCTGGCACAAGCAGACGTTGCAGCCGCTCGGGTTACCGCCCGGCGCGCAAAGTGTTTTGCAAGCACCGGTGCGCGTACCGCGCTCGCAAGTGCCCATGTTCCTGAGCCAGCACTGGCCGCAATTGCAAGCAACGGGTGCCACGGAGGCAAACTTCAAACTCGACGATTTCACACTCGAACCCCAAGCGCCGCGCTTTGCGCTCTCCCTGCGCGGTGGGCTGGCACAACTCGGCGCGCTGCTCCAGTGCGCCTACGGTTCGCGCATTATGACCGTGGGCGTGACTGACTCCAACGAAAGCGTCTGGTTGCCTGATCCCGACATGCCGACGCGCTATTCAACCCGTGATTTTGCCGCAGAACGCGCGGCGCTGACTCGCTTACAGCGCAGCGGCTTCATCGGCCCGGACAGCCAAGGCAAGCTGCAACTCGCTGGACAAAACGCGGTGCTGAATTTCTTCGCGCGCGAATTCACGAAGTTGCAGCGCGAATGGAGCGTGACGCTCGATGAACAGTTGGAGAACCGCACGCTGAAAAACATCGAGCGCGTCGAACCGCAGTTTCAGATCACGTCGTCGGGCGTGCAGTGGTTTGATCTGGGCGTGGTCTTCTCTTCGACTGACGGCGAAACATTCTCCGCTGCAGACATCCAGCGATTGTTGTTGTCCGGCCAAAGCCACACGCGACTCAAGAATGGCAAGATGGCGGTGATCGACACCGGCGCGGTGGAGGAATTGCAGGAAGTGTTGCTCGATTGTGCACCGCAACAGCACGCTAACGGCTATCGCATCAACAGCCAGCAGGCAGGCTTTCTCGAAGCGACCTTGCGCCAGCATTCCAATTGGAAGGTCCAAGCCCCCACTGCCTGGCGCGACCGGGCAACAAAGCAAAGTGGTGAAGCCAAACTGGAATGTCCCCCACTCGGCTCGCTGGAAGACGTGTTGCGGCCGTATCAAAAGCAAGGTGCCGCTTGGTTGCGTTTTCTGCGCGAGAACGGCTTTGGTGGCATTCTCGCGGATGAAATGGGATTGGGCAAAACGCTGCAAGCGCTGGCGTTTTTGAACTCACTACGCCAATCAGGGCCGACAACCAAAGCGCCGCACTTAATCGTCTGTCCTACTAGCCTCGTGTTTAACTGGGTCGCAGAAGCCAAGAAGTTTACCCCAGAGCTGAAGGTGCTGGCATTACACGGACCGGAGCGGCACAAGCGGTTCGAGCAGATTTCCACGAGCGACATTGTCGTGACGAGTTACGCGTTGATCCGACGCGATGCAGAGAAATACCGCGACATCGAGTTCGACACCGTAGTCCTCGACGAGGCGCAACACATCAAGAATCGCCAGACGCAGAACGCGCAGGCGGTCAAAGCCGTAAAGTCACAGCATCGCGTGGTGCTCACTGGCACGCCGTTGGAAAATTCCGTGCTCGATCTGTGGTCCATCTTCGACTTCCTCATGCCCGGCTACCTCGGCACGGCGAAGGATTTTCGCGAACGCTACGAACTGCCCATCGTGAAGGAGAAGAACGTCGAGGCTCAGGCGCGGTTGGCGCGACGCTTGCGCCCGTTCCTGTTGCGACGTTTGAAGAGGGACGTGGCAGCAGACCTGCCGGCGAAGCTGGAGCAGGTTTCGTTCTGCGAACTCACGTCCGAGCAACGCGGTGTTTACCAACAATTCCTTGAAGCGACGCGCAAGGAAGTGCTCGATGCCGTCGGTGCGCAGGCCTGGCCAAGAGTCGCATGGTGGTGCTGACAGCGCTGTTGCGCTTGCGACAGGTATGCTGCGATCTTCGACTGCTAAAGCTGGAAGATGTCAATCCAGCCAACGCCTCCGGCAAGCTGGAGATGTTCGGCGAGTTGTTGGAAGAGGTAATCGACGGCGGGCATCGCGTGTTGGTGTTCAGCCAATTCGTCGGAATGCTCACGCTGTTGAAGGAACACCTCATGGCGGAGGGCATTGAGTATTGTTATCTCGATGGCTCAACCACGGATCGAGCCAAGGTTGTGGAAAAATTCCAGAGCAATGCGAACATCCCAGTGTTTCTCATCAGCCTCAAAGCGGGTGGCGTCGGTCTCAATCTCACCGGGGCGGACACCGTAGTGCATTTCGATCCGTGGTGGAATCCAGCCGTGGAGGATCAGGCGACGGATCGCGCACATCGCATCGGGCAAACAAAAGTCGTGACGAGCTATAAACTCATCACGCGCGATACGGTCGAGGAAAAGATCCTGACGCTCCAGAGCCGCAAGCGTGAGCTGATCGCCGCGACCATCGGCGGCGAGGAAGAATTCGCCGCCTCGCTAAGCTGGGAGGAAATCCAAGAACTGCTGAGCTAGGCACGATTATTTTCCGGCTTCGCTGGCAGGCTTTCCCGCCATGAATGGATAAACCACGCCGGCGAGCGCTGCGCCTACGATCGGCGCCACCCAGAACAACCAGAGTTGTTGCAACGCCCAACCGCCCACAAACAACGCCGGGCCAGTGCTGCGCGCTGGGTTGACAGAAAGATTTGTCACCGGAATGCCGATGAGATGGATGAGCGTCAGCCCAAAGCCAATCGCGATGGGCGCGAATCCTTGCGGCGCGCGCTTGTCAGTCGCTCCGAGAATGATCAACAGGAAGAAGAACGTCAGCACCACTTCCGCCACGAACGCTGCGAGAGCGGAATACTGGCCGGGCGAATGCGCGCCGTAACCGTTGGAGGCAAAACCGCCAGCGGTGGAAAACCCGGCTTGCCCACTGGCAATCACCCACAAGGTCGCCGCGCCCGCCGCCCCGCCGAGCACTTGCGCGACGATGTACGGCAGCAGTTCCGCCTTGGGAAACCTGCCGCCCACGCACAAGCCAACAGAAACCGCCGGATTCAGATGGCAGCCGGAGATGTGACCAATCGCGTAAGCCATCGTCAGCACCGTCAACCCGAACGCGAGCGACACCCCGACCAATCCAATGCCAAGGTTTAGCGGCGTCGCTCCCTCCATGGCGATAAACTTGGCGGCGAGCACCGCGCTGCCACAACCGCCAAAGACCAGCCAGAACGTGCCGAAAAATTCTGCGACCAATTTATTTTTCATAGTGAAGGCGTATTTGCTGACGTGAACATTTGCGGCGACGCGATTGTTTACTTTCGCCTGCTGAGTTCGTCGCACGTCCCAGCCGCAGGCTATGCGGATTGTGAACGCCCAATCAAATCATTTCCAACACCCGCTGCAATTCGGCGTCCGTGTTGTAGAAGTGCGGTGAAAGGCGAATGTAGCGCTGGCCTTTCCGATCCACGCGCAACGACGTAACGATCTGGGCGTCGAGCAGCTTTTGGTGCAACGCAGCCAGATCCGCTTCCGGTTTGAAGAACGTCACGATACCGCTCGCGTTCTCCATCGCTACGTCGGCATTCAGCACTGTATAGCCTTTCGCCTGCAAGGCGGGCACCAGCCACGCGCGTTTGCGCACCAGCTCGCGCCCGATTTGATCCACGCCCAATTCGAGCAACATCCGCATCGCCTCGTTCAGGCCGACCAGGCCGAGAAGATTTTGCGTGCCGGCTTCATACTTTTTCGCACCGCTGCGATAGGCGATCTCCTCCTGCGCGACAAAGTTGGGGCAACGCACATTATGCCAGCCATAGATGGGCGGATTCAGCAGCGGCTGCACATGCTTCTTCACCACCATCAACCCCGCACCACACGGACCGAGCAGCCATTTGTGCGCATCAGCCGCCAACAAATCCACGTGCTCCATCGTCGTCGGGAACGCGCCCACGGTCTGGATCGCGTCGAGACAGAACAAAATGTTCCGCGCCTGCAACGCCTTGCCGATGGCTGCATAATTCAGCCGGTAACCACTGATGAAATGACAGGACGCCAGCGCGACGAGCCGTGTTTGTTCGTCCACCTGCCCGAGCACGTCCATGGGCCGGATCACACCGAGCCCGCGCGTGTTCATCAAGCGCACCTCGACCCCACGTTCCGCCAGCGCCATCCACGGATAGACGTTCGACGGATAATCGTCGTGATAGATGAGAATGTTGTCGCCTTTGCGAAATTTCAGCCCGCTGGCAAAAAAGCTCAGCGCGAGCGACGTCGGCCCGACCAGCGCGACTTCTTCCGCGTCGCAGCCCAATAACTTCGCCCCGAGCGCCCGCCCTTCCTCCACCGCCTGTGGCCAGATGGCAGCTTCCTGATCACCCGCCGCCGCGTGAAGCGCATAATCGGCGATGGCCTGCGCGACGCGACGCGGCAATGGACAATCGCCCGCATGCGCGAGGAACACCTTGTTTTTCACCACAGGAAACTCGTGCTGGCGCAATTCTTCGTTGGCGAGCAGCTCTTGAATTTGCATGCGCCAAGGTTACTTCCGGCGTCCCCCTCAGGCAAACAATCGCGCCGACGGGCGGGGAAAAAAGGGGTTGCATCCGCCCCGGACTATCACATATTCGCATCACAACCATGAAAACAACCAATCTTCGGTTACTGGTTTTCTCTGTACTCTTCACCTTCAGCCTGACGTTTTGTGCGCACGCCAGCGAAGCAGACATCAAAATCCCCGACCTGAGAGAGGTGAAGTTCGCGGGCCTTGGCGGCATGACCGGCGCCACGCTGATGAACCTGGGCTTGGGCATTTGCCTCATTGGCGCAGCCTTCGGACTGGTGCAATACGTGCAAACGAAAAGCCTGCCCGTCCACTCCAGCATGGCCAGCGTGTCCAACACGATCTGGGAAACCTGCAAAACCTACCTGTTCACGCAGGGGAAATTCCTCGCCATCCTCTGGATGCTCATCGCGGCGTGCATGGTCTATTACTTCGGCGTGCTCGAACACAAGTCCGCGCAGCATGTCATCGTGATTCTGCTCGCGTCCATCCTCGGCATTCTCGGCAGCTATGGCGTCGCCTGGTTCGGCATCCGCATCAACACCGTGGCCAACTCCCGCACCGCGTTCTCCGCGCTGAAGGGTAATCCCTTTGCCACGCTCTGCATTCCCCTGCGCTCCGGCATGAGCGTCGGGTTGTTGCTCGTCGCGGTGGAATTGTTCTTCATGATCTGCATCCTCATGTTCTTGCCTCGTGCTTTGGTCGGCCCCTGTTTCATCGGGTTTGCCATCGGCGAATCGCTCGGCGCCTCGGTGCTGCGCATCTGCGGTGGCATCTTCACCAAGATCGCCGACATCGGCAGCGACCTGATGAAAATCGTGTTCAAGCTGCCGGAGGATGACCCGAAAAACCCCGGCGTGATCGCGGACTGCACGGGCGACAACGCGGGCGACTCCGTTGGCCCGACCGCAGACGGTTTTGAAACGTATGGCGTGACGGGTGTGGCATTGATCGCATTCCTCGCACTGGCACTGACAGCGAGTCCGACGGTGTGCGGCGTGTTGATTCTCTGGCTGTTCGTCATGCGCGCCTTGATGATAGTCACCTCGCTCGCGTCGTATTTTAGCAATGATCTGTTCAGTCGGATGCGTTATGGCCACCAGAAGGATTTCGACTTTGAAGCGCCGCTCACGCATCTCGTCTGGATCACCTCGGCGGTGTCCATCGGCGTCACGTTCATCGCCAGCAAACTGCTGCTGGGTGATTTCACCGGCACAGATGGCATGACCTATCCACAACTGTGGTGGGTGCTCTCGGCCATCATCAGTTGTGGCACGGTGGCCGGCGCGCTGATTCCCGAGTTCACCAAGGTCTTCGTCAGCACGACGTCACGACACGTGCGGGAAGTGACGAATTGCTCCAAGCATGGGGGCGCGTCGTTGAACATCCTGTCCGGGTTTGTCGCAGGCAACATGTCGGCGTTCTGGATGGGCCTTTGCATCATGCTGCTGATGTTCGTTTCGTATCACTTCTCGAAGAACGCAGCCGTGATGGCGTTGATGCCGGAGCAATTCAAGTTCGCCGCGCCGATCTTTGCCTTCGGCTTGGTCGCCTTCGGCTTCCTAGGCATGGGCCCAGTGACGATCGCTGTGGATAGCTACGGCCCGGTGACCGACAATGCGCAATCGGTTTACGAGCTGAGCCAGATCGAAAGTCGCCCGAACATTAAAGCGGAAATCAAAAAAGACTTTGGCTTCGACGCCGACTGGGAAAACGCCAAACATCAGCTCGAAAAAGGCGATGGTGCGGGCAATACCTTCAAAGCCACAGCCAAGCCCGTGCTCATCGGCACGGCCGTCGTCGGCGCGACAACGATGGTGTTCGGCATCATCATCCTGCTTGAAAACTTGTTTGGTGACGTTATTGCCAAACTTTCCATCGTGAATCCGGAAATCATCCTCGGCCTTATTGCGGGTGGCGCAGTAATCTATTGGTTCACCGGAGCGTCTTGCCAAGCCGTCGTCACCGGCGCGTATCGGGCGGTAGTTTACATCAAGGAAAACATGAAGCTCGACGCCGCCACCGCCAGCGACAAGGACAGCAAGGAGGTGGTCCGCATCTGCACCGAATACGCGCAAAAGGGTATGTGGAACATCTTCATCGTCGTGTTCTGCTTCGCACTCGCGTTGCCATTCTTCAATCCTTACTTCTTTATCGGCTACCTCATCGGGATTGCGTTCTTCGGTTTGTTCCAGGCCATCTTCATGGCGAACGCCGGCGGCGCGTGGGATAACGCCAAGAAGATCGTCGAAGTGGATTTGCGTCAGAAAGGAACGGACCTGCATGCCGCGACCGTCGTTGGCGATACCGTGGGCGATCCCTTCAAAGACACTTCCTCCGTGGCGATGAATCCAGTGATCAAGTTCACGACGCTCTTCGGTCTACTGGCGGTAGAGATCGCCGTGACAATGACAAATCAAACCGCGAAGACGGCTATTGGTGCGTTTTTCTTCCTCGTGGCGCTGGTCTTCGTCTATCGCTCGTTCTACAGCATGAGGATTCCGGAAGATAAATAAGTGCGGAACTCCTCCGCCTCAATTGGGAGCATGCGCAGGTGCGCCAGTTTGAATTTTAACAGCGCGACGTTACGCCACCAGTTCCCAAATCCACGGCAACTGTGCGCAGCCAGACACTCGCACAACACGCTAGCATCGGCTAAAAGTCCTTTATGAAGTCCCGCCGATTACTTGTGAGCGCATTACTCTGCTGGCTCGCATTACCGACGTTTGGCCAAAGCCGCGCCTCATCTGAAGACGTCAAAGCTGCACTGCGCAAAGCCACAGATTATCTCACCACCCTCTCCACCGAGGGCGGCTATCTCTGGTGGTATTCGCCCGACTTGAAGCAACGGCGTGGCGAAGAAGTCGCCACGGAAACGCAAATCTGGGTGCAGCCGCCCGGAACGCCTAGCGTCGGCGTGACCTTTCTCCGGGCTTATGAGGCGACGAAGGACGAAACCCATCTTCGCGCCGCGCTCAGCGCCGCGAACGCCCTCGCCCGTGGCCAGCTCGAATCCGGCGGCTGGTCCTACGTTATCGAGTTCGATCCGCAGTTACGGAAACAGTGGGCCTATCACACCGACTCCGCCGCCAGCGCGCCCGATTTCAAATCCCGCAAGAACACCACAACCTTTGACGACAACAACACTCAGAGCGCGCTGACATTCCTTATGACGTTCCTCGACATCGCTACGAATCTACCACCAGATAGATTGAAGCCCATCCGCGCCGCGCTCGACTTTGGATTGACCCGCATGCTGGACGCGCAATATCCCATCGGCGCGTGGCCGCAACGGTTCACCGGCGCGCCGCATGATCCAGCCAAACATCCAATCCGCCCCGCCAGCATTGCCACCAACTGGCTGCGGCAATGGCCACACGCAGACTACGGCGGCTTTTACACGCTCAACGACAACACCCAAAGCGATTGCATCCGCACTATGCTGGCCGCGTATCGGCGCTCCAGCGACACGCGTTTCCTGACAGCCGCAGGTAAGGGAGGCGAGTTCTTGCTTCTGGCCCAGCTACCAGAACCACAACCAGCCTGGGCCCAACAATACAACTACGAGATGCAACCAGCGTGGGCGCGCGCCTTTGAGCCGCCCTCCGTTTGCGCCGGCGAAAGCGGCGGCGTGATCCGCACCCTAGGTCAGCTTTACCTCGAAACGGGCATGGAAAAGTTTCTCCAACCCGCACCGGCCTTCTTCGCCTGGGTGCAACGTTCACAACTCAGCTCCAACCGCTGGGCGCGGCTCTACGAATTGGAAACCAACAAACCGATCTATGGTGACCGTGATGGGGCGATTCACTACACCCGCGAGGAAATCAGCGCCGAGCGGCAGCGCGGCTATGCGTGGCAGGGTAGTTTTGATCTTCCGGAAACCATGGCGTGGTACGAACGATTACGCCAGGAAGGCCGCGAGAAAACTTTAGCGGCAGAAAGGCGCCGGCGCTCGCCCTCACGTCCCAGCGCAGACACGATCAGTGCCATTTTGAATCGGCAGGAAGCTTCTGGTCGTTGGGCTAACACAAACGGCGTCAGCATGCGCCAGTTCCTCGGCAATATGGAAACGTTGACAGATTATTTGCAAACGCGGTGATTGGGAGCACAGCATTCGCACTGCTTCAGCCTTCGGAGACCACCGACCTCCGGATTGGCGCAAAGTCTCAACCGCATGCCTGCAACTCGGGCTGAATCCCACGCGCCTATGACTTGCCATTGCCCGCCCCGAGAAAATCCCGCAGCTGATGTGAAAGCTCCACAAAGTTGATCGGCTTCAGGCAGACCGCACGACGCGGCGCGTAGCGCGAGCCTTTGAAGCTGGGCGGTTGATTCAAGCCAGTCACAAGAATTACCGGCACCTCGGAACGGATCTCGCCCACCTTTTCCGCCAGTTCCGCCCCTTGTAATCCGGGCATCGTGTGATCGGTAATGACGAGATCAAATTTATTCGGCTCGGCCCGAAAAGTCTCAAGCGCATCATGACTATCGGCTCGCGTAATCACGCGATATCCCATTTTGCGCAAACTTTGCTGGATCACGCTCAATACCGGGATCTCGTCGTCCACCACGAGGATTTGCTCACGCTGCCCCGGTAACACCTGATTATCCTCCGGACTGATCGCTGCCGCCGCCAGCGGAGATCTGGGCAAATAGACGGTAAAGGTCGTACCAACATCCTTCTGACTCTCGACCCGCACCAACCCACCGCTGCCTGTGACGATTTTTTGCACCAATGTCAGCCCCAGCCCGGTACCGCGCCCGGTGGGCTTGGTGGAAAAAAATGGTTCAAAGATGCGTTCCAATACCTCACCTGTCATGCCGTGACCAGTATCCCGCACGGCCAGGCGCACATAGCTGCCGGCTGGGACCGCAAGTTTGCGGCCCTGTTCCTCACTGAAGTCGCACCGGTCGAGTTCATAGTCCAGCGTCCCGCCCTGCTCGCGCATGGCGTGACCGGCGTTCGTGCCAAGATTCATGATGACCTGATGCAACTCGGTCGCATCAGCCACTACCACATCGTCAGCGGTGCGGATGGTGACGTTGATTTGAATGGAAGACGGCAGGGTCGCATTAAGAAGTTTTGCCGCCTCGCTAAGAATCGGGCCCAACTTCAGAGGATGCCGTTTCGTCTCCGCCGGGCGACTGATGGTCAGAATTCGCTTCACCAAATCCTTCGCGCGTTCCGCAGATTTAAGCACCGAGATCAAGCTGTCCCGCGACTTGCCTTTGATATTGCCATCAAACAAGGCGAGCTGGGTGTGCCCGAGAATCGCGCAAAGGATGTTGTTGAAATCATGTGCCATGCCGCTGGCGAGTGTGCCAATGGCATCCATCTTCTGCGCGCGCAGCATCTGCTTTTCGAGCTGGGTGCGTTCGGCTTCGGCCTCCTTCCGCGCGGTGATATTGTCAATGAAACCTTCGTAATAGAGCGTCCGGCCGCTGGGATGTCGCACCGCTCGCGCGCTTTCAGAAATCCAAATCACGCTCCCATCACAACGGCGGACCTGATACTCAAGTTCGCGAACAAAACCGTGCAGTTCGATCTCGTGTTTGAAGCGCTCGCGAAAGGTCGCGTCCACGTAAATCTGGTTTGTAATGTCGGACACTTGGTTCAACATCTCCTCGGGCCGCTGGTAGCCATACATCCGCGCGAGCGCGGTGTTGACCATCAGATAACGTCCGTCCGGCGTGCTTTGGTAAATGCCCTCGAGCGCATTTTCAAACAAGCTGCGATACACTGCCTCAGCGGCTTTAAGTCGTTCGATTTCTTCCAAGTTCACTTTTGTTGCCGCCATTCAAGCACTTGGTCTGCCACGCCGGCAGAGCGAGCGCGTTCCCCGGAATAGTTTACCCGCTCCTCGATCAGGACCACACAGACCACGTAGCGCTTACTCTACGACCTCCAGTTCAGGCTATTTTCACTGAGCAGATTCAACACGAGCGAAACCATTCACCAAATCCATGAACAAAATCCATTCCACCCAATCCTCGCACTGAAGCAAACGCATCAACATTACTACCCTAACTCTGCTTAACTCGCAGACACGCGCTGCCTCAGCCTTGGTCGTTTGCAAGCGATCCAATCCGCCACTTAACGACGACAGTGCAAACTAGCATTGCCTCGAACGAACAACTACGCTCCCGTCGTTGCAACCAACCGAACCCACCCACTACGCCACGCTCGGCCTTGACCGGGATTGCACCGACACGCACATCCGCACCGCGTATCGCCTGCTCGCGAAACAACATCATCCGGACGTCAACGACGGGTGCACCGACGCCAAGGCCCGAACCCAGGCGCTCAATGCCGCTTATGAAGTGCTCAGCGATCCGGAGCGCCGCCGTGAGTATGACAAATTGCTCGACACACTAAAGAAAAGTGCGCCTCGCTCCAGCAATGCCGCCCGCAACGTCGCGCAGGAAGTTCAATTGCGGTTAGAGGAATTTGTTCGTGGCACCAGTTTGCAGGTGCGCGTAATCGACCCGAGCGAGCCGGGCCAGGTAGAAACTTACGAACTCATCGTGCCGCCGGAAACAGCTCCGAGCACGCGCTTTCGCCTCACGCGAAGCGAAGGCGGCGTGGTCACGGTAAAAACCAAAGTCCGCCCGGACCAACGTTTCAAAGTGCGTGGCTCGGATTTGCGTTGCGACTTACGCATCCATTTTGAGCGAGCGCAGAAAGGTGGAACGGAATCCGTGCGCGGCTTGACCGGCAATTTTGTGCGCGTTCAAATCCCCGCCCGCGTCAAAGCAGGCGCAGTCATTTGCATCGCCGGTGAAGGTTTGCCAAAAGCCCGGGGCGGTCGGGGCGATCTACTGGTGCGCGTGATGTATCGTCCCGAAGTCCGCATCACCCGCGCCCGGTAGCAACGACGCCACTACTTCGCCAACTTTCGCAATCGCAAGGCTTCCTTGACACCTTTCTTCGCGGGATGCCGCACGGCATGGCGAATCATCCATTTCCGCTCCACCGACGCACCGTCCAACCAGCGTTCGCAAATCTCGAAGGCCAATTGCGGGTGGTCCTTCGCAATGTCGCCAAGGTGATTCGCCACGCTACGGCGCACATAAAGGTCTGCATCATCCTTGAGCGCTTCAAGTATTGGCAACACTGGACGCGGGTCTTTAATGAAGGCAGGAATCCGCATCGCCCACGGCAGCCGCGGGCGTGCGCCTTCAGAACAGAGTCGGCGCACGTGGGGATCAGGATCACGCGCCCATTCCACGAGCCGGGCCAGAGTCCGCTCCGGCCACTTGATGAGATAGGGTCGCATCGAAAACTCCGCCGTGAAACGTCGCGTAATCTCATACTGCGCTCGCATGGAAGTCTCAAACGGATCGCGCCCGCCGTTGTACTCCGCATCCAGCCCATACGTCGCTACAAAGCTCACGTGCGGCAGATAGAAGAATCCCCCCAACCCCAGATCATCCGTATCCGTCATCGGCGGGGTGAGCGAACGGATTAGAATCTCGATGCCGTCCGAGTACCGCTCGGGCAGATGCGTTCGCAACGCTCGCGCCAGATGTTGGCCGCGTTGCAGAATCGCCAGCGGCTTCAAGCCTTCCAATGCCGCGCGTTGAAACGATTCCCCATCAAACTTCGGATGTACCAACGTGAGGTTATGCGCCAGGCACTCGATGGCTTCGTCCCCCAGCAGATCGCCAAGGAAGCTCCCCTTCTGAATCGAGCGCGGCGCGGCAGGCAAACGCGGGCGGTTTTGCTTGGCTGGAACCGGAACAGTTTTCTTGGTCATAGCAACGACCGCGAAAGCTATCTGAGATAACCCTTCGCCGTCACTTCTGTTGTTTCGGGCGCGACGATTGCCAGAGCTTGGCGTCGAGCGGAAACCCTTGCAGAACCGGACCGGGATCGCCCAGCGGGACCTTCGGCCAGGTGAAATGACAGTCGAGGCAATAATACTGACGCCGCGTGACATGCAACGCATTTAACGCCATAACGCACAAGGCCGGCGTGATGAACTTCCGCGTGCGGTCGGGAAATTCAACCCGCGACGACTTGCATTCGGGACAATGCACGGCGGTCTTCATAAGTTCGCCTGCGGCCTCCCACTCGCTCAACAACTTTCGCGCCCGGAGATAATCCGGTTGTGGAACTTCCACATGAATGGCCGCCAACGGTTCGGACATGAACCAGAAGCGTTCGAGCATCGATTCATCGTGCAGGACTGCGTTCACCCCAGCTTGGGAGAATTGCACGCGCAATTCCTCCGCCGGGGCGCGCTCGTTGAACGTCGCGACAGGGAGGGTTTTCATGAAGCAAGCTACTCCTCCCGCTCCGTTAAGCAAGGGGCGTAACGTCTTGGCAAATCAATCCCACGTGAACCACCGTCCGTTCTTAATCATAATCTTGTTCTTAATCTTAATTCTTGGGCCAGAGCGTAAGATTATGATTACAATCCAGAGCAAGAAAGCCACGGTGTTAACCGTGGCCTTCAACAAGGAACGTCATCGAAAGATTCAAATCAAAACCATTTCACATCCAGCTTCACGTCCGCCCGCGCCCAGGCCAGAGCAAACTGACGTTGCACGTCATCCGCCTGTTGAGCTTTACCTTGCGCCCGCAACGCCTGCTCCAAGCCCAGCAAACTCCACGCATTGCGCTGCCAGCACCTTAAGTCATCGCGAAACACCTGTTCTGCTTTTGCCGCCTCGCCAACTTGCAACAAGGCCGCCCCGAGTGTTGGACGCACCGGCACGGGCCAGAAGGACGGCTCCATGTAAGGCAACGCCAACTCGAGCTCCAAGGCCTTCTCCAATTGTAGGATCATTTCCTTCGAGTCACCTTTCGCACCCGCGACCTTACCCGCGAGCCAGTGCACCGATACCGCCAACGTCGCCGACACCGGGAAAATCGGGCTATCGAGCTTTTTGACTTCCTCGCTGTTCACGATGGCTTTGAGCGCCTGCTTCTCCTGCTCGGCAGCCGCGATGTTCTGCTTTGCGGCGAATGCCAGTCCCCGGGCGAAATGCCAGAGCGCGCGATCCACCAGAAAGTCGTTCGTGTTCACCGGTTGCGCCACAGCGAGCACATCATCCCATTTGCCGAAGCGAATCAACGTGAGCCACGGCAGATGCCGCAAGCGCGGGGCTTCATACGCCTTGCTCGGGCCGCAATAGTTTTCATTCGCATAACGCGCCGCTTGGTTCGCCGTGCGCAACGCCTCCTTGCTGCGACCTTCAAACAACTGCGCCCACCAGAGGAAGTGGATGTTGTGCGGGTAATACACCCCCGGATAAAAACCCTGCGCGCGACAACTGCGGATATAATCCTTGTCGGCCTTCACCGCGAGTTCGTTGGCCGTGACGGCATCAGCATATTGCCCAACGCGCATGTAAATGTGCGCGGGCATGTGGACGAGATGCCCTGCCGCCGGAGCGTAATACAGTAAGCGATCCGCCGCGCCCAAGCCCGCTTCTGGATTCGGCCCAGCTTCGACGGCGTGGATGTAGAAGTGATTTGCGCCGGGATGGTTTGGATTGCGCGACATCACAAAACGCAGCGCGGCGAGGATCTCCTCGGTCTCCGGCTTGGGCGTGCGATCGCGCGTCCAGTAATCCCACGGCATTGTATTCATGAGCGACTCGGCGAAGATCACCTGCGCATCGAGGTCGTCGGGGTATTGCTTGGCCAAATCCCGCATCGCGACGGCAAAAGCCTTGTCGAGCGCGCTGCGGTCATTCGCATGATCAGCTTGATAACGCTTCGTCAACGCGACGATGTAAGCTTGTTCCTTGGGCGAAACACGCGCCTGATTCGCGAGCGCGAGTTGCAAGGCAGCCCAAGCATTTGTCGTATCACTCGTCGTCCATCGGCTTGTTCACATGCGGACCGGCAGCGTAAGCCACGCCCCAATACGCCATCGCGCAGTTGGGATCGAAGTGCGCTGCCGAACGGAACGAGCGGATGGCTTCCTTATGATTAAAACCAAACATCAGTCGCACGCCTTGATCGAAATAGCGTTGTGCCTGTTTCGATTGCGTGGTGACGGGGTGATGCAGGTCACCAAGGTCTTCAAACAACGGCCCAGGCAATTTTTCCGCATGCGTCGGCAAAGCGGTCACCAGCGCAGACAATGTGAGGAGGAGGATTCTTTTCATAGAGACGATGGTTTCCGCTTAAATATAATCAAAAAGTGATAATTCGCCGTAACGGTTTCTGCGTCACGGCCACGTGACCAGCACCAAGGAAAAACTTTTCCGCATACTCGCCGCGCACCCGACGCAACTGCACTACGGAGCGCCGATCTCCATCTCCTGATCCGGCGCGAACCGTTTGATTGGCACCAAACCGCCGGGGCAAAGACCGGCGCTCCGGCGTAGAAACAACCGTATTGGGCAGATTGTTCAGCATGGTTGTTGATTCACTGCGCCGCGCGCACCATGGGGATGATAGGCGGCGAATTTCGGGTTTTGATTTGGCCGACGCTTTTGAAGCCAAAGCGCTCGTAAAGCGGGACGTTACGCAGGTTGGTAGATTCCAGATATGCCGGCAGGCCGGCAGCATCGCAACGCGCGAGTCCGCGGCGGAGCAAAGCCGAACCACAACCACCGCCCTGTTCACTGGGGTCCACGCAGATCATCGGTAGATACCAGTGCGGCGCGGCGGGATGAAATGCGCCCATCTGTTCCAAGATGGAAAACACCTCGGGCAACCGAGCCTGACTCACCCCATCCTGCAACACTTCGCCGACCGCAGTTTCGTCCAGCCCGACGTTCGGCGGCAGCCACAACGCCGCCGCTGAACAACCTTCCAAACTATCCACGGCGCCTTGATCGAAGGCCTTTTCGGCAAATGCCCACACGAAGTTCGGGAAATGCCGGAGATACTGCCGAGCGTCGGGAAACAACCAACGCACCGCTGGATCGTTGGCGAAGGCCATTGTCAACGCAGCGATAGCCCGAGCTTCTTCCGCGGTTTCAATCAGTTCAAGTTTCTCAATGGGTTCTGCAATCATATTTCAAAACTGGCGATGTTTGATGAGTCCGCCAGGGTGCCGATGATTCCGGAAATCCGCGCGGCTGGGAATGGAACGAAAGTCCCAGCCGCGCGGTTGATCTTGATTAACTCACCACGAGCCGCGACTTGAGCGGCACGGGATTGCGGACGTTGAAATAGTTCGGCGATGTCGCCATCACCGTTTGATGAATCCGCTCAAACTGTTGCGGTGTGCCGTTGCCCTTGATGTGGACGGTGTAACGCAACTGTTCGTAACCCGGCGCAACTTCCGCCGAGATGCCGAGAAACCCGCGCAGATCGATGTCGCCTTCCGTCTCAATGCGCAGCTCCTCGAGGTCGATGCCCTCCAGCGCACACAAGGCCGAGTAGCCGACGATCATACAAGCGTTGAGCGCGGCGAGCAGATATTCCTGCGGGTTGGCGAATTCGTTCTTACCACACAATTCCAGCGGTTCGTCCGCTTTGATGGTGAAATCACGCGGAATGCGCTGGCCGCCGAGGCCGTAGCCGCTGACCTTGGCATCCGAACGTGTTCCGCCACGCCAGTGTGAGATGACCTGCCAGTGCGTCTGGCCTTTGGCCGGGTCTTGGGTGATGGCGTCAATCGCGCCGCGCAACGCATCCGTGTTGATGCCGTTGATAATGGTGGGAGCAGTAGTTGTTGTCATAATCGTTTCGTTTAATTGCAGTTTGGTTTTGTTCGTTCATCGCTTTCGGGATAACCCGTGCGACGCCTGAACCTATTGCTTGCCGCGTGCCAACGACCGACAAGCCAAGAAAACCGCTGATTTGCTGGAAAAATCAAAGAATCCCACCAACTCAAACGCTCGCGAAAAATCGCGAGTCACGAAATCTCGCGAGTAGAGATGATGAAAAATCGCGAGCAACCATGACCAACGAGGGGCCGGAATCAGTTCTTCCGTTGAAGTCCCAGCGCCTTCATGCGGGAAGAAACTGTGGAAGGCGGCAACCCAAGAATTTCCGCCGCGCCGCCTGACCCAGAAATTTTTCCGCCTGCGGATTCTAGCGCGCGTTCGAGGTTCAGACGTTCGATGGCTTCAAGCTCAGCGGCATTAAGGATGCGCGGCGCGGCGCCATTTGATGTTTCGACAGAAATTGCTGGAATGGCAACGCCTGCCGGCAAGGCGCGCTGCAGATCAATGCGACTGCCGGTGGCGAGGATAAGCGCCCGCTCGATGACGTTCTGCAACTCGCGCACGTTGCCGGGCCAGTGGTATTCTTGCAAGCGGCGGACGTCATCAGGATGCAATGGCTCGATGCGACGTCCCATGCGGCGCGCAAAGCGCTCCACAAATGCCCGGGCGAGCAGCACGATGTCTGCACCGCGTTCGCGTAACGCCGGCACACGCACGGGAAACACATTCAGCCGATAGAACAGGTCCTCCCGGAACTTGCCCTCAGCCACCATCGCGCCCAAATCGCGGTTTGTCGCTGCGACGACCCGCACATCCACCTTCCGCGTCCGGGTACCTGCCAAGCGGTTCAAATTCACCCTCTTGCAAAACGCGCAGCAGCTTGGCCTGCAAGTCCAGCGGCAGTTCGCCGACTTCATCGAGGAAGATCGTGCCGCCATCAGCGAGGGCGAACCGACCTTCACGCTTGGTCGTCGCGCCGGTGAACGCGCCGCGTTCATGGCCGAAGAACTCGCTTTCCATCAACGTGCCGGGAATGGCAGCGCAATTGACGCGCACCAATGGCTTGTCCTTCCGCACACTGGCCTCATGGAGACAACGCGCGATGAGTTCCTTGCCCGTACCGGTTTCGCCAGTGATGAGCACCGTGGCGTCTGTGACTGCGACGCGCTGGAGCGATCCAAACAAGTCCTTCATCACCGCGCTGCTGCCGAGCATTTCGCCCATGCCGGCGTAATCGCGGGCGTGGTCACGCAGATACTCGGCCTCGGCGCTGAGCAGTTCGATGCGACGTTCGGCGGAGAGGCGGTCGTCAATGTTGCGGAAGATGACGGTGTGAAAAACCGCGCGACGATTGGTGAAGCGCGAGATCGTAGCCTCGGCGGGAAACGTGGACTTGTCCCAGCGTTGCACGATGAAGCTTTGCGGAATCCAGAGCTGACGGCGGCCATCGGGTTGGGCGTCGAGTTCCTTTAAGAACGCATTAAGCCGCGCGGCGCTTTCGGCGGGCAGAAATTCACGCAGGTTTTCCCCAAGCAAATCTTCATAGGTGCAGTTGAAAAGCCGCTCGGCGGCTGGGTTGACGCGAGTGATGACGCCGGCAGCATCCAGCACCAGCACGGCATCCATGGCGCTGTTGAGCAGACCCGAAAGTTCTTCTTCGCGTGCCCGGACTTCCTGCTCCTGCCGCAAGCGACGCATCTCTGCGGCAGCGCGGGCGGCAAAAATTTCAAACAGTGAAATGAGACAGGCGTCCGCTTCGAGCGGCTTGTTGTCGAGCACGGACAGGTGGCCCATGACTTCGCCCCGTGTATCCAACAACGGAACGCCGAGATAACTGACGGCATCCCAGGTGACGTCATCCGTATCGTGTGGATACAGTTCCAACAAGCGATCCGGGATATGCACCAGCCGTTTGGAATCGACCACTGATTCACAGGCTGTGCCGGCGTAGCCATACTCATATTCTCCGATAAACTCGCCACGCGCCCAGAAAGCGATCGCCCGGAGATGTTTGGTTTCAGGTTTATATTCCGTCACCCACGCACCGTAGGTGCCCATGACCGCCGCCAAATTTCTCACGAGCGCGCGAAAAAACGCCGCGCCAGTCTCTGAAGCCGTGCCTTCAACAACCAACCGCAAGGCTTCAGCGGGGTCTAACGATTCGCGTGTAGTGCTCATTTGAAGTAATCGCAATCATAAGCCTCCTTGCGATGGTCAACAACCATTCAACCATGTCGAGGAATAGAACTTTCGGCCCACCGCTGCAGTCGCTGCTTGAAAAGCGACGACCAGATGCCGTGTCACTTTTTCGGTGGACGGACATGCTATGCTGGCAACGTGATCAAAGCGGATACGCAATTGACCGAGCGAGAGATGACCACAGCATGGCAGCAACGCGATAGCAGCTATGATGGCGTGTTCTTTTTCGGCGTGAAAACAACAGGCATTTTTTGTCGCCCATCCTGCCCGTCGCGACCGAAGCGCGACAACCTGGAATTCTTCCACAACAGCGGCGCAGCGGTGCAAGCAGGCTATCGCCCCTGTAAACGTTGTCAGCCGGAACTTGCCAATGGCCAGCCGCCCGCTTGGGTCACCAAACTGATGCAACGCGCCGCAGAAGCGCCAGATCGGAAAATCACTGCTAAAACATTGCGCGACCTGGGCGTTCAACCAGAACGCGCCCGCCGCTGGTTTCAAAAACATCACGGCATGACGTTCGCCGCGTGGTGTCGCGGGCTGCGCTTGTCGCGGGCCTTCACCCAAATCCGCTCCGGCCAGCCGGTGGACGATGTGGTCTTCGATCACGGGTTCGAGTCGCACAGTGGTTTTCGGGAAGCGTTCGCACGGACTTTTGGCAAAACGCCACGCCAAGCTGTGAAGGGCGACTGGCTTCGCGTGGCGTTGCTCGAAACACCGCTCGGCCCGATGCTCGCTGCAGCAAGCAATCAAGCGATATGCCAACTGGAGTTTGCCGACCGACGTGGCCTGGAAAAAAGTTATGCCGAAATGCGCCGGCGCTTTCAGCTTCCGGTAGTACCGGGCGACAACGCGGTGCTGAAGCAATTGCGCCACGAGCTACAGGAATATTTCGGCGGTCGGCGCAAAGAGTTTTCCGTACGGGCGGAACTGCGCGGCACAGTATTTCAGGAACGCGTCTGGCGCGAGTTGCAACGTATTTCACCCGGAAAAACGGCCAGCTACGAAGCGATTGCCAGGAAGATTGGTTCGCCAACGGCCGTGCGCGCCGTGGCGCGCGCCAATGGTACGAACCAGCTTTACCTGCTCGTGCCATGTCATCGCGTCATCGCGAAGGACGGCTCACTGAGCGGTTACGGCGGCGGCGTATGGCGGAAGAAATTACTCTTGGAACTGGAACGCACCGGACGGCTGCCACAATAGAACTCAGTTCATAAATGTAGCAGCGCTCTATGAGCGCCGTGCGGCAGGCGAGAAGCGCAGCAAATCGGCGGTCACAGACCGTCGCTACAGAAGCAATGTCATTGATGTGCTGACTTCTAACTTTTTACTGCGGCGACCAGCGTAACCGGTAGAACGCAGCGGGAGGCTGGGCGGCCAGATCACTAAAGGCATCGGAATAATTGAACAAGCCACCGACGGGCGCGGTGTTGGTCCAGATCGTCACCCAATCAGGAAGATTCGTGGAACGCTCCAGATAATAAATCCACCCCGGGCTACCAACAAACTGGAACGTCATGGCATTACCGACAGGCTGCGGCAGACTGGCGAAACGTCCTTCTAAACTCGGTTTGATCTGAATTGTGCCCGCGACACTGCCGCCTCGACCATCGCTGAGCGTGTAGTTGATTTGATCCGCCTTGCTAACGTAGTTCGAGTAGAGGATAAAGCCGGCATTGGTCGAGAGACTCACGCCATTCGTGCTGGTCAACTGGACTCCAGAAACCGTCAGGATGTCGCCATCCGCGTCGGTGGCCGCTGCCAACAAATTCGCGAGCGGAATCTGCATCATCTCCGGCGCGTCGTTCGCGAAACTCACCCCGCCCGCGATAGGCGCGCGATTGACTTTAATCGAACCATTCACAATCAAATCGCCGAGATACCAGTTCAGCCCGGCGCTGAGCGACGGAAGATATGCGTTTGTAAATGCGCCGGAATAAGCCGGCGCGTTGAACAACGTGAATACTTCGCCGCCGAGCAACGCCGCGCCGAGGTTGGAGACCATGAGCGTTCCGGCGTAATTCAACGTGCCGCTGGTCAAAACAATTTTGTCCGCCAGGGATGAACCGCCGTTGCGATCAATCTCCATCGTAGTCTTGGCGCTAACGCTTAGCACCGGCGCACTGTTCAATGTTAGCGTGCCGATGGCCGACGCGCCTGGTTCAATCGTACCGGAGACCGCGACCACGCCCGCAATCGTGCCCGTGCCGCCCAAAATTCCACCATTAACATTGACTCCGCCGCTGCCCGTACCCGAGCCGTTGGTGTTGTTCACGAGCAAACGCCCGTCGAAAATCGACGTGCCGCCGGTGTAATTGTTTGCCGCCGTGACGCGCAACGTGCCTGCGGCCGACATGGCCAAACCACCGTTGCTGATCGGCACGTTGATCGACACGTCTACGTCCGCCGTGCCGTTGCCGATGAAGATCGTGTGCACCGCACCGCCCAAATCCACGAAACCGGAACTGCCCGCGCCCGCGCCGTTGGCGATGACCGCCGTGATATTATTGGACAGCGGATTCACCGTCATATAATTGCCGGTCAGCAGAATTTTCGCCGGAATCGCGCCCGGCATGAGCTTGATGGTGTTGAACGTCAGCGTACCGAAGTTGCCGAGCGAGAAAGTTTGCGCCGCGTCCACCTGTAGCGTGTGAACACTAAAACTGCCGCCATCCATGGTCACCGGGCCGGAGAACTGCGCGCCGTTGGTCGTGGAATCGGGCGAGGGCGCATAGTTCACCGTCAGCGCCCCCCCAGTAATATTGAGCGCCTCCCGCACATAAAGTTTGCGGATGTTGTGCGTGCCTGAAGACAGCGTGACGGTGATGCTCGCGTTCGGTCGCTGCAAAATTACGGTGTCATGCTGACCTGAAGTCGGGCCTGATCCAACGGTCCCCGGCAGACGCGGCGTCGGCAGGGTCTGCGTGCCAACGGGTATCACCTGCCCCGATCCGGTCACGGGCGCGACCGGGGTCTGCCCGCTGTTCCAATTCGTCAACGTGCTCCAATCCCCACTGCTGTCGCTCATCCAGAGCGCAGGGACAAGTTGATCCTTGAGAAACTCAAGCCCGCCCCGGATCGCGTCGAAATCGAGATTGCTGCCCCCATTATTGAAGCTTTGCAGCCGGCCGGTGCTGGCGTATTGCCAGAACGTCCATGGGTGTTCAGTGCCGTAATCATCCCATGGGCCGTAGATTTGCGAATAAGTATCCTTCGGCTCGGTGTTCTGAACATCAATCGCATTGGGGTCGGCTTGATTAGGCCAGCGCGCGCTCCAGATTTTCGGCGCTGCTGGAGCGGCCAGGTCCGGCGTCACCGTAGAGGGCTGCGCAATTTGATTTCGCAAGCTCGCCGAGGCGCCACCGATGACAAAGGCCGCGTAATTACCATTGATGTAAACCGGCGGGCGAATGCCCATCCGCATATAGAGGCGATCCGAGAAATCGATCGTGAACTGCGCCATTTCATTGTCAGTGCGAATTCCATCGCCCGCCTCCAGATCATGCACAGGTAGGAGATATCCGGGCCGCATCCACGCGCCAGCCATCTCGATGAAGTGATCGGCTTCATTGGTGCCGGTATTGGCGATGCCTGCGGCGTTTGTGGTCGTAGCAATGATGTCCGGACGTGAAAAGTGATACGCGCCCACATACATCCCGGCTGCCGTGGCGCGATTGACGTTTTGCACAAAATACGGATCGTCATACCGCTGCGACAACGTGTTCAAGCCATCGCTATTGTCAGAATCATTCTGGTTGTAATAGCCCGTCGTCCCGCCCCGACTGGATCGCAGAAAGACAAACTGCCGATTCTCATTCGTACGGATGTTATTCCACGTCGTTTGCGAGATATTCAACTGCCACGCTGAGATATCGAGCCCAAGCAGCCGCTGGGTTTGAGCGAACGCCGGCTGACTAGCCATGAGGCAGAGCCACAGGAGAACTGTTCCGGGAAAACGGAAAATGAAACCGTGCAGGAAGGAACGTCCCTGAAAACCGGACCAAGCTCGACGACTCGCAGACAAATACATGGGTTAAGAATTGAACAACTGTGCTGCGGAGAAGTTGCTTGAATAAGGCGGAAAAGCCATCGGAATCCGGCATTAAAACGGACATAAAGATGTAACCAGACTTGCCCTAGATAGCCAGGGAGCGACACCACCACCACATCGGGCGAGAGTGGTTATCTTTGCGCCTTAAAAATCCAGACTTGGATTCGGCCGCGTGATGACTTTCTGCCAGACTGGTCGCTATTTGATATCGGAAACGATACTCGCTAACGCAGCCTGAGGGTGGAAATTGCGCCGAATGATAATTTCCTTGAAATCCCCAGGCTTCAAGCAAAGAGTCCATTACAGATGCAACCCGCCGCCACCAATCCCACCCTCACGCTTATCGGCGTCATCGCGGGGTGGATCATCGGCATCGGCATCATCGGCGCGGGCCTGTGGTGGTGGTATCTGAAATCAGACGACCGCCGGCTACTGCTGATCAAATGGGGGCTCTCCGTCCCCGGCATTCTATGGCTGATCCATGTAATGCGCTTTTTGCGGGTGCACATCGACAATGCCGGCGGCGCAGATTACGGCGCGGCGTTTTATGGCGCCATTTCGACGGCCGCTATCGGGGTCTATTTTGCGATGATCTGGCGGCGGAATATCGCCGAGCTTGTCGCCAACCCGTTCGGCTCGCTTTACGACGGCGGCACTGAAGCCATGAAACCACAGGCATACTATTCGTCCGCCGAAGCCAAGCGAAAGCGCGGCCAATACCACGAAGCGGTGGAAGACATCCGCCGCCAGCTCGACAAATTCCCGCACGACTTCGCCGGTCAGATGATGCTGGCAGAAATCCAGGCGCACGATCTCCATGATTTTCCGTCGGCGGTCATCACCATCCAACGCATTTGCAACCAGCCCAAATATACGCAGGGCAATCTCGCCTCCGCTCTCAATACTCTAGCCGACTGGCATCTCAAGTATTCAGCGGACCCGGACGCCGCACGTGAAGCCTTGGAACAAATCATGGCGCGGTTGCCTGATACAGAGTTCGCCCTGCTCGCGGAACAGCGCATCGCCCATTTAGCCAGTCATAAAGAAATCGCCGCACAACATGATCGCCCGCGCGTCGCTCTTCCCAAAGGCGCGGAGAACATTGGCCTCATGGCTTCATCAGCACACCTCGCCCCCGCTCCTGCGGATCAGGCGGCACGTGCCAGGGAACTGACGGAACACCTCCAGATCCACCCGCAAGACACAGAGGCGCGAGAGCAACTCGCCATCATTTATGCGGATCACTACCGTCGCCTCGACCTCGCGACGGATCAGTTGAACCAACTCATCAACCAGCCCCATCAACCCGTACGCAACGTGATCCATTGGCTAAACCTGCTGGCCGATCTGCAAGTCCGTCAAGGCAGTCCCCAAACAACCATCGCCGATACCCTGACGCAGATCATTGAACGCTATCCCCATCACTCCGCCGCCACTCTCGCTCGCAACCGGCTCGAATTGCTGCGACTGGAGTTGAAAGCCCGGGAAGTGCCACGCGCCATCAAACTAGGCACTTACGAACAGAACATCGGGCTGAAGCAGGGGCGAGGCGGCGGCGGATGAAACATTTTGTGCGTGAGCAACGCGGGGCGACCCGGTCAAACCAGTCATGGACTCCTGTGTAAATGAACCCATCCCCGCGACAACTGCGGGGTCGAATCCGCTGCGCTCTCTGCCGGATGGCGCCGAGTTCGCCGCGCTTTACGAGGAACACAGCAAAGCCGTGTATTATCTCGCACTGCGCTTCCTCGCGGATCCACAGAAAGCCGAGGACGTCACTCATGACGTATTCCTCAAGGTTTATCGCAAACTCGGCGAGTTTCGCGGGGAATCCTCGCTCCGCACCTGGCTCTATCGGATTACCATCAACCATTGCCAAAACCTCAAGCAAAGCTGGGCCAGCCGCAATCTCGTCACCACCGGCGATGACACCGTCTGGAATTCCACCGCGGCCCCCGCTGAATCCCCCCTCCGGGTGCTGGAAACCAAGGAACTCGGTGAACGCATCCAGAACGCGCTCGAAGCCTTGACCGAAGAATACCGCCTGCTCTTGTTGCTCGTCGCGGACGAGGAGTTAAGTTACGACGAAGTCGCCGCACTGACGGACCAAACCCCCGATGCCGTCCGCGGCAAGTTGCACCGGGCGCGAAAAGCGTTTGCCGTTCACTTTGCCAAAACCGCCTGAAGCCGTATGAAACACGAATCCAAGCACCGCCCGCAGGAGCAGCACCAGCTTTCCCACGCGCAACAATCTACCGCTCGCGAATTCGCTAGCGCGGAGGAACTCCTGCGCCACGACGCCGCACAAGTCCAGGTGCCGCCCGTCATCGCCGAACGACTCACCCAATCCATCGCCAAGCTCCCGAGCAAACCGCAGAGCTGGTGGCAACGCTGGTTGAAACGCTGAGGAATAAAGGGCAAATTCTTCCGCATGAACTTCGCCACCGAGGTCGAGACGCTTATCCGCGCGCGCTATCCGATTCTCTACGTCATCTCCAGCGAGGAACTCCGCGTCCAAGAGGTCGTCACTGACATCGCCCGCAAACGACAGAAGAAACTCTTCGAGTGGAGTTACAGCACTGGCATCGTCCCCGCCGGGACTTCCATCCAATCCCAAAAGAACCGTAGCTTGGCCACCAAAGAACCGATCGCCGCACTGGATCACGTCATCGAGCAGGTCGAGCCTGCAATTTTCATCTTTAAGGACCTGCATCCATTCCTGACCAAGAGCAATTACGCCGTCACCCGCAAGTTGAAGGAAATCGCCCTGCACCTGAAGAATAGTTTCAAAACTATCGTGCTCATTTCACCCGTCCTCGAGATCCCCACCGAACTCGAAAAGGAAATCACGGTATTGAATCATCCTTTGCCCACGCGCGACGACCTCTCCATCCTGCTCGACCAGATCATCGCCGATGTCCGGCAACTCAAGCAGGTGAAGATCGAACTCGATGACACCGGTCGGGAACGATTGCTCCAAGCCGCGCTCGGTCTCACGCTCGGGGAAGCAGAAAACGTCTTTGCCAAGATCATCGTAAAGACTGAACGCCTCAGCGGCGACGGGGTCAACGAAGTATTTGCCGAAAAACAACAGATCATCCGTAAAAGCGGCCTGCTAGAGTATTACGCGACGGATGAAAACTTCGCCCACGTCGGAGGACTCGCGGTGCTGAAGGATTGGTTGACCAAGCGCGCGGTGGCCTTCAGCGATGAGGCGCGCGACTTCGGTCTCGCCGCACCAAAAGGAATCTTGCTGCTCGGCGTGCAAGGTTGCGGCAAGAGCCTGTGCGCGAAAGCTGTCTCAAATCTGTGGCAACTTCCCCTGCTCCGCTTCGATGTCGGCCGCATGTTCGGCAGCTACGTCGGCTCGTCCGAGGAAAATATCCGCCGCGCCATCGCCGTCGCCGAATCCATCGCCCCAGCCATTCTCTGGGTGGACGAAATCGACAAAGCCTTCGCCGGTTCGCAAAGCTCCGGATCAAGCGACGGCGGCACGACTGCCCGCGTCTTTGGCACGTTTCTCACATGGCTTTCAGAAAAGAAAGCGCCCGTCTTTGTCGTTGCCACGGCCAATGATATTTCCCAACTCCCGCCCGAACTCCTGCGCAAAGGCCGCCTCGACGAAATCTTCTTCGTGGATCTGCCCCGTCCGGAAGAGCGCATGGAGGTCTTCCGCATCCATCTGACCAAACGCGGCCGCACTGCCGCCAACTTTGACCTTACCCAATTGGCTCTTGCCAGCGAGAAATTCAGCGGGGCAGAAATTGAGGAAGCCATTAATAGCGCACTTTACGATGCCTTCTCAGCGCGGAAGGAATTGAGCACCGACCAGATTTTGAATGCGGTGACACAAACCGTGCCGTTGGCCAAGACGATGGATGAGCAGATCAGCACCCTGCGCGAGTGGGCGGAAGGCCGGGCCCGCAACGCCAGCGTGCCACGAATGATCGGCACGACCGAATCGTGAGTGCATTCGCAAGCGACCGATGATATAAATGCTGTAGCAGCCAATCAGGACATTAACTCAACGTGAAAACCATGAGTCGCTTCGGCAATCTGGAGTTGGGCGGGACACACGAGGATCACTCGCACGAGTCTTCACGCCAGCCGCTCAAGGGAGAGCCGCACTTCCTGACCGAAGCCCAGAGCGCTTTCGAAAACGGCAACTTTGAATCCGCCCTCCGGTTCTACGGAAAGGTGCTGGAATTTAACCCCCAGAATCCAGCCGCGTGGACCGGCCAGGTCCGCATGTTGATCGAACTGGGTGAATTCAAGGAAGCCCGCCTCTGGGCCGACAAGGCACTGGAAAAATTCCCCAACGAACCGGAGCTGCTTGCCGCCAAAGCAGTGACCTTGGCGCGCAGTGGCGATCTGCAAGGAGCGCTGGCATTTTCGGATTCATCCATCGAAGAACAGGGCGACACGCCTTATATCTGGCTCGCGCGTGGCGATGTGTTACTGGCGCGCAAGGAGTCGCGCGCCGACTTTTGCTTCGAGAAAGCACTGGCCTTTGCCCCGCAAAACTGGCTCTTGCCGTGGCTCGCCGGGCGCATCCGATTTTATTACCGGCAATTTGCGCTCGCCCTGAAACTCATGCAGCAGGCCCTCGAAGCCAACGCCAGTCATTTCTTGCTCTGGCTTGAACTTGGTCGCTGCCAGCAAACGCTCGGCCTTACCGGGCCGGCGCGCCATTCCTACGAACAAGCCAAACAACTCCAACCGCATCACCCCGAGGTCATCCGCGCCTTCAGCGAACTCGCCCACGTCGGTGGCTTGGCGCGCTTCTGCGGTTGGTGGCGCAATCTATTCCGCACATGAGCCATCCTCTTCTTGATCGCTGCCTGGCTTCGGCCAACGATTTTGACGCGTCGGATCTGCACCTGGTCGCTGGCGTGCCGCCGGCATTTCGCGTTAACGGGGAGATTATTATTGCCGACGAAGACACGCTGGCAGAAACCGACATCACCGCGATGGCGGACAGTCTGCTCAACGAACAACAGCGGAACAAGTTCGCGCAGGAATGGGAGTTGTGCATCTCCCTGTTGCACCCGCAAGCCGGCCGGGTACGCATCACGTTTTATCGTCGGAATGGCCATGCCGAAATGAGTTTTCGCTTTTGCGGCGAACGGATTGCCTCCCGGGAAGAACTTGGCCTGCCCGAACGCATTGATGAACTCGCCCGCAAACCCAACGGTCTTGTCCTCATCACCGGACCGACCGGCGCCGGCAAAACCACGACGCTCAATTACCTCGTGGACCTCATCAACAGCGAACGCCGCTGCAAGATTGTCACCATCGAAGACCCGATCGAGTTCGTGCATCAGAACAAGCGCGCCATCGTCGTGCAACAGGAAGTGCTGACCGATGTACAGCTCGTTCAATCGCGCGCTCGTCCACGTCTTGCGCCAAGACCCAGACGTGCTGGTCGTCGGTGAGATGCGCGACTTCGAGGCGATTTCCACCGCCCTCACCGCCGCTGAAACCGGCCACCTCGTTCTCGCGACGATGCATTCGCCGAACGTCGCGCACGCGTTGGAACGCATCGTCGGTGTGTTTGAGGGCAGCGCCCAGCGACAGATTGTGCTTCAGCTTTCCAACGCCTTGCAGGGAATCATCGCCCAGGAATTACTTCCCGCCGCCGACCGGACCCGCCGCGTGCTCGCTTACGAATTGCTCATGGCCACGGGTGCGGTGCGCAATCTCATCCGCGAAAACCAGCTTCATCATCTGGAAAACATTCTCCAGACCGGGCGCCGCGAGGGCATGGTGCTGATGGATAATTGCCTCCACGATCTCTACGCCAAGTGTCTCATCACCTATGACACGGCCATCAGCCGCGCCCGGCATCCGGACCGAATCACGCGCCAAAAGGTGTAAAATAAAAAGCCGGACGTGAAGTCCGGCTCAGGTTGGCTAGAAAGTTGAACTCACTCCAGATACACGCCTATTTGGCGAACTACGTCAGCAGCTAGGCGCAAATCCGTCCCCCCCGTCTTCGTGCGAACCTGCACGACTGCTTCAGTGTTTTTTGGGGCCAACGCCTCGATCCGCACATAGATCTCGCGGCCATTGATCATGCCTTCTACGGTGCGGACTTGATTAGTGGCCGCCGGCACGGTATCCGCCCGCGTGACATTCCCAAAGCTGGTCACTGCCTGCTTGGTCGCCTCAAAAACCTGATCCACGGTCTTCTGATACCGATTGGTGACGCGATCGCGGTAGGCTGGTTTGCTGCCGGGCGTGGTTTCTGTCACTTTCCCCACGCAACCGACCAGCCCCAAAACGACTGCCATTGCCAAAAAAGTCGTTAGATTTTTCATAACCATTCCATGCCTTCCATCACCACACGCAAATCCAACCGCCGTTCATTTCGCAATTTCCAACGCAATCCGCGTTGCGAGTTCATGCGCCGTCTGCACATCGCTGCCGGACCAGGTCGAACGCGCCTGCACTTTCACCGACGTCAATTTCGGGTCCAACGCTTCGACGCGCACCCAGACATCGCGACCATTCGCCTTGCCCTCCAAGGTGCGCACTTGATTGCTGCTCGTCAGCAGGTTTGATTCGCGGGCGACCATGCCAAAGCTAGTCATCGCGCGCTTAGACGCGTCATAGGCCTGATTGAGCGACACCTCGTACCGGTTTTCCAATTGATCCGGTGAGAGTTTGACCCCCGCCGTTTTGCTTTCCGACACGGTATTCACACACCCGGTGAGCGCTATGACTACCGCACCGGCCAACAGAGCGAAAAATCCTTTTTTCATGGCCAGCAGTGCAATCCAAACCGTCGCGCCGGTCAAGAACGAAGCGGGAATTTCGCTTCATTTCTCCTTCAATTTCGCGAACGCCTCCAACGCAACCTCCCGGGCAATCGCATGACTGACCATCGGCACGGGATACGTGCGACCTAATTCGATTCCCGCCCGCGTCAACACATCTGATGGCGCTTTGTGCGGCTGATGCAACCACTCGTCTGACAACCGCGCCAGTTCCGGACACCACTTCCGCACATAATCGCCCTGAGGATCAAACTTCTCGCCCTGACTTACCGGATTGAAGACCCGGAAATACGGTGCGGCATCCGCACCGCAACCTGCCGTCCATTGCCAACCAAGCGTATTCTGCGCGAGGTCGGCGTCCACCAATGTATCCCAAAACCACGCCGCCCCCTCACGCCACGACAGCAGCAAATCCTTCACGAGAAACGACGCCACAATCATCCGCACGCGATTGTGCATCCAGCCCGTCGTCCACAATTCGCGCATTCCGGCATCCACGATGGGATAGCCAGTCTGCCCCTTCTGCCACGCCTTGAGAAACGCTGCATCCTTGCGCCACGGAAATTTTTTGAAGTCTTCGCGCAACGGCTCCGTCGGCGTGTGCGGGAAATGATGCAATAGATGATGCGCAAACTCCCGCCAACCAACTTCGGCTAAAAATTGTGACATGCGCCAGTCTACGATGGAGCGCCGGCCTCCGGCCCGGCTCGTTGAACTCTCGCCTACACTTCGCGCCGGATCGGAGGCCGGCGCTCCGAAGCCTTGTCGCACTCCGTGCCAAATCTGACGCGGACTGATTTCGCCAAAATGCAGATGCGGCGAAAGCCGGGACGTGCCACGCAGGTCAGGCCGATTGCGCTTCTCGGCATAATCCGTGAACGCGTTCGCGAGAAACTCCTTCAACAGCCTACCTGCGCCAGCTTCTCCCGGCTGCCAGACAGCGCGCATTCCTTCCGCCCACTTTATTTTTGGCTCGAGCTCTAATGCGTCCAGCTCGAGCGACGTTGGCCAGCGCTCCGGAGCGGCCAACCTTTTCGGCACTGTCAGCGGCACTTCAGGATCAGGCTTGGTCAAACAATGTTTCCAGAACGGCGTGAAGACTTGGAACGGTTTCTTGCTTTGATTCTGAATCGTCCACGGCTCATGCAACAACGCCGCATTAAAACTCTCCACCAGCAATCCATCCGCGCGCAAAGACGCTTTGATCTGCGTGTCGCGTGCCGTCACCGCTGGCTCGTAACGCCGATTCCAAAACACCGCCGTCGCGCCAGTTTCCTTCACCAAAGCCCGCAGCGTCACCAAAGTCGGCCCACGCCGAATGACGAGTTCCGAACCGACTTCCCGCAGCGCCGCTTCGTGCGCCGCCAGCGATTGATGCAACCACCACAATGCCGCGCCGCCCGGCACCCACGGCACTTCTTCCTCCGGTGCGTGAATGAAGATGGGCACAACCGCCCCGCGCTTTATTGCCGCGCTTAGGGCGGGATTATCAGCCAGCCGCAAATCGAGTCGAAACCAGACGAGTGAAACTTCCTTCATGGCTTTGCGGCAACCTTGGCTTCCTGCCTGGGCAACATTTCCTGAATTACTTTGCAAAGTTCTTCCACTTCCGGCTTCTTCGCCGCGCCTTCGTAACGTCGCAAAATTTTCCCCTGTCCATCAATCAACAACACCGTCGTGACATTTTCCTTGGGGGCGAACTTGGCCACCTCTTTGCCGGACCAATCCATCATCACCGGATACGACTGCTCCTTGCGAAACGCGGACCGCACCGTTCCGCGCAATAATCGCGGCACCGCCGAAACATCAGCAATGCCCCGCACGTCCACGCGCGTCCCGAATTGCTTCGCGACCGGCTCGACCCAACCCGCGATCTGGTCCGAACCTTTGCGATCCGCAAGCGTCAACACCGTGATGTTTGTATTGGGGAAGGAAAGCTTCTGTGGTTTCTCAAATTGATCCGGCAATTCAATACACGCCGGGGCGTTGGTGAGCGAAGCCGCGAATCCCAAACTCGCGATCATGCAAAAGCAACCTATGACGATCCACTGTCTCATGCTGTTTTCGGCGTCGCGCCGTAACTGCGCCCCTTCCACACCGCTGGCTTACCGGCGAGCTGCCGGGCCAAAGCAAACCATTGTATCGCCAACAACGCCAGCACGCCGACTGGATGCAGCAACGCGCTCCCGAGCGGCTGACGAAAACGCACCACCGCAATCATTCGCGGCAACCATGCCAGCATCATGGCCAGAATTGTTGCCGCCACCGCGAGAGAATTCATCTGCGCCAGCACTGGAATCAACAGGAACGGCAACACCTGCCCACCAAACAGCAGCAGACTCATCGGCAAGATTGTGCCCGGCGCCGCCAACCCTTCCGTGGCATTCTTGTCCAGACCGCGCCAGACTTCGCCATTCGTGCGATACATCCGGCACGACGCCACATCCGTCGCATCGAACAAATCAGTTTTGAAACCATGTCGCCGGAACAAGCGCGGTAGTTTCACGCCGTCGTGCAAAGTCGTGCGAACCGGTTCGTGTCCACCCACGGCTTCGTATGCTTCGCGCCGAATGGCAAACAACTGACCACACCCCGCCGAGAACGCCGGTCGCCTGGTCCACCGCACCATTGGCAACGGCAGGTAGCCCAGCAGCACGAAATGTATTTGCGGCAGCAACAATCGCTCGCTGAACGTACCAAGCTCCTGATGCGGCACGCCGCTGGCGAGAGCCGCCCCGGATGTTTCAAGAAATCCCTGCATCCGCAGCAAGCCATCGGGTGCGATTTGCACATCGGCATCAATGAAAACCAAGGTGTCGTGCCGTGCCCGTTGCGTCAGCACCTGACACGCGTGCGGCTTGCCGCACCAACCCGCCGGCAGCGGCGGGGCGAATGCCAATCGCACCCTCGAATCGCGATCGGCAATCTCAGCAACAATTTCCGCCGTGCGATCCGTTGAATGATCGTCCAGCACCACGACTTCAAAGTGGATTCCTTGATTGGCAAGCACTGATTCCAATGCGGCTGCTATATTTGCCTCTTCGTTCCGCGCCGGAATCAAAACCGATACTTTCATCACCTTGTCGCCACTGCGTGGTAGTCTTCGATACAATGGTAGATTAACCAGCATCAACACGGCGGGAATCGCCGCGAGCACCAATGCAATCAAAGCAAGCGTGTTCCAGTTCATCGGTTGCCGTGCTCCATGTGAAATACTTCCCCACGCAACTTTGCCCGCAGTGACCGCCACCAGTCATACACGCCGCCCTGCCCTGCGTCGCCACGCAGGATATTCTCGAACTCGGAAGCCTCACGCCGCTGCGACTCAATCGCCAGCGCGTCCTGATTCTCCTGTAACCGCGCCTCGAAAAACGCCGTCCATTTATGCGCAGAATGTTGGCCGCTGCCGCTTCCGATGGTGGTCGGCATACCAAACCGTACAAGGATTTCCGGCAGGCGTTCTTCCCAGAAAACGTATTCCATCGCCAGCGGCACGAAGACCGCGCGCTCGACTCGACTCGCAAGCAAGCCGAGTCCGCCAGCAAATTTCACCGGCCGCTCGCGCACATCGGCGAATCGTCCCTGGGGCGTAACCGCCAGCAAGCTTTGCTCAGACTTGAGAATCATTTCCGCGCCGCGCAGAAACTGCACCGCACCGCGCCGGTGGTTTTGCTCGACTGGAAAGAAACCTAACTTACGGAAAAAACCATAACGAGCCAACGCCGTCGCATCCATCGGTACAAATAGATTACGCTGCGGATAGCAATGCGCCTTCAGCACCAAGCCCACGAGCGGATCAAACCACGAAGCGTGATTTGAATAGACCACCAAGGGAAACCCTTTTGCCTTGGGCAAACAACCACTCCGCGAAATACGCAGCGAATGAAAGTGCCGCCGCAGGTATCGCCGCGAATACCAGGTGAACCCGCCGAGCAGCAGCGGAGAAATTCCACCGCCAGAAACTTTGGCTGAATCCGCTGCACCCGAACTCCCCGCACCCAGCCTAGCGGCCATCCTCTCCCCATCCGAGGGGGAGAGAGCCGGGGTGAGGGGAATTTCGCTACCACGCAGCATAACACTCAAGCCGCCACAAGTTCACCTTCGCGCTCCGCGACCTTGGTCGTGAAGGCATCCGCCGATTGCGCCACGCCGTCTTGGTCGAGCACATCCGCTGCGATCCAACCGCTCATCAGCACCATCGGCATACCCGGCCCGGGATGCGCGGCGCCGCCGGCGAGATACAGACCGCGCAGGTCGGGCGAACGGTTGCCCGGTTTGAACGCGCCGAGGAAACGGCCGTGGCTCGCTAGTCCGTAGATCGCACCGTTGAGCACGTGATAACGATCATTGATGTCCTGCGGCGTCAACGTGCCCTCGAATACGATGCGTTCTTCGAGGTCCGGCATCTGCCCGGTGCGCTTGAGCTTTTCGATGATGATGCGCCGATACGCCGGCAACATGTTCTTCCAATCATGATGCGGGCGGAGATACGGAGTATGGACCAGCACATACAACGCTTCGCCACCAGCGGGAGCAGTGGCCGTTTCACTACAGGTCGTCGCCGCGAGATAACAGGTCGGGTCAGGCGCGGGCTCGCCCTTCTGGTAAATCCACTCGAATTCCTCGTGCGGATCGCGACTGAACACGAAGTCATGATGCGCGAGATGGTCGTAGCGCTTCTTCAAGCCGAGATACAGCACCACACCTGAACAAGCGGCCTCGTAGCCCCGACGTTTCTCAAACTTCGCGCCGACATCACCGTTGATGAGTTCGCGATGCGTGCGGACGGAATCGCAGTTGGACACGATGGCGCGCAATGGGATTTCTACACCTAAATCCGTGCGCACCCCGACCACTTCGCCATTACGCTGAAGGACTTTTTCAATCTTGGTGTTGAGGCGGAATTCGACACCCAGTTCACACGCCAGTTTTTCCAACGCCAGCGGCACAGCGCGCGTTCCGCCAATCGGATACCAGACGCCTTCATCCGTCTGCATGTGGGCGATGCCACACAAAATGGCCGGCGAGCCATACGGCGACGAACCAACGTATTGCGTGTAGTGGTCAATCATCTGCGCCACGCGTGGATCGGGATTGAACGCTCGCACTGTGCCTGCGACGGTGTGGCCCATGCGCATCGAGAAGACGTCGTTGAGCAATTTCGCATCGAACGCCGCCTTGAAATCAATCATGTCGCCAAGGCCGCCGATGGATTTGTAAAAGAACTGGCGCTGCGAGATGTCGTTCAAGCGCGCGCTCATCTTGAGAAACTTGCGATAGTGCGCGCCAGAATTTGTGCCGGGAGAAAACTGATCGAGCGTCTTCGTCATGACCTCCGGGTCTTGATGAAGATTGAGCACCGAGCCGTCTTCAAAAAAGCAACGCCATTGCGGGTCGAGGCGGACGAGGTTGAGGTAATCCTCCATGCGCCGCCCCGCTTCGCTGAAGATGCGGCGCAAAACCGACGGTATGGTTACAATGGTTGGCCCCATGTCGAAGCGAAACCCAGCACCTTCAAGTTGCGCTGCTTTGCCACCAAGCCAAGAATTGCGCTCGAACAACGTCACAGCATAACCACGCGCCGCGAGCGTGCAGGCCGCGGCCAAACCACCAAGCCCACCACCGATGATTCCGATACGATCAGATTGCTGGGTTTTCATAATTCAATTCCGTGGAGATTTGGATTTGGAACGACCGATCAAGTTCTTGAGAACGCCAAGCGCCGCTTTCACCCGAGCTCCAAGGCCGATTCGATGAGAGGCATTCAGATAGGATTGAAACAATTCCGCGTCGGCAGGATGTGGAGGCTCAAAGGCGAATCGAAACCGCGTGCGCGTAGTCGTGACCACCTTCGGCACGGTCAACTCCAACAAACCTTCCGCGCCACGCGTGCTGCCAAACCCGCTACGCCCGCGCCCCCCAAACGGCAGGCGGGCATCCGCCGTCGGCAACAACAGATCGTTGATCGTGACCACGCCGACATTAAGTCGCGCCGCCAATTCCTGCGCTGCTGTTTCGTCCCGCGAGAAAATGCTCGCACCCAGACCGTAGGGGCAATCATTCGTCCGCGAAGCGGCTTCGTGGTCGTCAGCGACCGTGATCATGACGGTCACTGGAGCAAAGACGTCCTCGCGGAGAAACTTGGCATTTGCGGCAACGCCACCCATGACTGCTGGAAGCCGGATGGATTCTTCCCCGACCAACCCGCCAGCGATGAAGTGCGCGCCGCCGACCAATAAATCTTCCACCGCTGATTGCAATGTGCCACCCAGCCGGCGAACCGCAGTCGTGGCACGCAGCGCATCAGCAAGGCGGCCTTCGAGTTCCGTGGCGCGTGCTGCCGCAACAAAGATTCGTTTCGGCGCCATGCAGGTGGCGCCGTCGTTTATGGTGAGCCCGAACTTCAGCGCCTTGACCACCAAATCCAAATCCGCGTCGGCGCGAATGATGACCGCATCGCAACCGCCGAGCTCCATCGTCGCGGGCGTGAGTTGCGGAGCGAGTTGAAACAGCACTTGCTCACCAACCGCCGCCGAGCCAGTAAACAAAACTTTGTTGGGGCGAGAGGAAATCGCCACGCGCGCCGCTTCCGCCGACTCCGGCAATAGGCCAAGCAAATGCGCATCAATACCGGCAAGCTCGATCAAACGACGCAACACACGCGCCGCCGGCGAACCACCAAGCCCAGGCTTCAACACGACGGCATTTCCAGCAACCAGCGCCTGGACAATCTGCACTCCCGGCAACAGCAAGGGATAATTCCCCGGACCGATGACCAACACTACCCCCCAAGACTCACGGCGGATTTCCGATTTCACGCCGCTCAGCCAAAGAGGACGCCCACCCGCCCCAAATCGATGCGGGGCGAGAATCTTCGCGGCTCGCTTTTCAAGGAAGCAACAGGCCTCGGCTAGTGGAACAACTTCCGCAACGAGTGATTCGCTGATCGGACGGCGGCGCGCTGCAGCGGCGCTCTCGGCCAGTTCAGTGCTGTGTTCGGCAATCAACGCCCGCAATTTCCGAATCTGCTGCAAGCGTTGGGTAATAGGCGTACGACTCCACACAAGCTGCGCCGAACGCGCAGCCGCAAACACCGACGCGACCACACCGCTGACTTCACCAGCCACTTCATTCGGAGTGGAGGTGCGGGCAGTGGATTGATCGCGGTCGAGATTCATTATTCGGAAACAGGCTTGGGTGTACGTTCCGAACGGATTGGCGCAGGTTTGAGATTGAACATGCGGGCGAAGGTTTCCACCGCTTCGGCCATAACTTTGCCGCGGCCCGCGGGCGCCGCAGCGTTTGCATTGGGCCGCTGCGGGTTGAGGCCAATCGGCGCATTGATGCCGAAATCTTCGAGCAGCAAACGGCTGCTGATGCGGGCGCTCTCGAAGATGACCGGCAGGCCGCTACCGGGGTGCGTGCCGCCACCGACGAGATACATGCCGTCGAGGTCCTCGAAGCGGTTGTGCGGACGCAGGTGCAACATCTGGTCGAGTGTGTGCGCGAGGTTGAACGTTGCCCCGCGATAGATTTCGTAGCGGGAATCCCAATCGGCGGGCGTGATGACGCGTTCGTAGCGGATGCGGGATTCGATGTTGTCGTAACCAGCCTTCTTGATCTGCTGCAGCATCAGCTTGCGGAAGCGACCCGTCTCGCGCAACCAATCCACGTTCGGGTGTTGATGCGTGACCGGGGCGAGGACATACAGCGCGCTGTGACCGCGCGGGGCGAGGGACTTGTCCGTAACGCAGGCGTTCTGGACGTAGAAACTCGGATCAGCGCTGAGGATGTGCTTGTTCTCGATGTCGTCGAGGTTGCGCGCGTAATCCTCGGCGATGTGAATCGTGTGATGCGGCAGATTGAACTCCCCTTCCACGCCGAGATACATCATGAACGTGGAGCAGGAATACTTTTTCTTCGCGAGCTTCTCGTTGGTCCAACGGCGGCGCAGTTGATTCGGCACGAGGCGTTCCATGGCGCGGGCGAAATCGGCATTCACAACGAGCGCGTCGGCACGATGTGTGGTCGTGGTCGTGCGCACCCCAACAGCGCGACGACCGGCAAACAAAACCTCTTCGACGGGTTCGTTCAGGCAAATCTCTACACCCAGCCGCTCGGCCACACGCGCCATCGCTTGCGTGACCGCCGCGCAACCGCCCATTGGATGCCAAACGCCGTGTTCGTATTCCAGGAAGCTGAGAATGCTGAACAAGCTCGGGCAGCGAAAAGGCGACATGCCGAGGTATTTCGATTGGAAACAAAACGCGAGCCGAACGCGCTCGTCCTTGAAGAAGCGTTTCAGATACGTGTCCACCGATTGATGTGGACGCAGGTCGGGCAACATCTTCAATAGCCGCGCCTGCAACAAATCCTTCCAACCGTGGAATGGCGTTTCAAGGCATGGCTCCATGCTTTCAAGCTTGGCTCGATTCTCCGTGAGAAAGCGGCGGAAGCCAGGTGCATCTTGCGACGAAAGCGCGGCGATCTGCTTTTCCATCGCCGCGATATCTGGCGTGCAATCGAGTTTGCCGCACGCACCGAACTGGATGCGGTATTGCGGGTCGAGACGGGCCATCTCAACTTCGGATTGCAGCGATGTTCCAGCCGCACGGAAGATTTCTTCCAACACGCGCGGATAAAGAAAGAATGTCGGACCGAGATCAAATTTGTAGCCATCCGCTTCGATGCTTGACGTGCGTCCGCCGATGATGGGCAGGCGCTCAACGATTTTGACTCGCACGCCCGCGGCGGCGAGCAGAATGGCGGAGGCCAGTCCACCCGGACCAGCGCCGATGATTATGACTTGTTTGCTCATGGAATGGAGAGGCGGACGGAACTCAAGTGGCGAGGGGGAAACATTTCGGGTTTTCGAGCATCTGCCGGAGTTTTTGCAGCGCCATGTTTTGCAATTGCCGGATGCGTTCGCGCGTGAGTTTTAGTTTGCGACCGATGGTTTCGAGCGTTTGCTCCTGACCGCTGTCGAGGCCAAAGCGGAGGCGGAGAATTTTGGCTTCGCGCTCGGAAAGATTTTCCACGAGCTGGCGGACCAAGGCAGTTTCCGTCCGATTCTGCAATTGCTCGAATGGCGTGGCGGCGTTTTCGTCGGCGACCACTTCCGCAATGGTGCTGGTGGAATCATCGCCGAGCGGGGCATCCAGTGAAGCCGGCCGGGCTGCGGCGCGCCGAAGTTTTTCGAGGCGCTTTACGGTAGTGTTTAACTCAACGGCCAATTCCTCATCAGTCGCGTCACGGCCAAGATGACCTCGCAAACGAACCTCAGCTTGAGACAGATGATAAATGCGGTCGGCGATGTGAACGGGCAGACGAATCGTTTTGCCCTGGCTGGCGAGCGCGCGGCGGATTTGCTGACGAATCCAAAGCGCGGCATAGGTGGAAAGCTTGCGGCCCTTGGCTGGATCGAATTTCTCCACTGCCTTCATCAAGCCGATGTTGCCTTCGTTGATAAGATCGAGCAGCGGCATGCCGAGGTTTTCGTATTCGCGTGCGATCTTGATGACGAGCCGGAGGTTGGCGCGGATCATGTGTTCACGTGCCGCGGTGTCGCCGCGCTGTATGCGTTTCGCGAGGGTGACTTCTTCTGCAACTGTCAGGAGCGCGACCTGCCCTGCTTCACGCATGTAAATAGAGAGCAAAGAATCCTGCTCCGCGCGATCCTCCCGCAGGAGTTCAGGCGCGGACACGCGTTTGATTTCGACAGAGAATGAGTTCGACTCGAAGGGGGTGATACCCAATTCCGATACCGACTCGGTCAGCTTGCGCCCCACCGGCAATGCAGCCAATCGAGAACAGGGCTTTACAGGAATAACCGGCAATTTGGACTTACGTCGCCTTGAAATCGCGCCCGAAACCAAGCCACCCGAAGCAAGATTGCCGTTAAACATGTTTATATTTTGTCTAATTTATAACGACGTGTCAACATTTTGTTTAACATCAGGCCAAAAGTCATAAATGGCTAAATTTAGGCAATTAACTTGAACAGCTGGTAATCCAACCGAACTTTTTATTGATTGTGTTTATATTTTGTCTATTATTTGCAAGATGTCTGAAATCCAACACTCGATCAAGTTCGCCGCCCGGAAGACCGGGTTGTCGCCGCATGTGATTCGGGTATGGGAGAAGCGCTATGATGCGGTCTCACCCGACCGCACGGACACGAATCGCCGCCGCTACACCGATACAGAGATTGAGCGGTTGACGTTGCTGCGCGCAGCCACCTTAGCTGGGCACAGCATTGGAAATGTGGCGCGATTGCCGACGGAAAAGCTGCGCGAACTGGCAGCGAACGCCCCTGCTCCAACCATCATAGCGCGCGGTGAAGATCTGGCAGTTGCGACGATGATTGCCGACGCAGTGACAGCGGTGCTGGAACACAACACTTTGAAGTTGGAAGAGATTTTAAGTCGTGCTGCCGTGCATCTGGGTAATCACGGTTTATTGGAACGGATGATCGGCCCGCTCGCCATCCGCATCGGAGAACTTTGGCAAAACGGAACAATCACTGCGGCACACGAGCATTTCGCCAGCGCTGTGATCCGCAATTTTCTCATCCGCCACTCCAAACCCTACCCGATGAGCAGCACGACGCCGACCATCGTCGTAGCAACCCCCGCAGGACAGATTCATGAACTCGGCGCGGTGATGGCGGCGGCAGCAGCGAACGATTTGGGCTGGCGTGTGATTTATCTGGGCACGAGCCTGCCGGCGTTGGAAATCGCGGGAGCAGTGGTGCGCAATCAGGCGCGGGCACTGGCGTTAAGCGTCGTTTTTCCTGGGGATGATCCCAACCTGCCAGCAGAACTGGAAACACTCCGCAAGAATTTGCCGATTGATGTGAGGTTGATTGCCGGCGGTCGCGCGGCGGAAGGTTATTCGGAGGCGTTGGAGCGTTACGGTTTTGTGCGAAACACGACGATCAGTGATTTTTACGCCGTGTTGGAAGACATGCGCAAAGGCGCATGATCATGGGTCAGAAACGGGTTTTCACTCCGCAAGCGCGCATGACGCACCAGCCGCGCACGGCCTCGAACAAACAGAAGCCGCCGGAGAGGATCAACGCGACGGCGGCGATGATCTGATAATTGCAAATCACCACCCCTGTGATCACCAAGATCGCGCCCAAAAGACCACGAATCAGCCGCCCACGTCCATCAATGTTGGTGGCAAAGAATTTCTTCATGCGAAAGAATTAGCACAGCGGCCTGCCGCTGCAAACTGGACGATGAAAAACTTTTTCTTCAGCACAGAACTCTGGCTGCCGCGCCCGCGCACAGAGGTGTTCCACTTCTTCGCTGATGCCCGCAACCTGCAAGCCATCACGCCACCGTGGTTACATTTCGAGATTCTGACGCCCGATCCCATCGAGATGCGACCAGGGACGTTGATTGATTATCGGTTGCGCGTGCGAGGCTTCCCGATTCGTTGGCGGACAGAAATCACCGAGTGGCAACCGCCGTATCGCTTCGTAGATCAACAACTCCGCGGACCGTATCACGTCTGGCATCACATGCACACGTTCATTGAGCATGAGGGTGGCACGCTATGTCGCGATGAAGTGGTCTATCGGCCGCGTGGCGGAGCATTGATTAACTGGCTGTTCGTCCGGCGCGATGTGGAAAAGATTTTCGCGTTCCGGCAGCAAGTTATGACGCGGCATTTCAGCAATGCCGCCGCCCGCAAGACTGACTAAGGACTAGTTTGCGCCAAGACCACCCGCAGCCCGAAAATATTGAGCGGCGGGATGGTGAAGGCGATATCGCGCCGGTCTGCCGGGCGACACTGCGCGGCCACATCATTGTATCCCCCCCCACGAAACACCTTGCTGTTGCCGGCAGTGGAGGGAACTGGATCAATCACCTCGCCGCCGGGCAAGTTGAGGACGAACGAATCCAAGCACCATTCGCAGACGTTGCCCGAAACATCGTAAAGTCCGAAAGAATTGGCCAGCTTCTGGCCCACAGGGTGGGTGCTGCCATCGGAACTATCCGCATACCAAGCATAATTCGTCAGACTGGCGTAGGTATAATCATTGCCCCAATTGAACCGGGTCGCCGCCCCCCCACGCGCAGCATATTCCCATTCTGCTTCAGACGGTAAACGATAGGCGTAACCCGCAGGCAACCGCCCCGCCCCGGCTTCCTGCAAATTCAAGAGCCGGCAAAAATTGGTCGCCTGCTGCCAACTGACCGTTTCGACGGGCAAATTATTGTCACCGGTGAAACTGCTGGGATTCGAGCCAACGACAGCCAGATATTCACCCTGCGTCACCTCATACTTGCCCATGAAAAAACCCTTGGTGAAAATCACACTAGTCTGCGGCGCTTCATCGCCATCGGCATCAGGATCGGTTCCGGGACTCCCCATGACGTATTGTCCCGAGGGAATCCAAACCAGATTTGTAAGCGGGGCGGGAAACGGCGGCAGACTACCGGGATTAATTCGGCGCATCCGATAATACGCCGTACTTCCCCGTGGATAGAGATCCACCCATAGGATGTTAGTGCTGGTAAAAACAAGCATGGTGACGTCCTGCCAGGTGCTCAGATTAGTGGAAACCTCGAGCATGTTGGTCGACCCTTGCGGTGCGTTAAGTTGCAACTGCGGCAGCACCAGTGTGACCGGAACCATTTTGATTCCCAAGGAAGTGCTCTGCGCCTGGCTAACAAGCGCCGAAACCAGCAACAACAGCCCCACCACCAAGCTGGATGTAAAAACCCGCCGGTTCTGAGACACGTTGCCGCCACGAGGAGAATTCTGGGTCGTCATAGGCACCTCTGAATCTAGGAGGTTGCCCGTGGTGGTCAAACAGAATCCCGCAGCCGCAAAAAAGTCACCCCCGGAATCCAGCGCTCGGCCGGGTTTCCGGGGGTGATGAAATCGAAACTTTCGCCTGAATTAGTAGAGGTGGAACTTGCCCACGCCAGCCGGCAGAACAAAGTAACCGCGCGCCTGATTGGTGGATTGCAGGATCACGCTGTTGATTTCACCCGTCTGGCTGCCGTTGTTGAACTGGCCTTCGATCTGACCAGTCGAGCGGAACATCGTCAGACTCAAACCATTCGTAGCCCCACCACTGATCGTAATGACATTGTTCGCCAACGTAAACGTGTTCGTCATCGGTGTGCTCAAACCACCGCCGCTCAACACCACCGTGCCGCTGCTGAGACTCAACAGATCGGTTGCCGTGTCATCGTATTGCGAGCCGATCGCCACCGTGGCGTTCGTAAAGCCGCCCGGATAATACGTGCCGCCAGCGCCACGGATGAACACCACTTCCGAATCATTCTGCAAGCGGTTCGCGCCACTCGCCAAGAATGTCAACCAACCCGAAGCTGAGCCCGATGCACCAATCCCCACGTAGAACGGCACGCTGCCGCCACGCGAGATGGTGGTGGTCTGCTTGACCTGAGTATCATCTGCGAGATAACCGCTGATCGTCACCACACCGTTCGTGCTGACAACCACACTGAGCGCGGCGTCACCAGACGGACCGGCGGATGCGCTCGCATTACCAGGGACGGCGACAAGATACTCACCCGCCAGCGAAGCCGGGAAGCCGCTCGCATTCACATTGAGGAAGCTCATGAGTTGCGCGTCCCAACCTGCCGTGGTGTTAGAGACCGAGCCGGAGATCGTTTCCGTCCAGCTTGCGCTGGTGTCGAGGGCGAGGTTCAACACACAAGGCGTATTGGACACCGCAATGGACAAGCTCGGACTCGCCGGGCTGAATTGACCGCTGAACGCATTGCTTGAGCCAGCCCGGGCGATGCCACCAGTAAAGGTGCCGTTGGTCGCCAGAATCAACCGGAAGTAGCCAGAGCTGTCGTTCGCGACATTGTTCGTGTCGAAGAACAGACCGGAATACGTACCACCCAAGACCGAGAACGGATTCGCCGGGATGGAGATGGTGAACGTCTGGGCCGCCGCGGTGTCCACGCCACCGTTGGACGTACCAGCGTTGTCCTTGGCGCGCACCGTGACCGTGACCGTCCCACCACGAGCGGCCGGCGTGAAGGTCAGGATACCATTCGTGCTGATGGCCGGCTGGGCTGTGAACAGGCCGGAGTTACTGTTACTCATCACGAAGCTGACGATCTGGTTCGTTTCATTGAACGCACCGGCGAAGATATTCGTGACCGCGTTCGTGATGCTGACCGGGACATTATACTTGTTCACCGTGTAAGCTGAGAGGGCGAGGTTGAAGCTCGGCACATCGTTCACCGCGGTCACCGTGAGCAAGAAGCTGTTCGTGCTCGTGATCGAACCGTCATCCGCAATGAGGGTGATGGACGCGCTGCCGTTGGCGTTGGTCTTCGGCACGTAGGTCAGGGTTAACTGCGCATTCGTGCTACCGATCAAATTGGTCGCCGTGATGGACACCGTGGCCAGGTTGGTATCGGACGAACTCACCGTGACCGCGAGGTTCGTGTTGGCCGTGTCCACATCGATCAGGTTGATCGTCTGGGTCAGATTGGTCACGCTGTCTTCCAAGATGGTCTTGGTCGCGAGGCCAGTGAAATAGGCCGCATCGTTCACCGGAGTGACGGCCACCGTGAAGGTGTTCGTGATGGAATCTCGGCCACCGTTCGCCACACCACCGTTATCCTTCATGACCACCGTAATCGTGTTCGTGCCAATCGCATTTGTTGCCGTGCGGAAGGTCAACGTGCCATTTGTGCTGATCGCCGGTGCGGTTGCATAGGCAAAGTTCGTGCCGGACGTCACCGTAAAGGTCCACGTCTGGCTCACTTCGTTTGTCGGACCAGCGCTCAAGCCCGTGAGGAAGCTGGCATTGGTAATGGCACCCGCATCTTCCGCCACCAGCACGAGATTCGTGCTCAAGTCGAAGCTTGGCGCGTCGTTCACCGCCGACACCGTTAACAAGAAGCTGTTCGTTGTGCTCAGCACACCGTCGTTGGCCACCACCGAAATGCTCAAGCTGCCATAAGCATTAGTTTGCGGTGTGAAGGTCAGCGTGTAAGCCGCGTTCGTCAGGCTCACGATGTTCGTCGCGGTGATCGCCACCGTCGCAAGATTCGTGTCCGAGGAACTGACTGACACGATCACATTGGTGATGTCCGTATCGCTATCCAGCACATTGATGACCGCGGTGTTGGTGCTGGTCGCGTCCTCGCGGATGGTGCGGGCGAGAACCCCGGCAAAGCTCGGAGCGTCGTTCATCGAAGTGACCGCGAGACTGAAGGTGTTGGTGATTGAATCCTTGCCACCACCCGTCACACCGCCGGTGTCTTTCATCACCACGGTGATCGTGTTCGTCCCGATGGCGTTGGTCGCCGTCATGAACACCAGTGTGCCGTTCGTGGTAATGACTGGCTTGAATGCGTAGTTGAAGTTCGTGGTCGAGGTGACCGTGAAGCTATAACCCTGGCTGGCTTCGTTTGTCGGACCGGTGCTGATGGCCGTCAGGAAGCTAGCATTCGTCACGTAACCAGCATCTTCAGCCGCGAGCACCAAGTTTGTGCTGAGCGTGAAGGCCGGCTGATCGTTCACCGCGCTGATCGAGAGCAGGAAACTGTTGGTCGTGCTCACCGCGCCATCGCCCGCGACGAGCGTGACGCTCACGCTGCCAAACGCGTTGGTTTGCGGCGTAAAGGCCAGCGTGAAGGCGGTGTTCGTCGCACTGACCGAGTTGGTCGATGTGATGACCACGGTAGCGATGTTCGTATCCGAAGTTGTCGCCGTGAGTGTCAGGTTACTGCTGACCGTATCCGTATCAATCATCGTGACAACTACGGTGTTGGTCGTGACATCTTCCAAGATGGTCCGGGAGGTGAGGCCCGCAAAATAAGGCGCATCATTCACCGGCGTGATGCCGATGCTGAACGTGTTCGTCACTGAATCCTTGCCGCCGCCCGTCACGCCACCGGTGTCTTTCATCACCACCGTGATAAGGTTCGTGCCGATGGCATTGGTCGCCGTGCGGAAGGTCAAAGTGCCATTCGTGCTGATCGCCGGCGCAGTCGTGAAGGCGAAGTTTGTGCCCGCCCGCACCGTGAACGTCCAGCTCTGGCTGACTTCATTTGTCGGCCCAGCGCTCAAGCCCGTGAGGAAGCTGGCGTTGGTGATCGCGCCCGCGTCTTCCGCCACCAGCACAAGGTTCGTGCTGACCGTGAAGTCCGGCAGATCGTTCACCGCCGAAACGGTGAGCAGGAAGCTGTTGGTCGTATTGAGCGCGCCGTCATTGGCGATCAAAGCGATCGTCGCCGTGCCGAAGGCGTTCGTCGCCGGGCTGAACGTCAGCGTCAACGCCGAGTTCGTCGTGCCGATGCTGTTCGTCGCTGTGAGCGCCACCGTCACGAGGTTCGTGTCCGAGGAGGCCACCGTCACCGCCACACTGGTATTCACCGTGTCGATATCAATTACGTTCACCACCGCCGTATTGTTCGTCGTCGCATCTTCCAAAATCGTCTTCGCCGCGAGGCCCGTGAAATACGCGGCGTCGTTCACTGGCGTTACTCCGATGCTGAAGGTGTTCGTGACGGAGTCTTTGCCGCCACCGGTCGTGCCGCCGCTATCTTTCATCACCACGGTGATGAGGTTCGTGCCGATGGCGTTGGTCGCCGTGCGGAAGGTCAAGTTGCCGTTCGTGCTGATGGCCGGGGCAGTCGCCCAGGCAAAGTTCGTGCCGGACGTCACCGTGAAGGCCCACGTCTGCGCGGTTTCGTTCGTCGGACCGGTGCTGATACCGGTGAGGAAGCTGGCGTTGGTAATCGCGCCCGCGTCTTCCGCCACCAACACGAGGTTCGTGCTGACCGTGAAGTCTGGCAAATCATTCACCGCGCTGACCGAGAGCAGGAAGCTGTTTGTTGAACTCAACGCGCCGTCCTTCGCCACCACCGTGATGGTCGCGCTGCCATAGGCATTTGTCAGCGGGCTGAAGGTCAGCGTGTAAGCGCCATTCGTGGCACTGACCAAGTTCGTCGCGGTGATCGCTACCGTGACGAGATTCGTATCTGAAGACGTGGCGGTGATCACCAGATTGCTGCTGGCGGTGTCCGTATCGATCGCAGTAATGACTGCCGTCGTGTTGGTGGTCGCATCTTCCAAGATCGTCTTCGCCGCCAGGCCGGTGAAGTAAGGCGCGTCGTTCGCCGGGACCACGCCGACACTAAAGGTGTTCGTCACGGAATCCTTGCCGCCACCGGTCGTGCCGCCCGTGTCTTTCATCACCACGGTGATGAGGTTCGTGCCAACCGCGTTGGTCGCCGTGCGGAAGGTCAACGTGCCGTTCGTGCTGATCGCCGGCGCGGTCGCATAGGCGAAGTTCGTGCCCGATGTGACCGTAAAGGTCCAGGTCTGGCTCGCTTCATTCGTCGGGCCAGTGCTCAGGCCCGTGAGGAAACTAGCGTTCGTGATTGCGCCCGCGTCTTCCCCGACCAGCACGAGATTCGTGCTAACCGTGAAGTCCGGCTGATCATTCACCGCGCTGACCGTGAGCAGGAAGCTATTTGTTGTGCTCACGGTGCCGTCGTTGGCCACGAGCGAGATGCTCAAGCTGCCGTAGGCGTTGGTCTGCGGCGTATAGGTCAAGGTGTAGGCCGCGTTGGTCGCGTTGACGATATTAGTCGAAGTAAGTGCCACCGTCGCGAGGTTCGTGTCGGAAGAACTGACCGTGACCACCACATTGCTGCTGACCGTATCGGTATCAATCAACGTCACCACCGAGGTGTTATTGGTCGTCGCATCTTCCAAGATCGTCTTTGCCGCGATGCCGGTAAAGTAAGGCGCGTCATTGGCCGGTTGAACTCCGATGCTGAATGTGTTCGTCACAGAATCGCGTCCGCCACCCGTCGTGCCGCCGCTGTCTTTCATCACCACGGTAATCAAGTTCGTGCCGATGGCATTCGTCGCCGTGCGGAAGGTCAAGGTGCCGTTCGTACTGATCGCCGGCGCAGTCGCCCAAGCGAAGTTTGTGCCCGACGTGAGCGTGAACGTCCAAGTTTGGCTCGCTTCATTGGTCGGACCAGCGCTCATACCGGTAAGGAAACTGGCGTTCGTGATTGCGCCTCCATCTTCTGCCACCAGCACGAGGTTCGTGCTGACGGTGAAGTCCGGCAGATCGTTCACCGCCGAGACGGTGAGCAAGAAACTGTTGGTGACGCTCAATGCGCCGTCGCTCGCCACGACCGTGATGGTCGCGCTGCCGTAAGCATTCGTCAGCGGGCTGAACGTCAGCGTGTAAGCGCCGTTGGTCGCAGCGACCAGATTGGTCGTCGTGATCGCCACTGTCGCGAGGTTCGTGTCGGAGGAACTAACGGTCACCACCACGTTGCTGCTGACGGTATCCGTATCAATCACCGTGACGACCGCCGTGTTATTCGTGGTCGCATCTTCCAAGATGGTCTTGGCAGCGATGCCCGTGAAGTAAGGCACATCATTCACCGGCGTCACGCCGATGCTGAACGTGTTCGTGACGGAATCCCGACCACCACCGGTCTGTACCGCCGCTATCCTTCATCACCACCGTGATCAAGTTTGTGCCAATGGCATTCGTCGCCGTGCGGAAGGTCAAAGTGCCGTTCGTGCTGATCGCCGGAGCGGTCGTCCACGCGAAGTTCGTCCCCGAAGTGACGGTAAAGGTCCAAGTCTGCGCGGCTTCGTTCGTCGGACCAGCGCTCATGCCAGTCAAGAAGCTAGCATTGGTAATTGCGCCCCCGTCTTCCGCCACTAACACGAGATTCGTGCTGACCGTGAAGTCCGGCAGATCGTTCACCGCCGTAACCGTGAGCGCAAAGCTGTTGGTCGTGCTGGCCGAACCGTCGTTCGCCACAACTGTGATCGTCGCGCTGCCATTGGCATTGGTCACCGGGCTGAACGTCAGCGTCAACGCGGAGTTCGTCGTCCCGATGGCATTCGTCGAAGTGAGCGCCACTGCCACGAGGTTCGTATCCGAGGAAGTGACCGTGACAGCTACGCTGGTGTTCACCGTGTCGGTATCAATCACATTTACCACCGTCGTATTGTTCGTCGTCGCGTCTTCCAAGATCGACTTCGCCGCGATCCCGGTGAAATAAGGTGCGTCGTTCGCCGGCGTCACCCCGATGCTGAAGGTGTTCGTCACAGAATCACGTCCCCCGCTGGTCGTGCCGCCGCTGTCTTTCATCACGACCGTGATGAGGTTTGTGCCGATGGCGTTCGTCGCCGTGCGGAAGGTCAGCGTGCCGTTCGTACTGATCGCCGGGGCAGTCGTCCAGGCGAAGTTCGTGCCCGACGTCACCGTGAAGGCCCAGGTTTGATTCGTTTCGTTACCCGGACCGGTGCTCAGGCCGGTGAGGAAGCTAGCATTGGTGATCGCACCTGCGTCTTCCGCCACCAGCACCAAGTTTGTGCTGACCGCGAAGTCCGGCAGATCGTTGACCGCCGTGACTGTGAGAGCAAAGCTGTTCGTCGTGCTGACCGTGCCGTCGTTGGCCACGACCGTGATGGTCGCACTGCCGTAAGCGTTCGTCAGCGGGCTGAAGGTCAGCGTGTAAGCGCCGTTCGTCGCCGCCACAAGATTGGTCGAGGTGATCGCCACCGTCACAAGGTTCGTGTCGGAGGAACTGACTGACACTACCAAATTGCTGCTGGCCGTGTCCGTATCAATCGCTGTGACCACCGCCGTGTTGTTCGTGGTCGCATCTTCCAAAATCGTCTTCGCCGCGAGACCGGTGAAATACGGCGCGTCATTCAACGGCGCCACCCCGATGCTGAAGGTGTTCGTCACGGAATCCTGCCCGCCGTTGCTTGTGCCGCCGCTGTCCTTCATCACCACCGTGATGAGGTTTGTGCCGATGGCGTTAGTTGCTACGCGGAAGGTCAACGTGCCGTTTGTGCTGATCGCCGGGGCAGTCGCATAACCGAAGTTCGTTCCCGATGTCACTGTGAAGGTCCAAGTTTGCGCGGCTTCGTTTGTCGGACCAACGCTGAACCCGGTGAGGAAGCTGGCATTGGTGACCGTGCCCGCATCTTCCGCCAGCAATACGAGGTTTGTGCTGACCGTGAAGTCCGGCAAATCGTTCACCGCGGTCACCGTGAGAGCAAAAGTGTTCGTCGTGCTCAACGCGCCGTCGTTCGCTACAACCGTAATGGTCGCGCTACCGTAAGCATTCGTCACCGGGCTGAACGTCAGCGTCAGCGCCGAGTTTGTCGTGCCGATCGCGTTCGTTGAAGTGATTGCTACCGCCACGAGGTTCGTGTCGGAGGAGGCCACCGTAACCGCCACGCTGGTGTTCAGTGTGTCGGTATCAATCACGTTCACGACCGCCGTGTTATTAGTGGTCGCATCTTCCAAAATCGTCTTCGCCGCGAGGCCTGTGAAGTAAGGCACATCGTTCACCGGCGTCACCCCGATGCTGAAGGTGTTCGTCACGGAATCCGCACCGCCGTTGCTAGTCCCGGCGCTGTCCTTCATCACGACGGTGATCAAGTTCGTGCCGATAGCGTTGGTCGCCGAGCGGAAGGTCAATGTCCCGTTCGTGCTGATCGCCGGGGCAGTCGCCCACGCGAAGTTCGTGCCTGACGTTACCGTGAAGGACCAGGTCTGATTGGTTTCGTTACCCGGACCGGTGCTGATACCGGTGAGGAAGCTGGCGTTGGTAATCGCGCCCGCGTCTTCCGCCACCAACACGAGGTTCGTGCTGACCGTGAAGTCTGGCAGATCGTTCACCGCCGTAACCGTCAGCGCAAAGCTGTTGGTCGTGCTGGCCGTGCCATCGTTCGCCACGAGCGTAATTGTTGCGCTACCGTTGGCATTCGTCACCGGGCTGAACGCCAGCGTCAACGTCGAGTTGGTCAAACCGATGCTATTCGTTGCTGAAAGCGCCACCCCGACGAGGTTCGTGTCGGAGGAAGTCACCGTGAACGCGACATTGGTGTTGTCTGTGTCCACATCAATCACATTGACCACCACCGTGTTCGTCAAAGTGTCTTCAAGGATGGACTTGGAGGTAACGCCCGTGAAATACGGCGCGTCGTTCACCGGGGTGATCGCGAGGCTGAAGGTGTTGGTCAGCGAATCCACGCCGCCGTTGCTCGTGCCGCCGCTGTCCTTCATCACGACCGTGATCAAGTTCGTACCGACCGCGTTCGTCGCGGCGCGGAACGTCAATGTGCCGTTCGTGCTGATGGCCGGAGCAGTCGCATAACCGAAATTCGTGCCCGACGTCACCGTGAAAGTCCACGTCTGGTTGGTTTCATTACCCGGACCAGTGCTGATAGTAGTAAGGAAACTTGCATTGGTGATCGCGCCCGCGTCTTCTGCCAGCAACACAAGATTCGTGCCAACCGCGAAGGCCGGCTGGTCGTTCACAGCCGTAACCGTGATCGTGTAGTTGTTCGTGACAGAAACTGAACCGTCGTTGGCGATGACCGCAATGGTCGCACTGCCATTGGCATTGGTCTTGAGCGTGTAATCGAGATCCAGCGTCAGATTGCTGGCCGAGGTCACATTTGTGCCAGACACCGCCACCGCGACAATATTCGTGTCGGAGGAAGTCACGGTGATACCGACGTTCGTCACCGCCGTGTCCGCGTCATAAAGCGCGATCACGCCGGACAGATTCGTCGTGCCGTCTTCGAGGAAAGTGCGATTCGTCGTGCCAGCCAGAATCGGCGCATCCACCACGGCATTAACCGTGAGCAGAAAGGTGTTCGTCACCGCGCCACCCTCCGGATCGGCGACCACAAGGCTGATTTCGGTTGTGCCAAACGCGTTGGTCAGCGCCGTGACGCCCACGGTGCGATTGGACGAAGTGCCGGTGAACGTGAAACCGTTCGTCGGCACGAGGCTCGTGTTCGTCGAGGTCGCCGTGATCGTCAACGCCGTCAGCGCGTGGTCGGCGTCCGCGATGGAAAAATTCAGATTCGTGCGGCCCGCGTCTTCGTTAATCGTCAGTGCACTGATGTTCGTGACAATCTGCGGCAGATCGTTCACGGAAGCGACCGCCAAGGTCAGGACGTTCGTGCTGCGATCGCGTCCACCATTAGCCGTGCCGCCGTCATCCGCGAGAACGAAGGTGATATTGTTCGTGCCATTGGCATTCGTAGCTACTTGGAAAGTCAAATGACCGCTGCCATCGACAGCGGGTGCTTGTACGAAGAAGTTGGTTGTGTAGTTCAAAACCAGCCAGTTGCTCTGGCTGGATTCGTTGGATGGGCCGCTCGAAATGCCGGCTAGGAAGTTGGAAACCGTCGTTAACCCGGCGTCCTCGTTCTGATCAATCCGGTTCGTACTGATCGTGAAACTCGGCGCATCGTTCACCGACAACACCGTCAGCAGAAAATTATTTGTGGTGGAAGCCCCGCCGTCGTCCGTCACCACGATGGAAACCATGTTTGTACCGTAAAGGTTCGTCACAGCGGACAGCGCCAAGGTGCGGCTCGCCGTCGTGCCGGAGAGTGTGAGATTACCGTTCGGAACGAGCGTCGTATTTGTGGAACTGGCCGTGACCGTCAGGCCTGCCACTGCCGTTTCTACGTCAGAAATCGCAAAGAGAATGTTCGTGCTGCCCGCGTCTTCGCGAATGACGCGATTGGTCGCCACCGAAGTGAAGGTCGGCGGATAGTTGGTGTACGTGACATTGAGCGTAAAAGTGTTGGTCGAACTTTCGAGGTTGTCATCCGTGGCGATAACCGTGATGGTCGCCGAGCCGTATTTGTGAAGCGCGGGCGTGATGGCGAGAAAACGCGTGCCGCCGGCGCCGCTCGGGACGAGATTGGCGTTGGGCACCAACGTCGTGTCGGACGAACGCGCGGTGATGCTGACGGTATAGAGCGGTGAATCCGCATCGGTGACGGAAAACACCAGATTTGTCGCCTCATCCTCCGGGATCGTCACGGAGGACGGCAACGTCATCGCGGGTGGCGCGGCGAAAACCGCGCTACTGGTCGCGAATAAAAGTAAAAAGCTGCACACGAAGCCTGGCAGGCGCGTGATGCTGGGCGCACTCCCCTTCAGGAGGCGTCCCACGTTCATTGTGCTCGTTGTCATAGCTAAACCCATCGGTGTATCAGGCGGAATTTCTCGCGACTGAGTCCGTTCAGTGCGCGGTACGACTCCAATTCCTGAATACTTACTTCGGCAATATCGGCACGGCGGGAGCAGTCTTTAGGGGGAATGCATACATTCTCAGACCGGAGTGGTTGACCTTGGCCACGGTCAGTAGCTGTGTGCTTCAAAGCAGGACAGAGCGCCTGGATTCTTGACAAAACTTGGCGAATCCACGGCCAGTCGTGCCAAGTTCATCCGCCGCTCAGGCGCAGGGTTGATTTAACCGATACCGCCGCAGGTTTATCAATTCACGACCGGACCAGCGGCTGTTTATAGTTGCGCCGCACTCTGGATAAGATAGTGCTCATCCCTCAGAAGCCGTTGGGCCGCTATGAACGAATCAGACAAACGCGAACTCGAGCAACTCAAGCAGCAGCACCAACTCATCGCGCAACAACTCGCGTCTCTCGCCGGCCACATCCAACGGCTCGAAACACAGATCACTTCTGCCGCCGCGCCCGCGGAGCAGGAACAACCCGCGCCAACTCCCACACCGGTCACGATCGCCTCGCCGCCTATCGCCGCCCCGCCCATTATTCAACCGCCAAGCCGAAAGAGCCGGTTGGAAGAAGCCTTGGCCTGTCCTCCGCCCACGCCAACGAGCGAATTTGTCCCCGAGTTTCTCCAGCGAGACCAAGCCAAAGCCGACGCGCCAACAAAAGCAGAAATAGTAGTTCCGTCACCACCGCCAATCCTTCCGTCTGCCAACGAACTCAAACCATCCTTCGAGATGCAGCTTGGCACTTACTGGCTCGTACGCATCGGCGCGGTGCTGATCCTGACCGGATTGGTCTTCTTCGGAAATCTGGCTTATCAAAAAATGGGCGCGGGCGGCAAAGTCGCCCTGCTCTATCTCGCGAGCGGTTTGCTGCTCGGCGCAGGGGCATGGTGGCAACGCAAGGCCGCCAACAAATCCCTGCACAATTTCGCGCAGGTGCTTTTCGCCGGAGGATTGGCGGCGGTGTATTTCACCACCTATGCCGCACATCACGTCCCGGCCCTGCAGATCATCGGCAGCGCCTTGCTAGACGGCGCCTTGCTGCTTGGTTGGGCCGGCTACATCGCGTGGATCGCCGACCGGCGCAAATCCGAGCTGCTCGCCTTATTCGCCACCGGTCTCGCTTACTACACCTCGATCATCACCCCCGTCGGCAATTTCACGCTCTACTCGAATCTGGTGCTGACGTTGACCGCTGTTTTCTTTCTAGTGCGCAATCGTTGGGCCGGCCTGTCGTGGGCGAGTTTGATCGCGACGTATGCCGCGTATGCCTGGTGGCGGTTTTATCATGGCGGCGAAGGCTGGCGCTGGGCCTCACCGGATGAAGGCTTGGGTTTCGGCGCGTCTTTCCTGTTTAGCTACTGGCTGGTTTTCACCGTCGCCGCCTTCCTATCCAAACACGAAAACATCGCCGGCAACCACCGCGCGGCCTTCATCACCTTCAACAACGGGGCGCTGTTCTCGTTGTTCGTGCTGACGATGCTCCAGGTGAACACCGGGCGCTTCTGGCAATTCGCCCTCGGCTATGGCAGCGTCTTGCTCGCGCTGGCTGAACTTTCCCGGCGCTTCCTGTCAGCAGAGCCGATCACCAAGAACACTTACCTCACGCAAGGTTTGGTGCTCGTGACCGTCGGACTGGTATCCAAGTTCGCCGGCACACAACTCGCCCTGATACTCGCCGCTGAGAGCGTGATCTTGTTTATTCTCGGCACGCTGCGGAAAAACATTTTCCTCCAGACCGGCGCTTACATCTCTGGCGCGATGTCCGTGGGCTGGGGTATTGATTCTTTGCAACGCGATAACTTCAGTCGCCTCATCCTCGGGACGGCGCTTGGCAGCCTGATGGCACTGAATGCCTGTTGGTCGGCGTGGCGACGCTTGTGGGCGGACCGGCGGGTGATTCGCCCCGAGCCAGCCTACTTCACCCTACTTGCGTTGCTCATGTGGCTGGCCACTACTTGGTTTAATACCACCACCGCGTTGTTTCCACTCGCACTGGGAGTCGAAGCACTTGTACTTACGGCAACTATTTATTTCCTGCGCGTCCGCGAAATCGCATTGATGAGCCAAGGCCTCATGGTCATCGCCCACATTGGGTGGCTGACGAAGTTCATTGATCCTTTGATGCCACCGCCCTGGTGGAATCCGCTTTTGCTCATCAGCCTCACGTTGGGGCTGAGCCATTGGTGGCAAAAGCAACGAAGCATCGCTCTCCGCCCGGCGGTGAGCGCCGTCTTTCAATCCATCTACGCCATCGCAATCATCACGATCCTGCACAACTGGCTCGAACCACGATTCACCTCGGAAATCTGGATCGCGGCAACCAGCCTGCTCGCCTTAACAGTGACCGGTTACGCCATCAAGACCCGCCTGTGGCCGCTAGCTATTAGCGCCCAAATCTTCCTGCTCGTGAGCGGCTGGCAGTTCGCCACGCAACTGGCCATCTCGAAACCAAGCTGGCATTTCCCGCTCGCCCCCATCGCTGCGCTTGTAATGCTTTCGTTCGCCACGTGGAACTGGTTTGCGCGCCATCCTGAAACGCAAACACCCCTTCGCCATAACCTGCTGAAACTTGCACTACTCTATCGCTGGATAGCGCTGGTCATGCTGATTGCCTGGGTCAACAAATACATCGCTGCAACAGAACGACCATGGGTCTTTACTTTGATGGGCACAACGGCATTTGCCATAGCCGGCTGGCGACGCTATCGCGAAGCCATTCTTTTCAGCGCTGCGTTAACTGTCACAGGATTCGCCGCCCTTTGGCTTTTACCCGAGCGCGCGGCTATCGTTTATCTTCCGAACTTCCTCGTTGTTCTGATATTGCTGGCCCAGCAACAAATCGCACGCCACAAAACGGAACGCTATGAACTGTCCAGCTCTATCCACACCGCGATGATCATCGCGGGCTGCGGCACACTCTGGTGGCTCGTCTCCCATTGGGTTTTGCTCAGTGCGAGTGGCTTCTATTTAACCGCAAGCTGGTCCGCGCTGGCCTTTGCCTGCATCGGCGGCGGCGTGCTGCTGCGAGAGAAAATCTATCGCTGGGTCGGTCTCGGCATCCTTGGGACAGCCCTCGGGCGGATCGTCCTCTTTGACGTGTGGAAACTGGAAACCTTTTACCGCGTTTTGAGTTTCATGGCGCTCGGCGTGGTGCTGGTTGTCTTAGGATTCATCTATAATAAGTACCAAGCGAAAATCCGCGAGTGGTTGTGACCAACTCGCGCGACCGCGCTAATCGACAACTACAAGGAGCGATTTAAAAATGGTGGACGCGGGGGGAGTTGAACCCCCGTCCCAAATCAACCCACCAGCCGCGACTACATGCTTAGTCCGAGGTCTTTTGTCGGCTATGGGATGGCGCTCGGACTCGAGTCCCACTGCTTAGTTCGCATGGAATTTTCTCGGCTTGGGCGCGCGATCTCCGCCTTCGGCCATGCCTGCTGTTGCGTTCGTCCCACCTAGCAGGTGTCAGCAGGCGAACGTCGGGGCACTTAGGCCGCGAGAGCTAATTCTTCGTTAGCAGTTATGTTTTGATGCGATGATTTACGAGGCCAACGCATCGTCCTCGGCATGCCGCCTCTGACGTGTTCACTTGGTCGAAACCAGTACGCGCCCAAAACGACGAGCCTAGCATCGGGGAATTTTACCGTGCGGTCAAGTCACGCGGCACGCTTCCGCCCGCTGCGCCCGGTGGAAATGAGTTTCAAAAACTCCGTCCCGGCGCGGCTCAAGGCTCGCTGCTTCGGCCAGATCGCCACAATCTTCCGCTCCGGCTGCGGTGCAACTAACGAACGATACTCCGGCAAATCCTCCCGCTCGCTCCGCGCCGCCATCGCGGGGATGAGTGAAATGCCGACACCGGAACACACGAGTGCCTGAATCGTCTCCAACTGCGCACTGCGGAAGCTGATGTTCGGTTTCAAGTCGCGCCGCTCGCAAAAGCCCAGCACCTGGTCACCGAGGCAATGGCCTTCCTTCATCACGATGAGCCGTTCTGTTTGCAGATCAGCCAGACTCACCGCCCGCTTGCGCGTCAACGGATGCCCCGGCGGCAAGGCCAAGCGCAACTCCTCGGTAAACAAATCCCGCACCTCCACTCGTTCGTCTTCGATGGGCCGGCTCGCGAGTGCAAAATCAATCTCGTAGCTGTGCGCCAGTTTGAGCAGTCGCTCCGTGGTGTCCTCCTGCACCACGATTTCCACGCCGGGAAATTTCTCTGAAAATGCCACCAACACATCCGGCAACAGATACGGCGCGATGGTCGGCAGCACACCCACGGTCAGCGTGCCCCGCAGCAAGCTGTGGGCATCGGAGGCTTCGCGCTTGGCCGCGTCCACCTCTTCAAGAATTTTTACCGCACGACGCAAGAACGCTTCACCGTGCTTGGTCAGCTTGGCTTCGCGCTTCATCCGATCGAACAAGCGCTCGCCCAATTCGTCCTCCAGTTTCTGGATCTGCTGGCTGAGCGACGGCTGAGCGACGTGGCATTGCTCGGCAGCGCGGGAGAAGTTCCCCGTCCGCGCCACCGCCACAACGTATCTTAGCTGGTGCATCTCCATAGGTAATACCTATCGTAACCACAGGAAAAAAGTATTTCAACAATAGCTCTGCGAGTGGTTCACTGTGGCCCGATGAATCACGCAGTCGTCAAACCGGGGTTCAATTCAACTGAGCAAAGGAAAAATTATGTCAACCGAGTCCAAAGAATCCAAATGTCCCTTTCACCACGGCGCTTCAATGAGCGGCGGCACGACCAATCGCGATTGGTGGCCGAACCAGTTGAAGGTCGAACTGCTGAACCAGCACTCCGCCAAATCTGACCCGATGGGCGCGGACTTCGACTACGCGAAGGAGTTCAAGACTCTCGACTACGCGGCATTGAAGAAGGATCTCGCGAAACTGATGACCGACTCGCAGGACTGGTGGCCGGCGGACTTCGGTCACTACGGGCCTTTGTTCATTCGTATGGCCTGGCACAGCGCTGGCACTTACCGCACGGGTGACGGTCGCGGTGGCGGTGGGCGCGGGCAGCAACGCTTCGCCCCGCTGAACAGTTGGCCAGACAATGTCAGTCTCGACAAGGCGCGTCGTCTTCTTTGGCCCATCAAGCAAAAGTATGGTCGCAAAATTTCCTGGGCCGACCTGATGATCCTCACCGGCAACGTCGCGCTCGAAACGATGGGCTTCAAAACGTTCGGCTTCGCAGGTGGCCGGCCAGATACCTGGGAGCCGGATCAAGACGTTTACTGGGGCAAAGAAACAAAATGGCTCGCAGCCAGCAATGATCCCAACAACAAGCACAGCCGTTATTCCGGCGAACGCAATCTCGAAAACCCGCTCGCCGCCGTGCAAATGGGCTTGATCTACGTGAACCCGGAAGGTCCGGATGGAAACCCCGATCCGATTGCCGCCGCCAAGGATATCCGCGAAACCTTCTCCCGCATGGCGATGAACGACGAGGAAACCGTGGCGCTCATCGCAGGTGGTCACAGTTTCGGCAAGACTCATGGGGCCGGCCCGGCCACGAATGTCGGCGCGGAACCGGAGGCCACCGATGTTGCCGCGCAAGGTCTCGGCTGGAAAAACAGCTTTGGCAGTGGGAAAGGCGCGGACACGATCACCAGCGGTTTGGAAGTGACCTGGACCACCACGCCAACGAAGTGGAGCAACAACTTTTTCTGGAATCTGTTCGGCTACGAATGGGAACTCACGAAAAGCCCCGCTGGCGCGCATCAATGGATCGCGAAAGGCGCAGGCGCGACGATTCCGCATGCCTTTGATTCATCCAAGAAACTTGTGCCGACCATGCTGACCACCGACTTGTCACTGCGCTTCGATCCAGCGTACGAAAAGATTTCGCGGCGCTTCCTGGAAAACCCGGATCAATTCGCCGATGCGTTTGCGCGCGCGTGGTTCAAGCTGACCCATCGCGACATGGGCCCGCGCGGTCGCTATCTCGGACCGGAAGTGCCCGCCGAAGAACTCCTCTGGCAAGACCCGATTCCGGCGGTGAATCATCCGTTGATTGACGCGCAGGACATCACGGCACTCAAAGCCAAGTTACTCGCGTCCGGCCTGACGGTTTCGGAATTGGTTTCTACCGCGTGGGCGTCGGCGTCCACATTTCGCGGCTCGGACAAACGCGGTGGTGCTAATGGAGCGCGCATCCGTCTCGCCCCGCTGAAATTTTGGGAAGTCAACCAACCGCCGCAACTGGCCAAGGTGTTGACCGCGTTGGAAGGCATTCAGACGGCATTCAACAAAGCACAGTCTAGCGGCAAGAAAGTTTCGCTCGCCGACTTGATTGTGCTGGCTGGTTGCGCCGGTGTCGAACAGGCAGCGAAGAACGCCGGTCACACGGTCACCGTTCCGTTCACACCGGGACGTATGGATGCGACCTCTGAGCAAACCGATGTGGCGTCGTTCGCAGCACTTGAACCTAGCGCCGATGGTTTCCGCAATTATCTCAAAGGGAAATACTCCATCCTGGCCGAATCGTTGCTGATTGATAAGGCGCAGTTGCTCACGCTCACCGCGCCGGAGATGACCGTGCTCATCGGCGGTTTGCGCGCCATCAACATCAATGTCGGCGGCTCGCAACACGGTGTCTTCACCAAGAAACCGGGCGCGTTGACCAACGACTTCTTCGTGAACCTGCTCGACATGACCACGGAATGGAAACCCGTGTCTGAGATGAAGGACGTGTTTGAAGGTCGCGATCGCAAGACGGGTGAATTGAAATGGACCGGCACGCGCGTGGACCTGGTGTTCGGATCGGATTCCCGGCTGCGTGCGCTGGCGGAAGTCTATGGCAGCGCCGACGCGGAGAAAAAGTTCCTCAACGACTTCGTCGCCGCATGGACCAAGGTGATGAACCTGGACCGCTTCGACGTGGCGTAAGCGCTGACTTCGTTCTCAAACCATCATCTGCCGGTCTCTTTCATTTAAGAGACCGGCACGTTTGTTTACCCCCAAAACAGCACTATCCCTACCCGCTGAGTTGATTCTATTCAGCTTATTTATTAGAGGAATCTCCTCACCTTCAATCGTTCATGCATTTCAAGAACCAGTTGACACGCGATATTTAAGTGATATCACTTAAATATCATAACACAACCATACGATCACACTATGAAAACTGAATCCATGAAGACCTCCAGTTCGGAGCGAACGGCCGACGCCATCAACGGTTGGCTGATGTTAATGATCAATCTGATCCTCTTTTTCGGTGCAATGGCCTGGTTCATTTTCACCATCGTTCATGCGGCTAAGACCAATGCATCCGCCAGTTTACTCGGGTTGATTCCCGCAGCGCTATTGGAGGTCGTGGCGATCATCTTTCTAACGGGGCATTTCACATTGCAACCCAACGAGGCGCGGGTGCTGATTCTGTTCGGCACTACAAGGGCACAGTCCGCGCGAGCGGTTTCTGGTGGGCGAACCCTTTTTACTCCCGCAGCCGAGGCAAGGTGCCGATTTCGCCCGGGGCAGTTTCCTCCGAAAAATTGAAAGCGGCCGGTACTCAAGCGCACATTGAAAATCTGTTGCATCGCTCGCTGCCCGCGAAGATTTCCCTGCGCGCGCGCAACTTCAACAGTGAGAAACTCAAGGTCAACGACAAGCGTGGTAATCCAATTGAAATCGCCGCCGTCATCGTCTGGCGGGTGGAAGACACCGCCAAAGCCGCCTTTGATGTGGATGATTTTGAAAGCTATGTTCACATCCAGAGCGAATCCGCCATCCGGCACATCGCCAGCCTGTTCGCTTACGATCGCGGTGATGAACATGAACCAACCTTGCGCGAAAGCGCCGATGAAGTCGCGGCAGCGTTGGGCAAGGAGTTGCAAGAACGTCTAAGCAAAGCCGGGGTCATCATCGAAGAAGCGCGCCTGACACATCTGGCTTACGCCCCCGAAATCGCCCAAGCCATGCTTCGCCGGCAACAAGCCGAAGCAGTCATTGCCGCGCGACAGAAGATCGTTCACGGTGCAGTCAGCATGGTGGAAATGGCCTTGCGGGAATTATCGGAGAAGGCCGTGGTCAAGCTCGACGAGGAACGCAAGGCGGCGATGGTCAGCAATCTCCTTGTTGTTCTCTGTGGCGAGAACGAAGTCACCCCTGTCGTCAACACCGGCACACTCTACGCGTAAATGGGCAGCGAAGACCGTAAATCCTTTTTGTTGCGCATCCCGCCGGATCTGTGGAAGGAACTGGAAAAATGGGCGGCGGATGAACTCCGCAGCGTGAACGGCCAAATTGAGTATCTGCTTCGTCAGGCCGTGGAAAAACGGAAGCGCAGCCAGAGCGAAGACGAATAACTGGGCGGGAAAGGTTTTTGCCTTTCCCGTCTGTCAAATCGATGGCGGGCCGCCGAAGTGCGCTTTGTGGGAATCGTAAGCCGCCTGATCAGCAAGCAACGCATCAATCGCTGCCGCCAAAGGCTCAACCCGCACGATACCAGAGAACACCGCACGATCTCCAATCGCACTCTCGATTAGGAACGTCGGACGTTGCGACACTTGCAGAGCGTGAAATTCGTCGCTGGATTTTTTGACGCGCGCAGCCACCGCTGCTGATTTGGCGCGAGCCAGGAGTTTGGCTTTGTTCAACTTCGCCGCCTTGGCTGCGACCTCGATTGCCACCTCCCAGCGTCCAACTTTCTTCCCTTCCCTTTCCCCGGCATGAGCTAGGGCTAAACGCACGCGATCATCCGTCACCTTAAAATCCTTCGCTGCCTCCGCGACGAGATTCGGCACGTCATAAATCTTTCGGCCGGCCTCGAACCAACCGGCGTTGAGCATGAACGGTGATTTCACAATCGTGCCGCTGCGCCGATAAAACCACTCGGCTTGTTCTTTTGAAGTGGGATAGGCCTCGGCTGGCATCTGCGCGATCTTCCAACCGAACTCCACTTTACCAGCGTAACGCTGCTTGAGTTCCGCCCACGCCGGTTCAGCCCAGTAACACCATGAGGAGATGACTTCGAGATAGTAAGTAACCTTTACGTTCATGCGCCGGACTGTAGCGAACCGCCCGCGACGAGTCAGGCAAAAGAGCGATCAACGTGTCGCGTCTTTGAAGGCGGCCTTGACCTTGTCATGCGTTTCGACCGCCACGTCTTTGGTCTTCTTGGCTACGTCTTTGGAAACCTCCGCCGTTTTTTTGCCAAGCGCCTTCGCTTCTTCGGCGACAGCCCCGGCAAGTTCCTTGGATTTATCGGCGGTCTTTTTAGCCAACTCCTTGGATTCCGCCGCAACGTCCTTGGCGGCTGCTTTAGTTTTCTCCGCCGCAGACTTGGCGCTGTCCTTAACCGGCTCACCCTTCTCACCAGCAAAAGCTGATATGAAGGTCGAGGCAACCAGCAGCAGTGCAATCGTAATGATTTTGGCAATCGTTTTCATAACGCTGCCCATTAGATAAACCCGAGCCGCCCCTTGTTCGACTATTTTTTGCAACGTTCATCCCGCCAGGATGCGATTAAAATAGATACGGCGACGCCCCCCCCTTCGTCCTGTCGACCTCGACCTCAGTTTTATGAAAGATTTGACGATGAAGCCGCTCCGCAACAGTCGATGATTTACCGTCCCATCCGCATTCGACGCAACAGTGCAGGCATAGCCAGCCCGGTGCCGATTGCCCCGAGCGTGAAGATCACCCGTAGGAGATATTGCACTGTGACCATGAACGCTTCCGGGTTGCTGGGCGTGTGTTCGGACGTCAATGCATACAGGCCGATGATCGTCTTGGCGGCAAAGCTTCCCGGCACGAGCGGAATGCAACCCACCACATCGAGCGCATGATGCGCAGTATCCGGGCGAAGCAAGCGCAACCCTTGTGCTGCTACGCCTGCCGTAAGCGCAGCTGCGAATGTCGCGCCTTCCAGGGTCCAATCCAGTTGCAGAAAGATTGTACGCACGCCCAGCGCCACAGCGCCACAGGTCGCATACCAAGGCAACTGCCGAAAACCCACATTGAACAACACCCCAAACCCCGCAGCCGCCAGCGCGCCACAGATCGTTTGGTGCAAAATCAAGGAAGTGTTCATGTCAGGGAACGGGATGCACCAACAACTGCGCGAACCAAAGTCCAGCCGCCATGAAAACCAGCGTCATGACCACCGTCACCGCCCGCGCGCTGCCCAGCGTGGGGTGACCCTCGAGAATGTCGGTTTGTGCGTTGACCGCCGGCACGCCTGGCACGAGCAGCAGGATGGATGCGAGCATCGCGGTCATGACCGTTCCGCTCCCTGCCCATTGCGCGCCCCAACCACCAAGCGTCGCGCCAAAAAACGCGACCAAGGTCGCGCAGAAGAACGGATTCACGCGCCGATGTAGCAATTCCCGGCGCAGAAATTGGCCGAGGGTCGCCGCACCAAATATCGGTCCGATCGCCAGCCAGTCCGCCGCGAGCAATCTGCCAAAGGCTGCACACGCCACCCCAACCGCCAACGCCATCACCCATGCCGGATGTCGCGGTTGGTCGGTCGCCAAGCGATTGAGTTCGACTCGGGTCTGCGTCAGAGTGAGTTCCCGATTCGCCACACGCTCGGCCAAACCACGCAACGCTTGATCCAGCCTTTGATTCACGCCCAGCGCGCTGATTTTTCGCATCCGCGTGATACCATTCGCGCCTTTGCCGATGGTAATTGCCAGCGACGCGTAACCGATTCGCAACTCCACGCGCTCCGCCCCTAAGCCGGTGGCGAACTGGGTAACGAGCCGTTCCGTGCTTTTGGCGCTGGCGCCGGCTTCCATCAACATGCGTCCCGCGTCCAATGCGAGCATGGCCAACGGCTCCAACGAGGACGTATCGAGGTTCTCGATAAGGATTGGTGGATTCATGCTTTAAACCGACAACGGTAAAACCCTAACAACAATACCGATTGCCTCAATGGAATTCCTGATTCAATCCACCCCGCACCTGCGAAGCACGGGGTTTCGCCCAGCCGGACCTAGCGGCGGCAATCGGCCCATCGGTCATTTATTTCTATGCCCGGCCACTAGTTCACGCACGAGTTCTTTAGCGCTATAGACCTCGCTCAGGGTTTCCAGAATCGCAGCAGAATGAACAGACGTCGCCCGACCTTGCTTGTCGCTAAAGGCGTAATCCCACGGCAGACTCTGCAAATTGCCGTCGAAAATGATGCCAACGAATTCGCCCGCCCGATTGACCACCGGGCTGCCGGAGTTGCCGCCAATGATGTCACACGTGCTGACAAAATTATAGAGCGTCTTCAGGTTGAGCCGGGACTTGCGCTTATCCCAAACTGACGGGAGATCAAACGGCGGCAACCGCTGCATTTCGTCGGCGCGTTGATAGAGCGACGCCAATGTGGTGACGGAGGCCACCTCGCGACCTTCCTCGGCGTATCCTTTCACCGTGCCAAATGCCAGCCGCAGCGTAAACGTGGCATCCGGATAACCCGTCGTGCCCAGCACCACATTGCGCGCCCGGGAAATCGCTGCGTGCGCCTGCTGCTTCACTTCGCCTTGATCATCCGCCACCTTGCGCAAGGCGCGCGCTTCCGCATCCACCAATCGCGCCAGCTCGATCATCGGATCGTTCGCCGCCGTCACCGCCGTCGCACCACCAGCATAGAGTTGTTTGCGAAACGCCACGTCACGCACCTTGGTTAACTGGATCAGTTCCGCCGCGCGTTCGCGCGGCGATTTGCCGGCGAGAATGTTTTTCACCAATGGATCAGCAGCGCCGAGCTTCCCGGCCAAATGCGTAAGCGCATCCGCGAGCAACAGGATTTCCAGATCCGGGTAAATGGGCTTCTCGGAGAACAACGCCAACTCCAACGACTGCTTGCCGGAATCTGAAAACTCGCGCAATCGCTCCCCATTCGGCTTGGGTCGCTCGTCACCGGCGCGCAACAGAGTCCGCGCGAGACCGAAACTGTCGCAGTTGAAGGCTTGCGCGCCTTCGAACAGACCGTGGCGGGTCGCCTGCGCTCCCATGATCCGCGTCGCCTCCGCAATCCTATCGTAGGCAGCCCGCGCCTCAGCGAACTCGGATTGATCCGCAAGCCGGGCCTGAAATGCCGTTTCAGCCGTGACTTTGGCCGCGAACAGCTCAGGCGATAATAATCCCGCGAGTCGGCCATCGAGCGCCTTCCGCGAGTTCTTGTACGCCAAAGTAGTCGTCCCGGGCGCGACGCGCATTCTCGACACTGCGAGCGCTCCAGTTGGCCAGCAACACCTCGACGCGTTTCAGATTGGCCAGGCGGGTGGGCAAGCCGAAATCGCGCAAATACTCCAGCTCAGCTACGGTCAGCAACCGGCTGGTGCGCCCCGGATGACCGGTCACGAAAACCAGTTCTCCGTCGGCGGCCCCCTTCGCGGAAAACCGAAGGTGCTGACTGACTTTCGCCGGCTTTCCATTTTCGTAGGCGCGGAAGAAACAAATGTCGAGGTCGTGCCGCGGAAACTCGAAGTTGTCGGGGTCGCCGCCAAAGAACGCGATCTGTTGTTCCGGGGCAAAAACCAGCCGGACATCGGTGTAACGTTTGAAGGTATAGAGATGGTACGCCCCGCCCTGCCACAAGGTCACCACATCCGACCGCAAGCCAGTGCGATCCTGAGATTCCTTTTCGACTGCGGCGATGATCTTCCGGCGGGCTAAAAACGCGGCGGCCGCATCGGCGTCCTTTGGCACGGCAGCATTGATGCGTGCGGTCACGTCCTTGATGGACTGCAACACGTTGAGTTCGAGATCGAGACATTTGATCTCCTCGGTCAAGGTGCGCGCACGAAAGCCATCACGCAGATAATTCTTCTCCTTCGTGCTGATCTTTTGCAACGCGTCAGCGCCCACGTGATGATTGGAAATCAACAAACCGTCCTCGCTGACAAAGCTACCCGAGCCACCGGAGTTGAACCGCACCGCAGCCTTCTGGAGGTGTTCCAACCAGGCATCGGTCGCATCAAATTGATACCGCTCCTGCAGAATCGCGCGGGGCGGTTGGTTGAACAGCCACATGCCCTCATCGGCCCGAGTAATCGAGGCAAAAACACAAAACAAGACCGCGCGCCAGAAGTTTTTCATCGGCCCGCAGCCTAGAACGAAGGCAACGCGGCGCCAATGGAAAGCCACCGAAATGGTGCCGCCCGCGCCACGCGCTGGCTTTCTATATCCCGCGTCCTCGGTCGAATAAGCGTGGCAACCCTGTTGCGTGACCTTTACCCTCGGTGCATGAATCAGTTTACAAAATTTGTTCTGATCACGTTTTTCGCAGCGCTCCCGGTCGCGCTTCCGGCAACCGTTACTGATGACCTTGTCATCGCAAATTTTGAAAGTCAGAGTTACGGGAATTGGAAAAGTACGGGAACGGCGTTTCAACTCGGGCCAGCGCGGCGTGAGCAATTGAAAACACTGGAGATTGAAAACGCCACCGGCTCCGGTGTTGCCAGCAGTGAGATGGACGGTGATACGCCGCAGGGCACGCTCACCTCGCCGGAGTTCAAGATCGAGCGCGACTATATCTCCTTCCTCATCGCCGGCGGCGATTACGAACGTCACACCTGCATGAATCTTCTCGTTGGCGGCAAGATTGTGCGGAGCGCCACCGGCTGGAACAGCGATCATTTGGTCCCGGCAGGTTGGGATGTTCGGCCGTTCGCCGGAAAGCAGGCGCAAATTCAAATCGTGGACGAAGCCAGCGGAGGTTGGGGACACATCAACGTGGATCACATTATCCAGACCGACCAGCCCGCTCGGTTGCCCGTGGCAACCGAGCCGTTGTATCAAGAGACTCATCGCCCGCAGTTCCATTTCACCGCGCGACAATGGACCATGGACCGGTTGCATCCAGGCATGCGGCAGGAAGGTTGGCTCAATGATCTCAACGGATTAATCTACTACGAGGGTGAGTATCACTTGTTCGCCCAACGTTGGAACAAATGCTGGATTCACGCGGTCAGCACGAACCTTATCCACTGGACCGAACTCGAGCCGGCCTTTTGGGAAGAGCAGCTCGACAGCGGCGTACAGTCCGGCACGTGCGTCGTGGACTACGCGAACACCTCGGGCTTGGGCACGAATCCAAAACAACCGCCACTCATCGCGTTCTGGTCGCGCAACGATAATCGCAGCCACGGCATTTCCTACAGCCTGGATCGTGGGCGGAACTGGCGGCACTACGACAAAAATCCCATCCTTGTTTATCCCGAACGCGATCCAAAGGTATTTTGGCACGCGCCCACCGCACGCTGGGTGATGTTTCTCTACGGTGAGAAAAACCGCGAGCAACTCTACCATGTGTTCACGTCCACGAACCTGCTCTCGTGGCGCGACGAGAAGCACCCCATCAAAAACAGCTTCGAGTGCCCGGACTTTTTCCAACTGCCAATTGATGGCGACACGAACCGCATGAAGTGGGTGCTCGTGCGCGGCGACGGCAAATACTCGCTCGGCGAATTCAACGGCGTGGGGTTCAAGGAAGAAACCGCGCAATTCGAGTCCGATTCCGGCCCAAACTTCTACGCCACCCAAAGCTGGGAAGGCGCGCCCGGCGGCCGGCGCGTGCAGGCCGCGTGGATGTTGCATGGGGTCTATCCCGAGATGCCCTTCAATCAACAGGTCACCTTCCCGCGCGAACTCACCCTGCGCACCACCCCCGCCGGTCCGCGCCTTTTCCGCCAACCCATCCGCGAACTCGCGATGCTCCACAACGGCGAGGATCTTTGGACCAATCGCACTCTACGTGCGGACCAGACGCTACCCCTCGCGCCTTCCGGCGACCTGTTCCGCCTGCAAGCCGAGGTGAATCTTGATGAAGGCGCAACGCTCACCCTCAGCATCCGTGGCAGCAAAATCACCTTTACCCGCACGAGCATGTCCTGCACCGATAAGCCTGTCACACTCTCAACATTGACCAACTTCGAAGTCCTGATTGACCGCACTAGCATCGAAACCTTCGCCAATGGCGGCGTGGCTTCCATGTCAAAATGCTTTCTCCCTACCGAAAACGCCCTTTCCCTCCACGCCACCGGTGGCAACGCAACCATCACGCAATTGAAATTAATCAGACTGAAGTCGGCATGGAGGTAAGCAGCTTCACACTCGGTGCTCTTTAATATCCGTCAGAATGTTCGCGATGACTTCGCCTTCGCACCTCACGGAGCGTCAGTCAGAAACACGAACGCACCACGCCGCCGTCCACCCGCAGTGCTGCACCGTTGATGCCGGAGGCCAGCGGACTGCAAACAAACGTCACCAGACTGGCAATCTCCTCGGGCGTTTCGAAGCGTTTCAGCAACGAGGACGGACGCACACTCTGGAAGAATTCCTTTTCAAATTCTGCGAATGGTTTGCCGCCACTGAGTTTGGCCACGAACTCATCCACCCCCGCAGAACGGGTCGGCCCGGGCAGCACCGAGTTCACCGTCACGCCCGTGCCTGCGCACGTCTCCGCGAGCCCGCGCGCCACCGCGAGTTGCGCGGTCTTTGTCATGCCGTAATGAATCATCTCCACGGGAATCTGGATGCCGCTTTCGCTGCTGATAAAAACGATGCGCCCCCAATTCCGTTGCTTCATGCCCGACAGATAGGCCCGGCTCAACCGCACGCCGCTTAACACATTCACCTCAAAGAACCGAAGCCAATCGGCATCAGGAATTTCTTCAAACGGCTTCGGTTCGAAGATGCCGAGATTGTTCACCAGAATGTCCACAACGGGAAAACGCTTTACCAACGCCTCGACCGTCTTGGCATCGGCCAAATCACCTGCAAACGTTTCCAGCTGCGCTTTCGGCGTCGCACGACGCAACTGTTCCGTGGCTTCAGCCAGCGCCTTTTCAGAACGCCCATTCATGATCACTCGCACGCCCTCCGCCGCAAGCTGACTGGCGATGGTAAATCCTATTCCTTTGGTTGACCCCGAGATCAGCGCCGTTTTCTCCGCTAATTGTAAGTTCATATCGTGCGTGTTTTATCGCCAGCAAAAGAGTTACCCCTTCTGCATCATTGATGCTAGTCAGAAAGTTTGCCGCAACTTCGCTTCTGGCTTTTCGCTTGCAGCCTATCGCGGCGGAGGCGGACGCATACTGCACCACCAATCTCACATCACCACTTCACCACTTATCATTGCTGCGTTCGGGTCGAGGTGTCTGCAGCCTCGCTATTTTCGGCCCGCATCCACAAAGAGTCTTTCCAACTCGCCGAAAGCAATGGACACGAGGCAAGCGTCCGAGCAGCAGCAAAATCCGATCTTCGATGGTGCATCACTTCGTTGGCGCGAGCGATGGTCCATTCAGGAAACGGACGCTCCAATAATTCAAACCGCTCGCCCGCCTCCACCCAGCCGTGCTGAAGGACGCGAAAGTAAAATCCTGTCCGCCCGTTTTGTTCCACTTGTGCGGTCAAATCCTTGATCCGCCAGCGGCGGGCGAGCTTCCAACACGGTTGGCGCGGCTGCGACACTTGCGCGCGCGCTGCCCCGATTTGAAAGATGTCACCGATACACACGCCAGTTTCCAGCAGACCTTGCACCGTGAAATTTTCCCCGAACGCTCCGTGCGCTATCTCTGGCAATTTCAGCATCTCCCGCCAGGTCGGATAATGTTCGCCCGCGTAAACACACACAGCCTTGTCCGCACCGCCGTGATACTTACGATCCGCCTGCTGATCGCCGCGCAAGCCTTGATACCCCAGCCACACGCGACCGCGCACCGGGCGCTTGTAAAAGCCCGTCGTCCAGGATTTGTCCCACCACGCATCACTGCCGCCCGCGGGAATTTCGGTCACGTCGGAAACCTGGATAGAAAGCAAGGTCGCGGCGCTCATGCGTTGGTTTGCTCGGCGGTATGTTCCTCGTTTAAGTCCCGCAGTTGCGCAAGAATTTTGGCCAGCTTCTTTCCGGCGGGCGTCAGATTGTATTCCACGTGCGCGGGCAGGCCGGGAAATTCCTTTCGCGTGATGAGCCCATAGGCCAGCAGCTTGCGCAACCGCTCATTCAAGACTTTCGTGGAAATGCCGGGGATGTAACGCTCCAGTTCACCTGGACGACGAACGCCCGCACCAATGGCTGCGACCACGCCCGAACTCCATTTGCAACCGATCACATCTTCGAGCCGGTGATAATCCGCGCGCTCCTGGACTGAAAGCGGTTTCCGTTTCATGCGGCCCAAGTCTAGCGCGCCGCCGCCAAAAGTCGTGAGGGAACTTTTTGGTAACCGCCCTCCCAGTTTGTACCCTCTGGCGGAGAACTTCTTTCCCGCGCAGCTTGCCCCAGCTCAATTACGAGCCAACAAACGAAAGAAAACAAACCATGAAAACGAAAGCTGTCTTCTATCATGCCGGTTGCCCGGTCTGCGTCGCCGCCGAGCAAAATGTCGCTGCCGCCCTCGATCCAAAACGCTACGACGTCGAAGTCGTCCACCTCGGCGCGAGCAAGTCGCGCGTCGCCGAAGCTGAACAAGCTGGCGTGAAATCCGTGCCAGCCCTCGTGCTGGACGGCCTCGCCTATCACATCAACTTCGGTGCCGGCATCGAAGCGTTGAAGTAAAATGAAACGGCCCACAGGCACAAAACCTGTGGGCCATCACATCAAACATTCTTCAGAACGGCTAGGCCTTCCGCTCTTTGATCTTCGCCAGAATATCCGCTACGACTTCCGCCTTCGGCTTTGCACCTTGTGGGCCGCCGTGGTGGAGGCGCACGCTCACCGCGCCGGATTCCATGTCGCGGCCGCCGATGACGAGCATGGTGTGGACGCGCAATTGTTCCGCGTTGGAAATCTTCGCTTTGAACGGCGTCGCGCTGAAATCTGAATCCACGCGCACCATGTTCGCACGCAATTCGTTCACGATGGGTTTGGCGTAGTTGATCAACGCTTCGTCGTCGTTGAGCGTGATGACGCGCACCTGATCGGGCGCGAGCCAGAGCGGGAAGTTGCCGGCGTAATGTTCGATCAGGAAGCCGATGAAGCGCTCATGCGTGCCGAGCGGCGCGCGATGGATGCACAACGGCGTCTTGTTCGAGTTGTCCTTGTCGCGGTAGGTCAGCCCGAACTTGGCGGGCACGGCGAAATCCACCTGGTTCGTGGCGATGGTGAATTCGCGGCCGATGGCGCTCCACACCTGCACGTCAATCTTCGGCCCATAGAACGCCGCCTCGTTAGCGACCTCGACGTAATTTATGCCGGATTCGATCAACACCTTGCGCACCATGTCCTCGGTCTTCTTCCACAATTCCGGTTCGTTGACGTATTTCTTGCCCAGCCCTTCCGCCGAATGCGTGCTGAAGCGCATCTGATATTTTTCGAGGCCGAAGGTCTTGAAATACTTCAGATACATGTCGTTCACGGCACGGAACTCGTCGGCGAACTGCTCCTCGGTGCAATAGATGTGCGCGTCGTTCATGTTGAGCGAACGCACGCGCATGAGGCCGAACAACTCGCCCGACTGCTCGTAGCGATAGCAGCAGCCGTATTCCGCGAGGCGCAACGGCAGATCGCGATAACTCTTGGGCTCGGCCGCGAAGATGCGGTGATGATGCGGGCAGTTCATCGCCTTGAGGTAATACTTCTCGCCCAGCGCATCCTGTTGCAGCGTGATGTCGAGCATCTCGCGCTCTAGCGTCTTGATTTTCTCATCATCCGCCGAGACACCCTGCCCCTTCAGCTTGAGCAGTTCGTCCATGATGGTGAACTTGCGCCGGGTCAGTTCCTCATTCTTCTCCCGGGCCTGCTCCTCCAGCAGGTTCATCGGCGGGAACATGCTCTCCGCGTAATACGGCAGATGGCCGGAGGTTTTATACATCTTCTCCTTGGCCAGATGCGGCGTGCGGACGCGGACGTAGCCGGCGGCGAATTCAGTTTCCTTGGCCAGCTTCTCCAGTTCTTCGACAAGCATCGTGCCCTTGGGCAACCACAGCGGCATGCCCGGTCCGACGTATTCCGTGTCAATCGCGAACAGCCCCATCTCCGCGCCAATCTTGCGATGGTCGCGACGCTTGGCCTCCTCGAGCATCTTGAAATACTCGTCGAGTGCGGTCTTGTTCTTGAACGCCGTGCCGTAGATGCGCTGAAGCTGCGGGCCTTTTTCGTCGCCCTTGTAATACGCAGCGGCCACGCTGGTGAGCTTGAACGCGCCGATGTTGCCCGTGCGCATCACATGCGGCCCGGCGCAGAGATCGAGGAAATCGCCGTTCTGGAAATACGAGATGGCTTCGCCCTCGGGAATCTGCGCGATAAGATCGAGTTTGAATTTGCTGATGTTGCCGGGCCGTTCGCTCAAGCCGCCAAGCCGACCGCTTTGCGCGTCCTTGATGGCTTGTTCGCGCGGCACTTCGATCTTCTGGAAGACGTTGTTGGCCTTGATCTCCTTCTTCATCTCCTCCTCAATGCGCGCAAAATCCTCCTGCGAGATGCGATGTGGCATTTCGAGGTCGTAGTAGAACCCGGTCTCGACGGGCGGGCCGTAGGCAAGCTGGGCTTCGGGCCAGATGCGGAGGACGGCGGTGGCGAAGACATGCGCGCACGAATGCCGGAGGCGTTCGAGGTCGGACATCTTGTTGCGGTCGTCGAGTGACTTGCGGTCTTTCGGTTGTTCGGCTGCGGGTTGCTGATTTGCTTCGGCCATAAAATGAATTTAGACACTAATTACACGAATTGACACGAATCCAAAAGCGGCGAAGGAAATGGGAAAATCATTCCTCACCGGCATTCGTGCTAATTTGTGAAATTCGTGTCTCATGAAACAAAAACGCCCCGGACTTGCGGTCTGAGGCGTTGGCGTTCACTCCGGTTTCGGAATGAACGCTAAATGGTTGTCGTTGTCGCGCGGTTCACGGCGTTTATCTGAGCAAACGGTAGTGAGATTACGTCGCCTTGGCAAACGTAAAACCAAGCGCAGTCTCAATGACACCGGCGGTCACAGACCGCCGCTACAGCCCCGGCTCACCAACCGGTTTGCCGGCCTTTGTTCTGCTCCTCGAGCCACTTCATCAGCGGTTGAAAATAGGCGATCATGGCCGCGCCGTCCATCTGGCGACTGCCGGTGAAGGCTTCGAGTGCATCGGGCCAAGGTTTTGCTGCCCCCATCGCAAGCATCTTGTTCAACCGGTCGCCCACTCCCTTGTCTCCATAGAACGAGCACCGGTGCAGTGGGCCTTTCCAACCGACTTGCTTGGCGGCGGCCTGATAAAACTGGAACTGAAGAATGCGCGCGAGGAAATAGCGAGCATACGGCGTGTTGCCAGGGATGTGATACTTCGCGCCGGGATCGAAAGCAGTTGCCGGACGTTCGCCGGGCGGAACAATGCCTTGATATTTGAGGCGCAAGTTGGTCCAGACCTTTTCATAATCCGCAGGCTTGGTATTCCCATTGAAAACTTCCCAACGCCACTTGTCCATGAGCAGGCCAAACGGCAGGAAGGCCACCTTGTCCAAGGCCTGACGCAGCAGCAGGCCGATGTCCTTGTCGGCGCTCGGCACATTGGTCGCATCCAGCAGCCCGATCTGCACCAGATATTCCGGCGTGATGGACAGGGCAATGAAATCGCCGATCGCTTCGTGAAAGCCGTCATGCGCGCCGTTGAGGTAGAGGAACGGCTGCTGATTGTAAGCGCGTTGATAATAGTTGTGCCCGAGTTCGTGATGGATGACCACGAAATCATCGCCATTGACCTTGATGCACATCTTGATGCGCAGGTCGTTGATATTATCAATATCCCAAGCGGACGCGTGACAAACGACTTCGCGATCGGCGGGCTTGGTGAACATGGAGCGTTCCCAGAACGTGGTGGGTAAGGCTGGCAAACCGAGTGAGGTGTAAAAACCTTCGCCAGCCTTCACCATCTTGAGGGGATCGTATTGTTTCGCGAGCAGCAACGCCGTGAGGTCATAGCCGACGTCCCCTACGCCCTTGGGTGCGACCAAGGGATAGATGTTGCCCCATTCCTGCGCCCACATGTTGCCGAGCAGATCCGCGCGGATCGGACCGGTGGCTGGTTGCACTTTGTCGCCGTAATGCTCGTGAAGCTTCGCGCGCACGTAGCAGTGCAACTGGTCGTAGAGCGGTTTGACCTGCAACCAGAGCCGGTCCATCTCGCGCGCAAAATCCTCGGGCGGCATGTCGTAGCCGGAACGCCACATCGCGCCCACGTCCGGATATCCCAACTCCTTCGCGCCTTCGTTGGCGATGTTCACGAGGCGGGTGTAATCGTCGCGCATCGGCGTGCCGACATTGTCGTGCCAGCTCGTCCACATCTCCTTGAGCTTCTCCGGATCACGCACGATGCCCATCGCCTCCTCGATGTCAGAACCATTCGTCGGCTTGCCTTCCAGCGTGCCCTTGCCTTTGCCGTAGCTGGATTGCAGGCGCGTGGCGATGACATTGAGTTCGTCAGCCGCGCCGGGTTTTTGTGGAGCGGGCAGGACGATGCTTTGCTTGAGGAAATCGAGTTTGCGCCGAACGTCGAACGACAGCCCCTTGGTCTTATCAAACTTCGCAGCATCCTTGGCCAGTCGGACACTCATCTCCGTACCGCGCGCGCCAAATTCAGCAGCCAGCGCGTCGGTATCCTCAGTGATATAGGTAAGATTGACCCAGTTCATGCGACTCGCCGAAGTGGTGTAAGTCGCCAGCTCCTTTTCGGCCTGGACCACGAATGCCTCAGCCTCGGTGGCCGTCTGGGCGTAACCAGATGTCGCAAGCAGCAACGCGAAGGAAAGAACCATCTGTAAGAGCAGTCTCTTCATCGGGAAACCCTAGCTGCGCCAAAGCGCAGGCGTCAATTGCGGATCGACGCAACGGTTGCGCTAAATACTACGATCAATGACGTTTGCCATCCTGATGACAAACCATGTCAATCACCACGGTGCTGGCCAGAATCAAGACGTCATCCTCCCCAGCGGCGATATCTACGCCGTAAGTATCGCTCCACGAAAACCAACGCTTGGAAACTTCCGCGACCATTTGGCCGCTGCGTTCGAAGGCGTATTCCATGTCCATGAAGCTGCCTTGGGCTTCGAGATCGTCCGGGCCGGGGACATCCACGGTGAATTTGCAGCGGAACAGCGTGAACAGATGCTTCTTCACCACCGCCGCCAGTTTGCCCTCGCGATAAATCTCATAGGTCGGCCCCCACGACAGCAGCTTCTGCCGAATGAAGGCGAGTTCGTTGCCGTTCATGTCTTGAAACGACAATTTATCGCCAAACGTGAAAGCTTTGCCGTCCACGAAGAACCGATCGTTCCCGGCTTCATCTTTGATGGCGAAATCGTCGCCGAAGCAGAACAGCTTTTGTTTCATCAAGTAGCGCATCGGAAAGGGCTGGTGGAAAAACTGAATTTAACGCGGGGTGCGAGGTGTTTGTTTCCGAATCATCACTTGCTGCGCCTGTACCTGCTCGATCACGCCGAAGGTGATCGCCAGTGAAGCCGCTTGGCGCTTCACCACATGGCGCACTGGCTGGGGCTGGGGATTGGTTTCCTGCTGGATGGTTTCCAGCTCCCCAAAATCCAACCAAATGCCCTCACATTTCGGGCAACAATCCATCTCCACGCCCGTGCCTAAACTGAAAAGCCGTCGCACCAACTTGGTTTTGGAACAAACCGGGCAATGGCGTGGCTGGGAATCGTCCACCTTGATGCTTTCGTCCCGAGTCAGCTGCAAGTTGTGCCCCGATTTGCGGTTCAGGTCATTCACCTGAGCAAGTTCGGCCGCATCAAACCAAACCCCGCCACAACCCCGCTGACAGGCATCCAACATGACGCCCTGACACTCCAGTGGCGTCAAGCGACGCGTGCACGCGGGGCATTTCATAACCTCAGGCGCCGGACGCGCTCTTGGTAGCCGCTTTGTCCTGATACATCTTCAGGGTCGCAGTCAGATCCTTCTTCAACTCCTCGTCAGCCGCCGCCGCAACCGCTCTTTTCTGCTGCTCAATGGCTTCGGCGACCTTGCCAGAATCGAACAAAGCACGGGCATAGGTATCGAGGATGCCCGCTTCTTTGCCCCCCGACGACGCCACTCCCGCCTTCGCCAGCTTCGTTGCCAGTTCGAGATCTCGGACCTTGATGTGCTCCGAAGTAAGAATTGCCCACGCAATTTCATTCAAAAGCTGCGGACTCTTCAACTGCAATGCCTCGACCTGCTTCGCGAGTTCCGCCGCCTTCGCCTTGTCTCCATTCTCGCCGACCGCCTCCATGTAACTTTCCAACACTGGCTCGGCTTTCTTGGCTTCCAACTGCGAAGCCATGGATTCCTTGAACTGCTTCAGATTGAAGCTGGCCGGCGCGTCCACTTGCAGGTCTTGCTCAAGCTTTTCCAGCTCTGCGGCGCTAGCGGAAGCGAGATAAGCACGTTGGTATTTTTGCACCTTCTTCCCGAACAAGACGCGTTTGCGGAATTCGGCTGGGTCAAACTTCTCGCCCCCCATGATGTCGCCAAGCTCTTTTTCGAGGGCGACTAATTCTGTTTCAAGCTTCTTGGTTTCCTCGTTATCCTTGCCGGCGGAGATCATCTGTGCGAGCTGCTGCAATTTCTTCCCCACGCGTTCCTGCTCCGCTTCGGCCTCAGCTTCCTTCTTAGCCCGGACCTTCTCAGCCTCGAGGTCGAATTTGCCAGCGACAATCGATTCCAACGCCGCATCCAAGCCAGCCATCGGATGCCCTTGCCAGACGACCCGGCCTTCCTTGTCCACGATGAACGCGTGCGGGATACCACCAATGCCAAACGCCTGCATGTAACCCTTGCTGGTCTGGCCGTTGTCATCAATGGCCACGACGTAATCCATCTTGTCGCCCATCTTGGTTACAAACTTCCTCACCACATCAGACTCTTCATCCGTTACACCAACAAAAATCACATCTTTGAATTTCTTCTGCATCTCCGTGAGGTGCGGGATGCTGGTCCGGCACGGCGGACACCACGTCGCCCAGAACTCGACTACCACCACCTGTTTGCCTTTAACGGCAGCGAGATCCACCGACTTGCCTTTGACCCATTCCGAAATCTTCAGCTGTGCAGCGGGAGTGCCCAGCTCTGCGCCTATTGCCCCAGCCAGTAATGCGCCTACGATTGCGACCCCAAGGATTAGTTTTTTCATGGTGTTTGGTGAAGTTGCGATTAGCCCGTGAGAGAAACGCTAGGGAGCAGGAAAAGTTTCGTCAATGCACAAACCGGCGCGTTGCCGTCACACACCCCCACCCGCTTGCAGGATTGCCCACCATTTCAGCGGATTTACGGTCGTAGCCGGACATTTAGGGCTGGAAACCATGAAATCCCTTGCTGGGCGACAGGCTTTCGCTCAGCGCGGAACGTCAGATCTGTACCCAACCACCCCAAATTCCCTCTTGTCAGTGGGCGCGCTCCTGCTATTGTATGCGCCCTTTTATGAAAGCTGATATTCATCCGAAGTATGTGGACGCGGAAATCCGTTGTGCCTGCGGCAACGTGATCAAGACCCGCTCCACCAAGTCCACGGTCATCGTTGGTATCTGCAACGTGTGCCATCCGTTCTACACGGGCCAGCAGAAGTTCGTGGACACGGCCGGTCGCGTGGACAAGTTCCAGCAACGCGCCGCCAAGACGGCCGCCGCGCAGGTCGCCTTCGAAGCCAGCAAGAAAAAGAAGAAATAGCGTTTTCCCGCACACCGCCCGCTTTTCCCATTTCGGGAGCAGCGGGCGGTTTCTTTTTTGCCTGAGCCTCTGAACGATTGCCGCGTCATTCTAAATTGACTGAATATGGATTTCCGCCCGCACATTGAAAAATTCCGCCGCCGCTTTGCCGAGGTCGAAGCCTCGCTCAGCGACCCGAAGGTTTTTGACAATCCCCAGCGCGCGCAGGAACTCTCCAAGGAATACGCCCGGCTCAAAGACCTCGTCGCTGCCGGCGCGGCTTATCTGAAAACTCAGGCCGACCTCGCAGACAACCGCGCCCTGCTCGAAAGCGAACCCGCTGAATCCGAGATGGCCCAGATGGCCAAGGAGGAAATCACGCGCCTCGAAGTCGAAGAAAAGAAACTCGGACAGCAGTTGCATTTCGGCCTTGTTCCGCCTGATCCGACTGATTCGCGCAATACCATTGTAGAAATCCGCGCCGGCGCCGGCGGTTCGGAATCTGCCTTGTTCGCCGCAGATCTGTATCGCATGTACACCCGCTACGCCGAAGCACGCGGCTGGAAAGTAGAGACGATGGATTCCAATTCATCCGACCTTGGCGGCTTCAAGGAAATCGTTTTCCAGATCAACGGGCAGGACGTTTACAAAGTGCTCAAGCACGAGAGCGGCGTGCACCGCGTCCAACGCGTACCCGCCACCGAAGCACAGGGTCGTATCCACACCAGCACTGCGACGGTTGCCGTGCTTCCCGAAGCCGAAGAAGTGGACGTGGAAATCAAACCGGACGAAATCGAAGTCAGCGTCTGTCGCGCGTCTGGCAAGGGAGGTCAGGGTGTGAACACCACTGACTCCGCGGTGCAAATCCAGCACAAGCCCAGCGGCCTGATTGTGCGTATCGCCGACGAACGTTCGCAGATCAAGAATCGCGCGAAAGCGATGACCGTGCTCCGCTCGCGCCTGCTCGAACGTAAGATCGCCGAAGAAAATGCAAAATATGCCGCGAACCGCAAAAGCCAGGTCGGCAGCGGCGAACGCAACGAAAAGATCCGCACTTACAATTTCCCGCAAAACCGCGTCACCGACCACCGCATCGAAGTCACGCTCTACAACCTGTCAAACTTCATTGATGGCGACCTGGATGGCCTGATCACCCCGCTCATGACAAATGAGATGGAGGAAAAGCTCAAAGCGCTGAACGTCTGACCATGAAACGACTCTGCGTCTATTGCGGTTCGTCGCCGGGCAATTCCCCGACGTTCACGAACGCGGCGCGGGAATTGGGCGAAGCCATCGCCGCACGCGGACTGGAATTGGTTTACGGCGGCGCCCGTGTCGGCCTAATGAACGAAGTGGCCGACGCCGCGCTCGCGAAGGGCGGCAAAGTCATCGGAGTCCTGCCGCGCTTCATGAGTTCCAAGGAACTCGCGCACGAATCACTCACCGAACTGCATCTCGTGGATACGATGCACCAGCGCAAGCAACTCATGGCCGAGTTGTCGCACGGCTTCGTGGCGTTGCCTGGTGGCTTCGGCACCTTCGAGGAAATTTTCGAGGCGATGACCTGGGCGCAGTTGCACCTGCATCAATATCCCTGCGCACTGCTCAACGTCGCCGGCTATTACGATTCGTTGCTCAAGTTCCTCGACGACTCGGTCAAGGCCGGTTTCGTCCGGCAGGATTTGCGCGACTCATTGATCGTCGCTAGTAGTGTGACGGGGTTGTTCGTTGGCTTTGCCAATCATCGCCCCGCCGCGAGCGAAAAATGGATTTCCAAGAAAGTGTGAACAAAATGAACCCCAAAGGATTGATTTTTGATTGCGACGGAACACTGGCCAACACCATGCCGCTGCACTGGCGTGCATGGAGCTTGATCACGCAACGCCACGGCCTGCACTTTCCCGAAGACCGTTTCTATTCACTCGGCGGCGTGCCGTCCCGGGACATCCTGAAGATGCTCGCCAAGGAACAGGGCCGTTCGTTTGACCATATCGCCGTGGCGCACGAGAAGGAAGAAGCTTACCTGCCGCTGATGGCTGAGGTAGAGCCGATTCACGCGGTAGTGGAGATCGCCAGAGCGCATCACGGCAAAATCCCGATGGCTGTCGCATCTGGCGGCACACAGAAAATCATCTGCCAAGTACTGGAACACCTGAAGATTCGCCACCTGTTTGACGCCGTAGTGACGAGCGAGATGGTGACGAATCAGAAACCCGCGCCAGATATTTTCCTCGAAGCCGCCCGACGCATCAGGGTTGATCCGAAACAGTGCCGCGCCTACGAAGACACCGATCTTGGCCTCACCGCCATCCGCGCTGCCGGCATGGACGCCGTGGACGTGCGGCAATGGCACAAGACCAGCCCGGACTAGTTGAGAACCTCGATCTTCACCTCGGCGACGCCGGCGCGAACCATTTGGAGTTCTTCCGCCGCTGCCTTGGAGAGATCAATCACACGTCCCTTCACAAACGGCCCGCGATCATTGATGCGAACGGTTACCGATCGGTTGTTGGCCAGATGCGTGACCTTCACCTTCGTGCCGAACTTAAGCGTCGGATGTGCCGCAGTAAGCTCGTTCATGTTGAATACTTCGCCGCTGGCAGTCTGGCGACCGTGATACGGCACGCCATAGTAAGAAGCCACGCCAGTCTCCGCCTTGGAGGTTTTGAGCATCGCAACCGTGGTCTTACCGTCGGAGCCATCACCCGAAGCGACACCGGCAACCAGGGACGTCGCGACCAAAACGGTCAAAAACTTTTTTACGACAGGGAAATATATCAGCGTGTTCATCTTCAGCGGCAATGCGCGGATTTATTCCGCATCGATTGCCGCCAGAGAGAAGCAAAGTCCAGTCCACGCAAAGGAACGACCGCATATCAAGCACTTCGAGTCGGCAGCGGGGAAAGAGTGACTCGGAAGCTGACACTTTCTGCCTAGCCACCAGTGGCCACTAGCGCGTCAGCACATGCCACTTTGGACGCTTCCAACTCGAACGGAACTCGGCCAGTGAACTCGATTGGGCAACCTTAGCTCGCTCGTGGCCATCGAGAAACTCGATCATCTCAAACTGCTCTTTACCCTCGGCAACCTGCGCATCAAACTGCTTTGCAAACAGGTTGGCCGGCGTCACCTGGCGGCCCAACATCTCCACCGTCGGCAGCTTCAACCCCTGATATCCATTCGCCGGCTCGTAGGCTTTGTAAACCAGCTCCGTGCAGACCAGTTCCGCGTCCGTGGAAAAATCAAAATTGAAATCATAAGGACGGCCCGCGTATTGAAACGCCTTCAGGATCGCTCGAGCTTTCTCAATCTTCGCCAACTTGGGACGCAACAGGGCCAGAGCATCGCAGGACGCCGAGTGTTCCAGCGTCGTGAAGCTGACGCCCTCGCTCATGGCTTCAAGCACGCGCACGACGTGCTCATGCTCTTGCAGGGTGATGCTGTTGGTGAAGGCTTGTGGCGCACGGGCCAGCAAGAGTGCATTGAAATCACCACTCGCCTCCCCCTGCCCTTTCACCCACGCTTGCACTTCGGCGTCAGCAAAGAATGCCTTCCGTTCCGCTGCGGTCCCGATGTAAAGCGCCGCGTGCGGCCAGAAACCCGGCAACCCGATGTTGGATAAAAACCATTCACGCCGCTCCAACAACACGTCGCCGGGCTGGAGTTTGGATTTCAACGCCTCAATTTGCGTCTCGGTGATCAGCGACTGATTGACCCGATACACCTTTGTGTCGCCCATCCACTCAGAAACGCCCGCCTGAATCGGCAGCCACGACGCACCCGCGCCGTGCTCCAGAATCTTCAACGCATTCTTCGCCGTCAGCAGCTCCGCCTTGCCACGACCCGCCTTCCAGATGTAATCGGCATCAGCCTTGATCGCAGCCCGCAGTTCAGGGCGCCGCCCATCGGTAAATGTTTTCAATGTCACTTCGCTCGCGGCAAACTCAGTCGCGATGCGCACGTTGAGGTTTTCAAACTTTAATTTCGCATATGTGCCAGTGGGCATTCCCAGTTCCGGCATCGCATCATTGAGCACTTTGTCTAGTTCGGGATTTTGCTCCGCGGCGCGGATGAATTCCAACGCGGCGCGATAATTCGCCAGCATGGCGGCGTAGCTGATAAGGAAGGAATCCTCGCGCGCATCGCCCTTGAGCCGCCACCAATCTGCGTGATACCGCTCGGTGGAATCCAGCACGAGCGTGTAATCCAAAAACCGCTGCCACGTCTGCCAGACAACCTCCTTTTCCTCGCGCCGCAACAGCCGCACCGCTTTCGGCTTGGTGATCGGGAAAAGTTCCGTCTGTTGGTCCACGAACACCATCACATTGCTCAAGCCGGCGCGATGCACCAACACCGCCGCGGCATCGGCTTGTTGTCGTGCGGCCCGTTCATTCGCCGGCAGTTTGTGGATGGGTTTGATTTCCGCGCCTTCAAGCGACAGACAGGCAGCAGTAACACTGAGCAGAAACAGGATAGCTTTCACGATTGATTCGTGTCAGCGTTTCCAAGAATGCCGCGCGAGGCAAGCTTCCTTTAACCTCTTGCGAGCACGATTCAGCACTCGCTGTGCTTGGCTCTCGGCAACAGCGCCGCCGCCAACAACGCTCCCACAATGCCGCCCGCATGCGAAATGGTGATCGGGTTGCCCACCATGTTGAAGTAGAGAAACTCGAACATCACGTGGCCTGAGATGGCTTCCCAAGCGGCTTTACCCACGACAATGGCGAATGAGAGCGCGCCGATCCGCCACTCGGGAGAGAAGCGTGCATTGGTCCGCATCATTTCCACGGCGGAAACCGCCATCAGCCCGTGAGCGATGCCGGAGAGCCCGCACAGACCTTGCGTTGCGATCGCCGGCGCGGCCAGCCATGAAAGCCCTAAACTGCCCGCAGCCCCGGCGACCACATAAGCCAAGCGACGACTGAGTTTGTTTTCCACCAATCCGTGATAGAGTAAAAAGAACGCAGATGCATCGAGCAACAAATGATACCAGGTGATGTGCACAAACGGATGCGTAACGATGCGCCACCACTCACCCGCTGCGACCGCATCCGGACGGAACATCATCGCCCCCATTGGCGAACCGAACAAAACCGAACCGCTGAAAGCCGCAACCAACACCGCAAATGCAATCATCTCCCAGCGGCGCGGTGCAATGGGTTTCGCACTGATGAAGTCGGCAGGATTGGCGGTGGCATTCTGGGCGTTCATAGACTTGGAGTGAGAAAATTCGCAACGTGAATTTTAGCGGCCCTCCCTCCTTTGCACCCCAGGGAGGACCGCCGCCGAATCTCATTATTTCGATGACGATTCCGGCGTTTCCCCGACTGACGCGGCTTTACGCTTGCGACGCAGCAACCACGCAGCCCCAAAAACTCCCAACGGCCCAACCGGACTGGAGCCTGATGAACCGAAGTTCCAACTTTGTCGCGGCGGAGCGGGCGTTGGATTGAAGGTCGGCTGCGGTTGAGCTTGCGGCACGGGCGTATTCTGAATCGCTGGCGTTTGCGCGGACGCCATTTGCACAGGTTTCGCTGCTGTCGCCGGCTGCGGGCCGAGGTCAGCCATCGCCTTGTTGCGAATGGTGTCGAGTTGCGCGCGCAACTTGCCCTGCGCCTCGCGGTCGCGGCTCACGCGATCCAGATTGCGCCGCTCGATTTTCCAGCGTTGATATTCCGCGTCGTTTTCCAACACGAGAAAAGAGGTGTATTCCGTCACGATGGAAAACTGTTCCCCAAGGCGAATGATTTCCGGCACCGCCGCTGAATGATCGCCCTGCCGATCCGCATCCTTGAGCAGGCGATTCACCCGATGCCACGCCCACATGCGGTCAATCTCAGGATTCGTTGCGTCCGTCTTCGGGAAATCCAGTTTCGCCGCCTGCTTGAGTTCAACGCCATTGATACTGCCGCGCAAAGTGACTTCGGCGTTACCGCTGCCACGATACCGGCCATACACTTTCACCGGCGTGCCGAAGTAAAGATTCGGCAAGACGGCGGGCTCAACATCGGTCACGTCCACCCCAGCAAACTTCACTTCCAGATTTGTCGCGAAAGGGCGCATGAGCTTTTGCCGAAACGCCTTTGCCTGGCGTTGGAAATTGTCGCCACTGGAAATGAATGACGCGAGCCCGCCAGAATCTTCGGCGAGTTGCTCGAGCAGAGGACGGTTTACGTCATTGCCGACGCCAATACAGAACACACGCGTATTGCCGGGACGCTTCTGGATCATCTGTAGCAAATCGGCGCGTTCCTGTTGCTCGGTAAGGCCGTCGCTCAGAATGATTACATTCAGCGGGCGATCCGCCACCCCGTATTTATAGGCTGTGCCAATCGCAGGTCGCAGCACCGTGCCACCGCGGGCTTGTTGCGTGGCAAGAAATTCCAACGCGCGTTGCTTGTTCGCCGCTGTTCCTGCTTGAAGCTGATTGAAACCAAGGTTCGGCGTAACATTGAAAGTCATCACCTCGAAGCGGTCCTTGTCGTCAAGTTCGTTCAGAAACGCCGCCACCGCATCCTTCGACAACAACAACTTCCCGCTGTCCGCCATGCTGCCCGAGGCATCAAGCACGAACACATAGTCCATGCTATCCTGCTTTTGCGCCACGTCTTGACCGGCGGTCAACGTCAAGCAAAAGAAGCCGTCCTCGCCGTTCACCCGCGACGTGATTAAATCCATGCCCGTCTTCGGTCGCGCGACGCGACAGGCAATCACCACGTCCTGCGCCAGACTACCGCCGGTGGTTTCCAGATTCGCCTGCCAGTAATTCTCAGAATGTTTCGCAAGCGCGAACGCATTGCCGTGACTCGGACTTTCCAGTTCCGCAATCGGTACGGGCGATTTGATATCGAAGCCGATGGCAAATTTACCCGTCGTTCGCGAGTCCACGCCTTTGCGCGTCACCGTTGCAAGCGGATAAACATACGTCGCCGTGTCGTGATCGAAGTCGAGTTCCTGGTAATAAGTGATCTCAACCTTTTGATCCGCCTCCGGGCCGATGGGGAAAATCCGCATCTCGAACGTGCGATAATCCACCTGTTCCAACAGGCCCGGGTCACGGCGCACTTGTTTGTAGCTGTTGTAGATTTCACGTGCGCGCTGCTTCTCCAACACTTCGCCGACCATTTCCTTGCCATTGATCCACATGCTGAAGTTCGCGACCGACGCCGCTTTCGGCACAGGGAACGTGTAGAGCGCTTCCACCTGTCGCTTCTCTGTGTTGTGGAAGATTTGCGTGACCTTCGTTACCGCCACGCCATTGTTGATCGTCACGTGAACATCGTGCTCTTTGATTTCAAGCACACCGCCCAACCCGCCGTCAGCGATCAACAAACCCGCCGCGTGAGAGTTCATCGGTAATGTGAGTGCCGTCAGTGCCACGGCGGCTATCATGCCGCCGATAGTATTCCGCCAGATTCCAGCTCTTGCTTTCATGTCAGTTGTCCTTTCGCGATTGCCGGCTCGCCCAACGCTCGCCACACGCAACCGTCTGCACCGCCATATCCATTTCCCATGCCGCCCCTTGAAACAGCAACATAAGTTACTGGATTTAAATGCAATGAGTGGAAACGTCGCTACTTCGACGCTATCTAAAACATCGATTGCCTGGACAATTTATGATGCCATCACTTACAAATAATGAATGGCAACTCAAGCAACCCTCAACCCAGCCGACCGGGAGTTCTTCGCCATCGTGGCGGAAACCGCCTTCTGCAATCCCTTCAGCGAACGCCGCCCTCAACTCGACGCCCAAATCGTCGGGCACGCCGTCGCACCTTACTCGGAAGCGCATCTCACCGAGCTGACGCAGATCGTTTCACAACGCATCGCCAAGCTGGAAGCCGACGGCATCGCTGACGTACGACGATTTACTGCAGTGGAGCGGGAGTTGATGCAGACCGTTTTCCTGTTTGAGATCTTCCATCAGTTCTATCAGGAGTTCGATCAGCTGATCATTGCACAAGTGCAGGCGGGCGCGACTTCCCTGCCGGTCAAGTTTGCTAGCACCGCGTTGAGCCGGATGCGGGCGCGCGGCATCGGCGCGGAAGAATCGGCACGCTTCTTCGGCATCTTCTACCAACTTCGTCGTGCCTATCACTTCATCGTCCGCGGCTTGATCGGCCAAAGCGCTAGCATGCAGGAGTTCCGCCGTCGCCTCTGGAACAATGTCTTCACGCAAAATGTGCAGTGGTACGAGCGGCACTTTTGGAATCGCATGGAAGATTTTTCCACACTGCTGCTCGGTGAGACCGGCACAGGAAAAGGCGCGGCAGCAGCAGCGATTGGCCGATCCGGCTATATCCCTTTCGATGTAAAACAAGGCCGCTTTCGCGAAAGTTTCATGCAGAGCTTCACCGCGCTGAATCTGTCACAATTTCCCGAAACGTTGATCGAGTCGGAACTGTTCGGTCACCGCAAAGGCGCGTTCACGGGCGCGATGGAAGCGCATCAGGGCGTTTTCGCCCGCTGTAGTCCGCACGGCGCCATCTTCCTCGACGAAATCGGCGATGTCGGCGTGCCGCTCCAAATCAAGCTGCTGCAGGTGTTGCAAGAGCGCACCTTCCGCCCTGTCGGCAGCCACGAATCCGTGCGCTTCCAAGGTCGCGTCATCGCCGCCACCAATCGCGATATTGAGCGGCTTCGCTCCCGCGGCTCATTCCGAGACGACTTCTTTTATCGGCTTTCCTCGGACGTGATTCATGTGCCGCTGTTGCGCCAGCGATTGCAGGAAGCGCCGAACGAACTTCACCAATTGCTGCAATACACCGTCACCCGACTGGTCGGTAACGACGCTGAAGATTTGATCGAGATGATTAAAGCCGCACTTCAGAGATCTCCCGGGCCAGATTACGCATGGCCAGGCAACGTGCGCGAGTTGGAACAAGCTGTGCGTCAGATTTTACTGACCGGAAGCTATTCGGGTTCTACCAAACCCAAGGCGAAGGACTTAGTCGAGCATCTGGTGACTGGCATTGAAACAGAGTCGCTGGATGCCGACGCGTTGCTCGCGAGTTACTGCGCCATTCTCTACGAAAGCACGGGTAACTACGAAGCGGTCGCGAGACAGACCAATCTGGATCGCCGCACAGCCAAGAAATACGTACAGCAAGGCTTAGTCGTAAAACCAAGCGCTGCACGAACGCCAGATTAACGCCGCGCAAATCGCGCGAGCAGTTTCTGGTGGATGTCCCCGAAGCCGCCATTGCTGAAGACGCATACGACGTCGCCGGGCTGCACTTGCGCGCCACAATGCGAGACGATGGCGTCGGCATCTGCAAGGTAGGCCGCGCTTTTGCCAGCGGCTTTGATTGTCGCCATCAACTGCTCGGGGTTCAAACGCTCTTCAGGCTTGAGCAATTCGAGGCGCGCGACCTGCGAGACGATTACACCGTCCGCATCCGCGAACGAGTCGGCGAGTTCCTGCTGAAACACATTCCGGCGCGTCGTGTTGCTGCGCGGCTCGAAAATGGCCCAGATCTTTTCCTTCGCGTATTTCACCCGCAAGGCTCGCAGCGTTTCGCGGATGGCCGTGGGATGATGGCCAAAGTCATCGATTACCGTCACGCCGCCGGAAATACCGCGCACCTCCATGCGACGCTTGATGCCTTTGAACGTGTCGAACGCACTCTGGATTTCCTTGTTCGTCAAACCGCAATGTTTCGCCGCCGCCACGACGGCCAGCGCGTTGCGCACATTGAGTTCGCCGACGAGATTCAGGTGAAACTTCGCACTCGGAATCTCAAACTCGCTTGCCGTCGGACCGAAGCGAAGATTGGTGGCGCGAATCGCGTTACTTTCGCCGAGGCCGAAACGCTTCACCGGGCAATGCGTCACGTTCAAGAGCGGCGCGAGATTCGGATCGTCGCCATTCCCCAGCAACAGGCCGTTGCGCGGGATGATGCGGATCAAGTGCGAGAACGTTTTCTGCACCGCCACAAGATTCTCAAAGATGTCGGCGTGATCGAACTCGAGGTTGTTCACGATGGCAACCTCGGGCAGGTAATGGATGAACTTGCTGCGCTTGTCGAAAAACGCGGTGTCGTACTCGTCACCCTCGATGATGAACCACTCGCTGTCCGTGAACCGCGCGCCCTGCCCCAGATTCGTCGGGATACCGCCGATGAGGAAGCTCGGGTTGCGGCCGTTGTGCTCGAACACCCAGGCCAGCAGCGACGTGGTGGTCGTTTTGCCGTGCGTGCCGCTGACGACGAGGCAGCGTTTGCCCCGAATGAAAAATTCGCGCAACAGATCGGGCAGCGAACAGAACCGCAGCTTGTGATCGAGCGCGTATTCCGCCTCGGGATTGCCGCGCGAAATGGCGTTGCCGATGACGACGAGGTCCGGTTGGTGCGCGAGATTACGCTCCGCGTAACCGTTCATCACCTCGATCTTGCGTTCGGCGAGAAACGTGGACATCGGCGGATAGACGTTTTGGTCTGATCCGGTAACTTCGTAGCCTTTTTCCTTCAATGCCGCTGCCGCCGAGGCCATGGCCGTACCGCAGATTCCAACAAAGTGAACTGATTTGATTTCCGAAAACATCGCGGGCAAGACGATAGGCAAAATTGCCGGTCAGGAAAGCGGGAAGTTGAGCAAGTTATTCTCAGTGCAATTCAAACTCCGCCACGAGTGACAGATGATCCGACGCTTCGGATTGCGGTAGCCAGGCTTTTAGCGGCTTCACCACGTCAGGGCGGGTGAACCAGATGTAATCAATGCGACGATTTGCACCCTTGGCTGGAAAACTGAAACCATCCCCGACGCCAACTTTGGTCCAGGTGTCTTGGAACGTCCGTGTCAAACGCTCGTAAACACGGCCCTGCGGCAAATTATTGAAATCGCCACAAAGAATCACCGGTCGGGCCCCACACTTTTCGGCCAGCACCTCAATCTCCCCAACGTTCAGCCAGCGCTCGGCATCATCGGGCCGTGAATCAATGTGCGTGTTCATGAACACGACCTCACGGCCCCGCACATCAAGCATGAGCGCAAGGATGCCACGCTGCTCATTCGGGCGGATCATCTGGTAATGCTGATTGGTCCAGCGCTTGACCGGAAAACGTGACAGCACGGCGTTGCCATATTCGCCGCCCTGGTAAGGAAAGTTGTTGCTGAACACCCCTGTCATGCCGGTGAGCGATGCCAGTTCCGCCGTCAAATCCCGCAGCGCCGTCCGGCGCACGCCCTTGTCCACCTCTTGCAACGCCACGATGTCGGCGCGCTCCTGCTTGATCAATTCCGCGATGCGCGCCATGTCCACGCGGCCATCCACGCCTTCGCCGTGATGGATGTTGTAAGTCATCACCCGCAGCGTCATAGGGGCGTCTGACTTTGAGAACAAGGCGCAGCCGCAAAGCCCGGCGCAAAGGGCGATGAGAACAAAAAACGGTTTCCAACGAATCATCATGACCTGCAGCATCCCGAAACTGACTGCGAACGGAAATAATTATTCACCTAGCTCGTCGTCCGGCTTTTCCCACTCAGGATAAACCTCCGGTTTGAGCTGGCCGCGACGGATGAGTTCCTGCAAATCGCGGATGATGGTACGGCGCGCTACTTTGAATTCCCGCGACAGCGCCGAGATGTTCGGACGCTCGCAGGATTTGCCGATAATCTCCACGATGCGATTCTGCCGGCTCAACCGATCCGTCGAGCGGCTCAGCAACTCTTGCGCGTCAATGCGCCGCGCCCGCTCCAGCGCCTCAAACTGCCGGACGATCTCCGTGTCGCCACATTCCTTGAGCGCGGTGGCAACGGTGCGTTTGAGTTCGCGCAAGTCCACCGGCTTGGGCAGGCAATAATGCGCCCGCCGCGGACCTTGGAGTGCGGCCAGTTGCTGACGGACCTCCAACGCGCCCGACACGACAATGACCGGAACGTGCGGCAACAACTCCTTGAACTCCGGCAGAAAGTCCAGCCCCCGTTCGCCATCGGCCAAAACGTGATCGAGAATCAACAAGCTTGGCGACTCGACCGGGATTTTTGCCAGCGCTGAGCTGCCGTTCAACGCGCGCACCAAACGATAATCCCCCAGCGTCTCCTCGTAGAGTTCGTACTGCAAATCGTCGTCTTCGATGATGAGCAAGAGCGGTTTCATGGCGTTGGCGTGGTTTCGCGCACGGGCAGAATTAGCGTGAAGGTGCTGCCTTGTCCAACGACAGATTCCACGGCGAGACCCGCTTCAAGTTTCTTCGCCAATTCATAAACCATCGAAAGGCCAAGGCCCGTACCGCGTTTGGTGGACAGCGCCTTGGTCGTAAAGAACGGCTCAAAGATGCGCGTTTTGATCTCCGGCGCAATGCCGCTGCCAGTGTCGCGGACGGAAACGAAGATAAACTCCGCAGCGTCAGCGGGCTTGAGTGCCAATTCCGGAGGCAAAGTTGCGGTTGAAAGCGTGACAAGCGTGATTTGATTGCGGGCACGCGGTGACGGTGGAGCGCCGATTTCCGGATCAGCCGGTTTCGATGATTGACCAACATCGAGCCGAGCCGGGGCTCGGCGCTCCATCGCTTCGGCGGCGTTGAAGATGAAGTTCAACAGAATTTGCTGCACGAAATCGCGCGGGACGGAAACCTCTGGCAAACCTTCACCACGCTCGAAGCGCACTTCCACCTCACGCAGAAAACGGTCGCCCAGTAATTTTCGCGTCTCGTCCACCACGACGTTCAAGTCACACGGCGCCGGCGGCTGATCCGTGCTGCGACTGAAGCCCAGCATCGCGTCCACGACTTCCGCGCCCTGCTGCACGACGATTTTGATGCGATCCACTCGCGTGCGGATCTTGTCCGGCTGGTCAGCGTTGTCCTCGATGATTTGCGCCGAGCCTTTGACGATGGAGAGGATGTTGTTGAAATCATGCGCGATGCCGGCGGCGAGCGAACCGAGTGCGTTCATCTTCTGGCTATGCAACAGTTCGCGATTAGCGATCTCCAGCTCTCGCGTGCGTTCGGCGACCTGCCGCTCGACCTCGGCGTAGCTACGTTGCAGCTTGCGATGCCGATTCATCGCGAGAGCCGCAAAAAAGACCGCGACGGCCAGTGCGAGGGCCAAGATCAGCACTAATCGCGTCTCGCGATACCACGGCACGATCACAGTGAATTCCAGCCGAGCTGGCCTCGGGTCAATATTGCCCGCGCGATCCATCGCCCGGACCTGGAAGTAATGTTTCCCCAGCGGCAGATCGGTGAACAGGACCTCGTTGAGTTCCTGAAAGGGCGACCAATCCCGTTCGTCGAGACGATATGAAAACAATAACCGCTCGGGTGAGGTCTGCTTCCATTTATCACGCCCCCCAAACGGAATCGTTACGACTGCACCTTCCCGAAACTTCGCCTCCCCCAGCACATTAGTCACGATGTAGGTTCGCGGCGCGGCTGCGTCAACTTCGGGGTGAAAGGCACTCCAACCCCAGGCCGTTTCCACCATGATGCGGCCACTGCCGTCTGCAGCAATCCGCCGAATGTCCGCCGCGGGCAAGCCATCCTCCACGCTATTGGCAATCCAGACTCCGGCGACGCAGCGGTACAGACCGTTCGTTGTGGCCACCCAGAGCGTTCCGTCCGGCGCATAATGAAGTGCGTTGATGGATTCAAAGCCGCCTCGCAATGTGAGCCAGTTCTTGCCGTTAAATTCCCAGACCTTGCGCGGTGTGCCGCACCAGAGCCGGCCATCCGGCGCCTCGGCAAATGCAAGCACCTCTTCCGGCCCAAGCTGATTAGTAGAGAGAAAGAACTGCGTCGTCCCTTGCTGTTGCCGGGCCAGACCGCGCAGGCCACCGAACCAACGGTCGCCGTTCCGGGCGGTAAAACCGATCTGCCAGTCGCCGGGCGGAAGATTAGTGGTGGTCTGGATTGTGAATTCAGCGCGCGGCGCAACATCGGTAGCAGCAGCGGGCGCGGTAGCTTCCCACAGCTCCCGCGTTTGCCGGAGCAATCCTTCAGACGTGGCAAACCAGATGTTCCCCCCAGCATCAGTCGCAGCGTCATAAACGTGTTGTGCCGGAAGCGACGCGGGTCGCCCCAACGGCGCTAAGGGAACGGCCTGAGAATTCGTCCGCGGTAAGGACAACGCCTCTGCGGGTGCTGGACCGGAAACATCAAACTGCAACCATTCATCGGGTAAGAAGATCAATACCCGGCCTTGGCGCACGGGTTGAAGTCGGATTTCATTTGTATCACCGGCCCGAAAGTGGGCGGCAATCTGCGGCACAGCGTGCGGCGTCCACTGCCCCTCCCGAAACTCCAGCAACCCATCACTGGCGACGGTCCAAAGCTGGCCGCCGGGGCTCTCAAAAATACGACTGCGGTTGGGGTCCGGCGCGGGAACACTGGAGAATTCGTAGCCGTCGAACACTGAAACTGCAGCCGCCTTCGCATGACGGACGAGGATGTTGCCGGCCGCACCAACCGAGACCGACACGCAGGCGTTTTCCGGCAGACCATCCCCCTCAGTAAATGAGCGCCAGTGATTGGTCACAGGCGCGGCAACCACCAAGGGGAGCGCCAAAAGCACCCCCACAAAACCAAGGCCAAGTCCGCGCAGTGACATCGGCAACGATTATCCGGCTACGCGGGATGACGCAATGAAAAGCGCGGGGTGTGCCCCAAAACGCACAGTGCCACGCGCCCCGGGCTAGTATTAAATAGCTCGGACGTTGTGTGTAATCGGTGCTCATCTGAAATCCACCGCCAGCGGCCCGGAACAACCGCGCGGCCATCGGACGTGCCCGGCTTCAGCCTGATCGAATTACTCGTCGTCGTCGCCATCGTCGCGATTTTCCTAGCGTTGTTGCTACCGGCACTCAACCAAGCCAAGTCCAAGGGGAAAACCATCGCGTGCCTCGGCCAATTGAAACAATTCTCCGCCGCAGCCCAGATGTATTCCGGCGACAATGGCGGTTTTTTGGTGCTGAACCCGACCACGGCCGGAACGAATGGCTGGAGCGGCGGCAACATGCAGGACACCACCCAGGCCACCAACACTGCCTTGCTACGACAGGGAAAACTATTCCCCTATCTAGGGCGGATTGAATTGTTCCATTGCCCGGCAGATACCGCCCTCACCACCACGGGCGGCGCGCGGGCGCGCAGTTACGCCATGAATTCCTGGATCGGTAGCCGGACGATGGAAACGGTTGGCGCAGCAGCTCGCAGTTTTCGCACGTTCGTGCGCGATGCGGAACTGGCTGTCGGCAGCCCGGCCATGCTGTGGTTCATGGCGGATGAGCATGAGGCGACGATTGATGATGGTTTCTTTCTCGTGACGATGGATGACTCGCAACCCTTTGCCAGCTTTCCCGCGCTCCGGCATCAACGTGGCTTTGGGTTGAACTTCGTCGATGGGCACGCGGAACTCTGGAAGCTGCGCGATCCGACCACCCAGCTGAGCGGCCGGGCCACGGCGGCGATCAGCAGCAAGAATTCAGACTGGTTGCGGCTCAAACAAGAAACCACGCTCCCGGAGTAAGCAAGGCATTGCCGCCCGCTTGGGCGCGTGGCAAGCTGGCTGCGCATGAACTGCGTGGTTACCGCCGGACCGACTTTCGAGACGATGGATAATGTCCGCCGCCTCACTAATTTCTCCACCGGCAAGCTCGGGACAGAACTCGCCAATTTTCTCACCGCGCACGGCCACAACGTCACACTCCTGCGCGGCGAGCAAGCGACTTACTGCGGGGAATCCAAAGCGAACCGGGTAAAACCATTTTCCACCACGACCGACCTGATGGCGAACTTGCAGGCCCTCGTCAAACTGGACATTCACGCGGTATTCCACGCAGCGGCAGTGAGCGATTTCACCTTTGGCAAAATCTGGCTGCGTTCCGAACAAGGGGAATTAAGCGAGATCAAGTCCGGCAAAATCTCCACCCGCCAAGGCACGCTCCTCGCGGAACTCGTACCGACGCCGAAGATCATCGCAAGCCTGCGGTCCTGGTATCCGACCGCCAAGCTTATTGGGTGGAAGTTTGAAGTGGAGGGCGACCGCGCGAGCGTCTTACAGGCAGCGGAATCGCAATTGCGTGCGTGTCGCACGAATCTCTGCGTGGCCAATGGTCCGGCGTTCGGTGCCGGATTTGGCTTAGTGACCGGCCCAGGCAGTTGCACGGTGGTTTCCACCTCCGCAGATTTGTTCGCAGCCTTGGAAAAATTTTTGACGCCCTGAAACACCCCTCGGCAGCATTGTGAAATGCCGCCCGCACCCACCTATCCAGCTACTCCGCCGGCCCTAAACCCGCTGGTGGAGAGACACAGCGGCCCAGGATTTCAGCAAGCACGAGCGGCATTTCGCAACCGCGCCCGGATGCAGTCAAGGCTGACTGCCATGCTGAGGGATGGTGGCGTCAGCTTTCACCCCTTGAAGATGCCAGCGCCGAATGAAAAAACGATGCGGCTTGGATTAAAAGAATTTTATCCAGTCCATGGGGCTAATCTGGCCGCCTGGCTCGAAGTTCGCGCGGCGCTAATGCTCAGATTCCGGGATCAGAAATTATCGCCCGCACCCGGTCTGACACGGCGGGCAACGCGCCCAGAGCGGGCACTGGAAATCGGAGTTGCACCAAAAAATCCCTCTGGCCGCGACGGCGGCGGCATTTGATTTCCGGCTGCAATCCCAGCAGCGAATCCACGACCCGCAGGCCCAATCCCAACGTCTCATGCTGTGCCGTCGTCCGTGACCGCTGCCCGTTGGCAATCAGCAGCACGAAACTATTCTGCCGCCGCGAGAGCCGGATATGAATGTGCCCCTGCCCATGTTTCAGTGCGTTGGTAAAAAGATTGTGCAGGATCTGGCGCACGTGTTTGGGATCGGCTTGCACGGGGGCCGCCGGCAGGGAACTGAGGCGCACCGCCCGCTCATTCTCCTGGGCCAGCAACGCAAAATCCTCCGCGACATCCGCGACGAGTTGGGCGAGGTCAAACGCACTTACTTGCAACTGCACCCGCCCCTGCTCGGCTTTGGCGATGAGCAACGATTGATCCACGATGTGACTGAGCTGGTGCAATTCGGCCTGCACCTGCTCGGCCAGTTCCGGCGGAATGCGATCACCCGCCTGCTCGACCTTGAGCCGCAGGATTGCCAGCGGCGTGCGCAGTTCGTGCGCAACCTTGGCGGCATATTCGCTCATGTCCGTGTATGCCCGCTCCACCCGCGCCAGCGAATCGTTGATGTGACGAACCAACCCGCGAAATTCTGCGTCCGCCTCCGGCAAAGCAATGCGGCGTGACAAGTCCGGGGCGCGAATGGTCTGCAATTGCTGGTTCAGATGCGCGATGGGCCGAAGCGATTTGTTGGCGAGCGCGAAGCCAATCACCACCGCCACCACTGCGAGCGGGATGCCATACAGCAGCGAAATCTCGACCAGTTCCTCCATGATGTCCGTCACCTCCGCCTCGGAATAGCTGCCGTGCAATTTCCAGTCGGGGTGTTCAGGATAATTCCGCTGCCAGTTCTTATTGTGCAGCTCGGACCGGAGATAGTAGTACGTAAACCCTGTGAACGTAATCAGGATCAACACCACGCTGATGCTGAACCACGCCACCAACCGCCAACGCAACGATTTCAAGGCGCTTCCTCCCGCACCGCAAAACCAACTCCGCGCACGGTGTGCAACAACGGCGGCCACTCCGGCCGGTCAATCTTGCGCCGCAGATGTTTGATATAGACATTCACTACGTTGGTCTCGGAATCGAAATGTTGATCCCAGACATGCTCGACGATGGCGGTCTTGCTCACCGGTTTGGGCGACGCGCTCATCAGAAATTCCAGCAGGGCAAACTCGCGGCGGGTGAGTTCGATCTTCTCCCCGGCCCGCGTCGCGTGATGGCTGATCAAGTCCAGCTCCAGGTCAGCGACGCGCACGGTGTTTGTAGCTTGAGGCCGTTGGCGGCGCAACAAGGCGCGCAGGCGGGCCAGGAGCTCCGCCATAGAGAACGGTTTGGTCAGGTAATCATCACCACCGGCATCAAGACCGCGCACACGATCTTCCACTTCGCCCCGCGATGTGAGGAACAAGACCGGAGTGTTGATGTTTTTGCGGCGGAGGTTGCGCACCACCGTGAAACCATCTTTGGCCGGCATCATCACATCCAGCACCAACACGTCGTAAGGATGAATCTCCGCCAGCCAGAGTGCTTCATCGCCATCGGCGGCTACGTCCACCGAATAGCCCTCCGCCGTCAGCCCAAGACGAACATGTTCGGCCACTTTGCCGACGTCTTCGGCGAGCAGAATGCGCATGCCCGTCATCATTATCGGGCCGGGCTTGTGAGATAAAGCGTCTTCTTTCACCACCTCGGTGACCTCGGCGGCAGCCGTCGGGGTGGAAGGACTCAGGAATGTATCGGCGTTCACCAAATGAAACTAGAAGCCTCAACGCAACTAAATCGGGAAAGAAAGATGAAAAATTTTTCATCCCCCCCCACGGCCGCCGGGACTCCAGCCAAAGCAAGATGCGGTGAACTTCGGCCAACCCGTGCGTTGTCCCGCCAACGATGACGTTCATGATGGCGGCAACAACTGGGACTGGAGAGGCCCGGTAATTCTCAAACCACTGCCATGAGATCCATCCGTCCCCTCTCACCCACCCAAACCTTGCCCGGCCTCGCGGCCATTCTCGTGCTGATACTGTTCAACCTCCAGACCTGCCCAGCCTACACACATTACGACGGGTGTCTCACCTGCCACGGCGACTTCCGCGGCCCGACTTCGACCAAAGGGACTGTGTTTCCCTCCAACAATAATCACGAGATGCACCGTGCCAGCACCAGCATGGGCACTGCTTGCAATTTATGTCACATCGGCAGCAGCCGCACGCCGGTCATCATCGGGGCTTCCACCGGCACCGCCAACAACCCCGGGTTGGGTTGCGTGGGCTGCCACGTCAGCGCGGGCTTGCGGGAACATCATCAAGCCAGCGGGGTGACCGAGTGTTATGATTGCCACACGCCCGAAACGCCGCCGGCGGAAAATGTGAAGCCGCCCTATTACGGCACTGCGGACACCAAGGTGAAAAATCCCGGCAACCCCGCACAGGTCGCCAACACCAATGAAAACTGGTCGGTGGGCGATTTCCTCGGCCTGGATAACGACGGGAACGACCTCTATGACTTGGCCGATTATGCCGTCGGCCCGTATCAAATCACGAGCGTCGTCCCGGAGGGCAACAACCTGCGCGTCACTTGGCTGACAGCCGGCGGAAGAACCAATCAAGTCCAAGCAGCCAATTCCGTGAACGGAACGTACACCAATGCCAGTCTAAACGTGAGAATTCCCGGCGTCGGTCTGGTCACGACGAACTATCTCGACCTCGGCGGCGCCACCAATCCAACCCGATTCTATCGGCTGAAATCCGTCGTGCGGGCCGCGCCTTAACTTCCGCACTGACTAAAATCACCCACCCCGGCGGGATGGGCTTGTTTCGTCGACAGCTTGCTGGTAGCGATGGCGCGTGCTGCGCTCAGTCGGCAAATATCTCCGCTTCGGATTCCGCGCGATTTGGTTCGCGCTGGAGCTGCTGCTCTATTTCGCCGCGTTCTTCGGAATGCTGCTGCGCCACGGCTTCAAGCCAGCGCAACCGGCCCGCTCGCGCTGGTTGCAATGGTGTTCGCGCCGCACGTTGCGCGTCTTTGCCGTGCATACCGAGCACACCGGCATGCCCCCCCAAACCGGCCTGCTCGTCAGCAATCATCTCAGCTACCTCGACATCCTCGTGCTCGTGTCGCTGACGCCCGCGGTGTTCGTCTCCAAGGCTGAAGTGAAGAACTGGCCGGTGTTCGGCTGGTTCGCGCGACTGGCCGGAACGTTGTTCGTGGACCGCACCAAGCGCAGCGACGTCTCGCGCATGAATGCGTTGATCGAAAGTTCGCTCGCAACCGGAAATGTCCTCGTGCTCTTTCCCGAAGGCACCAGTTGGAACGGCAGCGAAATCCTGCCCTTCAAATCGTCGCTGCTCGAACCCATAGTTGGCGCAAAATATCCGCTCGCCGTCGGCCACCTCAGTTACAAGCTAGACGATGGCGACGCGGCTAATGATGTTTGTTACTGGGGTGACGCCACTTTTTTTCCCCATCTTGTCAAGCTGATGACCAAGAACCACGTCCGCGCCCGCGTCTGCTTTGCGCCCGTGCCCCAGCCTGCCAAAGATCGCAAAGAACTGGCGCACCAGCTGCATACCGCGATTTCGGGCCTCGCCCCCCAACTGTCGTGAATATGTGTGACGCATTTGCGTCGGTAATTTCGTTTTGAACGAACCTGCAAATTGATTATCGTAAACCAACCATGAAGCCCGTTATGAAACTGAATTTTGCTGGAGTCGCGGCGGCCGCGCTCCTGACCACCGCTCTTTCCTTCAACGCGACCGCGCAAGACAAAGAAGCCCTCGCCCTGCAACTGCCCGCGCCGACGCTGAAAGGCACGCCCGAACAATTGCCCAGCGGCCCAAACATCGAAGCCAATTCCGACAAAGCCCCCGCCGCGATGCAGATCTCCAAGGGCGCAAAGAACGTCGCGCTCGGCAAGCCGGCCACTACCAGCGTCAAGCCGTTTAGCGAAACCCAACCCGAAGCCATCACCGACGGCAAGAAGGAAGCTTTTGATTACGACACGGTCGAGATGAAGAAAGGCACGCAATGGGTGCAAGTGGACCTCGGCGAAGCCTACAAGATCGAAGCCATCGCCATCTGGCATGATCACCGTTACATCCAGACCATGCACGACGTCATCGTGCAGGTGTCCGATGATCCCGAATTCAAGACCGGCGTCACGACGCTCTTCAATAACGACACGGACAATTCTTCCGGCCTCGGCGTCGGCACGGATCGCGAATATTTTGAGCGCCACTGGGGTCGCGTGTTCGATGGCAAGGGCACGAAAGCCCGCTACGTCCGCGGCTACACCAAGGGCAGCCACCTGAGCGCGTTGAACTGCTGGCAGGAAATCGAAGTTTACGCCGTGCCGAACAAATGAATCGCTGGAGCGCACTGGCCTTGCTGTTGGCAATCGTTGGTGCGCTCTTTTTGCGTACACCCGACCTCGGCAACCGCCCACTCCATAACGACGAGAGCACCAACGCCATCAAACTTGGTGCGCTCTGGGACAAGGGCGACTACAAATACGACCCGCACGAGTATCACGGCCCGACGCTGCACTACTTCTCGCTGCCTTTCCTCTGGGCGAGCGGCGTAAAGTCATCAGCAGAAATCTCCGACGCCCGACTCCGCCTTGTCACCGTCGCTTTCGGCACGGCACTGATTCTCCTGCTCTTTCTGCTCCGCGATGGGCTCGGCAATATCGGCACAGCGTGGGCCGCCATCTTTCTCGCTGTGTCGCCCGCGATGGTTTTCTACAGTCGCTATTTCATCCACGAAATGCTGCTGGTGTTCTTCACACTGCTGACGTTGGCCGCAGGTTGGCGTTACGCAAAGAAACGAAGCGTCTTGTGGTCGGTGCTAACCGGCGCGGGACTTGGCCTGATGTTCGCCACCAAGGAAACTTTCGTCCTCACACTGGCCGCGATGGGCTTCGCGCTCGTGACCACCCGCCTCTGGAATCGCTGGCGTGCCGCCAAATCCGCCGCGCCCGCCGCTGCAATACCGTACATAAAATGGTCTCCCACCCTGCCCCATCTCGCCGTGACATTTGGCACCGCGGCAGTGATCTGGCTGTTGTTCTTCACTTCGTTTTTCACCCATGCCGCCGGGCTGGTGGATTCTTTCAAGACGTATGAACCGTGGTTGCATCGCGCAGGCGGCGCATCACCTCACATCCACTCATGGAGCTTCTATTTTGAACGTCTGCTTTGGTTTCATCCGGCCAAAAGCCCGCCGTGGACGGAAGCCATCCTTTTGGTGCTCGCGCTCATTGGCGTCGCCGCCGGCTTTTGCGGCAATCGCGCCCGCGTCGCTTCACCGCCTCTGGTGCGCTTCCTGAGCTTCTTCACGTTCGCGCTCACCGGCATCTACACTGTTATCGGCTACAAGACGCCATGGTGCGCGTTGAATTTCTGGCTCGGCATCATCTTGCTCGCGGGCGTCGGCGCGGGCGTGTTGATCGAATCGCTCCGCAACGCCGCCACTCGCACGATGATGCTCGCCCTGATCGGCGCAGGGGCGTTGCATCTCGGCATTCAAGCGTGGTTGCTGACGCGCGCGTTTCCCGCCGATCTGCGCAATCCCTACGTTTACGCCCAAACTTCGCCGCACGCGCGCGAACTCGTCGAACGTGTCAAAGCCATTGGCCGCGTCGCTCCAGAGGGTTTTGCGACGGTGGTAAAAGTGGCTTCGCCTGAAAGCTATTGGCCATTGCCATGGTCGTTGCGCGAATTCAAGAACATCGGCTGGTATGACGAACTGCCTGCCGATCCGTTCGCGCCCATCGTCATCTGCTCGGCGAAACTTGACGCAAAGCTCGACGACAAATCCGAGAAACGCTGGATCATGACCGGCTACTACGAACTCCGCCCGAACGTCTTCCTCGAACTTTACGTCGAATTCGGCCTCTGGGAAAAATTCGTCGCCACGCTGCCACGCGACACCGATTAGCGCGTCGTGAGTCATCATGCTTCCACTACGGGCACGCCCCGCCATCGCAAGGCCATCACCATGCTGCTGGCGGCGACATTTTTTTGGGCGGCCAGCTTTCCCATCGTCAAGGCGCTTGCGCTGGAGCAACAACGCCTCGTGCCAGAAGCGGGCAGTTGGTTCTTCGCGATGGGCGGCGCGATGTATCGCTTCGGGATAGCGGGAGTATTGCTGGCGCTGTTCCTGAATCGCAGTCTGGCGAAGCTGACCAAACTCGAACTCGAACAAGGCTTTTGGCTCGCGGTGTTCGGTATCGGCGGGATTTTATTCCAGATGGACGGCCTGTCCTACACCGCAGCGTCCACGTCCGCCTTTCTCACGCAACTTTATGTCGCGTTCATTCCCGTGTGGGTCGCGCTCGTGCATCGGCATTTGCCCAAACCCAAAATCATCGTCAGCCTTGTGCTCGTGCTGGTAGGGTTGGCCATTCTCGCCGATCTCGATTTCAAAACCTTCAAGCTCGGTCGGGGCGAAACCGAAACGCTCATCGGCTCGGTGTTATTTGGCGGCCAAATCCTCATGCTCGAACGCCCGCGCTACTCCGCCAACGACTCCCTTCGCTTCTCAGTCGTGATGTTCGTATTCATGGCGTTGTTCTGCGTACCCGGCGTCTGCCTCACTGCTCCGGACACAACCGCTGTCTTCAACGCCTTCGCCTCGCCCGCCGCGTGGAGCTATCTCGCCGCGCTCGTCATCGTCTGCACGCTGGGCGGCTATCTCTTCATGAACCGCTGGCAACGCGACGTCACCGCCACCGAAGCCGGTCTCATCTATTGCGTTGAACCCGTCATCACGAGCGTGCTGGCTTTGTTCCTCCCCGGCCTCATCTCCGTTTGGACGGGCATCCAATACCCGAACGAAAGCCTCACCGCGCGCCTGCTACTCGGCGGCGGATTGGTTACGGCGGCGAATATTTTGTTGCAGAGAAAATAATTTTCCCACCCCACCCGTCGCGCTAAACGCCTCCTTAGCACCGTTGATTTAATCAGCGTAATGCTCGCCTTAAGCGGACTGATTCTCCCCGCCGAAAAAATCAAGCTACTTGATGTTTCGCGCCGTTTTCGTGTCGGGTTTTATGGCGATTAAGGACGCTTCGCTGCGGCCCGATATTTTCTTCACAGTCCACGTCGTGGTCGGGGCGAGTCGAGGCAAACCACCTCCGTCACCGGTTCCAGCGGGGCAGCAAAAGGCAAATGGAATTATGAACGAGGCGTTGGCAACTGAAACTCCGACCCGCTCAGTAGGTCAACTCGCGGGGAAATATCTCACCTTTCAACTTGCTGGCGACTCCTTCGGCATCCCGGTGCTGAAGGTCCGCGAAATCATCCGGCTCACCACCATCCGCGCCATCCCCAAAATGCCCGAGCATGTCTGCGGCGTCATCAATCTGCGCAACCGGATCATTCCCGTGCTCGATCTGCGCCGCCGGTTCGGATTGCCCGCCCACCAAAACTACGAACAGACCTGCATCGTCGTCGTGCAAGTCGCCGCCGGCCCCGGACGTTCGGTGGCCACCGGGCTGGTGGTAGACGGCGTGGAAGAAGTCGCGCAACTCGCCGCCAGCGACATCGAGCCGACGCCTCATTTCGGCGATTGCGATGCCGCCCATTATCTGCTGGGCATGGCTAAGGTCAAAGGCGTGGTCAAGGCGTTGCTCGACATTGATCAAGCCATCGGCTCAGCGACCGCCGCGCAACTGGCGCTCACAGCCACACAAACGCCCGCGCAATAACCAAGGCTCTTTCTTCTTTACCAGCACAACCAACCACAACTGACATCATGAAACTCGCGACAAAAATTACTTTGGGCTTCGCCGCCCTCATCATCATCGCCCTCGCGCTCGGCAGCCTGGCAATCGTTAAGATGACCGCCGTCAAACACAACGCCCGCGCTCTCGCGGATGAATTCATGCCCGCCGCCACCGCTGCGAACGAGGTGGAGCGCGAATCCTTGAGCACCATGTACGAAATGCGCGGCTACGCCCTGTCCGAAGACACCAATTTCCTCGCCCGCGCCCAAGTGAATCTTGGAGAGTTGAAATCCCATCTCGACAGCACCAAGCAACTCGCCAACCGGACCCGAAGCGAACAACTCGGTTTCCTGTCGGAAGCCGTTAACCGCGCCACCGCCAAAACCGCCGACTATCAGCAACTGGTGACGCAGACGATCAAGATCATCACCGCCCTGGATCAAGACCGCGACCGGATGAACGTCGATGCCCAGGAATATATGAAGGCATGCTACGACTACCTTGCTGTTCAGGACGCTAAATTGAGGGAGGTTCTGGCCAACAGCAACAGCCTGGACGCCGCCGCCATTCAAGATCGCGTGCAAAAAATCGCGGTCGCCAATGAAATCATTGATCTCGGCAACGCCATTCGCGTCGGCAACTTCAAGGCACAGGCCACGCGCGATCCGGCCTTGTTCCAAAAAGTGACGCAAAATTTTGCCGCCGTTTATCAGAAGCTCGACGCCCTTAAAGCCATCACCCGGTTGGAAGTGAATCTCAAACAGATCGAACTCTGCCGCACTGCAGCCAAAGGCTACGAAACTGCCATGACCAGTTTTCTTAAGAACTGGTTGGCGCGTGAGGAACTCGCCAAGTTGCGCAATCAAACTGGTGAAGGCGTGCTGACCGAAGCCCGCACTACTTCCAAATCCAGCATGGAAGCTTCCACCAAAACCTCGAACACTGCCGCCACCTCTCTCGCGGCGGCGGCGTTGACCATGATTGTCGGTCTAAGCATTGCTTTCCTCGTCGGCGTCTCCTGTTCTTGGTTCATCACGCGCTCCATCACGAAGCCGATCCGTCGCGTTGCCGAACAATTGTCTGCCGGAGCCGCGCAAACCGCCTCCGCCGCCACCCAGGTTTCCGCCGCGAGCCAGTCGTTGGCCGGTGGCGCGAGCGAGCAAGCCGCCTCGCTCGAAGAAACCAGTTCCTCCCTCGAAGAAATGGCCTCGATGACCAAGCGCAATTCCGAGAATGCGCAGCGCGCTACCAATGTCGCCAAAGCCGCCCGTCAGGCCGCTGAGCAAGGTAGCCGGGACACGCAGGATATGTCCAAGGCCATGGATGCCATCAAAGTCAGCAGCGATGACGTCGCCAAGATCATCAAGACGATTGATGAAATCGCCTTCCAAACCAACATCCTCGCGCTGAACGCCGCTGTGGAGGCCGCGCGCGCCGGAGAAGCTGGCATGGGCTTCGCCGTCGTCGCCGATGAAGTCCGCAGTCTCGCGCAACGCAGCGCTCAAGCCGCAAAGGAAACCGCCAGCAAGATCGAAGGAGCCATAGTTAACACCACTCAAGGTGTAGCCATCAGCGCGAAAGTTGCCACCGCCCTGAACGACATTCTGGCCCGCGCCCGGGAGTTGGATGACCTCGCAGCGGAAGTCGCTGGGGCTTCCACCGAACAAACGCAAGGCATCGACCAGATCAACCTCGCCGTCACACAGATGGATAAAGTGACGCAGACCAATGCGGCCAGCGCCGAGGAAAGCGCCGCTGCCGCCGAGGAACTCAACGCGCAAGCCGATGCCATGAAGGAATCCGTCAATGAGTTGCTCCGTCTGGTCGATGGGCAAGGTCGCCAAGCCCCGGTCAATGCCCCGCGCCAGCCGGCCAAAACCAGTTCCGCCCGGTTTGCGCCGGAACCACTGGATCGTTTGGACCAAGCCATGTTCGTCGCCAGCGCCGACGGTCCGAAAGCCACCTCAAAGGCTGCGTCTGCCGTGCCCGTTCCGACTCCGGCTGCCTCCGGACGTCGAAGCGGCAGCGAGGCAAAGACCGGCTTCAACGACTTTTGATGGTGAGCATAAGATCCAGCGACGCCAGCCCTCCGGGGCTGGCGTCTTTTAACTTTGCCCTCTCATTTTTTGCTCTAACGGGGTTCAGGCGTGACAAGTCCAGTAGGGTCTCTTAAATGAATGGATATTATCTTAGCAACACGAAGCCGACGACCTGCGCTTGACGCCAGGCCGCGGTGAATCAGACGTATCCTTCATCGCGTGCGCGACCCAGCACAGGCTGGCCGGGGCTCCGGTCTTGCGGGAACAACTATGGCTAGCACGCCCAATCCTATTGCCTCAGGCACATCGCCCCAGCCAGCCCGGGCTGCGGCCCTCAAAATTGCCTTGGGCTACGCCCTCATCAGCGCCCTCTGGATCATCTGCTCGGATCAGTTGGTGCATAGCTTGATTTCTGATCGTGAAGCCGAAGTGCGGATCAACATCTACAAAGGCTGGTTCTTTGTCGCCTTCACCGCGACGCTCTTGTGGTGGACACTTAACCGCTATTTCCGCCAGTTGGCCCACGCGCATCGTCAGCTTCAGGACAGCGAGCAACGCTGGCAATTCGCGCTCGATGGCGCCGACCACGGCGTGTGGGATTGGAACACGCAGACGAATCAGATTTTTTTCAGCCGCAATTACAAGGCGATGCTCGGCTACGAACCGGATGAATTCGGCGTGGACCTGAACGCCTGGAGCAGCCGCGTGCATTCCCAAGACCTCCCCGGCGTGCAGGCAAAGCTGCACCAGCACCTGGAAGGCAAAACCCCGCTCTACACCTGCGAGTACCGGCTGCGTTGCAAGGACGGCAGTTACAAATGGGTGCTGGATCGCGGCAAAGTCATCACCCGCACTCCCGACGGAAAACCACTGCGCGCCATCGGTACCCACACCGACATCACCGAACATCGTCAGGCCGAAGCTGCCCGCGCCGCCGAAGCGGTGCGCCGCCGGATTCTGGTAGAGCAATCCCATGATGGCATCATGGTTTTGAACAAAGACGGACGCGTGCAGGAGGCCAATCAACGGTTCGCCGAAATGCTCGGTTACACCATGGCGGAACTCCGGGAACTGCACGCTTGGGACTGGGACTCGCACCTGACCCGCGCGCAGATTCTGGAGATCATCAACACCACCGATGCCGCTGGCTGGCATTTTGAAACCCGCCATCGCCGCAAGGATGGTTCGTTTTACGACGTGGAGATCAGCATCAATGGCGCGGTCATCGAAGACGCCAAACTGGTCTTCTGTGTCTGCCGCAACATTTCACAACGCAAGCAGGCTGAGCGTGAACTTCAAGCCAGCGAAGAACGCTTCCGCGGGCTGGTCGAAATCGCCCCCGAAGCCATCTACATCCGGACCGGGAAAAATTTCGCCTACCTCAATACCACCGCCGTCAAATTATTCGGGGTGGCCACGACGCAGGACTTGCTTGGCAAACCCGTGCTGGCGTGTTTTCACCCCGACTCCCAGGCACGCATCTCGCACCTGATGAGTCGCCTTGATCACCATCACGAAGGTGCTAGTGACAATCAGCACATCCTCCTGCGCCCCGATGGCCAGACCATCCCGGTCATCGTTTCCGCCGCACCTTTCGTTTATCAAGAACAACCTAGTTCGCTGGTGTTCATGCGCGACATGACCGAACACCGCCAACTTGAGGCGCAGTTACGTCAGGCCCAAAAACTTGAAGCTGTCGGTCAGCTCGCCGGCGGCGTCGCGCATGATTTCAACAATATCCTCGCCGCCACCATGATTCATCTCGGCCTGCTCCAGATGAATCCATCGCTGGATGCCGAAACCCGCCAGACGCTCAAGGAACTTGAAGCCGAAACTCAGCGCGCTGTAAACCTGACGCGGCAGCTGCTCATGTTCAGTCGCCGTTCTGCGCTTGAAGTCAAGCCGCTGGACCTGAATTACGTTGTCACCAACCTGCTGAAAATGCTGCGCCGCCTGATCGGCGAACAGATTGATCTCCGCGCCGAGAGCCAGGCCGGCCTGCCCTTGGTCAAAGCGGACACCGGCATGGTGGAACAAGTGGTGATGAACCTGGTCGTCAACGCCCGCGATGCCCTGCCCACCGGTGGACGTATCCTGATCCGCACCGCCATGATCCATTTCGCAGAACCGCATCAGACGCCCGACCTCGAACGTCGCACCGGACACTTCGTCTGTTTGTCCGTCACCGACAATGGCTGCGGCATGGATACCGCCATCATCAAACGCATCTTCGAACCGTTCTTCACCACCAAAGAACCCGGCAAGGGCACAGGCTTGGGGCTCGCCACCGTCCACGGCATCGTGGCTCAACACAAAGGTTGGGTGGAGGTGGACAGCCGCATCAGCCACGGCACCACTTTCCGGGTTTATCTCCCGGCCCTCACCGAGCCGACCATCGCCTTCGCTCCCGAAGCCGAAACCACCACCCTCCGACGCGGGCGCGAAACGATTCTGTTGGTAGAAGACGACGTCAATGTCCGCCAGACCACCGGCCAGTTTCTCCGCGTGCTCGGCTATCGCGTTCTGGAAGCCGACACCGGCCACCAGGCGCTCACACAATGGCGTGCGCACGATGGCCAGATTGATCTGTTGCTCACCGACATGATCCTGCCCGAAGGTATGACCGGGCTGGAATTGACGGATCGCTTGCAGCAACTCCGCCCCGGTCTCCGTGCCATTATCTGCAGTGGTTACAGCGCCGAAATTGTCCAAGCTGGCGTGCCCCAGAAACCCGGCGTCACCTACCTATCCAAACCGCTAGCCACCAAAAAACTCGCGGACACCGTCCGCCTCCAACTCGATCATCCCGCTTGAATTCCCGCCATGACCGCGCCCGAAATCAAAATCTTGCTCGTGGACGATCACCGGCTGCTGCGCGAAGGCTTGCGGACATTATTGCAGCAACAACCAGGGCTGTGCGTCGTCGGAGAAGCCGGTGAAAGCTGTTCCGCTGTAGAACAAGTCCGTACCGTGCAGCCTGACGTCGTCATCATGGACGTCCATCTGCCCGGCGAAAACGGCGTCGAAATTTCCGCCCAACTTCACACCGAATTTCCTCACCTCAAAGTCATCATCCTGTCCGGTGACATCGAATTGACCACCATCAAAAAGGCGCTGCAAGCCGGCGTCTCTGGCTACCTCACCAAGAACGATCCACCAGAGGAAGTCGTCCGCGCCCTCCGTGAAGTGATGGATCATCGCATCCATCTCAGCCCGGAGATTTCCGGACTCGTCGCGCAAGACTATGCCCAAACTTTGACCCACCAACCGCCAGAGGAAAAACCCGCCCTGTCCGAACGCGAACGCCAGCTCCTCCGCTTGGTCGCCGAAGGCAAGCGCAACAAGGAAATCGCCGAGACCCTGCAAGTCACTGCCAAGTCCGTGGAAACCTACCGCTCCCGTCTGATGCACAAGCTGAATTGCAACAGCGCCGCCGAACTCACCCGCTACGCCCTGCGCGAAGGCATCGCCTCACTCTAATTGTCTCCCGTACGAACCTGCGCCCGCACCCGCTCCAAAGATTCCGCCGTCAACAATCCCGCCTTGAACAACAACTCCGCGTGCGTGATCTGCCGTGAACTCACGTGATTGGATTTCTTCCGGTTCAAACTCGCGGGCATGAGTTCGAGATTTCCCAATTCATTATCCGTTTCCGGCGCGAGACTGCGCGGCACGATGTGATCCACCTCCGTCTTTTCGCCCGCGTAAGGCCCGGTCGTAATGGTCGGCGAACGGCCACGGTGCAGTTGCTCCAGATTTTGATGCTCGCCAGCCAGCAATCCCAGCCGCTGCGCAATGGCAAGATTACGCAGCAAACTTCCCTGCACCAAATCCCGCTGCGCTTCATTCCGATAAACCGACCACAACGCGACGCCCAGCACATTGGTGAGATTCCGACCATTCCGTTCCGCCTCGTGCAATTGGAAGACGATCTCGTTCAATCGCGAATTCGCCCCGCGCTCGCCCAATGCCCGCAACTCCGTCGGATTCGCCAGGTCGGCGATGACGAATTCCGGCGTTTGCCGGATGAACCACCAACCCAGCGCCAACAGCGCCGTCAAGATTGTGAGGAATAGCTTGGCCTTCTTGCCCGCCTTGAATCGCATGGCGGCTATGAAAACAAAATGAACCCGATTACCAACTATAAATTACGACACGAATTCCACGAATTATCACTAATTTGTAGCCGGCGTCCCATTCGTGCTAATTGGTGCAATTCGTGTCACTGTCTTAATCCGTGTCCATCTGTGTTCATCCGTGGTTAATACTTCCTCCTTTTTCCCCCACCACATTTCCGATTAAACTCGTCGCGCATGATTACGCGTTATTCGCGGCCCGAGATGCGGGCCATCTGGACCGACGAAAACAAACTCAAGATCTGGTTGCAGATCGAACTCCTCGCCAGCGAAGCGTTGGTGAAGGAAGGCGTCGTGCCCGCCAAGGATTTCAAGAAGATCAAAGCTGGTTGCGATAAATGGTTCGCCGACCTGCCCGGCCTCGTCGCCCGTCAACGCGAACTCGAGAAAGTTCTCAACCACGACGTCATCGGCTTCACCACCGCCGTCGCCGAGGCCATCAACGATCAGGCCAGCCGCTGGTTTCATTTCGGCCTCACGAGCAGCGACGTGGGCGATACCTGCTACGCCGTGCAGATGATGCAAAGCGCGGACATCCTTATCGCTGACGTCAAAACGGTGCTGCCCGTCATCGCGCGCCGCGCGAAGGAACACAAGTTCACGCCGTGCATGGGTCGCAGCCACGGCATCCACGGCGAACCCACGACCTTCGGCCTCAAACTCGCGTTGATGCACGATGAATTCACCCGCGCCCTCCGTCGCCTCGAAGCTGTCCGCGATGTCGTGGCCGTCGGGAAGATTTCCGGCGCAGTGGGCACGAGCGCGCATCTGTCACCGCGCGTCGAGGCTTACGTCTGCAAGAAGCTGGGCATTCAACCCGCGCCCATCGCCACGCAAGTCGTGCAACGCGACATCCACGCCGAGTTTCAACTCGCGATGGCGCTCGTCGGCGCGAGCATCGAACGCTGGGCGGTAGAGTTCCGGCATCTGCAACGCACCGAAGTACTCGAAGCCGAAGAGCCGTTCACCAAAGGCCAGAAAGGCAGCAGCGCCATGCCGCACAAGCGCAACCCTATCACGTGGGAACGCCTCACCGGCCTCGCGCGTGTGTTGCGCGGCAACGCAATGGCGTCGCTGGAAAACGTCGCCCTCTGGCACGAACGCGACATCAGCCACAGCAGCGTCGAGCGCATCATTTTCCCGGACAGTTGCACGCTCCTCGATTACATGTTCGGCCTGCTCACGCGGATGATGGACGGCATCGTCGTCTATCCCGCGAACATGAAAAAGAACCTCGGCCTTTCGCTCGGCATGTGGAACAGCCAGACCGTGCTGCTCGCGCTCATCAAGAAAGGTCTCACCCGCGAAGCCGCCTACAAACTCTGCCAGGACGCCGCGATGAAAACTTGGGAAGTCAAACACGCCGGCCGCGATGACGCTAACTTCGTCGAGCAACTCAAAGCTGATCCCGAAGTCGCGAAACACTTCAAGAAAGGCGAACTCGAAGCGCTCTGCTCGCTCGACTTCCATTTCAAGGAAGTGAACAACCGGTTCAAAAAACTGGGATTATAAGCAAGGCCGGCTTCCATAACTAACCCGCGCGCCGAACGTTTACGGTTGCGGCTGAACTTGAGCCGCTCCGTTCGTGTCCGGCGATGTTTCTTTGGTAGTCACCGGAGACGATTCCGGGCGACTGACGTTTGCGGTCGGAAGCGAGAGCGGCCACGCCCAGAACTCCTCGCGTGACAAAATGGTTTCAGGTGGCAACCCCAAGCGGTCAACCACCAACAGCGCAGCCTTGGTCCAGATGCTTGCGATCACCACACTAAACCGCCCATCGTCCGGAAGGGATTCCGCCAAAGCCAAAGCTCCGTAAATATCAGTGTTAACCAGGGCGCTAATGCATTGCACGAGCTGCTGGTGCTTGGCTTTGGAGTCTGGCTGGGCTTGCACCGCGCCAATGATTTTATCCAAGGTGCGTTGCCGGGCGTCGCCATCGGGTAACTGGCAAACCCATTTGCAGGCTGCGGGCCAATCGGCCTGCAACCAGTGATCCAGCACAGCCAGTTGAAAATAGACGCTGGAATCGCGCTGGCCCTGATCGGTTACAATCGTCCCTTCCACGGCGCTTGCATTGGTCATCGCGGTCAAGGGATTCACCTCGCCCAACCGCACCAACAATAACTTCTGAAAACGGCTGCGCTGCTGGTCGTCCACCAAGACCGCCGCCGCCTTCAGGACTTCAGGGATTTCAGCCACGGAAACCCCAGCGGCGAGCCGATCCAAACTGCTGCGGCGATTTCCATCCTGCTCGGCGCCGCCAATTTTTTGCAATGCCTCCCGGATCGGCGTGACTCCGCTTGTGGCCAGTTCAATTTTTCCCGCCGCTTCCGCCGTCGCCTGGGCCAAGGCTTGACCATCCAACTCACGTTGCCGTCCGGCATTTCTGGCGACCACGCCCACGGCCAGCAAAGCCAGCGCGGCCAACACCGCCCACACCTTGGTGAGCCGGCGAGCCACCCGATCTCGTTCTTGGATTTCCCGAACTTGATCCTGCGTGACTTTGATCTGACCTTGCGCGTCGCGGGTCTGCTTCTGGGTCTCCTGAACCTGAGTCAATGCTTCGCGCGCCTGATTTTCGGCGGCGACAACTTTGCTTTGCGCCTCGTGAATTTGCTGGCGGGCCTCCGCCAATTGACTCTGCGCTGCCTGCGCTTGATTCTGAAACTCCTGCACCTGGTTTTGCGCCGCCACCAATTTGTTCTGCGCGTCCTGGGCTTGCTGACGGATTTCCGCCAACTGACTTTGCGCATGCTGCGCGTCGCGTTGCGCATTCAGGATTTGATTCTGCGCTTCCTGAACCTGGTTCGTTTGCGTCTGAGTTTGAACTTCCAACACCTGCTCCTGCGCCATCCGCGCCTGAAGCCGGGTCGCCTCAACCTGGTTCTGGGCTTCCTGCGCCGCTTGCTGCGCGTCCCGGACTTTACTCTCGGCGACGTGCGCCCGACCCCGGGCTTCCTCCAACTGCGCTTGCGTCTCCCGAACTTTATTTTGGACTTCCTGCAGTTGTTGCTGCGCTTCCCGCGACTGCTGTTGCGCCGCCGCCGCCTGATTGTGGGCCTCCTGAATCTGCTCCTGCACCGCGCGCGGCAGGTTTTGCTGTTCCAACGCCTGCCGTTGCGCTTCGCGCGCTTGCTGCTCCGCTTCCTGCAATTGCCGCCGGACTTCCGCGACTTGATGCAGGGTTTCGCGGGCTTCCTCCTGCGCCTCCATCAATTCTAAAAAATGAAATTTCTGCTGCCGCGCCCACAACACATCGAACCCAACCCCGAGCAGCAAGGCGATCAACTGAATCTTCGCCCGCTCCAATTCGGCGGCGGCGGTGCGATGATCCGTCGCCAGAATCTCCCGCTTCTCCACGCCATACCGCGCATCCACGAACGCGTGTTTGCTGGCCAGGCGCGCCGTATCCACCGTGCCATCGGGATTCACCGGATGGCGTAGCGCCGGCACATAACATTCGTCGGCCTCCATCGCGCCCGGCGGATGGCCGTTGCTGGCATTGGGTGTCCCGGCGATCACGAACGGCAAAATCTGATGGCCGCGCCCAAGTTGTTTAAAATAGCTCACCACCGCATTCACCTGCCGGCATTGGGCCGAACGCGGCGAACAGATCACGATCAGACAGTTGGATCGCTCCAAGACGAGGCGCATCTCCGCGCTGAGACTGGCCGGCGCGGACAATTCCGACTCATCGCGAAACACGGAGGCGATCCGTTCGGGAATGATTTCGCCGCGCCCATTGATTTGGCCGACGAGTTCCGGGGGAATGACATACGCCTTTAGGACCTCTTCCAGCCAACGGCTCCAACTCCGGCGTCCCGCCGCCGATGAATCGGACAGCGCTGCCCGGCTGTCCTCTGGGCTGCAACTCAGGAACGCGTAGTATTTTTGTTCGTTATCGGCCATGCCAAACTGCCAGCATAAATTTTCGGGACGCGAGAAGCAATTCTCCGCCGAACAATCTCGGCCAAAAATTTGATCCTCGGTCGCCAGCTCGCAAACCCGCTGGACTTCAGTTTGCCGCCCGCTCACAATCTTCGCCCGATGCCAGCGCAACAAAGGGCGCGCTGATGACTCAGATGACGGCGCAATCCACATCGACTGGGGACAAACCTGTCCAAGGGTTTTCACGATTCACCATTTTCCTCTGGGCTGGGGTGGTGATCATCTTTGCCTACGTCTTCTCATTGCTCTCCGTCCTGTTGCTGCTCGCATTGATTGGCATCGAGCTGATTTGCTTCCTCGTCCTAGCCCGTTTCGGCGCGGCGCGGTTGATATCGCCCGCCCTGGGACGGCACACCGGGCTGCTGCTCCGCTTTCTGAACAGCTTCTGGCTGCGGAAAGGCGTGGAATATCGCATCACCGTTGAACCCACCGAAGCCCCCGAACTTTTCCAACTGATCGAAGCGCTTTGTCACCAAGCCCACGTGAAGCCGCCCCACCAGGTCGCGCTGGAATTAAGCACGAACGCCTGGGTTAACCTGAAGGGCCTGCTCCCCGGCACGGGCCGAACAGTATTGGGCATCGGCTATGATTTGCTGGCCGGCCTGACCAAATCAGAAATGGAAGCCGTTCTCGCGCACGAGATGATGCACGCGAAGCTGGTGCAGCGCGGCTACAAACGCTGGCTGAACAAAGGCTTGGGCCGCACCTGTCAACTCGCAGGCATTCTCGGACAAGATGTGGAAAACGCCCAACGCGCCGGACAATCGCAGCTCTTCGCCCCTTTGTTTCATCGCCTCGCCGACGCCTTTGCGCGCAGCGGCACGGAAGCGGTGGCGGCTTGCTCGCGGCAAGATGAGTTCGATGCGGATCGCGGGGCGACGCAATTGTGCAGCAGCGCCGCGCTGCGAACCGCGTTGCTCAAGCTGGAAGGCTTGGAACGCTGCGCCAACCGGCTGCCGTTAAATGAACGCCTGGCCCGGCTGCATTCCGGCACCGGGTTCAGCCAATGGCTCGTCGCCCAACTCGCCGTTGACGCCCAATCCCCTGCGGCCGAAGCCGCCGGGCACTACGCCTCAAAATATTCCACCCACCCCGCCCTGCCGGACCGGCTCGCCGCCCTGCCGCCCGATGCGACCGAACCCCAACTCAATACCGCGCCCGCCATCTCGCTCCTCGCTCAAGCAGATGCCTTGGCCGCTCGCTTGATCACCCGGATTCAGGAAGTCCTCGGCGAACAAGAACGCAAGGACAGCAAACAATTACGCCGCTGGACCAGGAAGAATGCCACTCGGACAAAATTGCGCCCGCTGCAATTGTTCGCACTCGCCTTCTTCTTCATTGGCTTTGGTGCGGGATTGTTTTTTATCTTCGATGGTTTTTCCGCCGCCGCCGGCGTGACTTGCGCCTTCTTCATCACCGTGGGAATCCTGCTCTATCGCGCCGGCTGGTATGAACCAAAGCTGCAATTGCCCGTGCCCGATTTTGTCCGGCTGAAAAACGCCTGGCAGAATCCTCCGGAGTTCACCGAGGACCACGCCAAACTGATCGAAACCAGACTCCAGGCGCAATACTCCGCCACCTCTGGCAGCTCAACCAAATGCCTGGCGCTCGCCCAGGAGGCCGCCAACGCGCTTGGCATCTGCGATTACGGACGAGCGTATGTCGCCGCACGCTTGAGTCTGCGCGCGAAAGAAAACTCCATCGAAGGCGTCATGACCTTTTTGGTGGCAGCGAGCGGATTGGGCCAAGGCCAGCAAGCTTACGAAGCCTTAAAATTCCTCCAATACCACACCGGCATGCGTTCCGGCATGGTTGCATGGAGCGCGGCGTGGGGCTGTGCACTCATCGGCGACTGGGCCACCGCCGAGGCGTATCTGGAGAAAGCCATCGAAGCCATGCCCAGCGAGCGGACCATTCTGCTGCTGCAAGCCATTTGCCAATCGCGGCGCGGCAAGTTGCAAAGCGCCATCCTGTGCGCGCGGAACGCCTGCCTGCCACAGGCCATCAGCAACGAACACTCCAAAGTACCTCATCAATCTCCTGCTCGATGCCGGCTACCTGCAGGAAGCTCAAGATCGCTTGCAGGAATTGAAAACCGTCGCGCGCAACGACGTGGAATTGATGTGCGCCATGGTCCGCTTGAGTTTGCTCCGCCATGATTTCACCACGGCAAAGGAATGGAGCGACCTGGTCAAAACCGCCGCGGTCCCACACCAGCTCGTCCGACTCGGGGAATACTACGAAACGGCCCGCCGCCCCGAAGAATCCGCCGCCTTGTTCAGCGAAGCACTGATCGCCGGACACTACCCGCAAGCGCTGCTCGGATTAAGCCGCATCGCCGCGGAAAAGAAAAACCTCACTGAAGCCCGCGGCCACGCCTTGACCGCGCTGGACCTGAATCGCTCCTTGGGCAAACACGCCGTCGGGCCGCTGCCGTTGTTTCACCAGATCCTGGCCCAGATTGTCGCGCTCGAAGAACTGCGCCCCCGCTGTCGCGCGTGGCTCGCCAAGCTGGCGGCCAACATCACCCCCAAAGCCCTCGCCAACACCACCCTGCTGGTTTACGCGACCGATATCCGGCAGGCAGAAGTCGTCCTGCGCACCGTCTTGGAAGCCACGCAACCCGGCGTCCCCCCCATGGGAATGAGCAACGTTTCCTGGACCGATGCCCCCAAGAAACAGCAACCCGAAGCCCCCGTCCGCCCCGGCGTGTACGGCATACAGAATTGATACATGAATACCCGGTTCAAGAAACTGGGGTTGTAAAAGCAGCGTCGAATTGTAGCTGTCTGGCGGGAGCGCCTCGGGCAGCCTCAGCGCCAGAAACCATGCGATACGAGGAATCTCACCAACGCCGCCGATTGTCGGGCCAGATAGTTCAGCGCGGCCGGCAGACCAGCTTGTCCACGATTGGCGGCTGGCTCTTCGGGCTGCCATTTGTGGCTGGAGGCACGGCGATCGCGCTCATCGGCTTAAAAGTCATCGCCGTTGATCCGGCCACGGTTCACGCACCGTATTGGGTGCTCACCGTCTGCGGCGCATGCTTCCTTGGTGCGGGTCTGATGGTGTGGGGCTTGACCCTCCGCCAATTCCGAGCCAACCGGCGCCGGGCCGCCATCACAGGCACGACCCGCGCCGATCTCGCACTGGTGGATTACCCTTGGGACACCCGCGGTTGCCAACCATCGCGTTGGGGGAAAGCCGGGAAGGCGGGGGCGGCCGCGCTAGCCATGTCCATCTTCCTCTCCATCTTTAATTGGTGGGCATTTTTTAGCAAAGACGGTCCATTGCTGGTGAAACTGATCGTTGGCGTGTTTGATTTCTTCCTGGTTTGGGCTTGGGGATATTTCTTTCTCACCATCGCTCGCGCAATCCGCTTCAACGCCTCGCGCCTCGAATTCACCGAATTTCCCTATTCCACTCAAAGCCCGATTCTCCTCCGCTGGCAGTCACCCACCGGCCTCACAAAATCCAGTCCCGGCAGTTTCCGGTTGCGTTGCGCGGAAGAATGGACGGAAACCACCGGCTCGGGCGACGATCGCTCCACCCGCGTGGTCCAGGAAGAGATCTGGAATGGAACGTGGCATCTCGAACCCGACGACGAATTGCTTCCGGGCGAAATCCGCGTCTTCAAATTTGAGCCGCCCGCGGAGGCCCAGCCCACCAGCCTCAGCGCGGGAAAAACCATTTACTGGGAATTCGAAGTGAAACTCGAGATGGCCGGGCCGGACTTTGTCGAAACGTATCTCGTGCCGGTCTATTCATGATCGCAAAATTCCGCCCACGATCTTCCCACTTCAATGCAGATAGGCCCGCAGCATCCCATTGCTGCCGGCATCCCCGACGGCCACGACGACCCGCAGCATTTTGACCTCGCCTTCTGGGCCGGACGATTGGAGGAATTGCTCAAAACGATTCGTTGAACCGGCCCTCAAACCATTTCAAGAAGTGGGAACTTGAAAAACTCTACCTGCTGAGCTTCCATCATAGGGAAGTAATCAACCGGTTTCAGAAACAGGGCTATGAGTTCTAAACGCTTCCGGATTGCATTCTCCTTTGCTGGAGAGAAACGAAACTACGTCAAGCAAGTAGCCGACTTGCTTGCGAAACAATTTGGCGAAGACAAAATTCTCTACGACAAGTTTTACGAAGCCAAATTCGCCAAGGCTGGACTCGCATTCTCGCTGCCGGAGCTTTATCACACTGAAACTGATCTAATCGTCACTGTTTTTTGCCAAGACTACGACAAAAAGGAATGGTGTGGTTTGGAGTGGAATGCCATCTACGGACTCATCAAGCAAGGCAAGGTGGAGCAAGTCATGTTGACCCGCTTTAATCGGGTGGAAGGCAAGGGACTTTATGGTTTGGCGGGTTTCATCGAATTGGACGAAAAGTCAACCGAAGAAACTGCCAGACTGATTCTCGAACGTCTCGCCGATAATGAAGGCAAGCCAAAGGACTATTACACCAAGCCCGCCGCAACGGCAGCACCCGTCCTAAAGACTTCCATCCCACACAATCTCCCGACGCTTCAGCCCTTCTTCGGACGCGAAGAAGAGTTAAAGAAAATCGCCGCCGCCCTCGACCCGCGCCATCGCGGCTGGGGCACGCTCATCGACGGTGACGGCGGACGCGGTAAAACCTCTCTCGCCGTTTACGCTGCTTATCAGGTGCCGCACGAGCACTTCGAGCAGATCGTTTTTGTCTCCGTCAAAAAACAGCAGCAGGATGACCATCGCCTACGAGACCTTGGCAGCTTTGCCCTCAGTTCCTGGCAGGCGATGCTCGGTGAAATCGCCCGCCGCCTTGACCTGCGCACCGTTGCCGAAGCCACCGAGGACCAGCGCGCACGTGTACTTTCCGAAAGCCTCACAGGCCGCCACATCCTGCTCTTGCTCGACAATCTCGAAACCCTCACCGAGAACGAGCAGGACGAGCTTTTCGCCTTTCTGGACTTTCTCCCACTGGGCAATAAAGCCCTGCTAACCAGCAGGATCTTCGTCGGCAATCGCGTCCACGCGCTTGACCTCCCAGCGCTCGACCGAACTACCGCGCTGCAAATGCTCGCTGAAATCGCTGCCCACAATGCTCCCTTCGCTGCTTCGACGGAAGCCGAACGGCTCGATCTCATCCGCGAGACGCAAGGCAATGCGCTGCTCCTGCGTTGGGTTGCGGGACAGGTCGGCCACGGCGGCTGCGCAAATATCGCTGACGCGCTCACCCATCTGCGCTCATGCCCTGACCGCAACAATGCCCTCGCTTTCGTCTTTGGCGACATCATCGCGTCACTACCCGCCGAAGATGTTGCCATCCTCGCCACGCTAACGCACGTCACCCGGACAATCCGCCTCGAAGATATTGCCAGTCTCAGTGGAGTTGCCGAGGCGCAAGTTATCAATCGTCTCAAGCACTTACGGAATCGTTCGCTTATTACCGCCGATGAAAAACATGAGGCCTTTGCCCTCGTGCCAATGGTTGCTGACTTTTTGAGGAAGAAGAAACCCGAGGTGGTGGCGGAGACGGGCGACCGTCTGGAAAAGCGCGCTTATGCGCTCATTGTAGAGAATGGCTACAGGCAACACACCCGATTCCCGACACTTGACGCCGCCTGGCCCAGCGTGGCCCCAGCCTTACCACGTTTCCTCGCCGGCCCAAGCGACCGGCTGCAGACCTTGTGCAGTGCGCTCGACTTCTTCCTCGATTTCACCGGTCGTTGGGATGAACTGCTCTCACTCAATCAGCAGGCAGAAGTTAAAGCCGTGATGGTAGAGGATCACAGAAATGCCGGCTGGCGGGCCTATCAGACGGGCTGGGTTTACTATTTGCGCCGCCAAGCGGACGAAGTACTTGCCCAGGCCGACCGCGCGGCGCAACACTGGGAAAAAGCATTTCCAAAAGGGACAGATCCACAGCTTGGCACACGGGAACGCGCCGTTGCAATACAGCTGCGTGGAATCGGACATAACTTGAAGAAGGATTTCCCTGCCGCCATTGCCGCCTACCATAAAGTAGTCGAACTGGATCGCAGCCTGTCCGCCGAGAGCTCTGACGTAGCTACCGACTTAAACACTCTTGCCAATGCTGAAAAGAATGCTGGCGATTTGGCAGCAGCAGAACGGGATTACCGCGAGGCGCTACGCGTGGCCCATGCCGTTGGTTACGCCGAAGGCGTGGCCAACTACACTGGCAATCTATCAGGCTTGGCGTTGGATCGGAAAGACTGGCCAGCGGCCGAGAAACTGGCCCGCGAGGCTCTGCCTTTGACCGAAAAATTAGGTCGCCAAGAATTGATTGCGTCTAACTGTTACCGCCTCGCCAAAGCGTTATTACGGCAAGAAAAGAACGCAGAAGGGCTACCCTATGCCCGGCGTGCTGTGGAAATATTCACTCGGCTCGGTGTTGCGGATGACATCGAATCTGCCTGCGCAATACTGCAGGAATGCGAACTTCAATAGTTCACCTCACCCTGGCACTCACCGGATTACTCCACGGGCCAGAGCCGTGGGCGTTGTGGGCGCGGACGCGAAATCGGTGTTTCACTCACAAGTTGTAATCTTCAGGGTCGGAGATGATCAATGTGACTGCGGCGCATTCCTCCAGCTTGCCGGTTCGGTCCGGGACGCGGAACTCCACCTGATATTTGCCCCGCGGCAGTTGCACTTTGATCTGGTAGCGGTCGAAGGAATCATCTTCATCCTCCGGATCTGAGTCAGGGTCAGCGGACAGAAATTCCAGTTGGGTCCAATCCCTAGGCGGCTGCGGCGTCGGCGCAATCATGCCGACGCGATAGTATATTTCTCCCGTGATGGATTTGTCTTCGTAATCAGCGGTGATATCCGCCGGCTTGGAGGATTCTCCTGAAGTAGAAGCCGAGGCTTGGAATACCGTGCCGTCAGCAAGCGTCCACTCGCGAGCACCCTCCTCACCTTTCTCGAGCATGATCCAATTCGGACGCTTGCCGGTCTTCATGTCGCGCAAGAGTTTTCGACGGTCTAAAAGTTGGGGAAGCACCGCCGGCCAGAGAAACCAATTGAAGATGGCCTGTCCCACCAGGCGATCACGGACGCTCTGGTGTTTGTCGTCGTCGCTATCCAGCGGATTGAACCAGACGGAAATGATCACACTGACCGCCCAACCGATCATCCAGAGAACACCCAGCCCCACCAGTATCCACCACCAATGGAATTTCATGTGCTTGATATATCGGTTCAGCGCCGGTTTTCAATGCCGGGCTTAAACTCAGCAACGAAAAGCGATATTACTCACCTCACCCTGGCACTCACCGGATTACTCCACGGGCCGGAGCCGTGGGCGTTGTGGGCGCGGACGCGAAACCAATACAGGCCGCCGGATTTCAAGCCCTTGATCTCGCAGCGTTGGCGCAGGCAGACGTGGTGATGTTGCCATTCGGATTCGGGCTCGCCCTCCAGCCGGATCTGGATCTCAAAGGAACAACGGCGCACGGAGCGTTCCCAGCGTAAGGTGATGTCGGTGGAATGCGTGGCGGGAACGGCGCGCAGGTTAGCAACTTTGGCGGGCTCACCCACGGAACGGCGTTTCGAGCCGGGCAGTTCCATGCCGGCGGCTTGCGCTTGTTCGGCGTGATGGTTCAGGTTGTTGAACTGCCCAAGCTGAGCGCGCGTGACTTTGTCCCGGGCCAGGCGCAAGAGTTCATCGCGCCGCCGGGTTTCGGCTTTGAGGTCAGCTTTCAACTTCTCCAACCGTTCGTGACTCGTGCGCGCCGCGGCGACAGCAGCCCGCGTCTCGGCCAGAGCCACGTTGACCAGTTGCGCTTTGGGCGCGCGGGTGAGGTTGGCGACGACGCGTTGGCAGATGAGGAGTTGAGCCAACGCAGATTTGTTGCGGAAACCAAGTTTGGGGCAACGCATGTTCGGATTAACGTTGTTCCGCCAGCGCATCCCCTTGCAACCAGAGCAAGGAACGCTACGACGGTTGCGATTTTTTCCCTGATGAGACCCGGGAGTGGCGTCAAGGTAGGAGCAACCGATACACGGTTTCAAGCAGACTGTGGCGCTATTTCTGATTTAGCGCCACGGTCCAGAGCCCGCGGTGTCAGGATCACAGCAGACCTTTGAAGGACTGGAACAACCAGTGGCGCTATTTTGAAAATAGCGCCACAGATTGCGACAACCGGCGTCGAGGTTTGGGGTAATCCTTGTCAGGAACAGACCAGTCGGTGGCGCTAAATCCAAAATAGCGCCACGGAATATCGCGCAAGGCGTCAGGATTATCCCGTCCGGTGTCAGGAAAAGCATGGTGGTTGCTTGCCGCCAGAGGTGCTGCGACAACCATTGGGGATTTCAGGTAGGGCGCGTCGCTCCGTGCGCGCCGGTCCTTGCGGACGGCCACCAGTGGCGCGCACGGCGTGACGCGCCCTACCAGCCACTGCATAAAGCCGCGCTTGAATAATTCCACCTGTTGAACTTCCATTTGAGCGGACTAGAACTCATCTCATAAATGGTAGGGCGGCGTTGCTGCGCCGCCCCAAATCAGGCAAAGCGGCAGCTTTGCCCCACCGAGAAGTGATGAGTTCCAAGCAATTGATTGTTGGAACTGGATTTGCATTCCAGCCTTTTGAACGATGAAAACTCTATTTCAAAGATTCTCGCTGCCACTGCTGCTGCTCCTGGCGGGCAGCGCGCTGGCTTCAGCGCAAACAAACGCGCCGGAGGGATTGAAGGTGCGGCAGGGTTTGAAACTCGCCGATGTCCGCGTGCATGATCCGTTCATCGTCGCGCATCAACCGACGAAGACGTATTACCTCTACACGGCGAGCGGGCCGCGGCAGGGCTTGGAGCGGTCCGGCGTGGTCACTTACAAGAGCAAGGATCTGCGCGAGTGGGAAGGGCCGTTCGTGGTGTTCACCGTGCCAGATGGTATTTGGGCGAATCCGCGTCACGGTGTCTGGGCGCCGGAGGTCCACGAATACAAAGGGAAGTTTTACCTCTTCGCCACGTTGCACAACAACGACGCGATCCTGTCCACGCCGCCCGAAGTCTGGCGCACGAATCATCTGCGCGGCTCGATCGTGGCCGAAAGTGCGACACCGGATGGACCGTTCGCGGTGCTCAAGAAAACCGGGCCGCATCCGCCGACGAATTTCATGACGCTCGACGGCACGCTTTACGTTGATCCCGCCGGTCAGCCGTGGATGGTTTACGCGCATGAATGGATTCAGGTGATTGACGGCACGATGGAAGCCATCCGCTTGAAGGATGATCTGTCGGATTCCGTCGGCGAGCCCATCCATCTCTTCAAAGCTTCGGACGCGCCGTGGATCAACGCGGAACGGAAGCCGAGCACGCGCCAGAATCAATACGTGACCGACGGGCCGCAGTTGTATCGCACCAAGACCGGCAAGCTCGTGATGTTGTGGGCGAGTTACAATCGCGACGGCTACGTGGAGACCATCGCGCGGTCGCGCTCGGGCACATTGCAAGGACCGTGGGAACAACTCGAGCCACTCGTCGGCGGCGATAGCGGGCACGGGATGCTGTTCAAAACCTTCGAGGACCAATGGATGCTCGTGTTGCATCATCCCTTCGGCAAGCCGACGACCCGCGCGCATCTTTACGAGATGGAAGACACGGGGGATACGTTCCGCGTGGTGCGTCCGCGCGCAGATTTGGATGGGAGCAAGTCCGGTCAGTGAGGCCTGTCCAACTTCCAAATTGACCAGACGGATGGAACAAAGCCGGTCGCCAAATCCAGGCTTCCACTATGGAACATTCAGTGCGTCAGCGCTGATTCGATAAAAGCGCTGGGCGTGATCTTTGGCGGATGAATCAATGAAGTAAAAAACTCCCGGTGGGCTTTGGGTGGCGGGACCCAAATATTCCCAGTCGGTCAGATTGGTGGAGGTCTGCACGTGATAAGGAGTATTCGCGTCTCCCGTGAAGCCCAAGGCAAATGCCCCGTTGGTGGCATATCCGCAACTCGTGATTTCGGCAGGCAATGGCGGATCGATATTGATAGAAATCGTGGCGGCGGCGGAAATCAGTTCGCCATCATTGGCCGCGAAACGGAAGCTGGTGTATGGCGTTCCAAAAGCATTCGTCGGAGGGGCGTAGAGGATTCTTCGCTCACTGTCGCTGATCCAGGTATTCGTTGCCGTGATGGGCGACCCGCGCGTGCCGCTGGCATATTGGTAAAGCTGCCCGGCAACTGGCAAAGCCGTCAGATATAATCCCAGTGGATCACCGTCGTTGTCGTGTGCCCCCAAGGTGATTTCGAGATCGTAATTGGCCGGGCCAGTCACTGATTGACTGTCAACTGTCGGCCCCCAACGTCCGCCAATGGCCAGATTAACGTCCGGGCCGGTAGCGATGGCAGCCGCCTCGATCAAGCTTACTGGGACGGCGGTCAATAAATCGGGATCATAACCCCAAGCGATGATGGACCCGTTATGTTGCAGAGCCACGCTGTGATTGGCGCCGCTGGCGATCGCAACGCCATTCGTCAACTGAGCTGGGGCAGGTATCGGGCCAGTCCGCGTTCCCTCGCTGTTGTTATAGTGTTCCCCCCAGACAACGACGGTGCCATTTGAAAGCAGGGCCTGACTGTGGCTATTGCCGCAGGCAATCGCGATGACGTTTTGTAAACCCACCGGCACCTGGGTCTGCCCGCGACTATTACTTCCCCAAGCCACGACGGTCCCATCGGCTTGGAGCGCTAAATTATGATACGACCCCGAGGCGACGGCGACGATGTTGCTCAAGCCCGGCGGCACACTCGAAAGGAGCGGATCCCATCCCCCCCAGGCAACCAGGGTGCCATCATCACGCAAGGCGAGGTTGTGAAATCCGCCCGCCGACATCGCAACGACGTTACTCAACCCAGCCGGAACGATGGACTGACCGTAGTGCGGATGATCACTTTGCCCGGGCTGTCCGGCCCCCCACGCGACGAGGATACCATCCCGCCGCAAGGCCAAACTATGCGCCCCGCCCGCCGCGATGGCGATGATGTTACTCGCCGCGGGTGGAACATTGGTCTGTCCATAGTTGGAATAGTACGACCAGCCCCAGGCCGTGATTTTTCCTTCCGTATTCAAAGCCAGACAATGAGCCCCGCCGGCGGCGACGGCCACGATGTTGGTCAAGGATGCCGGCAGTTCCAATTGCAGGGCATAATTGTTTCCCCAAGCATGGACTTTGCCTCCGGTGATAAATAATTTTGTCGCTCCAAAGCACGTGCCGTTCGCATTGCTCACCACCAAGCGGCATACGTAAACGACCCGGGCTTGAAGATTGGAAATGATGGCGCTGGTCCGAACGGGCACGGCGCTATCGCTGACAGGGATGGGCGCAGTCGTTTGCGTAGTCACCACCGCGTTCCGCCCATTCAAACCAAGCCATGGCCGCAAAGCTGTTGGGCAAAATGATCCCGTGGAGTGTTGCCTGGTCGGCATGAATGTCATCGGGCGACTGCGTAAAGGCCCGGGATGACTGGATGTCGATCGTGACTTGAGCGGGCACGGAATCCCATGCGCCATCGCTCACCAAAAATGTAAAGCTGGCATAGGGATTGCCGAACTCTTCCGGCACGGGAACAAAAACCACGCGCCCGGCGGGGTCGCTGACCGGTGTGTTGGTGCTGGCGATGAGCGCGCCGCGCGTGCCCTCGTTGCATTGATACAAAGCGCCATGCTGCGGCAAGGTAAGGATGCGAAAGCTTAGCGTTTCGCGGTTGGCGTCAGAGCCTTCCAAGGTGATGACGAGATCATGATTGGCAGGTCCGTGGACCACCATGGGCTGGGATTGAGGCCGGACGTTTGCCAAAGCCAGACCAGTCGCGGCACCGGCGGCAATGCCTGCGGCACTCCCCATTCCCTCCGGGCCGGTGCCGACGGACGCCGTCCCCCACATTTGAATTTTTCCGTCGGCCTGAAGCGCCAGCGAATGACTGCTGCCGCAGGCAAGAGCTACCACATTACTGAGATTTTCCGGCACCTCCTGTTCCGCCGTTCCGCCCCAGGAAAAGACGGTCCCGTCCGCTCGCCGCGCCAGACTGAAATTCCACTTGGAAGCGATTTCGACAACGTCCTGCAAATCCACCGGCGTATCGGATCCGCCAAAAACTACAACGGTGCCATCGATCTGCAACGCCAGGCTGTGGTTAAATCCAGCCGCAACGGCGACCACCCGATTCAGGCCAATGGGAACATCGGTTTGCCCTTGCCCATTGTAACCCCAGGCACAAACGGTCCCGTCCGAGCGCAGCGCGAGATTATGGGCATACCCGGAAGCGATCGCGATGACGTTGCTCAAGCCAGGAGGAGGCGACATCGAGCCGTACGTGCTACTCCCACCCCAAGCCGTTACCAAGCCATTCGATTGCAGGGCGAGGCTATGATAGTAACCGGCGCTCACCATCACTACGTTGCTCAAGCCCACCGGCACATTCAGTTGTCCGGAAGAACCATCCCCCCACGCGAGAACTTTCCCATCAGAGCGAAGTGCCAGCGAATGGGTATAGAATGAATCCGCGGCGACGACATCGTGTAAATCAGAGGGAGGCACATCATCGCCGTATCCGTTACTTCCCCAGACTACCAATCGTTCACCGGTAGTGAACTGCTGCCAACCACCCTGCTTAATCCCAAATACATTGCTAATGTTGAGCCGGAATTGATAAGTGCGCCCGGCCAGAAGATTGGAAAGCGCCACACTTATTCGCACCACGTTGCCGGAACTGCCGGCCAGCTCCGGCAGAGTCAATTGATTCAACGCGCCGCGCTCACCCCACTCAAACCATGCCGTGGTGGCAAACCCATTGGCCAGGACCATGCCCTGCAAGGTTGCCGTCGTGGGACGCAGATCCGACGCATGTTGTGTGACCACGTAAGGCAGGTGATCAATGCTGACGGACACTGGTGCCGGCGTGGAATCCGCCTCACCATCATTCGCTACAAAACTAAAACTGGCATACGGGTCGCCATAACCATTGGCCGCCGGGGCAAAGATGACACGGCCCAACGGATCGCTAATCAGGGTATTCGCCGCGAGGATTGGCGTCCCGCGATTTCCGTCCACACATTGAAACAGATTACCAACCGCCGGAAGCGTCGTGATGCGATAACTCAAGCTATCACCATTGCGATCCGAACCTCGCAACTGGATGATCAGATCGTTATTTGCCCCGCCGCGCACCGACTGTTCCAGCGCCTGCGGCGGAATATTATCGGCGAGAACCAGATTGTGCGCACCTCCGGCGCTGACGGAAACGATGTTGGTGACCTCAGCCGGCGTGGTCGTTATCCCGTAAGAACTTTCTCCCCATCCCACCAAAGTCCCATCGGTCTTGAGCGCCACACTATGCTGAGAACCACATGCGATACTGATTACATTGCTTAAACCAACTGGGACGCTGGCCTGACCGTAGCTGTCCCAGCCCCAGCCAACGACAGTGCCATCGGCGCGCAAGGCCAGATTGTGCGCGTAACCAGAAGCCACCATCACCACATTGCTCAGGCCCGCGGGAACATTTGTCTGACCATATCCGTGCCATCCCCAGACCACTACCGTGCCGTCGGCTTTCAAAGCCAGACTGTGATAGCCACCAACGGCCAAGGAAACCACGTTGGTAAAGCTTGATGAATTGAGCTGACCATAGTTGTTACGCCCCCAGCAAACCACCCGGCCGTCGGATTTGAGCGCCGCACTGTGCCAGATACCAGCAGCTGGAATCACGACATTGCTCAGCCCAACGGGAACATTGGCTTGCCCATACTGACCAAAACCCCAGGCAACGAGGGAACCATCATGGCGTAGCGCCAAGCTGTGGGAGCTTCCACTTCCAGCGTCCACCATACTCACGTTGGTAAGATTATTGGGAACATCGGTCTGGCCCGTGCCATTGTATCCCCATGCCGAAACGCTGCCGTCGAGCTTGATCGCCAGACTCACAGCACTGCCGGCAACCGCACTTACCATTTTGCCCGCCCCAAGCGGGGCAACAGTCTCGCCATAATTACCCGCCCCCCACGCCGTCAGTGATCGGCGCGGCGTAAACCATCGCGTCGCGCCGTATTTGATACCGGTCGAATTACTGACCACCAACCGAGTTTGATAAACGGCAGTGGGAGTCAGATTGGAAATCGTGGCCGTCAGCCAGACAACCGCCCGACCACTGCCGACATTCGTGACCTGGGTGGTCGCGGTAAAACCACCTTGCTGCCCCCACTCAAACCAAGCACTGCTCGTCGTCCCATTGGGCACCGCCATCCCTCGCAATACAAACGTGTTTAAGCCCAAAGGGGTCGCGTCATGGGTATGACTCAAGGGCGCAGCCTCGGTCAACGCGACCTGCCCAAACGCGGCAAACACAAAAAGTCCAATCCGTTTGGCAAATCGCGCGAATGGGATGGATGATGACATGCCGATGGTCGGAGATGAGTGAACGGTTTCTGAATAGGTTCTGTTCTAACAGCTCGAAACAGAAAGTCAACAGCTTGACGGATAGCTCGGCTGCGTTCGGCAAACCCGTTTTGTAATCACGTGCCCAGACTGATGCCAGACATGGAACGACGCATCCCAGACAGGGCAAAGTGGGAAAGCAGCCTGCTTGACGCTCCTCAAGCACGCTCAAAAACATAAAGTTGTGCAGGTTCCGCCAGACCAAACTTCGGCCCGACAAACCCGCGGCGCAGCAGTTCCTTTCGCAGGAAAAACATCACTCCAGCGTGAGAGACGACAAGCGTGTCCACGGGTTCTTGCTCCAACAGATCGGCGACGGCTTTAATGCGTTGATGAAACGCATCACGGGCGGCGCGTTGGGATTTATGTCCAGTAAACCAGGTGAAGCGCAGCAGCAAGCGCCAGCCCCAGACGGGCAGGCGAAGTCTTCCCGTGGGCAGCGCGGGAACATCGGCTTCGCGGAGCAGCGGCGTTGGCGTGATCGTTCCAGCGTAGGCGGTTTGCGCGGTAACAAGAGCACGCTTCAAGTCGCTGCTGAGACAGCGTTGCCATTTCACGGCGCTGACATCAATCGGGCCGATGATGGGTGCGGCGGCATCGTAACGCACACGCCAGCGTTGCAATTCATCGGCGGTCACCCAGCCGCGCGGCCACGGCTCGGTCACGGGAAAATGTCGGACGAGGCCGAGGCGCATCAGTTACTCCACTGTAGCGACGCTCTGGGAGCGCCGGATTTGCAAGCTTCAGAGTTTTGGCGGTCACAGACCGCCGCTACAGGCCTCGGCAAAAACAGTTCTACGTTCATGCAACTCACTCGACATCGGCGTTCGGTGGATGCTGCGGATCAGGCTTCACGCCACGACCGTGATAGGCCACGAGGAAATAACCCAGCACGATGGCAACCGCGATGGTCAATGCGCCCCAGAACATCGGCCATTGCGTCGCCTTTGGTCCGCCGCAGTGGCGATACCACCAACCGCAGCCGAGGTAGCCGATGAAGTAGCCCACGCCACTGTTCATCAACGTGAGCAAGGCTTGCGCGCGAGTGCGCCAGGCGGTTTCCACGCGGTCGTTCACGTAGATTTGCGCCACGGTAAAGAACATCGAATAGACGCAGCCGTGCAGGATGATTCCCGAGAGCAGCCACGTCTTGGTGTTCAACGTGAACAGACCGTAACGAATCAACGCGAAGCCGAGTCCGCACAGGAGAATCCATTTCAAGCGCCAGCGCGTCAGCAACACGCCAAGCGAGAACATGGTGATGATCTCGGTGATCTGCGCGAGCGACATCCACGCCGCCGGACGCGCGAATCCCAAATCCAGCAGATGCGGCGGCGTGTAGGGATAGAACGCCGCGAGCGGGATGTTGAGCAGACACGCGCTGAGAAAGATGACGCGATGATCGCGATTCTTCAGCAATGTGAGCGCGTCGAGGCCGAGACGTTCGTGCCACGTGAGTTTTTCCGTAGTCGCGGGTGGTGGAACAGTTGGCAACAACCACGAATAACCCGCGAGCGCGAGCCACACGCCCGCACTGCAAAAACCCGCGACCGTCGTAGTGTCCGCGCCGAGCGCGCTGATCAAGAGACAACCCGCCACCCAGCCGATCGTGCCGAGCGCGCGCACCGGACCAAACTCGCGCTTCGGCGCGGTCATGCGGGACATCGCGATCGTGGCGGAGAGACTCGTCGTGGGCGTGGAGCAGAAGCTGTAAAGCTGGATGAAGCCCAGCACGACGGCGGGCGACCACTGGAGTTGGATGGCAGTGCTTGCGAGTGCCAAGGCGGCTGCCGCGCCCAATGATAACCAGCGCAAGACCCGCGTTGGGGCGATGTGCCGGTCTGCCATTGCACCAAAGAACAGCGGTGACACCACCGCGGCCAGTGCACCCGTAGCGAAGGCGTAAGGTTGGATGGATTGATAACCGTGCGAATTGAGGACGAGTGTCAACGGCACCATCCAGACCGCCAGCCCCATCCATTGGATGAAGAATAGCGTCGCCAACTTGAAATAATCGGACTGGGAATGCGCCCTCAACACGCTTTATTGCGCACAGGTTTGGAGAAGATTTGCAAGTGCGGTCCGGAAGCGCTCACAGAGCCAGCCACACCACCGCGCTGCGCATCACTGGTTTGCTTTTTCAAAATGGGCTTTGCCCGCGTTGCGATCCACGACGACCACGGACGGCACGGTCACCCCATTCGTCTTAAATCGATAGCGCGCGCTCTGGCCATCGCTGGTCTCGGAGGTGATCTCTGCATTCGGATAGCGATTGAGCAACACATGCATTGCCACCTGCCGCGTCTCATCGGTGGAAAGGCGCTTGGCGTTGCTGCCGGCCCCGCTCTGCGAGTCATCGCGGGAACAGGAACACAGCACCAAACCGGCAAGCAAAAGCATGATTCTCATGACGTGCTATCAGCCTAACTCACCCAGCCAGCCAGGGCCATCGCGGACTTTATTCCGGACTAAAGAGTTTCCGGTTGCTGTCGTCCTGCGGATCGTCGGGACGCGGATAATCGCGCCAGAGCCAACGGAGCATTTCGGGCAACATCGCCCCGCCCTGCTTGTTCGAGTGCGTGCCGATGCCCCAGCAGTAATTCACGTCGTAACCTTTCTCGGTGAGCGCGGCAACCATCAGCCGGTTCTGTGAATGCCAGTCCCACTTCGGATCGTAGGGCGATTTGCCACGTCGCGTGCCGCGATTGTCGTTCAGCCCGTCCTGCAAAAAGATGCGGATGGGTTTGCGCTCGCTCTGACGGATCATCTCGGGATAAGCGTGCCCACCGCGGATATTCGTGAAGCTGCCGATGGTGCTGAGCACTTTGCGGAACTGATCCGGTCGCTGCCACGCGACTGTGAATGCGCAGATCGCCCCGCTGCTCGCGCCGCCGATGGCGCGGTCGTCAGGGTTCTTGGAGATGTTGTAATCCTTTTCAAGCGCGGGCAGGAGTTCATTGATGATCATCTTGGTGTAATTATCATTCAGCTCGTTGTATTCGGTGGCGCGGTTGTTGATGCCGTCGCCCCAGTTGGTGGAGGTGGACTCAGGTTGCTCCGGCGTGTGTCCAGGATTGATGAACACGGCGAGCGTCACCGGCATCTCGCGGCGATAGATGAGATTGTCGAAGACGTAGGTGGTGCGATAATCGCCATTGGTGTTCAGCCACGCGTGGCCGTCTTGAAAGATCATCAAGCGCGCCGGTTGGTTGCTGTTGTATTGGGCGGGGACATACACCCAATAGTGGCGCGTGGTGTTGGTGAAGACCTGACTCGCGAGCGTGAGTGGCCCGATGACTTTGCCTTTTGGCACGCCGTCATGCGGCGCGGAATCTGGCCCGAGCCGATAGACATCATCCGTCGGTGCGGCTGGGGCGGCGGCGGTCCATATAGAGACAACGGCGACAAGCAAACACAGGCTGGTTTTCATAATCATGCGGCGACGCGTGGATAACAGGTGGAAATCTGACGATGCAAGCCTGCCTTTGTTCGATGGGAATTAAAACACTTTCGTCCGAGCCCGTTTTTTAGGATGTTTCTCGCCGCTTGGTATTCAGTTCACCGATTTTCCTGTTCCTGTTTCTCCCGGTCGTGCTGACCGGTTATTTTTTGCTGCGCAACACCCGAAGTCGCAATCTCTGGTTGCTCGCGGCCAGCCTGTTCTTTTACGCCTGGGGCGAACCGCTGTTTCTCATCCTCCTGTTCGCCTCCACGTGGATGAATTATCGCCTCGGCATCTGGGTGGACGTCGCGACCGAACCACGCAAACGCAAAATCGCCGTCACGCTCGCCATCGCCCTGAACATCGGTCTGCTCGCGTTCTTCAAATACATCAACCTCGCCGTGCAGACGGTGAACACCGCGCTGGGCTGGGCACATCAGACGCCGCTGGAATTTCCGCACATCGCCCTGCCCATCGGCATCTCGTTCTTCACGTTTCACGCGCTGTCCTACGTGATTGATATCTACCGGCGCAAAGCTCCCGCCGCACAACGGCTCAGCGACACGGGCCTTTACATTTTTCTGTTCCCGCAGCTCATCGCCGGACCGATCCTGCGCTGGAGCGCGATGGCGCCGCAGTTCGCTGAACGCTTCGTCACGCGCGATGGTTTCGCCGACGGCATCCGGCGCTTCATCAGCGGCCTCGCCAAGAAAATGATTGTCGCCAACACGGTGGCGTTGCCCGCAGACCAAATCTTCGCATTGCCCGCGAATGAACTGACCACACCCATCGCGTGGTTCGGCGTGCTGTGCTACACGCTGCAGATCTATTTCGATTTCTCCGCTTACTCGGACATGGCGGTGGGCTTGGGAAAAATGTTCGGGTTCAAATTTCTGGAGAACTTCGATTATCCCTACATCGCGACCAATGTCCGCGACTTCTGGCGGCGCTGGCACATCTCGCTGTCGAGCTGGTTTCGCGATTACCTCTACATCCCGATGGGCGGCAATCGCGTCTCCGAACGCCGCAATTACGTGAACCTCATTACGGTCTTCGCACTGTGCGGACTGTGGCATGGCGCGAGTTGGGTATTCGTGCTCTGGGGGCTTTATCATGGCCTGTTCCTTGTGCTGGAACGCACGCGCTTTGGCGGCTTGGTGGACAAACTCCCGCGTCCGGTCATGCACGTTTACACGTTGCTCGTTGTGATGTTTGGCTGGGTGTTGTTCCGGGCGGACACGTTGTCGCACGCACTGCTATTCTTCAAAACCATGTTCGGCTTCAGCGCGGCGGATCTTGCCAATCACCCGCTCGGGCGCTACGTCAGCCGACAGGTGCTGTGGGCTATTGCACTCGGTTTTGTCTTCTCCGCGCCGACGTGGCCATGGTTCAAGACTTGGCTGGCAAAGCTTCCTAGGCACGCCCCGCAATCAACTCATGCGCCGTTGCACACCCTCGGCGCAGTGGCGGAAATCATTCTGCTCGCAGCACTGATGCTCGTCTCCGTCGCGTGGCTCGCCGGTGGCACTTACAATCCGTTCATCTATTACCGTTTTTAGCCACCGATGAACGCATCCACTCCCAACCGCATCCGCACGGCAACCAACGCTCTGTTGATCGCCCTGTTCATCGCGCTGCTCTGGATTCCCCTGTTTGACTCGGTGTTCAAACTCGATCCGTCGCCCGCGCCGAATGAAAAGCGGGCACTCGCGGAGTTCCCCACGTTCAGTTTCAAGCCCGCCACCTGGCGTGATTACCTCGCCGGGCTGGAGAAGTATTACAACGACCACTTTGGCTTCCGCAAAACGCTGCTGCGCTGGGAACACAAGTGGAAACGCGGCCTGTTCCGCGAATCCTCCGTCACCGAAGCCATGATCGGGCGCGACGGCTGGCTCTACCTCGCGCGCGGCGGCATGGTGGACAACATGCTCGGCAATCTTTCTTACACCGACGCGCAACTCGCCGCATGGCGGAAAGTATTTCAGACACGCCGCGATTGGTGCGCCGCCCGGGGCATCGCCTATCAACTCGTCATCGCCGCGGAGAAACATTCCGTCTATCCCGAACATTTGCCCGCGTGGATTCCCGCTGATCGCAAGAATGATCAAATCAGCCAGCTCGTCGCGTATCTGAAAACCAACTCGACCGTGCCCGTCCTCTACCTTCGCGAGCCGCTCCGCGCAGCCAAAACGAACATGCTCACGTTCCACGTCACCGACACGCACTGGAATGATTACGGCGCATTCATCGGCTATGAGTCCTTGCTCAACGCACTCGCCCAACAGCGATCGGAATTAAAGCCGCTGCCACTCGACGCCTTTGAAATCCGTCACTCGCAACAACCCGGCGGCGACCTCGCCGTCATGCTCGCGCAGGAACGGAGCCTGATTGAAGCCGACCACATCGCGCTCGCACCCAAACCACCCCTCGCCGGCATCGCCACCAAAGCCGACCGCAGCTTGTCCGTCCGCCAGCAACAAAAACCGACCGATCCGGCTATTTTCGCCTCGGACAATCCCGCCGCGCGCGGCAAGGCTGTGCTATTCCATGATTCCTTCGCGATGGCGCTGCAGCCGTTCCTGGCGCAACATTTCCAGCGCGTGCTCTACATCTGGCAACACGACTGGGACGCCGCCTTTCTCGAACAACAAAAACCTGACGTGGTGATAGACGAGATTGCTGAGCGTTCATTTTATCGCGGCAATCCGGCCAGTTGGGAAAATGAATAATTCCGCAACCACTCCAAACCGAGCGCTAATTCTTCCCGCTACGGAAGAACACCTGCCCGCGCTCGCGGAACTCGCCGGTGTCATCTGGCGGCAACATTATCCCGGCATCATCTCGCGCGAGCAGATCGAATACATGCTCGGCAAGATGTACGCGCTCGAAACGCTGCGGACGGAACTGCGCGAGAAACAAATCCGCTTCGTGCGACTGCTCGTAGCCGAACGTTTCGTCGGCTTCGCTTCCTTCGGCCCACAGCCCGAGCCGGACGTGATGAAGCTGCACAAATGTTATCTGCTGCCGGAAATGCATGGGCACGGCTACGGCAGCCTGTTGCTGCAACATTGCGAGCAGGAGGTCCGCCGACTCGGCGCGAAGCGTCTGATCCTCGCGGTGAACAAACACAACACCAAAGCCGTGGCCGCGTATCAGCGCAATGGCTTCGTCATCGCGGAATCCGTCATCACCGACTTCGGCAGCGGCTTCGTGATGGACGATTACCTCATGGCGAAGCCACTGAACCATCAGGCTGGTTGAGGTCTGGGAAGAAACTGATTGGGCTGGATTCCCCGGCGGTCGCTGGAAGCGTCTCAGGGTAAAAACGCCAGGAATAGATACGCCGCAAACAACACCAGATGCACGGCCCCCTGCATCACGTAGGTGCGCCCGGTGCCGAGCGTCACGGCGCTCACCAGAAAAGTTGTCGCGAGCAGCACCATCTCCTTGGGCGACAACCCAAACTCCAAGGGTAAATCAAAGATGAGCGCCGCCAACACCACCACCGGCACCGTCAGACCGATACACGCCAACGCCGAACCGACCGCCAAGTTCATGCTGGTCTGCAACCGATCCGCGCGCGCGGCCCGTACAGGCCGCCCATGTTTCCGGTAGCAACACTAAAGCCGCGATCACAATCCCCACCACGGCCCGCGGGGCATTGGCCGCCTCGACCATCCGCTCAATGGTGGGCGACAGCATTTTGGCCAACCCCACCACCGCCACTAGCGATAGCAACAGCAGCCCGAAACTGGCCCACGCCTGCTTGGTTGTCGGCGGCTCGGCATGCGCCTCCGGGTCGGCAGCGTTCGTCGCGGGAATGAAATAGTCGCGATGACGCACCGTCTGGACAAAAGTGAAGATGGCCCAAAGTATCGCTGAACTCGCGGCCACAAATACCAGTTGCTTGGTATTGTAAGTGCCAGCGGGAGTGCTCGTCGTAAAGGCTGGCAATACCAGCGTCAACACCGCCATGACAATCAACGCCGCCAATCCGGCGCCCGCGCCTTCCACCCGAAAGGTCTGCTCGCGATGTGCGAGCCCGCCCAACAGAAGACACAAACCCACGACGCCCGTGCCAATGATCATCACCGCTGCATAGATGGCGTCCCGCGGCAACACCGCCATGTCCTGCCCGCCGGCCAGCATCATGGAAAGAATGAGTGCCGCCTCGATCGCGGTCACGGCCAAAGCCAGGATGAGCGTACCGAACGGTTCGCCCACGCGATGAGCCACCACCTCCGCATGATGCACCGCGGCAAAAACTGCTCCGGCCAAAACTGCCCCACACACCACCGCCAGCCATGAAGTCACTCCAACGACTAGAGCCAGTCCCAACAATCCCAGCGCCAGCACCGGGACAAGCCACGTCCAGAGATGTCGTTCTGTTTTCATTTTCAGCAGCTTAGGCTGCGTCCAGAACCTTGTATATTTTAAATCTCAAAGTCTTCCAACCGTCGGGCAGCAAGCTCGTCAGGGAGCCGCCGACTTCGGCGGCGTGCCGCGTCCGTGATAAGCGGTGAGGAAATAAATCAAAACAGCGGTCACAGCCGCAGCCAGCCCAATCCAAAAGATGGGCCAGTGCGTTTTTTCCTCGTGAGTGCAGAGAGCGAACCACGCGCCGTTGCCCAGGTAGCCAATGAGGTTGCCCACCCCACCGCTCATGAGGGCGTAGAGGGATTGGGCGCGGGCACGCCACGTTGGATCGATGCGTTGTTCGAGGTAGATCTGCGAGGTGATCAGGACGAGGGTGAACCCCGCGCCGTGCAACGCCAACCCCACGAGCAAAGTGTAAGGCTGGTTCAACGCGCACAGGCAGTAGCGCACGGCAGCGAGGCCGAGCCCGAGGACAAAGATCCATTTCAAGCGCCAGCGCAGGAGCAATCCGCCCAGCGCAAACATGGCGATGAGTTCGGTCACCTGCCCGAGCGACATCCAGGCCGTGGTGCGTTGAAAGCCGAGTTCGCGCAGGTGCGGCGGCGTGTAGGGAAACAGCACCGAGACGGTGGCATTGAACAGGGCGGCGGTGATGAAGACGACGCGGTGGTCGGGATTCTTTAACAGGGTGAGCGCGTCCCAACCCATGCGTTGGCGGAGGGTGAGACGTTCAGCGTTTTCCGGCGGCGGCACGGCGGGCAGCACGAAGGTGTAACCTGCCACAAGCAGCCAGGTGATCGCTCCGGTGTAACCCGCCCATTCGGACGTATCCGCGCCGATGGCGCTGACGATCCAACAGCCGGCCATCCAGCCGAACGTGGCCATGGCGCGGATAGGACCGAATTCGCGTTGAGAATTTTTCAAGCGCGAGAAAACGATGGTGGTGCAGATGCTGAAGGTCGGCACGTAGCAGAGGGAATACAATTGGATCAGCAGCAACACGAGCGCGGTGCTCGCGCTGAGTTTGATGGCGGTGGTGGCGAGAGCCATGCTCATCGCACTGGCGACGGCCAACCAGCGCAACACCACGACCGGCGCCGCGTGGCGATCCGCCATCGCGCCGAACAACAAGGGTGAGACGAAGGCAGCCACGGCGGAAGAGGCGAAAGCGTAGGGTTTGACGGCGTGGTAACCGTGGGCATCGAGCACGGCGCTCAACGGCACGAACCAAATGCTCATCGCCATCGCATTGATGAAGAAGAGCACGTTCAACTCGAAGTATTCCGCGCGCCGGATCGTGGTCAGCACGCGCATAGTCCATACAAGCGCCGGAAAAACTCAAGCCCGGCATTGACGCTTCAAGATGCGGGTTTCATCCTGCCGGGATGAAACACTGGATCGCGCTGTTGCTCGCCGGGGGAATCGTTTGTCTCAGCCGGGCCGAAGTCAAACCGAGTCTCGACCGCGCGTATTCGGTGGATGTGTTGACACGCGTGGCGCGCCCGATGTTGACGGCGCTGGCGGAGGGACGCTTGAAACAAGCGCTGCCGGTGCATGAATGGGAATCGACCCGGACGAATTACGTGGGACTGGAAGCGCTCGGGCGGACGATGGCAGGCATCGCACCGTGGCTGGAACTCGGCCCGGACGAAACCAAGGAAGGCAAGTTGCGCGCAGAGTTCATTGCGCTGTCCGTCAAAGCCATCGCGAACGGCACTGATCCAAAATCGCCGGATTATCTGAATTTCAAACAAGGCGGACAACCCTTGGTGGACGCGGCGTTCCTCGCGCATGGCTTGTTGCGAGCACCAAAACAACTATGGGCAAAGCTCACGCCAGCGCAGCAAACAAATGTGGTCTCGGCCTTAAAGCAAACGCGCGGCATCAAACCGGGTGAGAGCAACTGGCTGTTGTTCTCGGCGATGGTGGAAGCGGCGTTGTGGCAGTTCACCGGCGAGTGCCACATGAAACCCATTGAGTATGCCGTGCAACGCCACATGGAATGGTATCTCGGCGACGGTACGTATGGTGACGGACCGGAGTTACACTGGGATTATTACAACAGCTACGTCATCCAGCCGATGCTGCTGGAAGTGCTGCGCGTATGCCGGGAGAAGAAACATCCGCTGGGCGAGCTTTATCCCAAGGTGCTGGCGCGGGCGCAGCGTTACGCAGCGGTGCAGGAGCGGATGATTTCGCCGGAGGGAACTTTCCCGGTGATCGGGCGGTCGAGCGCGTATCGGTTCGGGGCGTTACAACATCTGGCCACGATGGCGCTACTGCGGGAATTACCGGAAGAAGTGAAGCCCGCTGCGGCGCGGTGCGCGTTGACCACGGTGATCCGCCGGATGATGGAAGCGCCGGGGACATTTGATGAGAAGGGTTGGCTGCAGGTCGGCGCGGTGGGCAATCAACCGTCCATCCGCGAAGGTTACATCTCGACCGGGAGTCTGTATCTGTGCCTCGTGGGATTGGTGCAGCTGGGGTTGCCGCCGGATGATCCGTTCTGGACTGCGCCCGCCGAGCCTTGGACGCAACAACGCATCTGGGCCAGCCAGGACGTGACCGCAGATCACGCCTACAAAGACAAAGAAGAGAAGAAGAAATGAAAGTTGCCCGACTGATCTTGCTGGCCGCTGCGCTGCAGTTTGCCGGTTCATCACGCGCTCAAGTCGCGCCCGTCATCAATGACGCGCCTCTGGACGACGCGACGATGCAGCGACTTTACGACGAAGTGAAGACGCCGTTCAAATATGGCGTGGTGTTGAAGGGTGACTCGACGAATCAACTCGTGGATTGCCCGAGCATTTTTCGCGACAACGGCAAGTGGTACATGATGTATGTCGCCATTTCGAACGGCGTCGGTTACGAAACTTTCCTGGCCAGCAGCGATGATCTGTTGAACTGGAAAAAGCTCGGCAAGATCCTGTCGTTTGCCAAAAACGGCTGGGATGCGTGGCAGGCGGATGGCGGGCTGGCGTTGGTGGACTACGAGTGGAACGGCAGTCATACGCTCGGACAGTTCAACGGCAAATTCTGGCTCTCATACATCGGCGGCGCGTTGCAGGGTTACGAGACTGATCCCTTGTCCATCGGCATGGCCTGGACCAAGACTCCGACGGAAGCGAAGGAATGGACGCGCCTTGCAGAGAATCCCGTGCTCGGCCCGAAGGATACCGACGCGCGTGAGTTCGAGCGCAAGACACTTTACAAAAGTTCCATCATCCACGACCGCACCCAACGGCTCGGGGCGCCGTTCGTGATGTATTACAACGCGAAGGTGAAGAACGGTTACGAACGCATCGGCATGGCGCTCTCGACGAACCTGGTGGACTGGACGCGCTTCGGGACGAATTGCGTGCTGGCCAACGGCGAAGAAAAACGCAACGGCATGAGCGGCGATCCGCAGCTCGTGAAGATCGGCGATGTGTGGGTGATGTTTTATTTCGGCGCCGGCTGGGGACCGAAGGCATTCGATACGTTCGCGGCGTCCAAGGACATGGTGAATTGGACCAAATGGACCGGCCCGACACTAATCGAACCCAGCGAACCGTGGGACAAGACCTACGCGCACAAGCCGTGGGTGCTGAAACATGAGGGCGTGGTGTATCACTTCTACTGCGCTGTCGGCACGGAAGGCCGCGTCATCGGACTGGCCACATCAACGGATCTGCGCGTGGAGAAAAAGCAGCCGTGAGATTTCTTGCACTCATTTGCCTGCTGGGACTGGCGACTAACATCGCCCACGCCCATGATCCCTACGAGATCACGTCGGTGGCTTATGTGCGGTCGAATGTCATTGAGTTGTTCATCGAGATGGAATTCCCCGCCGGGATGCGACTCGCAGGCGTTGAGCCCGTGCGTGATGTGGCGGTGCTAAGTCAGTTTGAAAAAGCACAACCACAACTCACTGCACTGGCCGGAAGCTTCTTCGACTTCACCGCCGGGAACAACAGAGTCGCTGCGCTGACCACGAATGTTTCACTGGGGGTGGAAGACCACATCCAGTTCAAACTGGAATACGTCGCCACGCCGTTGCGCCCGCTGCAATTCACGGCGCGCGGGTTGCGCAGCGGGACGGATTCGCCGTACGGCACTTCGTTGACGGTGTTGGACATGGTGAACCAAAAGGTGCTCGGACAGACGACGCTGTTCGCTGATTCAGCCCGCGCAGAGTTTCCACCATCGCCGCCAGAAACAGACAAGTCATCACCTGCTGGGACGCCCGACAATGCCAGCCCGATCCCGTCTGTCACGAATGCAGCTTCGCTTCCGCCCGCAATCGCTCCAGTAAGAAAGCCGGCGCCGCCATCACCCGCAGTGCTATTGCCCGGCTACTTGCTCATGCTGGTATTTTTGGGAGCGGTGTTTTTGATGGTTTTCGCTCTCTTTCGTCACAGGAAATGACCCAAACAGCGGCCAGGGGTTTGGCCAGAACTGCTATCGTCCCCCTTTCCGGCGATGGTGAATCGTCCCCGGCATGGTAGTCTGGAGCGTTCCCTGCGGCCATGGGCGTGCGCCGATCGCACGACAATCATCGCATGGAGTCGTTTGCCTTGGTTGCCATGAGAAAAATCCGGTCCGCACCTGTGATTCTTGCGCTGTTGCTCGGCGCCTTCCCCACGTTCGCCCAACGCCAGATGGAAAAGCTCGGGCGCGGCATCGTCGCCGTCCGCACGGGCACGAGCACGGCGTATGTCGGCTGGCGCTTGCTCGGGACAGACGCAGAGAATGTCGGTTTCAATCTGCTCCGTTCGGTGAACGGCGCGGCACCGGTGCAACTTAACGGCACGTTGCTCACGACCAATTGCAACTTCACCGACAACACGATCAACTTCGCGGTTTCGAATGCTTACTTCATCCAGCCGATCGTCAGTGGTGTGACGCAGGTGCTGAGCGCGCCGTTCGGTCTGACCGCGAATCCGGTGACCCAGCAATACCTCAACATCGCGTTGCAAAAGCCCGTCGATGGCACGAACGCTTCCGGGCCGTTCACCTACAGTCCGAACGATTGCAGCACCGCCGATCTCGATGGTGACAGCGAATATGAAATCGTGGTCAAGTGGGACCCATCCAACTCAAAGGACAATTCGCAGAGCGGCTTTACAGGGAATGTTTTCCTCGACGCCTACAAATTGAACGGGACGTTGATGTGGCGCATCGATCTCGGGCCGAACATCCGCGCGGGCGCGCATTACACGCAATTCATGGTTTACGACCTCGACGGCGATGGTCGCGCGGAACTCGCGTGCAAGACCGCGCCCGGAACGAAAGACGGCTTGGGCAACTACGTGGATGGCAATGCGGCCTTCTCGGTTTATACCAACAGCTCCGGTTACATCCTGAGCGGCCCGGAATACTTCACCATCCTCGACGGGCTCACCGGCGCGAAGCTGGCGCACACGAATTATGTGCCGGCGCGCGGCACGGTCTCCAATTGGGGCGACAGCTACGGTAATCGCGTGGATCGTTTCCTCGCTTGCATCGCGTACCTCGACGGCGTGCGTCCGAGCGTGGTGATGTGTCGCGGTTATTACACCCGCGCGGCGCTGTGCGCATGGGACTGGCGCAACGGCGTGTTGACGCAGCGTTGGTTGTTCGACACCGGCGACTCCACCAGCGGCCCGCTCTCCGGTTATCGCGGCCAGGGCGCACACAGCCTCACCGTCGGCGACGTGGACGGCGACGGCAAAGACGAAATCACTTACGGCGCGTGCGCGATCGATGACAATGGCACGGGGCTTTACACCACGCTCCTCGGCCACGGCGATGCATTGCATCAATCCGACATGAATCCCGACCGCAATGGACTCGAAGTCTGGATGGTGCACGAAGATCCGGGTTCGTATGGGCCGACCGGCTTGGAATTTCGCGACGCAAAGAACGGCGGACTCATTTTTGGCGTGGACGGCGAGAACGCTGACGTTGGGCGAGGTGTGGCAATTGACGTGGACCCAAATCACCGCGGCTACGAGATGTGGGGTGCGCGCGGCGGCTTCATGAGCGCCACGGGCGTGCAGATCGGGACGACGAAACCCACGTCTCAGAATTTTGCGTGTTACTGGGATGCCGACCTGCTCCGCGAACCGCTGGACGGCACGACCATTTACAAATGGAATCCCGCCAGCAGCACGACCAGCACGATCTTCTCCGGCGCCGGGGTCGCTTCCAACAACTCCACCAAATCCACGCCGAACTTGAGCGTGGATCTGTTCGGCGACTGGCGCGAAGAAATCATCTGGCGCACCTCGGACAACCTCAACCTCCGCATCTATACCACGACCACCGTCGCCACAAATCGACTCGTGACATTGATGCACGACCCGGCCTACCGCGTCGCCATCGCGTGGCAGAACACGGCTTACAATCAACCGCCGCATCCGGGTTATTATATTGGACCGGGGATGTTCACACCGCCCGTCCCCCCGATCTCCACAGCGGATCTGGTTTGGCGCGGTGGGGGTGCGAACAACTGGGACACAGGCGTGACCGCGAATTGGTTCACCAATGGTCTCTGGGTGAGCAATACCGTTTCCGTAGCGTTCTCGTCCGGCAAATCCGTCCTGTTCGACCTCTCCGGATCAAACAACTCGCCCGTCACACTGACCGGCACATTGACGCCAGCCCAAGTGACAGTTTATTCCGCCAAGGATTACTCGTTCGGTGGCAGTGGTCAGTTGAGCGGCGCGATGAAACTGGTCAAGGCCGGCCCGGCCCGACTCACTCTCAACAACTCGAACACTTACACCGGGGGCACTTTCGTCAGCGGGGGCGCGCTGTTTGTGAACAGCACTCTGAGCGGCAGCGCCGTGACCGTCGAACGCCGCGGCACGCCGGAAGGCCCGTCGCAGTTCGGCGGCAGCGGCCAACTCGGCAGCGGCCTCACGATTCAAGCTGGTTGCATTCTGACCGTCGGCCCAAACACCAACTCTCCCGGCACGCTCACGGCCACAAATACTCTCATTGAACTCGGCAGCGTGCTGAACCAATTCGATCTCTCCAGCGATCCGAACGGTGTTACGGGCAGCAACGATCTTTTGCGCATCGTCGGCAGCGTAGTATTGGCTGGCACAAACATCATCGAAATCAAACAGACCAGCGGTTTCCTTGGCGGCGGAGTTTATCCGCTCATTACCTACACCGGCACGCTGACGGGCGGATTGACAAATCTCGCGCTCAACGGCGATTTCATCCAACCCGTAGCGCTGACGAATCCGCCGGGCATGATCGCCTTGGTCGCCGTCGTGCCCAGCGCGGCACCAAGCGCGCCCACCAATCTCGTCGCCGCCGTCGCCGGCCCATTCGACGTGAACCTGGTTTGGACCGACACCTCGACGAACGAGGCGGAATTCCGGCTGGAACGCTCGTTGAACGGCGTGAATTTTTCCGCGCTCGACTCCGTCCCCGGCAACACGACCGCTTACACCGATACCGGCCTGACGCCCAACACGACTTACTACTATCGCCTCCGCGGCACAAACCTCGCCGGATTTTCGCCTTACTCGAACATCGCCAGCGCCACGACCTCGACGAATGCCCCGTCCCTCACCTGGCGCGGCGATGGCGTGAACAATTTCTGGGACATCGCGACCACGGCGAACTGGCGCAATGGCGGCTCACCCACGCTGTACGGCGACACAGCGCTGGTGACGTTCGATGATTCCGGCTCGAACAGCCCGACGATTTACATGACGCAAACACTGCTGCCCGGCGCACTGGCGTTTATCGCGACAAAGAATTACACGCTCGGCGGCACAGGCACGTTGTCCGGTGCTGTCACGTTGCAAAAAGCCGGTTCGGGCACGCTGACCTTGAGCGTAAACAACAGTTACGCCGGCGGTACGCTCATCACCGGCGGTACGGTGAGCTTAAACACCGTCGGCGCGGCGGGCAGCGGCAGCATCACGGTAAGCAACGGCAACCTGATCTTGAACAGCGTCGGTGCGCCCGCGACCACGGCGAACAACCTGATCTTCTCTGGTCCGGCCACCTTGACCACTCCCAGCGGCAATAACAATCAGGCCACGACTGGTTCATGGAGCGGCAACGGCGCGTTGACGTTGAGCGTGGTCAGCGGTGGGACGTATTCGCCACGCGGCAGCATGAGCGGCTTCAGCGGATCGGTGACGATGGGGACGACGGGCACGTTACGGTTTTATGGCAGTGCCGGCAGCAGCACGGCCAGCTTCAATCTGGGAACGGGCACGGCGAATCTGGTCACGCGCGATGGCGGCACGGTTTCACTCGGCAGCCTGAGTGGCGGTGCAAACACATTCGTCCGTGGCGCGACCTCCAGCGATGTCACAACGACCCTCCTCATCGGCGGCAACAATGCGAGCACGACCTTTGCCGGCACCATCACCAACGGCAACAACGCCAACCGCTCGGTCGCACTCAACAAACAAGGTACGGGCACATTGACCCTGACCGGAACGAATGGCTCTTCCGGCCCAACCATCGTGAGCACAGGAAAACTGCTCGTGAACGGCAATCACTTTTTTGCCACCAACACGGTGACCGTGAATGCGTCCGGCACTTTGGGCGGCACGGGCCTCATCGGCGGAAACACCACCGTCAACGGTACACTTGCGCCGGGCACGAGCATCGGCACGTTGACGTTCGCCAGCAACCTCACCTTTAGCGCCGGCAGTCGCGCGCAGTTTGAAATCAGCCGCAATCCATTCACAAATGATCAACTCGTGGTGTTCGGCACGCTCGCACGGGGAGGCACGATGGAAGTGTTGAACACGAGTGTCGAGTTGCTCGAGGCGGGCGACAACTTCCAACTGTTCAATGCGCCGAATATCACGGGTAACTTCGCCGCTTACGATCTGCCGGCATTGGAAGAAGGCTTGGCCTGGAACACCTCGCAGCTCGCGACCAACGGCCGCATCTGGGTCGTCAGCACGAATTCGCCCAGCATCACGGGCGTGCAGGCCAGCGGCGGCAATCTGACCTTCGCCGGCACGGACGGCACACCGAACTGGAGCTACGACGTGCTCTCGAGCCCGGATCTCACGACGCCACTGACAACCTGGACCACAGCGACTTCGGGACAGTTTGATGCGAACGGAAACTTCAACGTTTCGCTGCCGATTAACCCCGCCGAGCCACGGCGGTTCTACGTGTTGCGCGTGCGCTGATAAATTGTTCCCACCGACCATTGCTTTTCCGACTCGCGTGACAACGCGATTTCGGACATCGTAGCCGCCAGAATGTCCGAAGCGATTCCGCCCATTCCGCCTTACGACCCAACCGCCAAGCCGCACAAGCGGCGGCCGCGGTATCGTGGCTCTCATCCCCGGCGCTTCGAAGAGAAATACAAGGAGCACGATCCGAAGCGTTACGCGGAAACCGTGGCCAAAGTCATGGCTTCGGGAAAAACTCCGGCGGGCATGCATCGTTCCATCATGGTCGCGGAAATCCTGGAAGTGCTCGCGCCACAACCCGGTGAGATCGCCGTGGACTGCACGCTCGGTTACGGTGGGCACACGCAGGAGATTTTGCCGAAGCTTGCGCCGGGCGGACGCTTGCTCGGACTGGACGCTGACCCGATTGAATTGCCGAAGACTGAAGCGCGCTTGCGGACGCTGGGTTTTGGCCCGGAGGTTTTCACCGCACATCGCAGCAACTTCGCCGGCCTGCCGCAGGTGTTGGCGGGCGTTGGACTGACTGGCGTGGACGCAATCCTCGCCGACCTCGGCGTGTCCTCGATGCAGATTGACGATCCGACCCGCGGCTTCTCGGTGAAGCTCGACGGCCCACTGGACATGCGCATGAACCCGCAGCGCGGTCAATCTGCAGCCGCGCTGTTGCAACGCATCAAACCCGACGCGCTGGCAAATCTGCTCATTGATAATTCCGACGAGCCCCACGCCACGACCTTGTCGCCCGCCCTCGCTGGAAAATCATTCGCCAGCACTCGCGCGCTCGCCGAAGCGATCCGGGCCACCCTGCCGCGCTTGAACAAGGAGGACTGCGACCTCACCGTCCGCCGTGTCTTCCAAGCCTTGCGGATCGCGGTGAACGACGAGTTCTCCGCGCTGGATACTTTGTTGCGTCACCTACCCGCCTGTTTAAACCCCGGCGGTCGCGTGGCAATCCTGACCTTCCATTCCGGGGAAGATCGCCGCGTGAAGAAAGCCTTCGAGGCTGGCCGCCGGGATAGTCTTTACGCGGAGATTTCCGACGAAGTCATCCGGCCCACTGCGGCAGAGCGGAACACAAATCCCCGCTCCGGCCCGGCCAAATTGCGCTGGGCTAAACGTGCCCTTGAGCAGGCTTGAGCAATATCCAGTCAGTTTTAGCCAAACCCATTCCTTGACTCACTCCGAGCGGGTTTTATCATGCGGGCTTCATGAATTTAGTTATCAGAAGCTCGTTGCATGAACGCGCCTGATCGCTTGAGTTCCAAACTGAAATCGAATTATGACCAACATCCAAAACATCCTGGCGCGCGAAATCCTCGACTCGCGCGGAAACCCCACCGTTGAAGTGGACGTGACTTTAAGCTGCGGCACGACCGGCCGCGCTGCCGTGCCTTCGGGCGCGAGCACCGGCGAACACGAAGCCGTGGAACTCCGCGACGGCGATAAGAAGCGTTACCTCGGCAAGGGCGTTAGCAAAGCCGTCGCCAACGTGAACACCAAGATTGCCAGCGCGCTGCGCGGCGTGGATGCATTGGATCAACTCACCGTGGACGCCACGATGCTCAAGCTGGACGGCACGGAAACCAAATCCAAGCTCGGTGCGAATGCTATTCTCGCGGTCTCACTCGCGGCAGCTCAAGCCAGCGCCAAGGCACTCGGCCAACCGCTGTTCAAATACATCGGCGGCCCGAACGCCAAGGTCCTCCCCGTCCCGATGGCCAACGTCATCAACGGCGGTGCGCACTCCGACGCCCCGATTGATTTCCAGGAATTCATGATCCAACCGCACGGCTTCAACACCTTCAGCGAAGGTTTGCAAGCCATCACGGAAATCTTCCATGCGCTCAAGGGCGTGTTGAAGAAGCGCGGCCTCAGCACTGCGGTCGGTGACGAAGGCGGTTTCGCTCCGAAGCTCAACAGCGTGGAAGACGCGATCGAATCCATCCTCGAAGCCACGAAGAACGCGGGCTACAAGGCGGGCAAGCAAATCTATCTCGCGCTCGACGTCGCCGCATCTGAGTTCTACAACCACGACGGTACCTACACCTTCAAGAAATCCACCGGCAAGACCATCAGCGGCGAAGAACTCGTGAACTTCTACGCCAAGCTCGTCGCCAAGTATCCGATCGTCAGCATTGAAGACGGTTGCGCCGAAGGCGACTGGAAGCACTGGAAGCAACTCACCGACAAGATCGGCGACAAGGTCCAGCTGGTCGGCGACGATCTGTTCGTCACCAACGTGAAGTTCCTCAAGAAGGGCATTGATACCGGCACGGCCAACTCGATTCTCGTGAAAGTGAACCAGATCGGTTCGCTCACCGAGACGCTGGACGCCGTTTCGCTCGCGCAGAACAGCGGCTACACCGCCGTTCTCTCGCATCGTTCCGGCGAAACCGAAGACGCAACCATCGCCGACATCGCCGTCGCTACGAACTGCGGCCAGATCAAGACCGGCTCCCTGAGCCGCTCCGATCGTCTGGCGAAGTACAATCAGCTCCTGCGCATCGAACAACTGCTCGGCAAGAACGCCGTGTATGCTGGTTTGACCGCGCTGAAGAAGAGCAAGTAAGTTGTAGCGGTGGTCTATGACCGCCCGACGGCACTCACAGAGTGCCGCTACAAGATTCACTCCCGGAAGTCAGGCAACTGGCTTCCGGGGTTTTTATTTCTTCGTTTGGTTCGCCAACAGCTTGCGCCATTTCTGCAGGCCGCTCTTCAAGAGACTGCCGGGCTGCCTTGGGTAGTAGTCGTAGCCGAGGTTATTTTTACCGACATCGCCGCAAACGTCATCATAGATGATCCCGTCCTGACTGGGAAAAAGTGGCGAGTTGGTTTTCAAGTCATAGAAGCGTGCTCAGCAAACTTCGGTTGAAGCCATATTAGGTTCATAGCTTGTCTTGCCATTCTCGTTGGCCTTGACCAAGCCGGCAGTCTTTACCTCCTCCAGCCACTTCAAAGCCGTTTTCAATGCTCACGAAAACCTCCGGCGCACAGGATTGGTGATAGTCATCAGGAACTTCAGAGTTGGGCACTTTCCATTCCGCTCAACGTGACCGGCGCCAGCACCTGCGCAATCAGGACCTGGTAAAAACAAAGGGAGCATGCCCCAATTCAATCAGGTTGCTCGGCCCATTACCTCCTCCGCTTCTGCATCCCAGCATGAAGATTGTGCGGGCCGCAACCACCGGTGTCAGGGCAACCATCACTGCCGTTGCAAGCGGAAGAATTGCCTTTGTGTTGTTGGCGCAGGCAGGCTGAGATTCCAGATCCCGTTGGAAAGAGTCGGCGCGTTGGTCAAAGCATTCCAGGCAATCGGAAGCGCCGTATTCGTCGTGACGCAAAGCTGGTAACTGGCGGGGGTGTCCGGCCAGGAGAAGACAAATTGCGCGCCGGCTCGTTGCATCTCCAGCTTTACCCCCGCAACGCCAGAACCAAATTCGTACGCCCCCCGCGTCCAAGTGGTGCGGGTCGCATCGTTCGGATCAAGATCATATGGTGCGCCCACGGCAACCCCAGCCAGCGTGTTGCTTTTCAAGGTGAAGTTGAGCGCGCGATAATCGTTGAAGATAGTGCTGGCCGCAGTCGCACCGTTGGATTCACTGCTAGCCGTGGCGCCCGAGGAGCTGACGAACAAATTGTAGTTGTGCTGGGTTACATTGCTGAAATCCACGCGACAGTTGTAGAAGATGTTATTCAACACTTGGATGTCGCCGGTGTTTTGTCCAAAGCTGAAATTAAACGCCGGAAAACTCGAGCCCAAGTCGAGAAAGGCGTTATTGAAGATCCTGGCGCGGGCAAAAACTCCGCCGGCATTCACCCAAGTCGAGATGCAGCCGTGGGCGACGGGAAACGTAACGTTGGCGGGCCGGTAGAACACATTGCCATAAATCTTCACGCCATCGGCAAACATGATCAATCCGCCCGTGCCCTCCATGTGCGACCAGACACAATTGGCAAAAGTCACATTGGTACAGACAGTCGTGGGCGGCAGAGACGCCCAGAGCGATGCAATCTCCGCATGTTCAACATCCGTGGATTCGAATCTGCCTCCGTAAACATATTCGAAGAACATGTTGTGCCCATGGCCGAAGATCAGACAGCGCCCAACGTCGTGGAGGTAAACGTACGAAACCGTCGTAAAATCTGTGTTAATGCCGATGCTCAACGCGTCGTTCGCTTGGCCACCCGCGCCACCATCGCCATCCCCGCCGTTCCCTTCCACTTCGATATGGCGCAGCGTGACATAGCGACGGTTGTCTGAAATGGAGATACCCGGTTGAAAGTTGACTTTAGAAGGAGACTGAATTTTGAACCCGTAACCGTTAGTCCAACTTTGTGGCCCGCCGCCGACCTGGCCATCCAGCACAAGATAGCCGCGGGCGATCTGCCAATAGTTGGTGAATACCGCCGGACCGCTGCCGTAGTTGTCATTCCATCCAGTATTGCTGCCATGATCCAGAAGGGTGGCTTTCTTGATCGTGACCAGACTGGCGCCACTTTCAATAGTGTTGAACGTATAGCCGGCGTACGCACCCGCAGCTACGTAGTAAGTCGAACCGCGCAGCAAGGTCGTTGGAAGCGTCGGATATGCATTGTTCCAATCAATGCCATTTGCCGCACCTGTAGCCCCAGCCCGGACATGGTAAGTGGCCGCAGAAGCTACCACCGCGTTCAGACCAATAGCAATCAGCACAAGCCCAACGCTCGCAATGAACGCGCAGGTTTCTCTCGATCGTTTATTTGTGTACATGCTTTTGGTTTGCTCGCCAATCACTGGTAATTTACCGCCTTGCGCCCCCCAAAGCCGCACGACTTTACCACCAAAGCTTCGCGCGGGCAATTTCCTCTCTAACGTCATTTCAAAAGACTATCTTGCCGCTCATAATACCACCATGTCTCTGCCGGACCGCAGATCGTGAAGGCATGATCTGAATGAACAACACCTGTCCGCCAGTGTCTGAGTCATCATGGAGAACCAAGCCGATTCCAATCTCTTCAACACCAGCTTTCTCTTGGCATCGCTGCTGTGGGGCTCGATCGGAGTCGGCTATTTCATCTACGGCAAAAGACAGGGCGCGCTGCTGCCGATGCTTGGAGGACTCCTGATGATTGCGTTGTCTTACCTGGTGAGCAGTTGGCTGTTGATGTCACTCCTCAGCATCGCCGTAATGGCGGCAATTTACTGGCTCGGGAAACAAGGTTATTGATCCGCCGCTCGGAACACGTCTCGGCTTGCCCGCACGCCCGGCGAACTCTACGCTCGCGCATCATGGCCGCGCCCAACCCGAACTATCGCCAGCTGGACCCGCAAGAGATCGTGGCCACCGTCCGGATGCTGCAAGACCGAATCGAAGGACGATTTCCCGGTTCGGGCCTTAGCAAGGTGGCGAGTGAACTGTTGCATGTCGCCCAGGAAAACGTCACGCGTACCGAGTGGATTCAAAAGCCGCACTTCCCGCTGCGCCTGACCGCGGCGATCCTCAGTCTCGTCGTCATCGCCCTCTTGACGGGAATGCTGCTGCACATCCGCCAGTTCAAAATTGACGACTACACCAACTTCATCCAGTCGCTCGAAGCCAGCATCAGCTCCGTCGTGTTCGTCGGCGCGGCAATTCTATTCTTCGTGGGCTGGGAAAACCGCATCAAACGCAACCGCGCCTTGAAAGCCATCCACGAACTTCGGGCGTTGGCCCATATCGTGGACATGCACCAGTTGACCAAGCATCCCGAAAGCTGCTTTGCGCGTCCCGCCACCACTCCAAAACGCGCGTTGACGCCGTTCGAGCTGAACCGCTACCTCGACTATTGCAGCGAATCGCTGGCGTTGATCAGCAAGATCGCCACGCTCTACGTCCAAGGCTTTCAAGATACCGTCCTGCTCGATGCCGTGGACGACGTGGAGGATCTAACGGCCGGGCTGTCGCGCAAAATTTGGCAGAAGATCACGATCCTCGAAAACCTCGGGCGACTGCTGCCAGCCCCGGTCTCGCCCACCGAACGGGATGATCCTCCCAACCTTCCGCCAACGTGAATGTGTCTCGCGCGTAAGCGGCCGGGAAATCTCGTCCGCAGCCGAGCCGCTCAGATCTATCATGAACGCAAACGTTTCCCCCCACATCTCTTTCAACTGTTAACGATGCTGGGAATAGCGTTTGGGACCTTTGCCGTTATGGCCGCAAACTGCTTTCTAGCGTGATGCTCAGAAATAATTCCCGAATAGAAAGTAACGAAACCCCTCACCCCACCCGATGAAATCTCGCCATTACAAGCGCGTGATTTTGTCGGTAAAAGGACGCGACGGTAGCAAAACGGTAACAATCCTTCTTTAGTCTGGCGGGCGTAATCGTTGTTCAACCCAGCCGTTCCAAACCGGAATGATTATGAAAACAGCAACCGAAATTACCGCTACCATGGCCCCGACCTCTCGCACTACTCCCATCGCACCGTCGTTGCGCGTACCCGTTACCAGCGGCAATCGCGAAAAACTGCGTCGCTTGCGAGCGGCTGAGATGTCTGCTTGGGAGGCGGCCGATCACCATGCCCGACCGAGATGTCTTCCCCGTTTTTCTCGCAACAATCTTGTATCGCTTGACGCAACATAACTTAAGAAACTCAACCCAGCACTTTTAATGAAAATCAAACATCTTGCCATCGCTCTGATGGTCTTGACGCTGACCAGCCATCTGACTAGCGCCGCCACCACCGGCGAACTACTCCAACAGGGGCTCTACGCTGAAGAAGTGGAGGGCAACATAGATTCGGCCATCAGAATCTACAGCGAGGTCATCAAAAACAAATCTGCGCCCCCCGCGCACGCCGCTCAAGCGCTTTATCGTCAGGGGATGTGTTACCTGAAGATCAAAGATGAAGCGGCCGCACGGACGGTGTTGGAAAAGCTCGTGGCCGAATATGCCAGCCAGACCGAGTTGGTGGACAAAGCCCGACCGGTGCTGGAGGACCTGACAGATTTTGATCCCGCCGCACTGATGCCGCCGGGGACGTTGGCGTATCTGGAATTTGGCAGCCCGGGCCGCCAGATCGAAACCGTTCTGGCCATGCTCAAAGACACTCCCTTCGAGAACCCATTGGCTGCCATGAATGGAAATAACGGTCGCCAGAAATCACCAGGCGACATCATGGGCGCACTGTTGAATCCAAGCATGATGGCGGAATTCAAAAAAATCCGCAGCTCGGCCATCGGGGTCACCAGCATCGCCACGGCAGGCCAAAACCACCCGCAGCTGATTGCGGTGTTGTATCCGGGCAAGAGTGATGCGTTGCGCGGTTTGATCTTGGCCGGCCTGGGCATGGCCGGGACGACGGGCACTCCCATCGAAGGATTGTCGGTGGTAAATCTCCCCGAAGACATGGCCGTGGCCTATGACGATAAAATCGTCCTCATGGCGCGTCCGGCGAACCAGCTTCAATGGTGCGTTAAACAATACAAACACTTGAGCTCCGAACCGACGCTGGCCAGCAGCAACAAGTCCTTTGCAAGACTGAACAAGAATCAACGTCAGAAGAATGTCATGACCCTTTGGGCCAACGTGGATGAGGGCTATGATCAGGTGTTGAAAATGTTTCCGCCGGGTCGGGTGCCAGCTCAACTTCAGTCCGCCAACGCGTTCGCGGATTTCCGGAATATTGATGATCTGATCTTCACTGAGTCCATTGAAACCACCGGCATTGGGATGCGGCTCGAATTCCAGTTCAAAGACGGGCATCACTGCCTGGCGTACGACATGATCCGCACGCCCAACATCAGCAAAACCGTGCTCGAAATTGTGCCCGCCGAAGCCGTAGCGGTGGCCAGTTTCTCGTTGAACCAGCCCGGAATCCAGACCGAGCAAGTCCGATCCCAGATCCAAAACCTGACCGGACTGGACATCGGGCGGGAGATTTTTGCGAACATCGAGCAAGTCACAATTTTCGCCCTGCCGACACGGGTGGAGAGCACCACGACGAACGCCCCTTTCCCGGAATGCCTCAGGCTGGCGATTACCAGTCGGAATCCCGAGCAGACGAAACAGATTTTGAGCACCTTGCTCGCAACGGTCAATCCCGCCGCCAGCCCGCAGAATGGCCGATACAAAGTCGGCGCGGCGGGCGGACAGGATGTTTATTGTCAACTGGATCAGATTAACAAGACGACCCTCCTGTCGCTGCACCGCGGCACTTCTGCTATACCCATCAAGAATTATAAATCCATCACGACCTCGGGACCATTGCAGAAAGCGATCGGTAGCCTTCCCCCGACGGCGAGCAAGTTGATTTTGGTCAACGCCGGCGGCGCGATCCGGCTCTTGGGTCCGATAATGACACCCAAAAGTCTGACCGAAACCCAATTGAAGGATTGGAACGCCAGCCTCGAACAACTCGCTCACGCAGCAGAGGCCACGGCCCTGGAACTTCGCACCGACGAACAACAGAACGGGTTCGTCGCGAATGTCAACCTCTCCGGCATCCCACCGCTCAATCAGATTCTCGGTCCGGTGACGCAACTCAATCAACTCAAAGATCAGGCCCGAGCCGAGTCCGCCACCAGGAAACTCCAACAGCAGACGCCCGCCACCATCCTGCCGGCGTCCAAGGCGCCGGTCATTGATGGCAGCAAGGACGAGGGGTGGAATACCGCGCGGGAATACAAGCTGGCAAACTCGCTGGAAACTCCCGCCACATCGGCGGATGACCTCTCCGCCTGTTACCGGGCGTTGTGGGACGAGAATAATCTCTACGTGCTGGTGGAAGTGAGCGACGACACGCTCATGCACGACACGACGGCCGAGCAATGGCCACACTCCGACAGCGTCGAAATTTATCTTGATGCCGACAATTCCAAATCGGCTGAGTTTGGGGAGCACGATTACCTTTTCGCTTTCAACTGGGACAAAACCACCCCGACTTTGAAGGAGACCAAGCACGACCGCACCCAAGATGTACAGTACACGTTGGTCACCACTGAAAAAGGTTATCGGATTGAAGCCAAATTCCCCTGGACCACGCTCGGCACGAAACCTTCCGCGGGCGCGAAACTCGGGCTTGAAGTTCAGGTCAATGACAACGACGACGGCGGCAAGCGGGACACCAAGCTCTGCTGGCACGACAAAAACAATTCGGCTTGGAAAAATCCGCAGGCCTTCGGCACCGCCGAGTTGGCAGGACTTATCGGTTGGTGGAAGTTCGATGATGCACAAGGCCCGACCGCCAAAGACAGCAGCGGCGGTAACCACAACGGCACGCTGGTGGGTAACGCCAAATTTGGCAAAGGCAAAGTTGGCGGGGCGATTGATTTGGATGGCAAGGGCAGCTTTGTGCGCATCGCCGACAAGTCAGCTTTTGATTTTGGCAGCCAGGCGAGCGTGGCCTGCTGGGTAAACTTTCGGTCGGTCCAGCCAATTATACCGCGCTCGTCACCAAAGGGGACACGGCGTGGCGACTCTCTGCGGTCGAAACCGAGCAACGCTTGCACTTTGCCGTAAACACGGTTCAGCACGGCGGAGACGATGTTTTTGTCAACAGCCCGACCCGGTTGCAACCGGGCGAATGGCATCACATCGCCGGAACTTACAACGGCAAAGTTCTGAGTCTTTATCTTGATGGCCAACTCAACTCCACCAATGCTTGGACCGGCGGAATCAGCCGCAACGATTTTGACGTGCTCATCGGGGAAAATGCGCAGGACACCAACCGCTGCTTCGACGGCCTGATGGACGAAGTCCAAGTCTACAATTACGCGCTCGGAGCAAACGCGATCAAGGCGCTGGCCGCCGGTGCAGCCGTCCCATAATGATCAAACCTGTGAGGTCGTTTTTCACCAGACGGAATCAGTTGCAATGGCTCGGCCTGCTCGGCCTCGCGGTTGTGCTGCCCTCGGTGAGCTTGCTCTGGTTCATGAACCGGGTGATCGCCAACGAACGCCTGGTTGTCCGGCAAAAACTCGCGGCGCTCTACCAGGACAAGCTCGCGGAAGCTGCCGGCAAAACCGACGCGTTGTTCACCAACCGGTTGGCAACTCTTGACCATGTCCAACCAGGGACAAATCCCTATGCGGCATTCCGCCGGCTTGTCTTGGAAAACAACTTTCAGGGCCTGGTGATTTGGAACGCGGACGGAACCGTGGTGTATCCGCGAACGGGAGAATTGTCAGGTAACGACATGTCCCCCGGCAGCCCACTGGCCGGCGCGTGGCACGAGGAATTTGCCAAACGCGATTACACCCAAGCCGTGCAACTCTACAATCGGTTCACTACTGATGCCGACTCGTTGGTGGCAATTGGCGCGGTGGCGGGTAAAAGCCGCTGCCTCGCTAAACTCGGGCGCCGCGATGAAGCAATCACAGCATGTCAAACCGCCGCCTTCGCTACAGTTCCGGAAAACGCTGCCCCAACTTTGCGCCCCACCATCGAGACTGCGCGCCTGCTGTTGCTTTCATTGCTCAAGCAATCCACTCAGCCACAGCACGGAGAAATTTTCCACCGCACCATCACCGCCTTGATGGATGATCTCTACAATTCTGACGACAGCCAGACTGCGCTACCGGCAAACCAGAATCTCTTCATCGCCCAAAAAGTTCTCGCCGCATTGCGCGGTCCGTTCCCCTTCGCCGACCAAGCCGCTAAAACCCAACTCGAAAAACTTGTCGCGGCCGAGGAATTCTCCCTCGCTGCCGCGGAAACACTTCAGCCCTTCACAAGTCAGTTTGATGGTTTGTTTCAAACCGAGCTTGAAGGAAAACCCTGTTATGCCCTGCGACATCGGACGAAATCCGCCACACTCCTCGTGGCATTATCGGATGCGGGCATCACCGCAATGCTCTCCGGTTATCACACCGCTTTCCACGGCACTGCCGCCGCCTATCGCATCCTGGATACTGCCGGGAATTTTGTTTCTGGCACACAAGCACCGCAGAGTAAAGCGTTCGCCACCGTAGCGATGCCGGATGGTTTTCCCGGCTGGAAGGTGGAACTCTATTTTGAAGGTAGCGACGTTTTTGAAAAAGCCGCCCGGCGGCAGATCGCGGTCTATACGTGGACCGGATTTCTGGTCATCCTGCTGATCATCAGCATCGGCGGCTTTGCCACACGGGCGGTAGGGCGACAAATCCGGCTCAACGAAATGAAGAACGACTTCATCGCCACCGTTTCCCACGAACTCAAAACTCCACTGGCTTCGATGCGGGTGCTCGTGGACACGCTGTTGGAAGGCCGCGTGAAAGACGAAGCGCAGGTGCAGCGCTATCTTGAGTTGACCGCCAAGGAGAACGAACGCCTCAGCCGGATGATTGATAATTTCCTAACCTTCTCGCGCATGGAGCGGAATAAGGTGGCGTTCACCATCGTGGACACCAAACCGACCGTGATCGCCAACGATGCCGTGGCCGCCATCAAGACCAAGTACGACAGCCACGATTGCCAGCTCACCTTGGAAATCCCGAACGACCTGCCGGATCTCCCGGCGGATCACGACGCGATCGTCACCGTGCTAGTCAACCTGCTGGATAACGCCTGCAAATATACCACCGACCATAAAAAGGTTTCGCTGCGCCTCTACCCAGAGGACCGCGCCGTTTGTTTCGCGGTTTCCGACAACGGCATCGGCCTGGCTCGGCGTCATCACCGGAAAATTTTTGACCGCTTTTATCAAGTGGACAACTCACTGTCACGGAAAGCGGAGGGTTGCGGCTTGGGCCTGAGCATTGTCAAATTCATCGTGGATGCGCACCAAGGGAAAATCAGCGTGGAAAGCAAACCCGGCAGCGGCAGCACCTTCACCGTCCGGTTGCCAGCCAGCCCTCGGAATGGCGAGGGAAAGGAGTAAGTCATGGAAACCGTGCTCATTATTGAAGACGACCCGACAATGCTGATCGGGCTGCGGGATAATTTTGAGTTCAAGGGCTACAAGGTCGTCACCGCCGCGGATGGGGAGAAAGGATTGAACGCCGCGTTAAACACCAAACCCGATCTGATCCTACTCGACATCATGCTGCCCAAGATCAACGGCTACGAGATTTGTCGGTTGATTCGCGAACAGCAGCTCACCATGCCCATCATCATGCTGACCGCCAAGGGCGATGAATCCGACATCGTGCTCGGCCTCAACCTCGGAGCGGATGATTACGTAACAAAACCTTTCAGCATCAAAGAACTGCTCGCCCGGGCCGCGGCCTTCCTGCGCCGCGCCAAGAAAGAACCCAGGACGTATATGAATTTGGCGGACTGCGCCTCGACCTCACCGCCCGCAGACTGACCCGCAAAAGCAAGGAGGTTGAGCTATCGCCCAAAGAATTCAGCCTGCTCGAATACTTCGTGAAGAAACCGGGGCGAGCGTTGACCCGCGACGAAATCCTCAATGCCGTCTGGGGCTATGATTGCGTCGTCACCAGCCGCAGCATTGACCGGTTCGTCACCACGTTGCGCAACAAGATCGAGCCAGATCCGGCCCGTCCCAGCTTCATTCACACCATCCGACAAATCGGCTATCGCTTCGAGCCTCCAGAGCAGCGTTGAGCGTAGCACCTTGCAGCACCGCCCGGCAGCGGTGTGCCATCCCGACATTGCGCTTTTGGTTGATAATAAGACGCAACGGTAGCAACACGGTAACAATCCTTCTTTAGTCTCGGAAACGTAATCGCTGTTTTACCAAGGCGATCAAAATCAACCGCCATTTCAACAACACCATGAGCCCACTGCAAAAAGCCCTCAGCACCGCCACCATCACCATTCTCGCCAGTGCAGGAATTTATGCAGCCCAGCAAGTTGTGCTGCTGCAAAGCCAGGTGGAATCACTCCAACAACAAACGCCACTGCTTGCACATGTGCAGAAACTGCAAAGCGAACGCGACAACGCAACCATGCAGCTGACGGCATTAACGTATGAGTTGGCCGACGCCCAACGCGATCGTGTGGAGTTATCAGTGCTCCGCGAAGAATTACGTTCACTGCACCAACAGACAAACCGACTGGGAAGGCTGGTTCAGACTTTGGCCACACACCGTGACGCGGTGGTGGTTGCTGAACTTTCAAATCACAGTGATGGGGCGGCGCAAAAATGACAAAGCAGTCGCAACTCTGGCAATCCCCCAGTCCTATTGCTTAGCTCGGGATTGTGGTTATTCATACCCGGATTTCCTTCACACCGATCCGCAGATCGGCTGCCGGGCTGAACGCAACGGCTATCAAGGCAACACAACGACTCGACAAAATAGCTGTGGGCCAGCACTGCTCACGACTTTACTGGCGAAGGGGCCAGTCGCCATGACATCTCCCGCTACATCCAGCCAGTTGGTTTGCGCGAGACTGAGTTTGGATTGGACGCGATACGTTTTGCCCGCCAGCGCGCGCCACGTCACCGTGAGATTGACGCCGCTCAACGAGGTCGCGGTAATGACGGGGGCCGGTGGCACCACCGCCCCCAACACCACGAGATCGGTCCGACACTTTTTGAAATTCGCCACCGGCAGACTCTTGGCCGCCACGCCGTCGCCATAAAAAACACTCGCCCCGTTGTCACTGAGGATTGGCACCGACGTGCTGTTGCTCCACGGAGCAGGCGGCAGTTCGACGATGCCTTCGGGATTCAAGCCGGATAAATCCGCCGCCCGCTGCTGCGGTTGCTCCGCCGGATTGCCGCTCCAGGTGTAGAGCCGGAAGTCTTGCGGATAGTCGCCCGGATTCGCGCCCGCCGGCCCGGCCACAATTATGTAGCCATTGGTATTTCCCTCCATGCTGCGGATGCCGCGGCCATACAAATCCATTTCAATCGGCGCCCCGAACACTGCCGAACCAGACGGACCATTACTCATGGCGAGCGTGGCAAAGTTCAACACCGGCACAACCAGCGCAAAGTTCCGATTCGTCACCGGAACGATCGGCGCGCGGAACGCCACATACGCCCCATTTGTGCTGCCCGGCATCATGGCCAGACCTTCGATGGAAAAGCCCGAGCCGTCCGGTGCTTTTGGCGGCACGCCTTCCGCATCGCTGGCTTCGAGCCCGAAGTAATTCGTTCCCTTACCATGTCCGTTGGTCTTGTCCCAGCCGATCAAATCCACCTTGAGATTATCATAACGTCCCACATACGTAAGCGCACTGGCTGCGCCGCTGCCGGAAAGATCGGTTGCCCAGATACGCGTCCGGTTCGTGCGCGTCTCGCCGATGTTGGCGTGCGAATGCGAGCCCATCCAGAACAGCCGATTGCCCACACGCGTCGAAGCTTCGATGTCCACCTCGCGCACTTGACCAGCCTCGACATCCGGCAATTCCAGAAATGGAGTCATGTTGAACAGGCTTAACGGCAAACTCGATTCATTACGGCGATACAATCGGATGGTTTGATTTTCGTCATCGCCAATGAACATGAAGTTGGCATCCACCGGAATCGCGGTAGAGCCGTCACTCGCGCCGAGATGCCACACGCCGCCGGGCCGGCCCATCGCGGAAGCAGCGTACGGAAAGGTCACGCGCCCCGTCATCGAACCATCACTGGCCAACAGCGTAATTTCGGCGTAACCGACTCCGATAGGATTAAGCGCCAGCGTTCGCGTTCCTCCCGCACCAACGGTCACAACCAGGTTAGCATTGGGCACAACGGTGGAATTGCTGCTCACAGCGGTAACCGTGATCGCACTTGCGATGGTTTCCACATCGCTCACGGTAAACGTCAGGGTGGGATTGGTGGGGTCGCTAATGACGCCGGAAATCGGCACTACGCCACTGAAGCTGGGTGCGGTGCTATTCAACGTGCCCGGTGTTAATGTTGTGCCGTTGGGGAAATTATCACTGACCTGTCCCGGATCGTACGTCAGCGAATCGCCATTGGCGCCAGCGAGATCACCGCAGAACCACGCCGCTTCCGAGTTTGGCGTGTTGTTGCCCGGAAAGCGCGTGGCCGCGTCCGGCGTACCGGACTGATTCAGTTTCACTCCGCCATAAACGATGTCGTTGTTGCCGCCATCCGACCAACCAACCGCATCCAGAATCATCGCTCCGGACGGCAAACCTTCCAAGACACCATTGTCTCCACTGTCGAGGTCCACGCCGGGGTTGAGAGCCACCGCACTGCTGACGAGCAGAAATGAAATCGTGCCATTATCCAACGCGCCCCCCACTACGCTTAAGTGCGGGTCCGTGACAACAGTCGTGCCTGACGCAATCGAGTAGGCATGATTGGTCGCCACGATCACCAGCACACCATTGGCTCCGAGACTTTTCCCGCTCAGATTGAGCGCGTAGTTAACTGTACCGGGATCGCCACTGCTGTTGCCATCAAGGCCGAAGACATAAAGGTTCGTCAGCAAAGCGCTCGGAGTTCCTTTGAGTTCGATGAATTCATGCGGTGCGTCATTCGTGCCCGGCGGATTGACCTTCAACTCCGCCAGCAAAACAACGTCATTGTCTGCGATGTTCACCGCGACCGACGGAATCAAGGTCGCAAGTGGGTACTGGGTCGTATCGCCAGGTACCTGCTGACAGCGTTCGTGATGAAACTGCGGCGTGGGGACGCATCCACAACATGGTCATTCACAGCACGGACCGTGATGCTCCTTGGGGTTGTGTTTGTTAAAGTCAGCGTCACCGTGCTACCAAAACTTCCTCCGGCGTTGGTGCTAACTTCCAGTTGCGGTCCGCCGGTGATTTGAATCGTCACGGCATTTGTCGGCAGCGTGTTCAACGTCAGCGAGTAAGAGTCTGTGCCGCCCGCCTCGGAGACATCCGTGCTGCCACCGGTTGGCACAAGCAACACTCCAGGAAGGGCCGCGGCACCGAAGTTCGGTGCGCCGAGATGATTCAACGCCGCGCCTACAAAATTCCCCGGCACCGTGTTCGTCGTCAGCCCCAGCGTCCAGTTCGGTGCAACGCCACCTAGATTGTCGCTGGCCACCCACGCCGCCGCCGCGGAACCGACAGTATTACTTGTTCGTCCGACATAGCTCGGCGTGAAGTCCACTGGCACAATCACGCCTGTGGCCATCGCACTGTTACCAGGACTGGTACTGCGGCGAAAATTGATCGCGCCATACCCGATATCACCCGCGCCGTCCGCATCCAACACCCCCACCGAATCGAGCACCGTCCAGCCGGCAAACACCGAACCATCAGGAACACCGTTGTTGTCGGAATCAACATCGTCGCCCACGTTGACCGCGCTGGCAGTCTGGATGAGAAAAAAGGTGACGGATGGATTTTCAATGTCAGTCTGCCCGCCCTCACCGCGATGCCCAACCAAACTTGTTACTCCGCTCCCCCAACCCGCACCGCTGCCCGTGTGAACAACAACCACAGCATTAGCGTCCGGCGCATAGCTGTTCGCTTTCTGCAATAGAACGAGGAAACCATTACCGCCAATGGTTCGCCCAGAAAGGTCGAAGAAATTCTGAATTGTGCCTGGGTTTCCACCAGCATCGCCTTCCACAGCGACCAGATATGTTCCGGTCGGCAGAGTGAGATTGGGAGTCCCTCGCAATTCGACGTATTCGTTTGGAGCATCAGTGCCGGGCGGGTTGAAAAGCAGTTCGTTGATGACCAGTTGGGCGCGCACACCAAACCCGGAGCAACCAAAAATTGCAAGGCCTGCGAACATTGCTTTCCACATTGTTACGAAGTGCCCCAGCCGACGGACCGGGGTATGGCAGCAAGGACGCATGGCGTGCGGTTATCATAGGCCGCCCCGCCCGGCTTGGCAATGGGCGCAGCCACTTTGCCATCAATCCTGCAAGCTTTCGCCGCATTCAAGTCCGGCAATCGGCTCAGGAAATAAATCTGTTTACCACTCCTACTTCATCATCTCGGAGCAAAACCCCACTTTACAGGTTTTTAACGCAGGTATAGCCTCGGCCTCAATGGGCTCAGGGCGACAGTTACCTCAGAACTGGGGACGACAGGCGGATTCAACTCAGTCTTTCACGCCTTGGAGCAAGACGCTTCCGATCTCCGGCAGATCCCCAACCTTGAACCGAAGGTTCTCGTCATGAAACCAACATTGATTCTCCTCTGGCTCAGCACGGCACTCGCAATTATGCCATCGGCAACCTTAGCAACAGGCAGCGCCACTGTACAACTGTCTAACGAATCAATCCGCATGTATCCCGGCGATTGTTCCTGCGGCTTCGGTCTGACTTGGACCATCAGCTTCTCCAGCTTCTATACGGAAGACCCGCCTAACGCCAACGGCGAGTTTGCCCCCCTGCCCCAGCCCGCCACCTACTCGCACTGGAGTTGGCTGGTCTTGGAAGATCCCTCGATGTTTGCGTCCACCACCTACGCAGAACTCAACCTCCCAGCCACAGACGGCAACGGCAACGGCACGCCGGATTTCTTCGAAGTAGGTCAGAGCGTTTCAACAGGAAGTAGTGGGACCTATGCAATTATTTGGGGGCCGGGCTATGGAGTATTGAACCTCCAATGGTCGCGAACCGCCGGATCGCGATTTGGCACATGTTTGTTGACCATGAACGATTCCATCCTCGGCCTGATGGGACCGTTCACTCACACTTTCGAATTGATCGAACCCTTCGCAGGAACGCTGACCTACACGCCGGGTTCAAACACTGTTACAGGCATGATCAGCCTCGCTCAAACGAGTCAAGGCGCTCCCGTGACTGGCCCCGTTGCGCTGGTGAAATCGGAAACCAATCGTTTCAATCTGCTCACCTTCACCGGCGGCAATTGGACCAATCAATCGGAAACCTTTGCCTTTGACGGTGGCCAACTGACACGTAATCCCGGCCACCCCACCCTGTATCAAGGTTCGCTGCAAAATCCCGGCGGCAACTACCGGACCTGGAAGCTCTCTATCGTGGACACCAACGACGCGAACGCGAACGGCATCCCAGACTTGAGCGATGATCCTTTTACAATTGCGCCCCCGCGCCGCCCGCTGCTTGCCCTATCCCACGCCCAAGCCCATCTACAGCTACGCGTCAGCGGTGATGTCGGTCGGACGCATCTGGTGCAAGAAGCCGCCTCCCCCAGCACCACAAGCTGGACCACAGTGCAAAGCCTTACCCTCACCAACGACCCGCAATTCCTCACACTGCCACTGCCAGCTAAGAGCCCAACCTTCTGGCGCGTGATGGTGCAATAAATCATACGCCCGCTTCCGACACCCGCTGGCACAATCACGACGCATTCATCAACGCGGGCTCACGGCGTCGGCTTTGTTGATTGCTTCGCGGCTTCAGCTTTGCGCGCCTTTGCAGCATCCGTGTAAGTCTTGTAGAGTTTTTTCCAGTCGCGCCCGTTGGCGTTTAGGTATTGCTCAGACTTGGTCTTGTAGATTTCAAAGATGGCCGAGATCTGAGTCATGTTCTTGTAGTCCACCGCTTCCTCACGGGCTTGTTTGAGGAATCCTAGAATCATCTTTTCCTCCTCTGGCGTCAGATCCGGCACAATGGCTTTGTAGCCCTTCATGGTGAACTCCACCTTGCCCACGGTATATTTGTCGAGAATCGCTTCAACCTGAGGCTCGGCCAAATCTTTACGCAGGCCCGCCATCAAGGCTTCGTGAACGGTCTTGGGCATCGCGGAATCGGCAATCATCTGGCGATCCAACACGCTGAGGGATTTACCGGTTACAGGATTGATGCCCGCAGGCACGGTCGTGTGGGGATGTTCATTGTGCCAGTCACGAATGGTTTTGAGATGCGTAGTGATGACCTCAGTCACACGCGCTTCTTTCGCAGCATCGTCCAATTTGAGTGAACCAACCCACTCCACAACCTTCTTTTCAACATCCGTAGCGGACCTGGCGTTGGCCGCTGCAGCCTTAATTTCAGACTCCGTTGCAGCGGCGGTGGGTTTGTCCTGACTGCGCGCCGCGAAGGAAAAGACGCACAACGCCAGAGCCGCAATAAGTAGTGAGCGAACTATAATTGCTGGATTCATGGGTGCGAATTGGATGCGGCGCCGCTCGCATTATTCAATTCCTCCTCTGGCATGGAATTAAGACACCGCCAAGGCATTTACTGGGGCGCAGGTTGTTTCAGCAACGCCGCAAACTCCTTCAATGCCGCATCACGATCCTGTTTCACATTGTCCACGATCACGTTGCCGAACCGGTCGAGCACCCAGAATTCCGGCAAACTCGTACACCCCAGAATGCCAGCAAGCACGGCGGATTTTTGTTTCTGCCGAAACTCCAGTGCAGGCCAGGGAAAATTCACTTCTTTGGCATATTGTTGCAACTCGGCGGAGGACTTCTCCGCGGGAATATAAATGACTTCAAAATCCGCGCGCTTCGGCTTCGTCTCCTTGTAAAGCGCGAGCAGGTCCGGCGTAAACTTTTGCGTGTACGGACACCAACGTGCTCCATGATAAATTACGTAGTACCGCGGCGGCTCATTCGTGTTGAGCGGCGCGGGGACGCCGGTAGCGGCGTTGATGAGCTTGCCACGCAACTCCTCGTTGAGCCGGCCGGGAGCACTCGCCGGGTCATCCACATACTTCCGCGCATAGGAAAGGATATCAGTTTCGTCGGGCTTCACTTCAAAGTGCTGATCAAACGTCGGCGGCACGACGACCAATTCGCCCTTCTTGACGCTCATCAGGTAAACCGTATCCCCCTTGTTGAAACGCTTGCGCCCCACATCAAAAGCCTCGCTCAACTTCACACTCCAAGGCCACAGTTCAGGACGCTTGAGAAGCGCGGCGTAGGTCAACTCGCGCTGTTTCGGCGTCAGCTTGGCATAAGTGGCATTGGCCACTGCAAGCGCATCTGTGTCCGTGGGCTTGGTGCCAAAACTGATTTTTCCATCGAGCGAGCCGACCACGATCTCGTTGGGACTCATCTCGAGCACCGTGACCTTCTGCCCAACCTTCAGACTCTTGCCACTCTGAAACTCAAAGGCCTTTTTCATGACACACTCCTTGGGCCAATGCTCCGGGCGCTTCAGCAATTCCGCCCAAGTCAGTTCTTGCGCCACGGCCATTCCCGCCAGCAGCCAAAGTCCCAGCAGCAGACTCACGATTTTCATATTATCCCTTGGATCGCAGGTTATGAATCGGTTCAGTTGAGCTTCTTTTAAAATCATCTCACCTTCGCGACTTGCGTCAAGTCGGCAGCACGGCCTCGTTCCGGAATCGGCGCTTGACCCTGTCGCTTCGTCCCCTAGCTTCAAACTCATAAAAATCTGATCAACTGCGGCTTGGATTGCGTCCAAAAGGCCGTTGGGGTCTGACATCATGAGATTAACCATCAGCATCGCGACCAGCTTGGCACTCGGCAGCATCACCCTGTTGACATCGTGCGGAAAAGGCCGTGCGCCCCAGTCCGGCGCTCCCAAGGAATCAGCTCCGCGTGAAGTGCGCGTCGCCCGCACCACATTTCGCCCAATGGAACGCACCCTACAAGTCGTCGGCACCCTTGCCGCCCAGAATGAAGCGACGGTCGCCGCGCAGGTCGCCGGACAACTGGAAAAGAATCTCGTGGATCTTGGCGACCGCGTTCAGGCCGGCCAGGAACTGGCGTTGATTGACACGACTTCCTACACCGCCCTTGCAAGCGCTTCTGCAGCGAACCTGACCCGCGCTAATGCCAGTGCCGCTAACGCCGCCCAAAACCTCAAACGCGCCGAGGATTTGCAGCGGGAAAACATCGCCTCAACCAGTGATCTTGAAGCCGCCGTCGCCGAAGCCGCCCGCACCCGCGCGGAAGTCAAAGCGGCCGAGGCGAACGACGCGGTGGCCCGCCTGGCCGTGGATCGTTCGCGTGTCAAAGCACCGTTTACCGGCATCATTGCCGAACGGCTCGCCTCCCCGGGAGACTATCTCGCCATCGGCACACCGATTGTTCGCCTCGTGCAAACCGACCCATTGCGACTGCGGCTCGAAGTACCGGAACGTGACGCCGTAGTCGTGCGTGTCGGCCAGAACGTACGCATACTCTTGGAAGGCGACACAAACAACTACAGCGGCCAGTTAAACCGCATCGCCCCCGCCATCCGGGCGGACAACCGCATGTTGCCGGTCGAAGCCGACGTGCCAAATCCAGGCGGATTACGGGCGGGTCTTTTTGTGCGCGCCCAGATTGTCATCACCGCGCCTAAAGAAACGTTAAGCGTCCCAACCAAAGCCATCGTCACCTTCGCCGGACTAGAGAAGGTGGTCGCCATCAAAGACGGCAAGGCCGCGGAAAAAACTGTGACGACCGGGCGGCGCGACAGCGACTGGGTGGAAATTCTCTCCGGCCTGGACACTGGAGAAACCATTATTCTGGACCCCGCCGGCATTCGCACTGGCCAATCTGTGGTGGTAGCAAATCAATCCTCCAATCCAAAGACGGCTCAAACCAACGCGGCCCGCTAAGGTAACTGTTGATGCAAAAGCTCGCTGAAATCTGCATCCGCCGCCCGGTCTTCGCGATGATGATCGTGTTGAGCCTCGTCGTCGTAGGCGCGGCGGGTTACCTGCACCTCGGCGTGGATCGTTTTCCCTCCGTGGACATTCCCACCGTCCGCATCAACGTCCGCCTCCCCGGCGCATCGCCAGCCGAAATGGAATCGCAGGTCTCGCAACCCATCGAGGAAATCGTCAATACGATCGAAGGCATCGACGAATTGCGCTCGGTCAACGGCGCGGGCAACACCTTCGTCGTTGCCACGTTCAACCTGGATCGCGACATTGATGTCGCCGCCCAGGACGTGCGCGATCGCGTGTCGGGTGTGGTGCGAGAACTCCCACGCGACATGGATCCGCCGACGATTTCCAAATCAGACACAGATCAACAACCCATTCTCTCCCTCACCGTCTCCGGCAACCGCTCGCGTCGCGAACTCACTGAAATCGCCGACAAGATCATCAAGACACAAATTGAACGTTCGCCCGGCGTCGGTGAAGTGAATGTGGTCGGCGGTCTGGAACGCGCCATCAACATCTGGGTGGATGCCGACCGCCTCGCGGCCTACCAGATTCCCGTCACTGCCGTGCGGGATGCCGTGGATCGCCAGAACGCCAACACCCCGGGCGGCAACGTGACGACCCCGCAACGCGAACAGACCTTGCGCACGATGGGCAAGCTGACCGAGGCGAAAGCGTTCAATGAACTCGTCATCGCCACCCGCAACGGTTCGCCCATCCGCATCCGCGACATCGGTTATGCGGAAGATGGCACAAAGGAGGAGCGCTCCATCTCGCGACTGGACGGCCAGCTCAACGTCACACTCGACATCGTCCGCCAATCCGGCGCCAACACCGTCGCCGTCATCGAAGGCGTGAAGCAACGCCTCGAAACACTGAAGGCCCAACTCCCCACAGATCTAAAGCTGGAGATCATCCGCGATCAATCGAACTACATCTATCAGGCCTTGCACGAAATCAAAACGCACCTCGTGCTCGGCAGCATCCTCGCTTGCCTGGTCGTCATGCTGTTCATGCGCAACTGGCGCGCGACCGTTATCGCTGCCGTAGCCATCCCCGCGTCCGTCATCGCATCGTTCGGCATGATGAAGCTGCTCGGCTTCACACTCAACAGCGTGACTATGCTGGCGCTGGTGTTGATGGTCGGCATCGTGATTGACGATGCCATCGTCGTGCTCGAAAACATCTTCCGCTTCATCGAAGAGAAGAAGATGCGACCCTTTGAAGCGGCGAAAGCAGCAACCGCTGAAATCGGCCTCGCGGTCATGGCGACAACGCTAAGCCTCGTCGTCATCTTCGTGCCGGTGTCGTTCATGTCGAGCATCTCGGGCCGATTCCTCTACCAGTTTGGCCTGACCTCGGCCGTTTCAATCCTGGTGAGCTTGCTCGTCTCCTTCACGCTTACGCCCATGATGAGCGCGCGGTTGCTGCGCGTAAAAAGCGAGGGCGAAGATTCACACGCTCACGCGGCCGGCTCACGCTCGGGTTTCTATGGCTGGATTGACCGGCATTACACCGGCGTTCTCCGCTGGGCTATGCGTCATCGCTGGCTCGTCGCCGGACTGGCAGCCCTGGTCATGTTGTCATCCATACCGCTCTACAAACTTGTCCGGCAGGAATATCTCCCGAGCAACGTGGACGAAGGCGAATTTGACGTGCGCATCACCGCCGCTGAAGGCACGGGCTTGGGGGCGATTGATGAAGTCGCCCAGAAAGTTGAAGTGGAGTTGAAGGATGTTCCCGGCGTCAATTCAGTGCTGGCCTCAGTGGGCAGCGGCTTCTTCGGCGGATTGAACAGCGCGGGGTTTTATGTCCGACTCAAACCGCACGATGAGCGGACCTTCGGCTGGAAACGCCTGCTGCAATGGCCGCCGTGGCGGGCGTTCCAAGGCAACTTCACCCAAAGCGAAGTGCAGCAGGAAATCCGCCGCCGCCTTAAAAAATTTCCTGAAGTCCGCGTGGCCGTGCGCAACCCGCAGACCTTCGTCGGCGGCGGACCGAACTTCGACATTGATTTCGCCCTACTCGGACCAGACCTCGACGTTCTATTCAAATACGCAGACGAGTTGCGCAAGAAGTCGCCGGAACTCGGCATCCAGGACGCCGATATCACTCTCAAGCTCGATAAGCCAGAGTTGCGCGTCGAGATCGATCGCGAACGCGCGGCGAATCTCGGCGTGGACACCGAAGACATCGCGACCGCGCTGCGCATCATGGTCGGCGGCGAAGAACGCGTCACCCGCTTCCGCGACGAAAGCATGAACGAGGACTACGACGTGCAGGTGCGTTTGAAGGAAGGCGATCGCAACGACGCCGACACGATCGCGCGCCTGTTCGTGCCATCAAGCCGCAGCCGCACCGGCTTGGTGCGTCTCGACAACGTGGTGCAACTGGAGCCGACACAGGCGGCATCGCGCATTGACCGACTCGATCGCCAACGCCAAGTCAGCTTGCGCGCGGCAGTAGCGCCGGGTTACGCACAAGCGGACCGCATTGAAGCCTTGCGCGCCGAAGTGGCGAAGATGGGCTTGCCCACGGGTTACTCGACGAAAGTTTCTGGCCGCGCTCGAGAACTGGAACGCACGTTCACAGAATTTCTCTGGGCGTTCCTGCTCTCAGTCATTTTGATGTACATCATCCTCGCCTCGCAGTTCGAAAGCTTGATCCATCCATTCACAATTCTGTTATCGCTGCCGCTTTCCGTGCCCTTCGCATTTTTATCGCTCTTGATCGCAAACCAGACCATCAATCTCTACTCCGCACTGGGATTACTGGTGCTGTTCGGCGTCGTGAAGAAGAATGCCATCCTGCAGATTGACCACATGAACAAGTTGCGCGAGCAAGGCGTGGATCGGCTCGCGGCTATCCTGCAAGGTAATCGCGAGCGCCTGCGCCCCATCTTGATGACGACGCTGACGCTCATCGCGGGCATGTTGCCTTTGGCACTCGGCACCGGGCCGGGTGCGGAGGAACGTCGCGCGGTGGCCGTCGTTGTCATCGGCGGTCAGACGCTCTGTCTGCTACTGACGTTGGTGGTCACGCCCGTTGCCTACTCATTGTTGGATGATCTTGCGCGTAAGTTGCAGTGGAAACATTGGCGCATTGAAGCACAATCCCCAGCGACAACACCGCCGACCGCTTGATTCATTTGATGTGAGTCGAGTCATTGCGGCTGATTCGGGCCATCATCCTTCCAGAACCATTCCGCTCGCTCAGAAAATTTTGCTGGAGAATTCCGCTTGAAATCTGCGCCACAGAGGCGTCCCAATGATTGGCGTTATGAAAGCTCCCCTAGTGTTACTCATTGTCGCGTCATCCCTCAGCCCAAGTTTCAGCCAAGGCAGTCTCACGCTCTCACCCGTGCCGGTGACCAACGGCCTGACTGGAACACTGGCTGACGCCAGCATCACCGCCGGCTTGTATTACGGCCCAACCGGGACGACTGAAAGCGGCCTGCAACTTGTGACATCCGCGCCACTCGTCAACGGTTTCGCCACGTTTGGCTCGACACCCCCCACTCCGGGATTTCCGAGCGGCACGACCATTATGCTACAGGTCCGGGCTTGGTCTGGAATTTATCCCAGCTACGAAGCCGCACTTGCCTCGGGGCTTTCCTCCACCCTCGCCGGGAAGTCCGTCGCGCTCTCAGCCACTGCCGGCGGAACTTCCAGCCCGCCACCGATTCCCAATCCGCTAATCTTTCCCGGATTCACGATTTGGCCCGTGCCAGAACCCACAGCCCTGCCTTTGAGCCTGCTCAGTGCGGCATTGCTGCTGTGGCGGACGAAAACTCAGGCGACGCCACTCCGTTAATTCTGTCGGTACTCGAATCGCCCAAAGCAGAGATCAAGGCGTTGATTGGTTCAATCCAGGATGGACTGGACGGACGATATAAAAATTCCCGATGTTGGATGGCCCAGAGAAAGAGCTCAGGGAAACGGTCATCCCGCTGCCGATCTGATCAATCGGAATCTTCACCACGGTCGGATTGTCGTTGATGACCGTGCTGCCGATCAATTCAGGCTCGGCTACATCGGAGGCTTTCCAGAACGACACCGCTCCGCCACGCGGAATAAGGGTTTTGTCGAGGGCTAGGATCAGATCCTTCTTGGTCAACACCCCAGGAATACCGATCCCTCCAGATGACGCTACTGATACGGTCGCCGTATCAGCTTGTGCGGTCGAGTCTGTGGCAGCGCCCGCCGCCACCGCCGTGGTCGTCGTATTCATATCCACAAAATCAACTCCTGCAAAAGTCTTTGAAGTTGCGGTGACCGCCCCCCCCTGCGTTTCACGCGTAGCAAGGCCTGGCAGCCAGCCCATGTCCCGCGCCATGGCGTAAAACATGGCGCGTTGCAACCCCGGCGAAAGCGGCGCAGAGCTCGCAGCGCCAGACTCTCCAGTACCTGCTGCTCAACGGAAAAAATTTGAATCGGCCCGGCTCAGCTAGGATGGCTCGTTGCTGTGCGACCACATCGGACAGCTGCTCCAACTGTGCCTGCATTGACGCGATCTGCCAGCGCAGGCTGGCAAGTTCGGGACTCGTCAGGTTGGCGACCGGTTTCCATTCCGCCACGGTCATGACATTGGTCGGAAACACTCGCTCTGGAGGCACAAGGGACGGCCTGGAAACAACAGACTCGACCGCCGGAGTTCCCAACGCTGATTCGGCAGGGGATGAATTAACCGCGAGAATCATCTTGGATTTGGGCCACCACGCATAAGTGAACAACGCCACCAAACACGCGGCGGCGGCAGCCCAACCACTGCGCCACCAAGTGCCGCCAAACGAGGGGCGCACAATTTTTCGTTCCACTTCCCGGGCGATGGCTTGCTCAATGGGATTCCACGTTTGCGGCGGCGGCGGACGTTGCGGCACGGCGCGCGCCATGGCTTCCACGCCTTCCTCCAATTCCTGCACCAGCGCACGCAATTCCGGCGACTGCGTGAGTTGCAGTTCAAATTCGTGGCGCGCGGGCGGCGGCAGTTGATCCAACACGTAACGCGCCGCCTCGTCGGCTTGAGGATGGAGCTTAGGCGTCACGGTAATCCTTTAATGTCTGACGTAGCGCTTGGAGGCCGCGCCGGATGCGGGCTTTGATCGTGCCCAACGGTTCGTTCTGCGCGCGAGCGATTTCCTCATGTGTCCAGCCACGCAAAAACGCCAGTTGCAGCGCGCGGGCCTGCGCTTCAGGCAATTGATGCAAGGCGGCCGCGCAAACCCCCGACAGTTCGTCGCGCTCGATCTGGCGCGGACGGTTGATGGCCTCGATTTCAATGGACGCAACTTCCGCCTCGAACGCGGCGAGATTAGCCTGACGTCGCCCGCGCGACCGCAAGCGATCCACTGCTAGGCCGCGGGCGATCAAGATCATCCACGCCAATGGCGCAGAGCGGGCCGGGTCATAACTGGCCGCCTTGCGCCAGATGCGCACGAACGTGTCCTGCATGACTTCTTGCGCTTCCATTTCATCGCTCAACATCCGCAGCAACAACGAATACAACAAGGTGCCTCGATGTTGATACAGCGCGGCAACGGCTTGCTGGTCTCCGGCGGCAATGCGCTTGAGCAACCGCAGGTCTTCCTCCACCTCCGGCAGTGGAGGTGTGATGCGACCCGGAGCTGTCCCCGGAAACTGTAAAATCTGTTTTTCCGCCGTATCCACGCAGGCAAATTTCTACCGTCAGCATCATATCCGCTCCCGCGCGGACTTTGGAGGCAAATATTTCCTCAAGTTAGCATTAATTCTGTCGATATATCGCCTTCGCCAAGCCCGCCGCGGGCCGGCAAAAGCGGGTGATAGAACGAAAGTTCCACCCACAGCGGGAAAAGGTTTTTGACAGGCTGGCTGGAGTTTGCTTAACTCTGGGCCGACGGAATATGAAGACCGCGACCATTAAAACAGCAATGACGCCAATGGCGGGATACGTTGTATCCTTCTGGCAACGTCACTCCTGTCCTTTTGGCAGCGCGGGTCTGAGTTCATAGCATATCGAACCAATTTTTGAAAAACCCGCGATTGCCAGTCAATCGCGGGTTTTTTGTTTGAACACACATAGCGAAAAATTTTCTGAGAAAGGTAATAAGATGAAAACGAGAAATAACACAGTGCCGACGGAATTCGGGCCGAATACGCGGTTCGCCCTGCCGGTCACGACCACCACTCCAACGTATCGGAGTGCGGTGGAAAATGAATTGGAGCGGCTCAAGGAACGGTTGCTCGCCACGGAACTGGCGCGCACGACCACGTTGAACGCCAACGTCCTGCTCCGACGCGCGGCGAACGAAGCTGTGGCGCTGGTATGGTTGACGCCATTTCCGCTGCTGCTCTTGCCCGCGCTCTTTGAAGAAAAGGCGCGCGTGGCCAGGCTCAGCGCCAGCCGCCAAGCGCTGATCCGTGATCGCAGCAGCGAACTACTGGCCTTGGCCGAGTAAGCTGACTGGACAAGTTTACGCCTCAGAAATGAGGGGTGGGGTGGGGTTGGTTGGAAGAGCGTCGTGCAAACGGCGCTCTTCTTTTTGGCCTGGGCAAGCCACTTTCACCGATAGCCCACCTGAAGTTATCCAAGGTTAACCTCGATTCAGAACCCATAATCCACACTCGTTTAATAGGGTATTGAAATGATTTCTAGACGACACACTTTTCTTTTGTAATATGCTGTTTTGACTTTATGACAATGACTGCCGCCGAAAAGAAACCGACCCACAACGAGGAGATCAAAACCGCAATCCCTACCCTTGCAGGCATGATTTCCGCCACGATTGATAGCGGCGCGGATCACTTCTCCGAGGACGATAATCAATTCCTCAAGTTTCACGGCTCGTATCAACAGGACGACCGCGATCTGCGCAAGACTGGCAAGAAATACATCATGATGATCCGCGGGCGTATCCCCGGTGGCGTCATGACCGCGAAGCAATGGTGCGTGTTCGACGACCTCGCGACGCAATACGGCAATAACACGCTTCGCATCACCACGCGCCAGAGCATCCAATTTCACGGTGTCGTGATGGCGGGCCTGCGTCCGCTCGTGAAAAAGATCAATGAGTCGTTGCTCTCGACGCTCGCCGCGTGCGGCGACGTGAATCGAAATGTCATGGCTTCGCCGACGCCCGCTTACACGAAAGCGCGCGAACAAGTTTTTGCCGACGCGCACAAAGTCGCGATGGCCCTCGCCCCACAAACCAAGGCGTATCACTCCATCTGGATTGATGGCGTGCAACTTGAGAACGAAGCCGCCGAGAACAAAAACTTCGTGGACCCGCTCTACGGCAAAACCTATCTGCCGCGCAAGTTCAAGATCGCGTTTGTGATTCCGCCCGTGAACGACATGGACATCTTCACGAACTGCCTCGGCTTCATCGCTGTCGTGGAGAATGACCAGCTCATCGGCTACAACCTCTGCGTTGGCGGCGGCATGGGCCGCAGCCATGGCAATGAGCAAACGTATCCGCGCCTCGCGGACATCATCGGCTTTTTCACGCCGGACAAGTTGGTGGATGTCGCGAAAGCTGTGCTGACGATCCATCGTGACTTCGGTGATCGCACCGATCGCAAACACGCGCGTTTGAAATACGTCGTGGCAGAACGCGGCGTGAAGTTCATGCAAGACGAAGTGAACAAACGCGCCGGCATCACGCTCGCGCCGAACAAGCCTTACAAGTTCACCACCGTGCAAGACCTCGTCGGCTGGCACAAAGCTACCGACGGGAAATGGTTTCTCGGTTTGTTCGTCAACATGGGCCGCGTGAAGGACGCGCAGAAAACCGCATTGCGTCAGATCGCCGAAAAGTTTCCGCATATCGAGTTCCGCCTGACCGCGAATCAAAACGTCATCCTCGCCAACGTGAGTGATGCGGACAAAACCGCCATCACCGCGCTACTCAACGGCGCGGCAGTGAAGACTGATAACCAAGCGTCAATCCTGCATCTCGCTTCGATGGCATGCCCGTCATTGCCGACTTGCGGCTTGGGCTTGGCTGAATCGGAGCGCTATCTCCCCGGTCTCGTAGATCGCATCGAAAAGATCGCCGGCGACCTTGGTCTTGGCAGCGAAGAGATCATCATTCGCTCGACCGGTTGCCCGAATGGCTGCGCCCGTCCTTACGTGGCGGAGATCGCTTTCGTCGGCAAAGCGCCAGGACGTTATCAAGTCTGGCTCGGCGGCAACGCCTCCGGCACGCGCCTCAACAAGCTCTGGAAAGACGTGGTCAAAGATCCCGACATGGAAACCGAATTGCGCCCCGTACTCGCGCGCTTCGCCAAGGAACGCACGACCAATGAACGCTTCGGCGATTGGTGCGATCGGGTATTTCTTAAGGAAGCAGCCGCTACCAACTAATTTCATGACTCCCGAACAAATCTCGAAAGCCAACGTCGAGTTGCGCAACAAATCTGCCCTCGACATCGTGAAGTGGGCCATCGCGCAAGCCAATGGCCGCGCCATCGTCTCGACGAATTATCGCCCGTACGAAGCCGTCATCCTGCATCTCGCGACGCAGGCGCAGCCGGACATCCAGGTATTGTGGGCGGACCACGGCTACAATCGCCCCGCGACTTACAAGCACGCCGAGGCGCTGAAGAAGCAACTCAAGCTGAACGTGAAGGCATTTGTGCCGAAAGTCACCGCGGCGCATTACGATGCAGCTTACGGCGGTGCGCCTGAGCCGACGCCCGAGAATGAACAGCGCATCAAAGATTTCAGCGCCGTGATGAAGCTCGAACCGTTCATGCGCGGCATGAAGGAACTCGCGCCGACTATCTGGCTCACCGCCTTGCGCAAGGTGCAGAACCCGAATCGCGCCGGACTGGATATTGTGGTCGCCGACACAAATTTCAACACCATCAAGGTCAGCCCCGTGTTCTACTGGAGCGACGTGGAGATGGAAGCCTACCTCAAGGAGCACAATCTCCCGAACGAGTGGGATTATTTTGATCCGGCTAAAGCCGACGAGAAGCGCGAGTGCGGTCTGCACGCGGCTTGGGGCGGCAAAGCGGCGGCGGCAGCCTGAATTTCAACCACGGATAGACACGGATAGACACGGATGAACACGGATTCAGAAAGGACAAAACATTCGACGCGAATTACGCCAATTGATGCTAATGGAGGAACGACTTTTCCCATTCGCGGTAATTCGCACAATTCGCGTCAAACCGGTTTTCATCCGTGTGAATCAGTGTCCATCCGTGGTTAAAACAATTTCGACATGAGTTCATATCATTTAGATCACCTGCAGTACTTGGAAACCGAGGCGATTCACATTATGCGTGAAGTCGCAGGCGAGTTCGAACGACCCACCCTGCTCTTTTCGGGCGGCAAAGATTCCATCTGCCTCCTGCGCCTCGCCGAGAAAGCGTTTCGTCCGGCGGACATTCCGATGCCGTTTCTGAACGTCGAAACCGGCCACGAGTTTCCCGAGTTGATCTCTTTCCGCGACAGCCGCGCCAAGGAGCTGGGGGCGAAGCTCATCGTGCGCACCGTGGATGAGGCCATCGCCAAAGGTCAGGCCCATCCAGCGCCCGGCGAGATCAGCCGCAACAAGCTGCAGATTCCCGTGCTGCTTGGAGCGATCGAAGAATTTCAATTCGACTGCGCCATCGGCGGCGCACGCCGTGACGAAGAAAAGGCTCGTGCCAAGGAACGTTTCTTCAGCTTCCGCGACAGCTTTGGGCAATGGGATCCCAAAGCGCAGCGCCCGGAAATCTGGAATCTCTACAACGCCCGCGTAAATCCCGGCGAAAACATGCGTGTGTTCCCGCTCTCGAACTGGACTGAGATGGACGTGTGGCAATACATCAAACGCGAGCAGCTCGCCGTGCCGACGATTTACTTTAGTCACGAACGCGAGTGCTTCCGGCGCGGCGGCCAGTGGTTGCCCGTGCCGCCACCGCACACCGACACAACGAAGCCTGATCCGTATGCCGGCGCTCGTCCGAAACCGACTGAACCGATCAAGAAGATGATTTGCCGCGTCCGCACCATCGCGGACATGATCAGCACCGGCATGATCGAATCACCTGCCGACAGCGTGGACGACATCATCGGTGAAGTCGCCGCCGCCCGTGTGACCGAACGCGGCACGCGCGCCGACGACAAAGCCAGCGAAGCGGCGATGGAAGACCGCAAGAAAGCAGGTTATTTCTAAGTCAGAAGGATTTTTCTCATGTCCCATTCCTCTCATTCAATCGAACTTTTACGCTTCAACACCTGCGGCTCGGTAGACGATGGCAAGTCCACGCTCATCGGTCGCTTGCTTTACGACTCGAAGTCGTTGATGGAAGATCAGGTCGAAGCGTTGGAAAAATCCGCCGACATCACCGGCGGCGGCCAGATTAATCTCGCCAATCTCACTGACGGCCTCCGCGCCGAACGCGAGCAGGGCATCACGATTGACGTCGCCTATCGCTACTTCGCCACGCCGAAGCGGAAATTCATCGTCGCCGACACGCCGGGCCACGTGCAATACACCCGCAACATGGTCACCGGCGCGAGCACGGCGAATCTTTCCATCGTGCTGGTGGACGCGCGCCAAGGTGTGATTGAACAGACCCGCCGCCATACGTTCATCGCCGCGATGCTCGGCATTCCGCATCTCGTCATCGCCATCAATAAGATGGACCTCGTGGATTGGAGCGAAGCCCGTTTCACGGAAATCCGCGACGAAATCGAAGGTTTCCTGCCCAAGCTCGACGTGTTCCGCGATGTGAAGTTCATCCCGATCAGCGCGCTCAACGGTGACAACGTCGTAGACACCTCGAAGCACACGCCGTGGTATCCCGGCCCGACGTTGCTGGCGCATCTCGAAACCGTCCACATCGCGAGCGACTGGAATCTCAGCGCGTTTCGTTTCCCGGTGCAATGGGTGAATCGCCCAAACAACCCAACTGATCACGCACTGCATGATTTCCGCGGCCTGAGCGGTCAGATCGCCAGCGGCATCGTGCGCAAAGGTCAGCAGGTCGTGGTTTTACCCGGCGGCATCAAGACCAAGATCAAAGACATCTGGACCTACGACGGCTCGAAGGAGGAAGCATTCTGTCCACAATCCGTGACGCTCTGCCTGGAACACGACGTGGACATCAGTCGCGGCGACATGATCATCGGTTTGGAAAATCCGCCCGGCATGGGCTCGGAATTTCAAGCGCGCGTTTGCTGGATGAATCAACGCGGGTTGCAGCCGGGGAAAAAATATTTCCTCAAGCACGGCACGCAAACGGTGCAAGCCATCGTTTCGCAGATCGAAGGTCGCTACAACATGAACACCTTCGACCTCGAAGAAGACCCAACCGAACTCAAGATCAACGACATCGGGGTCATCCGCGTGAAAACAGCCAAGCCACTGGTTTACGACGGCTACACGACGAACCGGCTCACCGGCTCGATCATCCTCATCGAACAAGGCACGAACCTGACGGTGGGCGCGGGAATGTTGTTCCCGCCCTTGGAAGCGGTGAAGCCGGAATACACGGACTTCGCGATCTGAGCGACGGGCAGAAGTTTCAAGCGGCGAGCAGCGATGCCTGCCGCTTTTCCTTTTAGCACGGGCGCGAAAGTGGCGTCGGCAAATTGTGCGTTTCCGATCTGAACAAGCCTGCTACTCGTTTGCGAAGGCCAGCAAACAAACTCCTCGGCTTTGGGTTCAACACGGCTGACGACCACACAATCGTCTGGAACAAGGCTTTCCGATCATCGCAAAGCGCGCATGACTCGGCATCTGATGCACGAAACTCATCCGCATCTTCGCGAGGCACTTGAAACCGATGATGGCGACATGTTGTCACACAGATAATAACGCACACCTGTGTTACGAACGTGTTACGAACGCGTGAAATCCCCGGAACAAGCAGCTTAGGCTTTACGCCGAGACGCTGTCATCCCATCCAGGCTGTTGGCATTGGAATATTGACCAACTACCACTAACAGCCAAAAGAGGGTTAGTCACTCCAGACAAAGGACCAGTTTGCTCCGCGACGGAAGTCCGGCTCGGCAGATTTGAGTCCGAGATAGTTTACATGACCATCTACAAACAGCACGTTGCCGTAACCCAGCCGTCCCTTATCGTGCCAGTACATGAATTGGAAAACCGTGCCGAAGCTGTCGAAGCCGAAATAACAGTTTGCTGAAAAATCATTCGCCAAGATTATCTTTGTTGATGATTTGATGTCGCTGCTCCGGCGCATCATGAGTCCGAGCGTTCGTTCGTTGGAATTGGCACTGGCGTTATAGAGATAACTGCTCCCGTGGTTGTCGAACACAGTAGGCAGGCGATCCCGCCACACTCCTGCTCTAGCCCCATTGTCACTCGGGCAAAGAAATGCTCGGGCGGCACCAGCTTCGTTGGTGGTCACAAGGCCACTTTTCCCAATGTATGGATTCAACAGCCGAAGTTGATTGCCTGTCACAGGCACTTCGTTCCCTTCCTTGCCACCCCAAGAATAATATGTCAGGTCTGGAATGTTTTGTACGTTCGGGAACCGATCAGCGTTGTCTGCAACATACATGACGCAAGCCAGTCCTTGCTGGTGAAGATTGGACACACACTGAACTCGCTGTGCTCTTACTTTTGCCTTGTTAAGAGCCGGCAACAGCATGGCGACAAGACTAGCAATTACAGCAATTGCGACTAAAAGTTCAACCAACGTAAATCCGATTTGATGTCGGACACCGACTCGCGCGATAAACCATTTTGGTTTCATACTTCACGATCGTTACTACTCTAAAGCCCCGAACGGTGATACTTCAAGTGCGACTAGTGAGCCACTTGCGCTGCCTTGGCTTTAACTCAAGGTTCATAGTGTCAACCTTAACTGTTCATGGCACCCAGGGGCAACAGCATCCACGCCTTGCGCGCGCAGGGTTTGGGCAAATTCCCGGGTAAAGCCGTGGATCGTAAACACTTTCTTGGGCTGCACCAGTTTCACCAGTTCCAACAAGCCATCATAGTCTGCGTGATCGCTCAGTGGAAAGGCCGCATCCGTTCCCGAACGGTAGCGGCAACTGGAATCCATTGCCCAACCGGTAATCGCCGCGCTGCGCATCGGGTCGAGCGCCAACTTCTGCAACGTCTTGAGCGAATTCGGCGGCGCAATGATAACCTTGCCACGCGCAGCCTCGGGTTCAAATACTTCATGCGGCGGAAAAGTCATACCGAGCTTTTCGTAGAGTTTCGTCATCTTGCGCACATCACGTTGGAGCATCACGGGCAAACCTACCCCAGCCAGGCTGCGTAAAATTTCCTGACTTTTGCCAAGCGAGTAGCCGTAGAGCACAGGCGTCGCGCCGTCCGCCAATGTCTCACTACAAAACTTCACCATATCCGCCCGCACCTTTTCCTCCGGCGGGAATTGATAGCGCGGCAAACCAAAGGTCGTTTCCATGATGAGCCAGTCGGCACAACGCACCTCAGGCTTCTCCGCCGCGAGGCTGGGGCGCAACTTGAAGTCGCCTGTGTACAGCAAAGTTTCCTCCCGCCACTCGATGAAGGCCATGGCACTGCCAAGGATGTGTCCAGCTGGCAAGGCAGTAAGGGTAAATATTTCACCACCGAATTTGTGTTCCGTCCGCTGTCCGAAGACTAGATGCTGCTCGCGACGTCTCCCCGGCAGCCGCGTGCGCATGAAGAGGGAGGTCGCCTCCGTCAGCAACACGTCATCATGCGCCGCAATATGGTCGGCGTGCGCGTGACTAACGAATACGCGTTCGTTACCACGAATGCGACGGTGCGCGTCCAGCCACAAGCCCAGTTGCGGCAGGTGAATCCCGGCGCGGGTGAATTGAATGTCCAACAGCACGCCGGAAGCGTAAGCGGTAGGCGGCGCGAGTCAAATATCGCTCCGCCAAGTTTCAATTCGCTTTTCGCACCGCGCTTGGTTTAGATTTTCCCGCCATGCCAGAGAAGAGTTTGAGTGATATTCCGCGGGAGGTCCGACCGTTGTTCACCAAGGCGAACGACGCACTGGGCCGGGAGAATTTTGATTATGCGATTGATCTGCTGATGCAAGTCATCGCCCGGGCGCCGGAAGTGGTTGAGGTGCGCAAAGCCTTGCGCAAGGCGCAGCAAGGCCGAGCGGCGGCAAAGGGCGGCGGGTTCTTCAAAAAAGTTTTCAGCAGCGCCGGCTCAGCCCCCCAGATCGCCAAGGCGCAACTGGCGTTGAACAGCAACCCGCTCGAAGCCCTGGCCATCGCCGAGCAGGTGTTGAACGCTGACGCCAAGAGCACCCAGGCGCACAAGATCATCGTGCAAGCGGCCGCCGCGCTGGACATGCCCCGCACAGCAGTAATGTCGCTCGAATTTTTGTGGGAACAGAATCCCAAGGACAAAAACACGACCATCCAATTTGCGGAATTCCTCGGCCAGATCGGCGAGGTGAAGCTAGCAGAGCGGGTGCTAATTGATTTGCGTGCCGCCCATCCGACCGATCCCGACGTGAACCAGGCACTGAAGAACAGTTCGGCCGCGCGCACGTTGAACGAGGGTGGTTATCACAAGGCGGAGGAGGAAGGCAGTTCCTACCGCGATATTCTGCGCAATGAGGCCGAGGCGGCGGCGCTGGAGCAGGAACAGCGTGTGCAGAAAACGGAAGACGGGAACGACCGGCTGGTGCGCGAATACGAAAGCCGCCTCCAAACTGAGGGCCACAATCCCAAACTGCTACGCTCGCTGGCGGAGCTTTATACGCAACGGAAAATGTTCGACCGCGCGCTGGAGTATTACGCCAAGCTGAAAGCCGCCGGCAGCGATGCCTCCCTGGATCAGGCCATCGCGCAGGTGAAGCTGAAAAAACTCGATGAACAGACGGAACTGCTGGACCCGACCGCGCCCGATTTCGCCGAACAGACAGAGCGCTTGCAGCAGGAAAAGCTGGCCTTCCAGCTCAGCGAATGTCAGCAGCGGGTGGAGAAATATCCGACGGATCTCGCGTTCCGCTTTGAGTTGGGCACGCTGTATCTGCGGCTGGGCAAGATCGGCGAGGCGATTGCGGAATTCCAGAAAGCCAAGGGCAACCCAAACAAGCGCATCGCCGCCATGAGCGGGCTGGCGCAGTGTTTTACCCGGCGCAAAATGAACGACCTCGCGGCCAAGACCCTGCAGGAAGCGATCAAGGAAAAGTTGACGCTCGACGAGGAGAAGAAGGAATTGATCTATCAGCTCGGCTGCATCCTCGAAACGATGGGCAAGAAAGAGGACGCCATCGAGCAGTTCAAGCTGATCTACGAAACGGACATCGGCTACAAGGACGTGGCGGCGAAAGTAGATACGTATTACGCGGGACAGTAATCGTTTCCAAACCGATCACTCCTCCTGCGCGCCCGGACGCAGGAAGAAAAACGCCGTGCCGCCGACACCGAGCAGGAAGACCACGAGACCGCCAGTGATTCCACCCGCGCTAGAATTGGGGAAACCCACGACAATCATCTGGTTCGGGTCAGCCTTCAGGTATTTGAGCCGGAGCACCGGCATGGCATCCACGCGGTCGTAGAGCTCCTTGGAAATCTTGAGCGTGGCACTCTTAGTCGTGCCCACTTCATCTTTATACTCCAGCTCCACCTTGTAGGTGCGGGAACTTTTGCGTCCAGCACTCGCAGTCTTGACCATCGGGATACCTACGGTTTCAACGCCATTCTTAGCAATGTTGTCGTATTCCTTCTTCTCAAGGTAAGCCATTACCATGAGCACCGGCCCGATGAAGATGGCGAGCACTGCAGCGATCTTGAGCTTTGACATAGATTTGGGGGCGTTAGGCGGAACGTGGAAATAAAAAACGACAGCTAGCGCTTGCGCGGGTTTCTTTCATCTGAGATGGGCCGAAAGTAACACCCGCAGACCGGCTGTCGAGCCCCATTTCGGCCGGGACCAGCCGCCAGTGCCCGGATGGAAAAACATTTTCTTTACGCCGGGCTTGGTTTTCCGACACTAGCCGACCGACGGTTTGATCGGAAACGTGCGCACGCTCTATAACATTTTGTTCCTGACCGGCTTTGTGTTGTCCTCGCCCTATTATTTCTGGCGGATGTGGCGACGCGGCAATTGGCGCACGGGCTTTGGCGAACGCTTTGCCAACTACGATACCAAGCTCAAACAAGCTCTCACCAATCGCCAGACGCTCTGGCTACATGCGGTCAGTGTCGGCGAAGTCGGCCTGTGCACCCAGCTCATCAAGGCGCTCGAACCGCGCCTGCCTAACGCCAAGATCGTCGTTTCTACCACCACCACCACCGGCATGAGTGAGTTGAAGAAACGCCTGCCGACCCATGTCAGCAAAATCTATTACCCAGTGGATCGCCGCAGTTACGTCGCCCGCGCGCAAGCCGTCGTGCATCCGTCTGCCATCGTGCTCGTCGAAGCGGAGATTTGGCCCAACTTCATCTGGCGGGCGAAGTCGCAGCGCATCCCGCTCTTTCTGGCCAATGCTCGCATCTCGGACCGTTCCTATCGCGGCTACAAACGTTTCAGCTTCCTGTTTCGACCGTTGTTCGCGGCGTTCGATGGCGTCGGGGCACAAACGGAAACCGACGCTGCGCGCCTCCGGGAAATCGGTTGTCGGCCAGAAGTCGTGCGTGTGGTGGGTAGCATGAAGTTCGACGCAGCGCTGGCTACAAACCACCGCACGCTCAACGTCCCCGCCCTGCTCCGGCAGGCCGGCGCAAAGCCGGGCGCCCCCGTCCTTGTCTGCGGCAGCACGCACGACGGCGAGGAATCTTTGCTCGGCGAAATTTTCCTCCGCCTCCGTCAACGAATCCCCGATCTGTTCCTCGTCATCGTGCCGCGACATTTTGAACGCACGCGCGAAGTCGAGCGCGACCTCCAAGCGAAGGGCGTGAAATACGTCCTGCGGATGAATCTGCCAGCAGACGCCCCGGACAATGCCCCGGCGGCTTCCGCGGATTGTCTCGTGGTTAATACAACCGGGGAGCTGAAGTTCTTTTACGAACACGCCACGGTGGCCTTCGTCGGCAAAAGCCTCACGGCGGAAGGTGGGCAAAATCCCATCGAACCGTGCGCGCTCGGCAAAGCCACGGTGTTTGGACCGAACATGCAGAATTTTGCCGATGTCGTCAGCCTGTTCCGAGCGCAGGATGCCGTGGTGCAAGTGGCCGACGTAAAGGAACTGGAAACGGTGCTAGCACAACTGTTCACCGATGCCACCCGCCGCGACCAGCTCGGCCGCAACGGCGTCGCAGTGGTGCGCCAGAATCTCGGCGCCATTCAACGCACGATGGAAATGATCTTGAACGGAGTCGATGGCAGCGGCATTTACATCGCGCCACCAAAGTAGACCGCGTTGATTTACGCTACAGGGCAACCAGCTGGCTCAAGCCCGGGCAATATCGGTAAAAATCCGCGTTCCCACCCGCATCTGCAGCACCCGACTCAGTGGCGTCTTGCCCCCAACCGTCAGCGAATCCCGGAGCGCCGTCTCTTTGCCGGCACCGGAGGCCAGCACCCAAACTGCCTTTGCCGCGGCAATGGCGGGATAGCCCAGTGTCACACGCGTCGGCGGCGGCTTGGGCGAGTCGGTGATGAGACGATACACCGCCGGGTTGGCCCGCTCCGCTTCGGTCTCGCGCGGAAAAAGCGACGCCACATGCCCGTCCTCTCCCAGACCGAGAAAAACCAAATCTAAAACCGGTTGGCCGATGGCGTTCAACGGCACGACGCGCTTGATTTCTGCATTGGCTTGCTCCATTGCCCGCTCCGGAGATTCCTCGCCCAGCACGCGGTGAATTTGGTCCGACGCAATGCCAAGGGGCTGAAAGAACGCTTCGTTCGCCGCACCAAAGCTGCTCTCCTTGTCCGTCGGCGGCACGCACCGCTCGTCCGCCCAAAAGAAATGCACATTCCCTAGCGAAACATTTTGCGCCCGGGACATTTCGATCATTGCGGCGAAAAACTTCAGGGTAATGCGGCCGCCGGAAAGCGCGACACAGTGCGGGCGACCCGCCTGATTAGCGACGACAATTTCCTTGAGCCACGCGGCAGCAACGATGCGGGCAAGTTCCTCCGGATTTTGAAACGAGATGATTTGCGTCTTATTCATCAACAAACGCGCGGAGATTAGGGACGTTGATGCGCCGCAGCAAGCTCGCAAACAAAAAGCGGCAGGATTTTTCCTGCCGCTGTAATCTAATGTTTTCAACCAACCAGTTATGACAGCTCCAACGTGCCGTAAGTGATTGGCTTCACTTCTTTACCGTCGCCAGTCGTCACCTTGCGCGTCTGTGCATCGAAATTACAAGCTACGCCAAGGCGTTGCGACATTTCCGCCAGCGTGATCACCGTCTGCACCCGCACGGCCAGATCGATGCCGCAGTTCGGCTGCTTGTTGTTGCGAATGCTATCGAACCAATTGGCATGATGCGCGCCAATGTCTTCCGTCGGCTTGAGCCCATCCAACGTCTTCGGCTCAATCTCATCAGCGAACTCGCGCTCCGGCTTGAGTTCGATCCGTTCGCCCGACGAGCCGACTTCCAACGTGGCATGATGTCCATAAAGCGCAAAGCCGGGGCTGCGCGCATTTACCGTGCTGCACGCGAGCATGAGCGATACGCCGCTCGGAAATTCCGCCAGCAATTCAACATGCTCCGGCACATCACGCTCGTAGGTCGGCGGCGTGAACTTCTTGTCTGTGCCGACGTTTTTCGTGCCCAAACTCACCACGCGCGAGGGAAACTCTGTTTTGCCCATCGCCAGCATCAGCGGATGCAACCGGTGCGGCATCAGGTCGCCCAACAACCCGGCGCAATACGGGTAATACTTGCGCCAGCGGAAATAATGGTCGGCATCGAACTTCACGCGCTTATGCACCGGCCCCAGCCACTTTTCCCAATCCACCGTCGCGGCGGTAGCATCGGCATCAATTGGGTAATTCCATTCACCCTTCGGATTGTTACGGCAGTAATAGCCTTGCGCCCAAACGAGCTGGCCGATCTCGCCTGCATTGATCATCTCCGCCGCCTTGTGCCACGCGGCGGCAGAAGTCCCCTGCGAGCCGACTTGCAAGATCTTCCCCGTCTTTTTCACTACATCATGCACTTCGAAGGCCTCCCCGAGATAACGCGTCAGCGGCTTCTCGCAATAAACGTGCTTGCCGGATTCCATCGCTCCGATGCTCGCGGCAGCGTGGATTGGGTCGTGCGTCGCGATGACCACCGCATCAATGTCCTTCCGCTCGAGCAACTGGCGGTAATCTCCATAAGTCGCAACGTTTGCACCGGTGCCAGCCTTTTCGATGAATGCCTTCGCATTCGCAACACGCTTCGACCAGACGTCGCAGACAGCAGCCAACGAAATATTGTTCGCACCCGCATTCTTGCTGGAGATGTTTACATGGGCATTGAAGCCCTGTCCCCCAACGCCGATGAAGCCAAGGTTGATACGGTCATTTGCGCCCAGTACCCGGCCCGGACTCGGGGCCTGCCCATAAACGGTCGGCCGCACCAACGGCGTGGCCGCAAGCGCAGCAGCGACCGTGGCAGTTTTCTTGAGGAACTCGCGGCGCGAGGCCGGAATGGAGTTTTGGCTTGGTTTATTTTGCATAAATCAGTGTCAGGCTTGGTCGGACGCACAATACCGGGGGGGCATTCGCGGTCAACAGCACAATTGTACTACCCTTTGGCACAATTGGTACTCTTGGAACAACCGGGTGTCGCCCTACATAAAAATGGCCGAAACTTTTTCGTCCCGCCGGCGTCTTTCCTTGGAGTATGCTACGCGCATGATGCGTGGGAAACACATCTGGCTTGTCCCGCTGCTCCTCGCCCTGCTGGTTGCCAGCGTCGGCTGGTGGGCCGATCGCCAATTGCGCCAGACCATCCATCGCGAAGTGCGCGCCGATCTCAGCGCCACCCTCGATGCCAACGTCACCGCGCTGGAAATCTGGATGGCCAACCAGAAACGCATCGCCGCCGCCCTGGCCGATGAGCCGCGCCTGAAAGCGGTCGCCCTGAAACTGCTCGATCAACCGGCGGACACCTTCACCAACCGCGCTGTGTTAAATGAACTGTCCCGCGAATTCATCGCGGGCGAGCGTTTGCAGGAACGCGTCCGCGCCCTCGGCTACACCAAGGTTCACTTGGTGAGCACCAACCTCACCATCATTTCCGACGTGGGCCGACGGCGCAGCCGGCAGGGCAACAAATTACCCGAGGAATTGCAGCCGAAATATTCCGAGCTGTTCACCAACGGCGAACCCATCATCATCACGCCGTTCAAACTCAAGCCGCCGCAGTTTCCTCAACGCTTCGGCAATCGCACCAATCGCCTCGGCAATGAACCACGTCCGCCACGCGATGGCTTTGGCCCGCGCCCGGAGTTCGCCGCCAACAATCCAGCCCCACCTTTTGCCGGCCCGCCCGGCGGCGAACCGCCACCTCCCCGCGATCTGACCGAGATGCAAGCCGCCGCGCCCATCAAAGACCTTGCTGGCGCAACGCGGGGCGCACTGGCGTTAATCATCAACCCCGATGCCGAGTTCACCAAAATCCTTTCCGTCGCGCGTTCCGGTGACTCCGGTGAAACCTTCGCCTTCGATACGGCCGGAACGTTGATTTCGCAAAGCCGCTTCGACGAAGAACTGCAACACTTCGGCCTGCTCGACAAAGAAACCAACACCACCTCTGCGCTTACGCTTTCGCTCCGCGACCCCGGCGGAGACCTCACGCAAGGCTACGTTGCCAACACGAACGCTTCACAACCCCTCATCCTCATGGTCGAGCGCGCGATCGAAGGCGAGGCGGGCGTGGAGATCACGCCTTTCCGAGATTATCGCGGCGTGCCGGTCGTCGGCGCGTGGCAGTAGCTCCGAAATACGGTTTCGGCGTCGGCACAAAGATTGACGCGCGCGAGGCGTTTGAATCACTCGGCGTCGTGCGACGCGTGTTTCTGATCCTGTTCCTGTTGCTCATCCTCGCGGCGCTCGTCGTGCTCGGGTTCACTTATCGGCAAATCATCTGGAAACGTCGCCTGACCGAAGCCGAACTCAAAGCCCGCCAGCTCGGCCAATACAAACTCAGCGAGAAAATCGGCGAAGGGGGCATGGGCATCGTTTACAAGGCGCACCATTCCCTGCTCCGTCGCGAGACGGCTTTGAAACTGTTGCCCCCCGAAAAGGCCGATAAGGCCTCACTCGAACGCTTCGAGCGTGAGGTGCAATTGACCTGCCGCCTCACGCATCCGAATACCATCCAGGTTTACGATTACGGCCACACACCCGATGGGATTTTCTACTATGCGATGGAATATCTCGACGGCCTCAACCTGCATGAACTCGTCCATCGTTACGGCGCGCAGCCCGAAGCCCGGGTGGCGCACATCTTGAAACACATCTGCGAATCGCTCGCCGAAGCCCATGCGCTTGGCCTAATCCACCGCGACGTGAAGCCGGCCAACATCTTCATCACCGATCGTGGCGGCGTGCCAGACAGCGTAAAAGTGTTGGATTTCGGCCTGGTGAAACATATCTCCAGCGCGTCCGACGCCGTGCAACTCCGCGAAGTGGCCGGCGAAGATGGCATTGTCGGCACACCCAACTTTATTGCGCCGAAGCGATTCGCGATCCAAACCAATGTGACGCCCGGAGCGACATTTACTCTGTCGGCGTTCTGGGAATTCCTCTGTCACCGGGCGCGAAATTTTGACGGCCAAACCATCGCTGAATTGTGCCGCAAGCATCTCGAGGAAACTCCGGTTCTGCCGAGTCAACGGCTGGGCCAGCCACTAGATACGCAATTTGAATCGCTGCTGTTGCGTTGCCTCGAAAAAGATCCAGCGCACCGCCCCACGTCCGCCCGCGAGCTAGCCGCTCAACTCGCAGCCTGCGATCTCACGCAACGCTGGACCGCCGGACAGCGCGCGACTTGGTGGGCCACGCATCGCAAATCCATTACAGGCGTGCAAAAACCCAAACCACTCGGATCATCGCACATTGATAAAACTGTGAAGATCGAGTTCACCGACCGCACGCCGTAATGCCGGCTTATTCTGGCTTCAGAGTAAATCATAATCACGCTAACCGACCGGTCGGGTTGGGACTTGCTTCTGAATCAAGCCCGCGTTAAACACGTCTCAGAATCAGTCCGTGATGAATTCACCACTTTCAGCCTTCGGGAAATTAGCACCGCGCTCTTACGCTTTCACCCTGATTGAACTTCTGGTGGTCATGGCCATTATCGGAATCCTCGCCAGCCTGTTGCTGCCATCGCTCGGGCGCGGCAAGGAACGCGCCCGCGAAACCCAGTGCCTCAATAATTTCCACCAAGTTTACATCGCCACTCGCATGAGCTGGGACGATACCGGCGGCAAAATCCGCGCCATCACTGGCGGCCAAGACCCGAGCACCCCATGTCTGGCGACCAACCATGGTTTCGCCAAAGATCGGGCGCTGTATCCCTACATCAAAGACTCGCAAGTGATGCGCTGCCCGATGGACCGCGGCAAAATCAGTGAGGATTGCCACGAACACCCCAACCAGACTCTGCTGCCTTCTTGTTGGGAAACTCGGGGCTTTAGCTATGAAATCAATCATGGCGTGCCAAACGGGCTGCCCATCGTGAACGTTGAAAACCAACGCCGGCAGCATCCTGGGCAAGACCGAACAGTGGGTGACGAATCCAACGCGCTTTATCCTCATGTTCGAGCCACCCGCCAGCCCACAGGTTTGCCACGCACCGACTCCGCTGTTCGAACCGCGTTGGTATCAATGGCATCGCAACCGGGGCAAAGCGGAATCACCGATCCCGACTGGCGCCGGTGCTGTTCTTATCGCCCATCCTGTTCCTTGATGGCCCACGCCAAGATCTTTCTCGTTTAATAAGAGTCTTTGCACCGACCCGTACTATCGATTCGAGGAAACCGAAGATTGGGTCTGGTACAAGCCGCTCGAGATCGTAGTGGCAGCGAACTGAATCCGTAGTGTATCGCGCCGTATGCCGAGCCAGCCTCCCATGACGCGCCGGGAAACTTTCGTCCGCCTATGCGAGTTGTGCCAAGCCCTCGGCAACACGCTCCAACACAAACAGCTCCCGCCCGATCAGGTCTTTGTCAGCTTTCACCAATTGATCACCTTGGAATGCACCGAATGCAAAACCAAGGTTTCCGGAGATGAACTCTTCGTCTTAAGCCAGCCGACAAAAGGCAATGATCTGACCATGGCGCTGCGCCGGATGCGGCTAGGATTCTGCGCCAATCCCAAGTGCAATGCCTATTATTGCACCATGACATTTCAACCTAGTGCGGAAATCCCCGACTGGAATCCGCACCTGCAAAAAGCCGAACGCCTCCTCAAAGACCTGGAAGATGTCCGGGCCGGGCGCGGCAAACTCCTGGCGGACGCGATTAATCCGCCAAGGGCTCGTTCCGCCATGGCCCTCGCGCTGCTGTTACATCTTCATCAACTCTATTTCGGCGGCCCGCATCCCCCTGCTCCGCGAACCCGAAAAGTTCCGGGTGGATACGACGCCAGAGGGGGGCTACTTCCATTGACTGCAGACAATCTAGCCACCACCGCCACTACTGCGAGATCGATCTAAGAATCCTCGCAAAAATCCGTGTTCATCCGCCCTAATCCGTGATTGAATCTGCACGGCATGAAACAGCCCATCAAAGTCGAACCGGACATCCGCCTCAAAGATTTCGACCCCGGGATTTCTGCAACGGGATGGAGAAGGAAGCCACCCGAGTCGAGACCACTAGCTTCTGCCAACGCATCGGTGAGTTGGAAGAATTGCTCAACGCCAACGCCAAACATTCCATCATCATCCTGTTGCAAGGCATGGACACCAGCGGCAAGGACGGCACGGTGCGGCGCGTGCTGGAATTCGTGGAACCGGCGGGCGTACAGGCGGCGAACTGGAATCCCGTTCGCGAGGAACTGGCGCATGATTTTCTTTGGCGCATCCATCAGGCCGTGCCACGCTACGGTCGCATCGGCATGTTCAACCGCTCGCATTACCAGGATGTGCTGATCGCGCGGGTCAAAAATCTGGTACCAAAAGAAGTGTGGTCGCCACGCTACGACCAAATCAACGCCTTCGAAAAATATCTAACACCGAGAATAACATTCACCTGCTGAAGTTTTTCCTGCACATCACAAGGAAAGAAACAGGCGGAACGCCTGCGATCCCACCTCGACAATCCGCGCAAGCAATGGAAGTTCGAGACGGCTGATCTGGACATGCGCGCCAACTGTAAAGAATTCATGGACGCCTACGAGGTTGCCTTGAACAAGTGCAGCACGCCTTGGGGGCCAGGCACATCATCTCAGACAAACGGAAATTGTATCACCATTACGTCATCGCTCACATCATCGTCGAAGCGATGGAAAAAAGCTGAAATTCAATGGCCCAAGCCAAAAGAGGATTTGTCGAAGATCAAGATCGTTCTAACCAGTAGTGGAAAAATCTTTACTCCGCCCTCTTTTCGCTGCAGTTAGCATTCTGACGCTAATGAAACGTACAGTTTTTTCTATTATTATCGCACTGGCCTTGTTTGGCTGGAGCAATTTTTTACTCATTAAGCACTGCCAAACGCTGCCGGCCAAAGCAGCACAACAACCGTCGCAACCGGACTCGCCATCCCCCCTGCGACAACCGCGCAATCCGCCTCCGTCTGGGCGGCGATGAACGAGAACCTGAAAGCGTCGACTTGCCGGCGCCATTCTCGCCCGCGAGGGCCATGACCTCGCCGGCGCGCAGCGTCAGGTCAAGACCGTCGAGGGCCTGGATGCCGCCAAAGCGCTTGCTGATGCCGCGCGCCTCCAGAAGGGGGGCAGCGCAGCCGTCGTCCCAGGTAGCTCATCGCCATGCCGAAGCGAGCCGCCCCTCTCCTTGGCCCGGCCTCCCCACCTTGCCGGGCTCACAGGCAACTGTTACCGTTACCGTCATCGTTCACGGGAACGCAGACACAGGTGCATGAGGGGTGCATCGGATGTCAAGCCCAGACGCAGTGGCACGGAGCGGGGCGCGGCCACCGCACGCACCGGCCCCGGCATACTGGCGTGCGTCATGACGCGGCGCCGGCGGGTCACCATCCGGGAGGTCGCGCGCGCGGCGGGCGTCTCGACGCAGACCGTGTCGCGCGTGCTCAACGACCGTCCCGATGTCGCGCCCCAGACGTTCGCGCGCGTCCAGCAGGTCATCGCCGACACCGGCTATCGGCCCAACATGCTGGCCCGGAGCCTGATCGAGGGTCGCACCCACACGCTGGGCGTGGTCGCGTTCGGGCTGGAGTACTTCGGGCCGTCCCGGATCATCACGGGCATCGAGCGCCAGGCGGCGGCGATGGGCTACGCGATCTCGCTGACGCTCATCCATCGACCCGAGACGGACGATGTGGAGGACGTCCTGGCGGGCCTTGCGGAGCGCCAGGTCGATGGCGTGCTGTGGGCCATCCCCGAGATCGCCGGCGACCGCGCCGGGCTCCGGGAGCGGGTGGGCGACCTCGCCGTGCCGTTGTTGGTCGTTGGTGGCACGGGCAGCGACGATGCCGTGCCCTCGGTCGCCATCGACAACCGGGCCATCGGGCGACTGGCCACGCGGCACATCCTCGACGGCGGCGCGCGGCAGGTGGCCATCGTCACCGGGCCGCTCGACTGGTCCGAGGCACGGGAGCGGCTCGCCGGATAGCAGGAGACGCTGAAGAACAGGTGGGCCACGATCCAACGAGCATGGTCGTGGAGGGCGACTGGTGGCCGTCAGGCGGCAAGGACGGCCTGCGAGCAGGCTGCTGGCGCGACGACCCGGACATCGATGCCGTGTTCGCGAGCAACGACTACCAGATGGCGCTCGGCGTGCTCCACGCAGCCACGAGTCCGGTCGGCAGACGCGCTCGCCAGCTGTCCGTGGTGGGTGCCGATGGCATCGCCGAGGGCTCCAGCTACTGGCCGCCCCTCACGACCGTGCGCGAGCCGCTCGGCCGATGCCGGGGCCGCGGCGGTCGAGGCCATCGTCCATGCCATCCGGGCCAGCAGGGCCCGCGGCCGGACGGACGAGCCGCCCGTGACCCACGGCACCCTGCTGCAGCCTGAGCTGGTGGTTCGCGAGAGCAGCCGACCGGTCCGCGGCTGAGCCACGACGTCCGGTGCGCAACTGATGCGCGGCCTGGACAGGACGGCTTGGCTCCGATTGCGCGAGCGAGACGGCCACGGCCAACAGGATGTTCGAATTCCGTCGAAGGCCATGCGGCCCGTTGGTCGGGTTCGAGCGCACGACCACGCATCCGAGGCTGCCACGCCTCCTCTTGACCGACGGATCTTCAGCTCCCTGGAGGGAGCACCATGGATGCTGGCGGCCGCGGCGCGCTTCACAAGAGAGCCAACCCTGATCGAGCCCCGACGCTTTTCAGCCGGATCGAAGATCGCACGCGGCACGTCCTCCGCACGCGGCACGTCCTCCGCACGTGGCACGTGCGGTGATGCCGTCACGGGCCCGCCATCGGCTGCGTCGAGGGATGAACGGCTATACTCCGAGGTCCGCGGTGCGCTCTCACGGGCGCCTGCGACTCGGTCGGGGCGTAGCGCAGCCTGGTAGCGCACAGCGTTCGGGACGCTGGGGTCGGAGGTTCAAATCCTCTCGCCCCGACCATTCTTCCATTCGCGCCACATGTCCGTCGTGTTGGCCTAGCGGATCCTCGGGATGACCTGGTGGACGACCAAGACGATTGACTGGGCACGATGCGTCGACTGCTCGTCCAAGGGCCAATCGGAACCTCGGTGTTGTCCGGCGACGCTGCAGACCGATGCCGTAGCCTCCAAGAACACCAGGCAGATGCTCGAGAGGCGCACCTCGCCAAGGTCGCGATCGTGGTAGACGACCTGATGACGCTGGGCATCCCAGCGCGTCTGGCCGCTGCGGAACACGAGGGTGTCGCCCTCCCCACGGCGACCCTTGCGGATCGACGCACCGGTCGGTGATGACCAGCCGCCCAGGCCCGTTGCCGGCGTCCAGGCCACCCGCCCCGGAGTCCTCCACGACCGCGAGCGGCCCCCACGTGTGGGCAACCGCCGCCGCCGCGTCGGACGCACCTCGATCCATGCGGCTGCGTGCACCTGGGCCTCATCGTCGGGGCACTCACCCGCGGCAACCGTAGGACCGCCGCCTTGGCGAACCACGCGAAGTCGTCACAGCCCGGGGCCATCGCCGGCCACCCCGGCGGAGAGCTCCAGGTCGACAGGTCGGTGCTCGTCATGGTCCATCGCCACGGGTCATCGTCCGGCGACGCGCCGTTGGCGATGCCGGACGGCGGCACCGTCGGCCCCTCGACCAGCATCGAGGTCTCCAAGGCGCTCGTCGGCCGGGGCCTTGGGCACGTAGCGCCAGGCGTGGTCGACGACCAGACGCTCGGGGCCGCGGTGTGCAGCCCATCGTCGAGGTCGAGCGCCACCACCACGACGTATTCCGCATGCTCCGGCTGCAGGACGATGACTGGCAGCATGGCCGGTGGGTGCGGGCCCGGCGGCCGGTGCGACCGTCGAACGACGTGGCGGCCATCCGGACCCGAGTCCCGGTCGCCTCTGCACGACTGGCGACCAACGCGCTGAAGCGATCGCTGGAGCCGCTCAGATCGATCAGGCTGGCTGGGTCAACTCCGTCCAGGCGTCGCGCTTCCAGTGTCGTCCGTGAGTCGAGGTCAGCACGTGGAGGTCGGAGACGTGGTCGGGCCATACCTGCCGACGATCTCGATCCGGCCGGACGTCGCGGCCGCCCCGACGATCCCGAGGTCGTGGTCGGCGCGCGCCGACGCACCGGCCAGGACCGAAGATGGGCGCATCGGGAACGCGCGACCAGCGTCTGCCGTCCCTGGACGTCCACAGGAGCAGGCGACGTCCCCGCGAGCCGACCGCGATGAGCAGGTCACCGAACGGCACCGAGCGCTGGACGACGACCAAGGGGGTCCGTTGCCGCCCGAACGGCCGTCGGACCTCCGTGCAGACGAGCCATCCGGCCAGGTCCAGATGGTCTGCCGCCCCACGCCGGGCGACCGCCAGAGCAGCACTTCGCCGCTTGCCACGAAGCCGCCCTTCCACGCCACGACCTCGCGGAGCCGCTGGCCGGCGCCCTGGTGACGGCGTCCGAGTCCAGGGCGTCCCGACCGGTGGCGAGGACACGGACCGAGCGCTGGGCTGGCGGACACAGTCCTGGAGGCATTCGGGAGAGGCGACGACGCCTGCGATGTCGATGGTGACTGCCCCGGCGCGGGCATTGGCCCCGAGGACCAGCATCGCGACGACTGCTACCATCAGCATGCTCGAGCCAACCCAACGGGACACATGCAGTCAGGCCGATGAGGCACAGGGTACCTGCGAAGCCGCCAGATGCCAGATATCACGCGAGATCGGGCGTGATCCCACCATGAAGGACGAACGTGGTCGTGAGGCACGCGATCATCACGACGCGGGCTGCCGACCCTTGCAGAAGGCATAGGCGGATTCCAACCGATCCCAGATCGAGTTGCCATGCTGGACGTTGATCGAGGTCCAGGCGCACCATCCATGACATCGGTGGTCGCGCCCGTCGCTGGGTCGACCCGCCAGCCACCCGATGTGCTCTGTCCCCATCGATCGCGACCGACGTGGCGGGCACGACGACCACATCTCCATCGCGAAGCGCGCTCTCGATGAGCGCTGTCGCCCCGCCCGACGGGCAGCGGTTCGGCGATCGACCCACGCAAGACACGAGATCGGATGCCCTGGGCCGCCGCAGCCTCGAATACCGCGCCGACACCGATCGAGGCTCCGCGTCGCTGCCGGCCTCGTGCGCGAGCAAATCCACAGGTACCGTTCGGCGACATGGTCGGTCACGCCCTTGCGAAGCCGTGCGTCCGCGGCGCTGGTCGACGACGCGACAGAGTGGCAGGACCCCGTGGTCGCGGTGCCAGATATCCAGTCCCATCCGGACGGGGAGACCTCTGTCCGCCCTCGAGGACCTCGATCGACACCGACACGACGTTCGGCCATTCCACCGAACATCCCGACGCCGCCGTCCAGGGCCAGCGACTCGACCAGCGGACCGCGGAGGCTACCAAAGGCGAGCGCCAGCATGGGCACTCCCCTCGGCGGCATGCGCGAGGACGTCCGCGGTGCTGGTGGCCCCGGTGCTGATGGCAAAGGTGCGGCCACCCCGGCAGCGGCAGATACGCCGGCTCGTCGTCGGCCCCGGCGTCGACGAGCTCGATGGGCTCGATGGCGCTCAGGTCCAGCCGACCCGCGGCCCGCAGGTCGGCTGGCGGCCGAATGAAGACGGTCCGCCGGGCGACCTGTGGCTCCCCGCCTGGCGGCGTGACGCGGACCACGAGGCAATTCCGCCGGTCGCCTCGCCATCCACCGGGCCCGCGCCCGGGCTCGCCGCGTCACCCGCGGCAAAGACGTCGGTGCCCGTGCCGAGGGGGATGGCGACTGGAGCGTCGGCGACAGCCGACGTCGATTACCCGAGGTCCAGGGTCGGCCGGTCATCGAGCCACCCGTCGCCAAAGAACAGGCCGCCGATCGTGACGCCGAGCTTCTTGAGGTCGGACAGGATCACGTCGACCGAACGTGATGGGCGTTCCCGCCACCTCGTCGGCAAAGACGACGTGGTCGAGGACGACGTCCGTGACCGTCCCTCTGCCCGAGACGTGCTCCACCTCCACCTCGAAGTCGACCCGGTAGCGAAGCTCGTCCGGGAGCCGGTCCACGATCGTGGCGGCGGTGGCGAGGGCGGTGACGGCCGCCGTACCGGCCATCGTGGGATCGAAATCCCGCACAGCATCGAACCAGGGCTCATTGCATGGACCCAGGTGTGGTCGGCCACCTCGGCAGCGGGCATGGCCACGACCTCGTCGGGAAGGGAAATCCCGGCGTCCTGCAACGCCGTCTCGAGCATCGACGTCGATGTAGAGCCGAGCATGGGCGACGACCAGACGCTCCTGGGCATCGACCTCGAGCTCGCGACGCTGTGCGGTGGCTTCGTCTATCAGGCACGGGGCTCGCGATTGCGGCCGGGAGGTCCGCCTGGGAGAGGTAGTCGAGGTCGCGCGCGGCGGCGTCACGGCCGATGTTCTCGAGCGCCTGCCGCATCGGTCGCGGTGGACGCCATGACCGCCGCGGCGGTGGTCGCATCCAGCGGGCCGCTCGCAAATCGATGCGGGATGAGGCTGGCATCGAGCAGCGCCCCCAGGAGCAGCGCCTTGTCCACGGAGTTGCCGGCGCGTGACCTGAGCGTGCCCTCGGCACCACGCAGGATGCCCACATACGGCTCATAGCGGAGTACTCGTCCGCGACGAACCGGAAAATCACGGTCGATGTCGAAGTCGAGCTGCGACGCGAGGTCGGCGGGATCGAGGACGGCCCGCACCGCCGCGCGCGCCGGGTCGTCGATCGAGTCCACGTCGACACGGTGGAGGCGGCGCCCACCTGCCCGAGGGTCACCACGAGCGCGACGACCAGCGCCAAGGTCGTGATCGGCGCTCCCCACCGTGCGTGTGGTGACGTGCGTGCCGCGGGTCGACGTGCCATCGCCCTCGCCTCTGGGTGGGCTGGTCGCCGGCATCCTAGCACCCCGATGGCGCCGCCTCGGCGTGTCCATCGGGCTGTCGTCCCCACGACTGGACGGGCACGGCCCTGTCCTCGTCGAAGGCGGTGACACCTTCCGCGAGCAGCATGGGGGGCGAGCCTGGGTCGAGCGGGACCGCGACGAGGGCGCTCCCCGGCTGCCCGTCGATCCATGCCGTCTACCGAAGCTCCTCCGCGGTGACCAGGTCACACCGGATGGGCGCCCGGCCGGACCGCGCCGGGACCCCGGGCACCCGCAGGTCAGGCAGGAGACGATCTCTGGGCCGCCCAGTCCAGTGGCACCGAGCACCACTTCGTCTGTGTCCCCGGCCCCGTGCATCCGTTGGTCAGACGATTGAATCGCCGTCTGGTGACCACACCGGACCGACGCCCCGGATGGCTCCGAACACGGGGGTCAACCCGATCCTCCTTGCCGCCGCCGTCGACACCAGGGTCACCCAGATCGACTGGTCCATCGCAGCGCCGTCGCTCGAGCCTCGCTGGCTGGCGATCAGGCTGCCGTCGGGCGACCACGTCACCGAGTCGACCCCCGATGCGTCGACAAGCGTGCGCAGGCCGCTGCCGTCCGCCTCATATAGGAGCGACCGCCCCAGTCCCGCAGCGACCGTCCGTGGACGACGGCGGTCTGGCCGCTCGCGATGGCGAGCGTGGTGCCGATGGGGGACCGCTCGAGGTCGTGGCCGAGGAGGTCGGGCAGCGCGTCCACGTGGCCATCACGACCGAGGCGACCCAGACGGCGCTTCCGGCTGCCGATCGCTCGGGGTTCGTCGGCGACGTAGGGGGACGCCGAACGCCACCCATCGGCCGTCCGCCGACCAGACGCACCGGCAGCGGGAACCCATCGCCAACGGCGAATCCGGATCGAACTCGGACGCGTTCCGGCTGCGTCGAGGTCGGAGATGACGAGCGAGGCGCCGCGATAGGCCGTGTCGAGGGTTCCCTCGGCCGCTCCGTCGGGCGAGTCGCATCCCGTCCGGCGAGATCGCGGGGCACACCTCGTCAAGGATGTCGGTGTCGGTGCCGACGATGCGATGTGCCGCCTCTCCCTCCCGGACGAGGTCGATGTCCCGCTCGACCCATCCGTCTGGTCCCTTCGGGCCAGTGCCGTGGACTGCGAACACGATCACCGTTGACGACGGGTTGCTGGGCGTGGGGCCCCGCGGTCACGGGACCCTCCCGCCACGCCCGCCAGCAACAGGACCGATGCCAGGGCCACGAGAGCAGCCCCGGCGACCACGAGGTGAGCCATCGGCGTCCTCCGTGTCATCGAGGAGGACGGCCGGTCCGCGCCGCTGGCACGGACCGGGCCCACGAAACAGCCTGTCAGTCGTCAGCGAACGCCACAGGCGCCTCGAAGCCATCGTCAGGCCTGATCGCGCCCGGACCGTGCCATCGGGCGTCGTCACGACATAGGCCGCCAACCCCGCATAGTCGCCCTCGCCGACGAACCACCCGCCGCCTGGTGGAACTCCGAGCCGACCTGCAGCTCGGTCAGGGTGCCCTCCCATGCCCGCGCCTCGTTCTCGATCCGTTGGCGGACCGCCCCGATCTTCGAGGCTCCCGCCTGGGATGTCGATCGCATCCGCGTTCCAGATCGAGCGTGGTCGTTGCCGAGAACCGGGGGTCGTCGATCATCACGACCTGGCAACCCGAGCTGACCCCACGCGTCTGGGTGACGCCATCGACCACCGTGGACGGCGGGTCGGCGAGCTGTTGGCACGCGCCGCCAGCTGCCTCCGTCTGGGTGCCGCTGAAGGTTGCGAGCGTCGCCGCGTCGTCGCCCGCCGGCGACGGTGACTTGGGCGCTCGCGACGAGCGCTCCACCGGCCATCTGGGCCACGAGTGCGGTGGTG
>JASGKY010000012.1:0-31185 GCA_049840435.1 Verrucomicrobiota bacterium | reverse complement strand
TTTTTAGCGCTGCCGACAAACCGGCAAAGCGCGTAATCAATACTCCGTCATGAAATTCTTGCACACGTCCGACTGGCAGATGGGCATGAAGGCAGATTCTGTCGGCCTCATGGCTGAGCGTGTGCGTGAGGAACGATTGGAAGCCGCAAAGCGTGTTGTCCAAACTGCGAAAGAACAGGGTGCAGAGATGATTCTCCTCACCGGGGATGTTTTCGAAGATAACGCAGTAGATCGGCTGCTTGTTCGCAAGGTGGGTGAGATTCTTCGCGAGTTTCCTGGCGCAGTTTACATCATTCCCGGCAACCACGATCCGCTCTTGCCGGGTTCAGTTTGGGAACACGTTGTCTGGCAGGAGGCCGATAACATCACGGTATTCCGAGAGCCCGAGCCCGTTGAATTGGACGGCTGTATTCTCTTTCCGTGCCCATTGCATGAGAAATACTCCACAAAGAATCAAACCGCGTGGATTAACGCCAAAGAAGCCACCAAACCCTCCATCGGGCTTGCACACGGAAACGTTGAGGGCATTCCGAATGGCGAGCCTGATTATCCGATTCCGCGCGATGCAGCCATCCGCCAAGGGCTGGATTATCTGGCCTTGGGACACTGGCACTCATTCGCACGCTACGAGGATGCCGACGGAGTATGTCGAATGGCGTATTCTGGCACGCACGAAACGACCAAGTTTGGGGAACGAGACAGCGGAAAAGCGGTTATCGTGGAAATAGCACAGCGCGGTTCTCCGCCAAGAATGACTCCTGTAAAAACGGGCCGACTCGACTGGCGCACCATCGAACGGTCGGTGGATCAGCCTCATTCCTTGGAAGCGCTGGTGGATGAACTCGGCAAACTTGATCAGCCCAACGGCCTCTTGGTGCGTGTTTTTCTCGAAGGAGTTCTATTTCCGGAGGACCGGCAACCGCTTCTTCGCATCGAGGAACTTCTTGCGAGCCGTTTTCTATATGGGGCGCTGGATGCAAGCAGACTTATTCCAGCCCCAGATGGTGAAGGGTGGATAGAGTCACTGTCGTCCGGAGCTTTTCGAGAGGCGGCTATCAAGCTTCGCTCCCAAGCAGCGCAAACCGCTAATCCGGAGGAACGCGCTGTCGCTACGCAAGCACTGCTTCAACTGTTCGAGCTCCACGAAAGGAGTCGCGTATGATTCTCCACAGCCTTTGCGTTACGCACTGGAGAAGTCTGCTCAATCTTGTGGAATTGGGTCCGTTCAGCGAACGACTCAATATCATTCATGCGCCCAACGGCACGGGCAAATCTTCCTTGTTCGAGGCGATGCGCCGGGCTCTGTTCGATGCACATCATGTTTCTGGTGACGAAATCGAAGCGGTAAAACCGTGGGGACGATCCCTAGCCCCACAGGTGAAAGTGGAGTTCACACAATCCGGCGTTCGCTATCGTATTGAGAAGACCTTCCTCGACGGGGCAGCGGCACGGTTACTTCGCTTTGAAAACGGCGCCTTTCAACCGCTAGCTGACAGCCGTAATGCAGATACCAAGCTGCGTGAAATTATCGCGGCCTCCGATGCTCCAGGGCGAGGACTTTCCAAACCAGAACATTGGGGGTTGGCGGAGGTCTTGTGGGCTCCGCAAGGTTCACTCAACTTGGATTCGCTATCTTCCAACGCGACTGAAACCCTCCGTGCGGCACTCGGGGTGCAGCTAAGTGGCGAGACCGGCAGTCGCTTGGAAGAATTGCTTGAAGACCGCTATCAAATTTACTTCACGAAGGGCGGCAAACCACGTATGGGCAAACAGGCGGCCCCACTCCTTGCTCTCGAAGCCGAACGCGAGAAGATGGTAATCGAGCGGCAACAACGAGTTGAATATCAACAGCGATTCGAGGAAACAGGGCGTGCCGTTGAAGATGCTCGGCAAAAGCGCAAGCAAACAAGACTTGAGGCGGAGGCTCTGCGTGAAACGGTTGCTCAAACCAGTCAGCGAACCGAAACTTATCTGAGTCTTCAACGTGAGTTGACCCAGAGACGCGAAGCCGAGCAAATCGCCAAGGAGCGATTCGAGGCAATTGGTCATTCGTTGGAGCTGATTGGTGCGGCCCGCGAGGAGATCAAAACTTTAAAAGCTCAAGTCCAAACCAATGAGCCGCTCGTGACCGATCTTGGGGCCGAGTTGCAACAGAGTGTTGAAGCCGCCAATGAGGCTCGCCGAAAACGGGATGAAGCGCGGCGTCAACGTTCTTCTTTGGATGAGCTCACCGCCGAGTTTGAGGACGCGCGTGCCTACGTTGAAGATTCCAAGTCTCACCAGGCCCTTGCGACCAGAATAGAAAAACTTCGCAAGCTGGAAACTGATTTAAAATCGAGCAAGGCCAAGCGTTCGACTCTGGTTGCGCCGGACGACAAGACCATTCGGGATGTGCGGAAACTTGTGGCCGCACGGGAAAAGGCCCAGGCCGCTCTGCGTGCTTCACTGATCCATCTAACCGTTCAACCTGAGAAAAAGTCCACAATTCATTGCCAGACACTTGATGAAACAAAGGCGGTGGCCGCCGGGAAAACAGCCACGTTTTCTGGTTCCGCTGAAGTAAGAATCAAAATCGAAGGCTTCGGAATTGTCCAGGCATCTGGTCCTGCCGGTGACGCTGAGGCCAATGAAGAAGCGTGCAAAGAAGCTGAAGCCAGGCTCACGAAACTGACGCAGCCCTTCGGCACGCAAGATCCGGATCGTCTGCAACTCCTACGCGAGCAGGCCGATGACGCCGACCGGAAAACCCAACAACTGGAAGAACAAATTTCGGACTTGCTGGACGCTGATAGCAGCGATGAACTGAACCAGCAATTGGTGGAACTTGATGCCCGTATTCAGGAGAGGCTCGGACGATTCCCGGCATGGAAAAAGAAGCCGCCCATCGCAAGTGATCTAAGATCCGCGATGGAGAAACAGCGCAAAACGATTGAAGCCGCTATCGAGATAACCGAGGACGCTTTTGAGAAAGCTCAGTCAACTGCTCAGGCGTTGGAAAAGCGCCGTGAGGCGGCTAACGCAGAGTTGAAAAACGATCGACTAAATCTTGAAGCAGCGCAGGGCCGACTCAAGGAACTAACGAAAGATGGGCAATCCGACGAAGCACGATCTCATTCCCAACAGGAATCCCTCATGGCTTGGGAGGCAGCTAAAACCAAAGCCAAAGACTGCGAAACAAAACTCAACGACATTCCTGGGGATCCGCAGAAGGATTTGCAGAAACTTGAACGTCAACTCAAAGCGCTGGAGGAAGCTGAGGCCAAGGCGCGTGACGATGAAAACAAGGCTGAAGGTCGTCTGCAAACCTTGGCCACGGAAGGCGCCTATTCAAAACTGGTTGCCTGCGAAGAGAAGCTTACCGACCTCAATACTCGCATTCGTCGGGAAAAGCTCAGAATGGACGCCATCAAGCTACTTTACGACACCGTCACTTCCTGTAAGTCGGCAATTGTTGCTGCCGTGGCCGCCCCAGTCGAGCGGACGGCCACCCACATGTTTAGTCGTATTGCCGGACCACGCTTGGGCAAAGTTCGGTTAACTGAAAACTTCGTGCCTGTAGGAGTTCAGCCCGAGATTGCAACTGAATCTGTAGAGTTGAACAACCTGTCCGGTGGTGAGCAAGAGCAGTTGTTTCTGATCGTTCGACTGGCGCTTGGGCAGGTTTTGGCAAAGCACGAACGCCAACTTGTCGTCCTTGATGACGTGCTCAATGCTACCGACACCGGCAGGCACGCACGTGTGCTCACACTGTTAGAGGAATGTGCGGATCAGCTTCAAATTATTGTTCTCACCTGTCATCCCGAGCGATACAAAGCTCTCGAAAACGCCAAATTCTTTGAATTACAGGATCGTTAGGTTGTTGTTTGAATGGCAAAACGAACGCGCCGTAAATGTCCACATCAGATTCCATGCTCCATTAATCACGAGATGGTTTTGTCATTGAATTGAACGCGTCAACAATGGTGCACGAATTAATTCGAATGTGGTTATGCGCTGAACTGCGGCTTGGAATTGGTGGATTTTTTGTTACAATTCGATTGCTTAGCAAAAATGGAAATCACCTCCTCAGTTGTTGCTGACATTCGCGAACTCGCCGCGACAGGTGACGTTTCAGTTCTTTCCGGAATTTCTCCAACTGGATTTTCAATTGGTGCGGTTGTCGAGTTGGCGGGCATTAGACTGGTATGTGCAGAGGGATTTGCGCAAGTGTTGGATCGCTGGGCCGAATTGTCCCCCATATTGAGAGATGCTTTCACCATACTTGAATCTGGAGTGATTCCTCATGCGGAGAAACTTTGGGTTTCTAAAGGGATCGAGTTTTACCCGATCGTGGGAGCAGATTGGTCCAACCCTAGCCGATACCATCCATTTGAATCTCGCTTCTGCAAGGCAACAAAAAATGCTGGTTTTGGTGGTATGGCAGAGGCGTTGGTTGGTGCACTTTTTGAGATGGCTGACAATATTTCTCAGCACAGTGGTGAAGTTGGGCGAACGCCAGCAAAAGGATTAATAGGCTACAGTGTGAGTTTAAACACTGTTTCGTTTGCAATTGCCGACATTGGTCGCGGTTGCCTTGCATCCCTCCGCGAAAATCCTCAATGGGCCGATCTGCCTAATTCCAAGTCGGCATTGATGGCAATTATCAACCAACATGCCAGTCGGCGGCTTCATGCAGGAGATGGGGAGGGTTTCAAAGAGGTTTTCCGTTCGCTTGCAAACCTAAACGGCCTTATCGAACTGCGAAGCAATGATGGACGTGTCACTGTAATTGGCACGCCAATGGGGAGGGAAGCAACATCGCAGTATTGCGGTGAGATTCCAGGTTTCCAGATTGCCGTCACCTGTTCCTTAACCGGTCCAGTAAAGGAATCAATTTTTCCAGTTGACTATCTCACCTGATGTGGTGAGATAGTGCCCGTGCAAATTTGTATTAAGGACTGCGCACCTCGAAGGCGTGTGGTGATTGGAGCAACACTCGCCGAGCAGCATCGCGCACCCGTGGTCGCCTCATTGAGAAAGGGGGACGTATCCCCCGGCACATTGATTGAATTGGATTTCTCTGGAATTAATGGAATAAATGGAAGCTATATCAAAGGCACCGCATTGTGGTTTTTGAACTGCGGGAGGCTGTTTGTGTCGAATGATGGCATTGCAATCACTAGCCGCAATTTCGAAGAGCCTAGCCCCTATGATATTTTCATCTGCGTTTCTGGGCTTGCAGATGAGGTGCGGGTGGAGTTCCAAGAGTTTTTGCAGCCAAGAGGGTTACCTTTACTATTTGCTCAAGGGCAGGCAGGGCAATGTATCGGCGAGTCGGTGTTGCTTGGGCAACTCGACGCTGCACTCCGCTTTACATTTGAAGCTGTTGTGAAGGAGAAAAGGACGACAGCGCCGGCGCTTCACTTACAATATCCGGAGGAAAAAGTAACGGTGACAGCGTGGAATAACAGGCTCAATGATCTCTATGCGCTTCGATTGGTGCGCCGTATCCGCGCGGGTCGAAGCTGGGAGTATGAATCCTTAACCAACAAAATAAAATGGGTATAGCATTTATCGCCGCGAAAGCGGAAAAATTCGACCAGCAAACCGACGATGCATTCCGCGAACAGTTCGAGTCGGGGAATCTGTTCTCTGCGCTACCCGACTCGACTTCTCAGACGTTTCGTTGCCGTGCCTGTGTGAGTGAACTGCCGCCTGTTGGCGCGGGCGTCTTGCTCTATAACAGCGGCAACGGGGTTCATGTATTCCTCCAGAACGTGCAGACTGGCTCGGTCAAGAAACAGGACGCTGTCGAACTCGTGGGGATTATGGAGAAGTTGCAAACTGAGGCGTTGCCGGCTCAAGTCACCGAACAGCAACCGCTGTCTGGTGGCTTCGTTGTGCGTCTCGTCACGGGAGAGAATTAAGAACCGCGTGCAATTCGAGAATTGCCAATCATGCCAGATGCGACCTGGGCTCTGCCACGGGGTGGACACTATTTTGGCTGAGAGGCAATTCGGTTACGCTGGTTGCCCTTCCTTTGATCACGATCAATGTGGGGAACGGAAGTGGACATGTGCTTGTAATCCTTCGCTGCTCGGCAAACGGATGCTTGAAGTTGGTGGCTTTGGATGCAAGCTCGAGGCAACACTCAAGTCGATTGAGGACACGCTCCCCAAATACGTTACCACGATCTACCACTCTGGGGGGCGTTCCGGCTTGCTGGACCTTGATTGGGTCGCAATCCCGCTCTACCGGATTATTCATTACGGCAGCGATGGCATTCCCAATCTCATCGCGGATGATGCGCAGTCGCTGCGAAACATTTTTCGACTTCACTCGCGAACAAAAATCATTGTGACCGGTCCAGGTGCAGATCAAGGGATCGAGAACTTCTGGAAGCACCATCAAAAAGCCGGGTTACTCACCCGAATCCAGAAACTGAGAATCTCGATCTTCACCGTGCCAAACTACTCCTTCTTTTTCGGCATGCCGCCCATGCATCATCGGTATAATCGCAGTCGGATTCTTCGGATGGGGGAACGAGCCTCGGCTGCTGGCCTGCCAACCATTCTACATGCAAACATCCTCCACGAGGCGGACTGGTGCGATTGGGAGAATTTGATTCGAGAGCATCCGGAAATTACGGCTCTCTGCTTCGAGTTTCAGACGGGCTTCGCGAGCGCTGCGGTTGGTGAACGTGTGTTTGATCGGCTTGTTAAACTACAAAGCAACGTCAATAGGCCGATTCACCCGATTTTGATCGGAGGAGCTCGATACGCCGCGAGGTTGGGGAAGCATTTTACTTCGGCAACCGTGATTGATGCTCAACCCTTCATGCAGACAGCGCACCGGAAGTCGTTTGACTATACCGACGATGACCGTTCTCAGTGGGTCTTCAATGCGACGCCGCTCAATGAAGCGCCTGATGCGCGTTTCAAGGGGAGCTTGCAAAAATATTCTCGTAGAATCGGGGAGCGTATGGACGGTGTTCCTCCTATCCGGCAAACTGAACTTCCATTCCGGATTCCGTCGAGTAAGGGGCTGTCTGGTGGTTGTAGGCAAATGCCGGTTCGCACGCTGCCGTTGTTCGACCAATCCCAAGCGCTACCTGAACGAGCTCCTGATTCAGGACTCCAAGGCCGTTACGCACTCCCCACCCGCAGACCCGCCGATTCCCAAACCGCATCCTCGGCAGCACAAGCTCCGACCAGAGAGAAATTGGCAACCAGCCGCCCCAGTTCACGTCATAAAAAGAGTTTCCGCATACTCCAACCCAATGGGTCTGCCCCAGTGAAAAAAGCCGATGAAGTGGTCGATCATTTACCCGCAACTGAAGCAGAGCCAATCCGTAGTTAGGGAGTTCGGTGCTTGTATTTGCAAAACCGACCGCCGCCTCAGTTAACGCCTCACGCATTTGTCCGATCGTTGTCCAGGCTCGGGTTGGAAAATGCGGGAAGAACTTCATTACTCTTGCGATTGGGGATCGGTAAATAGCCGCGAATGATGCTGGGCCGCAGTTCGCTCCAAAACGTTGATGGGCAAAATCCAAGTCAGCGGGGCTGTAGCAGCCATTCTCTGACTCAAATTTACCGAAATTGAGCAGCTCTAGCCCAAGCTTAGATGCTTGAGTTCCAGAACCAGTCCTGCCGTTTTGCTGTATCAATCGTGCCATTGTTTGCGGCGGAGCATACAACCCTAGTCAATACGCCGGAGGGGGTTGAAGGAATTTGATCCTCCTTGGGAATAATGCAAGTTGATATCAGCGGTTTACCTTCAAATTCAGCTTGCCGGTCAGCCGTGACAGAAACCTGAAAATATCTGTGGGAAAGATGACGCCGAATCATATTAATGTAAGGTGGACGCACCTGCGCATGCCAAGGCCGAAGATTCCGGCGATCGTCTCCTCCTTTTGGAGGAGGTTGCTGATCGCCTACGTGGTTCGCCGGAGTGGGTGCGAGAGCAAGTGCATCAGAAGAAAATCCCATGTTTCCAAATCAATGCCAGAACGTGGCGATTCCACTGGCCGTCTGTTCTCGAGGCCTTGAAAAAGTTCAATTGAGGTTAGGACAATTCGAACGGTCTCCGGTTCAGTCCTTGTCGGCGGCTGAGTTTGTTTTCAGTCTTGAGGCATCGCGGGTAATTTTCTCCCACTCCTTTGACTTGAGGAATTTGGTTACCGAATCCGGATCAATTTCCCAGTGTTCCATGGATTGAGATTCGGGAACGTGGAGGGCGGCGTAATGTTTGAGCAAAACGCGAATGCTGTTACCACAGTCTTTGATCACATCGTAATCGTTCTTATAAACCGGACGCAGATGGGTTGCACAGTTTTTCCGGGCTCCGTCACGAATCCAATTCTCCAAGCCAATGATCTCGCAGCACTGATCAACGAGGCGACGCTCATTGACGGGGGGCAGGGGATTACCCAGTTTCTTGGCGAGCTTTAACCACTTCACCGCAGTCCGCTGTAACCGAATCGTTCGTTCATCACCGGTCTTCGTGTTGCGGACCTTGCAGAGTCCATTCTTCAAATCAATGTCGTCCCAATTGAAATACTCACTCTCTGGCATTCCTTCGCTTTTGGCTTTGGCGCTTTCAATTTCCTCAGGCCGCATGCAGCCAAAAAAACCCAAGGCAAGCGGTGCGATGATCTGCTGCGTCGCTGGAGTGGACATGGCTGCCGCCATAATATTGCGAGTTGTCTCGTTCGCGTAGATTTCGACCTTCACGGTAATCTTGCCAACTTTTTCCAAGCGGTTGACGATGTTAGAACTCGCCCAGCCTTTGGCGACAGCAACGGTCCAGAGACTGGAGAACAGAGTCATATATGTCTTCTTCGTAGAGAGACTCCAAGTTTCCTGTTTTACTTGCGCTTCGATCCACGTTTCCAAGTCGGTTGGGGATATTTCATGAATCGGTTGTTGTTCTCGGCCGGAGCCGAACCGCATCAAAAATTCGCCGGTGTTATTGACGTAGCGGTGCGTTTTGCCGGCCTTAAGTTTGCGATTCTTGAATTCCTCAACCACCTTTTGATACGCCATCGGGGTTATGGCATTGTGTGTCGCGACCTCTTTCTTCCACGTTTGATACTCACCCCAGACCCCGGAGAGCGTTTTGCCGGCCGCCATGATTTCCTGATGCACGGCCACGATCATGGCGCGTTCCGTTGCCGCCAATCGAGCCAGATAGTCGCCGTGGGCCTTGGCGGCTTTTTCATGCTTTTCAATTGCCCCATCAGCATCGGCCTCCGTGCGAAAGAGCGGGCGGAGTCGTTTTCCATTATCATCCTGCCCAAAGTCTACTTCCCAGCGCTTCTTGCCGCGTTTCCAGATTTCCCGCTTTGTTGCACTCATCATTCGTCTCCATTTGTCTCCAAAACCGTCTCCACTTGTCTCCACAACATCTATCGGACAACTCCCGGACAAGTTCAGACAACTGCCGGGGCGGGTAACAAGTAAAACGCGGAGAAATGCCTTTGTTTAGGCGCTGAAATGGAGATTTCCTGAAGAATTGGATGGTGGAGCCTAGGAGGCTCGAACTCCTGACCTTCTCATTGCGAACGAGACGCTCTACCAACTGAGCTAAGACCCCAACCATTCTTTCGGACGCGCACAGTTTTGCCACAAACTATTACGCGGCGCAACTCCAGAGTAATCGGAATTCTTCTCTATTGCTTTGACCAAAGGATTTTTTATGCGAGTTCCGGCGTCGGTTTGCTAGCATGGCCGCCGATGGGACGCATACCGAAAGTGGTGTTATTGGTGGAATCGTCGCGGGCTTCCGGGCGCGCGATTCTCAAAGGCGTGGCGGATTACGCGCGCTACCACGGGCCATGGTCATTCTTTTGGGAGCCCGCCGGATTAGAGAAAGCCGGCCCCATGCTTAAGACGCTTGGCGCAGATGGAATTATTTTGCGCGATGTAGACAAGCTTCCTGAAGTGCGAAAATTTGGTTTGCCTGCAGTAGTTGTCGGTTATAGCCGGGAAGCTATTCCGGGATTGATTAACGTGACTACCGATTCGGAACGCATCGGGCGCATGGCGGCAGAGCATCTCTTACAATGTGGCTTCAAACGGTTCGCCAGTTGCAGTTACAAGAAGACACCCTGGGCCGAGCTCAGGGTGAAATCATTTGCGGAAGCAATTCACTCCGTCGGCTGTGAAATCAGCCACTATACCGCCCCAGCTCCGGCCAAGGTAAATTGGTTGAAGGAACGCTTGGTCATGGCGGAGTGGTTGCGTTCGTTGCCCAAGCCGGTCGGCGTGATGGCGTGCAATGATGATTGCGGAGTGCAAGTGATGGAGGCGTGTAAGCTGGCGTCGCTCTCGGTGCCTGATGCCGTTGGGGTGATTGGGGTGGATGACGATGAATTGGTCTGTGGCTTGGCGGATCCTGCAATGTCGAGCGTGGCGCTGAATTTTGAACGCGCTGGATACGAGGCGGCGCAGGCGTTGGACAAGCTTATGCAACGCACCCGCGGGGTGCCGCCGCAAATAACGGTGCAGGCCACGCATATCGTCGCGCGCCGCTCTACCGATGTTGTGGCGGTGGAGGATGAGCCCGTGGCCAAGGCGATGCAATACATCCGTGATCATCCGCGCGAAGCGTTGTCGGTGGCGGATGTGGCACGGGCGGTGGGATTGTCCCGCCGCGTGTTGGAGCGTCGCTTTCGGCGCGAAATCAATTCTTCGGTGCTAGCGGAGATTCGGCGCGTGCGTACGGATCAGATTGCGCGGTTGTTGGTGGAGACGCATCTGCCAGTGAGCGACATCGCGGAGTCGATGGGCTTTGCTGATGCGCAACACTTCGCGCGCTACTTCCGCGCTGGCAAGCAGCTCACGCCACTCGCCTATCGCAAGCGCTTCGGCGCGAAGTCCAGCTCCCGGGCGTAGCCGCAAATTGGCGAAAGTTATTCGCAAACTGGCGTTGAGGAAGAGCAGGGCGCTTCATAGGATGATTGCGTTACACACGAACAACCAAACGCAGCACAACCATCGCATCAACCATGTCTCAAGCTTTCCCAAAGATTTCCAAGATTCGTTACGAAGGACCGAAGTCGAAGAATCCGCTCGCTTTCAAACACTACAACGCGAGCGAGAAGATTGAAGGCAAGGCGATGCGCGAGCATCTGCGCTTTGCGGTCGTTTACTGGCACACTTTCCGCGGAACGGGCAGCGATCCGTTCGGCGCCGGCACGATGCTGCGTCCGTGGGACGACGGTTCAAACTCGGTTGCTAACGCCCAGAACCGCGCTCGCGTGGCTTTCGAGTTCATCGAGAAACTCGACGCGCCTTACTATTGCTGGCACGACCGCGATGTCGCGCCGGAAGGGGCGACGCTCGCCGAATCGAACAAAAATTTTGACGCCGTGGCGAAAGTCCTGAAGGAAGAACAGAAGCGCACGGGCATCAAACTGCTCTGGGGCACAGCGAATGCCTTCTCCAATCCGCGCTATATGCACGGCGCGGGCACGAGCTGCAACGCTGATGTGTTCGCTTTTGCCGCCGCGCAAATCAAGAAGGCGATGGAAGTCACGCACGAGTTGAAAGGCGAAGGCTACACGTTCTGGGGCGGGCGCGAAGGCTACATGACTTTGCTCAACACTGACATGAAGCGCGAGTTGGATCATCTGGCGGCGCTATTGCACATGGCGGTGGATTACAAGAAGAAGATCGGATTCAAAGGTCAGTTCTACATCGAGCCGAAGCCGAAAGAACCGACCAAGCATCAATACGACTCTGATTCCGCCGCGTGCTTGAACTTCCTGCGCGAACACGATCTGTTGCCTCACTTTAAGCTGAACATCGAAACAAACCACGCAACGCTCGCGGGACATACGATGCAGCATGAACTAGAAGTCGCCGGCGCAGCGGGTGCGCTCGGTTCGATTGACGCCAACACCGGTGACGAGTTGCTCGGCTGGGACACGGATCAGTTCCCGACCAATATCTATCTCACGACCTACTCCATGTTGAGCATCCTGAAATACGGCGGCTTCAAGACCGGTGGCGTGAACTTCGACGCGAAGGTCCGTCGCGAAAGCTTCGAGCCGATCGATTTGTTCCACGCGCACATCGGAGGCATGGACGCGTTCGCTCGTGGCCTGAAGATCGCCGCAGCCATCCGCAAAGACGGTCGCTTGGAGAAATTTGTCCAGCAACGTTACGCTTCCTGGGACAAGGGCATCGGCGCGAAGATCGAAGCTGGCAAGGTCGGCTTCCAGGAACTCGAAGCTTACATGCTCGCAAAGGGTGACGCTGACGCCAACGCCAGCGGTCGCCAGGAATTCCTCGAAAACCTCATCAACGAGTTCATCTGACAAACTTGCCTGCCGACAAGGCTGCTGTGCAGTTTCGTCGGTTGGGCGATTGAAATTTACGCACTTAAAAACTGATGGCGGAGTTCTGCCATCACCAATGGACAATTATATGAAGATCAATCTTAAGCAGCTCGAAGTCTGGTTCGTCACTGGCAGCCAACACCTCTACGGACCGGAAACCCTCAAGGCCGTCGCGAAGCATTCCCAGGAAATCGCCAAGACGCTTAATGATGCGTCTGCGATTCCGGTCAAAGTCGTCTTCAAGCCGGTGATGGTTTCGCCAGACGCGATCACGGAACTTTGTCAGGAAGCGAATAACGCTAAGAACTGCATTGGTCTCATCACGTGGTGTCACACCTTCTCGCCATCGAAGATGTGGATCAACGGCCTCAAGCAACTGCGCAAGCCGATCTGCCACCTGCACACCCAATACAATCGCGATCTCCCGTGGAACACGATTGACATGGATTTCATGAACATGAATCAGGCCGCGCACGGCGATCGCGAGCATGGCTTCATCATGACCCGTCTGCGTATCGCGCGGAAGGTGGTCGTCGGCTTCTGGCAAGAAGAAGACACGCAGGAGAAGATTGGCTCTTGGACGCGCGCGGCGGCGGCGTGGCATGACTGGCAGGGCGCGAAGTTTGCCCGCATCGGCGACAACATGCGCGAAGTGGCTGTGACCGAAGGCGACAAGGTGGCGGCGCAGCTCAAGTTCGGTTTCTCCGTCAACACTTACGGCGTTGGCGACTTGGTCAAGATTGTGAACGCCATCTCCGACAAGGAATTGGACGCGCTGATCAAAGAATACGAAGCAAAATACATTGTCGCTTCCGATCTGAAGAAAGGCGGCAAGCGTCACAAATTTGTTCGCGATGCGGCCCGCATCGAACTCGGCCTCAAAACTTTTCTCACGGATGGCGGTTTCAAAGGCTACACCGATACGTTTGAAGATTTGCATGGTTTGGCGCAGCTCCCCGGTGTCGGCTCGCAACGGATGATGGCGGCGGGCTTTGGTTTCGCTGGCGAAGGCGACTGGAAAACGGCGGCGCTCGTCCGCGCGATGAAGGTCATGGCGAGTGGCCTTGGCGGTGCGTCCTTCATGGAGGACTACACTTATCATTTGGAGAGCGGCAATCAACTCGTGCTTGGCTCGCACATGCTCGAAATCTGCCCGAGCATCGCCGACGGCAAAGCATCACTCGAAGTGCATGCGCTTGGCATCGGCGGCAAGGCTGATCCGGCGCGGCTCGTATTCAACACTCCGGCAGGTGCAGGCATCAACGTTGCGATGATGGACATGGGTAACCGTTTCCGTTTCCTGCTCAACGAAGTGGATTGCATCACGCCGCCGCACGACATGCCGAAACTCCCTGTGGCCCGTGCCGTCTGGCAATGCCGCCCGAGCTTCGAGGACGCGTGCGCCTGCTGGATTCACGCGGGCGGCGCGCATCACACCGGCTTTAGCCAGGTCGTGACGACGGAGATGATCGAGGACTTTGCGACCATCGCGGGCATTGAACTCGCCATTATCGATGGCAAGACGAACGTGCGCGATTTCCAACAGACGTTGCGCAATAACGAAGTCTATCACGCGCTCAGCAAAGGCTGGACGATCTAATCACAACACGCTTCCGCCATGAGCGCCCAATACACTATCGGTCTCGACTACGGTACGAACTCGGTTCGCGCCCTCATCGTCAATGTCGCCAACGGCGCGGAAGTCGCCACCGCCGTCTGGGGTTACGTGCACGGCACGGCTGGCGTCATCCTCAGTCGCGATCCGAACCTCGCGCGGCAACATCCCGGCGATTATCTCAAGGGCGCGGAAGTCACGATCAAACAGGCGCTCGCCACGGCAAGGAAAACCGTCAAAGGTTTCAAGGCTGAACAGGTCATCGGAATTGGCGTGGACACGACGGGCAGTACGCCGTTGCCGGTGGGCAAGGACGGTCAGCCGCTCGTGTTCCAAAAGAAGTTTGCGAATCATCCCGCCGCGATGGCGTGGTTGTGGAAGGATCACACCGGGATCGCTGAGGCTGCCGAAATCACCGCACTCGCGAAGAAGATGCGACCGCAATATCTCGCTAAGTGTGGCGGCACGTATTCGAGCGAATGGTTCTTCAGCAAAATCCTGAAATGTCTTCGCGCCGCTCCGGAAGTGTTCAACGCCGCGCATTCGTGGATTGAGCTCTCTGACTTCGTTCCCGCCGCGCTGACCGACACGTTGCATCCGGACAAGTTCATCGCCGGCATCTGCGCCGCTGGTCACAAGGCGATGTATAGCGCGTCTTGGGGCGGTTATCCTGACAAGGCATTCCTCGCGAAGCTCGACCCGAAGCTCGGCGCGTTGCGCGATCGTCTGCCCAAACGCGTGCTCGCAGTGGATGCTGCGGTCGGCACGCTCACGGCGGATTGGGCCAGGCGCACCGGTCTCGCGGCGGGCATTCCCGTTACGGTTGGCGCGTTCGACGCGCACACCGGCGCGATCGGCGCGGGTGTGAAGCCGGGCACGTTGGTGAAGATCATCGGCACGAGCACGTGCGACATCAGCGTGCGCGTGAACACCGCCAAGCTCGCGGATATTCCGGGCGTTTGCGGTATCGTGGACGGCAGCGTTGTTCCCGGCTACTTCGGCATCGAGGCCGGCCAATCGGCGGTCGGCGACATGTTCAACTGGCTGGTGAACTATATTCAGCCGGGTGGTGAAAAGGCGGGCTCGCATGAAGAACTCACGAAAGGTGCGTTGAAACTTCAGCCCGGCGAAAGCGGCTTGCTTGCGCTCGACTGGAACAACGGCAATCGCACCGTTCTCGTGGATCAGCAACTCACCGGCTTGCTCGTCGGCCAGACGCTTTACACGACGCCGGCGGAAGTTTATCGCGCGCTCATCGAAGCGACGGCTTACGGTGCGTTGACCATCATCAATCGCTACGAGGAATACGGCTGCAAGATTTCCGAAGTGGTGAACTGTGGCGGCATCGCGGAGAAGAGCGCGCTTGTCATGCAGACCTATGCGGACATCACGGGCCGTCCGATGAAGATTTCCCGCTCGGCGCAGACCTGCGCACTCGGCTCGGCCATCGCAGCGGCGGTTGTCGCGGGTGCGCACAAAGACTTCGCCGCGGCGCAGAAGAAGATGACCGGTCTTAAGCCGACGGTTTACAAACCGAATCCGAAGGCGCACGCGGTTTACAAGGAGCTTTACGCGCTCTACAAGCAGTTGCACGACGCGTTCGGCACGAAACAGTGGAACGGCAATCTGTACGGCGTGATGAAGAAGCTCATCGAAATTCGCAGCAAGGCACGGAAGTAAAAACTGAATGAACCACAGAGATACGGAGACACAGAGGTTGAAGACGATTTTCTCTGTGGCTTTGTGACTCCGTGGTGAAATGAATGTTTATGTTGGAAAAACTGAAAGTCGAAGTCTGCAAAGCCAACCTCGATCTAGTGGCCAAAGGACTGGTCATCGAGACGTGGGGCAACGCGAGCGGAATTGACCGGGAGCGCGGCCTTGTGGTGATCAAGCCCAGCGGTGTGCCGTACGACGGCATGATGCCCAAACACATGGTCGTCGTCTCGCTGGAGAGCGGCAAGGTGGTCGAAGGCAATTTGAAGCCGAGTTCTGACACCCCGACGCATCTGGTGTTGTATCGCGCCTTCAAAGGCATCGGGGGTGTGGTGCATACGCACAGTCTGTATGCGACGTCTTGGGCGCAGGCGTGCCAGCCGCTTTTGGCTTACGGCACGACGCAGGCGGATTATTGGTATGGCGATGTGCCCTGCACGCGCCTGCTGAAGCCGGCGGAGATCAAGACGGATTACGAAGCGAACACGGGGCATGTGATCGTTGAAGCGTTCAAGAAGGCGAAGTTCGATCCGACCCAGCATCCTGCCGTGCTGGTGGCGAGTCACGGCCCCTTCACGTGGGGCAAGGACGCGGCGGATGCCGTCCATAATGCGGGTGTGTTGGAGTTCATTGCCCGCCTCAACAGCGAGACGTTGCGGATTAATCCGAAGTTGAAGCCGATGCAATCCGTCTTGCTCGACAAACATTTTCTGCGTAAGCATGGCGCGAACGCCTATTACGGACAGACCGGTAAACACTGACAAACAACCAAATCAAACCATGATCAAAATGACAACCAGATGGGCCGCAATCGTGAGCGCAGGCGTTGGCGCGCTCTTGATCGCCGGCTGCGCCTCGAAATGCTGTATGAACTCCACTGCTATCTCCATTCCGTTTGGCACCGCCGACGGCAAACCTGTGATGCTTTATACCCTCAAGAACGCCAAGGGGTCGGAAGCCAAGATCATGAACTACGGCGGCATCGTGCAATCGCTCAAGGTCGCGGACCGCGCCGGCAAGCTCGATGACGTCGTGCTCGGCTACGACAACGTGGATGGCTACATCAAGGTGACGCCGTACTTCGGTGCGTTGGTCGGCCGCTACGGCAACCGCATTGGCGGCGCGAAGTTCACCTTGGACGGCCAGACCTACACACTGGCGACGAATAACGGGCCGAACTCGCTGCATGGCGGCGTCAAGGGGTTCGACAAGGTTGTCTGGAACGTCGTGAAGGCCACGGGCAATTCGCTCGAACTGAATTATCTCAGCAAGGATGGCGAGGAAGGTTTCCCGGGCAACCTGAATGTGACGGCGATCTACACGCTGACGGATGACAACGAACTGAAGCTCACGTTCAACGCCACCACTGACAAGGCCACGGTCGCGAACTTGACGCATCATTCCTATTTCAATCTGAAGGGGCAGGGGAATGGCGACATTCTCGGGCATGAACTTTACCTCAATGCCGACAAGACTACGCCCGTGGACAGCACGTTGATCCCGACCGGCGAGATTGCGGATGTGACGGGCACCCCGTTTGATTTCCGCAAGCCGACGGCCATTGGCGCGCGCATTGACGATCCGAACACGGTGCTGCAATACGGCCCGGGCTATGATCACAACTGGGTCGTGAATCAACCCAAGCCGGGCGTGGTGACATTGCAAGCTCGCGTCACCGAGCCGACCTCCGGGCGCATTATGGAAGTCTGGAGCGATGAACCCGCCGTGCAATTCTACGCGGGCAATTTCCTCGACGGTACAATCACCGGCAAGGGCGGCAAGGTGTATCAGAAGCGCACCGGGTTCTGCCTGGAGCCGCAGCATTATCCGGATTCGCCGAACAAGGCGAACTTCCCGTCCGTCGTGTTGCGCCCGGGGCAGACCTACAAGAACACGATCATCTATAAATTCAGCGCCAAATAGTTTTCAGCCAACTCAACCTCAAACCAAATCATGAACATAGTTCCAATATTCGCCGCAGCCGGCCATTCCACCTTGACGGGGCTCGACTGGGTGGCGATCGCTGCGTATTTTGCGATCCTGCTGGGCGTTGCCTGGTGGGTCGTCAGCAAAAACAAAGATACCGCCGCGGATTACTTCCTCGCGGGACGCAACCTCGGTTGGTGGGTCATCGGCGCATCTATCTTTGCGTCGAACATCGGGTCGGAACACATCGTCGGGCTCGCTGGTTCCGGCGCGAAAGACGGCGTGGCCCTGGCGCACTACGAACTGCACGCCTGGTGTCTGCTGGTGCTGGCGTGGGTCTTCGTGCCGTTCTTCGCCCGTTCCATGGTGTTCACCATGCCGGAGTTTTTGGAGAAACGGTTCTGCACCAAGTCCCGCTACGTGTTGTCCATCTCGTCCTTGCTGACGTTCATCGTCTCGAAGATCGCGGTCGGCATCTTCGCGGGTGGTGTGGTGTTCGGCACGTTGTTGCCGGAATTGCGCATCGGCGGTCTCGACAGTTTCTGGATCGGCTCCATCGCGGTTATCGTGCTGACGGGTGTTTACACCATGATCGGCGGTATGCGCGCCGTGGCTTACACCGACGCCGTGCAGGTCGTCGTGCTCATCGGTGGTTCGGCCCTGCTGACGTTCTATGGGCTCAGCACGCTGGGAGATGGACACGGCATCGCGGCTGGTTGGGGCAAATTGCGTGAGTTTTGCGGTTCAGAAATGTTCAACCTTTGGAAGCCGCTTGTGCCCGCCGGGCAAGAAGCGACCTGGGCGCCGGTCATCGTGAAAAACGAAGCGGGTGCGATTGTGAAGCAGGCGTGGTATTTCAACGGTAACTTCCCGTGGTTGGGCATGGCGATCTGCGCTCCGGTCATCGGTCTCTGGTACTGGTGCACGGACCAATACATTGTACAACGTGCGTTGGGCGCGCCTAATGAACGTGTTGCGCGGCAGGGCAGTATCTTCGCGGCATTCCTGAAGCTGTTCCCAGTCTATCTGTTTATCATCCCCGGTCTGATCTGTTTCGCGTTGGGGAAGAGCGGCAAAGTTCCCGGTCTTGCCGAAGTGTATGATCCGGCCACCGGGCAGGCGACGGCTTCCGCCCAAGGCGCGTTTCCGCTCATGGTGCAACATCTGTTGCCCCCGGGGTTGCGCGGGATTGTGGTGGCGGGTTTGTTGTCGGCTTTGATGGGATCGTTGGCTGGCGTGTTCAATGCCTGCTCGACTCTGTTTACGGTGGACATCTATGAGAAACTCCGGCCCAAGGCTTCCCAAAGCCAGATCGTCAAGATGGGCCGCATTGCGACTGGTGTCATGATCGTCATCGCGATGTTGTGGATTCCAGTGGTGAAGGGGGCGCACGGTCTGTACGACTATTTGCAATCCATCCAAGGTTATCTCGCGCCGCCCATCTTCGTGGTATTCTTCTTCGGTGTGTTCTGGAAGCGGCTGAATGCCCAGGGTTGTTTGTGGGCGATGGTGATCGGCTTCATCGTGGGCGTCTTCCGCATGTGCGTGGATACGCCGGTGACGATGTCGCAGGGCAAGTTCCATTATCCTGAAGGCTCGTTCTTCTGGATCGTCAACAACATCAACTTCCAGTATTTCAGCATCCTCATCACGATTATCTCCGCGGTCGTCATGGTTGTCGTCAGCTACATGACAGCGCCGCCGAATGAAGTCCAGATCAAGGGGCTGACCTTTGCCACCGCCACGGCGGAGGACAAGGCCAAGACCCGGGAAAGCTGGGGGACCAAGGAAGTTGTCTACTCGGCGGTTGTCATGGTGTTCATCACCTTTGCATATCTCTACTTCCGCGGTTAATTCGGAACGAGGGTTTTTCAGGCGTGTCGCTACAGCGACACGCCTTTTTTGTTTCTGCCGCAGACGAATTTATTCCTACGACTGCGCTCAGTTGCAGTTGTGGCGACCGGCGATAACATATCATTACGACGAGGCTTAGTCGGCCCGATATACCCGTGTGGAGCCGAGTTTGCTTTTGACATGCCCGTGCAAACCTTATAGAAACCCCGTGCCCATTGCCAAAAACTGATATCAACTCATTATGCAAATACAGCTCGGTCTAATTGATTACTTCATCTTGATTGCCTATACGGCCTTCGTCGTTGGCATTGGCTTCGCACTCAAACGGGACATGAAAAGCTCGAGCGACTTCCTGACTTCTGGGCGCTCGATTCCGACCTGGGTCACCGGTCTGGCGTTCATTTCGGCCAACTTGGGCGCGCTGGAACTCGTCGGCATGGCGGCGAGCGGCGCGAAATACGGTATCGCCACTGCGCATTTCTATTGGGTGGGGGCGATTCCCGCGATGATCTTCCTAGCGGTGTTCATGATGCCGTTCTATTACGGCTCGAAGGCGCGTTCCGTGCCGGAATATCTGAAGATGCGCTTCGACGAACGCGTCCGGGCGCTGAACTCCATCGCCTTCGCGGTGATGACCATTTTCGCCTCCGGCATCTCGATGAACGCGCTGGCCAAGCTGCTAATCAGTTGCTCGGCTGGAACTATCACATGGCGCTCTGGGTCTGCTCCGGCATCGTGTTGATCTACGTGCTCAAGGGCGGCTTGACCTCGGCCATCTACACCGAAGTGCTGCAATTCTTCATGATCGTGCTCGGCTTCGCCCCGGTGGTTTATCTCGGCTTGAAAGACGTCGGCGGTTGGGGCGCGGTCAAAAGTTCGCTGCAGACCGTGGCGACCAATCCGCAGGCGCTGGATCTGAACACCAAGGCCTTTGAAGCCAATGCTTGGACCAGTGCCTGGCAACCGCTGCTCGGCGGTCCGGACAAGAATCCGATGGGCGTGGATTGGTTTGCGATGATCTTCGGTTTGGGCTTCGTGCTCTCGTTCGGTTACTGGTGCACCAATTTCCTTGTCGTGCAACGCGCCATGGCGGCCAAAAACATGACCGCTGCCCGCAACACCCCGCTCGTGGCCGCCGTGCCGAAGATGATCTTCCCGATCCTTGTCATTCTGCCTGGCATGATCGCAGTGGCGTTGATGACGATTCCAAGCAAGGGCTATCGCATTCCCGCTCCGATCTTGGGCGATGCCATCTATACCAAAGCTGAAGTCGCCGTTAAGGAGGCGGTCACCCTGAGTCCGGAAGCCGGATTCGCCAAGGTTAGTGAGGCCGTTGGTAAGAAGATGCATCCCGAAAAAGTCGCTGAACTGGTCAAGGACTACGCCGCCAAACCGCTCGAAGCCCCGGCCTTTAAGGAGCGTCTGTGGAACTCGGTCGCCGAATACGATTACGACGGCGTCATCCTCTCGCTGGTGAAGAAATATTGCCCGCCGGGCCTGCTCGGTCTGGCGCTCACCGCCTTGCTCGCATCCTTCATGTCCGGTATGGCGGGGAACGTCACCGCGTTCAACACCGTCTGGACCTACGATCTCTACCAGGCGTACTTCGCCCCGAACAAGAGCGACGAACACTACATGTGGATGGGCCGTTGCATCACGGTCGTCGGCATTTTATTGAGTATCGCCGCGGCGTATTTCGCCGCGATGTACAACAACGCCATGGACATCATCCAGCTCGTGTTCGGTTTCGTGAACGCGCCGTTGTTTGCGACCTTCCTGCTTGGCATGTTCTGGGCACGCACTACGGCGACTGGCGCGTTCCTCGGCCTGTTCGGCGGCATCGGCGGCTCGGCGGTGTTCCACGCGCTGACCACCACCACCAGCAACCTTGACGCGGCCGGCAAGGTCGTGAACGGCATGAAGGGCGGTTACGCCGGCATCATGGCCAAGTTCCCGAGTGAAATGGCGCAGAACTTCTGGCTCGCGGCCTTCGCGTTTCTGATGTGCTTCGGGCTGACCCTGGTCATCTCGCTGGCCACCAAGCGCACCAAGACCAACGAGGAACTCAAGGGCTTGGTGTACTCGCTCACGCCCAAGGTCAAGGACGACGAGAATCAACCGTGGATTCTCCGGCCCGCTGTCGTGGGCTCGATTCTGTTGATCGCCTGCGTTATTCTTAACATCCTTTTCTGGTAAGCTACCTTAACCAAACAAAATTATGGGTCTCGATATTCGCGTTCCAATCGGTATGATGTTCAGCCTCATCGGGGCGGTCATGGCCATCTACGGCCTCGTCACCGGCTCGAATAAGGAGCTGTATCAACGCTCGCTCGACATCAACATCAACCTCTGGTGGGGGTTGATCCTGCTTGTGTTCGGCGTGGTGATGTATGTGGCGGCCAAGCGGGACGCCAGCAAGCCAAAGAAATAAATCCGCAGCGGCCGATGGTGCATTGCCTTTGCGGGTGAGTGCTCTCGGTTCTCCTTCATTTCCGGGCCGGCCCGAGGCTTTTGCCTTGCGCTGGCCCGGTTCTTTTTTGGTTAAACGAGCTGTGGGGCGGCCTAAAGCGGTTCCCTGTTTTTCGCCAAATTTTGGTTCCGTCATTGCGAACCGTTCCGGTCCGCACCAATCTGTCTCTCGCATGAATGAGCTCGATCGGGCCATCCTGGCCATGCAACGGAGTTCGGCGGGCGCCCCGCAGTTGTATCGGCAATTGGCCACGGGCGAGCTGTGCTTTCTTCTCCCGTACCATCCCGAGCTGGAGGGCGGGCAAATGCAGATCCAAAATGGTTCGCCGTTCCCGTTCTGCGTCCAGACCGAACCCGACGGCGAAGAGGTTGTCCCTGTGTTTTCCTCTGCGGCGCGGGTGGAAGAAAGTCTGCGAACCGGAGGGATGCCGCCCAACAAATTTCTCTGCGGCACGATGCCGGCGGTACAGGTGCTTGAAATTATTGGCAACTCCGGCTTCCCAGCCGTATTCAATCGCGGCTGTGCCACAGGTGAACTCACACTACCGGCGGATCTGTTGTGTGAGATCGCTACCGGCAGTATCTTCCACCCCGTTGGCCCAGGCGAAACCCGGAGTGCGGCGGTGACGCTGCTGAATCCTGCGGATTACCCCACGGACTTGGTGCAGCGGGCGTTTGAGTTCATCCGCGGGCGGCGGGCGTTCCGGGCGGCGTGGGTGTTTTTATTACCGCCGGACACAGGGGGTTCTGGGAGCGGGCGAAAATATCAACTGCTGTTTCTGATGTCGCCGCGCGATGCTGCGCTGTTCCACGATCTGAATCTGGCCTTGCATTGCTCGCCACCCAAAGGGGTGGATTTTGAGATTGGCACCGTGGAAGAAAACGATCCCGTGCAGATCATGACGCTGTTTGCCAAGGCCCAGCCATTTTATCTCGCACAAGATTTTGTCCCCCGGCGCATTAGCATTACGTTCAGAAACACATTTCCTGGCAGACATTCTCAGCCCAGTTGTTACCGGCTTCCGCCTTGCGAGCAGGGGTTTTCTGCCTATAATCCGCGCGTGCTCGACATCAAATTGATTCGTGAAAAGCCGGATTTCGTTCGCCAACGTCTCGCCACCCGCGGGGCTGGGGACGAAAGCCTGATTGATGGCATTCTCCAAGCCGACGAGCAACGTCGCAAGGCCCTCGCGGAAGTGGAAACCTTCAAGGCTACACGCAATCGCGTCTCGAAAGAGATCGGCGCGTTGATGGGCCAAAAGAAACTCGCCGAGGCGGAAGCGAAGAAGGCCGAGACGAAGGATCTGGGCGACAAGATTGCCGCGCTCGACACGCAGGCCAAGGCCGCCGAGGCGATGCGCGATGAATTGATGCTGCGCTTGCCGAATCTCCCGCATGAATCCGTCGCGCTCGGCAAAACCGCGGAGGATAATCCCGAGGTGAAGGTGTTCGGGCAGAAGGCGGAGTTCGCGTTCAAGCCCAAGTCGCACGTCGAGTTGTGTGAGAGCCTCAAGCTGATTGATTTCGCTCGTGCCGCAAAACTCTCGGGCAGCGGTTTTCTGCTCTACACGAATTGGGGCGCGAAACTGGAGCGGGCGTTGATCCAGTTCCTCCTCGATCTCCACACTCGCGAGCATGGCTATACCGAAGTTTCGCCGCCGTTCATGGTCGGGCCGGAGTGTTTGATGGGCGTGGGCCAGTTCCCGAAATTCAAGGATCAATACTACGGCGTGGCCGAAGGCGACAACGCGGCGGCGTTGGGCAAGTTGTATCTGATCCCCACGGCGGAGACTCCCATCGCAAATATCCATCGCGATGAATTGTTGCCGGAGAAACAATTGCCAGTTTATTACTGCGGTTACACGCCGTGTTTCCGGGGTGAAGCGGGCGCGGCCGGCGTCGGCACGCGGGGCATGATCCGCGTGCATCAGTTCGACAAAGTTGAGCTGATCAAACTCGTGAAACCGGAAGACGGTTACGCGGAGCACGACAAGATGCTGGCGAACGCAGAGCGCGTGCTGCAACTGCTCGGGCTGCATTATCGCGTGGTGCTGCTCTGCACCGGCGACATGGGCTTCGCCAGCGCGAAGACGTATGACATCGAAGTGTGGGCGCCGGACAGGGGAGTTACCTAGAAGTTTCCAGCGTGTCCAACTGCGAAGATTTCCAGGCGCGGCGGATGAATCTGCGGTTCAAGACCGAGACGGGCGAGAACAAGTTCCCGCACATCCTTAACGGCAGCGGCACGGCACTGGCGCGGTTGTTCGTCGCGCTCATCGAGACGCACCAGCAAGCGGACGGCAGCGTGAAGATTCCGCCGCCGCTCCAATCCTATCTCGGCACGGACACGCTGCGGGCTTAAATCATTGCCGTGAGAATCCTGCTCGCCAGTTCGGAGATTCATCCCTACTCCAAGACCGGTGGGTTGGGCGATGCGGTGGGCGCGCTGGGCAAGGCGCTGGCCCAGGCGGGGCACGAGGTGGCGCTGGTCACGCCGTTGCATCGTGGTGTGCGCGAAAAATTCCCCAAGCTACGCCCGGTGGACTGGCGTTTTGATCTGCCACTGGGGGTGCGGCGCGTGGACGCCAAACTGCTGGCGCTAGATGTCGCGCCACGGCTGACAGTTTATTTCATTGATAAACCGGATTATTTCGATCGCGCGGGAATCTACAACGATAGTCATGGTGATTTTGGGGACAACGCGGAACGGTTCATTTTTTTTTCCAAATGCGTTGTGCATCTGGCGCGCCACCTGCCGCACCGACCGGAAGTGTTGCACGTACATGACTGGCCGGTAGGCTTGGTGCCATTACTAGTGCAGCACGAACATCTGGCTGGGGGATGGCATACGCCGCCGCGCACGTGTCTGACAATCCATAATCTCGCTTATCAAGGCGTGTTTCCGCGCGCCGCATTCCAACTGACCAATCTGCCGGCCAGTTTTTTTCATCCTGAAACGACGGAGTTTTACAATCAGTTGAACTGTCTCAAGGCCGGCATTGCCTGCGCCGACGCGGTGACCACGGTGAGTCCCCGGTACGCGCGGGAGATTACGACGCAGGAGTTCGGCGCGGGGTTGGACGGTCTGCTGCGCAAACGGCATCAGGTGGTGCATGGCATTTTGAACGGCGTGGATTACGAGGAGTGGAACACGGCGTCCAATCACTTCATCGCCGCGCCTTACAGCGCGCAGAATCTCGCCGGTAAGGCGGTTTGCAAAGCGGCCTTGCAAAAGCATTTTGGCTTGGCGGTAGACGCGGAGATTCCGCTCTTCGGCAGTGTAACGCGACTGGCGGATCAGAAGGGTATTGATATCACCTTGGGCGCGCTAGAGGAGATGCTCGCGGCTCCGATCCAGTTCGTTTTGCTGGGCAGCGGCGCAGCGAATTATGAGCAGGCCATGAAGCACTTGGCGCATCGCCATCCCGGCAAGGTTGGTTTGAAGATTGGGTACGATCACGCGCTGGCGCATCAGATCGAGGCCGGGTGTGATTTCTTTTTGATGCCTTCGCGGTTCGAACCGTGCGGTCTCAATCAACTTTACAGCCTGCGCTATGCTACAATTCCCATCGTCCGCCGCACGGGCGGCCTGGATGATACGGTGATTGATGCGACGGATGACGCGGCACATGCTAATGGCATCAAGCTGTTTGAGCCTGCGCCACACGCTCTGGCTAAAGCAATGCGGAAGGCGTTGTTGCTATTCCAGAATAAGGAATTGCTGACGCGGTATCGCACCAACGGCATGAGCGCTAATTTTTCCTGGGCCAAGGCGGTGAAAGAATTTGAGGCAGTTTATTCCAAGTGATCCCGGCAGGAGACGCATGATGAAAGGTGCATTGATCTTAGTTTTGGGCAGCGGTTTACTGCGCCGCATGAAACTCAGACTTGGCCTGATCCCGGTGTTAGTCTTCGGGCTGACCGGTTGTGTTTCTTCGCCTAAGCCTCCCGCCGATCCCGGTGTTCCTGAATCCAAGTTGATTGTCACTCCGGAAAGTTTGTTGATTGGCAAAGTGACGGCCTTCAATACTGCGGGGCGCTTTGTTGTGCTGGATTTTCCCGTTGGCAGAATGCCGTCGCAGGATCAGATGCTATTTGTATATCGCACCGGCTTAAAGGTGGGTGAGGTGCGGGTCACTGGCCCCGAGCGGGACAACAACACGGTGGCGGATCTAATTTCTGGGGAGGCCGCCAAGGGCGACGAAGTGCGGGACAAGTAACTCCTATCCGAGTGCCGTTTCTTGCCCGGCTTTTCGCCCGTTTGACGGCGTTAGTCTTCCTTTTCGGACGAGGTCTTTTTCTCCACCGCCTTCACAGTGCTGGGGAGGGCGTTTTTTTGATAAGGCGAGTGCAGGTTGAAATAGATGCCGCAGAGCGGGCGGGCGGTGTCGCTTTGGCTGAGAATAATCGTGACCTGCTTATCGAGGGCAAGACCATGGCGCATTCCTGGCGCGCGGTTCTCGTAGGCGTTGATGGCCTTTTCCATCAGCGATTTCATGGCCGCCTCGAATTCTTCGGGAGATTTCTCCAGGCATACGATGAACTTCTCGTAGCCTTTAACGGCTGTCGCGATTTCTTTCTTGAACGTCTCGATTGTCACTCGGAGACAGCGTAGCGCGAAAAACCGTTTAGTGAAGTGAAAATCTCTGGTTCAACCTGTTTAACCTGCAGCCGGCTGCGCATAGCTGCGTTCGCCAAACAATGCTGTGCCGATGCGGACGATGGTCGCGCCTTCTTCAATGGCGATTTCAAAATCGCCGCTCATGCCCATGCTCAACTCTGGTAATGGAGCGCCGAGTGCCGATTCTGCTTGTTGCTTGAGGGCGCGGAGTTTTTGAAAGTAAGGCCGCGCTTTCTCTGGCACGGGCGTAAAAGGTGGGATGGCCATCAAGCCGTGAATTTCCAGGCGCGGCAGGGCATTGAGGGCCTCCAATTCTGCGAGCATCTGTTCCGGCTGGTAACCGAACTTGCTGCCTTCGCCTGCGACATTAATCTCCAGCAGGATGGGCATCGTCTTGGCGGCCTGTTCCGCGCGTTTGTTGATCTCCTGCGCAATGCTGAGGCTATCCACGCCTTGAATCATCTCGAACAACTCGACGGCATCCCGGCATTTGTTGGATTGCAGATGGCCGATGAAATGCCAGCGCGCCTTGCCCGGGCAGTTGGGAATCTTCGCCTTGGCCTCCTGCACTTTGTTTTCGCCGAAATGGGTCAGGCCGAGATTCACTGCCTCGCGGATGGTTTCTGGCGGGTGCGTTTTGGAGACGGCAAGCAGCAACACCGAATCCCGCGCGCGCCCGGCGCGGTCGCACGCGGCGCGAATGCGGTTTTCGATCTGCTCCAGATTTTCAGCCAAGCCCATGAGGACATTTAGCCAGAGTCCGGGCGGAGTTCAAATTAAACAATGACGTGGCGTGAACTTCGGCGGGGAAAATGAAAAACGGCGTCGCGCTTAAAGCGACGCCGTTGCGGAGAGGTTCTGGCTTAATTGAACTGCTGCTCCATCTCTTTCATTTCTTTCGTTTCGCGTTTGCTTTGCCAGATGGACCAGGCGATTGCGGTGATGCAAACGAGCACCACGACGATCCCGATGACGCGCCCGCCGGTGCCGCTGCTGGGTTCGATGACGTTGAACTTCAGCACCAGTCCGAGTGTGAGCAGGCTGACCATGTTCATGACTTTGATCAACGGATTGACTGCGGGACCGGCGGTGTCCTTCAATGGGTCGCCCACGGTGTCGCCGGTGACGGCCGCCTTGTGCGATTCCGAACCTTTGCCGCCATAGTGGCCGTCTTCAATGTGTTTTTTGGCGTTGTCCCACGCGCCGCCCGCGTTGGCCATGAACACCGCCAGCAGTTGGCCGGTAAGAATCATGCCCGCCAGGAAGCCGCCCAACGCCTGCGTGCCGAGTAGGAAGCCCACCATGATCGGAGTGAGGATCGCGAGGAAGCCCGGGCCGATGAGTTCCTTCTGCGCGGTGGAGGTGCAGATGTCCACGACGCGACCGTATTCGGGCTTTTTAGAGCCGGCCCAGATCTCCGGATCGCGGAACTGCAAGCGGCATTCCTTGACGATCAAGAACGCCGCCCGGCCCACCGCGCGAATCAACATCGAACTGAACAGGAACGGCACGGCACCGCCAATCAGGAAGCCGATGAACACCATTGGATGTGCGACGGTGAGTTTGCCAGCTTCGGCGATGTATTGCTCGGTCGTCAACTGGTTGATCTTGTCTTCGCTGCCGACCGCGATGATGGCGATGAAGGATGCGAAGAGCGATACGGCTGCAATCACTGCAGAGCCGATGGCAATGCCCTTGGTTTCCGCCTTCGTGGTGTTGCCCACGGCGTCAAGGTCCGCGAGAATCTGCCGGGCGCGGCGATAAGAACCTTTTTCCTGCTTCTCCATTTCCTCGGCGTCGTAGCCCATTTCGCCGATGCCGTTGGCGTTATCGGCCACCGGCCCAAACACGTCCATCGAGATGGTGTTGCCCGTGAGCGTCAACATGCCGATGCCAGTCATAGCTACGCCGTATGCCACGAACAACGGCGGCGTGCCGAGGTAGCAGAGGTAGGACAGAAGAATGGCGACTGCGATGACGAGCACGGTGGCGACGGTGCTTTCGTAGCCGACAGCAAATCCTTGAATGATGTTGGTCGCGTGACCGGTCTGACAACTTTTGGCGAGACCTTTCACCGGCGCGTGAGTGGTATGGGTGAAGTAACTTGTGACCTTGTTCAATGCAATGGCCAGCACAACGCCGATGAAGCAGGTTAGCACCGGGCGCAGATCTGTGTCGCCCAAGCCAAACGTGGCCCAAAGCGGCAGGGCATGCGGATCGCCACCTGGGAAACCGGCGCGCGCGACTGGATTGCTGGCGAGGTAGCTGGCGTCAAACTTCAGATAAAACGCACCGAGGATGAAGAAGCCGACTACGGAAATAAACGAGCCAATCCAGAAGCCTTTGTGGACAGACTTCAGTGCGGAGTCGGAAGTGTCTTTCGGTCCGGCCTTCACCGTGTAGGTAGAGATGATAGAGCCCAGCACGCCGATGCCGCGGACGAGCAAGGGAAAGATTACCCCTTTGTGACCGAAGGTAGCCAGCCCCAGAATCATGGCGGCCACGATCGTTACCTCATAGCTTTCAAAAATATCCGCCGCCATCCCGGCGCAATCGCCGACATTGTCGCCGACGTTATCTGCAATTGTTGCCGCGTTGCGGGGATCGTCTTCGGGGATGTTCTTCTCAATCTTGCCGACCAAATCCGCTCCGACGTCAGCCGCCTTGGTGTAAATACCGCCCCCAACGCGCATGAACAACGCCAGCAACGTGCCACCGAAACCGAAGCCCAGCAGCGCTTCGTAGGCTTGTTCACCATACGCCAGGAAGATCAATGTGCCGCCGAGCAATCCGAGGCCGTCAGTCAGCATGCCTGTTACGGTGCCGGTGCGATAGCCGAGTTGCATCGCCTCACCGTAGGAGCGGCGTGCGGCTGCGGCGACGCGCAAATTGCCCGTTGTGGCTAGGCGCATGCCGACAAAGCCGACCGCCCAACTGAAGAGCGAGCCGATGAGAAAGGCCCCGGCGCGCCCGAACTTGAAGGCGGATTCATGGCTTTGCGTGGTGAAGAAGAGGAACAACGTGATAATGACAATCAGCGGGCCGATTTTGCGGAATTGCGCTGAGAGGTAGGCGTTTGCCCCCTCGCGAACGGCAGCGGCGATGGCCTGCATCCGTGGTGTTCCTTGGTCCGCCGCATTGATTTGTTTAACCAGCATGAGGGCGTAAACCAATCCCGCTACGGCAATCACTAATACGATCAGGAGAGACAAGACTTCGAGCTGGCTGTATTTCGGGTCGGTGAACAGGCCGAAGAGTTTGAAGGCGTGCCCGGGGGCTTCGCCCACGGCGGTGGTGGCCCCGGCGCTGGCGGACTGGCCAAAGAGCGGCCCAGCGAGCGCGGCTGCCAAGAAGCCGATCGCCAACACAGCGAGATACGTGTTGGCGAGCCGGCGATGTCGGAAGAGTTTTGTGAATAGATTACGCATGACAATAAATGGTTTGGAATGATTTCAAGTTCAGATCAGGCACCGAAGGAAGACAGCGCTGAGCGCCACCACGGGTAATAAATGGTTTCAAGTTGCTCCTGACTCGGCATCGGGAAGTAGCGGAATCCACCGTCGCGCTTGGCGAGGTAGAAGCCCCCATTCAAAGTGCGAAAGAGCACGTCTTGTTGCAGGTAGCGGATCAAGGTCTTGGTGGACTTGCCCTTCTTGACGCGCAGTTCTCGCAAGCAGTCGCGCAAATGTTCCAAGTGCGGATAGGGCAGGTTGTCAATGCCGGCGGCTTCCGGGTCGTCGCCGAGTCGTTCAAGTTTCAATTCCGCAAAGACCAAGGCGGGCAGCGAAATAGGATGCGACGTGTCGGTGATATGTTTCGCGAATTCTTGCGGGTCGAGTGTGCTGACGACACGCGGCGTGACGGGGCAGAATTCCTGATATAGATGGAAGCGTGGCCCGGGATTCGGTTGGTGACAGGAGCCGGTTGAAGTGACAACACTCTTCCGTCATCCGTGGCCAGATGAAGGGATTCAAACGCCTCCAGTGGAGTATTCTCGAGCACGCGATAGATGCTGAGATAGAGCGAGCGGCGCGGATGGCGTTCCGCCATGCGTTTGGCGATGTCGCCGGTGATGAGCTGCTGCGCGTAAGCATCCGTGAGTTTGAAGAACAAACCCTGACCGCGGGTGCGTTTTTGGGAGCCGGTGGCGATGTAAGAGCCGAATTCGCTAGGGTTCAAGTGCGAGGCGACTAGTGATTCCGGCAACAATGACAGGTAGAGATGATTTGGATTGCTCATGGTGTGCGTTGTTTCTGCGGCGTAGGACTATGGGGTTGGGCGCTACGGGACCGGCGGGAACGGAAGCTGAAAGGGTGGCGATGTTGCTTCGCCCTTCTTAGCTGCGGTACAGGATAGTCCCTAGTTTTTAATTGAGACACATTCCATTTCGCCTTTCGTGCTATGGCCTGAACCTGACAAACTTGGAAAGGCACTTCCAACCACTGCTTGCTAATTCATCATCGCGCGTTGGCTATTCCTTGCGCTAACAAGAAGTGTGAGAAGTTCAGAAAATAGTGCTGAAGTAGCTGAGTTTTCAGGAGTGTGCTGTCACCGGAAGTCGGCTGATACGGTCGGTGGGCAGGAGGATTCCTGCGCCGGACGCGTATGCGTTTCAGAGGAGAATTCTACGTTCAGCGCCACAGTGAAACAAAATGTGTCGCA
>JASGKY010000011.1:0-84566 GCA_049840435.1 Verrucomicrobiota bacterium | reverse complement strand
AAGGTTAATAGGGAAACACGATAAATCCGAACAGCACCTGGCGATGCTAAATTTTACAACAACTGGCGCTCGACCGCCACAAAGTTGTGGTCGTCCTTTCGCAATTTCCAGACCGTGGTTCGCAACCCTTCCGTGACGGGCAATTTCCATTCCGGTACCGCATGCCATCAACTTGGCGACGGTGCGGTGCATCTTTCCACTGGGTTGTCTGAAACCGGTATGGCCTTTGACCAAACCAATGCCAAGAATTCTCTTCGCCGTCCGCTGCAAGCACCACGTCACTTTCATCGATGTCCTTGGCAAAATTCCGGATTTCCCCAGGCTTTTCCGCGAAGCAACGTTCGCGTCATACTGATATTCCTTAATCATCATCTCCGCGATTGTTTCCTTTACGTTGTCGCCCGCGAGCACACTCGACAAATCCCCCAACTCCGCCCAGCCAATTGCCGATAGCCTCCGGCTTTCATAGCGCCAAACATCATGACGTTGTTTCCCTCGCCTAGCTTGTACCAACACGCCGAGTGTTTGGACGGCGTGCCATTCCGTTCGTTTAGCGCAGCGGTGAAGTGATTCATGGGCCAACCCATTTGATTCGCAAAGCTAACGAAACGTCCGGCAGAGACATACAGGCCCGGCTGGGTTGGCGGGAGCTGAAGCAATTTGATGAGATTGTGCCGCTGATGAAATTCAGCATGAAAATCGTCCAGCTTGTCCGGGAAAAGTAGGTAACCTATTTGTGACCCCAAGCCAGACGGCACACGTCCGGTGCAATTTCATCGAGTTTAGTCTGCCAAGGCTGAATATGCCTGATCGTCCGCTCCCGATGGGTAAATCCTGAATTATGGCCACGGCTGCGATCAACTGGTCGCGGTGCTTTCGAGCAATAGCGATGGCATCGGCTAATGGCAACATGATTTGGTTCGTGGGATGGCCTGACATCCATTCACCGGAGTCTTTGTTTCTGTAGAGGCCAAACTTGAGGGCGCTCCCTCCGGCGATACTTCCAAACTGTCTGGTTGGAAACTCAGCATCGCTTTTGAATTCCAGCCAATACACCAAGCTGTCCTGATTGCCGTGGGCGTGCATCGTGTTCAACAGAACCTCACCGTCCAAACTTTTGAGGCGCTCCGGACCGAATCGTTCACGAAACAAAGCGTAGCATTCAGCCAATCGTTCTTTGGTGATCAGGTCGCCGCGCTTCAGGAGTCATGGCGACGGAGAGACTGCTGCACCCGCGAATCCAACAACACGTTTTGAGGCGGCATAGGTAATTTCTTTCAGTTCAATTGTTTTCGCGCGCTTTCAGCATTTCGCCATCACGTCGTCGAGTTTGGTGGCTTTGACGAAACGGGCCGGGTTCTCGCCGACGGCCAGGGCGTCGAAATGCGCTTCGCCGCATTTGATTTTCGCGCTCTCGCGGTCGCGGAGGTCGTCGGTGAAGAGGCCGCTCTTGGTTTCGACAACGAAGTAGAGGCGCACCGCACCGTCTTTTTCCAGGAGCACTGCCCAGTCGGGATTGTAGCTCCCCAAGGGCGTTGGAACTTTGAACCAGCCGGGCAACTTTGCGTAAAGCTTCGATGGCTCCGTTCTTCTCCAGCTGCTCGGCGAATGTTTTCTCGATTTCGGACTGATAGACGACATGCTCGTGAACGCAGTGCTCGCCTCCTGGAATCATGCTCTTCAGATAACCGGTGAGTTCCTCCTGCTCGAACAACTCTTGCGCGTAGTATTGCTCGTCACCAAGGCGTTGATATTTGATTCCGTCCACCAGTGCCATGCGCTTGGCCCTATTGATTGCCTCGGCGGTCAACTCAATGAACTCCTGCGGGTTCTTCGTGAAGTCGTTCAGCCTTCCACTTTCAACCAGAACGCGATGAATGCTTCGCCGGGTGAGTTGCGTTTTGTCCTGCAAGTCCGTAAGGACATCCGGCAACTCGACATCGCGCTCTTCCAGCACTACCGGCGCAGAGGTCGCGGTTTCCGTGGCTTCAACACCCGCTTTGCCAATCGCAATGTCAGCCTTGCGCCATTCAAGTCGGGTCTTGGTGATGGGCGGTCCATCCTTAATGGCCGCAATGCACTTTTTGATTAGCGCCTCGTTGTCGAACTGAACGCGGTAGGTGGTTTTGTGCTTGATGCGATCCCACAAAGCTTTGAACTCGGCGCTCTGAAGCACAGCCTGCCGGGTCTTGATTTGTTGGCGTTCGTCCGCGTTCTTGATTTCCAGTTTCCCGGAAAGCTTTCGTAGCACTTCCTTGATTTGAGGGAGTTGAGAAGCGAACGGTTCGGGCAAAGTCAGCGTGTTGTCTTTGAGCGCCTGCTTCAGGGCATTCTGGACCTTGCCCTTGTGGTCAACCAGACCAGCATCGCGGAGCACCTGCCAAAGCTGCTTCGATTTGTCGAAACCGAGTGGGGTGGATTTGCCGTCCGCACCGGTAACCGAGATGCCAGCAAACTGATGGTGTTCGACAATCCCAAACCGGATTCCCGTGTCCTCTTCGATTTCCTTTTGGAGATTCTCTGCGAATTGCTCGTAGCTCTCGGTGGCAACGACCGTCAGGGTGTTTATCTCGAAACCACGCAAGCGTTCGCCCTGCTGGTTGACGCAAAGCCGAAGCCCACGACCAATCGTCTGCCGACGCTCGCGCTCCGTGCCCATGTCACGCAGCGCGCAAATCTGGAAGACGTTCGGATTGTCCCAGCCCTCTTTGAGCGCGGAATGGGAAAAGATGAATTTGAGGGGCGTCTCGAAGCCCAACAGTTTCTCCTTTTCGCGCATTATCAGACTGTAGGTGTCGTCATCCGCTTTGGTGTCGCCGCGTGTGTCCTTGAAAACCTCGACGGTCTTTCCGCCGACCTTTCTTTTATCAATCGAGAAATAACCGTTGTGGACTTCCTCGGCGGCGGTGCGCAGGTCCACTTCCTTGAACAGACTTTGGTAATCGGGGTGCTTCGCCAGCCGGCGATATTCCTCTTCAAAAATTTTGGCGTAGTCGCCTTTGATTTGATTGCACTCGGCGTCGTATTGCCGATAGCGCTCTACTGAATCAATGAAGAATAACGAGAGGACTTTGATCCCTTGGGGCGCGAGACGAAGCTCTTTGGTCAGATGCTCTTTGATGGTGCGGCTGATCATCTCACGCTGCACTGCCAGCGCATCAAGGTCGCCGAAAGCCTGACCGGGTTTGAGGAAGTGTTCACCACCGGGAACGCGCAATTCCATGAACTCGCTGCCTTTGGCCACGCGAATCTCGCCAATCCGACAATCGTGGTAAACCGCTCGGTTCGTGGTCATCTCCAGATTGTCGCCGTCCTGCACGTTGACTTCCTGGCGCTGCACCCCGGAGTGCGTTTGCATGTCCAACTCCACCTTGGCAGTGATGACGCCCTTTTTATTTCCAACGGAAAGAAGCTTCACATACGGCTTGTTGTGGCCGCCCGAGATGCGCGCTTCCGCTACTTCGATTTGCTTTACGAGCTTGCGCTCGTAAGCGTCAACCGCATCCAGGCGGAAAACCATGTGATGCTTTTCCACATGCGTTGCGGAATACCGCAAGGTGCAGAGCGGATTCATCATGCCGAGCGCTTCCTTGCCGCGACCTTCGAGGCCGCCGTCCACGCTCTGCGGCTCGTCCACGATAATGATGGGCCGCGTGGCCTTGATTAGATCAATCGGCTTCTCGCCGCCGGTCTTCTCGCTGTCCTTGTAGAGGTTGTTGACGTCCTTCTTGTTGATCGCACCAACCGTCACAACCATGATTTGGATGTGAGAGCTGGTGGCAAAATTCCGCACCTGACCGAGCTTGCTGGAATCGTAGAGAAAGAACTCGAACGGGACGTTTGCGTAGAGCGAACGAAAGTGGTCCTCCATCATCTGGAGTGATTTGTAAACGCCTTCCTTGATGGCAACGGACGGCACAACGATGACGAATTTGTTAAAGCCGTAGCGCTGATTCAACTCGAACACCGTGCGCAAGTAAACGTAGGTCTTGCCCGTGCCGGTCTCCATCTCAACGGTGAAATCGCCAGAGGCCAACGAAGCGGACGGCGGAAGCCCGTTGCGAAGCTGAATCTCGTTCAGGTTCTTTAGAATCTCGTCGTCCAGCAAGGTGAGGCGATTGCCAATCCCGATGTCGCTTTCAGCAAAGCCCATTCGCTGCTGGGCGTCGTTCACGTCGCGGGTGACGGTGAAGACGCTCCGGCAAATCTCCTGCCCCTTGAACAGGTCGCACACGGACTCAATGGCCGCGTGCTGGTAATCAAGATTAGGCTCGAAGTGAAGTTTCATGGTGCATCGTCAGACTCCGGAGGCGGCGGGAGTTGTTTGGCGGTATCTTCCAACTCTTCGATAATCTCGCGAGCGGCCTCGGCCTCAATGTATGCCCGGCGTTTGGCCTCAAATTCCTGGTATTCCGCCTCGGCTTGTTGGTCAGCCTTTTCCTTGCTGATCTTGCCTGCGTTGGGAAGGACGCGACGTTCGTTGAACCGGAGGAACTCGTTGAGCTTGGTCTCCCAATCACGCAAGAAAACCTGCTTCCGGCGTTTGGCTTGGTCTTCTGCGTAATCCAGCCACATCACCACGATCCGATTCAGTTCGTCGATTTCCTTCTCCTTGAGGTAATTCTTCGCGACGGTTACATCGGCTTTGCGCACCACGCCGCCTTTCCATGTGGTCAGCCCCATGTTGGGCTTGGTGCTGTCGGCGCGGGAGGCGATCAACTCCGCTGCGGTCTTTCCAGTGGCGGCAAAGTGAAGCTTGTTCTGAATGGTCTGAAAAAACTTGGTGCTGTCTTTCGTCGATGGCTGATAGTCGGCAGCCAAAGCGAAAATTTCTTTCACCCGCAAATACATCCGGCGTTCGCTGGCGCGAATGTCGCGGATGCGGGCCAGCAATTCGTCGAAATAATCGGGAATGCCAGAGCCTTCGACGGGCGGATTTTTGAGCCGCTCGTCGTCCATGGTGAAGCCCTTCACCAAATATTCCTGTAACCGCTCCGTCGCCCAGCGACGGAATTGCGCGCCACGTTGGGAGCGCACCCGGTAGCCCACGGCCAAAATCGCTTCCAAACTGTAGTGGTCGAGGTTACGAGCCACCTCGCGACCGCCCTCTTGGCGAACTATTCGGAATTTCCGAATAGTTGCCTCCGGGTCGATTTCTCGGTCCTCGTAAACACCTTTTAGGTGCTCATTTACCGTGGGAATGCTGATGTCGAACAACTCCGCCATCAAAGCCTGTGTCAGCCAGACCGTTTCCCCGGCGAAACGGCATTCCACGCGGGTGCGACCGTCCGGCGTCGGATACAGGATGATCTCTCCAGTCGGTGGCAATGGTTTGTTCGGCATAGTCATCTCCGTCTAAAGCTTCCGGCCAATTCCGTTCTCAACTTGTTTGTTGTTGGCTTGATTCATTTTGGCAAATCAACGAGTTCGGCGATGTCCTTGATCGAGCCAATCTCCACAAAGAAAGGTTCGAGCTTCGCGGGAGCTGCGTCAGCATTCATCGTTGACCATGCGAACCGGAATTCTGACTGCACAGCGTAGCCGGCAACCTTTGTGAAGCAGACTCCAAGAATGCTCTTAGCTCCGTAGGAAACGGGCGCTTCGAAGCCGGTGTAATCAGGCCGCACTTTCTCGATGCCGGCATGAAGCCGTTCTGCAAATTCGATTGGGTCGTGGATTACAAGGCACGCATTCGTTCCTTTGAATTCATTCGCAACCGCAACGGAATACTCCATCGAAAGACAGAGAACGTAGTAATCCGCAGCGCGTGCGCTCACAAACTTCACCGGGCCTTGGGGAGTGAGAACCTTGCCGTCCGATGTCTTGATGGTGAGGCTGCCGGGATCGCGGAGGAAAGTCCGGCGAAGTTCGTCATCTTGTCGGGCCGGGTCGTCGGTCAGGTCATTGTAAAAAGTCGCCGGATTGATGCGAAATTTCCCGCTTTCCAATGCTTGCGTGAGGTGGTCGCGATTTCCATAACGGAAAAGGCGCGCGGGCTTGCCGCAATACACGCCAACATCTTTACCTCCGGCTTTTATGACAGCGGCGGCTTCGTGAATGGCTGCCTTGGCGCTGGCGGAGGTGTTTGGAAATCCAGGCCGCCACATCAATTCGAGGCTGCCGCGCTTTGCGCTCTTTTGATAGAGCGTTGCTTTTTCAGGATTGCCAATCTGCTGAAATCCCTCGTCGATGATTTCGTTAATCAAGTCTGGACCGGGAAAATCCTTTTCTCCGCTGAAGACAGACACGCACGCCAAAAGCTTTGTGTCGGCTGGCTTTTTGGAGCGGGCGTATTCCATGTCCTTTACGTCACCATTGTGGGTGTCTCTTTGGAGAACCCCAACGTGCGCCTCCATGCTCGCGAGGTAATTGACGTAAATTTCGTATCCCATATCGATTTAGAGGCTGCGGACGTTCTCCAGGCCGTGCTGTTGCAGGATGGCGGTGAGGTTGGTTTTGGCCACGTCGTCGGCGAAGGCGCTGTCGCGGAAGACGACCGTGGACTCGCCAGCGGGGGCTTGAGCCTTGTGCCATTCGGCGATGCCGAGGGCCAGCGCTTCGACCTCTTTGGTGGCAATGGATTTGGAGAGGCAGACGATTAACGTGCCTGCGCCGATGCTGTGAACGTCGTGACCGGCGATGGATTTCTTTTCGATGGGCACGGTGAGGTCGAGGCCGAGCTTGAGGAGCAACTCGAACAGGATGTCGGATTCCGTGCGGTCGGTTTTGAGGTGGTCAACGGATGCTTCCAAAGTCTCAGCCAGATTCTGGCGGTCGGGTGACCATGCTTGAATGTTGCTACTGGCGAGTTTGAAAACACGGAATCCAACATCCCCAACAAACATGGGATTCTCTTCCCGAATCTTTTTTCCAGCACGCCGTAGTCTTTCCTTTGTAAGCTCGGAAATAGTCTCAAGTTTTCCGCCGTCTTTTAAGGTTGCAGGGACTTCAAGTGTCGTTGGGAGTTGCACACACACAAAGCGACGGTTTCCGCTATCGGCCGCGTTCTGAAGCATCACCGCATGGCCAGTTGTGCCGCTGCCTGAGAAAAAGTCCATGACGATGTCGTTATCTTCAACCGCTGTCGCGATCTCCAATATCCGGCGAATCATGCGCGTCGGCTTTGGCGTCTCGAAAACGGAATCGGAGGACTCCATCGGGAGCAATTCGAGGAGTTCTCTCTTTGATTCTTGGTTATGGCCTACATCCTTGTAAAACCAGAGCGTTTGAGGGACGCGTCCATCTTTAACCTCAGACAGAAAAATTTTTGGAGCTGGCACATTGTTTCCGTCTTGTCCCCACCAAATGCGCTTGTCTTTATCGAGCGCCCAGAATTTTTCTTCACTTACCCGCCAATATGATCCGCTCGGCGGCCCTTCGATGAGACGTCCGCCCGGACACCGAATCGAATACGTTCCCTTGCTGTAATAATTTCGGGCGGCGAGATTGTTAGGTCTCCAATCACCACGGGGATCATTGTCGAGGTTCTTGTAAATCGCATTTTGTTCGTCTGTCCTCGCAAGCAGAGTTGGTCGCCAAGTTTCGGCATTCTTAGCGTATACGAGAACGAAGTCATGGTCCTCAGAAAAGTGCTTCGCGCTGCTTTTTGGAGCATAAACCTTCTGCCAAACAACGGTCGCCACGAAATTTTCGCCTCCGAAAATCTCGTCAAACAGAAGCCGTAAATTCGAGTTTTCGTTATCGTCGATGGAGACAAAGATAACCCCATCTTCAGCCAACAGGTTTCTGGCAAGTTTGACGCGTGGATACATCATGTTAAGCCAGTCCGTGTGGAAACGACCGGAAGACTCCGAATTGGAGGAGAGTTTCTGACCGCTCTCACCCAATTGGCCCGTTATCTCCAAGTAGTTCTTGATGTTGTCCTGAAAGTTGTCTGGATAAACAAAGTCCTTTCCCGTGTTGTAGGGCGGGTCGATGTAAATCACCTTCACCTTCCCGGCGTAGGATTTCTGGAGCAGCTTGAGCACTTCTAGATTGTCACCCTCGATCATCAGGTTCTGCGTCTTGTCCCACTCCACGCTGTCGTCCGGGCAAGGGCGTAACGTGCCGGTGCTCGGGGTCAGCGCAAGCTGGCGGGCCTTGCGCTTGCCATGCCAGTTGAGGCCGTATTTCTCCTCGGTGTCGGTGACGGTCTTGCCAATCAACTGCTTCAAGGCGTCCACGTTCACGCCGTCTTCGGTGACGACTTCGGGAAACAACGCCTTGAGCTTCGCCAGATTCTCGGCAGCGAGATCGGGCGACTTCGTCTCTGGCGATTCAGCGGTCAGGTTGTCCATGATGAGGGGCGAGAGGTTAGAGATTCTGAACCAGTTCGGCAATGCGAGCTTCGAGCCGCTTGATGGTGAGGTTGAGTTCTACGCGGCGGTTGAGTTGCGTCTCTTTTTCGGCCTGGGCGCGGAGCGCAGCAAGTTCGCGCACTGCTTGCGCGCGGGCATCCAGTTGATCACGGAGTGCGGAGGAGTTTTCTGCTGATGGCTGGCGAAACGCGCCCGTGATCTGCGCGGCTTCCAGCGCGAGAATGGAGTCGAGCCAACTTTGGTAAAGAGCGAACAAGTCGCCTTGCGGCAAACCGACCACGGAGAGCCGGGCCAAAAACTGCGCTTCCTCTGCGGTGGGAGCATCCGGGCGGAATGGTGCGGTGGCACGAAGTTCTTCGATGACAACCTTGCCCGCTTCCCCCTGAGACCAGCGCTTGTGCGCCACGGACAAAGAGACCGTTTCTCCCGTCAGCGAAATCAACAGCACGGGATACGGAATCGCACGGTGAATGAGTTCCACCAGACGAGCGGTCTTTGCCGTGGAGCGAAAGTGGGCGGTGAGCACGGCCACTTCCAGATATTCGCGCACGGCATCCCGGAAGATGGGCACGCCGAGATTGGCGGGCTTCAGCGCTGCTTGCCAGAGGACTTCGGAAATGCCTTCGTTGATCTGGCGCTTATCGCTGGCCGTCGGTGCGCCGTTATCAACAAAGAGCTTCTTCGGAACACGCTGTTCAACGCGAGTTTCGGGTGGCAAAGCGAGCGCATGGATGATGGGGGCGAAGCTCATGCAGGCGCAGACAACTTGCAGAACAGGTTTATGAGCATCATCTCGTCCAGCGAGCCGGGTGGAGTGGTGGCAATCCGGGGATCGGCAACCACAACCGCCAAGCACTGGGCGCGGGAAATGGCGACGTTCACGCGATTGCGATCGAGGATGAAGCCGAGTCCACGAGAGCCGTATTCGCCGTAGCTGGAGCAAAGCGAGAGAATGCAAACGGGGGCTTCCTGGCCTTGGAATTTGTCCACGCTGCCAACACGGGCGTTCACCGGGAGCTTCGCTTGAAGGGCGCGCACTTGGGCGTTGTAGGGCGCAATGAAGAGGACGTCTTTCAGTTCAAGCGGACGAGTTTTGCCGTCGTTGTCGGTGTATTGACGGCCCAATAGTTCGCCGAAGATCGCCAGCACGCGCTGCACTTCCTCATCGCTTTGTTGAATGTCGCCGTCGTGCTCAACGCCGCTGAAGACAATTCCACTTTCAAGGGTGACAAGTCCTTTGGCCTCGGCACGGACGGCAATCTTTTGGCGGGCGCAATCGGCAAAAGCATTGAGCCTTCCCTCATAAATGCTTTCCGAAATGAAACGGCATACGGACGGGTGCATCCGGCGAGACTCGCCCAGAAAGAGACCGTAGTCCGGTGGAACAACCGCGTGCAGAACGGGCGCATCTGGCCGACTCGCCTTCGTGTCTTTGAGGGCGTATTGCAGAGCGGAGAGTCCAGCGTCACCCGGATGCGAGCCTTGAATGGGTTGTTCCAACTGCATCTGGTCGCCGAGCAGAATGAGATTCTTCGCGCAACGAGCCATCGCCACCGCGTTCGCAAGCGAGACCTGCCCAGCTTCGTCGATGAAAAGGAAATCAAGCGCGCCTTCCCATTCCGAGCGCGTGAACAGCCACGCCGTTCCGCCAACGATGCCGTTTGAATAAGCAGCGAAGGCGTCGGGATTGGATTCGATGTAACGCAGATTCAGATTCTCGGTGAAGACCGGGCCAGTTGCCTCGCCGCCAACTTTGATTCCAACCAAGTGCTTGCCCTTTTCGCGAGCCGCATCGCCACAGGCTTTAAGCAAGTTGAGCACGGCTTTGTGACTGTTTGAGGCAACGCCGACTCTTTTGCCAGCAGCGAGGAGCGATGCGATGACTCGTGAAGCGGTATAGGACTTTCCTGTGCCAGGCGGTCCTTGAACCACGAGACAGCCGCCGTTCATCGTGCTGGAAACTCGTATAGCCGCATCAACTGAAGTCTCGCAGGGCTTTTGGACCGGCGTGACAGGCGTCAGGCGATTGAGCAAAGCAGCAACCGGGGCGTGAAGTTGACCGTTCAATTGCTTCGCGGCGACTTCGGCCAATGCCGCTTGGATTACCTGAGCGGGAACGTATTCGGAGGGAATCAACGACCCGCGTTTCGGAAATCCACCGCCGAATTTATCGTTCAGACTCTTTTTGCCGATCTTGAGCGCAAGTGTCCCCGCCGAAATGTCCAACTCGACGAGTTTGAACTTGGCCTCAAGATTGAAGGTGAACATCACGTCCGTCTTGTCTCCAGCGGCCAGCTTGCATTCCTGCGCGGGGTCGAAGGAGTAGTTTTGGATGAACGATTGCTTTTCAGGCACGGGAGCGCCAACCGCTTGAATGCCTTCGATACAGCCGGGGTCATCGCGAAGTTCCTCGGCGGTTGCTTCCGCACGGTCAAACATCCGCCACCACATGGGCTTTTCTTCGCGGCGATGAAAATCAATCAAGTCCGCGAGTGCGATGGACGTCTCGCTTGCTTGCTGGCGAAGCTTTGCGCCGGTGTCGAGGCGTGCGGCAACTTCGGGAGGCAATACCGGCGGCGCTGCTGGGGCTGCTGCGGCAACTTTGCGAGCAGCGGGAATCTTGTTGTCGGCTGCAACATTCCTCAACCAAATCAACAATTCCGCCGTGGATTTGCAGTCGTCCTCGTTGTAATCGCGGATGCCTTTGAGGATGGGGCTCTTTGCCCATTCTCCCGGCTGTTTGCTCTCGATCCAGCGCGCATACTGAACGATGGAATCAACGGCTGTGGCGACGTCCGTGGCGCGCTTCGGGCGGTAGAGACGCTCAACCTTTTTGATGGAATAGCTGTCCTCACCAATACGCAGGCCGTGGCCGACAATCTGATAGAGGTCAATGAACACATCGTTGCGAAGTAGTTCATCAACCTGGTCCTGTCGGGTGTCGTGCCGCGTGCTCAAACGGCGGACAGCACTCACTTCGTAAGCGGCATAATGATAAATGTGCATGCCGTGGTTCTTCTTCCACCGGTCATAAACCCAGTCCACGAAGCCTTCAAAAGCCATCTTCTCAGCGTCGCGGTCATGTGCCCACCAATCATTGAATGCAAACTTTCCCGCTTCGCCGGTCAGTGTGCTTGCCCCGAAAAGATATTCCAACCCGCCCGAAACCAGCGGGTAGCCTTCCATGTCGAAGAAAACATCGGCGGGATGCGCGGGCGGCAGTGCCGCAAGCCCCAAGGGCTCGCCATTTTGACCAGTGACCGGAAGTATTTCAAATCGGGGTGGAGCATCGGCCTGCTTGGCTCGGTCGTCGCGAGTTGCGCATTGCAGCCGCGCTTGGGCGACAAGCTTTTTCAACGAATCATCCGGGAGTTTATGGATTTTCACTCCCGAAGCGTTTGCAAGTTCAGCGACGGTCTTGATGCCAGCGCTCTTGAGCTTCTTGATTTGTCCGACACTGATTCCTGCCACCTGCACCAGATGGTCGGTTCTGGTGAAGAACTCCTCCGCGTGCGAGGTCCAGCGCCGGTGCTCTGCACGCGGCAGCGGCTCAGGACAGTCCGCCAAATTGCCCGTGAAGCCGTCGTTCATCGCGAGGAAACTGGCTTTCACGCGCAAGTAGTAGTGGAAGAAGTCCTCAACCCGAAACTCAACGCGCTCTTTGTCGCCGAGAATGATGCCGAATTTCGCAGGCATCTTCCCACCCAGCAGAGGGGCGAGCATTTCGGAGTAGCAACAAAGCTGAATCGCGTAATAGGGCTTCGGGGATCGAGCGAACTTCGTATCCCAAACCTGATACAGCCCCGTGTTCTCGTCCAGCGTGAGAAAGTCGGAGTAGCCCGCAAACCTGCCATGCTGCAACGCGCCTTGGTAAATGATGGGCGACTTGGCGTTTATCGCTTCGACCGTTTTTGCCAACGCGGCAGAGAAGTCATCCTTGGAGATTTCAACCAGTTTAGGAGTGACCGCCTTGAGTTCGCCCAAGACAACACGTTCGTGTTCGTCGCCAGTTTGAGCTACGAGCTTTTCGTCTTCCGATTCCTCATCAGGTTTTACGGCTTTGGGATTCTCCAGATGGTAACGCTCCATCCAAGAAGCGAACGGCGAGGCCAGATACCGGACTAAATCCGTCGGGGAAAAAACGAGCTGGCCGTCGCGGTTCTTCTTCATGTTGGGTTATTCAGTTTGGTCTGGCAACACCACCAGAAAGGCCACGACCTCGAAGTCATTGATTCCGGCGAACTCACCTTTCATCGCATGTGTGCCACCGGGAGTGAACAAGCTGGCGACAGCACGTTCCTCTTTCTTACCGACGATGGATGCGATGGCGGCCGCGAGCAGCTTCTGAACGGCGGCCATGTTCTCGCCGTTGCGGGTTTGTTCATCGAAGCGGGCGGAGGCTTGTGCATCCGGCAAGTCCTTCCCCACACAAAGACGTCGGAGACGGTCGAGCGCCTGTTTGGCCTGGTTGAACGGCAATGAAATCGAGCCGTCCTCGCCGACGTGAACGAGGTAATGCGGTGCGAGTGGGTAGCTGGGCTCAATGGACTTGATCGCCGCTTCGCCCGCTGCCCGCAGACAGAACAAAACACCTGGAGGCACGGCAGCGTCGTTGCTGGTCGTGACGGAAAAACTGCCAAGTGGCAGAGCGGCGAGCTGGGCCTCGTGGTCCTTCATGAAGCCGGCCAGATCAATCCGGAAATCCGTAAGCGTGAGGTCCGCAATCGAAACGCCGCTACTCAAATCTTCGAGGTCAATGACGGCATCCTGCAACTTGAGGAGCTGCTTCCGCCGGTATTCCAGGTCGTTCATCTGGTTGCCCGACTGCGCTTCAATCAGGTTTTCTTCGCCTGTTGCGGAGATGTCGAGCAGCACCATGCGTCCGCTGACGCGTTGTTCGAGATTGATGTATTCCTCCAACTGGAGATTGGGCCAGAAATTGACGAGCTGGATTCGTGTGTTGGGTGAGCCAATGCGGTCAATTCGTCCAAAGCGCTGAATGATGCGAACGGGATTCCAGTGGATGTCGTAGTTGATGAGGAAGTCGCAGTCCTGGAGATTCTGGCCCTCGCTGATGCAATCGGTGGCAATCAGCAGATCAATCTCCCCTTCGTTGGCAAGGTCGTCAGGACGTTCCTTTGAACGCGGCGAAAATGTTGTGAGAATTGTGCCGAGGTCTTTACGAAGGTTTGGCAGCGTAGTTTGGTTGCGCCCCGCGCCAGTCACGAGCGCGGTATTGAGGCCGTGTTCTCGATGCGCCCACGGTGCAATTTCGGAATAGAGATACTCTGCCGTGTCAGCGAATGCGGTGAAGATGATGATCTTGCGGTTGTTCGCGTTGATGGGTCTGCGGACCTTATCAGAGATGATGTCCCGAAGCTGAGCGAGCTTCGCATCACGGGCTGCGCCGACTTGCTTGGCTGCCGACAACAACGTGGACAGGCGGTTGCGGTCCTCAATCAAGTCCTGCTTCCAGCGCACCAAGTCCACGTCGGGCAGGAGAACCTTCACTTTGCGGCCCACGAGCAGGCTCTCGAAGGCCGCGTCATCCACATCCACGTCGGCGATGTCGATTTCCTCAACCGACTCTTGGTGGTCCTCGATCTTCGCCAAGGTCGCTTGAACGTCATCAAGTTGGCGTTTCAACGTCAGCGCAAACGAGGAAACGGCACTTTCCATGCGCTTGAGGATGTTGACGCGCAACAGGTGGACGAGGCTTTCTTCGCGGTCCACCTGGCGAAAGAAACTCTCACCGCCACGAACCTGGGTGCTGTATTTCGCGTCGTAAGCCGCCTGTTTGTGAGGCAGGACGTAGCGGAGCGGAGCGTATGCCGCGAGGGTCAGGCGGCGAATCTCGTTGTTGATTTCCCGGATGGAGCGGAACTCGCCAGCGCGGTCCACGTCCGGCTTGAAATTGACTGGTTTGAGCCGCTCCGGGAATCGCCCGGTCTCCGTTGTGCCGTAGTATTTTTCAATGTGCTTCCGGGAGCGTGCAATGGTCAGCAGGTCGAGCAATTTGAAATAGTCGAATCCGAGCATGTCCATCAGGCGAGATGGCGTGCGGTCGGCCTCCTCCAAGGCGAGCCAGCGATTGAACTGCAACTGGGCTTTGCGCACGGTGGTTTCGACACTGGGAATCCCGTGGTCGTAAAACGCGGTGTCGTTGCCCTCCGTCACGAAGGCCAACTGGTTCTTCAAGTCCGCAAGCCGATTGTTGACTGGCGTGGCAGACAGCATCAGCACGCGAGTTTTAACGCCTTCCTTGATGATGCGCCGCATGAGGCGGTCGTAACGAGTTTCGCGGTCCTTGTGTGACGACTTGTTGCGGAAGTTGTGGGATTCGTCAATGACGACGAGGTCGTAATTTCCCCAGTTGATGTGTGAAAGGTCAATGTCGCCAGACATGCCGCCGTCACGCGAAAGATCCGTGTGGTTCAGGACGTCGTAGTGCAGGCGGTCGGCGGCAAGGCTGTTGCGACGGTCGTTGGCTTTGTAAATCGTCCAGTTGTCGCGAAGACGCTTTGGGACGAGGACGAGAACGCGGTCGTTGCGCAGTTCATAGTATTTGATGATGGCCAACGCCTCGAAAGTTTTTCCGAGGCCTACGCTGTCCGCGATGATGCAACCACCGAAGCGCTCAAGCTTGTCAATCGCACCAACAACTCCGTCGCGCTGAAACTTAAAAAGTTTTTTCCAGACGACGGTGTTGCGAATGCCGGTTGCGGATTTGACGATGCGCTCCTCGTCAAACTGTTCGCCGAGGTCTTTAAACAGGTGAAAGAGGACGAGGTAATACGCGAGCGAAGGCGCTTTGTGATCAGTAATCCTCGCCAACTGAGCGAGCACATTTTGCCGTGCTTCGGTCGATTCGGGCAGACTCTGCCACAATGCAGCAAACCATGTTTGCAAGATTGCGCACTCGTCGGGTGATTCAGAGCACTGAATCAGGCTGAACTGATTGCCGGGCGTGAGGCCAAGTCCATCGGTGGTAAAGGGACAGTGTCCGGTGATCGCACGATTGGCCGCTGGGTTTGTGTCCGTGGAAATCAGGCAGGATTGAGGCAGCGGTGATTTCGTGCAGCGAACTTCCGTTCGCGTTGTCAGCCAGGCGGCACACTGGCGAGCCAGCCAGCGGGCCGTAAGCTGGTTGCGAAAAGGCCGGTCTGCCTCCGAGCCGAGAAGTTGTAGGTCCGTCGGCACATCCGGGAGCACAAGCCGACAGCCCGCAAGAGCATGCAAATAAGTGGCAAATTCAGCGAAAGCGAACAGGGAGAACGCGGGCGTCGCGATGTCCACGTTGGAAGAAGAGGTGAGATTAGAACGGAGCGCATCCAACACCCGGTCGTTGCCAGTATTTTTGATTAGTTTCATGCGTCATCCGCCATTAGGCCCTTCGAGGTGCGCACATGGTGGAGAAAACAACGAATGTCGGAAAGCTGAAACGTCAAGTCTCGACCGTGCTGCGTGCGCATAATTTTAACGCAGCGCAAGCCGCTCATTTCTGAACCAGGATCGAGACGCGAGATTTCGAAATTCTCGGAGTCGAAAATTCAATTTGCATCGCCCCAGTCTTGCTCTGCAACCGCAAGGGCATGGGAGTTTGTTTGCCCTCCGCTTCTTCATTCCTAGGAGTTCAAGGACGTATTCCACTTTTTGGGGGGCCTTGATTCCGAAGAGCATCGCATAGTCGTCCCGAATTCCAGTTCTACCATGCGCCAGCTCGCCAAAAGGGAGTGGCCCTCCAGTTTTAAGCTTTCGCGAAATCGCAAACAGGTAGGGAACGAGGCAATTCTCGGCAAATCCTTCGAGCGTTGGACTTTTCGAGAGTTTCAGCAGCAGGGAAAGCGGAGAACCCAAGCACAACGTATTGTCTGTCGGGTTGACGTGATATTCTCCGGTGCGGGGTATGCGCCCTCCCGTCTCGGTCACACCCGGCAGTTCTTTTGGAAAATCGCTTGGAACAATTATCTCCAATGCAAACGAATCATGGATGTTTCCTTCCTTCGCATGATGGGCGGCAAACTCGAAACTCCCCTTCAAACGCAAACTCCCGCCCAATGAAGGCCTAATTGCCATCTTGGGATAGCTACGCAGGAACTCGCGTAATCCAGGTGTTTCGACTACTCCCATTGTTTACCGGCGCATCCACGGCTTGGCTGGGGCTTCAATGTTGTGGCTCTTTGGAGTTGTGATGATAGTTGCCGCGCCGAGGCCGAGCTTGTCCCGGAGACTGCTGGCATCAATCGTAGACGCGAACTTCTCCCGGACCTGTTCAGCGATGAAGTCGGCATCTCGGGATTGACTAATCTTCGCGAAGTCCTCCTGCGCCTGTTGTAGCCACCAATAAAAACTCTGCTCAAGGTGCAGATGAGCATACTTGGGGTCATACCACTTGTCGGCAAAATCCTCGGATGGGTTGACTGGATTAGGGACGCGTGGCTTCTGCTGATTCACAAAGTTCCCCATCGTGGCGAGTATGCTCTGCATGGCGCTGCCAACATCTTGCTCTCCGCGATAAGCCTTCGCCGACAGCGTCGTGATGATTATGGAAATCGGCTTCGCATCAGGATTGTCGGCGAACATGACGTCGCGGTGGCACTTCAATGCTTGGACGCATTTTTGCAGCGGGGACTTCCATTTGCGCGCTGGCAGGTCGTCCACCTTTGCAGCCTTGGCTTCAAAGGCTCGTTTTTCAAGCAACGGCATGGCCAGCTTCATCTGCGATTCGAACCAGAGCGCATAGCCTTCTGAATTGCTGATTCGCCAATCCGGGCTGAACTGTTCGTAGTTCGGGAGGCGGTTGTCGGTGATTGAGCCTGCGTGTTTCGTCACGTTTTGAGCAAGAACCTCCGCAGAACCAAATTTGACCATCGTCTCGGAAATCAACTGACGCTGTAGATCATCCATTGGGATTGAAGGCACGCCATCCATGTGGAATTTGAAGCCACTATCCTCCTGATACTGCAGCCGCCAGCAGCGGTGCTTCTCCTTTAGTGCGCTTTCGATGCGGCGCGCCTGACGATACGACTCCATGTCAGCGCCGACAAACCCCTTGAGTTGTTTCTGCGTGTGCGATGATTTATTGATTCCCTTCCGCAACCGACAGCCAAAATCCAAGTCATACTCATCCCCCGCGACAACCGTGCCGAGGCGGAATGAACCTTGGGGATAAATGTGTGGGTCATATTGGTAACACACAGCCTCGGGGCGTCCGAACCAAGCCGCCAAGTCTTTGTATCGGGCTTCGGCCTTGTCATAGGCCGTCTCCGGGATGTCAACGGATGCGGCGACTGCTTCGATGATGCGGTGTGTTTTGTCACTCATGGCTACCTCCTATGGTTATGGTTTCAATAAATCTCTGGTGCTTGTGGTTTTGGTCGTAGATGACCCACGGCAGGTCAGCTTTAGGCATCCGCACCCGCCCCAACTCTACGGCGCAGGAAACAGGCATCGCTGGAAAGACTTTGAGGTCCGGAGCGTTTGGATGCGCCGCTTTGATTGCCAACATGAGTTTTCTCACGGCTTCCCGAAACATGGAGAGCTGGGCTTCTGACCGAAGAAAATCGTTGTGCGGTTGGTCAATCGTCACTTCCCAAATGGAAACTTTATTGCCGAGCACGGACTCAATACGTTCCAGTGCGATTTTTGCGCTCAACGAGAAAACAAGCACGGGCATTCCGCTCTTATCCGCAGGCTCTGAGATTCGGAATTGAAAGCCGTCAGGGTGCGGCAGCCATTTCCAAGTCCTTGGTTCGCGATGGGGTTGGTAAACAACCGTTGGCACTTTGTCGGTGAACAACGCACCAAGCAGAATCAGCAACGGCTGTGAAGCTAGGGCGAAAACTGAAAAGTGATTCGGCTGAGCCTCATCAATTCGGACACGGATATGGCGGTCGAATTCCCTGCGCAGGTGCAAGGCTTGGGCTATCCAGAATTCCTTGCTGCTGTCGTCAAGCGCCGACTCCATTGAAAGGTCAACCGAGCGGTCATCCGCCGGATTCCAATCTGGGAACATGGCATCGAAGGCGACAGCCTTTTGAAGTGGGCTGTTTTCATCGCCGATGCGCGAGCCATAGAGCACGACGTGCGAACGCTTGTTGGCTGTGATTCCGGTGGCGATGCGGACTCGCGATTCATGCTCGGCTTTCCACTTCTTCAACAGGTCAGCGGGGTAGCGTTCACCGTTCTTGTCCTGATCAATCTTCTTGTGACAGTCGTGGCAAACGAGCATCAGATTGCCCACGTCATTCAAGGCCGCCGGCTTTCCCGTGAAGATGCCCCAACCTCGTGGACCATCTTTCGAGAACGAGTAGATGTGCGCCATTTCGGCCAGGTTGACCGTTTCTTGAGTTACCGGCGATTTGTAGAGCAGTCGGTTGCAGTCGTTGAACTCGCATCGCGCGGCGGCGCGCCCCCACAATTCACGTTCAACTTCGCGCTTGATGGCGCGAGTCAGCTTGAGTGGCTTATTATTGGTGGGGCTCACGAGCTTCTAAGGAGCAGTGCGACTGGCCTCCAGTATGCTTAACTATCGGTCTGGGTTTCCCGATGAGCCGACACAAGCGCCTGCAACCGCTCCCACAATTAACCCAACCGGACCAGCTATCGCACCCCCTGCGATGCCACCGGCAATCGCCCCAGCAAATCCGTTTTCACGCTTCGCTTGTTTTCGTTTCTCTGCGCTCAAGGGAGCGCACTTTTTCCCATTCCAGCCACGAGCGGTGCGGGTCGTCTTGTTGCTCTTGTCACAGTTGCAGCTCACGCAAGCGGCGAACAGGTTGTTGAGATGATCCGTGCCACCCTTGGATCGAGGCACAGAATGTTCAACCTGCCACGCACCTTTATTTCCAGTTTGACCGTAGTTCTTGAGCGAAAGCTTCGCATGGCACAAGTGACAATAGCCGCTCGTGCGACGATAGATTTGAGTCAATGTCGGCTTGTCAAAACGCATAAGTTTCAGCCCCTCGGAGGAAACGGGTCGTTACCATAGCTGTTTTTGTCTCGAATTTTTCCGTCCTCGCCATGGATGACGACTTCACTTTTTTGATTTTTTGCGATTTCGGTGGCCGCACCAATCGCGTCACTTTGGGTAGCATGGTGCGACGTGTCGCGGGAAGCACCCGCCTTCCGAACCGCCCAACCGCCATCTCGCTTAACAACATGTTGTTCAGACATACGTGCCTTTCGGTTGAGTATTGGAATTATCTTTTCACTCACCGCACACGCGGGAGCGAACAATCCATCTACCCAACCCGTGGGAAAGATGCCTGATGGCTGGCAAACGAAAACGGCAACGTTTGCACACATTCCTTGTCCTGAATTCGTGACTCCAGCCATGGCGTCGGATAAGGTCTTCGCGCATGAAAGAACCAAGGCTGGCGGACTTGACGCGACATTCCAAATTGGCATTTCGGCGAATGAAGCCTGGAGCGAAGTTGATTGAGCGATTCCATGCGCTCCCGGAGATCAGCCGAAAGGATAAGGCCCTTCGGTCCACATACGAATGGCTGCTCGTGCCGCTGTCAATGTGGCCCGTTGACCTGATTGGTCTTATGGAGCATTTGCTCGAAGCCTTCGAGGGAGGCCGGAAGCCGTCAGAGGACATTATTCGCCTGGTCAATCTGATTGGAGATGCTCCCACTGAAAAAACTTGTTCCGTGATCAGTGAACATGAACACAACGTGAAAGGCGGCGACTATGAAACCTTGATCAAAGCGCAACACAAATTCGACTTCAAAGAGGAAGTGCTTTTGCAATACAAAGAGTTCCGCGAGGAATGGAAGTGGATCAAGAGCCAATTCGACCTCAATGATTATCAAGGCGAGAACGGCGTGATCCGCCGTCGCATGGTATCTGAACGAAACTTCAGACCTCCCGAATGGAATTTCAGGTGGGATTCAGATAGAGATCGTTTCCGCAACATCTTTGACGCCTTCTGTCACAAGTGGGTGCTCTACGGGATGGAGAAGGATAAACCACTCCTGCAGAAACTGAGCGTAAACGTCACTCCGTTCGGGACGATGATTTTTATTCCGCGCTATTGGAGTTTTGATCGCAATCGTGATTTGAAATGGCGTGCCATCACCCGCCTGCATCGCGCTCGTGGTGTTCCCCGCCAAGGAGCCAAACTGAGTGCGAACCAAGCTGAGCGCAGGAGGCAGGCAGACGTTGCTCGGGGGCTAATAAAGATGGCGACAGAGCAAGGGATGAAGGGCGAAAGGCGTGACTATTGGGTCATGGCCAAGCTGGGGTTGCATCCTGACACCCACCCGAAGCAACTTCACCGGCTCCTCAAGATGACGTGATTTTGCGTCAGCTAGGAAACCACATATCGGAAACTAATTCGTTACCGCACCGCAGAGCTTGAATCTCGGTGAACATCATCAACTCATCCTTTAACTTCCGAGCAGGAATAGACGCCGGACCCGCAGTCAGCAAAGAGCTTTTAAGTTTCATCAAGAAACGAGCGGTGCACAACTGACTGGCGCGCTGTTAATAAGTTGCATTAACCGCCAGCATCAGCTATTTAGAAGCTTCAAAGCCGCTTCAGACCGCAAACAAATAATCTGTTTTCAGAAAACTATGAAAATTGTTGCACGTCAAATTCTCGCAGTATCTCTACTGATCGCAATTGGCACTACGAAAACTGTAGCTGCGGAGGCTTCACGCTTCGTGTTGCGTTCAACAAATCAAACCGAGCATATCCTGCTCGACCGTGATCATTTTTCGGTGACCTTGATCAAAGGTTGGGTTTCCGCAAAAGATTCCTTTTTCAAAAGCCTGTTGTCCTCCAAAGCCAAGATGGTTATTTCCTGCGGCCGGGAGGTTAAGTTTTTTGAAGGGGAGGCGCTAACGATTGCCACGCTTGAGGAGAATGGGGATATCAGCAAAAACACCGATCGTTCGTGGGGGCAAACTTCCGTGTTGTTGAACAATGTTCCGGCGGAGGCAGAGTCGGCAAAGCTGGCCTTAAAAGTCGCCCTCAATCGCGACGACAATATTTCCAAAGTGTTTGCGGCGCTTGACGCCACCAAAGCGAGTTCATTGGACATCTATTCGGCGGTTTGGGTTGGGTATGCGAAAGTGGTCGGAGACATCACTCGAAGGCTTTTTGGAACGGATGAAACCTCGTTTCCATTCAAGTGGTCAGGCGATATAAAGGCCGGCGATGTCCTGACGCCCACGACCATGCAGGCCCACTACTTGGTGCTAATCTCAGCTCAGCACGACGGGGATACTTTCTTAAACAATACTGACGCCGCCAAGCTCTCCTACGACGAAACATCCCAGCAGCTCAGGTATGACAACCAAATCGTCTCGGACCATTCCTACGTCGTGATTAAAATTGCAAAAGCTGCAGGCTTCAACATTGCCCGGCTGATCACCGCAGATTCGACGGCCCCATGGGCAGTGCTTGCCGCAAGCCAGTTTATCCCGGTGGACGTTAGCGGCGCCGAGAATCTCGAACAATTACGCGGCCTAGAGAAACATCTCCTGACCCAACTAAAAACTGAAATCGACTTACTCAAGCGAGAGAAACGCTTCTCCTCCTATGACCGAGCCAAGGCACTTTTGTTTCTCGCGAACACCGCCAAGGAACAAATTGAAAAGCGGGCTGGAAAATTGAACATTGCAACCAATGAAATACCAACTGCCGCGCTTGCGGACTTCGCCAAAACGATTGGAGATGTATTCGACATCAAGGCCAGTAACAGAATAAACCTGGAAGCGGACGCCAAAACTCTCAAGCTTCGCATCCAGGAGGAGAAAGGCGTGATCGATCAATAATGCTCGATGATCGTTCAGTGGTTTTTGAAACTTCCACCTGCGCCGAACCAAATGAAAACGTTCTCTTCCTTGAGCATTCAGGTTGGTTTTAGCTGCCTGATTGCTGGCATGCTTTTGCCGAATTTGCACGCAGAGCTACCCGCTACTGACAGCGGGCCGCCGGTGCCGGTGATTGACATGCACACGCATGTGTTCAATTCACGGGACTTGCCATTGTCCGGCGCAATTCAAGCCATGGCCGCAGGATGGGTTAAAAAACCCGTTGCCAATTTATTGCGAGAGGCATTTCTGACGCTCACTGCCCCTGATGATCTTGATGGCCCATTTCCACCTCCGGCAAAAGTGGAAGGCAATGCTGAAGACGGTTCGGCAATCCTGAGTGTTCCAACCACTGAGTCGGCGGCGACTGCCACGGTAGCACCTCGGGTTTTGACGTCCCCTCAACGGGACCAGTTGCGCGCGATTGCCGGAATGAAGCCAACGAAGGGTATCAATGTCATGGAGTCAAAAGCGCAGGCTGTCGCTGATCGGCAGCTGTTGGCGCAAGCCCTGCGCAACGTAGGTTTCCCGCCACAAGAGAGCGGAGAAACATCTCCGGAAAACAAAATGTTATCAGTGGGTCTCGATGGTTATCTGAGATTTGTGGATATCATGACCGATGGGAATCTGCGTATCGCTTACCGCCTGATCACTGAAGAATACCCGAAGACGGATCTGTTTGTGCACCACATGATGGATATGGAGATGGGTTACGCTGAGAAACCCCAATTCCCATTTGCAGACCAGATCCAAAGAATGGCCAGGTTGGACAACCGGATGCAGGGAGACTACACCGGTCGGTTGATCCACTTCGTCGCTTTTGATCCGTTTCGCCGCGAAAAAGCTTTGGAGACGATGCTCATGGGATTGAAAGCAGGCGCAGTGGGGGTGAAGTTTTATCCTCCCTCCGGCTATCGAGCGACCGGCAATGAAATTCCGAAACGACCAGGATGGTCTTCGTCGTCAGCAAGCAAAGAGCGCTGGGATTCTCGGTATAAGCACCTAAAAAATTCCCAACTAGATCAAATCATTGATGGCTTGTTTCGATATTGCGTGAGTAATGACCTGCCGATATTCACCCATTGCACTCCGGCAGGTTTCGAAGCGGACCGGGATTATGGGTGGATGGCAGATCCACAGTTCTGGGGCCAAGTATTATCAAATTACCCAACATTAAAACTCTGTTTCGGACACTCCGGTGGTGAAGCATATTGGTTCGCCGACGGCAAAAAATCCGTCGACAAACACGAGCATCGGCGACGCTCTTTCGGGACAAATGTGGTGCAACTTTGCCTCACCTATCCAAATGTCTATTGCGAAGTTGGATATCTCGAACCAATCCTGGAAACCAAATCGTTTGGTCTCTACACAAATCGTCTCGCATCGGTTATCAACCGTGTTTCGGTTGATGGGCAATGGCGTTTTGGCGATAAGCTAATGTATGGCACGGATTGGCACATGCTTCATAAGGTGGATCATCACGAACGGTATCTCGCGGCGTTCGACCAGATCATGACGCGCTCCACGTTCGCCAGCTACCACCGTAAATTCTTCTCGGGAAATGCAACGAAGTTCCTGAATCTAAAGAAGCTCCTAGCCGATAATCGGTTTACGGACGGACAACAAAAAGTTTGGGCCGAACTTGCGGCGAAGGCGGAATTCGCCGCGCCCGTCTCGCCGACCAAATGAACTGATGGGCCAATAGCCCAGCCATTCGAGGAAGTCGTGCGTCGTTCGACCGATATTCGGTTTTCTACGAGCTGCGTTTGATGCAGGTTTCATCTGCACAAGGAATTGTCCGCTTAAGCAATCCTCAAAACCGACTTCGCTGTATTAAGCGCGCTGGAATTCCTCCGATGCCAACGGAGTTACAGGTTTGCATCGGGCCACGGCTGTAACGCCAATGACAAACACGATACTTGGAAAACCGGTCATCAAGGTTCACTCGGGTGTCTTCAACCCCAAAAGCGGATTCGGGAAAAAAGGCCTCTGCGATGGCCTGACTTTCACAGCCGGAACTGCCTGCGCATACAACTGTCAATATTGCTATGTGCAAGCCATTGTCGGTCGTCGTCAATATGTCAAAGATGCACTCCGGGGCACTGGACTGCAGCTTCGTGAAGTAGTCATCCGCCGGTTAAATCCCGTTGCGCGGCTCGAGCTCGCCTTGGGGAATAGGTTTCGCGGCAAGAAATGGCAAGGCAAGGTTGTCTACGCCTCCCCCCTGGTAGATGTTGCGGCTACCGTAGCGCTGGCCGCCGAGACCGTCGAGTTGGTCAAAACTGTGATAGAGCAGACTGACCTCGATATTCGACTACTTTCCAAAAGCCCACTATTAGAGAGCCATGTGGCGGGCGCGTTGGCGGCAGACAAAGAATTCTGCCAGCGCGCCAGGCAGCGCGTAATTTTCGGACTCAGCACAGGAACACTCGATGAAGGTGTAGCGCGAGTAATCGAGCCGAATGTGCCGGCCGTAAGAAAACGGCTGGCAGCGCTGGAGAAACTACAGAACCACGGGTGGCGGACTTTTGCGATGCTCTGCCCGGTCCTACCGCAAGATGCCGAGGCCTACGCGATGCAGGCGAAGAGCCTGATTTGTTTTGAGCGCTGTGAGAATGTTTGGGCGGAGGTATTAAATCCTCGCGGAGATTCAATGCAGCTCACGCTCGCCGCACTTGACCGAGCCGGCTTAACTGAATGGGCTGATTCACTCCGCGAAGTATCCACGCCTGGAGCTAATGGCGCATGGGAGGAATACGCGCGCCAAGTATTTAAAGCCCTGGTCGCAGTCGTTCCGAAGCGGCACAAAGAACCGCGGCTCAAATTCTTGCAATACACGCGGCGAGCAACTGAGGATTGGTGGCGGACTCAGACTGCCAATGGCGCGGTTTTGCTCTAAGCAAGCTTGTTTAGGTATCCGCCGCTCTCCCCTGCTCTGCTCTGCGGCATGCACCGATCATGACCGCAGCTAGTGCCGTTTGGTCGTGTCAGGCGGCTTTGCGATGCCCCGCCACCGGCAGTTCTTTGGAAAAACAAAACTCCTGCTGGATCGCTTCATTAAAATTGATGCGTAGGATTCTACCTCGCTGAAAGGGCCGAGCCGGTGGTGGGGCGGGCGATTCCACCATCTTCAAAATTGTTTCCCAAACAAGTTGCAATTGTCCTTTCGGACCACAGGGCGGCTGACATTCCAAATGTTGATCGAGGATTTGCAACACGTCTCGGTGCACAAAATCGCAAGGCTCATATCCCAGACGTTTCAGTCGTTCAGCACCGTAGCTCGTCAAACTATGTTTGGTGCAGCAGCAACCCCGAAAGATTACGAGATACAGTGCTCCGGTCCGCTGGTTGCGCCTGAGTCGTGCCATAACGAAGACCGTAAGCCACGTGCGGGGACGGACAACCCGGGGCAATTCCGCAAAATCGCCCTGCCAGGCCCACCTCAAATCGCGAGCTGCCAAAGGAGCAAGCCGGTCTCAACTCGATCCCTGGTGGAAACTGAAAGCCACCTAACCAAGTCAGGTGAACGGCTCCAGTCCTGATGACAAATAAAGGACGCAGCCCTACAAAGAATCCCACAATGTTTAACTGTAAAGGCTTGGAGTTAAACAATGTAGGACAATAAAGCCAGTAGACGGAGTGCGCGGAAATATGATAGGCTCGGACGATGTGTAAAGAGCGTGAATTGGGGTTGTAGTAGCGGACGGTGACGAGCAAACGGAAGTGGATCGGACTGAGATTCCCTTGCCGGCGTCTCGCTTGAAAATAAACCGGCAAACAGACAATGATGTTGGCCAACAGCAAGTTAAAGAGAGCGGTGCCGCCCCGGGCGACGCAGATGTTTCTGGCGCTGCTCGCGGAGGTCGCCAAGGTGGAAAACGTTAATGCGCTGCCGTATTCGCGTTTGACGCAAATCACGTCAAGTTCGCGCGGATCGCTCTGCCGATGGATCCTGGGCGAGGCGAGCCCTCCGTTGGAAGTGATCATCCGGCTTCAGGAACGATTGCCAGCAATTACGCGCACCGAAATTCATGAGCAGTTTTCGCGGGCCTTCCCAACATTGGCGCATGCGCGATTGGGGCATGATCCGGCGGCAATAACCCGCCTCCGAGGAATTTTGTCTCGACCGACCGGATTTACTTTGCTGCAAGGCGAAGACAGCGAGGTGACTTTTCTGATGACTGCGATCGCGCACAGCCAATCCGTGGTCCGCCCAAGACGAAGTATCTTCGGGGTAGACATCCACGCGCCAGACTGGTTCGTGCCGGCGGATGATCTGGTTTATCTGGATGCCGAGCTTGATGAAAGTCTGGTTCAGAGAGCAGTGGCGACGCAACTGGGACGGCTAGCAAAAAGCCACGACGCATTGGTGTTGATAAACGCAGGCGTCAGCGGCTTCCGCCTTCTGCGGCAAATTCGCGAGTTGGCCGAGCACAACCACATGGTGTTGGGAATTGGTGTCACGCAGCAACCGCCGAACCTCGGGCGCTTGTTTACGGTCTCAAGTTGTCCCTCGTCAGATCGGATCAAACTGCATCTCCGCGGCTGAACTACCGTCCCCCGTTGCAGTGACTCGACTGGGTGGCAAAACAACGACCAGGTCGGTAGAAAAAGGAACCGAACCACTTGCCATTTTTGCGACTTATACCCTGCACCCCGAGGTTAAGAACTATTAAAAGATGGCGATGGGAAAAGCAGGCGGGACGGTAAAGTTCGTGGTCGCCGAATCAATAATGGGCGCTAATTTTACAGAGTGGGTTTGGGTGTCAGTCAAAAATTCCCCTTCTTCGCAAATTGGCACTGGCATTCCGGGCTATTACTACCATTGACGATAATAACGCCTATAACTGAATCATATTTGAGGCCGGTGAAAAGTGAAAAGATGCGAAAATCACGGATTTAACCGACAAAAAAACATGCGTAAAGCACTGACAGGATTGAGTTTCCTCATTTGTTGCGGTGGTATATCTCTGCCATCTCTCCTATAATATCAAACTTTTCCAGGCGCTCAATTCAGCCCAAATTAACGACTTTGGACATCATGAGCGAGGTCAGACAACCAATAACTTTTCACGGATTTTTGAGGAAAAGAAAAAACGGACGCTCCTTCGGTCTCGTGCGCTATACACAGTGAACCGCAGTCCAAACCAAGCAAAATATCATAAGTTACAGTCATTGTTTTACCGAGGCGGCCCGGAGCCGGCCCGTGCAAGAAAAGTAACTTCAATATTGCCAAGATACAACCAGATCCCGGTTACCCGAAATTAAACACAACGAAAGCGACCATCAGACAAAGCCATCTATGAAAAAAAACACCCTAAATCATGACCCTCGCGCCCAGGACGGCTTCTGTGCTCCGCCGGTCACATCATCGCTGAACTTGAGCATTGAGGAGGCGATGGCGGCCACCATTGTCGCTGTATCCTCACCTCACCTGGCCAAGCCTGGTGCGACGCCAATCCTCCCGAAAGCTAACACGCTCAGCAATCTTAAGAACGCCCGGCGGGTGATCTTGCTCCACCTCCCGGAGCAGTTTCACCAAATTCCATTGTTGAAATTAGAGCCCGAACTGTTTGAGGGCATCGCAAATGGGATCGCATCGGGAATCCAGGGGAGGAATAGCAAAAAGAAATACTTTCAGGACGCCCGTAAGATGTGCCGCGAACTCCGTAAGCGCTACGGCATGGGCAAAGCATTCGAAAAAGCCCTCAGCACCCCGCGTAGCATCAAGTGAACGCGCCAGCCGAGCAATCCTACACGGCGGCCCAGATGAAAATGCTTCAGGTCCTATGAAAAGCAACAAACCCACCCCGCATCCCGAGAATGCAAGTTACGATCATCCCCTTCGTGCCCCGCGCGGCCAAGATCCCGACATCTATTGTGCCGGGGCGCGGTTAATAGACAACATGTGGTATGCCGAGATTTACGATGGTTACAAAGCCAAGCATAAGCGCAACTCAATCCAACGTTGGCCGGAAAAAGGTTGTAATACTGAGTCAGAGGCAATTCAGGACGGGCAGGCTCGCGTAAAACAACTTTTGCAGGCGGCCGGGAAATGGAAATCTGCCCCTGCATCACAGGTCAACGGGTCGCTGCATATTAGCATTGAGGACGCGATGACTGCCATCGTAGTAGCTAAATCATTACCCCAACCTGCCAAGTCTGGCGCGACTCCAATTATTCCGAAAAACAACACGATCAACAATCTCAGGAATGGCAAACGCGTAATCCTCCTCCATCTCCCGGCGAAGTCTCATCAACTTCCGATGGCGCAATTGAAACCAGAAGAGTTTGAGGCCATCGCTAAAGGCATCGAGTCAGGAACGCAGGGGAGAAACACCAAAAAGAAATACTTTCAGGACGCCCGTAAGATGTGCCGCGAGCTCCATGCCGGTTATGGTTTGGACGAAAAGTTCGAAAAAGCACTGCCGACTCCGCATGGCATGGATGGAAAACGTCAGCCGGAGCGGCCCTTCACGGCGACCGAGATGAAAACGCTTCAGTTGGTGATCCAGAATCCAGATCCGAAAATAGTCACCGAAACGGTGGAAGGAATTTGTCTGTTTGGCACCGTCGCCATGTTTCAGCCAGTTGACGTAGCGCTATTTCGCTGGCAATCAGCAGAGGAACAAGCCGATTTTCTGGCCGGCCCAAGAATGAAAACCTCAACCGATTTCCATTTGCTCAATGCGGCTCCTCTTAAAAATTGGTTGGCCCGGCGCAAAGCTAAAGGCGGGGTTTGGCACGGAATCTATGTATTTCCTGAACTGCACTTCACCCCAGCCGAAATGCAGAAGTCCGGCTGTAACCAGGAAAAATTTGAGGGGGAGGAGCTTGAAAAGCGCAAAAATGATGGAGCTAAAGCGGTCAGTGACCTTTTTCGTGGTTTGTTGAATCATTTAGAAATGAAGCGCCCAGGGCTAAGCTTCAGCTCCTTCCGCCATTATCTCCTGCAGTATCTCAAGTCTCATGGCGTAAGCGATCGGGTTCTCTTGTCGCTTGCGGGTCATGCCGATCTAAAATCCCTGGGTAAATATGGCGGGTCAGGGGCCGAATGGGAAATTGTCCGTGCCGGGAATCTACTTCAGAAGCATCTGCACAACCTCGTTGGTGGGTGTGAAGAAAAGCATGTGGTCACCCCTGGGGAGCTCGCGGAATACATGGACCAAAAGCGGGCAGAAGATATGCAAGTCGTCCGGGAGCTCTTTTCCAGTTTCGCGGCGGAATTTCATCGCGAGTTCCAACTATTGCGGCATGAGTTCATGAAAAAGTTCGGCGGCAACTCCGGCAGTGCAAATTCCAACTTCATCGGTTTCCGACCCAATTCCAAATCCAGTAGCTCTCAAACAAATCTGCTGAATGAGGCTTGGCCGTTGATGCGCAAATTTGCCAACCAGATTTTGGCGCTGAGCGCCGGGCTGCTCGGGCGCGGGCTTTCCAGCCATTTCAACTCGCTGGTGATTGAGGAAATGGTTAAAGAATGTCTTCGCGCCTTTCCCGAAAGAAGGGAGATCTGATTGCCAATAACCACTGTTCCAAACCCGGCGGTCAACCATCCCCCCTGCTCGGCTCACTTTTGGGGGTATTGACCGACGGGCTTACCTCATTTTGCTCCCTCTGCAGTTGGATAAATTCCCTGAGGGAGCTAATATCAATAATCCGCACTCCTTTTTTCTTGCGCGTTCGCCTCAACACAAAGGACCGCACCGGCGGACGAAAATCATTCTCCCGGCACGGGAGAATCAGCAGGTTCAAATATGAACGAGTCAACTGAAATATCGGGTCCTTGGTGCCGGCTGGTGGAAGTCGCATAAACTCGGCGGCGGTCTTAAGCTCAACCGCAAATCGGAGGGGATCTTCTGGACGTAAATTATTCATGGGTGGTTTGGTATAGGTCACGGGCTACGGAAATAGCGAGTCGGCGAATGCGCTGACGTTGGCGCCGATGTTGCCGCGCGATGGGAATCGAATCACACTCCCCCCAACGACGAGACCAGTCCTCGATCAGCGGCCGAATCGTTCGAGGGGCGCGTTGCAGTAACCGGGAAAAAAACAGGCCCGCAAAATCAAATGTGACGCTGGCTGAGTCTGCCGATTTGAGACGATCAAGCTCGTCATCGATGGGAACGATGCTGAGCAACCGACGTCGGCGGCAGAGTTGGGTGGTGATCGAGCAAATAACACCGCGGAGGTATTTGCAAAATTGTGGATGGCCCACCAAATCAGCCTCGGCGGGATGCCGACCTTGATCCGGTGTTTGAGCACCCATTAAGGTGGCAGCTACCGCACTTTGGAAAACATCATCGGCATCGGTTGGACAAAGACCCAGGCGAATCATCCTAGCGCGGGCAAATCGCGTTAATTCTCCAATGTCGTTATTCGTCAATCGGCCGATCATTTGCGTGGCCGCCTGGGCAGCGCGGATATTGCCCATCGATTCCCGGGCAACGAGTTCAACATTTTTATTGGAGTTTGGTTCAAAATTCACCTGCCACACTCAATTGTAAAATGACTTTATTGACGATCAGCATTCGGAAAATCGCACCAAGTAATGAATTTTTACTCTCTACGATAGTATTTCGCTTGTCGCTGTTTGTGTCGGCCACCTAGATCATGCAAGAAGCGGGTTAGGATCAAATGCCAACCCGCTAGTTCAATCGAGAATCAGTGGGTTTCAATTTGGGCGAGGATTAAGGAATTCTGGTCTCGAACCAGACGAACCGTGTTCACCGGCGCAAGCCAGTCAGAAATCTTAAGCTGGGCAAATCCATCAACGAGTAGGAGGTGTCGGTTCTTGGCCTGCTCAATTATGCGACTCCGGATACTCGCCGAGGACCGAAGGAAGATTCCATTTAGCATCAGAACCGGAGCCGACCACTTGCATTGCGTGGTGTCCGCCAGGAGAGCCAGAGCCAAATGCGGATCAAGATATTTGATACTGGAGACCCCGACGAACCACGAAGGCCGATGCGCGTCAACACCTTCAATGAACTTGCCTGCTTTGCGGGCTAACGCGGTGGCCACAAATGTCCGGTCCTCTGCATTCGCTCCGTAAATTAAAGTGGTGCCGGCTCTTTTCTCGAGGAGGCTGAGCAAAGCAGCGGTCTGGGCTCTATCATGCACAAGTCGGCGGGAATTAAGACAAGGGTAGCACTTGAGGTGTTTGCTGAATAGCTGCTCCTGAGTAGAATCGGGCAGACGTTCTACAAGTCGAAGGAATCCTTCTACCTGCGACTGACAATTCCTTTGGAAGCGGTCATGCGCCGTGGCACTCGACTCTCCCGTCCATTCTGCAATCTCGGCCCACTCGATCCGCGATCCCTGCTCAGCAGTCAGCGCACCCTGTATATCCTGCATCATTGCCAAAACCCGGCTGGACCACTCCTGACTTTGCGAATTCATCCGTGACAGATACCTCGCGCGAGATAGCTGTCTAGTGTGTTCTCGGTTTCAAAACTATGATTCCATTAATGGTTCGATTTTCCCAAAAATGGAACAATCTGCCAGGACTTGGAATTCAGACTCAATTGGTCCTTGGCGCCGCACTGGAACAATATGCTTTTCTTACGACCGACGTGTTCAAAATCAACTCAATCCTTTTCGAAGGGTTCAACGACAACGGAATTTAACCCGTGGAAGCAAAATCCCTAAGCCATTTATGCAAATCAGAAAAGAATTTGCGCGGCGACTAGAGTTGATCAAATCATTGCTGCGTTTCAGAGCGGAACAGTGATAAGCCGAAGTTGCCCTCGGAGCTTCCTAAAACTGCGAGGTGCAATCACCAGGCTACTGGCAGCCCGTCGTAAAGTTCTTGGGGGATAAGTGGCGACTCGGAAGGAAATCCAATTTAGCGACCCTCAAGAAGCGAATCGTAAGTCAATCGGCCATGCCTACTTAGAAACATTGCTGAGGCCGAAAGTCTGCGGCATATCCAAGCCTCAAAATAACAGATTACCTAACACCTATGCTCAAGCCTTTTCCAAAAGATCCACTCAGCGAGTCCGCAGAATCAATTTTGCACTGCATATCTGTAATTTCCAAATTGCGCGATAATCCACAATCATTGTCCAGACTTCGCACCCAGGTCGATGCGATCCTTCGAGAAGACTTTGCAGTTCGCAGGACTATTGCCGTGATGTCATGTGCCGCAGCGATGTCGCCAACGCATTTGGAAACTAGACGTGTCGAGCTTGAATCAGCCCTGAGGCAGGAATGCGGACTGAGGGTCTGCGTGGCAAGGGAGGCCAACAATCTAATCATCCGCTATCGAGGTCTGCTATCAGACGAGGGACAAGAACGCTACTTTCCAAAGGTGATAAAAGCCTTGGCAAAATTAGTCTAACAAACGGAGTTATTCTGTTTGGGAACTGCGATGCCTCATGAAAGCAAAAGTAACTGCGGAGCAAATCGGCCAGTTGGGCCCGGGTCGTCCGACCGTCCTGGGTCTGAAGATAAGTCAATGGCTGCTGACTTCAACGAACAGGTTGGATGGGCTCAGCCCAATCGAACTTATTTGCCGTGATGGGAGCCGCGGCGCCAAACGCGTCGCCTTTGAGTTGGAGCAGCTTGAGTTAGGAGCTGCGGAGGCTTTTGCCAAGGTATTGCCAAACTTCGCGTCCTATTACGGCCCGCGAGTCAATGTGCTGCACATGTCGTGGGCAAGACGAATTAGGCGACTCGTGAGTTCCGGAAGGATCAAATTGCATCCCAGTGAAACTTTGGAACAGCTCAAGGCGCGGCTGACTCAAGGGACACAATTCGAAGTCGAGCGCCGGTTGTGCGCACTGGAATCTCCGCCCATATCCGGCCGCACAAAGCGCCCGGGCAGGTTGTCGCAAAAGTCAAAACGGAAAGGCTCCAAGTGACAAATCCCAATCGCAAATCGAAGTGGCCGACATTAGCTGATCGCCAAAACCAGCGTCCAGTATCGCGCTTGGAGGTCCTGCAGCAATTGGCTTCGATGAACCAATTGAGCGCCGCTGCACAGCGCGAACTCGAAACCTCCATTCACTGGCCGAGCAACGACGAAGTCGCGAGAGCTGCCAACCGGAAACTCCAACAACGTCAACGAAGTTCGAGAGAGGAAAACGTATGAGCGCAGAATCAAACTGGACTTGCCCACGATGTGGCCGGTTGTGTGAATCAACCGATCCGGCGGCAAACTGCATTGATTGCTACCCGGACTTAAGACAATTGCGGAAACAGCGGCTCAAGTTGGGACTGACCGTTGGTAAAGTCGAAAAACTTTCGGGTGTTTCCACGCGCACCATTTTGCGACTGGAGAGCGGTGATTCAAGGTGGACGACTCTCGACCAATGCGCCCGCGTTGCGAGCTGCCTTAATCTGCGCATAACAATCTGCACCCAGGAAGGAACCTAAAACATGGACGAAAGACTGGATAAAGTTCTCTGCGGAAAATTCCCAAAGCTCTACGCGGAACGTGGCTGGTCGGAAATGGAAAGCTGCATGCATTGGGGTTTCGAGTGTGGGGACGGCTGGTTCCCCTTGCTGCTGAAAGTGTCGCAGCAAATACAATCGTATCTTGACGCTAATCCCGGCATCGCGCCGGTGGTCGTCAAACAGGTAAAATCAAAATGGGGGTGGCTGCGATACTATTGTGACGGCGGGGACGATCATACTAGCAACTTAGTGGAGGCCGCAGAGATTGAGTCTGCTCGGGTATGTGAGCGTTGTGGAGCACAGTCCTGCAAGTCGAGAACGTGTAGTTTGGATATCGAAAAAACTCTTCGCAGGCTGGCCCAGCCGAGCCGCTCTGACGATTCGGTTGACTGAGGCGTTCGTGCGGGAGTTGTTTTTGCTGCAGATCTACCGGATCAGACCGCGGTTTTGGATGATTTCAAAAGCAATCTTCGAAAAAGCGTCTCTCCACTCTTCGGCCAAACCTTCCCAGCCGTATTGAACTTCGGCATCAGCACGCAGATCAGCGCCTCCTCCCGCGCCTCAGCGGCAATGCTCGGAAGAACTCCGTGCCGAATCGCTCGACAAGCGGCTTGGGCGGATCAAGCAGCCAGAGTTGTCCGGTTGCCATGTTGCTTAGCACGAGGTTTGCCGGCGCGGAGAACGCGAAGCGTGTATCCCCGCCCGTTTTCGAACGCTTCGACTTTCGCTTCGACTTCAAGAACCGGATACCGCACGGTCGCGAGCGCGTAGTTCTTGTAAGTCTTGGCGAAGAGCTCCGTCTCCACCATGCCCGTCCAGTCCGCAAGCGTTAGGAATTTCATCGGCTCGCCGGTAATCTGATGATGCGTGCGCTGCTCGACCACAAGGCCGCACGCCACGATTGTCTCTCCGACGTGATTGTGAAGCTCAGCTACGGGGCAATACGTCTCCCACGCGATGTCGGCATACAGTTCGAGCGGATGCCCGCTCACTGAATACCCGAACAGTTCTGTCTCTGTTTCCAGCCGCTCGCGTCGCGTCGGCTCGCGGAGCAGACTCGGATGCTCGTTCAGGAAATCGGCAACAGGATTCGTCCCGGCTTCGAAATCGAATTCCAGATTGTCCCGATGCTTCGGATTGTGCGCCTGCGCTTTTGCCAGCCGTTGTGCTTCCCAAAACTGGCGTGTTCGCGATTGCCCGAACTCATCGCAGCCGCCAGCGCGGAGGATTATCTCCATTTCCTCCGCAGCCGGCTTTACCCGACGGTGAAAATCAGGAAGCGATGCGAACTTCCCTAGCTCGAATTCAGAAAGCAGTCGCTTGGTTGTGCGCTCGCCAAGCCCTTTGACGCGGATGAGCGGAACGCGAATGGCATCGCCATGCACCGTGAACTCAGGACCAGGTTCATTAACCGATGGCGGCAGGAATTTCAGTCCGAGGCGATAGCTTTCGAGAACATAGACGAGCGGATCATAAAAGCCTTTGCCATTCGTGAGCACCGCAGCCATGAACTGCGCCGGATAGTGGAGCTTGAGCCACGCAGATTGATACGCCTCGACCCCGTAGGCGGTCGAGTGTGCCTTACAGAAGGCATACCCAGCAAACCCAGCGACCAGTTCCCACACCTCGATAATCTTTTCATCTGTATGGCCACGCTCTTTAGCCGATGCGAAGAACTCCAGCCGGATTTCCTCAATCGTTTTGCGCCTCTGCTTGTTGAGCGCACGGCGCAGCACGTCCGCCCTTCCCGGATTGAGTCCGGCGAAGGCTTCGCAAATTTGCAGGATATGCTCCTCGTAAACGACGAGTCCGAACGCATCCTTCAATACAGGCTCAAGAGAGGGATGCGGATATGTGATCGGTTCAAGCCCTTGATACCGGCGCGTGAATGAGAGCTTTTTGCCTTCGTTGGCTGCTCCTGGCCGGATGACGCTTACAATCGCAATGAGCGTATCAATGTCCCGCACGTTCGTTTGGCGGCATAGGCTCGTCATCGCCGGAGATTCAATGTGATGCACCGCACGCGCTCCACGGGAAACATATTCCCAAACTTCAGCGTCCTGCCACGGTTCGAGCGCATCCAGGTCAACCGACACGCCACGACTTGAAAGCATCGTTTTCACGTCTCGCATCACCGCAAGCCCGCCTTGAGCAAGCACGTCTACCTTGACCAGACCGACCAGCTCGACGGCGTCCATGTCGAAATGGGTGGTCGCATATCCCTTGTTGGAAATGAATGTCGGCGTAAGTCCCATCATCGGCTGGCGCGAGAGCACCACCCCGCATGGGTGCATCTTCGGATTGCGCGGCACTCCATCCAGAAACTCAGCCATGTCGAGCGCAGTCTTATACGGCTCATCGTTGAGCGGCAAATCGCAGTTCTCGGGACTCGCTGCCAGAAGTTCGCGCAGCTTCGCGCCGCCGCTTGGCGTATGCTCATCAGGAACCCAACCGCCGCCGAAGCTCCATGGAAAGTGATTGGTGAACTTGCGCACGTCGCGTTCAGCAACACCGAGAACTTTCGCGACGTCGGCAAAAGCGCTCTTGGCTTGGAATGTCGAGAAGCCGCCGACCACAGCGCAATGTTCGCGCCCATATTTCGCGAATACGATGTCCACGACATCGTCCTTCCGGTCATGCGGAAAATCCACATCTATGTCCGGCAGCTTGTTTAGCTCCATCCGCTCCTGATTTAGGAAGCGGCGGAAATACAGGCCGAAGCGGATCGGACAAACGCCTGATATGCCGAGGCAATAGCAGACAAGCGAATCAGCGGCGCTGCCCCGCGTGATCCATGAGATACCCTGAGTGCGGCAGTCTTGCAGGATGCTCCAGACGACAAGGAAGTATTCCTCGTATCCGACCGCGATGATGATGGCGAGTTCCTGCTCGACTTGCGGGTGCATGGACGAGGCCCGATTCCCGTAACGGCGGCGCAATCCCTCCATGACGAGCCGGCGAAGAAATTCGCGCGGCGTTGAGCCGTCCACCGGCACATACGCCGGAAACTGCGGCTTCCCGAACGGCACGTCAAACGAGCAGCGTTCCGCGATTTCGAGAGAGTGCTTGAGCCATTCAGGATGCTCTTTGCAAGCTCCCGCCATCTCGCTTTGCGTGCGGAAATGCAACTTCCCATCCGAGCGCTTCGCCGGATGCGATTGCCGCAGGAGAGTGCGCGTGCGGATGGATTGCACGATGTCGAATTTGAGACGATCCCCTGGCAAAGCGTAATGGACGGCAGGACATGCGACGATTGGATAGTCGCCCGCCTTCGTTTGCTTCGTTGCCAGCTCGTAAAACCGGTCGGGAAACCGCTCTGCCAGGCGGACGTCGGAACTGACCGCAATGAGCCCTTCCGTTTGCGAAAGCTGCTTGAGCGGAATCGGACGGCGTTGCTGTTCCGCGACCGCCTCCTCGTCATCGCTCTGTTCGGCTTTTTGAGAGAGAATCCGATTCAGATTTTCGTAACCGCGTGCCGATTCGACGTAGAGCAACAGCGGATGCTCCCCAACACGCAGTTCCGCTCCGAAGACAGGCTTGATGCCTGCCCTCTTCGCCGCCTCCGAGAACTCCACCGCGCCATGAAGGTTGCCGACATCCATCATGGCGACCGATGACATCCCATTCCGTTTAGCGAGATGTGCAATGGCCGTCGGTGATAGCGTCGAATCGAGAAAGGTGTAATGACTGCGCACTCGTAGCGGCACGTAAGCCAGACTTGGAGTCGGGACGTTCGTCCGCTTTGCCGTAATGTGAATTCGCGCAGGCGCTTTCTGCTCGTTCACGAGGTCTCGCGGGGCACTGCGCAAGCGCAAGTCATGGCCGCGCGACACAACTCTCCATCCCTTGATCCTCCTGAGCCCGTCCACCGCAGCGGCGAGCCGTTCGCGAGCCGCATGATTCTGAGCGTTGGCCTCAAGCGGCAGTTCGCTACGGAACACTCCCTGATACACGTTCGAGAGCTTGAGCGACACCAGCCGGAGACTCACTCGACGCTGCCATGCTTCACGCAAGAGCGCACGAATCCGGCCATACACGTCTGTTTCCAAATCCGTCGGCTCACGCAGGCTTTCCGCTCGCTGGCTTTCGTCCCAATCATTGTAGCGGATTTTGACGGTGAGCGTCCGCACGCTCCTTCCCTCCTCGCGCACGTCGGAAAACAGCTTGTCCGCCATGCGACGCAATACGGCCTCGACGTATTCCTCGTCCGTCACGTCCTCATTGAACGTCTCTTGCTTGCTATATGATTTCTGCGGCTCGCTCGCCGGAATCAATGGCCGGTCGTCTATGCCGTTTGAAAACTGGCGCATGGCCGGCGCCTGATTGCCCAAGAGCAACGCCAGCATGTCAATCGGCGTCGCGGCAATCTGTCCGATCCGTGCGAGCCCCGCCGCGTTCAACCGGGCGGACGCTTTCGGCCCAACGCCCGGAAGCCAGCGATTCGGCAGCGGGTGCAGGAATTTTTTTTCGCATCCTGCCGGAACGGATTCAAAGGCCGCAGGCTTGTTGAGCTTGGAAGCTATTTGGCTCACGAGCTTGTTCGAGCCGACCCCTTCGCTCACGGTGATTTTAAGCTTCTGCCAAATCGCCTTACTAATGATCTGCGCGATTTCATCTGCCGATTTACTCCGGTTCGCCGTGACATCAAAATATCCTTCGTCAATCGAAGTCTTCTCTACATTCGGAGTGAAGTCGTAGGCGAAGCTGAACATTTTCCACGAATACTCCTCGTAGCGCTCATAATCGCCCGGAATCACGATCAAGTTGGGACACAGTTTGCGCGCCCGCGCCGTCGGCATGGGTGTGAAGATTCCCAACTTGCGGGCTTCGTAGGAAGCGGACGCGATGATGCCCCGGCTTTCCCCTCCTACTGCGATGGCTTTGCCCCGCAGTCTGGCATCAGCAGATTGCTCCACGGAGGCGAAGAACGCATCGGCGTCGAGGTGAATGATTTCCGGCACGGCAAACTCCTATCAGATGACATAGGACAAAATCTGTCCGTGCTACTCCTTTGCCTTGCGGATGAGCGCCTTGAAAACGCCTTGGATCGTCAGCTCCTCCGCCGGAATGAAGTCGGGATATTTTGGATTCTCTGCTTTAAGGCATGGCCTGCCATTGCGCATGAGAAAGGTTTTGAGCGTGCTCGCGCCGTCAATGTATGCCGCCACGATTTGCCCATGCCGAGGTTCTGGCCCGAATTCCAGAACAACGATGTCCCCGTCGCAGATATGCTTGCCAATCATCGAATCGCCTTTAACCCGCAGGGCGAAAGTCTGCCGCGTCGGCTTGATTCCTATGCTTTCCACGTCCACCGAAACGCATCCTTCGGCTTCCTGTTCGTTCGCCTGCGGCATTCCAGCCGGAATCACTCCGAATATGGGAATATCCACCACGCGACTGCGAAGCTGGGCAAGTGGCGTCGTGACTCGCAAGGAGCGCGCCTTGCCCGAATTCGATTTTATCAATCCGTCCCGTTCCAAGGCTTCCAAGTGGTAGGCGGCGGCGCGATGGCCCTTAAAATTCAGCTTTGCGGCAATTTCACGGTGCGTCGGCACAGGCTTGCCTGCCTGGACTTCGCTTTGAACGAAATCCAGCACCTTTCTGCGGTTTAAAGTCATCTCGGCCATCTGTTATCCAGATGGATAACACTTCACGGCGAGCCGTCAACGGACAGTTATTCACAATCGAAGAATCAGCGCCACTCCCCCGACTCAAGGACTTCAGCGATAGTGTTCAGCGCGTTGCCCTCAAGCCGGTTATTGACGTAGATCAGAGCCTTCATCAAGTTTCCGCCCGTCGCGACCAAGGCCATCTTAATCAGCGCCGCGATGGCTTTGCGCGCCTCATCGTTCACTTCCTTTGTCAGCTTGTAGGGCTGGAACATCTTTTTGGCGTCCTCATATTTCCGCCCCGGCTTGGTGAGAAAGCGGGCGGCAAGCATCGTAGGGTTCGTCACGCTTCCGGACATCGCCATCTGTTCGCCGACCGGAGGCATCGCGCTCCACGAATTGAAAACGTGCGTCACGCCATGTTTGGCCAGACATGCGAAATATTCCGACACGAGCCAACCCTTGTTCCGCATTTCAATCGCGTAAGACCAACCCCTCGGAAGTTCGCCAAGGAAACGGTCGAGTTCTACGAGGAAATCGCGACCATGTTCATAGTCGGTGGAATAGAATCTTGAGAATTCAAACATCAGCACGCCGACCTTCGGTTTGATTTCCTCGCATGGTTTCAAGAATGCGGTAGCGAACATGTCTGCGTTGAGAAAATTAGGATTCTGCTGGCCGACTCTTGTCGAAAAGCGAGACAGGTTCGGGAATTTCTTGATCGTGATGTCTCCCGTCACCTTGAAGCCGAATCGAAAGTCATCGGGGACTTGATCGGCCATCGCTTGCAGCTTATCGACGGTCGGAAAGGTATAATATGCGGCGTCTACGCAGACTGTCTTGAAAACCTCCCCGTATTCCTTCAGGCACTTTTTCTCAAAACGCGTTGCCGCAACTTTGCCGTGATACAGGTAGCGATCAGGGGTGTAGAGCTGTTCCAGCCACCCCTCGTATTTCCATGAGGACGTGCCGACGTAAACGCCCTTCGACGCAAGTTCAGCAAGAATGGCTGGAGTTTTTTCCCGATCAAAAGGCATCGCTATTCCTTCCGCCAGAGCGTTCCGTTCATCGAATCCCAGAGCGGCTTCAAATCTTCGTCATCAAGTGCTTGGCTTCTCACAATCTCCCCATCAATGGCAATCGCCTTTTTGAACCAGTCGGTAGCCTCCTCCAGCCGGTTCAACTGCGCGCAGTAGCAAGCGAGGTTATACGGAATCGTCCAGAGGTCGGAAAACTTCGCGGCGGCGGGCAGCAGGTTCTCAAATGCTTCCCGCGTTCGCTTGAGTTCGTGCAACGCATACGAGCGGTGAATCCACCCTGTCGTATTGTCTGGCTGGATGCGGACAAGCGCATCGGACACCTCGACGCAGTTTGTCCAAAGCTTTTCTCGGAAATATATCTCCGACCTAAGAGCGAGCACTTGCGGATGCCCGCGCAGTTCCGGCGTGATGCAGTCTAGTTCCGCGTTGGCCTCAATGGGATTGCCAAGTTCGAGCCAACCGACTGCGGCTTCCAAATGGAGCGTATCTGGCCAATCGAGTTTTCTCATTGGACTTGAAGCCTGAAGAAGGCGCGCGGATCGCCATGCGAAACTGATACTTGAAACCGGCCGTCGGCAAGCGCGGGGACATTTGTGACGACTGACCAGACACCGGAAAGATTCGTGGAGGTTTCAAGCTGTGCCACCTGATTTGTCGCAATCCACGACAACACAATGTCACCGCCCGCAAGCGACACGCTAAGTGACGGGCGGTTCGTGAAGGCGGGCGCGAACATGAGATTCACCCATTCAGGGTGATCCACGAACGGATTGCGATTCGTCTGGTAGAGCGAATAGATGCGGTCGTTGCGCAGCATCTCTTCTGCATCCACCGGATTCGCGTTATGCCACTCAAGAAGCGTGCTGAGCTTCCCGAAGTATGCGTTCGCCGTGGTGATGAGCGCAGGATTGTCCGTCAGTTGAAGCAGCGGCTCGTTTGCCACGTCCCCGGTATATCGCGTCACCATGTAAAACATGGCGCGGGCGATGTTCCCGCAGTTGTAGCCCGGTGGCTGCCACGAATCCTTATCAGTGGAACATTGCGGGGCTTCGATATGCGCCGGAAAGCTGTATCCCACCCCGTTCGTCGTGGTGATGTCGTAGAATTTATTGCCCCGCGAGCTGTTCACGTTCTCGTCGCAAGCACGCAGGTTGAACAGGTCGGAATACGATGGCTCGACTCCGTCCAAGCCGTAGCTCTGCGCCCACATGTGTTCGCGATTCCACCCCGTCGCCGCCGCGAACGTCGAAGCGAGGACGTTCGAGTTGTTGTAGATCAGGTTGACGTAGCTCGCGTTCGTTGCTGTCTGGTCGAGCACCTTGAGCGCATCGCTCGTGTCGAAGCTCGAACTGGAATACGGGATGACGTGATGGTTGCGGATGATGGCATGGAGCGCATCCTTCAGTTCACTCCCAGCTTTCCCTTCGGCGTTCGCGTAATATCCATCGGGAGGGTTGGCAACCGCCGCGAACGTCCCCAACAAAAGGATGATTAAGGCGCGTAGCATCTGAATGCCCACGAAGCTATCACAACCACCATTTCCCGCAATCTGCCACTTGTTACCAACACTCGTTTCTGGTGGTTATTGAGGCAGAATCGTAAACTTGCGCCTGGAGGAAAGGCGCAATTCTTTGCGCTTTCCAGAGTTCACCCAAACCCATGCTGAGAGGTGCAAGGCACATCCTCAGTTAACCCAGTGGTAGTCCTCGAAACAACGCCTATAATATCGGTTGGAGGTTGAGATTCCGGGAACGACGGCAATCTGAACTCCGAAATGATATGAAATACAAAATTGTTGAGACATCTAGTGGCGAACAGAAGATTATTACGGCTTCCAATTGGAAAGCAGCGCATGGGATGGCCGAAAAGTGGATGCTGGCTGGCGATTGGGGCGATGAGCCCAGCTATGTGGACTATGCCTTGCATTTGTTGGGTGAGGACGAAGACGAAATCGAATCAAAGTTCGGAAGAGTCGCTGTTAACACTGATCCCGAGCCGGAATGCCCCAATAACAAGGCGCACGAATGGAACTCCCCGTATGAATTGGTTGGTGGGTTAAAGGAAAACCCTGGCGAGTGGAGCATTGAAAACGGTCGCTTTAAATTCGTCGCAGTTTGCATCCACTGCGGTTGTTACAAGAAAACATTTACTGCTAGTCTGGACGGGCAATTCCCCGAGGTTCCCGAGCACAGCAAGTATGAAGCTGCAGATGAGCGATCGGAAGCTTGGGTAGAAGAAAACAAGAATCCGTAACCCAGTCACGGCAGAGTGTCTGGGTAAATTGGGGACAGCGGTTCCGGCTATTTGTGTTCTGACACTTAGTGTCAGGTCATAAATATTTTCTCAACTTTGCTTTTGTAAGTCTCTGAATCGCAAAGGTGATTTTTCGGGTGGAGAATTAAGACTTCTACAAACCAAAACGTAGCGACGCGCTTGCCACCAAATCAGATAGGTTTTGGGCAAGTTAAATCTCAGCAGCTTGCTGACTTGCGGGTCGAGCGTCAGGCCACTTCCAGCAGCACACGAGGATGCTTCGAAGCAATCTTCAACAACACTTTGGCCGGACCAGTTGGCTCGCGCCGGCCTTGCTCCCAATTCTGTAACGTGTCCTGGCTGATGCCAAGCAGCGACGCGAATTTGGACTGCGACAGGCCAAGCTTGCTGCGAGTCTTCACAACCGTGTTCTTCGGATCAACCTGGAACACGCGGCTCGCTCTCATCTCCCCGCGTTCAATGGCTTTGGCCTGCTTCACACTTTCCAACAGTTCTTCAAACAGTTCTTTTCTCATGGCATTAATTGGTTCTTCAGCAATTTCACTTGCTCGGTCGTAAGGTCATCCTGCTCGTTCTTGGGATATGCCAGCAGCAGCGAAATCCGATCTTTCGCCACCCACCAGTAGTAAATCACCCGCAACCCGCCACGTTTCCCGCGCCCGCTTCCTGCCCAGCGCAGTTTGCGCATCCCGCCTGTCCCACGGATGATACTTCCCGCGTCGGGCCGGTGCGACAGGAACGCCTGCATTTCTGCATATTCCTCGTCGCCCATGTATTCCTGAACGCGCCGCGTAAAGGTGGGTGTCTCAATAAAGACCACCGCGACAAGATACGCCATTGGCGGATACTGTCAACTGATTGGTATGCAGAGTAACAAAGCGGCAACCGCGACAGCCTGCGTAACCGGGCTCGGAACAGGTGTTGCCAGGTGAACTTGTTTATCGCACAAATCTTGATCGCCCCTAGTGATCCGTCCGCCCTCGAAAATTATCCAGTTGAAGACTTATAAAGTCCGTTGAGGGGATACTTTCGTCCTGACACTTAGGCACTCCTCTCTCTGCCGGACTCCCGTCAAAGATCGGCACCTGCCCGATGACAGAACAACCGGTCGTGAACGAGGGTTGATGCGGTCCTGCACTCCTCTGCCCAGTTCAATGTTGAATTTGAATTTTGAATGCGTGAAACGTTGGATCAAAGTTTAGCGGACGGAATCGCTCTTATCTCGAATCAAACCGCGTCCTCAAGCGATCGGATTCCGCAGCCGTGAGTGGGGTCACACTGCCGTGGCGCGCATCCGGTGGGAAGGTCACGGACGGCGCAACCGACCAGTGGACCAAATCCGGTGAAACGGAAGCGCCATGGCCATTGCTCATGCAAAAGTCATAGATCAGCAGCCAGCCGGCACTTTTAGGATCGCGCATGATCTCTGGGCCTTCGCTGATGACCGGAGCGATCTGTCCCCGGTTCAGCGGGCCTTCATGTATTTGGTATGGGCCCTCCAGTTGCCTGGCCGTCGCCAGCCGGATCGCGCGCCGTTCCCCCTTCTGCACGCCAAATTCCTCCTCTTTGTGAAACAGGAAATAGTTCCCATCCCGTTCCCACATGGTGCCGTCAATCACGGAATACGGCGGGTGGAACAACACCTGGGCCGGGGTAAAATTCTGCCAATCCCGCGTGCGGCAAAACCAGAGGCGGCTCTGTTTCCACCCGGCATCCTCAAAGGAAGACGACCAGAACAGAAAATAGTCCCCCTGCGTTGGATCGAAAAACCATTCGGGCGCCCAGATGTTTCGCGCCGGGCGCCCGGCTTCGTCCCGGACGCCGGTCATCAAGGACAGTGCCTGCACATTCGTCCAAGTGACCAGATCGCTGGATTCCGCGTAGAGGCAAACCGGACCAGAGTTGCCTTTTGGTTCAAGGCGCTTCACTGAATTTCCGCCCGTCGCCAACAGCCGCCATCGGCCATCCGGGCCGCGTTGCAAATAGGGATCACGCAACCGTTGCTGCCAGACCGGGCGATTGTGGTTCAGCGGAGTCCAATGCCGTCCGTCCGCCGAAAGCGCAAAATGCAATTGTTCTTCGCGCATGGGATTGGGCAACGGCACTGTGTGCGTAGTCCCGTTGGTATCAATTTCGACGCGCGATTCGTAGCGCTGGCGGAAATAGGCGAACAGCCACTCTCCGCCCTGATTTGTCGGGCCGAGTCCCGCCGAATTGGCGGTCACAGATGTGCTGGATTCGACGGGCGAAATCTCCGCTGTCGCTATGGTCACGGTCAGGAAAATTCCCGCAGCGGAGAGCCAGCTAACTACGGCCTTGAAGTAATGCATGCCGCGAATTCTAAAGGGTGACCTAACTTGTAGGAAGTCGTTCCTTCACCAAACGCGGATGTCCAAGGAACCAACCGGCGATGTTGATTTGAGTGAACCTGCGGCGCAACCGATTCTAGCAGCTGATATAAAACACTAAAATTACCTCGCAACGGAATGTTAATTATGTGACGTTTCATGCGTTGTCCGGTAACAACCGTCGGAAAATGAGCGTGGAGACAAACGGAGACAGATGATGGAAGTAGCGTTTCAGCCAAGCAGGCAGGTATGGTTCTTCTCATTCGCAATGAGAAGGTCAGGAGTTCGAGCCTCCTAGGCTCCACCATTACTTTCACATTGCACAGTGTCGGAATCACAGGTGAGAAAACACTTCAATTGCCGCCAAGTTTATCGGCCCACTCCAACAGGCTTCCCCACAATTTGATCCTTTTCTATTTCGAGAAAGCAGTCCAGAGCTGATTCGAACGGCCCTGCATTTTCGTGGCGCTTGCGCTTTGCCACAAATCACTTCAACTGCGCGCGCAAGCGGCAGAATAATTTGGAACTATTGTCTACTGGTTGAGCGGAACGCCAGTATTGTGTCATTGTGCCATTCCCATTGGTTGTGCTGCTGCGAAGCACTCCAGACGCAGACCATGAAACCAAGTCTGAGGAGAACTCCGCCAAAAAATTCACGTCGCCGCACTCCGCTGAGTGCGTGGCAGTGAACACGAAATACGCATTCGTCTGGGCGTTAACCTGTAACCATTCTAGTTTTCCAACAACTGGCGTCGGACGGCTGTTGGCTGAGACTGGGGAACTGCCAAAAATATATTCCGCCTCATTTGCCCAACCATCCCCGTCGGCATCATTTGTGGCACTACCGAGGCCGGGATAGCGTCGCGACCATTCGACGTAGGTGATGCGGTCGGCGTGACCAGGACTGCCGTTGGTGCTGGTGCTCGCTCGCCAGTTCGCAGCGAGGTTGTGATTTGGTGCAAGTTCAGGATTCATCAACACCAGACTTGGACCGTTGCCATCGGACGCCACAGGCCATGGGTCTGAGCCAATAGGATGACTACCATCGGAGTAAGCAAAATCCTGAACGGTCTGACCAATCGACGTCAACGTCACACGTTCGCCGCTGTTATCGAGATTACCTGAGTATGTTCCAGCCACCCGCCCGCCCGCTCCATAGCGGAACACGAATGCATTCGTATCCTTCACGACCAGAATCCGCTCGTTCGGCGACAGCGAAACCCCAACACCGAACGTGAAATTAATGCCGTTGGTAAATGCCAATCCCTCCAGGCTCATAGTATTGGTGCTGATGTTGAGCAACTCGACATATTCAAACAGTTGCTTGTCGTTGAAACCAGCGGTGATCTCTGCCGCACTCAAAGTGGGTGGGTTGTACATGAATTCGCTGACAACGATGTTGTTGGATGTTAACGCGGTCGGGGCAGGAGTCGTAACGAATTGAAGCGCATCCGACCAGCGACTCCAGCGGCCCGTGACATCCTTGTAGCGCACACGCGCGCGATAAGTGTGACCGATCTGCAACGCGGCGAAAGGAACCGTGACGACGCCATTTGAGGGCAACTCGCTGGACCGCCATACGTCGGTGACTTCGTAAATGCGCGGCTTGGTCGCATCATAAAGCGGTATGCCGGGAGCAGAAATTTCGCCCACGCGCCACTGTGCGGCGGCAAAAGGATTCACCCCAGCATAGGCACTGGCACTAAAACGGAGGTCGTTGATCGGAAAAACTGCCGCACCGAGGTATGTAGCCGTGGGACGTTGCGGCACGTTCGGGTCGGCGGCTTCCCATTTCAGATATTGATAACCGTAACCGCGCTGATCGCCATTGCTCACAGCCCAGGTGAAGTTGGACGGGAATGTATCAGTAGCGTAATCGGTGAGGTATTTCATCGCCCCGTTAAAATCCGCACTGGAGAGGGTGCGCACCCAGTTGCCACCGTTCCGGCTATCAGTATAGGGTGACCAATAAAAATTACCCCGATGACTGGTCTGGCCGCTATGGGTACTGGGGTCACCTTGGGTGCGGGGGTTGTAATTCCACATGGCTGCGTCCAAGCTCGCCCAGTTGGTCGTCGTTCCAGCGGGCGCAATCAGGCGCGCGTACTCATCAATAAGTTGACCGATTTGGCCACCATTAGTGCTGGCATCCGCGCCCACAAGATCCAACAATTCCCGCGCGCGATTTTGGAATTCGATTTTCAACGCCGGCACATTGAAGCAGTTATTTTGATCAATGACGCCAGCCTGATGGCTTTTGGGAATAAACATCATGTCTAGATCCCACGGAATGACCTGCCATAGATTGTTGGGCGAGTGATAGAAATAATGATTAAATCCGTACCGAACATCGACATTGCCAAGAAAGCGATTGCCAGCATGGAAATTGTAAAATGCAGGCAGGTTCATATTGGTTCGCCACCAAGCCTCCGTTTGTGATGCTTTGCTGGCAGCAAGAAAACTGATCCAATCTGAACCATTATCAGGCTGAGCATCCCCCTGATGTTTCAGGTCACCGCTACTGCTTTCGATTTTGTAAACGTTGCCATCAGCCAAGCCGCGGGTGTCGAGAAACGCCCCGTCCGGCTGTTCGATGGCTAGATACAATCCCCACAAATCGCCGCCATTCACCCCCGTCGGATTGCCTCCTTGAAATTGGGTTGTTCCGCTTTCCGCCGCGTCATCGATCACACGAAACTGGAGAAAGTGTGATTTGGCCGAAGCCATTCCGATGAGTTCATAGAACCGCAATGAAAGCGCCTCCTCAACCCCGCCCATGCCACGATGCACCGCGGCCCAAGGACAGGCGCAGGCGTTGAGATTCAATTCATTCCAGGCAGAATCATAGGCGCGCCCCCAATTATCATGCGCCTGAAGTTCGCGCGCCAGGTTGAAATGAAACCGCCACTTATTTTTGCCTGAGACATAAGTAGACACCTCACCACGATTGTTGAACTGCACGTGGTCATACACCTTCCCCTTATAAACGAGCGTGCCATAAAACCGCTGGCCGTTGTAAGTGGAGTTGTATTGGCTGTCGGAAACATCCGTTCCATTGGCAATCAACTGATACGTGGGCAGTGATTGCAGCACGCCCGTGGGATAATTTATGACCGGCGTGACGCCCGGATTGAATGCGCCCGACCACGCCGGCACCCCGTTGAAAACGAAATAAGCAAAGTTCGGCGATCCATCGTCGGCATAGGGAACTTCAATTGATTGCCCCGAGGCATCAGCGAGCGCAATTTTGTAACGCACCAAGCGCCGATGAAGCTGGACCGCACTTGGAATCGTAGCCGTGTAAATAAAATCGCCAGCATTCGTGTCACCATGCGTACCGTCGTCAAACATCGGAATCGTTACCCAATTCGTTGTAAAGCCCGCATCGGTTTTACGAAGATATGCGCCCGGAGCCACCACCTGATACTTGAGCTGGACCGCCGCCACGCCGTCAGGATCTGTAACTTTGGCCGTGACGGTTACCTCCTGACCGCTCATCGGTTGCGTTGGCGTATGGTCCACCTGTCGGATTGCTGGCGGTGCATTGGCGGCAAAACAAGAATTGATCGCGCCAGGAGTGGGTGTAGCACCACCAGCAACCGGCAGTTCCTCCACCGCAACATCAATCGTAAAATCAGTGCTACTCACCGTACTGTTGAAAGCCTGTACGGCCACGACATTTGCCCCTTCTACCAAAAAAGTATCCGCGCTCAAAACATTGGTTGATTCAAACGCCACCACATCGGCTTCATGGTTTTGCGCCAACGAGTTGTAGGCTGGAGTCATATTTGTATCTACGTAAAACCGCGCGACCTCGACCCCGTTGATCCAAACGATGCACCCGTCGTCCACCCGCGCCTTGATCTTCAGCGCCGCCGGCTTTTGCCCCGCTCCAATCGTGAAGACACGGCGTAAGAACAGCGAGGAATAGCTGTTCTGCATATCAGTGAGAACGGTGTAATCGTCATTGTCCGCATAGCCGATGGACGTCTGTGCCGTTGCCCAAGTATTATCTTCGACGAAACCAAGATTACGCCACGCTGACACCGGATTGGACGCTTCGCTGTTGCCCTTGCGATAACGCCACGCCACATCGTTCGGCGGAACATAAATCTGCGGCTCCCCGCTGCCGGAAGGTTGCCCTGAAGAACGCCATGAACCACCCAGATCATTATCAAGGCTAGGATTGATTAACTCCATCGAAGCACCGCCCCCACACGCTGCTGTCGGCCAAGGAAAACCCGCGCTGTATGTGACGCTGTCCACCGTATTCGTCAGCGCATCGCGTAACCGCAACTGCTCGCCTTCATTGGACAACTTGCCAGTCCAAGGTCCGAGCGGACTGCCCCCCCAACGCGCGGCAAATTTGGCCGGCTCGCTGGCAATCACCACATAACCATGCGCCGGCAGAAAGGTTGCAGCCGGAAACGTGTAGTCCACCCCCGCATCGAATTTCCAGCCCGACAAATCCACGATGTTTGTACCGTTGTTGTATAGCTCAATGAACTCGACAGGATTGTTCGTGCCACGGGGCGCGTAGTTGATTTCATTGATTACCACCGCCGATGTTTGCGCACTGCCGCTGAAGGCCAACAGGCTTAACAAGCACGCGCATGCCAGGCGCAAAAACATTCTGCAGCCCTTCCCCCTCTTAATTGCCTTCATACATCACGCCTGTTCCCATGCGATCCAAAACCAAACGCTGCCAGATCAGACCTTTCTGCTTGGCAGCCCGATCGATTTGAATTGGGGTCTCGCATAATTCATCATCGCTTGCCTGGAAGGTCAGCGTCGCAATCCACCAGTTTCTTTCAAAGCATTGGCAGCTTTTTGCGCAGCAGCATCGCCTTTGGCAATCGCTTCATTCAGGCGCAGGTTCAAACCGCCCAAGGCGGTTTGAACCGCGACAAGTTGCTCTGGGGTGATCTCCTTGATTAGAATGGAACGATAGTTGGTGCTCGCACCAATATAGTCATTGGCTTTATCGGCCTTCAATCCTTGTTCCCAAGCCTGCTTAATTTCAGGCGCGGCGTTTTGAAACGCAGCCAAATCTTGCTTACTTAAGCTGAAAGCATCACCGCTACAACCGCTCAAGAGAGCGCCGGCCAGCATCAAGAGGAATCCCAACTTCAAGAACTTCATAATTTCCTCACCGTCCGTTGACTGTCGCAGGATTGCACCAGACACTGTTTTTGTTCTGGGACAAGGCGAGCCTGGCCCACGTCGGGTATTTCACATACTCTACGCTGCCGCTGACAACGATCACGACGCCTCCAGCTTTGCCATGTTTCTTCCCTAGCGCACCGTCCACCGCAGGGTCCGGATAACGGAGCCATCGTTGTAGGCAGTCCCACCGTTGGGCGCAAATTCATTAGGTCCCAAGAAATGTATGCGTCCGCCAAAAAGGAAGTGATTTTGTATCCCGAAGGACTGGCGCCACAAAACCGCAAACCGCCCCGCTCATGATGTAAGTGGACATTTTGTTGCCCCGGGCGGAGTAACCCGGCGTGTTGGTTGCCAAGTCAGTCGGACACCAATACACGCGACTGTTCTTAATGTATGGCCAGAGCAATCCCCCTTCATATGCGAGGGCGGGGTTGGTACCGATAGGGTGCGACCTGCATGTTGGGCGGCGCGCTGCCCACCGGGGTGTACAGCCAGCCTGGAAGCGGTTGACCGTTCGCCGCCGTCCACGGTGGATTCCAATTTGGTTGGGGCAGTCGGTCCGTGGCGTCATTCGCATACATGTGACTTGCCAGCCCCAGTTGTTTGCAGTCGCCGACGCACTGGGTCCGCAGGGCTTTCTCTTTCGCCTTGGCCAGCGCTGGCAACAGCATGGCGGCGAGAATTGCAATGATGGCGATGACCACAAGCAATTCAATCAGCGTAAATCCGATTCGCGGGCCCCGAATGGAATCCTTCAACTGCGATTGCTTCATGACGGTGTTGTTTAAACTGCTTCATATCGACTCTACTTGGATTGGTTGACCATTGGTTAGGGTTCAGTGTAATCACTTGGAAATTTGATTGGGCAAAAGGTTGCGGTAAAAAAGTCGCGCCGCGTAGTTGTCGCGATCAGATGGCTCCAATGAGATTGGAGCGCAGGAAATAGAAGCGCCGCCGGATCAACCCCAACCCCGTATTGATCCGGCGGCTTACACCCGCAACTGGAGGAGCCCCCCCATGAAGCCCTCGCAGACACGGTTAAACTGGCCTCCGCTTCGGAAAGTGCATCGGATCCAAATTTGCCTGAAGTCCGTTGCTTCGAAACCAAGACCGAGGCCTGCTTTTCCAGAACCACAAGAACGCCAACCAGCATCAGGGGTAGATGGAAAAATCTTCTGACTTGCTCGGAGAAAATCTTGGTCACTCTTCCAAGAGTACCCACGGACCAGCCATTGACCAACTGATCAAATGGCCCGATTGCGGCGGATTCTGGGCCAAATGGCCCGAACGATCCACCGGCGACGGCAATAGTCCGGGGCAAAAGCATGGGGGAATTTTTCGACGAACCGACATGGATGTTTGACTGCTCGCGCACAGGCTAATGATCACCTCAAAAAAACGTGGAGGTGTGTTGCGCACCTCCACGTCTCGATTAAATCCGCGATCTGAGGATTTATTTGAGGATCAGCCGATAGAAGACTGAGCCGTTATTCCCACTGATCGGCACGCTGAATTGCGTGGCTTCACCAGACCCGGGGACATCCACCCAATTCGAACTTAACCCGATGTTAAGCGCGTTGGTTTGAGTTTGCAGCGTCCAACCCGCATGGTCAGCCGGCCACGACAACACCAACTGATTGCCTGCCACCTGCTGGGTAAGGCTCGTCGGGGTTGCGTTCACCGGGCCAAGATAGCGGACCTGCGCGCCGTTCAGATTGCCGAACGATACTCCGGGCGCAGACGCATACGTCCCTGTGAGCGAACCGCCCGTGACCACAACATTCGAGAACACAACGTAGTTGTTCCCTTCGATGAAGCTGAGATCCGTCGTTGCCACCGTGGTTTTGGTCAGGCCATTGATTGTAAACTTCGTTGAGGAAGTGGTGCTGGCTGTAATGGATTCGTTACCGTTGCAGGAGAACAGCACGATGTTGTGCCGTCCGTTCGGCAGCGTGAAGGTGAAACTCTGCGAGCCTGTGCCGCGAGCTTCAGCCGCATTGTCCAGCAGCGGAATGGTCGGCGTACTCGTATAGCACCAACTCCCGTTCTTCGTGATGGCCAGGCCGAAACCAGACGCGGTCACCCCATCCTCCGCATAGGTCGGGCTGGTGGAAGCGTTGACTGTTCCGAATACTTGATTCCAATAGGTGCCGCTGCCCATTGCTGGGATGCCCGGATTGGTGTACACACCCACATCATGTCCGCCCTCGAAGGAACGGTATTGGAAATTCACCGTCACCGGCCCCGCTGGTTGAGCAAAAACGGTCAAGGGTGCTGCGGTACTATCAGACGTCCCGCTCGAGTTTACGGCGTGGAGACTGTAGTTGCCTGAGTCAGACACGTGAAGGTTGGTGAGCACTAGAGTTGTGCCGATCTGACCGACGATATTCGTCGCGCCAGAGCCTTTGTCCACCTGCCATTGATAGGAAATGGGCAGCGTTCCATCGAACGCCGCCGTGAATGTGACCGCGCCACCGACAAACCGATCGGCGGTCGTTGGTGCCGTATCAAATCCGACCCGGACAATCGGTCCACTTGCTGGATTGACGGTCAGGAAGGCCGCTTGATTTGTGGTCGAACCAGCACCATTGGAAGCAACCAAACGGTAAGCAACCGTCAGCCCATCCAAGCCCGTTGTATTCACGGCCAAGGTCGGATTGGTTGCGCCCGGAATATTTGTCAGAATACCGACGTTACCCCCATCCGTCTGCCATTGATAAGTGAACGGTCCTGTCCCACTCACGGCAGCAGTCACCGTTACCGGTGATCCCGCATAGACAATGCTCGCTGGCGCAAGCACAGAGGGTGCGACGTTTGGATAGCCAGCAACGGCAAGTCCTACCACAAAGGTGGCATCAAAATCATGGCTGTTGCCAAACGTGATCGGCCCGCCATTGGGAGCAATCAGGGCCACTTCGCCCCCCGCGTAACCAATGCCAGCCACGTTCCCCAAGTTCTCCCAACCACCGCCGGTGGAAATCCTGCCGAACGTGTAGGCGTAGGTTTTGTCTTTGGCCAGCGGCAGGTTCAAACCAGACCAACGCAACCAATCCGCGCTGACGTAGGTGAAGGCGGGTTGGGAACTAAACGTTGCGTATAGCGCCGCGGCCCCGCTTGAGATGGAATAAATGCGCAGCTGATAAACCTGGCCCGCCGCCGGCAACCCGCCTGCACCGCCGGCCATGTGCACCGCCAGTGTGGTCAGCGTGTAGCCATTCGGGTTACTCCCGGTTGTAAAGGTTTGCCCTGGCACCATCGAATTGTCGGTGTAGTAATTCAGCCCATCCGGATTTCCAGCGCCTAAGATCAATTGCGCGATGTCATCAGCAACCGGCAACGGATCCGCAAGGCCGATGTCAGTCAGCGTCCCCGTCGTATTGGTGTAAGTAATGGTCACACTGGTCACAGCGCTGGTCGTCGAACCATAGGTGTTAGCCACAATCACATCATAACGATACGCGCCCACGCTCCGGCCCGTCGTGTTGAACACCAGATTGGATGCGTCACTGGACGGGATGTTGGTAAGCGCACCGCCAGAGCCACCGTCGGTCCGCCAGACATAATGCAGCGTGCCACCCGAGGCTACCTCCGAAAGGGTCACGGCAGTTCCAACTTCCACAATCTGGGAGGGAGCGATAGCGATCGGACTGACCAACGGTGCAACGGGCACTCCGATGGGAGGTGCGACAATATTAAACACGGCATCCGATGTTCCGGTGGTGCCAAAAGTGACCAGTCCGCCGGCGGCGGGAATTAAACAAATTTGTCCGCCCGACAGCAGGTCGTTCCCTGTCGGACTACAGGCCAGCCCCGCCCAGCCCGCCGTATTGCGACGAACCGTGTAAGCGTAAGTGGTATTGGGCTTGAGTGTCACCGGGTCAAATCCATCCCAAGTCATAAAGTCGCCATACGGAAACGAAAAACTGGTCGTGTTAGTGAAGTTCGCCAGCAATGTCGCGTTGTTCCCGCTGATCGAGTAGATGTAAAGATTGTAACCTTGAGGCGTGGTCGTGCCGTTGGCTGTCCCACCGCCAGTGCCAATGGAGATTGCCCGGAGGCTGTAACCTTGCGCGTTTGCGCCAGTCGTGAAGGTCTGGCCCGGGGCGTTGGCGTTGTCGGTATAGTAATTCAAGCCATCGCGATCGCCACCGCCGACCAATTGAGTAATGTCCAAGCCTCCGGGAAGAACGCTGGTCACATCTGAGAGAGTCGCCGGGCCAACCCGATAAATCGCCAGCGTTTGCACCGAGCTGGTAACTGAACTGGTGCTATTGGTCACGACCACGGCATAGCGATAACTGCCCGGAATCATTCCTGTCGTGGTCACAGAAAGGGCCGAGCTTGTTGCCGCTGGAATGTTCGTCAGCGTTCCGCCGCTGCCGCCATCCGTTTGCCATTGATAATACAGCGGGCCCGGGCCGACTGCCGGGGCCGTGCTGATCGTCACCGCGGTCCCTGCGGTCACGGCTGCTTGCGGAGCGATGAGCGGCGTATTCACCAGAATCGCGCTGGGCACGCTCAAGCCGACACTGAATGACGCGTCAAAATCATGGCTGGCGCCCAGCGTCATATTCCCGCCTGCCGTGGGAATCAAGACCACTTCGCCACCTGCATAAAGATTGCCGGCGACATTAGCCATGTTTTCCCAGCCGCCAGTGACTCGTCTGAACGAGTAGGCATATTGTGTGTTCGGCTGAAGTCCAAAATTAAGGCCCGTCCACTGGAGCCAATCTGTCTCCGTGAACAGAAACCCATTCTGGGATTGGTAGGTGACCAATAATGTTGCAGCGCTGCCTGACACCGAGTAAATGCGCAGCACGTAAGCTTGTCCGGCAACGGGGAGACTGCCCCCGCTATTCCCAGCGGTTGCAACGTAAAGCGAGTTCAGCACATATCCATTGGGGTTGCTTCCCGTCGTGAAGGTTTGTCCTGGAGGGGTGCCGTTATCAAAGTAGTAGTTCAAGCCATCCGGGTTGTTGGGGCCGGCTGGTGTTGTTAATTGGGAAATGTCATCCACTCCGGGAGTCGGAGGCGTGGCGCCAAAATCCGTCAGGGTTGCGGGAACTTGCGCTTGGGCGGCCAGGGCCAGAACGGACACCACGCTGGCGATAGCGTAGCGCCAACATTTGTTCCATGTATCTATTTTCATAACGAGCGGTTTTCTCATCGATGGGTTGGTTGTTTGGTTTTCGGTTTGATAACTACTAACTACTAAATGAGATCAAGGCGAAGTGCTGGCCTGGCTATCTGCCTCAAAGGCTTCCAATTCTGCGACGGTAGCGAATGCGCGACCGCCATGCTCGCTCAGCATCACGAATTTCAGGTAACGGCTCGGCGCCGATTGCGAGAGCGAAATGGTTTCCTCATCCTTGTCTCGCGCAATCTGGCCTTTGGCAACTGGGCGGCCCCACTCCTGACCATCCTTGCTCAGATAGACTTCGTAATCCTTCACATGGCCATTCTCGCCATCCGCCCGCGCGAGATACCGCAGCGTCGCAATCTTCCGCGGCTGCGCATAATCGATCACAAGAAAATGCGGCGGCTGGGCGCCTACGCCGCTCCAACGGCTGTGCCAGAAAGTGTCACTGTTACCGTCCACAGCATGCGCTGGGGCTCCCTCCCCCGTTTCATAACTGCTGGAGGCGATTACCTTTCCCTTGAGCGCACCTGAGGTGTTTGCCGATTTGTCCAAGACTGGCTTGAAGCGATCCTGCGGAGCGACTAAGCGCCCCGCAGCTGCGAACGTATTTTGTCCAGCAGGCAATAATCGCAGGACATATGAAAAATCCGCCGGGACGGACCACAGCATATACGGCTCGAGCGGACGGGGGCCGCAGCCATTAGAGCCAACGCCCAGAGTTCGACTGGCTACATTGACCACCGTGCTGACACTTTCAGGCAGATCAACAGAATACTCGACCGGCGTCATCACTTCGTCTGTGTAGGGTAGCGCCGACACTTGTAGGTCGGTATCCTCAGCTTGCACCAGCAAGGTGGGCCTTTGTTTTCCGCTCATCGCCGCCCAGCGCACCTCTTCGTGGTTGCCGCATTCCATTGGCTTGGCATAAGGCGTCAGCTGTTCGCGCACCGTGCTGCCATAAAGGCCGAAATCAGAACCACGCTTACGGTCGGAATAGTTTTCCGTCGGCCCTCGTCCCAAATAGGTGAATTGGTCCAGCGCCTTGTCCAATTGCAGGCGCACCCCCATGCGGGCGAGCGGAATTTTCCGCCCTTGGGGCAGAACGGCGTTGTCCACCGCCACCGAACCATCGCCGTAAATGGTGTAAGCGGCAGAATGAATGACGCTGAAGCGATTTTTACCAATCCCCTTCACGGTAGTTTCCACGCGCACTGCGGAAGCGGAAACTGGCGTGGCACTGATGTGCGTGACCGACCATTCCAAGTTATTCAGACCAGCGTTGCGCCAGTCCTTGTAAGCCCACATGTCGTCCTTCTGGTGCGGCGCCCGCCAGAGATTCAAACGAGGTCCACCACCCGCGATCAGAAGATTTTTTCCATCCCGGACCAGTTGTGAAATTGTTCCTTCCGTCTTGTCGAATATGACCGAGAAGCCCGTGCCGATGACCGTGATCTTGTCGCCCGTCTGCTCCAAGCGAACCGGAGGCATCTCCGCTGCCTTTGCCACCAAGGCTGGAATCTGCCTGGGCAACTTAAACTGACCGGCAGCAACCTCGTAACCAGCCTTGGCCCACATCTGATCTTGCGCCAGCGTAAACGCAACGCGCAGCACATAGGTTGCACCAGGCACGAGGCTCAACTTCTTCAAGCTGATGGCTACGGATTGTTGCGCGCCCGGCGCAAGCGCCAAGGTCGCCAACTCGCCCTTGTCAATCACCACCCCATCTTCTGACAAGGTCCAGTGGCCTTTGAACTGGTCCAGGTTTAAGAAAGCGTATTTGTTGCGGATTTTAATTTTGCCCACGGCCAGATCTTCCGCCGTGATGCCGATCCACTGAAAGACCCGCTTCATTTCGGAGTAATGCGGCTTGGGCGACCGATCCGAAAACACTACGCCCTTATGGATGAAATAGTGGTCGTTCGGATAATCTCCAAACCCACCGCCGTACGCGAGGAACTGCCGTTTCGGATCGCGACGATTCCAAATGCCCTGATCCTCCCATTCCCAGATCGCACCGCCCATCAATGCCGGATACTTGTCGAAAACGTCATCATAATCTCCGAGCGACCCCATCGAATTGAACATCGCGTGGGCATACTCACATAGGTAAAATGGTTTGGTGTATCGGCTGTCGGTCGCGATGCGTTCCGTTTCGGCGACGCCAGTATACATGTGGCTATCGATGTCCGCCGGATTTTTATCGCCGATGTCAAACGGCTCGTAATGTACTGGTCGGCTGACATCGATCGCTTTGACGGCGCGCAATGCGGAAACAAAATTTGTCCCACCGCCGCACTCGTTACCTAACGACCACATCACAACGGAAGCGTGATTCTTGAAATTTTCCACGTTATCCACACTGCGACCCACGATGGCCTTCTCGTACTTCGGCTCGCGGTCCAGCACGCTCCCATAACCGTGACATTCGCAATTGGCCTCGGCATTTAGGTAAATGCCCCATTCATCACACAGCTCGTACCAGCGCGGGTCATCAGAATAGTGACAAGTGCGAACATGGTTGGCGTTGCCTTGCTTCAGGACTTCGAGATCACGAACCATTTTTTCTTCCGGAACATAATGCCCCGTGTCCGGCCAGTTCTCGTGTCGGTTGGCGCCCTTGAGTTTCACCGGCTGGCCGTTAACCATGAACACGCGATCTTTGATCTCAATTTTTCGGAATCCGGTTTTGGTGGAAATGATCTCGCCGGACTTGCCGCCGGAAAGCGATAGCACCGTCGTATAGAGATTAGGCGTTTCCGCCGTCCACTTGGTGGGACGGGTAACCGGGAAGCTGACCACCACCGCCGTTTCTGCACCCGCGTTGAGAGCTGGGATTGCGGCCTGTCCCTTAGCAACCGAACGGCCTTTGTTATCGAACAACTCCACCTGTAACTCACGCGCAGCGGCCGATTGATCGGAAAAGTTTCGGATCTTGGCCGTCGCACTCAACGTGGCGTCTTGATATTTCGCATCCAGATCGGTCTGCACGAAGAAATCGCGAAGATGCACGTCGGGAGCGCTCCACAAGGTGACGTTGCGAAAGATGCCGCTCATGCGCCACATATCCTGATCCTCGATGTAGCTCCCCGCCGAGTAGGTATAAACTTCAGCTGCCAGCAGATTTTTGCCGGGTTTTAAGAATTGGGTGATATCGAACTCGGCCGCGTTCCGGCTGTTGACGCTGAACCCGACCTTCTGGCCATTGATCCAGAGAAAAAAGGCGGAGTCCACTCCATCAAAGGTGATAAATATCCGGCGGCCATCCCAGTCCTTGGGCACTTCAAACTCACGGCGGTAGCTCCCCACCGGGTCCCGCTCCACGTAGGCGGTATAATTCTTGGGCGGCTCGGTCAAAACATGAGGCCAGTTTTTTTCGAACGTGTAGCCGAGATTTCGGTAGATCGGCGTGCCATAGCCTTGAAGCTGCCAACAGGACGGCACAGGAATTTCCTTCCAGCCACTCGCGTCAAAATCGGTTTTATAAAAATCAACCGGACGCAATGAAGGCTCTCGCACCCAGTTAAACTTCCACAGCCCATTCAGACTCACGCAAAATGACGAATCGTGACGCTTGGCCGTAAGCGCTTCTTTCAAACTGGCGTAAGGCATCAGCGTGGCATGTGCAGGCTGCTTGTTGATGCCAAGGCATTCGGGGTCCTCAATCTCCGGCGGCAACGGGGCTTGCGCCAAAACCTGGCCGCGTGGGAAAATTGCCACCACAACACTCAACAGCACCATCAGCCGACACCACCCGCTTGTTTTATACATATAAATCGTGGACACGCTTCCCATTCTGACGGGTCTTCTTATAGCTTCCAACGACTCAGATGGCCCGAGTGAACCGGATAACGGGCCAAATGGCCCACATCGCCAAAAAAGCGGGCCGAATAGCCCTAATCACCTGTTGGAAGGAAGCTACCAACGAAGAAAAACACCGAGCAGGCGATGATAGAAGTGCTCTGCAGCGCGAAAAACCAACGAAGAAGGCGAGATTAAATCACAACTACCGCAACTAATTTACGAGCACCCGAAAATACATTTGGGAATTCGTCGGAGCGAGCGCCAGCGGTGCGACGGCGACGTTGGTAGTCCATGGACCGCCGAGATTCGTGGCTTGCAACAACGTGCCGGGATACCAATCGAGAATCAGATTTCCTGTCCCACCGGGAACAATTTTCAAGAAAGCGGGCGGAGGGTTGGTGCTGGCTTTGTAAAGCGTCAACACTTGAGCGGCCGTGAGCGCGTTAGTGAAAACTGCCGCATGCGCAATACTCCCAGCCAAGAGCCGGCTCGTGCCATAGTCGGGTGAACCACCAATCCAGACGTCCGAGTTGCTCCCGTTGGGTTGTGGAACCGTGCCTTGTGCCTTCAGCGCGCCATCTACATAGAGCGCTCCATTGTTGGCAACATTTGGAACGCCGGTATAGGTATAGACAACCAAGTGCCAACTGCTCCCAAGGATCGAAGTGGGGCTGGTGACATCGCTACCACCATCCGAGCCACCCGGCTGACCAGACCCGTTGATGCTCATCCGCCAGGAACTATCCGTGTGCCCCATGATGCCCGAAAAATGCGAGATGGTCGGAACTTTGACCCACGCGATTGTGCTAATGGCATTGGTGAGATTGAACGGCCCGTTGGGAATGGCGACATAACCCGAGGTGCCGTCAAAGAGCGCCGCATAGCGGGGCGGAACGAAACCCGCCAACGCCACTCCCGGTTGGCCGAGCGTGACGCCCCCGACATAGCTGCCGTTGTAGCCGCCCACCAGATCGTAAGCGACCGCGCCATTTGTTTCGGTCAACGGCCAATAAGCGAGCGGATTATTGGTGACCACCGCGGCAGCGAAAGTGCCAGGTAATGGGGCTGCCGGCGTGGCCGCCACTTCGCTGGAATTTACACTCGATCCCTGAAGGTTTGTTGCCGAAATCACGTAGTAGTACTTCGTGCCGTTGACTAAATTCCGGTCCACGTAATTAGTACCTATCGTTGTGGCGATCATCGTCTCAGCGCCGCTGACGGTCGCGCGTTTGATGGCGTAACTCGTCGCGTCGGCTGCGGCTGACCAGTTCAAACTGACAAGCTTGTAGCCGGCAGTCGCGACCAGATTGCTCGGCGTCGCGGGCAACGCCACGGCTTTTCCCAACACCCGCATTTCCGAAAAGCTCGCCCAATTCCCCGCTGACAATCCCGTCACTGTGAGCCGCACATAACGCGCCGTGGCGAGATATACATCTGCCTGGGTTCGGGCCGTGCTGGCGTTTGCGGTTTTGTTGACGACTTGCGTCCAATTCGCATTGTCGAGCGATACTGCCACCGTGTAGTTATAAATTGCCCCGTTCTTTTCCCAAGTCACCTCGTCACCAGTCAAATTGCAGACGGTGCCTAAATCCACCTGCCACCAGTGATTGGCGTTCCCATCATTCGCACTCCACCGCGTTCCAGAATTGCCGTCATTGCCATTGCTGGCCAGATTCCCGGCCTGCTCGCTATCAGTGCTGGTTGGTTTGTTGAGTGCCAGATCCGAGCCTGCCCAGTTCGCGGGAGTAGTGATCGCCAGATCATCCACGTACCCGCGATAACCACCATTGCCGCCGGGGCGATCAAAACCAAAATCGATGCGACTTACGGTCTTGCCTGCTAGCGGCGTCAAATCAACAGCCACATAATTCCAAGTATCCAGCACCAGCGAACCACCTTGAAACTTTGGATGGATGCCAACCCCGCGTTGATCGGTCAGGCCACGATCCCGCAAATTCGTTCCATCCGTGAAAATCAAATCCACTGCCACGAAAGCACTGTTGCTGCTCGCCGTCAGCCCATTGTTGACGGGACTTTGGGGAAAGACCCAATAGGAAAGCCGCATCCCATTGGTGATAGACACCCCCTGCCCGCTCAAATCAAACGCCTTCAAATACGCATAGTTGTTGGCCCCGCCCAACGCCTTGCCAGAATACATCAGTTCGTAAGTGCCGCTCTGGCTGTTCTCGTTTCGAACGCCCAGTTCTGGAACTGATGAACCGCCGAGGATGCCGCCCACATTGTTACTGCCACCAGCCGGGGCCACAAAGTCCACCGTGTTGTTCCAAGTCGGCTGGGCTTCGCTCGACTCGAGGCCCGTTCCCCAAAAATAATTCTGCGCCAGCGGCGCTGTCATGCCGTCCATGTATGATGGCGGCGCCAGCAAAAGATTTGAACCCCAATTGGTATTTGCGGAGTTGCCCATGACAAAAGCCAACGTCCCGCCATTGGCAACCTCTGCAAACCGAATCCAAGACTCGCTCAACGCTAGTCCATTCACAGTGAGGCTCTGGACGTACGGCGCGTTGGCTGCCGCACCGGTGCCGGTGATGGTCAGATCGCCATTGGCCAAATGAACAACTGCCTGCGGAAAGAGCGGCCCGTGAAAGACCAACACATCATCACCAGGAAGCGCCGGATACAAGCCTAACGCTGCCCAGATATACCACGACGACATCTGTCCGAGATCATCATTGCCCGGCAAGCCACTGGTTGACGTCGAAAAGAGTTGGGTCACTGCCCGCCGGACGACGCTGGAGGCTTTGTAGGGTTGCCCGAGAAAATTATAAATCCATGGCGTCGCCGCACAGGGCTCGTTGCCCAAATAGGCATATTGGCTCGAGCTCGTATTGTTATCATTGATCTGAGTGAAAAATGTGTCGAGCCGGCTGAGCGCTACCTGCGGCCCACCCATCATGCTGACGAGCGAACTAAGATTGAATGGCACCATCCAGATATATTGTGCCCCGGTGCCTTCGGCGAAGAGGTTGTAGTTGTCATAGGTCGAAGCATTGCTGACAAAACCCGGCGACCAGAGGCCGGTAGAGCGCCGCATCTGAAAATAGCCCGAGCTGGTGTTGAAATGATTGCGCCAGTTCTGGGCGCGATTCATGGCCAGCGTGTAGTTGGTGGTATCGCCCAAAGCCTGCGCAAATCGAGCCAAGGCAAAATCGGCGCTGCAATACTCCAACGTCATGGAAACCGGGGCATAACCGCCGATTTGATACTGGGGAATAAAACCAAGATTGAGATAATTGCGATTGGCATCGCGTTGCGTGGTGCCGCCATTGATGATTTTTGTTACCGGATTAACGGCTGCTTTCACCATCGCGGTCAGCGCATTGGTGGTGCTGAAATTAGTCGCCCCGAACGCATACATGCCTGCGATGATGGGCGTCGCCGGATCACCGATCATGATGCCAGAGTCCGCCGTAGCAACCGACCACCGGGGCATGCCGCCGCCGTACTGGGCATCCAAAACCAGCGACTGCGCCATATCGCTGGCCCGTTCCGGATCAAGCACGGCAAGCAACTGGACCTCGCTGCGATAAATGTCCCAACCTGAAAACCAGCCATACTTGGTGCGCCCGGCCACGGTATGCACGTTGTTGTCCAGGCCGGTGAATTGACCGTTGACATCACTGACCACGCTCGGGGCCTGCAGGCAATGGTAGAGCATCGTATAGAAAGTCTTCGTATCCGCCACCGTTCCACCGCTCACCTGGATTTTGTTGAGATAGCCATTCCAGTTCGTGCTGGCGGAGTTCGTCATGGCATTGAACCCGGCACTGGTGAAATTCACACTCGGGCTTTCCGCCTGTAGATTGGCTTGCGCATTAGCCAGGCTCACATAGGAAATCGCCGTCCGCGCCAGCACTGTGCCGCCGCTCGGCAAATTGAAACTGAGATAGACTCCGGTATTCGCCCCTGAAGCACTCGTGCCATTGGGGGTCAATGTTGCGCCGTTCCATACGCCGTAAGCGGTAAAGGCCTGATCGAAAACAATATCAAAATACAGCTTTGTGCTGGCCGTACCGCACATGCCCGGCATTTGGGTCCAGCCACTGATCTCATTTCCGGCGACGTTGATCTGGATCGAAGCGTTGATGGTCCCGTTGGCATCGCCGCCCGCGTTGATGAGCATGCTCGCCGTGTTGCCAGCGGGATAAGTGAACCGGCCAAACCCCGTCCGAGTTGTCGCCGTCAACTCGGTGCGGATTCCGTTGGTGAATAGGACGGAATAATATCCGGGTGAAGCAACTTCGTTGGCGTGGGCGAAGGTGGAAAAATAGCTGGCGTTCAGACGGCTGTAGTGTGCGTTGCTATAAGGCGAGACGGTCACACTCCCAAGAAATGGCGTGAAGCCACAGTCGCCACCGAAATTGCACCCTGCCCCACTGGCATGGGTGAGGCTAAACCGATGGATCTGCGTATCCGAGTAGAGATAACCGCCTGGCCACTGCGTGGTCGTATCCGGACTCCACTGGACCATTCCAAAGGGCGCCACGGCCCCAGGAAACAAATCGGCGGCATTGCCACCCCCAGCAGTACCACAGAACAGGTTCACATTAGTCGTGAGCGTCTGCAGTGGATAGGCCGCAAGCTGCCGGCCCAAACCGAATACCGCCATTACGATCATGACAACAGTCGCGAATTGGTTGCGCCGGTTTAGCCACCGGTTAGTGGTCTTCATGCTTGAATGGCTTGGGCTGATCACCAGTGTTTACAACAGTCTGAGGATTTATTGTTCCTCGGATTTGAAATAGTGCCAGCAGCGGTTCAATAAACATCTCACGACTGCGGCGGACGATCCGCCAACGCGGCGCCAAAGGTTTTATTCGGAGTCGGCCCCATCGTCAGCACGAGCTTGCCGCCCGCCGCCACTTCCGCGTGCGAAATCCAACTCCGGGTGATGGCTTTCCCGTTCAGCGTCGCCGATTGAATGTAAGGATTCTTCGCCGAGTTGTTCTTCGCCACGATGGTGAAAGAACGTCCGCCGTAATGTTTGGCATCAAGCTTCAACGTGACTTTGTCCACTAACGGGCTGCCTAAAACATAAATGCCACTGGCTGGATCAACGGGATAAAAACCCATCGCTGAGAAAACGAACCACGCGGAGGTTTGACCGCAGTCGTCATTACCGCAAATGCCCGCCGGTGTATGGTTATACATGGTGTCGGCCACCTGCCGGACGCGAGCCTGCGTCTTCCACGGCTGCCCGGCGTAATTGTATAGATAGGGGTTGTGCTGGTCGGGCTCATTGCCATGCGAATACAACCCAATGACGCCCGTCACGTCCGGAATCATGGCTAGGTTGGGAATGGTTTCGGTGGTGTCAAACATCTCGTCGAGCCGAGCGACGAATTTCTCGTCTCCGCCCAATTTCGCGATCAATTCCGGCACGTTATGCAGCACGAAGAAATTATACTGCCAGGCGTTGGCTTCGGTGTACCTCGTTAAACGTAATGCTGTTCATCTCCGTTTTTCCGAACGGTGTCACCCAACTGCCATCAGCGGTGCGACCACGCATGAAGCCCGTGCTCGAATCGAAAACGTTGGTCCAATTCTGTGACCGCTTAAAATACTTTTCGGCAATATCCTTCTTGCCCAGTGCGAGCGCAAAGCGACCGATGCACGCATCATCATACGCATATTCCAAAACCTTGGAGACGCTTTGCACGCCATTGCCGGTAGGAATAAAACCTTTCTCGCGGTAGGCTTCGAGTTGTTCCCGGTTTTTATCGGTGGACGCGATCATGTCCTGCAACGCCTCATCCGCATTCCAGTTGCGAAAGCCTTTCAAATGCGCCTCCGCGATCACCGGAATCGCGTGGTTGCCGATCATGCACCAGGTTTCCTTGCCGCCTTCCGGCCAGACCGGCAGCGTGTTCTGTCCGAAAATCTTGAAGTGTTCCAACATCGTGGTCACAAAGTCATTCACGCGCCCGGGCTGGATCAACGTTAGGAGCGGATTCTCGGCGCGAAACGTATCCCACAAGGACAACTCCGTATAATAATCATAGCCCTTGGCCGCGTGGACTTTCCCATCCGGTCCGCGGAACTGTCCGTCCACATCGCTAAAAGTGTTGGCGCCACCAGCGTATGATAGAGCGCGGTGTAAAAGGTCTGCGCGCGATTCTTGTCGGGAGTTTCAACCGCGACCACACTCAAAGCTTGTTTCCAGTGCTTGGTTGCCGCGGACGCCACGGCTTCGAAGTCCCAGGTAGGAATTTCCGTATGCAGATTCTTGCGGGCGCCCTCGACGCTGACGGTCGATAAGCCCAAGCGGACCAGAATCTTTTCACCCGCCTTGGTCTTGAAGTCAAAGTGGCCCTTCGTCTCCTTGCCGGTGGTTTGTGTTCCCGCCACGTCCTTGTCGGCTTGTGCGACGCCGGAAGTCGCGAACGGCTTGGAGAATTCCATCACGAAGTAATACACCTTACCGCCCCCCCACCCCTCGCTGCGGCGATAACCGCTGGCTGTGTGATCATTCTCAATGGTCAGTTGCGCCTCGGTGACGTTGTTACCGACGCCGTGCTGAAGATCCACAACGATGTGGGCCGCCTCGGTGGCGGGGAAGGTGTAGCGATGAAAGCCAGCCCGCGCGGTGGCGGTTAATTCGACTTTGACCTGATAATCCGGCAAGCGGACGGAATAATAACCGGGACGAGCTGTTTCATCCTGATGCGAGAACCGGGCTTGATACCCCTCCCCCGGCTTAGCCCCCGGCACTAGTTTCAGCGCCCCCACCGTCGGCATCAGCAAGACATTCCCCAAGTCCGCGCAGCCCGTGCCGGTCAAGTGATTATGCGTGAAACCAAGAATGCTGCTGTCAGAATAGTGATAGCCCGCACATCCGTCCCAAGTAGTCGTCCGGGTGTCAGGCGAGAGTTGCACCATTCCAAACGGGACCGTCGCGCCTGGATAAACATGCCCGTGCGCATCCGTGCCGATGAAAGGATTCACTGAATCCACCGGCGACTTAGCATGGCACACAAGACTCAGACACAGCGAAACGGCGCTGGATAAGATGAAAGGCGAGAACAGATTTTTCATGAAGTATTTGAGGCAATTAAGATTCAAGATCTGGTTTAGCAAACCTGACTGCGTTGGACCTGCATTATTGCAACATTAACCGATAATATTTTTGCGGTTCTGCTGGCGTCACCCCGAATGGCGAGATGGCCGAGCCGTTGATAATCCACGGTCCGGACAAATTTGTCGCCTCCAAAAGCTTGCTGCCAATTGGCCAGCTAAGGATTAGCTGTGTTCCATTCCAGCTGTTGGTCAGATGTGGTGGCATTGGCGGTGGATTGGGCGCAAAGAATTTCAACTCCGCCACATTACACGAGCCATTGTTCGGACTAACGTAACGCACACAGCGAAACGCCTTGAGATTCGTGATCGGCTGGGGCGTCACCACGCCACCTTCTGGCGGGGCCGTGGCGATGGTGAACAGCGTGACTGGAGCGGAGAATGCAGGACTGTTGTCCCCTTGAAACACGCCTCCGCGCATCCGGTCAGCATAGCCCGCCCGCGGCCAGTAATTGATCTGCCCGATGACATTGCTGACCCCGACACCAAAATCCAATCCAACCCAAGCGCCCGAGGCTACTGGGGCGTCGAAGAACGTGCTTAAGTTATTATCAAATGCCTTGGCAATCGTGCTGCCGCCATTGTTATATGAACCCGGCGTCCCGATCACGGTCCGCTTAGTTGATTGGTGCAATTGATAAAGCCCGGCTGCGTTGTCGGGGTAACTTGAAGCATCGCCACGGCGTTGACAGCCCAATTCGCAATCATGTTGTTGGTCGGCGTCGGTTGCGTCCACTGATTCCAAGCAATGTCCAGATCAGTCCGGCGACAGGCCCAAGCCGCGTTGGCATTGGCCCACATCCAAGGATAGTAGGTGCTCCACAAATTGTTATCGCGAACGAAGTGCCCCAGCCCTCGAGCAAACTCGGCGGCCCAGGTATTGATCCACGAAGCGCTGTTATTAAAAACGCCATTCACTGTCAGGTTGTTCCTGGTGAACTCAACCGCCTTGAGCGCGTCGTCGTAATAAAATTGTTGTCCAGTGATTCGATACAGCAGATTGGCGAGATCGACAAACGTTCCCTGATTGTAGAGCGCACTGCTTTGATTCACGACGCCGTTGGTGGCGATGCCAGCGTAAACCTGCCCCGTTTGCGGATTAAAGATATTGGTCCGCACCCACGCGTAGATCTGCTGCGCCCGGTCGAGATAAACCGGGTTTTGCGTGCTTTGATACAACATGCAGGCCACCTGCGCGAGACTGTCGTTGGATAACGCCTCTTTACTGATTGATTGGCCGGGCGGAGTGTATTCGGGTTGCTGCTCCCAAATGCCGCCGTTATTGAAATTGGTATCCCAGCCCCGTCCAAACGCGTAATTGAAACCATACTCGGCTTGCGCGAGAAAATTGGCGTTGCCCGTCATCTGATAACCCCGCACCAAAGCCAGCGAGAACCAACCGATGTCGTCGTTCCACCCATCCCAAGACCACGGTGGCGGCGTTTGAATCAGGAAGGTGACCAGCAGACTATTGACCAATTGCAGATGCTGCGGGCTGCCGGTTCGTTCATAGGCATCCTGCATCCCTTGAATGTTCAGACACATGGTCCACGTGCCATCGGGTGCCCGGTTGGTCAAACTGCTCGCATAGTAAGTCAGGTTATTGGTTTGGATCAGGTACGCCTGATTGAACGCATCAATGGCCCGATCCGCCGGCGTCTCCACCGCAACCTCCAGATGCGCCACCAAGCTGGTGACCGAACCAAAACTGTTCGTCACCACCACCGTGTAATCTCCCGCATCCGTCAAAGCCAGATTTGTGATGGTCAAAGAATTTGTCTTTGATCCCGAAATATTTCCACCGTCATCCAAGCTCACGCCATTTTTGCGCCAAGCATAAGTCATGGGATTCATCCCTTTGGCGAAGATCGAGAATTGAGCCGTGCCTCCGAGGTAATGCCTTTGAGCAGCGGGCGGCATTTGGATCAATGGAGCGCTGGTATTGGCTACGATTTCGATGCCGTTGAGCGGCGAGCGCCAGGTCCGATTATCGGAGTTGGCAGAAATGGTGATCGTGCCTCCGATCGGAACGACATTATCAATCTGAATGTAATTGCCGTAAGTTAGGGGCGGCGGATAGGTGTTGTTGTTGACCAGAGTCTTTCCACCTTGAATGAAGCCCGGAAACGGCCCGCTCCCATTCAGGGTTGCCTGTACAGTATTGAACCCCGTTGACAGTGTAATTCGGCAGCCAATCTGTAGTGTTAGCCGGTCGGGCCGCATCACCCGCTGTGTAGAGATAAACCGTATAGGAAGAACCCGTCAGGCCGCTGATGATATTGGTGGCCGGACTATTCTTCATGCCATCGTTGTAACCGTCCAACAACGAACCGTTCCCGCCATCCGGCGCAGCACCGCTATGCCAGATATTCCCCCGGCCCGGCCCGGTGCGGGTCAACGTTGCCGCGACCAAGCCATCGCTCGACCAAATGGTACCTGAGGTGAAACTTGCCGTGGCTATGTTGGTCCAACCGGAAATCAACATCACACCCGCACTGCGGTGAACCGTTGCCGCTCGAATTGCCCAAAAACTTAATCCCGAAGGATTCCGCCGCGACTTGGGGAACTCTGACCGCCATAACCAGCAGCGCTACAATCACCCCCCATCGGGCGCGGCGATTTCGGTGGCGATAGGGCTGAACGCCTCTGGAGCGTTGCCTTCCGAGCGAATCTCGATTGAACAAACAAATCTGTGACACGCTACAAAGTCTGGCAGGCCAATGACCGGCATCCAACGACTCAAATGGCCCAAACTCATTGGGGCGGAATTCTGCCCGACGCAATTCAGAGTGGCAGGCAGAACGCAACGCAAGTCCCCTGTCCGGGTTGCGACTCGATGCGGCATTGGCCTTTCAACTCACGCATGCGCTCTTGCAGATTGGCCAACCCATTTCCTTGGGAATGGCGTTTTAGATCAAAGCCGACCCCATTGTCTTGGATCAGAATCTCAAACTGCTCCGCTGCCAGCGCCATCCGCAAGGACACTTCGCTGGGTTTGCCATGGCGAACGGCATTATTGAAAACCTCCCGGACTGCGAGCACCACATGATGCCGGGCCTCCGCCGCAACCGTCCGGTTGGGGAAAGCCAGCGGAATCTCCACCTGACAGTTGATTTGAGTTCGGGAAAAATACTCCTCAGCAAAACTGGCCAGATACTCCGCCAGGGAAGCAAGCGTATCGTTTTTCGGATTCACAGCCCACACTAGTTCGTCCAGAACTGTGACCATCGAACCCGACTTGTCGGCGATCAGTTGCAAAAACTCGCCGCGCTCCTCCGGCTTGATTTTCATTTCCAGCGCAGTCATGGCCAGCATATTGATTTCAGTCACGTTACTGCCCATGTCATCGTGCAAGTCCCGCGCAATCCGGGCGCGCTCCTGTTCAATGGCCCGCTCCTTTTCCGCGCGCTCGCGCCCACCAATCTCCCGCTGTAGCTGGATGGTCCGCCGCTCCACTTGACGGCGCAATACGGTGATCCACAAAAAGGTCAGCATCAGTCCGACAGCCAAAACCGCGACCGCCGCCAGCAGTCGGGGCAAAGTCCACCAAGGGGGCAGCGCCACCACCACCACATCGCTGGGAGAATTCAACAACAACTCGAATGAATTCACATCGCTCTGCTCCATCCGACTCCCGCCCTGCCCAACAAAGACGCCTGTTAGTTTCAAACGGCTGCCCACCTGCCAGTGCGCGGCTGGCTTTTCCTTGATGCGCAATCGCGCGATAAAGCCTTTCAATCCGGTTTGCACCTCCAGCACCTGTTCGGGCCCGCTCTCCTTCAAGTCGACCAGTAATCCTTCCACCCAAACCCGCGTCGAATCGGTACCTGCCCATTGAGTGCACTGAGGTCGAGTTTCCGCGCCGCCGGCAACTGGGCTTGCCCGGTCTTACGCAAAATGGCTTCCCGCAAAATCGGAGTGACTCCTCCCACATCAGCGAAACCAACAATGTCCACAATCGCGCCGGGGGCAATCTCCACCGGTTGCGTCGGTTGAATCCGCACCCCAATCCCTCCATCCATTGCGTAATAAATGCTTCCCCCGGCTTGAAGAATTTGCGCCGAAATTCTGACTCGGCGGAACGTTTCAGGTTGAACATTGAATTGCAACAATTCCGCCGCCGCCATGGGTTGCACTCGGAACGGATCGACTGACGCTGGAACATCCACCTGAAGGCTGGCGCTCTTGAGGAGGGGCGGCAGATTGGGAATGACTTGGTGAGTGATCGGATCCCAATTCGCAAATAAAGGCCCGCGCAGCCGGATCATGGCATGTAAATAGGGGGCCAACGGCTCGGATGAATTGAGCGTCACATTGAGTTCGATCGGCCCGGTTCGGGTGAATAAAGTGACCGTATTGCTTTGCACTCCGGTGACAAAACCACTGATTTCAACATACTGCGCGTCCAAGCTGCCGTTGATCATTTGCTCCAAGGTTGGCGAGACCGGCGTCGGCATCCGCCCCACACCCAGCCGCGTCACCTTGGTCATTTTGACAATCGGCGAGAAATCCGCCGGATCGCTGGCTTCTTCAATCTCCAGATACTCTCCCGGCACGGGCATATTGGATTTCCAAACCGAACCAATGGTGACAAACACTGCGCGAGTTGAGTCCTGAATAACCAAGGCTTCGTGATGATCCGAAACCCAGGTAACCACGCCACGAAGCCGCACTGGAAAACCACGCCGGGCTTCTTCGCGTTTCAACTGCTGAACTTGGGCGGCGGTCGTCAGCAATGGCAACGGCTTTTCCTGCGGCTCTTCCCGCGCCTGCGCCAGAGAACGCACCACCGCCTCTCGCAACACCAGATTCGTGCCGTGCCGCCCCCACCGCCCCAGACACTCGACTTGATCTCCAACTTTGCTGGCGAACGGATTCAAAAGTTGCAGAAAAACGAAATTGGTGCCCTCTTCCAACGCCATCAATCCTTCCGGGGCGCGCGCAGAGAGCCTCCCAACAGCATGGATGACGGCATCCGTGTCGGTTTGACGGATAGCTGGGAGTTCAGTCAATTTTACGCTGCTCAGAGTTGTCCAATGGTCGGGAGCAGCTTCCAACACTTGCACACTTTCCCAATTCGGCGCCGTCAGCAACGCCACGCCCGGCTGCCCATCAGCATTGCGAGTATTCAGGCAAATCCCCGTGACACGCACGCGCGACCGCAACAGATGAATCGGCAGCCCATCCCGTGAATTCATAATTTTAACCCGCAAGCCATTGGCGTCGCTCCCCAGTTCCATTTCCGCGCCATTCTGTTGCCGACTCAAATAAGTAATCGTCCCTGTGACTTGCCCCCAGAATGAAGCCTGTCCCGCCGCCAGCAATTCTCCCGGAGCAACGGGACGCGGCGACGGCACTGGCTCTGCCCCCACCACCGCCACGCGCGGCGGTGCATCATCCAGAAAGAACCGGCTGCCATCATCCGAATCGAGATAAAATGTGTAAACGCCGTTCGTGGGCACATCCAGAAACCCGGTGAATTCCAGCGCCACATGTTCATTGCGGGTCTTAACATTGACATCCAGATGAGAGACAGAGCCAGTCTTGACCGGATGGAGATTTTCGAAGTCGAACAATCTTTGCCCCAGCCCCTCGAAACAACGAAAGTTTAAACCAGGCACGAAGGATTGACCGGCATCACCCGGTTGCGACTCGCGACGAAACAGCGCCGCCTCCGGAATGCGCACCCGCCCGCCTGCCGGCCCCAGCCAAGATAATTCAAGGAAGCTATCCACCGTGTAATTAAACCATGAAATAAGCAAAGGATGCCGCCCAGCTTGCAAAAAAACCGTGCCCTCCCGCTCAAGCCGCGAATGCAAGCCATCGTTTTCAACCACCGGATGCTTCCCGAAACTCAAACCATAATCCGTCCGAACGACATAGTTGGTCCCCCAGAGATGGATTTTCTGTCCTGGCTGCAATGTTCCCTGAAAATTCATCTGGAGGACTTCCAGGGCCGTATCATCCTGCAGAAAAATGATGTTCGCAGCAGCGTCCACCGCCAGCACTGTCCCATGGAGCTCGAACACGCAAACCCTCGCCTCTGCCCGGTTGATGATATTGCGGAACTGCGAAATATTGGAGACGCGCGGATAATCCTGAAGCCCAGCAACGGTTTCAGCCGCGCCACTTGAATGGCAAACCAGCACCAAGCCGGTCAGGCAAATCGCCAGACTTGCTTTGAAAAATGAAACCAACTGACTCATGGTCAGCGATTGTAATCGGCAACTCGAATTTTCCGAATTGAATTCACGCCGGGAACTCTTAAATTCATCCTGTCTCCGCAAACCGTCACTCTAGTTTTACAATGCAACAGCTCCTCGAAGCCGCGCCCGTTGCCCCACTCCAGCCACTGCTGACCACAGTTGCCATCGTCGAGGACCACCCCGGCATCCGGCGTTCATTGCAGCAATGGATCAACTCCGCTCCAGGTTATCAGTGTGTCTGCGCCTGCGTCGACGCCGAGACAGCCTTGGTCGAAATCCCGCGACTACAACCCGACGTCGTCCTTATGGATATCCAACTGCCGGGCAAATCTGGAATCGCCTGCACCGCCCGACTCAAACAGCTCCTGCCAGCGCTACAGGTCATTGTTGTAACGGTCTATCGCGACCGCGACCTGCTCTTCCAAGCGCTCAAAGCTGGCGCCAGCGGCTACCTCCTCAAACGTTGCAATCCCAAAGAACTCTTGGCCGCGATTGCCGAAGTGCGTTCCGGCGGGGCGCCCATGACCAGAGAGATCGCACGCATGATGGTTGAGACGTTTCAGCAACAAGGCGTTGATCCATCTGATTCCGTAGAATTGTCCGAGCTGGAAACCGAATTGCTGGCCTTGGTTTCCAAGGGGCTCGGCAACAAACAAATCGCGCCCCAGATGGGCATCAGTTACGACTCAGTACGTGGCCATCTAAGACGGATCTATGAAAAACTCCACGTTCGTTGTCGCGCCGAGGCCGTAACCAAATATCTTCAGCGCACCACGACTTTCAAAGCCATTCCCGAAAAATAAATCGTAATACAAACGATTTAATACTTGGGTAAGGTTTAAATCGTTGTTACTGCCCCAAGGCTCATAGCTTCATCCCATGTTCGCAATACCCTGCCGACTTTCTGGTCAGGCGTCACTGCGATGGCCTGCACATTGAAGACCGCGCGCCAGAATCCCATCGCCGTCTGCCAGCACAAACACACAGCAACTCGAATACGCAAAATCCGACAACGAGTGTTTATGTTTTGAAAAACCCATCAAATTTGATGTGCCTCGCCTTTTCAGGCTTTAAGAAGTGTAATAAAACATGAGGGCCCATAGTGTGCAAAAGTCATCTACTAAAGTGAATACCTTTATGAATACAAAACGACTAATACTCCCCACTCGGTCTCCCTCGCAAAGCAAACTCCTACTAAAGATTTCGCTGAATGAGCATCCTTCCTGGCACGTCATCGCGAGCCAACCCCAAGCCCCCACAACGATTCAAGCATGCCAACTTTATCAAGTGGATTGAGCAAAAGCGTGCTGCAAGCTATCACAATGAAGGACTCCAGAAAAATCGCCCGCGAAAATGTGACGGTAAGAATTGGCCGTTGCAGATTTCATGATGTGCGCTGAAAACAAATTAACTGGGTGAAAGGCAAACAGAAAACCCCGCCAGATTTTCCTCCAGCGGGGCAAACAGAATTGTTTTGTGCGAGAGGCCGGCTTACTTCGCGCGCGCTTTGACGAAGTCAATGTTGGTGCGCACTTGGGAAACGTTATCCTTCCAATCGTTCTCGTGCTCGACTGAGATGTGCCCGTCAAATTTCTGGCGCTTTAATTCCTCCAGACAGGCAGCAACATCCACCACCCCAGCGCCCGCCACCACCACCGGTGCGTTGCCGTTGGCGGCCTTGTCTTTGAGATGCACACTGACAATACGGCCGTTGAGAATCCGGATGCATTCCACCGGCTTGAGATTGGATGTGCACCAGTGACCAAGGTCGGCGCAGGCACCGATGCGCGGGTCGCGACTCTCCACCACCCCGCGAATGTAGAGCGGATTCCAAACTTTATAGTTGGGATTGCTCATCGAACCGCCGTGTTCGTGAAAGGCGACTTTGATGTCGAACTCCTTGGCGTTGGTTTCCCACGCCGCGATTTGCTCGGTTGATTCCGTGCACACCGCGTAGAGCCCCATCTTCTTGGCGAAGCTCATGATGGCGCGGACTTCTTCTGGATTGTTGGCGCCGACCACGCCGTAGTTCACAGCGCGAACGCCTTGTCGAGCGCACTCGGCTTGGAGTTCTGTCCGCGCAGTTTCCGACATGTTGTGGTGAACCTTTTCCGACGAGCCCGGCTTTAGGGTCTGGCCCGGATAGAACTCAATCACGTTGCCACCCGCTTCCTTGGTTTTGGCGATCGCCTCGAAGGCAGTGAATTCCTTGAACGTGTACGCTTGCGCCCCGATAAACCAGCCGTTCTGGCGGAGGTTTTCGGGAATCGGATCAGCGTGCAGGTTGATAGCAAATGCGATGACTAGCACCGGGATGCAACGAATGAATTTCATGCCGGATTCTACCGCGGAACAAAGAGCGGTCCAATCATTTAGCGCACCAGTTCTTTGGCTTTCCTATCCGTCGCATTCAGATCGCTTGAGATAGTCATCTGGCGAGGTAATAAACAAACCGCGGCCATCAAGACCGGCCTCGTCGATTATGAAACAGTCACTACAGACTGGCAGGACTGCGAGTAACAACGCGCAAATCGAATATTCCACCAGCGGAATTCCCCGCGTGGGACTGGAATCTTACGGTCACGTGCGAGTTGGTACGAACAAGCGCTTCAGGGAGCAAAATATCGGCATGAATAAAGTCGTCTTTTCCCGTATCCTTCAATGAGCGGGTTTCCAACAGTTGCCCGTTGGCAAGCACGTCGAAGGTGCGATTCCCGCGTTCGCGGCCCCAATAGGTGCAGCGCAAAGCTTGCGGCTCTACTTGCTCCGCCAGCTTCAGCTTGTAGCTAAACCACCCGCCGTCGCGAGCGTCGCGCCATTGCAGTGCCGACTCATGCTCATAAGCTCCCGAGCCTGACAGGGTTTTTTCTCCGGCGAACGCATGGGCCTTTTCAGATGCGTCATTGCCGATGAGCACCCGGTCCACAGTGCGTTTTTCCAGGTCGGCAACAGCCTGCTCCGCAGCGGCGTTCTCCTTCTGCAATACCAGCCATTCACTTGGAGAGCAGCGCTTCCAATAGATCGCATAGCGTTGAAAATGATTTTCGTAAAACGGAATCAGATTGACCTTTTTCTCGGCCACCAGATCACCCGTGTCAAAACACAGCGGTTTTCCAGACACTGGACGAATCTGATTAACCACCTCAGCAGTGTTACTTGCAACAAACACTGGAGTGGCGCTCTCGACTTGCCACTTGGTCGGGATGGTCGTTCGGATTTGCCAGAAATCTTCCTTGGTCAGCCCACCTCTCCCAAGCGCTCCGGAAAGGACAATCGGTCCGTACAACAATGCCACATAATGGTCATCGCCCGGTAGCGTCTCCGCACTTAATCGCATGGGTAATTCTATACGCACGACATCGCCACTGCGCCAAGAGCGGTCAATCTCAGCGTAGCTCTCGGGTCTGGAAGTTATGGGCACGGGTTTACCATTCACGGTGATCTTCAATTGACCTTCCGCCACCCACGCTGGATGACGCAGTCGCAACTTGAACCGTGTTTCGGGCAACTGGCATTGAAATGTCAGCGCCGTTGCTGGTTCATCAGGGAAACCTGTTGTCTGCCGGACACTCACTTGGTGCTCTTTCCATTCGAGTTGCGCGCTGACAAACAAGTTCACGTCCAACGCGGTGTTGTCCGGGGCGTGAGTGAAAATCATCCGGGCATATTTGCCGGGCACTTCCAATCCAGTGCCAGTGCAGCACCACATGGAATCAAACTCGTCCGAATAGACGCGGTAACCACCGGGACGCATTGTGGTGTAGTAACTAGTCATCGCTCGCTCGGGATCGTGGGAAGCGAGGATGTGATTGAACAGCGCGCGCTCGTAGTAATCCACGCGCTTGGGGGTCGGCTCGACTTGGAACAATGCTTCCGTCAGCCGGAGCATGTTCACCGAATTGCAGGATTCCGGGCCGGCTGGCGCATTGAGGACAGAGGTGAATTCTGTGGGATCGAAGAAGTGTTCATTTGCACTGTTTCCACCGATCACCCAACTGCGGCGCTCCACGACTTCATCCCAAAAGTTCACTGCTGCCGCATGCAAACGGGACTCGCCCGTGAGCTGATAGATGCTTTCGAAGCCGGTGTATTTAGGGATGTTGGAATTCGCATGGAAATGCGTGATAAAATCGCGATCATTGCCCGCCAGCGGCGTGAGCATCCGCTCGTGACAAATCCGTCGCGCCCAAGCGAGGTAGTTGCCATTGCCGCTCAGCCGATACGCGTCGGCGTAGGATTCATGCAACGAGCCGTGCTCACATTGCATGAGCGTCTGGACCTGCCGGTCGTCGAGCTTGTTGATGATCTCTGCGCCGAACCAATCCGCCAATTTCAGGAAAACTTGCTTGGCCTGCTCGTTACCAGTCGCCTCATAGATCGTCACCAACCCGAGCATCAGCTTGTTCATGGTGTAGGTCGGCTCGAAGTGCCCGTTGATCTGATAGCCATTCCACGGCAAACCATCAATTTCGATCCGGCCCGCCGCAATCTCGGCAAACACCTCTTTGCCATTCTTCACGGCCAACATATAGCCGGAGCGATTGGCCACCTGCACTTCTGCGAGCTGCGTCACGATATAGTTCAATCGCTGCCGCAAGATTTCATCGCCTGTCGCTTGCACGGTCATGGCCGCCCCGCTCATATAAAAACCCAGAATGTGCCCGGGCAAAGCACGGCCTTCGGACTCCCAGCCGCGATAGGGTGGCGCTTTCGGCTCCAACCCAGCCTCGCGCCGGAACCAACTCAACAACCGGTCGGGATCGAGCCGCAGCAGATACTGGCGATTGAGTTCCTGTTGGCGTTGCAGCGGGCCATTCAGCAACCGGACATCCGCTAGCGGAAAAAACTCTGCCTTTCGTGTTGCTGGATGCGGCGTGAGAATTGGCGCTTCAGCCGCATCGATTACCCCCATGGCGTTGAAGACAAGTCCGAAGCCTAAAATTGATAGAAGTCGTTTCATGCGGATACTCTTTGTGGCCAGTGGAGTGGTTAAGTCTGCATCTGCTTTTTATTCACCCAACGCGGAGCGTCAGAAATCTAGTCGGACTGACCCCGTCGGCTTTGAACCATATCAATGCCGACATCAACGAACTGTCCGCCTGACGTCTGATGACAATGCACCGCGATGGTATTGACGCCGCGATGCAAACTAGCAGCGGCGGCGGGACTGATTTGATAGTCGTCGTAGCCGATGCTGAAATTATCGAGCTGCAGCGCTAGCACGCCGTTGAGATAAACATCAACATTTTCGTCGTGATGCACGCGCAGTCGGATCGCCTTTGGATCAAACGAACCCAGCACGAACTCGTTCCGCAACCAGATGTCCGCAGCCGTCCAAGGCGTGCCAACGATGGAATTACGTGTTTCCTTCGTGCCGAAACCAGCCACACCCCGGCTCCAGGTTGAAGCGTCAAAGCTAGGCAGATGCCAGTCTTGCGCGGGCGTGTTGGTCGTGTAATCCCAGACGGTCGGATGCGTTTGCGCGGTTGGAAGAATGGTCGTCTTACGACCGACGCGTGCAGAGCCGTCATTGATGGCTGCCAGCGCAGCGGGATCTAACTTGGAAACCGCCCGGTCATAGGTGAGCAAGCCGTTGCATTCAGTTTCCACATCGGTCGTCTGGGTGTAAACGGCGGCACTGAGGCCATGAGTTTCGCGCTGTTCCCAGATGCGCTGCACGAACAGCGAATACCACGACTGCCACGAGGGAAGACTTACCAGCATCTGATAACTCCAGGTATTGGTCGCCCAACGATGCCCCTCAAGGACTAGGCCCAATCCACCGAACTCTCCGAGGACTGAGGCACGACCCGCTTCCGGTCGCGTAGCTTCGGGGCTTGGATAGCTGTGAACATCCACCACGTCACCGACATGTTTGTCAGTCCAGCCGCTGGCGTTGTTGACCAAGCGCGAAGGGTCGAGCGATTTGACCAACGCCGTCAGCCGTTCGGTGTCGTATTGGCCCCAGCCTTCGTTGAACAACACCCACATGATCACGCTGGGATGATTGAATCGTCCCGCGATCATCCGTTGCAGTTCCGCCTCGAATTGCGCGCACGCCGCCGGCGTATTGTTGTTGCCGCTGGGCATATCCTGCCAGACCAGCAAGCCGATTCGATCGCACCAGTAATACCAGCGCTCGGGCTCGACCTTCACATGCTTGCGCACGAGATTGAAACCTGACTTCTTTAAAAAATCCAAATCCGACCGCAACGCGGCATCGGTCGGCGCAGTATAGATGCCATCCGGCCAGAAGCCTTGATCAAGTGCGCCAATCTGGAAGACAAAGCGATCATTCACAGCGATGCGCGTCAGCTCGTTTTCATCCACCTTGAGCTTCACCTCGCGCATGCCGAAATAACTGCTCACCCGATCTACGATACGCTCGCCGTCCATCAAGCGGATTTCCAAATCGTAGAGAAACGGATCGTCCGGCGACCAGAAGTGCGGGTTGTTGATCGGAACACTGAAATCCGTATTCGCCACACCTGAACTTCTCCCAGTGATTTCGCCAGTTTTGGTTGTCGCTACTGCCTCAACACGCAACTCAAGTCCGGCGGCAGCTGAAGCAACGCGAATCTTGAGTGCTTTCTCCGAAACGTTAGGCGTCAGCTTCAACTCTTCGATACCGCCTTCGGGCACAGGTTCGAGCCAGACCGTCTGCCAGATGCCAGAGCTGGGTGTGTAGAAAATACCCTGCGGTCGTCGTGATTGCTTACCTCGCGCTCGATCTGCTTCAATGGGATTGGTCACGGCAACGACAAGTTCGTTTTCCTCGTCTTGTTTTAGAAACCCAGTGACATCAAATGTGAATCCATCGTAGCCACCACGATGTCGCCCCACTTGGCGACCGTTCACAAAAACATGCGCCTCCCAATCCACTGCACCGAAGTGCAGCCGGGTTTGTCGTCCACTCCACCCTCGCGGCACTCTGAAAAACCGGCGATACCAAAGTCTCTCGTCCTCCCTTAATTCACGTTTCACTCCAGACAAGGCTGACTCAATCGGAAACGGAACAAGGATTTTTCCTTCGTACGCCGTGGCGTACACAGCGTTGCTAGCGGTGATGGCAAAATCCCAAAGGCCATTCAAATTCAACCAATCAGCCCGGACCAATTGAGGCCGTGGATATTCTGGCAGCGTATTCGTCGGACTCACTTCTGCCGCCCAACGAGTCATCAACGGCGCTTTCATCGGACGCCAGCCAGCTGCTTCGGAGGCACGGGACATCGCAACGGCAACCACTTGCACAGAGATGCAAATCAAAAAGAGTTTTCGCGTCACGCCATTCATCACCGGAGATATTTGGCCACGGCTTCAGTGCGGGTCTTTACATGCAGTTTCTCGTAGATGCGCCGGATATAGCTGCGCACCGTGTGTACGCTCACGTTGAGTTGATCAGCAATCTGCTTGTAAGCCTGGCCTGCTGCTAAACCATCGAGCACTTGCTGTTCACGCTCAGAAAGATCGGGCACATCCACGCTGGGTTTGGGAATGCGTTGGAGCAATTGCACGACCTTGCGTGCAATGGATGCCGACATTGGTGAGCCGCCCTCCTTGGCTTCACGAATCGCCTCAATCAATTTTGCGGGGTCAGCACGCTTCAACAGATAGCCGCTTGCGCCTGCCGTCAACGCGTTGAAAATCTTTTTGGAATCCTCGAACACCGTCAGCATCACCACCTGCGTGTCAGGCAAGCGCGGCTTAAGCTGGCGCACACACTCGATGCCACTCATGCCGCCGAGGTTGATGTCCATCAAGACCACATCCGGCTTGTCTTTGGGCAGGCCAAACAGAGCCTCTTCCGCGCTGGCGTAACTGCTGACGCACCGAAACCCTGGTGTTGTGCCGACGTATTCCGCGATCTTGTCACGCAACTCGCTTTCATCGTCTACGATGGAAATTTGAATGGCCTTACTCATGAATGTTTCGGGATTTGAGAATGAATTGGCAACGTGAAGCCGACGCGCGTGCCTTCGTCAGACGAACTACTGATTTCACATTCGCCGCCAATGCTTGCGAGGCGTTTTCTCATGTTCACCAGTCCGTCCTTGCCGCCGGATTTACCCGCGTCGTTTTGACGTTCGCCGCTGGAAGTGGATTGAAATCCGCGTCCGTTGTCGTGAACGAGAATTTTCAGAATGGCATTGTGAAACCCGATTTCGACCCGGACCTTGGTCGCACCAGAATGTTTAAGGGCATTGGCCAGCGCTTCTTCAAACGCGAGGAAAACGTTGTGTCGCACCTCAGCGGAAATCGGGAGTTCAGAAATTTCACCCGTGAGCACCAGCTCCAGGTCCACCGTCGTCTTGCGCAAATACTCCTCGGCATATTGGCTGAGATAGGCCACCAGGTTTTCCAAGGCGTCATTGTGCGGGTTCACCGCCCAGACGATTTCATCCATCGTTTGCAACAGATTGCGGGAGTTCTCAGAGATGGAAACCAGATTGGGTTCAGCAGGATCTTTGCGCAACGCGAGCTCGCTGAGGAAAGACATGCGCGCCAGCTTCGAACCAAGATCATCGTGCAAATCCTGCGCGATCCGCATCCGCTCCTTCTCCATCGCTTGTTGCTGTTGCAAGACAGCGAGCCGCCGACGCAACCGCCGATGTGAAACCAGCCGCACGATGCCAACCAATAATCCAACTACCGCCACGCTGAACAGCACAAGGGCCGTCTTGGTTTTCCAAAATGGCGCCGGGAAATCAAACACGAGCCGGGCAAAGGCCGGATTCCAAGTTCCGTCCGGATTGGTGGCACGCACCTGAAATTCGTAGCGGCCGTACGGAAGCTGCGCGTAATGCACCGCGCGCTCGCGGCCATTGTCCACCCAATCCGCTTCATAACCAACAAGTCGATGCTGAAAACTCGCGGCCTCTGGGGATTTAAGCTCCAGCACCGTGAATTGAAATTCGAGAGACTGCAGGTTTGATGGCAAGCGCAGGGATTTGGGTGGAATAGCATTGCTCATACTTCCCACAACGCCTGCCGCTGACGCTAGCAACGTGGCAGGTAAAGCTGCCCCATTCACAATGACGCTTTCGATAAGCACACGCAGGTTTTGCACTTTGTTGTCCACAATGTGTGGATCAACCGCGGCGAGACCGCGAGGCGTGGCAAACCACAGATGGCCATTCGCAGCTTTGGCCACGCGCGGCCAGCCCAGAGTTGGCGTGGAGAACATTGACGCGTCGTGTTCCAAGACCAGTTGGGGTGCCGGCGCGGTGCGATTGAGTTGTTCGATCGAAATCCGCGTGATGCGATAAATACCGCGACTGGTCTCCAGCCACACATTCCCGCCATCGTCAGTCGTTAGCGCAAGAACGTGGTTGTCCGGCAACCCACTTTGAACATCCCACGAATTCAACCCGCTTCCGTCGAGGCAATGCAACCCGCCGTTGGCAGTGCCGATCCAAAGTCGTTGCTTGAAATCCTCGCAGAGCGCCGTGATCGGTCCGGCCAACGCTCGCCCGCCCGCCAGCGCATCGTAAAAACCGTTCGTATCCTGGCGCAAAACAGCCCCCTGCTCTGTGCCAACCCATAATCTATTAGTGCGCCCCGACAGCAAAGCCGTGATTGCACCACGCTTTAAACCCTCTGCCGTTCCAAATGATTCCAAGGCATTCGTCGAGAAGCGGTGCAGCGAGCCAGCGCGAGTTGCGGCCCAGATTGCGCCCTCCGCATCCACAGCCAGTGCTGTCACTGCGTCGTCGCTCAAACCGGTTGCCGTCGTGTAACGCGTCGCAACCCGGTCCTTGAGTCGATACAACCCCATGCCCAGCGTACCAACCCACACCGCGCCGTCGGGCGCAACACAAAGACTGGCGACCAGATTCTGCGCATCCAAACCGTTGCGATTCGGCACGGGCTCAAACCGATCTCGCGACCCAGAAAAAATCCCACCCTGTTCGTAGCCCGCCCAGACAACACCATCAGCAGCAATCGCCACCGCGCTGGCTAACCGCGGCGGCAAACCATTTTCCTGATCGAGCAAGCGTTTGTTGTCCAGATGCAACCGAAGCAATTCCCCGCTATGCGTGCCGAGCCAGAGATTACCGGCGCGATCCTCATAGACCGCGCGCACATCACTCGACAGCCCGCTGCTGCGCAGACTAAAGGGGAAAAACCTTCCACCGCTGAAAGCGTATAAACCTTGCCCGCTCGTGCCGATCCAGAGCTGGCCATCGCGACCTTCGCTCAAACTCCAGATGCGTAACAAGGACGTGTCGCCGCCGCGAAAATAGTTGAACCGATTGCCGTCGCGCAGGTTTACGAGATACGTGTCGCCGAAGGCCCAAATATTGCCCTTGGAATCTTCGTACACGCCGATGGGTTCGGGACTGCGTCCGAGACTTTCCGATTGAAACTCCAACGGTTGGAACGTGCCGGACTTGAACTGGCACATCCCCTCCGGCGTCGTAACCCACACCGAACCCGACCGCGCCGCATGAACACTCAGAACAAAATCGCCAGATAGACCATTCGTCTTGGCAAAGTGCGTCACCTTGTCTTTGCCGATACAAAACAAACCCGCCGCTGCGCCAACCCAAAGATTTCCGTCTTTGTCTTCTGCTATACTGGTAATGCTCAAGTTTGTGAGCGCGGCGTCGGCATTCCATTTTTTCATCACACCGTTGGCAAAACAGAACACCCCCTGCTCCTGCGTGCCAACCCACAGTCGCCCCTGCGAATCCTCGCACAACGCATTCACGCCAATAGTAGCAGCTTTCTCGGCGGCCAATGGCATCGGTTGAAACCGCACGCAATCAAACCGCACCAAGCCACTCGATGTGCCGATCCAGAGATAGCCGTCGGAGGTTTGCAGGATGGCGCTGACCGGCCCGGGCGGAAGACCGTCTTCCTTCACCCAACGACGCACCGTCGGTTTTTGCAACGGCAAGCGCATCGGCTCCGCTGCTAGGCAAAGCAGATTCACTGCAAAGAAGGCAGTGATGACTCCGAACAATATGCGCCGCGCTGGGTTCAAGCTAGGTTTCAGGGTAAAGCCGGCGTTCACTCATGAAAAGCCCGCACCGGTTTTCAATGGCAGAGGCGGGAGATCAGCCTCAACCTGATCTCCCGCCGTTCCCACCAACCCGTTTTTAAGTTTTACCAAACAGTTTACGGATGATGCAGCCGATAGAACCGCGCCGCATTCGTTACGGAATCGGTTACGATGCTATTTGTACCGCTCGTACCGATTGACAATCCGGACGTCGCCCAGCCGCTGTTCACATTCGTCGAGCTTTCCAAGACAAAGCCCGCGGCGGTTGCCGTCGTCGGCCAGGTGATTTGCACCGCGCTACCACTGTTTACGACTTGCAGCAAATACGGTCCAAGATCACTCGTAAACGTCAGGCCATAATTTCCTTTCAGCGTGTTGATGACGCCCGTTGCTTGCGATGCAGAGAGCGCGCCGTTGTAGATGCGCAGCTCAGCGATTTCGCCGTTAAAGAACGTGCCGTATTGATTCGCGCCAATGCGAATCGGCAAAGTCCCCGCAATACGCGGCAAGCCGACGAGATTCGTCTGCACCGTCGCCGCCTGATCATCCACTTGGATGGTCGAGACGCCGTTGATGGAATCATAGCTCGCCACGACGACGTGGAACACACTGCCCACAGTGTTGTAGCCGCTCGCGGACACCTGACCATTCGCTGAGCCCGTGCCGAACACGGCATAACCGTTCGCGTCCACTTCAAGCCCCCAGTCCGCCGGGAAACCATTTTCCTCAGCATCCATCAAGCCTGCCATGTCCCACCAACTCAGCGAACCATTGCTCGATGGGGCGGTGGCTTTGTAAACCGCCACGACCGAGAAGTTCGTCAATGTCGCGGATGGATCAACCGACGCGTCAACCGCGAGGAACGCATTCGAGGTTGCGAGGAATTGCACCGCCGGTCCTCCCGAGGGCGTGGCGTTGGCTTTGAACAATGGAGCGACTGTCAGCGCGTTGGCGGCGGTTGAGTTGATGTCACCCAGCCAGCTCGTCACCAGATCACCGTTGTTCAAACCTGTAAGACTCGCGGCCCGGAAAGTTTCCGTCACGCTCGGTGTCGCGAGTGTTTGCAACGTCACACTGCTGCCGACCAGTGGACTTTGTCCCGCCACGCTCAGGACCGAAGAACCTGCGCCGACAAATTGCGCGGTGATCGTCTTCACGTTGCTACCGCCGGCTGCAAACACGACATTCGATGTCGCCCCACCGCCCACGGAAACCACACTCGAACTCGCGCTACTCACGGTGACAGTTACCGCGAGACTGCTGTTATAGCCCGGCGGAATTGTGATGGTGAGTGTGGAACTATTGCCTGCCTGTGCAGCCGTCGGTGCGGCGGCGAT
>JASGKY010000010.1:0-17191 GCA_049840435.1 Verrucomicrobiota bacterium | reverse complement strand
AAGGTTAATAGGGAAACACGATAGAATCCGAACAGCACCTCCTCGACTGAATGGCAAAAGGAGGTTTATCAAGCCATGGCCAAGTCGCTGGTTGAGGCGGGCCTGTATCCGAAGGAGGCCGACGCGATGTTGCAGACTTGGTGGCGCAGTTATTTCCAACGGCCCGGATTGAGAGCATTCTGGATTGTGCCTGCGCCGGTTACCGAAGAAATTTTGCCGCTTGCCGTTCAACCAGCACCGAAGAAGCAGGTGCGTGTGTTGGTGGGGCGAAGCGAATTGCTGTCACCAAGCTTTAGCGAGAAGAGTCTCGCCACCGAGTTTGCCAAGGGCGATCAGAATCGCTGGCGCTACGACCGCTACTTTCCGGCCTTCGAAGCTCGCGTCAATGCGCTCAAACCCAAGCTTGCTTCAAAACAATGACAACGGTCGCACTGCCTTCGTTCGATTCGTCCGTTCCACAGGCTTTGCGTCCTTATTGCCCGCGTACCCGGAAGATCATGGCGTCGTTGGTGACTGAAGCGGTGACGCTATTCCCGCTGAGGCTGATGCCGAAGTTCTGCCAGTTCGGCGACGTGAGATCAGCTCGCGCTTTCAATTTGATATGGCGCGATGCCGCCTACCCAGCTGAGCGCCAGCGAATTTCCCTGGGGGCTGGCGGTGAGCACGATTGGCGCTGCGCCTACCACCCCAAGATTCAACGTCGCGATGGTCGCGAAGCCACTAGGATCGGTGGCTCTGACTTGGAAACTGTTCGTGCCGACATTCGGCGTAAACGGCGTCCCGCTCGAGACTCCCGTTGCTGGCGACACTCAACCACGCTGGGCCGCCGGTCTTGGCGAACGTGACGGTATCGCCGTTCGGGTCGCTAGCGCTGGTGGCCAGCGTGCCGGAATAATTTTGCCCGGCGTTGGCGCTGGCGAGCGAGAAAGGATTGCTCGCGAAACCGGGGCGCGGTTCGTTGCAGCTTGGTAATGCGTGAGCACCTGGCTCGCGCTAAGGGCGTAGCCGTAGATCGCCACTTCTTCCATGTAGCCCGCGAACTGATTGTTGAATGCCGTGCCGACGCCCGCTTGACGCGAGCCGATGCTCACGGTGGCCGTCGAGCCAAGAATGCCGGTATTTGGCGTTAATGTCGCTTGAGCGGCTTGAACCCCGTCCACGTAGAGTCGCACAAAACCGTTTACTTGATCGCAAACCCCGACGAGATGATGCCATTGGTTGTTGGGCGTGACGCTGCTGGTGGCGACCTTGGCACTGCCATTGGCGTCGCGGACAAAGAACCGGAAGGCGTGACTCCCTCCGCCGCAATCGAGATTGAACTGTTCGCCACCGTTCCCGTAACCCTTGGTGACCAATCCAGCGTCGCTCGTCTGCGAGCCGCCATTGACCCAGGCTTCCACCGAGAAAGTCGCGCTGCCGGATGTGGCAAAATCCAAGTTGATGTTGGTTACGCAACTGTTGCTCGTGGCCAGAAATCCGAAACGCACCACCGTATGCGGATCAATCAACTTGTTACCAGTTTGTCCCAGTTGAGTATTGCCGTAAGTGCCGTTGTTGTTGGCTGCGTAATCGCGTGCCACCGTGCCGCTGGTTTCGTCCAATCGCCAATAGCCGAGCGGATTGTTGGTCAAGATGGCTTGGGCCAGCGGATACGTCGGTGCGGGCGCAACGGTCAACGCTACGCTGCTGCTGGTCGCGCTGCCAAAGGAATTGCTCACGACGACCGAGTAGCTGCCGGCGTCATTGGTTTGCAGGCCAGAGATTTTGAATGTGGCGTTGGTCGCGTCGGGAAAATTCGCACCGTTCTTTTGCCATTGATAGAAAACGGGGAGTGCGGCATTGGCGACGACGGTCGCAGGTGTTGGTTGTTCCGGCGAAGCGGAAGAGGTTGGCGGGGTGTGGGCTGCTGCGTGATGACTGGTTCGCGGTAAGCCACGGTCCCGCTGATGGCGAAAATCCCAGTCGTTTGTTGCGCGCCAGCGCCAGCGGGTTTGGTGAACGTGATGGAAGCGATGGGCTTGTCCTGACCGATGGCCACGAGATCAATCGTGGTTTGATACATGTTCGGATTGATCGGGCCGTTATCCTCCGGGCCAAATGTTCCAGTGAGTTTCAGCCGGCCAATCGCTTGAATGGCGACGTTGGCGGTCGTGCCGAACCAATCTTGCGCGTTGAAGCTGAGCGCCGGACTTGTGGTGCCGTTGGTGAAGTTGAGCACGAACATACCCCAGGCCGCTTCCATTCGCCGAGCACGCGAGAATGGTCAGCGACTTGTAAGCCTCCGGTGTGGTCAGGGTCAACGTGGCGGAACTCGGATAGGTGTAACCGAGCACCAACGTGTTGCTGCTGCCGTAGGGTTTGAATTGGAAGACCGTTTTCTTGTCCCATTGACTGGTGAAAACTCCATCGGGCGGCAGGCCGCGCGTGCTGCTGCCCAAGCCCGCTTGGAAGAATGTGTAACTGTTCGGAAGGTCCGAAGCTCGTTGCTTCTGGTGTGCCGGAGGTCGCGGTGTTCGGCGCTAGAATCTTTGCGTTCTGGCCGGTAGTCAGGATCGGTGCGTCGCCGACGGCAATCACAAGCGTAAAGATCCGCTGCGCGATGATGCCGGTCGTGACATTGGTCAAAGCAACGTTCGCAAAATAGCGTCCGGCGGGCAGGTTGGTGGCGACGGATGGAACGAGGTTCACTGTGATATCAGTAGCGGCGGCGGTGTTCAACGTTCCGCTACTCGCGGAAACAGTCAGCCAAGCGGACGTGTTGATCAACGACCAGTTCAAAGCCGCCGCGCCGGTGTTCGTCAATGTCAGGACGGTGCTATTTGCTGCGGGCAGTCTCCGAGCTTCGGTGACCGCAGTGAAGCCCACTGTGGGCGTGATCTGCAGCGGATCGCTAGGACTGGGATCAGCTACTTGTAGAGCGATCACTGCGGCGGAGCAACCCCAGTTGGCGACTTCGCTGCTGACATCGGGCGTCTGGGTGCGCCACTTTTGCCAAGCCAGATTGTTAGTGTTGCGGATGCTCCACGCGGCGTTGGCGTTCGTGCCCAGCCACGGACCGAAGGCGGCCCAAAGGTTTTGCTCTTTGGCGAATCGCCCCATCCAGCGGATGAAAATCCCGTTGAATCCCGAGAGGTCGGAGTTCGAGCCCCATTCCGGCAACACGCCTGCGGTGGTCATATTGTTCTGCGTGCGTTTGCCCGCGAGAATCGCGTCTTGATAGTAGTAGGGTAGGCCGGTGGCGCGATAAAGCAGGTTGGCCGAGCCGATGAACGTGCCCTGATTGTACGTCAGCGCCACGGTGTCGACAGTGCCGTTGGTGTTGATGTTGTCGGAGATCGCGCCGCTGTTGGTGTTGAACAGGTATTTTCGATTCCACGCGTAGATGGCTTGCGCCTTGTTCAAGTAGTTCGTGTCGCCGGAAATGTTGTAGAGATAACACGCCGCGATGGTCGCCGGACCTTGGATGCAGGCGTTCTTGCTTTGCCGATCCGATTGCCGCCACCAGAGGCCGCCGCCGAAATAATTCGTGTCCCACGCGCGGTCTGCATCGCGTCCCAGTTGGCCTTGGAAATGTCCCGATAGGTCGTGTTGCCCGTGATCAGATAAGCGCGGGCAAACGCGATGCACGCCCACGAGATGTCGTCATTGTATTCGTTGCCGGTCCAGGTCGAGCCGTTCTGGGAGAGGAAGCCATTGCACGTGCTGGTGACGATGTTGCGGCGCGCGACGTTGGGCGTATTGTCATAGGCATCTTCCGCCATTTCCAACAACTCCGCGCCCGTCCACCAGCCGGAATACGCGCCGTTGGACATGAAGGCGGTATTGAAAGCGGTGAAACTGGTGGCGGCGTCGTTGGTGGTGAAGGCAGAAGCGCTGGCGGCTGACAGCATTATACCGATGAGCCACCATGGTTTGATAGTCCCTAGGGCCGCATGATGAAAACGAGAGCGGAAAGTCATTCAGTTGGTGCTGGTTTGGGCAATGTGCGGAATATCATTCGTCAGCGGGAGATTCTCAACAACGGGAAAGGTGTAGCCTTTTTGGTATTATTGTAACCATTGCCACGCGGCTCGTAGGGCTGGTATTCCGCCGGCTCTGGCGGCTGGCCTGGGCTGTGAGGACGCTTGACCCCTCCCTTCAATCGGCCTAGCCTCGACATTAGATGGGTAGCCAACCGGCCGCCAATGTTGGCGACGAAGGCTGAGAGTTCGGTGCGGAACACCGGAGACCCGAAAACTGATCCAGGTAATGCTGGCGTAGGAGTCCTTACGGACGGCCATTGGGGCCAACCTTCTCCAGCTTTCCCCGAATCAACCTTGTAGCGGCGGTCTGTGACCGCCGAAACCAGCGCCGCTGCCGAGAGCGCCGCTACAACACGCTTAAATTTATGATCGCCGATCCAAAGAATCCTTCGAACCGCACAGCAGCGAACAACTTCCCGCCTCCAAAAAGGTTTTCGTGGCCGGGCAAGATTCACCCCGATGTCCAAGTGCCGATGCGCGAGATCGAGCGTCACTGACACCAAGTCTTACAACGGCGAGGTCACGCCGAATGATCCGGTGCGTGTCTATGATTGCTCCGGGCCGTGGGGCGACCCCGCGTTCACCGGCACGTCCGAGCAAGGGTTGCCGGCGCTGCGTGACAAGTGGATTCGCGAGCGCGGTGATGTCGAGGAGATTGACGGTCGCGAAGTGAAGCCGCAGGACAATGGCTATCTCTCCGGCAAACACGCCGAATACGCCAGCAAGGCGGAGAAGAATCGTCTCATGGAATTTCCCGGGCTGACCTCACAGCGCCGCCGTCCGCTCCGCGCCAGGCTGGGAAAGTCATCACTCAACTCGCCTACGCCCGCGCCGGCATCATCACGCCCGAAATGGAATTCATCGCCATCCGCGAAAACCTGGGCCGCGCGAAGATCGCTGAGATGTCGAAGGACATCGTTCGCAACGACCTCAACAAACAGCACGCCGGTTCATCGCAACTCGGCAATAGCCCTTATACGCCGAGCATTTTTAGTCGTTTCCCCCAGCGCATCCCCGCGCAGATCACACCCGAGTTCGTGCGCGATGAAGTCGCCGCCGGCCGCGCCATCATCCCGAACAACATCAATCACCCCGAGTCCGAGCCGATGATCATCGGGCGGAACTTCCTCGTGAAGATCAACGCCAACATCGGCAACAGCGCCGTCGCGTCGAGCATCGAGGAGGAAGTGGAGAAGATGCGCTGGGCCACCAAGTGGGGCGCGGATACCGTCATGGACCTCTCCACCGGCAAGAATATCCACGCCACGCGCGAATGGATTCTGCGCAATTCGCCCGTGCCCATCGGCACAGTGCCGATCTATCAGGCGCTCGAAAAAGTCGGCGGCAAAGCCGAGGACCTCACGTGGGAAATCTTCCGCGACACCCTCATCGAGCAAGCTGAGCAAGGCGTGGATTATTTCACCATTCACGCCGGCGTGTTGTTGCGCTTCGTGCCGCTCACTGCGAATCGCGATGACCGGCATCGTCTCGCGCGGCGGCAGTATCATGGCTAAGTGGTGTCTCGCGCATCACCAAGAGAATTTCCTCTACACCCACTGGGACGACATCTGCGACATCATGGCCGCCTACGACGTCGCGTTCAGCATCGGCGACGGCCTGCGTCCCGGCTCGATTGCCGACGCCAACGACCAGGCGCAATTCGGTGAACTCTAGGTGCAGGGCGAACTCACCCGCGCGCGTGGGCCAAAGGCGTGCAAGTCATGAACGAAGGCCCGGGCCACGTGCCCATGCACATGATCGAGGAAAACATGGCCAAGCAACTCGAATGGTGCGGCGAAGCGCCGTTCTACACGCTCGGACCGCTCACCACCGACATCGCGCCCGGCTACGACCACATCACCAGCGGCATCGGCGCGGCGATGATCGGATGGTACGGCTGCGCGATGCTCTGCTACGTCACGCCCAAGGAACACCTCGGCCTGCCGAACAAGAAAGACGTGAAAGACGGCGTCATTGCCTACAAGATCGCCGCGCACGCCGCCGATCTGGCGAAAGGCCATCCCGGCGCGCAATACCGCGACAACGCGTTGAGTAAGGCGCGTTTTGAATTCCGCTGGGAAGATCAATTCAATCTCAGCCTCGACCCCGTCACCGCGCGCGAGTTCCACGACGAAACGCTGCCGCAGGAAGGCGCAAGACCGCGCACTTCTGCTCCATGTGTGGCCCGCACTTCTGCTCGATGAAGATCACCGAAGACGTCCGCAAATACGCCGCCGAACAAGGCATCGCCGAGGAAGAAGCGCTCAAACGCGGCATGGAAGAAAAGTCAAAAGAGTTTGTGGAAAAGGGCGCGGAGGTTTACGCGAAGGCGTGAATTTGAATGGGGCGGCGCGGCAACGCCGCCCTACCACAATTTGATCTGGTAGGGCAGAGCTGCCGCTCTGCCCATTCTAAAATCTTTCTCATCTTCCCGAATTACGCTATTAAATCGCCATGAGCGAAGCCCTTTTCCGCGATCCCGGACGCCGCACACCGGCGAAAGGCGTTCACATCTCGCTCAGCGGACCAAATTGGGTTTTTCTCACCGTTTGTACCGAGAAGCGCGGTCAATGGTTAGCGCAGTCTTCTGTTCAACGCACTCTTCACGAAATCTGGCAAAACACCGCCACCGCATGGCTCGTGAGTGATTACCTGCTGATGCCCGACCATCTGCATCTGTTCTGCGCGCCGTATAATTTGAAATTCACCATCGAACGCTGGATTGGTTTCTGGAAAGACCGCTTTGCCAAAACGCATCCTGACACGGGAACGTTTCAGGCCGGCGGATTTCATCATCGGTTGCGTGACGGCGAAAACTATTCACAGAAGTGGCAATATGTTCGTGAGAATCCAGTTCGTGCCGGATTGGTAACGCATCCAGAAGATTGGCCGTATTTCGGTCGCGTCCATGAGATTCGATGGTCTGGAGATTGAAGTTTGGGCGGAGCGGCAATCCCAGTCGGTGAGTTTACATTGTCTGTAGCGAATTTAGTTATCTGCACAATATGAAATCAATATCCCTCAAGCAACGCGACGAGTTGCTGGCCGCGTTGAAAGCCCGGTTTGACGCGAACAAGGCCCGTCACCCAGGTTTGGTGTGGGCCAAGGTGCAGGCGCGGTTGGAGGCCAAGCCGGACAAGCTGTGGTCGCTCGCGGAAATGGAACGCACCGGCGGCGAACCGGATGTGGTGGGTCAGGATAAAAAGTCGGGCGAATACATTTTCTTCGATTGCTCCGAACAAACGCCGTCTGGCCGCGTCAGCCTTTGCTACGACGATGAGGTGCTGGCTTTCCCTGACTGATCGGGCCTCAAAATAATCTCCGCAATCGTAGTTCGCTGCCCTCATGCGAACGATTCACTCCTTAGTTTCATTTTAGGTATTGCGTAGCTATATGGCTACTCGTATCGTGTAGTCACATAGCTACGCGATGAATCTGAGACGAGACGTATTCCAAGCCATTGCTGACCCGACCCGAAGGGCCATCTTATTGTTGGTGGCATCGCAATCCATGTCCGCTGGAGCGATTGCGGCAAATTTTGACTCCGCCAGACCGACGGTTTCAAAGCATCTGCAAATCCTTACCGAGTGTGAATTGCTGGAACAGGAGCAGAACGGCAGGGAGATTTATTATCATTTGAATCCCGCAAAAATGAAGGAGATCGCCGACTTCATCGAGCCGTTCCGCAAGATGTGGGATGAACGGTTTAATAAATTGGAAGCCGTCATGAAGAACCTCAAATCGAAGAAATAGCGCCATGGAACACAAAACAAAAATCAACGCCGAAGCGGGCAAGCAGGAACTGACTATTACCCGGGAATTTGAGCTTCCCGGTAGAGCTGCTTTTCAAAGCGTATGCCGAGGCGGACCTAGTGGCGCAGTGGATGGGCACGAAAGTATTGAAGCTCGAAAGCAGGCCACATGGCGCGTATCGATTCGAGACGTCCGATCCCAAGGGGAACGTGATGTTCCGGGCGAGCGGGGTCATCCACGAGTTCAGCGCGAATCAGAAGATCACGCGGACATTTGAAATGGAGGGTGCGCCGTTTGGTGTGCAACTGGAGGTGCTGGAGTTTGAATCGCTTGGTGGCGAGGCGAGTCGGCTGCGGATGCATGTCATTTATGAATCGCCAGCGCAGAGGGATCAGCTGTTGCAATTGCCCTTCGCACAAGGCCTGAACATGGCGCACAATCGTTTACAGGAAATTGTCGGCAAATTGAAATAACGTCTGTCACAACGCGCTTACTCATCATTACGCATCATGAACTTGAACACAAAGCGGTCGATCCAGCGGTGGATTCACATCATCTTTGGCCTGACTTTGGTCGGTTATATTTACGGACCGCCGGCGGAGACGGTGAAATACCTGCCGTTCTTCCGGTATTTCTATCTTCCGGTCGTGTTGCTGACGGGGTTGTGGATGTGGAAAGGACACGTGGTGGCACGGCTGTTTGCCAAGAAGCAGGAGTAACACAAAACAAGAGCGAAGATATGAAAGGCACTATGACCAAAAAGGAATTGTCAGCAAAGCAGCGGGAAGAATTGCTCAAGGTGTTGAAGGGGCGGTTCGAGAAAAACAAGGCCCGTCACCAAGGTTTGGTGTGGGCCAAGGTGCAGGCGCGATTGGAGGCCAGGCCGGACCAGCTATGGTCACTCGCGGAAATGGAACGCACCGGCGGCGAACCGGATGTCGTGGGTCATGATAAAAAGTCGGGCGAATACATTTTCATGGATTGCGCGTCGGAAAGTCCGGCCGGCCGGCGCAGCGTGTGTTACGATCGCGAAGGCTGGTTGTCGCGGAAGGAGGCGCGGCCTAAAACCACGGCGATGGATTTGGCGACGGAGATGGGCATCGCGCTGGTGACGGAGGAGGAATATCTCGCGTTGCAAAAGCTGGGCGAGTTCGACATCAAGACGTCGAGCTGGATCGCCACCCCGGCGGACTTTCGCGAGCAGGGCGGCGCGCTCTGGGGCGGCCGGAGTTACGGTCGCGTGTTCATCGGTTGCAACGGCGCGCAGTCCTATTACGCGGCGCGCGGTTTTCGGGGTTCGCTGAAAGTCTAAAGACACTAATTCCACGAATTTTCACGAATTGAATTCGTGTTAATTCGTGTTAATTAGTGTAATTCGTGTCTAGTGTTTATCACGCTCCCAACGCCAGCCAGCTAAAGGCGACAGGATAGACGCGCGTCTCACGCCAGGTGCTGATCAAGGCGGTGAAACCAGTCTTCGTGATTTCCGTGGCGGTGAGATTCACGCGGCTGGTGTCGCGCTGATCAATGTCGAGCCCGGTCAAGCCGAGATGAACCACCGGCGGCGCGTCGAAAGAGGCGCTGAAGTTCACCTTGAAGCGGAAGGTGCGGAGTTCGTCCCGGTATTCCGGTGGAGGTGTCGCCAGATTCCAATCTTTGGTGAGTTGTCCGACGTGGACGGTTGCGGACAATGATTTCCAGGGTTTCATAGGAGTTAGAGTTCGATGGGGCATGGTTTCCTCGGCTGCGGCAGGGGTTGTCGCGCGCAACGACGCGCTGAGTTCAATCGGTTCAGACTGCGAACGCAAGCTGGTTTGGCATTCATGAATCAAGTCGTATGCAACGCTTGCAGCCACTTCATGAATTTCATCCATGGTGAAATGGCGTGGAGTGCTTGCTGAAGCTGCTAGTTTCGTGCTTCATGTCTGCGGATGGGAGGAGCCGAGAAACTCAGACTGGCCGAAGCCAAAGCGCGGGAGAAAAACTGGAGGCGCTGGGGCACTTACCTCTCCGAGCGTCAATGGGGCACGGTGCGTGAGGATTATTCCGGCAATCAAGAGAGCTGGGAATATTTCACCCACGATCAAGCCCGCAGCCGCGCCTATCGGTGGGGCGAAGACGGATTGATGGGTTGGACGGATCGGGAATGTCGCGTCTGCTTCGCGCCCGCCTTGTGGAACAGCAAAGATCCGATTTTAAAAGAGCGGCTGTTCGGACTTGGCGGCAAAGAGGGCAATCACGGCGAGGACGTGAAGGAGTGTTATTACTACATTGACGCGACTCCGACCCATTCCTACACCAAGGGCCTCTATAAATATCCGCACGCGCGCTACCCTTATAGCGAACTGGTGGGACAAAACATCTGGCGCGACAAGCGGCTTGGGGAAATCGAGCTGGCCGACATGGGGCTGTTCAAGGACGACGCCTACTTCGATGTGTTGCAGGAAGTGGCCAAGCGTAGCCCCAATGATCTGCTGTGGAAGATTTCCGTCACCAATCATGGGAAGAAGGCCGCGCCGCTTCATGTGCTGCCGAACATCTGGTTTCGCAACGTCTGGACCTGGGGTGGCAGCCACAAGGAGTGCAAGCTGCGCCCGACTCTGGAGTTTGATGCGAAGCTCGGGGCGATCCGTCTGCATCATGAGGAGCTGGGCGAGATGCTGTTTTACAGTGAAGCCGAAGGGGCCACGGCGGAAGTCAAATGGCTGTTCACTGAAAACGAGACGAACCGCGAACGTATCTTTGGCACGAGCAGTCGCACGCTTTACACCAAGGATGCCTTCCATCGTTACCTGATTGATGATCAGATTGGAGCAGTGAATCCCGCCCGGTGCGGTACCAAGGGCGCGGCGCATTGGAAGTTTGAAGTCCCCGCCGGGGCGACCGTGGTTGTGCGTTGTCGTCTGCATCTGGAGAAGGAGGACAACGGCATCAAGGGGCTTGCCGACTTCGAGAAGGACTTCGCGATCCGCATCGCCGAGTGCGATGAGTTTTATCGAGACATTCTTCCGAATGAGGTGAATGCCGAGGACGCCATGATCTGTCGGCAGGGTTACGCCGGCTTGCTCTGGACGAAGCAATTCTACGAATACATCGTCAGCGATTGGATTCACGGCGACTCTGACGAGTCCGCACCGCCCAAGTCCCGGGAGCGCGGTCGCAACAGCGATTGGGGGCATTTCTTTGCCCGCGATATCCTCTCCATGCCGGACAAGTGGGAATACCCGTGGTTCGCCGCGTGGGACACGGCGTTCCACATGATGCCGTTCGCGAAGATTGATCCGGACTTCGCCAAGAGTCAGTTGCTGCTGCTGCTCCGCGAGTGGTACATGCACCCGAACGGGCAACTTCCGGCCTACGAATGGAATTTCTCCGACGTGAACCCGCCGGTGCATGCCTGGGCGGTCTGGCAGGTCTATAAAACCGCCGACCCCAAAGGCCAACGCGACATCGAGTTTTTGGAAAAAGCGTTTCAGAAATTGCTGCTCAACTTCACCTGGTGGGTAAATCGCAAGGACGTTGAAGGTCGGCATGTCTTCGGCGGCGGATTTCTGGGCCTGGATAACATCGGGGTGTTTGATCGCTCGCGTCCGTTGCCCGGCGGCGGGCGACTCAATCAAGCCGATGGCACGGCGTGGATGGCGTCCTATTGTCTGCTGATGCTCACCATCGCCATCGAGCTCGCTCGACATCGGCCCGCGTACGAAGACATCGCCTCCAAATTCTTCGAGCACTTCGTCAACATCACCGACGCCATTAACGCTCTCGGTGGCGATGGACTTTGGGACGAGGAAGACGGTTTCTACTACGATCAACTTCTCATTGATAGTCAGCCTCCCGTTCCGCTGAAAGTTCGCTCGCTCGTCGGGCTGCTTCCCATGATTGCGGTAGCCGTGCTGAAGCAGGAGACGATTGATGCGTTGCCGGGATTCAAGAAACGCTTGAACTGGTTTCTCGAGAACCGGAGGGAGCTGGCCAAATACGTCAGCTACGGCGATCGCGGCGGCGGCCCGGACCAAAAGGGGTCACTGCGCCTGCTCGCCATCCCGTCCCAAGATCGCTTGCGGCGCTGCCTCGAACGGGTCGTGGATGAAGATGAATTCCTCAGCGCCTTTGGCATCCGCTCGCTCAGCAAGGTTCACGAGAAGAAACCGTTTCAGTTCCGCATGGCCGGCGAATTCAACGAAGTGCGGTATGTGCCAGGCGAGAGCGATAGTTGGATGTTCGGCGGCAACTCGAACTGGCGCGGCCCGGTATGGTTTCCCATCAACTACCTCATCATCGAAGCGCTCGAACGCTATCACAACTTTTACGGCGACTCGTTCAAGATCGAAGCGCCGACGGGATCAGGCCGCCAATTGACCCTGAAACAAGTGGCCGATCTCATCAGCGATCGCCTGATCTCCATCTTTCAAAAAGATGCCGCCGGTTATCGACCGTGCTTCGGTGGCGGTATCGCCAAGCGTTACGATGACAATCCTACGTGGCAAAATCTCGTGTTGTTCCACGAATATTTCCACGCGGAAACCGGCGAGGGCCTGGGCGCGAGTCATCAAACAGGTTGGACCTCGCTCGTCGTCCGTCTCGTGCGTGACCGCGCCGAGAAACTCACCGGCTACTATCAAGGCTGACCGTTGCTTATCTGCGCGGCTGGTTGAAAGTTTGAATTTGCAGGGCTTTGAATCCGTCGAGGATTCCTTCAAAGTGATGCGTATGAATTCCAAGTTGAGTCTTCCTCTCTATCCGCGCCTGCTGAGCACCGCGATGTTTCTCGGAACATTGACTTTAACCGGCCAAGCAAGCGCGCAAACCGAATCTGCTCGGACAAACGCAAACCAGATTTATCCTGCGCTTCCGCTGGAACAATCGGCGAGTCGCGGGGTGGTTACGCGCGATCCGTCCAGCATCGTGAAGTGCAAGGATGAGTATTGGGTATTCCACACCGGGCGCGGCATCCCGACGTTTCATTCCAAGGATCTGGTGAAATGGGAGCGCGGGCCGGCGGTGTTCAAAACGGCGCCGGAATGGATCGCCAAAGAAGTGCCCGAGAATCGCGGCATGTCCTATTGGGCGCCGGACATCATCAAAGTTGGCGAGCGTTATTTGCTGTACTACTCGGTTTCCTCGATGGGCAAGATGACCTCGGCCATTGGGCTGGCGACTAATCCCACGCTTGATCCAAACGATCCCGCGTACAAATGGACGGACCAAGGCATTGTGGTGCAAACGCACGAAGGGCAGGCGGGCGATGCCTACAACGCGATTGATCCGGCGCTCTTTCAAGACACGGACGGCAGCTTGTGGATGGTGTTTGGTTCTTACTGGACCGGCATCAAGCTGATTCAACTCGATCCCAAGACCGGGAAGCGCATCGCTCCGGAGTCGAAGATGACTTCGCTGGCTTACAATGAGTCCATCGAAGCGTCTTATTTGTGCCGGCATGACGACTATTATTACCTGTATGTGAATTGGGGCTCGTGTTGCCGCGGGCCGGAGAGCACTTACAACATCCGTGTCGGGCGAAGCAAGAGCATCACTGGCCCGTACGTGGATAAGGCGGGTGTGGAGATGCTGAAAAGCGGCGGCAGCGTCTTTCTGCCGAACGCCAACGGCCCGTTGATCGGCCCGGGACATGCCGGAACTTTGAACACGGATGGAAAGACCTGGTTCACGTCCTGTTTCGAGGGCAACCTGCGTATGGATGGAAAAGCAACACTGGCAATCATGTCGTTGACTTGGACTGTTGATGGTTGGCCGGAGGCAATCGTGCCTGACGTTAAGTTCGCCGCACCTACCCAAACCCCGACAGCGAAATGAAAACATTTCAAGGTTATCATCTCATCAAGCCAGACGATCTCCACTGGCGGCCTTCCAACTTGATGAAGATCCCGAATGCGGATTTTCTGGAGCGCACTGGGAGCGAGAATCTCAGCGCACGACTCTGGCGGTTGCCGCCGAAGAGTGCGAATACGCTGCACAAGCATATCCGGCAGGAGGAATTTTATTTCGTGCTGGATGGCACAGGCCGGATGCGCGTGGGCGAGGAGACATTGACCGTGCCCAAATACGGTGGGGTGCTGGTTGGCCCTGATCAGATCCGGCAGGTGTTCAACGACACGGATGCTGAGGTGCTGTGGCTAATCGTCGGTGCGCCGGAGGAGTTGGAGTTTCTCCAAGGCGCGAAATCCACCGGCGTAGATTTGAAACTCATCTATCCGACCGATCCGAAACAGTTGCCCAAGGAACTTTCCGGCGTGCAGTGGCCGCCGAGCGATGTGTCATCGCTGGCCAATAAGTAGCTCCGAAATCAAAAACTGATGAAAGCGACTGTCTATCTCATCCTCTTTCGTGGGGTCGGTGGGAAAACGCAACTGCCCGTCGCGGCACTCCGCGAGAAGCTCACCAAGGCGGGGTTTGAGAACGTGGCTACCTACATCAACAGCGGCAATGCGATCATTCGCAGCAGGCTGAACCGGAGCAAGGTCATCGCCACCATCGCAGAACTTTGTCGCAAACATTTTGATTTCGACAAGGCCATCTTCGCGCCCACGTTGGCCGAGTGGAATGATGTCATTGCGCGAAATCCTTTTGCCAAGGCTGCGACAAACGCGCCCACTACCGTTCACGCTGCCCTGCTTGAGAGTTTGCCAAAGTTGGAGGATATCGAACGCATCCGTGCTCTTGCCGTGAAAGGCGAGGATATCAAAGTCATCGAAGGCGTCGCCTACTTGCACACGCCGAATGGCTTTGGGACATGCAAGATGGCGGAGAAATTCGACAAGTGGATCGGCGTGACGAACACGGCACGGAATTGGAACACGGTGCTCAAGCTCGCGGAATTGGGGCGCGCTGCTGAATGAGTGCGGACGCGGTAGATTTCCATCACCATGCGCTGGAGTGGCTCGCGGCGTGGAATGCGCATGACGTGGAGCGCATCCTCGCGCACTACGCAGAGGATGTGGAGTTCTTCTCGCCATTCGTCGCGAAGCTCACGGGTAACCCGGAAGGCGTGCTGCGGGGCAAAGCGGCCTTGCGCGATTACTTTACGCGTGGGCTGGCAGCATATCCAACGCTGAAGTTTGAATTCATCCGGCTCTACCCCGGCGTGCGCAGTTGTGTTCTCGAATACCGCAGCGTGAATGATTTGCGTGCCGCCGAGACGATGGAGTTCGATGGCGCGGGCAAAGTGTGTCGCGTGCAGGCGCATTACGCGACGGAGTAATCCGAGCAATCAGTTTGGCGGGATCACTTCGTCTGCCCGTAAGCCTTTTCGAGCCGCTCATATTCTGCTGCTGAGAGTGGCAGGACGCAGCCGTGTCGGAACTTGAACGGGAACTTGAAGCCGTCACCGGATTTGAATTGTCCACCGCTCAGATTCTCCGTGACGAACGGTTGGTAGCCCGTGCCCTTGCTGTATTGATCGAGGATCAAGCACCAGGTCGCAGGCTTGCCGTCGGCGGCAGGTTTGATGACGTAGCATTCCGGGGCCTCGTAACCGCGCATCTTGGCGAGGGAGAAGTTTGTCACATCGGTCCACGGGCCAAGCAGGTTTGTGCTGCTTTCAAAGGTGATGTCTTTTTCCTTTTCGTCTTTCGAGAAGCGATAATATTTCCCGTTCTCACGCACGATGGTGGTGTCAATCAGCGTCCATGGCTTCTCGACGTAAATGAATGGTTTGCTGAACGTCACAAAATCCTTCGTCCACGTGGCCCAGATGCGATGCTTGGCGAAATTGTCGCTGCCGGTAGTTGAGGCCCAGAACACCAGATATTCCTTCCGGCTTTCGTCGTAAACGGCCTCTGGTGCCCACGTGCAGCCGGCGTCGTCCGGCGCGACTTTCACGAGGCGCGGTTCGGACCAGTTCACAAGATTGGTAGAATCCCAGATGACGATGGCTTTGCTGCCGGCGCGGACGGCGCGCCCCCAGTTGCCATTGCGATTGATGGAAAGATCGGTGGCGATGAGATGAAATTTCTGCCCATCCGGCGTGCGGAGCAGGTAGGGATCGCGGACGCCTTTTTCGCCCAGCGCGTTGACGAGAACGGGTTGGCTGTTGCTGAGCGCATTCCATTGCCGGCCATCCGGGCTGAGCGCGAAATAAATCTGCTCCGTCAGTGGCGACTGTTCGCCTTTGAACGTCACAAAAAGGTAGCCACCCGAATCGGCAACGATGTTGAACGAAGTTAGCAACGCCGCCCAGAGTAACAGTTTGGTCTTCAGCTCTTTCATTTTCACAATCAGCAGGCGGAGGTTAAGAAGGGAACGCATGCCTGACAATTCGATTGATGGTTTTGTGGGGTTGGAAATTAGGGAAGAACCGCCGTCAGATCAGTTCGTTGTTCGCAGTGTTTGCGAGGTTTAAGAGCAACGGCGTGTTGAATCACCTCCGTGTTGGTAAGGTGTGTGATCGAGTCATGTGCCAAGGCAATCTGGGCTTATGTCAGTCAATAGTCTCAATGGAGCAGAGGTAATATGACGAAGCTTTCGATCTGGAGTGTTGAGTAGGATGGCTGTTGTTTCTGCACCAGCGCTTTACGCAAAACCGGCGCGATGCCCTTAACGGAGGTCTGTTTCTGCGCGTATCTTTCAGACGAGTAAACAGGCCTCCCGATAAGCCTTCCAAATCGCAATTTCCGCAAAGTCTTTTCGGTTTAGAAGACAGTCGGCGCTCCGATGTTTAGAATGTCTGAAGGAGGTTATGAAACGATGGTCAAATGCGAAGATCGCCACGAAGCTTTTCGTGGTGTTGTTGCTGCCGGTGCTCGGATTGGCGGCATTTTCAGGTAAGATGGTCAACGATTGCCGGGCCGATTTGCGCAGCTTCAAGGTGCAGCAACGCAGCGTGGAATTTCTCGCGGCGCTTGGGCAATTGGTGCATGAGCTGCAAAAAGAGCGAGGGCGCTCGGCTGGATTTCTCGGCAGTCGCGGCGTGCAGTTCGGCGCAGAGCTTTCGGCCCAACATGCGGTGACGGATACAAACCTTGGCGCTTACCTGACGACGCAAGCTGGTTTGCCGGCCGAACTGCTGGCGGGCGATCTCGGTAAACGACTGGCCCAACTCAGCGATGCGCTGGCGGGGCTGAAAATCAAGCGGGGTGAAGTGCTCCAGATCGCCATCACTAGTGCCCAGTCGAGCGCGTTTTACACGGCGACAATTGCCAATGCGCTGGAGGTCATTGATTTGGCAGCGAAATCCGCCAGCAACGGGGAGCTGGCCGTGAGCGTGGCGACGTATGTGAATTTTTTGCGGGCGAAAGAATTGAATGGTCAGGAGCGCGCGGCATTGTCCGGCGTGTTTGCAAGCGATAAGTTTTCCGCCGAAGCGCTCGCCAAGTTCAACCGCATCATTTCTGGTCAGGACGCCTATCTGCAGGTATTCCGGTCCTTTGCCGACCGTGAGGAGGTAAAGTTCTATG
>JASGKY010000009.1:0-31827 GCA_049840435.1 Verrucomicrobiota bacterium | reverse complement strand
CGTGACCAAAACCACCCCACGGATGGCAGCGGCACAGCCGTTTGGTCGCCAACCAGCTTCCCGTCACCGCCCCGTACGTGCGCACCGCCTCAGCGGCATAAGCAGAGCAAGTCGGTGTGTACCGACAACCACCCAACGGCCCGAAAAATGCGCCCAGTGCCGGCGACAGCACCGTGCGATAGACTTTCACCGCCCCGAGCAATATGTGTTGGGCTGGGTTCACTTGAGCAATCCGGCCTGGCGTAGCGTGGCCATCAAATCCCGCTCCACGGTGGCAAAATCTTTTTCCGCAATGGAAGGCCGCGCGACCAATACCAGATCTAGCGGCTGGGCAAACTCGTGTTGATGCTGGCGATACGATTCGCGCAATAGACGCTTGGCCCGGCTGCGCACCACCGCATTTCCCACCTTTTTACTAACCACCACCCCGAGCCGGGAACGGGCTTCCTGCGGCAGTCGCAACCAGTTCGCGATCAGGCAACCTTTGACCGCCCGTTCGCCTGCCGAACGCACCCGCAGGAAATCGCGCCCTTGCTTGATGCGGGCACGCCGCCCCAAACCGCGCCGGGCTGGCTGGGCCGCCGACATGCCAAATCAAACTGGAGTCAGGCGTTTCCGACCGACGCGACGGCGATTGGCCAAAGTAGCCTTGCCGCTCTTAGTAGAGTTGCGGTTCAGGAAGCCATGCTGGCGCTTCCGGCGGATTTTCGACGGTTGATACTGGCGTTTCATAAATCAAATACCTGGTCCCGCAGGCATCCGGCGACACAAAAGGCCGGAAATCCCGATAGACCGAGAGCGCGAGAGGGTAACAGCGAAATGCCGACTGTCAAGCGGACGACACAGGTTCTGCCTGCCAAAACCTTGTCCTGCCCCCCGCTCAAGTCGGTCGTTCCTGATGCTTGGCCACAACGCTTGCGGGCCTCACTCAACATCACCTCCCCCTAACAAAAAAGCGCAGCAGTCGCCTGCTGCGCCTCAAACAAGTCTCAAGCTCAGATTACTTCTTCAGCTTTTCCAAGCCGGCGATGAATTCTTTCGCCGACGTCCCGCCATACCCGGACTTGCGGGAAATCACTTTGCCTTCGGCATCGAGCACAATGATGGTGGGATACGAGTCAATTTTGAACTTCTCCTGCAACTGCTCGTTCGACTTCTTAAGTTCCGCACTTTGGGGCTTTTCGTTCGGAAAATCCACCTCCACCAAAACCAGATTGGTCTTGGCGTACGCCTCAAACTCCGGCTTTGAGAGAACATTCTTATGCAACGCCTTGCAGGGTGGACACCAGTCTGAACCGGTAAAATCCAACAACACCAGTTTCTTTTCCGCCTTGGCCAAGGCTTGCGCTTTGGTCAAATCCGTCAGCCAGGCCGATGATTCTCCCGCCGTTGCACCAATCAGGGCCAACGCGATAAATGCTCCGAAGACGAGTTTTTTCATAGAATAGATTGTTTACCAATGCTGGTTTAGACGGCCGCAGCCACTTCCTGTTCAACCCAGCTTTGGCGTCCGCCCACGATGGTTGCAACGGCTTTTCCCTTCAGCGGCCAACCATAGAATGGATTGTTCTGCGATTTGCTAGCCGTGTCGCTGCGTTGCCACACCCAATCGCGATCAGGATCAAACACCGTGATGTCCGCATCTGCGCCTACGGAAAGCGTTCCCTTGGCCAGATTCAACAGTTTGGCCGGAGCAACGGTGTATTTCGCGATCAGGTCAGACAGGCTCAGCCGCTTGGCGTGATAAAGCTGCATCAGTGCCAGCGCAAACTCCACCTCTAGCCCGGTGATGCCGAACGGGGCGTAATCAAACTCCACTTCCTTTTCAAAGTCGCAGTGCGGTGCATGGTCGCTGCAAAGCACTTCAATCGTGCCGTCCACAATGCCCTCAAGGATTGCCTCGCGATCACGGGCGGAACGGAGGGGCGGGTTCATCTTGAAATTCGTATCATAGCTTGGCCACACCGGAAGTTCCTTTATCGTGCTGAAGCCAAAAATGTTTTTGCCGTCCTCCGCCCAAAATTTCTCGCTCCCGGCAATCGCCGCATCCGTCAGCGTGTAATGATGCGGGCACGCCTCGCCGGAAATCGGCACGCCGCGTTTCTTGGCAGCACGGATCAATTCCACACTGCCCGCCGCACTGAGATGCTGGCAGTGAATCCGCGCCCCGGTCAGTTCTGCCAACAAAATATTGCGCGCCACAATCATCTCTTCGCCCGCGGCCGGCCAGCCTTGTAAGCCAAGCCGGGTGCTCCAGTTCCCTTCATGCATTACCCCAGTCGTCACCAACGCGTAATCCTGACAATGATCCATGACCGTCAGGTCAAACATCTTGGCATATTCACACGCCCGCCGCATGAGTTCGTTGTTCTGGATGCAATGCCCGTCATCCGTGATCGCAACAACTCCAGCACGCTTCAGTGAGCCAATAGATGCGAGCTCCTCACCAGCAATGCCTTTAGTGATAGCACCAGAGATGAAGACATTGACCACGCCCTGACTCTTGGCGCGTTCGTGGATTAGCGCGACCGTGCCAGCGTTGTCAATCGAGGGGGCGGTATTCGGCATGCATACCACGGAAGTGAATCCCCCGCGCGCCGCAGCAGCCGTGCCGGTAGCGATGGTTTCCTTTGCCGTCTGACCGGGTTCACGCAGGTGAACGTGCAAATCAATAAGCCCAGGGCAAACCACCAGTCCTTTGGCGTCAAACTTCTCAATATCACGCGGCGCTTGCTTGGCCGCGTCCGCGCCAACAGCGGCAATTTTGCCGTCCAAAATCAGGAGATCAGCCGTCGTGTCGAGGCGGTTGGCGGGGTCAATCACGCGTCCGCCCGTGAGAAGCAGCGAATTCATCAGGGCAGAAGGCTAACGGCGGCGAATTGACAAGGCAAGCGCGCGGGGTATGATTCGCGCGTCGGTTGCGGGTGTAGTTCAATGGTAGAACGGCAGCCTTCCAAGCTGCATACGTGGGTTCGATTCCCATCACCCGCTCCAACTTCAATCGCTACCCCCACAACTGCCGGTCCAATGAACGTAGTTGAATCGCTTCGCTGACATGCTCGGTGGAAATCTTCTCCACGCCCGCCAAATCGGCAATAGTGCGAGATACTTTCAAGATCCGATCGTAAGCGCGGGCGCTGAGATTGTATTCCGTCATCGCATTGCGCAACAGTTCCATCGTCGCTTCGTCCAAGACGCAAAACTCTTTGAGTTCCTTTGTCGCCATCCGCGCATTGCAGGTGATCTTGGGCTTATGTGCGAAACGCTTCTGTTGAAGCTGCCTGGCGCTGATGACGCGCTCCCGAATCTGCGCTGAAGGTTCGCCGCTCTTCACGCCCGTCATTTCCCGAAACTTCACCGCTGGCACTTCGATGTGGATATCGATCCGATCCAGCAACGGACCAGATATCCGGCCAAGATAGTTTTGGATTTCGCGCGGTGAACTCTTGCTCTCGTGCGGCATCTTGCCATCCGGCGTAGGGTTCATTGCCGCTACCAGCATGAATTGGCTGGGAAACGTCATCGTGCCCGCCGCTCGGGAGATGGTGACTTTGCCCTCCTCCAACGGCTGTCGCATCGTCTCCAACACGCTGCGTTTGAATTCCGGCAATTCATCAAGAAACAACACGCCGTTGTGCGCGAGTGAGATTTCGCCCGGAGTCGGATTGATATTACCGCCGAGCAGTCCCGCATCACTCGCCGTGTGATGTGGAGCTCGAAACGGTCGGCGTGTAATCAAACCCAATCCCGTCGGCAACAGCCCGACGATGCTGTGAATCTTCGTTGTCTCCAAGGCCTCATCCAACGTGAGTGGCGGCAGAATGGTCGCCAGCCGCTTTGCCAGCATGGATTTACCCGTGCCCGGCGGGCCGATAAGTAAAACATTGTGTCCGCCGGCCGCCGCAATCTCTAGCGCGCGCTTCACTGATTCCTGTCCTTTGACCTCGGCGAAATCCACGTCATCATCGAGCGGCTGATCAAAAATTTTTGCGATGTCTACGCGCGTCGACTTGATGGTGATCTGGCCTTCGAGGAAGTTCGTTGCCTCGCGCAGGTTCTGGATCGGGATGACCTGAAGCCCAGTTACCACTGCGGCCTCAGCGGCATTCTCTGCCGGCACCAACACGCCGATTTTGCCATCTTGCTTGGCGCGGATGGCGATAGGCAAAACGCCTTTGCACGGTCGCACCGCGCCAGTCAAAGCCAGTTCTCCGATGCAAACAAAATTATCAAGCTGGTCCGTCTCAATCTGCTCGCTGGCCGCCAAAATCCCGAGCGCAATCGGCAAGTCAAAGCTCGGCCCTTCCTTCTTCACGTCAGCAGGTGCGAGATTGATGGTCGTACGACCATAGGAAAATTTGAACCCAGAACTGCTGAGCGCCGTCATGACCCGGTCCTGTGATTCTCGCACTGCGGCATCGGGAAGACCCACTATGACAATCCGGGTATCGCCGAATCCTGCACTGACTTCGACCTCGACCGGAAATGCTTCGATGCCATTGACCGCCGCCGCACAAACCCTGGAGAGCATGGGCGGGATAGTCCAAGAGCCAGCAGTGCGGCGCAATTGAATTTTGTCGGGAGCATTCCTTTCCACCTCCCGTCCAATTAGCCATGAAACGCAGCTACGCTTTGTTGAGCTTGGTATTTCTGAGCCTTTTTCTCGCCGCACTACCGAGCCGCGCCGACGGCTTGATCATCATTGACGAAGCCCATTGGCAGCCCGGCCCGCGCCACCCGCATCCCATGCCGCACCCGCCGCGCCCCTACACACCACTGGAAGTCTCCTATCACCACGTCAGCGTGAAGATCGACGGCCAGATCGCCACGACCAGTGTCGACCAAGAATTTTACAATCCCAATAACCAGCGGCTCGAAGGCACGTATCTCTTTCCCATTCCGACGCGGTGCGCAGATTGATAAGTTCACCATGGACATCGGCGGCAAGATGGTCGAAGCCGAACTCCTCCCTGCCGCCAAAGCCCGCGCCATCTACGAGGACATCGTCCGCAAGCTCAAAGACCCCGCCCTGCTCGAATACGCCGACCGCGACGTGTTCAAGGTCCGCATCTTCCCCATCGAACCGCGCAGCAACAAACGCATCAAGCTTTCCTACACCGAAGTCCTCAAATCCGATGCTGGGCTCATGAACTACACCTATCCGCTCAACACCGAGAAATTTTCCGCCAAGCCGGTCAAGAATGTGAGCATCAAAGTGGAACTCACCAGCGACCGACCGTTAAAATCCATTTACTCACCAAGCCACTCAGTAGAAATCAAACGCCACGGTTCGCTCCGCGCCACGGTCGGCTTTGAAGACTACAACGTAAAACCTGACACCGACTTCGCGCTCTACTTCGCTCCCGAGAAAGACGAACTCGGTGTAAATCTTCTGACTTACAAAACTGGGAGCGACGACGGTTATTTCATACTGCTCGCCTCGCCCGGGCACGGACACAAAGGACAAGCGCATCATGCCAAAGGATGTGGTGTTCGTGCTCGACACTTCCGGTTCGATGACCGGCAAGAAACTCGACCAAGCCAAAAAGGCGCTGCAGTTCTGCGTGGAGAATCTCAACGACAAGGATCGCTTTGAGATCGTCCGGTTTTCGACCGAAGTCGAGCCGCTCTTTGACAAGCTCGTTGCCGTTAATGACGCAAAACCGCGACCAAGGCGAACAATTCATCAAAGACCTGAAGCCCATTGGCGGCACAGCGATTGATGACGCGCTGAAGAAAGCATTGGGTTGACCCAGCCCGACGAACAGATCGTCCCTTCGTCATCATCTTCCTCACCGACGGCCGCCCGACCATTGGTGAGACCGATGAAAACCGATCCTCGCGCAACGTGAAGCGGGTCGAACGCCGGCCGCACACGCATCTTCTGCTTCGGCATCGGCACGGACGTAAACACACACCTGCTCGACAAGATCACCGAAGAGACCCGCGCTTCAGCCAATACGTCCTGCCCGAGGAAGACCTTGAAGTGAAAGTCTCGACGCTTCTTCGCCAAGATCAAAGAACCCGTCCTCGCCGATCCCACGATCAAATTCACCGGCGACGTGCGCGTGACGAAACTTTATCCCTCACCACTGCCCGACTCTGTTCCGCGGCGATCAACTCGTGCTCGTGGGTCGCTACTCCGGCAAAGGCGATTCCGCCGTCATACTCGAAGGCGCGGTCAACGGCTCGAAGCAAAAATTTACTTACGAAGTCAGCTTTCCCCGCAACGCCGACGACCATGAATTCATCCCACGCCTCTGGGCCACGCGCCGCGTCGGCTATCTGTTGGATGAAATCCGGCTGCACGGCGAAAACGCCGAGTTGCGCGACGAAGTCACCGACCTCGCCCGCAAATATGGCATCGTCACGCCTTATACGGCTTATCTGATCGTCGAGGATGAAGCCCGTCGCAACGTGCCTTTGGCGATGCAATCATTACCTGAGCTTTCGACCGATTCCCTCGCGCGCAAAGACGCGGCGTCGAACTGGAGCGACTTCAAACGGGAACGTGGCGGCACAAAGGGTGGCGGGAGCACGCTACGGATTTGAACTGAAAAATGCCGACGCTCCAGCAGTCGCAGCAGCCAGCGGTGTTGCGAAGCCAATCGCGCGTTGGACGTATAAAACGTCAATGGAAGTCTGGCCGCTCCGGCGATCACCGCCGCTCCACTGGAAGATCAATCCAAACTCCGGCTCGCGCAGAAATCACAGCAAGGACAATTCATCGCCGGCCAGAAACTTCTACCAGAACACTCGCAACGAATGGGTGGATGAAAACGTGCAGAAGGCGCAAAACCTCAAACGCCAGCGCATTCAGTTCAACTCGAAGGAATACTTCACCTTCGCCGCCAAGGAGCGCCGTGCCCTGCCATGGCTCGCGCTCGGTCAAAACGTCCAGTTCGTCTTGGACGAAACGCTTTACGAGATTTACGACAATTAAACTTCAACCAACGACTCTCATGAAAATGAAATCATTGCTCACCTCCATCTGCGCCGTGCTATTGGCAACAGCAGCTCTCAACTTGGCCGCCGCCAAAGAACCCGCCGGCAAAACCGACAAGGAAAAGAAACCACTCGTCCAGATCGCCATCCTGCTCGACACCAGTGGCAGCATGGAAGGCTTGATCGAACAGGCCAAGAGCCAGCTCTGGAAGATCGTCAACGAATTCGCCAAGTCCAAGCAGGACGGCGTCACGCCGGAAGTTCAAGTCGCGCTCTACGAATACGGCAAGAGCGGCCTCGCCGCCGCGAGCGGTTGGGTGCGCCGCATCCAGCCGCTGACCACCGATCTCGACAAAATCTCCGAAGAGTTGTTCGCCCTCCGCACCAACGGCGGCGACGAATATTGCGGCTGGGTCATCAAGGACGCGGTAAATGATCTCACGTGGAGTCCCGAGGGGAATGTTTACAAGGCCATCTTCATCGCGGGCAACGAGCCATTCACGCAAGGCCCGGTGAGTTACACGGATTCCTGCAAAGCCGCCATCACGAAAGGCATCATCGTGAACACGATTCACTGCGGCGCGGAAGCCGAGGGCATCAACACCAAGTGGAAAGGTGGGGCTGACCTCGCTGACGGCAAGTATCTGGTGATTGATCAGAACCGCGCCATCGTCAGCATCGAAGCGCCACAGGACAAGGAAATCGCGAAGTTGGGTGTAGAACTGAACAAAACCTATGTCGCCTACGGCGTCGAAGGACGAGGTGGGGCAAGCCGACAGGTTGCCCAGGATGCCAGTGTCGCAACGTTGGCCCCGGCGTCCGGCGCAGTAGTGCAACGTTCGCTTGCCAAAGCTTCTGTGAATTACCGTAACTCCGCGTGGGATCTTGTAGATGCGGCGAAGGAAAAAGACTTTGAAATTACTAAGGTCAAAACCGAAGACCTGCCGGAGGAGATGAAGAAGCTGAACACCGCTGAGCGCAAAGCCTACGTTGAGACCAAATCCAAGGAGCGCGCCGAGATGCAGGACAAGATCAACACGCTGAACAAGGACCGGGAGCAATATGTTGCCGCCCGGATGAAGGAGATTTCCGGCACGAACACGCTGGACACCGTCGTGATCTCTGCCGTCCGCGAGCAGAGTGCGAAGCGAAACTTCAAGTTTGAGTGATCGGGTTCAGGGTTTGGGAGGTGGCGGCTGGAGATGCACAATGGTTGCGCCCCAGCCGCCGAAATGTTCATTCGCCAGATGGAACTCCGCCACGTCGGGATGTTTCGCCAAAAGCTGATGAACCGTTTCGCGCAGTTGTCCGATGCCTTTGCCGTGGATGATCCGTACCCGCAAAATCCCGCGCGCCTGGCACTCCGTCAGATAATCCAGCACCAAAGACTTCACCTCGCGCGGTTGGAACGTGTGCAGGTCTAGCACGCCATCAATCGGCAATTGGATCGGCTCGTCGTCCACGGGGAAATTTAACCACGGATAGACACCGATGAACACGGATTTCCCGGCACTGGCGTCACCGTCAGACTCCGCTATGCTGGGCGCGATGAAAATCCGGAAGGCCAGACTGGCTGACGCACCCGTTATCACCGAGTTCAATACACGTCTTGCTTGGGAGACAGAGAAGCTGAAGTTGACACCCAAAACAATCCAGCGCGGCGTCCGAGCCGTGCTGAAGGATGCAAGTAAGGGAACTTACTTTGTCGCCGAGATTGACGGCACGGTCATCGGGCAGCTCATGATTACTCATGAGTGGAGCGACTGGCGTAATGGCGACATCTGGTGGATTCAAAGCGTCTATGTCGCGCCCGACTTCCGGCAACAAGGCGTGTTTCGCCACCTGTTCAATCACATCACGAAACTGGCGCGGTCCCGCCGGGATGTGTGCGGCCTTCGACTCTACGTGGAGAAAAACAATCGCCGCGCTTACCGAACCTACGAACGTTTGGGAATGCGCCACACTCATTACGAAATTTACGAGACGGCTTTTCGAGGCCGTAGCATTGAATCATGAACGTCGAACTCATTAACACCGGCAGTGAATTGATGCTCGGACGCGTGCTCAACACGCACCAGCAATGGCTCTGCCGCCGGCTGGCCGACCTTGGCTATATCGTCACGCGCCAGGTCGCCGTGGCGGACACCGCTCAAGCCATTGAACAGGCCGTGCGCGAAGCCTTGTCGCGGGCCGAGCTCGTCATCACCACCGGCGGCCTTGGCCCGACGTCCGACGACATCACCCGTGATTTGATCGCGCAACTGCTCGGCAAGAAACTCCGCGAAGACGCCAGCATTGTTCAGCACATCGAAAGATTCTTCGCCGCGCGCAAACGTCCGATGCCCGCCAGTACCGCTCGTGCAGGCGCAAGTTCCCGAGGGCGCGATCGTGTTGCCCAATCCCAACGGCACCGCGCCCGGCCTGGCGATGGAAGTCACGCACGCCCCATTTCTCTCGTCTCTCAACCCGCAGCCCTCAACTTCCCCAAAGTGGCTCATCATGCTCCCCGGCCCACCGCGTGAGCTGCGGCCCATGTTCAATGACGCCGTCGTTCCGCTGCTGCATCGCGAACTATCGCTGGCAGGAGAATTCATCTGCCGCACCCTGCGCACCGTCGGCATCGGTGAGTCTCAAGCGGCCGACCGCATCGGCAGCCGGTTGCAGCCTTTTATCGCCCGCGGACTGGAACTGGGTTACTGCGCCCACGTCGGCGCAGTGGATGTACGCCTCGCGGCTCAAGGTCCGAACGCGGCCCAACTTGTCAGCGATGCAGAAGTCATCGTCCGCGCGGAATTGAACAAACACATCTTCGGCGAAAACGACGAGACGTTGGAAGCGGTCATCATCAGCTTGCTGGCGGAACGCAAGCAAACCCTGGCGCTCGCCGAGTCCTGTACGGGCGGCGGACTAGCCCATCGCCTCACCAACGTGCCAGGCGCATCGGCGGTGTTGCTCGCGAGCCTCGTGACCTACGCGAATGATGCGAAGCAGAAGTTCGTTGGCGTTCAGCCAGAATCTCTAGCTGCATACGGCGCCGTGAGCGAAGCGGTCGCCCGCGAGATGGCCGCCGGCGCGCGTCGCGAAGCCGGCGCCGACTACGCGCTCTCCGCCACCGGCATCGCTGGCCCAGGTGGCGGCAGTGAGGCCAAACCCGTCGGCACGGTGTTCATCGGCTTTGCTTCCTCGACGGAGAACTTCGCGCTCAAACAATTCAATCCGTTCGATCGGGAAACCTTCAAACAAGTGACGACCACCCAAGCACTGGAGATTTTGCGCCGGAAAATCCTGGCGCTCGACTAGCCTGACACGTCACCCATGCCACCGGATTATTTTTTGGGCGAGAAAAACTTCGCCGCCGCCGCATGGGCGAAGACCACGTCCGGGTCGCGCTGCAAGGCGTCGAAATAGTGTTTGGGAAACCCGTCGCCATCTTCCGAGGCGACCAATAGACGGCGGGCCTCCTGAATCAGCGCCGCCACATCGGCTTCGGTGATGGGCTGCCGTTTGTTGTCGAGGGCTTGATCCATGGCGACGATCAACAGCGAGAGCGGATGCAACCACGCGAACCACGGGTCGTTGGTCAGCAGTTGCAGGAAATGATTCGGTGAAGGAATCGTACCGACGGTCTGCTCGTAACTGACGCGCTCGGAATCCACCAGGGTTTTGTGCAGGTTCAGCAGGGCATCGCGGAGTTGCGGCAATGGTTCGCTCATGATTTGGATTCGTGTCGGGCCAGGGTTTTTTCGATGCGCTGATCTGGGATGAACCACATCACCGCCACCAACACGTAGAGCACGCTCGCCAACCACGGCCTAACGAAAGACAGCCCGATGCCGGCTAGATAAAGAACCGGTGAAAGCCTCCCTTTCCAATCGCGGCCAACGGCCTGCGCGAGCAATGAACTGCGCCCTTCCTGGGCAATGATAGCGCATTGCAAAATGTAGTATGCAATGGCCGCCATCAGCAGCACCGCTCCGTACGCCGCCGTTGGCGTCGCAGTGAAATGATTTTCGCCCATCCATCCGGTGGCAAACGGAAACAGCGACAGCCAGAACAGCAGATGCAGATTCGCCCAGAGAATGCCACCGCTGACCTTGTGCGCAGCGTGGAGCAGATGATGGTGATTGTTCCAATAGATGCCGACGTAGATGAAGCTCAGCACGTAACTCAAGAACACCGGCAGCAGCGGTTTGAGCGTGGCGAGATCCGTGCCGTGCGGCACTTTCAACTCCAGCACCATGATGGTGATGATGATGGCGATCACCCCATCGCTGAACGCTTCGAACCGGTTCTTCTGCATGGCGCAGGATAGCAAGACAAACGGCGGCTGTCACTGCGCAGTGACAGCCGCCGGGATTTATTTCGAGTTGGAGGTTAGAGACTGTTCAGCACATCCACCAACTGGCGGAGGCGACCGTAATCACGACGATTGAAGCCAAATGCAATACGTTGCAGATCGAGGCAATCATTATCCTCGCGCTCTTCCGGAGTCGGATCGATGCGCTTGATGGCCGGGCCGACGACGATGTCCGCATAGTCTTCATTGATCGCTTCGAGTGCGGTATCCGTCGGCGCGTGCTTGAGCCGGATGATGAACAGATCCTTCACGAAGCGCGTTGAATGGAAATTGCGATAGAAGCGCGTGACAATCTTCACCGCTTCGTCAGCGTTGTCGGTGATGCGGTAGAGATTCAGGTCGTCGGGCGAGATCAAGCCATCGCGCAACAGATGTTCGCGGATGTTCTTGTCCCACGTCTTCCAATACGTGCCGCCGGGTTTATCCACAAGCACGAGCGGCATGAGCTGGCTTTTGCCGGTCTGCATGAGCGTGATGGCTTCATAACCTTCGTCCAACGTACCGAAACCACCAGGAAACAAAACGATCGCGTCCGAATGCCGGATAAAGGTGAGTTTGCGGGTGAAGAAGTATTTGAACGTAACGAGCTTCTTGTCCTGCGCGATGACGGGGTTGTGCCCTGTTCCCACGGAAGGCGGATGTTTGCACCGAAACTGTTTTCCGGACCGGCACCTTCATGGCCGGCCTGCATAATGCCCGGGCCAGCACCGGTGATGACCATGAAGCCTGCTTGCACGATCTTGCGACCGACTTCGACGGCCGTTTGATATTCCGGCTTGGTCGGACTGGTGCGGGCCGAACCGAAGATCGTCACCTTGCGGCGATCGGCATAAGGCGCAAACAACCGGTACGCGTAGCGTAGTTCCCGGACGGCGGTCTGGATGACGCGCACGTCGCCGGTATCTTCAACGTCTTGCAGGAGTTTGAGGGCGTTTTCGATGATGTCCGCGACCGCATCTTCATTATGACCGCCGCCTTTGAATTTAATCAGGTCGAGGACGCGACGGTGCAATTCCGGATCCACCGGAGTCTTTTCAGCTTTATTATTCACCCGGCGAAAATAGCGGGCGGGCTGCAGTTTGCAACCACACAACCATGCGAACGCCGGCGCCTATTTCTTTTCGTCTCCAGCGGCGGCAGGCTCGGTGGCGTCCGACTTGGTGGCAGTCTCCTCCTCTTTGGCGGGCGCCGCGGTGATCGTCGCCTCATCCTGCCAACGCTTGTAGTCGCACAATACCAGTTGCTCCGGAAAATAGCCGGCACGAGCAACCTGCAGAGGAAATTTCTCGGGCACCCGACCACGGAACAAAAACTCCAAAATAAACGTCGGCCAACTCTTCTGCCCGGCGCGCACCCATTGGGACAAGATGCGGCTGTCGGTCGTCAAGGGCGTGAGGTACAGCATGCGGATGGGCTTGAGATAATCGTGAATGGTAAAGTATTCCGAATCGGCGTTGGCCGTCAGCCAGACAGCTTGCCGATGGCCATACCAAGCCACGGCCCACGGGATGTCAGACATCATGAGTTCACTGGGCTTAAGATAGCCGGCGACTTCTTGGATTGCCGGTGGGTAATACGGCGGATAATTGATCGGCCGCACCGCGGGCGAGAGCAAAGCGAAGGCGATCGGCAGATTCGCAATGATGGCAAAAACGCCGATAACTAAATAGCGCAATTCCCGCAGCTTGAGGTTCATCTGATCCAGCAACTGATAGAACAATCCCGCTCCGTAAATGAAGATCAATGGGACAAGCAGAACGATGAGGTTTTCCCCATTGAAATCGGGAACGTCCACAGACAACTGAGTTTTACCCAAGGCTTGCGCCACGACGAGCACAAGCAAGGATGCCAGCAGGAAATACCGCAACCGCCGCAACGCCAGACTGCGGAACGAAAGCAACAGTCCGGTCAAAAAGAGTGCGCTCACCCAACTCCCCCCCAATCGCGGCAGGCTTTCCTGCAGAATCTGCCGGACATTGCCGGTGAGTTTAAAGATTAGCGCCATTAGATTAACGCTGCGGAAATCCGGCTCCAAGGCCCGTTGCATCTTATACTCTGGAAAACCGAACGTCCCATCCACCAACGCGTACCCGGCAATCCCGAAAGGCGTACCGCTCACACTGATGTTCCGCCACACCCACGGCGTAAGCACCGCCAGAAAAACCACCCCCACCAGCGTGATGATCCACCACCGCCGCAGCACACAAAAAATCCCGAGATACACCAGCACCGGAATCACCAGCCATCCGAATGAATACCGCGTCAGCGTGCCCAGCCCGAGCAATAACCCAATGGCCAGCGCCAGCCAGGTTTGGGCGCGATGGCTCCAAACGGGGTCGCGCTCCTCACTTTCGATCCACACCAGACACCAGATCAGACTGAGAAAGATCAGCATCAAGAACAGCGTGGCCAATCCAGTCACACTGAACCGCCATAACACCTCACACGCGATCACCAGCACGAACGACATCCAGGCCACCGCCGAATCATATAACCGGCGCGCAAGGAAGAACGCCATCACGGCGATGGCGATCAAGACCACTTGATTCAGCAACGTGATCAGGAAATCGGGCTGATACCGCCAGAAATCGCGCGGGCGCTCCGGCGTCGGCCGCGCTGCCGGCCGGCTCCAGAATACATCCGTCACGTTTGCCTGAAAATTGAACGGCAACACTTTCATCGCTCCGGCTAGCACCAGCGGATATACGGGCGGATTGGCCAGATCGGGATGCAGCCCTCGGAGCTGCGCCAGATCCCCCCCTCCGGCATTGGTCGAAATCCCGCGCCCCCGATTATGTTCCTTCACCAGCGTCAAACTGAACGGGCGAATGAAATCGGTAGCGAACCCATTTCCCTCCGCAAGATTGCGCCCCACCTGCGCCGCATCCATCGCCTCCAGATTGTTCATGTTGCGAAAGCCGCGCCAGTTATAAGCGACCAGCAGCAGGCCCACCAACAGCACCACGAAAGTTAACCGCATTCCACGCCCGCCCTTTTCCTCAAACCGGTGAACCAAATCCTGAATCGAAGCCATAAATCAAAATCCTTCCAGATGATACGTGTGCAGTTTGCGATGGAACGTCCGGCGCGGCATCCCAATCTTTTGGGCGGCCAGCGTGCGGTTGCCTTTAGTTTCCTTCAGCGCGCGGATGATCAATTGTTTCTCCGCTTCCTTCACGGTCAAGTCATTCTTCGCAAGCAACCGCACCGGATCACTCGTCGGCGCGGCCTCGGAACGTACCGTGCGCGGCAGATCGCGGGCGGAAATGCGGTCACCCCGACACATCACCACCGCGCTTTCGATGGCGGCGCGCAACTCGCGCACGTTGCCCGGCCAGCGGTGGTTCAAAAGCATTTCCATTGCGTCGGCAGTAAAATCTGTGATGGCCTTGGTGTTCTCCTGCGCAAACTCACGCAAGAAACTCTTCGCCAGCAAAGGAACGTCTTCCATGCGTTCGCGCAATGGCGGCAGATACAGTTCGACGATCTTGAGGCGGAAATACAAATCCTCGCGGAACGTCCCCGCCTTCACCATCGCTTCCAAATCCTTGTTCGTCGCCGCCACCAGGCGTACATCCGCCGTCAACGTCTTGTTTGAACCAACCCGTTCAAACGTCCGTTCACCGAGGAAGCGCAACAGTTTGATCTGCAACGCCGCATCGATCTCGCCGATTTCGTCGAGGAACAATGTCCCCCCCTGCGCCTGCTCAAAGCGTCCGATGCGTCGCTCGTGCGCGCCGGTGAACGCACCCCGCTCGTGACCGAACAGTTCGCTTTCCAACAAGGTTGGTGACAACGCTGCACAATGCACTGAAACCAGCGGTTGTTTCGCGCGAGGACTGAGTTGATGCACCGCCTTCGCGATCATCTCCTTGCCCGTGCCGCTTTCGCCGAGGATCAACACCGTCGCCCGCGTCGGCGCGACCTGCTTCACCGTGTCGAACACCTCCAACATCGCGCCGGATTCGCCCACGATGTTTTCCATACCGAACTTGGAATCAAGCTGCTGGCGCAACGAGACGTTCTCCGTCTCCAGCTTCTGCGTCCGCACCGCGCGCGCGATGCGCATCTCCAGCTCATCAATCTGCAATCGCCCCTTCGCGATGTAATCGTCCGCACCGCGCTTCATCGCATCCACGGCCAGTTCCTCTGAACCGTAGGCCGTCATCAGGATGCAGACTGGTGGCTTCGCCAGCGACTTCGCCCGCGCGATGAGTTTCATGCCGTCCTCGTTCGGCATCTTGAAATCGGTGAGCATGACGTCAAAACTCTCGCTTTCGAGCAAGTCCAACGCGCTCTTGGCGTCTTCGGCCAAATAAACATCGAAACGTTCCTCCAGCGCGGCGCGCAATCCTTCGCGCGTCGGCTTCTCATCATCCACAATCAACAACGTCGGTTTCATTTAGAAATCGGGGCTTCCGAGCAGGCGCGGTTTCTTCTCTTGCAACGGAAACCAGAGCCGGAAGGTCGTGCCACGCCCGACATGACTGTCCAGTTCGATCCGTCCACTGTGCGCGCGAATGATGCGCTGCACGATCATCAAGCCGAGTCCCGTGCCCTTCTTCTTGGTCGTGTAAAACGGCTCAAAGATGCGGTTGATCTGCTCCTGCGGAATGCCGCCGCCAGTATCCGCCACACTCACCCATACGGCTTCGGAACTCTCGCCCGTCTGCAACGTCAGCGTGCCGCCGCGCGTCATCGCCTGCATCGCGTTCTTCACCAGATTCACCAGCGCCTGCTGCACCTGTGTCGGATCAATCGGTGTCGCGGGCAACTGCCGCGCCAACTTGCTCTTGATGGTGATGCCCCGGTTGTCGAGTTCGGGCCGCAGCAGCTCGAGCGTGCGCTCCACCACTTCGTTCAAGGGAACAGTCTTGAGTTGCAACGCCGCCGGTCGGATGGCCTGAAGGAATTGCGTGACGATGTAATCCAAGCGGTTGATCTCGCCCTTCGCCACAGAGAGATACTGCTCCAGCTTGGCCGCAACATCAGCGGTTTCAGTTCCACCGCTCAAAACTTGCGCCCGTCCACGCGAACCCAAGCCACCACGCGCCGGAGCCGGCTTCAACTTCTTCACCTCGCGTTCCATCAGTTGCAGGTGAATATGCAGCGCGTTGAGCGGATTACCAATTTCATGCGCCACACTCGCCGCCAGCAACGTCAACGCCTGCACACGTTCGCTTTCAATCGCATCAAACGTCTTCTGCCGTGCCTCGGTGGCATCGTGCAAAATCAGCGCCACGCCGGAACTGCCGGCCTGCTCGCCGTCCAACGGCGCAGCATACAGCCGCAGGAAACGCGGGCGCGGATACTCGACCTCAAACTCATGCCGCACGACATGTTGACCACCGTTCTTGTCGAAGTGTGAGAGTTTCTCCCAATCCACCTCGGGCAAAATCTTGTTCAGATGCTGCCCTTCCGCGCTCGGCTGCACCCCAATTAAACGTGTGACCGCTTGATTGAAGTAAACGACACAACCGCCTTCATCCACGACGAGCACGCCGTCTTCGATGGTGTTGAACAACGTCTCCAGCAACGACCGCTCGCGCGCCAATCGTTGCACGACGGTCTGCAAGCCTTCAGCATCGAGCCGGCCAAGCCGCCCAAGCACCTTGTCAAGAAAGCTGGATTTCGCCACCGCCATGTCAGAACCAGTTGCGCCGTTTCAGATACCAGTAGGTGATCAGCGTAGTAATGGCCGTGATCGCAAACGCGAACGCATAGCCGTGCTGCCAGTTGATCTCGTGCATGTCCTTCTGGAAATTCATCCCATACCAACTCGCAATAAGCGTGGCCGGCGTGGATAAAATCGTGATGAGCGTCAGCGCCTTTACGACTTCGCCGGTGCGATTCGACGACATGCTCAGGTAAACTTGCAGGATGCCGGTCAGCGTGTCCGTGTAGCTTTGCGCCAGTTCGGAGATCTGGAACAAGCCATCATAGACGTTGCGGTAATACGGCACCATGTGTGGGCGGATGAGCTTGAACTCCCCGCGCGCGAACCGCGCCAATACTTCACGTTGCGGCCCGATGATCTGGCGCAGGTGCATCACTTCCTTTTTGACTTGGATGATCTTGTTCAACGTCTCGACCGTGGGCTTCTGCAACGCCTGCTCTTCCAGTTCGGCGATCTCCAATGAGAGTTCGTCCAGTGCCGGCTTGTAGTTTTCCACGATAGAATCTAACAACGTGTGCGCCACGCGATCCGGAGCGCGGGCGATATGCATCGTCGCCTTCACCGCCTGATCTTCGGTCTGCGTCACGCTGCGCAACGGCCCATCGTGGTAGGTGACGAGGAAATTTTTCCCGAGGAAGAAATTCAACTCGCTCGTCGCAAACACCCCATCCTTGCGACTGTAGTCCACCGCGTGGATCACCATGAACAGATACGGTGAAAACTTTTCATCTTCCTTCGGCGTGAACTCCTCCACCTTGGGCGACGGACTGATCTGCACGCAATCTTGGATAGACAGCGGGTGGAAATGGAACAGGTTCTCAAGCACGAACTTCTTTTCCTCCTCAGTCGGGCTTTCAAGATCAATCCAAAGAAAGAGATTCGTATCACTGAGCAACGTCGGCATCAGAAACATCTCGATGTCGCGCGTGTGCAGACGGCCCTGCGTGGTGAATGCGAGTGAACGAATCATGGTGTTTTGCGATTGGCCCGACGTGTCAGCCTGGCACGAAGCTTAGTCTGAGAATGCCGGGACGCAAGACTGGCGTTGCGCTGAATCGGCACACCACCCCACGATAGCTGATAGCTGTAAACTAAGTGAATCAGGAAAGGACTTGGACGCGAATGGCGCTAGCTGTCGCAAATGCGGATTTGAATTCGTGTTAATCTGCGTAATTGGCGTAAAACCCTCCCCGGTAATTTGTTTGTCATTTTCCCGGCATCACGCTAACAACGGGCATGGCTTTGCTCATCAAGAACGGTGAAATCGTAACGGCCAGCGAACACTACACGGCCGACATCCTCTGCGAAAACGAAACCATCACCCGCATTGACCGCGGTATCATTCCACCGAAAGGGACGGAGGTCATTGACGCCAAGGGCAAATTCGTCTTCCCCGGCTTTATTGATCCGCACGTCCACATTTATCTGCCGTTCATGGGCACGTTCTCCAAGGACGATTACATCACCGGCAGCGAAGCCGCGTTGATCGGCGGCACGACCACGCTCATCGAGATGTGTTGCCCGGCGCGCTCCGATGACGCGCTCAAGAGCTTTGAACTCTGGATGAGCCAAGCCGCAGGCAAATCCGCGTGTGACTTTACCTTCCACATGGGCGTGACCAAGTTCGACGAGAAGAGCGAGGAACAACTCCGCGAGATCGTGAAACGCGGCATCAGTTCGTTCAAGGTGTTCCTCGCCTACAAAGGAGCGTTCGGCGTGGACGACACCGAGCTTTATCGCACGCTCAAGCTGGCGAAGAAGCTTGGCGTCATCGTCACCGCACATTGCGAAAACGAGACGCTCGTCAGCGAACGGTGCAAAGAACTCCTTGCCGCCGGCAAGACTGGCCCAGGCTTCCACGAACCAAGCCGCCCCGTCCAAGTCGAGGCTGAGGGCGTACATCACTTGATGACCTTTGCCGAACTCACTGGCGCAGCGACGTACATCGTCCACCTAAGCTGTAAGGAAGCGCTTGATGAAGCCATCGCTGCGCGTCAACGCGGCGTGCGCGTCGGCGTTGAGACACTCATCCAATACCTGACACTCGATAAAACCTACGCTGAGAAGCCCAAGTTTGAGGGTGCCAAATACGTCATGTCACCACCGCTCCGCGATAAGCGAAATCAAGAGGTGCTCTGGAACGGACTTCGCGATGGCCTCGTGCAAACCGTCGCCACGGACCATGCGCCGTTCGATTTCCGCAAACAGAAGGAGATGGGCAAAAACGATTTCACCAAGATTCCGAACGGCATCCCGTCACTCGAAGAACGCGTGAACCTGCTCTACACCTACGGCGTGAAGACCGGCAAGATTGACCTGCACACCTTCGTGAACGTGCTCAGCACCCAAGTCGCGAAGACCTTCGATCTCTTCCCGCGTAAAGGCACGATCCAACCCGGCGCTGACGCCGACCTCGTGGTCTATGACCCGAACTATCGCGGCAAAATCTCCGTGAAAACCCAGCACATGAACCTGGATTACAGCGCGTTTGAGGGCTGGAAACTCGAAGGCCGCCCAAGCCATGTCACCGTGCGCGGACAAGTCGCCGTGCGCGACGGCAAATTCGTCGGCAAGCACGGCCACGGGAAATTTCTCCAACGTCAGCCGAGTCATTTTTAAGCACCACCGTCGGCTCTGGGGCATTTACTTATGAAGGGACAAATTCTCGCCATCTATCTCGCAGTCGGAGCGGTGGCAATCTCCAGCGCGACAACGATTGACCAGAACTGGGAATCACGTTTTGTGCTGGCCCCTGGCTTGAATGACTCGGCTTACGCCATGGTTGGCATCGAAACAACCTGTATGTGGGCGGTGCGTTCACTACGACCGGAAGCTCCAACACTGCAGGCATTGCGCGCTGGGACGGCACGCAGTGGCATTCCGTGGGCGGCGGGATTAAAGGCATCGTTCTAACACTCGCCACGGACGGCACCAACCTGTTCGCCGGAGGATTATTTTCGTTGGCTGGCAATACAGCCGCAACCAATCTTGCCAAATGGGACGGCACGAACTGGTCGAGTCTCGGCGCTTTACACCGTCCTGAAGAGCCAGATTCCAACCAGGCGGGAGTTTACAGTTTACTCACTGATGGAACCAATCTCTTCGCCGGCGGAAATTTCTCCAGCGCCGGCGGCAGCAGCGCCACCAACATTGCCCGCTGGGACGGAACAAGCTGGCACTCGTTGGGCGATGGATTGGGAATCATCGGCGGGGATGCTTACCCCGCAATTGTGTACGACATGGCCCGGCACGGATCGCATCTTTTCGCCGCCGGCGTGTTCATCAATTCAGGAGCGGTTGGGGTCACCAACCTAGCAAGGTGGACTGGTGCTTCGTGGGAACCCTGTGGCAACGGGGTTGCCGGCGGAATCACCTACATCCTCTGGATTGGCGATAACTACGAAGAATATTCGGGCAGCGTTTATGCGCTTTGTTCCACACCGGCCGGATTGCTGGTTGGCGGAGATTTCACTCAAGCAGGAAATGTAACAGCAACAAATCTCGCCCGCTGGGACGGCACCAACTGGTCAGCAACAGGAACTGCAAGCTCGGGTTGGGTCAAGCGCATCGTTCGCGACGGGACCAACCATGTCATCTTGGGCTACTACTCACGTATTGGTGGCATCGCAGCCAGAGGGGCTGCGCAGTTGAGCGGGAATTCTTGGACGGCCTTGGGACAAGGAGTCTATCCAGAGGCGAGTAGTGCAGCGCGGATTGGAACAAACCTTTATATCGGCGGCGACTTTCAGGTGGCCTCAGGTCAATCAGCGGGATTCATTGCTCAATGGGATGGGGCGGGATTCAAACCGCTGTTGCCAGGCGAAAGCACCGCACCACGCGGGGGGATTCGCGACATGGCAATCGGTTCAGATGGCTCGCTCTACCTCGCGGGCTGGTTCATGACTGCCGGCACCGCCATCGCCAACAACATTGCTCGCTATGATGTCACCAATTGGTTTGGCTTGGGTGAAGGATTTCCCTCCGGGGCCGCCCCCTCTCGATTGGCACTGCTGGGCACGAACCTTTTTGCGGCTGGCGGCCAATGGGAAACGTCCGCAGGAATTCTCGGTATCGGCCGGTGGGATGGCAGCAACTGGACTTCGGTCGGCGGAGGGTTAAGCCAAGGTGTTAATCGCCCGTTCATTCAAGACCTGGCAATTGGAACAACCAACTTGTTCGTCGTTGGAACTTTTGATCAGGCCGGAGGGCTGCCAGCCACCAACTTTGCTGGTTGGGATGGCTCGCAGTGGAAAGGGTATGACTATTCATCATCAGCGTTTGTTGCTGCAGTGACCACCCGAGACGAACATCCCAGCGTTTGCGAAATCTCAGGAATAACCGATTCCACCATCCAAGTGCGAGAATGGGACGGCTTTGAGTGGACCACCATCGGCACGCCACCTATCGCCATGGGGTCTGCCTACGTCCACAAAATGTTGTGGGCCGGGACCAATCTTTTCGTTGCCGGAAAGTTTGTCATTACCAATGGCTTCACAGCAACCAACCTCGTTCGCTGGGATGGACAGACGTGGTCGGGAATGAACAGCCCGCTGGGCAACCGGCATACAACCATCTTGGACATGGCGTGGAATGGAACGAACCTGTTTGTCTGTGGCGGAGCAGAAATTGAAGGCTTGCCGGCCCTCGCCAAATGGAACGGAACAGATTGGTCAACGCTCGGCAGTGGCCTTGGGGCTGCACTTGGCGACCGTCCGTGGGGTGGCGCGCTCGCAGCCCGGGGGCGCGACCTTTACATCGGCGGAGAATTTACCACCGCTGGAGGAAAACCTGCAGACAATCTGGCGCTCTGGCATGATTTCCCAACTGTTACGCTCGCCGCGCGCGGCTGGCAGCCCAACGGACGTTTCGGCCTGCGCATTCGCGGCGGCCAAGGGCAACCAGTGCAAGTCCAGTCCTCCACAAACCTCCAAAGCTGGCGGAACGTTGGAACGCAATTGCCCGACTCCGATGACTACGCCTTTGAAGACGCCACAGCAACGGGAACATCAAAGCGCTTTTATCAACTGCAATTGATGCCCTGAACGGATCAGAAGCTATACCGCAGCCCCAGGTTCAGGTATTGCGCGTCGTAGCCATCCCGCCCACGTTGCAGAGTGAGGTTCAGATAGGTATTAAGCTCCGGCTTCCATTGCACCGCACAGCCCAGACCGATGATGACACTTTCACTGCCCAGCTCCGGCCCGGTCACCGTGAAGGTGCTGCCAGCACCGCTGGCGAATTGTGAATCCAACGCAATACTGCCATCCATAAAATCATGCCGCCACGCGAGCGAAATTTCCGGTGTGATGAACGTCCAGGAGTCCGCGATCTGATAGCGGTAGCGTAGGCGGAAACCCAGTTGCGAATGCGCTGCATCTTCACTTTGTGACGCAATGCGCAGGGGCGAGAGTGAGCCGCTTTCGGTGAATTCCGCGATGCTGGCGTTCATGTATTGCAACGCCAGACTCGGACCGAACTGCCATGGACCGCTTTCCCAATTGTAGCCCCCGCCGATCAAAGTGGTAAATCCGAAGCCGTCCGCGCTCCCCGAAGCCACACCGCCCAGAGCCTGGCGCTGGGTTTCATAGGAATTGACCCCACCACCCAGCATGCCTTCAAAGTGCAGCCCGCTCGCATCAAACCACGTCGCGTACGCCTGCAAGCTGAGGGTGTCCACATCCACCGAACCACCATTGGCTGGGTCAGCGCTGGTCTGGAGATAATTGATACCACCACCTACGATCAGATTCTCGCTCAGGCGCCGATCCGCGCCGATGGTGAAGCCACCGCTCGACAAATCATAGCCGGACGCATTGGCATCGCTCGCCACGCTGGCAGAGTTGACGGGCAGTTCAAAGTAGAGGTCCCAAGACTTGTTCACGTAGGCATCAAAGGCCGCGCGCGTACTGGTATGTCGCCCGAGTGTTTGCTGATACATCCGTTGGTAATCCGATTGCAGATCGCCGATGCGTTTCAAAAATTGATTCCCCTGCGCGTCCATTGCGGAGAAGGACGCGACGATCATGGCCGTCAATTCCTCGGGTGCAATTTGATCAAACGCCTCGGGCAGCGAGTTCGTCAGGTTATCGAGGTAATCAAGGTGATTGATGAGCGCGATGTCGTTGGTGTCCGTCGAGGAGATGATGGAATCCAATCCCACAGCCACCGATTTTTGATTCGCAGTGAGGGTCACGTTGGAATATGTCAGGAACGAGACGAACGACAGGTGATCCCACGCGAGCGTCACGCTGTCGGAGTCATAGACGAGCTTTTCCGTCAACAGCACGCTGTGTTCGATGTCATTGGTAAAAGTGCTGAAAGTTCCGGAGAGGCCACCGGTGGCGACGACCAACTCGATCTGGTCGCTATGCTTGGCTTGGTAACCGTTGATCGCATGGACGTGCAGCGTGCCGTTTAGGGTGGCACTACCGGCGATCTTGATTTGATCAAAATGATTCGAAGCTACATTGCTGCCACCCACTCTCATTTCAAGGGTACCATCCGCGCTTTGCACATAATTACCGCCGACCTTAACCACCAACCCGGTGGACAAAAGCGACGATGCCTGCAGTTTGCCGTCTGCGAGCGTGAAATCGCCGCTGCCGAGCGCTTCGGCATTCAGCAACGCCAGCGTGCCGCCGCCATTCACCGTCGTGCCACCGCTGTAAGTATTCGTGCCGGACAACGTCAACGCACCACTGCCCGCGTGCGTCAGACTGCCCGTGCCGCTGATGCGATTAGCCACCGTGAGGTCGTTGGTGCGATTGAACGCCAGCGCGCCATTGTTGATGACGTCGTTGGTGCCGATTGATCCGGCACTGCCGCCATTCCCGACCTGCAATGTACCGGCGGTGATCACCGTGAAACCGGAGTATGTGTTGTTACCCAAGAGAATGGTTGTGCCCCCGCCGGCATTGGTCAGATTGCCAGAGCCGCTGATCGCGTTGCTAACCGTGAGCGAGTCACTACGATTGAACACCAACCCGCCACCATTGATCACCGCGCCCGTGCCCAGCGAACCGCTCGCACCGCCATTGCCAACTTGCAACGTGCTGTTACTACTGATCGTGGTCGTGCCGGTGTAATTGTTATCGGCCGTAAGCGTGAGCGTATTCGAGCCGAGCTGCTGAAAATTGCCCGCGCCGGTAATGAAATTATCCACCGTGATGGCATCACTGCGATTGAAGGCGAGCGTGCCGTTGTTCGTGACATTGCCGCCACCAATCGAACCCGTCGTCCCGCCATCGCCGACCTGCAACGTGCCTGCGCTAATAGCGGTGCCGCCGGAATAATTATTGTCCGCACTGAGCTTTAGTATGCCCCCCCCGGCTTGCTGCACGTCACCCGCACCGCTGATAAGATTGGTGACCGTGTATGTATCACTACGTTTGAAAACAAGCGTACCATCGTTGAAAACCGCGCCACCGCCGAGCGTGCCCGCCGTGCCGCCATTGCCGACCTGTAATGTGCCAATCAGATTAGTTGTGCCGCCGCTATAAGTGTTGTTGTTTTCCAAAACCAACGTCCCTGGTCCGTATTTCGTCAAACCATTCGTGCCAGCAATGATGCTCTTCACGTTCATCGTCGCCTCGGGCGACACACCAACACCTGCGCCAGCCCCAGTCAAAATCAAAGTGCCGTGAGCGTTGTCGGCATATGTACCGCCTTGGTTGAGGTTGATGCGGTTGGCTGAAATTGTGCCATAGCTGAGCCTGAGCGTAGCACCGGAGCCGATGGCAATCGTGCCAGCTACATTCAACGTTCCCGTCTCAATGTCGCCTACCGTCAAGCCACCTGATTCCAACGAGATGCTCCCCGCTGTCGCGTTAGTGGTTCCGTAAATAACAGCCGTAGTGCTTTTGTCGAACAACACACTGTCCGCCGGATCCGGCACGCCTGCCGACCAATTTGCCGAGTCAAACCACCCGCCATTACCATTCGTGCGCACCCAGGTGGTTTGCGCCATACCCAGCTGGGCATGCGCGCAAACCCCCAATACCATCCCCCATCCCCACCTCCTGGTGAAAACGCGCGAAGCGCGTTTGAAAATCAAAATCAGTCCAGTAACCGGCTCCGGTTTCGCTTCGTATTTCATGACGGTAATTCTGCGTGCAACAGTTTTGTCGCCGTGTATCCGCCGCGCCGCCGGGTTTGGATGCAGAAAATCTCCGGGCGAAACGTTTCGAGTTCACCCCCTCATCTCCGGGTCGGAACAAATGACCGGACTACAAGCTCAACTGCTGACCTCCTTGTTATGCATGGGTGGAGTAACGAATTCACCCATGCGCAGGTAAAGTAGCAGCCGGGCAATTAAGGCAGGATTAAGTCCGGAAGAAAAAAGCGACTACTCGACGCTCGAAACCGATTGAAAAAACAGTAGCTCCGACGGTTAGCGCAGGGCGAAGACCAACTTAATCCGAGCGGATTCTCAATCCAACATCAGCCCTTGAAGGAGTCTGATGCAAACAGACTACGCCTGCTGGGACAAATTTCACGAATGCGAGCACCAAAACAAAGAGGTGTTGCCCTCCAAAAACAACCGATCGCTTCAACTTGTTAGCAACACTCCAGATTCAATTCCCACCGCAAATTTAATAGCAACGGGAATTTGAGCCGCGATTAGAAGCTGTAACGCAGGCCGAGATTCAGGAACTCCGAGTCATAGCCGCTGCTGCCGCGTTGCAGGGTAAAATTGAGGTAGGTGTTAAGCGCCGGCTTCCACTGCACTGAGCAGCCGATGCCAATGATCACGCTGTCTCCTCCCATCTCCGCGCTATTGATGACAAAGCTGGTGCCTGCCCCGCTGGCGAATTGCGAACTGAGCGCAATGCTCTCGTCGAGGAAATCATGCCGCCAGCCGAGCGAAACCTCCGGCGTGATAAACGTCCAAGAGTCCGCAACTTGATAGTTATAGCGGGCGCTAAGGCCCAGCTGCGAGTGCATCGCATCCTCGCTTTGCGATGCCACGCGTAGAGGTGAAAGCGAGCCGCTTTCCGTAAACTCATTAATGCTGGCATTCATGTATTGGAATGCGAGGCTCGGGCCGAACTGCCACGGGCCGTTCTCCCAATTGTAGCCCCCCCCAAAGACAGCGGTGACACCTGTGCCATCCGCGCTGCCCGAGGCAACGCCACCGACGCCCTGCCGCAGGGTGTCATAGGAATTGATGCCAGCACCAAGCAAACCTTCAAAATGCAGGCCTGTTGCATTGAACCATGTCCCGTAAACCTGAGCGCTCAAAGTTTCCATGTCCACCGATCCGCCACTGTCCGGATCTGCACCGGTCTTCAGATAATTGATCCCGGTACCCACGATGACGTTTTCACTGAGACGGCCATCCCCCCCAACAGTGAAGCCGGAACTCGACAGATCATAACCGGGCGCGTTGGCATCGCTCGCCACGCTGGCGGAATTGAAGGGGAGTTCAAAATAAAGATCCCACGGGCGGTTCACATAGGCATCAAACTCGGCGCGGGTCTTGGTGCGCCGGCCCAAGGTGGATTGATACAGGCGTTGATAATCCAATTGCAGATTCGCCACACGGCGCAGGAACTGATTCCCCTGCGCGTCCATGGCAGAAAAGGCTGCGCCCATCATGGCGGTCAACTCTTCCGGCGCCACTTGGTCAAATGCTGCCGGTAGTGAATTGGTTAGGTTGCTGAGATTATCGAGATAACTGACTAGCGCGACATCCGTGGCATTGGTTGAGGTCAGGATCGAATCCACCGCCACTGCGGCGGCCTTTTGATTGACTGTAAGGTTGACATTCGAAGCAGTCAGGAAGGACATGAAAGACATTTGATTCCAAGCCAGCGTGACGCTGTCGGCATCATAGACTAATTCCGGCGTCAACAAAACGCTGTGCGCGATGTCATTGGTAAACGTGCTGAAAGTGCCAGAAAGGCCGCCTGTCGCCACAACCAGTTCAATTTTGTCGGTATGTTTGGGTTGATAACCGCTGTTGGCTGAACCAACATGTAAAGTGCCATCCAAGTTAGCTCCGCCAACAATCTTAAGTTGATCAAAATCATTTGAAGCTGCAATCGAACCAGCAACTCTTAAATTGAGGGTACCACTCGCGCCCTGCACATAATTGCCACCAATATTCATCACTAGTCCGGTGGATAAAAGCGAATAGGCTTGCAGCGTCCCGTTCGCAAGATTGACGTTACCATTGCCAAGCGACTGCGAATTTAAAGGTTGCAACGTACCACCGCCATTGACCGTCGTCCCGCCGCTAAAGGTGTTCGTCCCCGACAACGTCAACATTCCGCTGCCCAGATGCGTCAAACTGCCGCTACCGCTGATGACGTTGGCGAAGGTCAGATCGTTGGTACGATTGAACGCAAGCACGCCGTTGTTAATGACTTGATTCGTGCCCAGACTGCCCGTGTTGCCCCCATTGCCGAGTTGCAGCGTGCCGGCGCTAATGACCGTCAGGCCAGAGTAAGTGTTGTTACCCGTCAAAATCGTCGTTCCAGCGCCAACATTGGTGACGCTGCCCGCACCGCTGATACTCCCACTGTTCGTGAGCGAATCACTGCGATTGAAAATCAACGAGCCGCCGTTGACCACTGCGCCCGAACCGAGCGAGCCGCTTGTGCCACCATCACCCACCCGGATCGTGCCGTTGCTGCTGATGGTGGTCGCACCCGTGTAATCGTTGTTCGCCGTGAGCGTGATGGTATTAGAGCCGAGTTGCCGAACACTGCCCGAGCCAGTAATCAAGTTATCAATCGTGATGTTGTTACTGCGATTGAAAATCAACGTGCCGTGATTGGTCACGCCGCCGCTGCCAAGCGAACCAGTGCTTCCGCCATCACCCACCTGCACAATGCCATTGCTAATGCTCGTGCCACCGAAATAAGTGTTGTCCGCCGTCAGCACCGTTGTGCCGCCGCCGACTTGATTCAACTTGCCCGTGCCAGAAATAACATTGGTGATTGTGTAACGTGTCACTGCGACTGATGGCGAGCGTGCCGTGATTGGTAATATCACCAATGCCGAGCGAGCCGGTGGTGCCACCATTGCCGATCTGCAAGGTGCCGTCGTTGATGGTTGTGCCATTCGTATAGGTGTTGTTGTTGAGCAATACCAACGTGCCATCACCAACCTTGGTCAAGCTGTCTCCGGCAATCAAACTGTTGACGCTGACCGCGCTGGAAGAGGAAACTTCAATGCTGGCGTTGCTGCCGACCAGTGTCACCACGCTCGAAGCATTGTCGGCATAGGTCGCCCCGGAATTGATCGAAAGGCTATTGAACGAGACGTTTGCCCCACTCAACGAAAGCGAAGTGCCGTTTACTTGCAACGCGCCAGCAACATTCAGCGTGCCCTTGGCAATATCCAACCCACCGCTGTTGATATTCAGCAGGCCTGCCGTAGCGACTTGGTTGGTCGAGGTGATCCGGATGATTCGAGCAGCGCTCAGCGACGCTTCATCGGCCAAGGTCGGCACTCCAGCGGACCAACTCCCCGCAGTAAACCAATCGGCGCTGCCGCTCAAATTTGTCCAGGACGTTTGCGCCTGAAGTGACGTTGCAACGCCACCAACACTGAGAATCGCCACCGCCAGCACAGCCCAATGCCACGCCCATGGATAAATCGTCTTGTTCCCAATGCCCAATTCCCGCGTCATTTCGTGTTTCATCGCAATAATTCCTACTCGATCGGTTTGGTCGGTGCGTATCCAGCCGTGATGGTCCGCCCCAACCGCAGAAAATCCAGCTTCCCTGGTTCTGCGGGGTCGCGTCTCCAGCCCTTAAGCGAACACCGCCTGACTATTCACTCCATCGCGCGGGGGCGCAGCCGGGGCGGAAGAGTCAAGTTGCGCCGTATGCTGCCAAGCAGCACAAAAAAAACCAGCGGATATTTTAGGCCTTAAGCTGCTGCCAGCCACCTTCCAAGCGCAAATCGCCCGCTAACCGTTGAACGACGGTCCGCTTTTCCCATAAAACCAACTCTGAGCCGCGAGATCAGATAGCTCACTACTGGGAAAACCGGCGCGATAGGCTTCATCCTCCAGCAGATGCTGTTTTAACTCCGGTTGCTGCTGTCGACTGAGGATGAATTTGAGTTCCGCCAGACTTTCTGACCAGCTTGCACCGGTAAAGAACTCAAAGCCCGTGAATTGGGTCTTGTAGAGCGCGCTGTCCGAGTAACACGAGCCGAGATACAGATAGCCACAGTCACGTTCGGTAAACAGTTTGGCAGCCGTCGTCATCATGAACAAGCCGAGGCTGCGATTCGGGTGTGCCAAGTCGTAAAAGGCGTAGTAGTAAAACGCCATGCGATCGCCTTCGACATAGAGCGTGGCGAGGCCAATCTCCGCGCCAGTGGCAGTCTCGGTAAAAACCAACACGTGTGATGTCACTAGCGAATTGAACAGCGAGTCCAGCCGTTCGTAACTCATGCCGCTCGTGCCAAACTTGGCATCTGTGTAGTGCTTGCAGAACTCGCGGCGCGCGGTGGTGAGCTCAAATTCAGCGCGGGGAATCAGTTTTGCGGCGATACCCTCACCCTTGCGCAGAATGCGGCGGTTCTCGGAAGACGGTGTGAATTTCTTTAACTCAACGCGGATATGTCGGCAGAGATAAAACCGGTCTAAATGGCGCGAAGATGGCAAAAACCCGGCGTTAATAAGTCCGCCGGAGTTTCACCCGAATCAGGAAACGCCCAGATGGCGTAGAGGGGAAAAAAAGATGTAGTTGCCGTAATCCGGCTTGGCCTCGGAGAACAGGAGCTTCATTGCACCGGCTCGTCGTTCACGTAGAGGCGCGGCAGCCGCCCGCGCCCACTGCACAGCACGTCGTAGCTGGCGGAGTTTTTGATCTTGGCGATTTCATGAACGGAAATCTCGTCTTCGCCATCGCGCCCCATCAACGTCGCCACATCCCACAGTTTCGCCTCGGGGATGTCCGCGATGTCCACCGTCAGCGCATCCATTGAAACGCCCCCAACAATCGGCGCGCGTTTACCGTGGATGAGCGCGCACCCCAGATTTCGCACGCGCGGAAAGCCATCGCCGTAGCCGAGGGGCAACACCGCGATGCGCCGATTCTCCTGCGCTGTGTAACGCATCCCGTAGCCGACGTGATCGCCAGGCTGAAGATTCTGAATGGAAGCAATGCGTGCCTTGACGCTCATGACGGCTTCGACGCCGGGAATCCGCCGGCAAACCTACGATGGAAAAACGCCCAGCGGTAAAATCCCCATCCGTACCATGTCGAAGTGCGCGGACGGCAAATCCAGAAAGCCGCCGCTGTTGCAAAGATGGCGCACGCTGACGGGAATGTTGCGCGCCGCCAGCGCGGCTAACGCTTCGTTAAAGCGCGAGAGCTGCAACAGTGCGAAGGTCTTATTGAGTTCGTCTGATTGCGCGAAGTGACTCAACGCCCCCTCCAGCCAGAGAGATTTTTCCGCGACAATCTTTTCCGCGACGTTCAGAACTTCATTCCAGCGCACCCCGTAACGGTTCATCCCGGTGTTGATCTTGAGATGCACAGCGAAGCGCTTGCCCGCTTGCTGGGCTAGGCGTGCAAGTTTGGCGATCATTCCCGGTTCAGCCACGCAACAGGTCAAATCATGCGCCACGCACCACGGCAACTCTGCTTCCTGCCGGTCGCCTAAAACCAAAATGCGCTGCCGCACGCCGCCGGCACGTAACTTCACACCCTCCTCCACGGTTGAAACCGCGAGGAATCTCACGCCTGCTTCGCCAGCGAGGCGCGCCGCCGGAAGCAAACCGTGCCCATAGGCTTCATCCTTCACCACCGATAGCAATTCCAAACCAGGCGGCAGGTCAGCGCGAATGAGTTGGAAGTTGCGCCGCCAGCGCGCGAGATCAATCTCGATCCACGCCGGGCGCGGCGGACGATCATTGCCAACCTGCAACGAAGTCGCGATTGGCGCAGAAGTGTCGCCCGTCCACGTCGTTGTTGCTGTGGCGATGAGTTCGTCGGTTAAAGTGTCCACGTCGTTTGCTTAAATCATTCGTTACCCGGCGGCCAGAGACTTTGGCCCACGTCCGTCCGGTAATAACTGCCCGGACTGCGCAAGCGCCGGATGTTGGCGTAAGCTTTCGCGATTGCCGCTTTCACGTCCACCCCAAAACCGATCACGTCCGCAATGCGATGGCCGGTGGCGATGAATTGCCCCTCCGCATCCCGCGTCGCCTCGTTCCACCAGACGTCGCAATCCTTGTCGAAGGGTGAGATGATGTCCACCGGCAACGGCGGCGCTTTGACCTGCGTAAACGGATAGCCGTAACCCGCCAGCGTCAGCGAGCAACCGAAATTGCGCCCCGCTCGCCGCCAGCGCGGTAACAGCTTTTTGTTTTTGGTCGCAGCCAAGAGAGTTTCCAGCGGGTTTTCCAAGAGGCGCAGGATCATCGCCCCGGACGTCACACCGATGCGGATGTTGTATTCGATAACACACCAACCCGAGCGACGCTTCACGGCGGTGACTTGCAGCGGCCCGTTGAATTTCACCGCCCGCAACCACGGCAATAGCGGATGAATCAACTCGCGCGCGAGGCCGTATTTATCATCCGGATCGCGCTCTACCAAGCCGCCAAGCGGGTGGACGATGCCAAGATTGCCGTTGAAAGCGCGCTTGTATTCCTGATTGGTGACGAGCGAAGAAACCTCACCGCCGCTGCGATTAAGCGCCATCTGCCCGGCCTCGGCCCGGCCGGCAAACTCCTGGAGGAAGACACCCTCGGCGTAGTTCACGTGCCGCAGCCATGAGCGCGTATCCGCCACAGACTCACACAGGATCGTGTGGACTGGACTCGTCGGCGAGCAGAGCGGGTTTTTGATGACGAACGGATGCGGATGCTTCTTGAGGA
>JASGKY010000008.1:0-186998 GCA_049840435.1 Verrucomicrobiota bacterium | reverse complement strand
CGGGGATCAATCTCGACGTATTTCTCCAGTCGAGTCCCACGTGGCCGAACGCTACCTCGAGGAATTCCTTCACCGAGTGCGTCTCATCGTGGCGATGACGTAATCGTCCGGCGTGTCCTGCTGGAGCATCAGCCACATCGCCTCGACGTAATCTTTGGCGTAACCCCAGTCGCGCTTAGCGTCGAGGTTGCCGAGGTAGAGTTTCTCCTGCAGGCCGGCTTGATGGCGGCACGGCGCGGGTGATCTTGCGCGTGACGAACGTCTCGCCTCGGCGCGGGGATTCGTGATTGAAGAGAATGCCGTTGCTGGCGTGGATACCGTAAGATTCACGATAGTTCATCGTGATCCAATAGGCATAAACCTTCGCCGCGCCATAGGGGCTGCGGGGATAGAACGGCGTGGTCTCCTTCTGCGGAACTTCCTGCACGAGGCCGTACATTTCGCTGCTGGAGGCCTGGTAAAAGCGCGGCTTCACGCCTGTTTCGCGAATCGCCTCGAGAAGGCGGATTGTGCCGATGCCGGTGACGTCGCGCGGTGTATTCTGGGCCTGTCGAAGCTGACGCGAACGTGGCTCTGGGCGGCGAGATTGTAGATTTCGTCCGGTTGGATCTTCGCCATCAGGCGCGACAAGGCGCTGCGTCGGCGAGATCGCCGTAGTGGAGGAAAAGATGCGTACCGCTGGCATGGGGTCTTCGTAAATCGCGTCAAGGCGGCACGTGTTGAAGGTGCTCGCCCGGCGGATGATGCCGTGGACTTCATAACCCTTGGACAACAACAATTCCGCCAGATCGGACCGTCCTGTCCGGTGATGCCTGTAATCAATGCGCGTTTCGCCATATTTGAGTGGGAAAGAGTCAGAAAGTTGCCGCCGGAACGCAAGCTTGGAAACCGCCACCAAGATGCGATTCGCCTTCGTCCGGATTAACCACGATTCGCTAGGCGTGGGGTAGGGCGGGGCAGCCTTGGCACTGGTTGTTGTGAGAACTGGTCAGTTTCCGAGCGCCTTGTCGATGGATTGGTTTTGCGTTTCTTGCTTCAACTGCCTGAGAAATTTCTGCTCGGCTGGCTCAAGGAACTTTTTGAAAGCATTGGCATCAACAAACGGATTCGGCTTTTCGCCGCGCGCCAGTCGCCCCGCTTTCTCCGGCAGATTGAAGAAGCCCGTGTGCGGCGTGAGGAAAACGTCGCACGGTAGTGATTTCAATCTCTTGTAGCTGGCGGTCAGATCGTCTGCGATGCCGGGATACTGGGCGTTGTTCACCAACGGCACGCCTGACAGGATGCTCGTGCTACCGAAGAACACGACGTGATGCGTCTCGCCGTCTTCGACGACGTCCATTGTCCACGTGGTGCAACCTTTCGTGTGGCCGGGCGTGAGATGACACGTGAGCGTCGTGCCGCCGAGCGTGACTTTGTCGCCGTCGCACAAAATCCGATCCGCCTTGGCGGGGCGATAGCCCATCAACTCCTTGGAGTAAGGTGTGAAGTCATTCGTGCCGCCGCTGGCCAGCAACGCGGCGTCGGCCTCGCTCATCAGGATGCGCGCGCCGGTCAGCTCCTGCATCAACGCGTGGCCGCCGGCATGATCGGTGTGCGCGTGGCTGTTCAGGATGATTTTGATGTCCGAGAGTTTGAAGCCGAGTTTCGCCACGCTCTCGCGGATGCGCGGCACGGTCGTTTCAAACCCGGTATCCATGAGGATGTGTCCCTCCGGCGTGGTGATGAGAAACGAACTGATGCCGGACGCGCCGACGTAATGGATGTTGCCGATGAGGCGAAACGGCGGGAACGGTGTGTTCCACGACTCCCATTCCTTTTTGATCGCCGCGTTTTCGGCAGCGTTTTTTTCGGCTAAGGAAGGTTCGGCCAATGCGATTTGGGCCGAGAGGCAAGTGAACAGCAAAAACCAATAACCTCTCATGCTCATGACACCTTTCGGTTGCGGTTGGGGCGTAATTCGCATGCCAGAGAACCTCACGACTTGCTAGGTCCTTATAGATTTTTGCAGAGTCAAAAACCAACTCGCGGAAGCTTAAGGAGAGCAATCTGTTCTCTGGTGGACGGGGTTTATGAACCGTATAGCCGTTAAGGTTTTTTGAAAAAACATCACCCATCCCCGGGTAAGACGGTTGGATCATCGTGAACCCAAATGGGAAAAACCCTCTAAAGTTTTCAAAGTCATCCGAAAACAGAGATTTTCTATAGCAACCGCTAGTTAAGTACTCGCCTTCTAGTAATTCCTTTTTGTTCCACTTAAAAAGCGAAAACATATCATACGACTTACAATCTCCTTCTCCGTCCCCCAATCGGAGAATTACATTTGCATCTTTCCCATTGAGTTCAATGTACAGGAGCAATGGCCTCTGCTTGTAGTGATACGAAAATGCGAATCTACCAGAGCGATGCTTTTCGCCTCGCTCCAAATCCTCATTGGTTTGGCGAACAACTACGTAATAATCGTTTTCGCCCGTTTCTTTCAAAAGGGCGTAACCTAATTCTATTCGGCAAGTCTCATCCATGCCGAATCCTATTCTGTTTTACTCCTGAAGTTGCGAAATTCCATGATGTGCGCCTCAAAGTAACTTGAAAGAAAGGCGACGCTCATTACAAACCGCCGCTTTGTGACACTCATCTTAATTCCCGGTTTTCCTTCTTCGAGAATAACATCAATCTCCGTGTCGGGGTTGGTCAACTTATCTTCAATGACTTTGCCTGAAGAAAGGTTGGCAATCTTGTCTTTGATGCTTTGACTCAAAAATGACGCTGTTTGATACGAGTGGGCAAATTCATTTCTGATTTCCCTGATCGTTTCCAAATCCTTCAATGCTGTTTCATCTATGAGATTGAAAGCGTAGCAACATTTTATCTTTGCAGAGAAAGTTGCAAACGCACCAGTGCCTTGAAAAAGCGGAGCTACAACATCTTTCAAAGCCTTCTCGGGCTGCCTCATGACAGACCGAAGCACAAGTTCGAGATTTTCTTCCAAAAGTGTTGCCCCAACTAAGACGACACCCCTGTCCGATTCATTTGCCAGTTCACGAAAAACTTGATTGCGCCGAGTAAGAAACTCAGCGTCGTCATTGGGGAGAGTCTTTTTCATGCTGCCCCACAACTCGTGATTCGGCTCTGATTACACCACTCGCGCTTCGCCCTTGCCCTTCACCACTTCGCCGATGAACCAGGCTTTGTGCTTCTGCGCCTTGATGAATTTCAGCACGGCGTCCGCCTTGTCCGCCGAGACGATGGCGACCATGCCGATGCCCATGTTGAAGACTTGATACAATTCCTCGTCCGGCACGCCGCTCTTCTGTTCGATGATCTGGAAGATAGGCAGCATGTCCCACGAACCCTTCTTGATGACGACGTCGAGCGACTTCGGCAACACGCGCGGGATGTTGTCCACGAAACCGCCGCCGGTGATGTGCGCGAAGGCTTTCACCTGATTCGGCTTGCCGATGGCGTTGAATTTCTTGACCAACTTTTGCACCAGCGGGCCGTAGCTGATGTGTTCTTTCAGCAATTCCTCGCCGACGGATTTCTTGAGGCCGGGAGCTTTATCCTTCGGCTTGTAGCCGAGTTGTTCGAAGAAGATTTTGCGCCCAAGCGAATAACCGTTCGTGTGCAGGCCGCTGGATTCGATGCCGATGACGACATCGCCGCGCTTCACGGTTTTCTGGCCGTTGAGCATCCGGGATTTTTCCACCACGCCGACAATCGTGCCGCTCACGTCGTATTCGCCGGCTTGGTAGAAGCCGGGCATCTGCGCGGTTTCGCCGCCGATGAGGGCGCAGTTGTTTTCCGCGCAGGCGCGGGCGAAACCTTTGATGATGTCGGTGAAGACGTGCGGTTCGAGTTTGCCCGTGCCGAGGTAATCAAGGAAGAAGAGCGGTTCAGCGCCGAGCACGGCGATGTCGTTGACGCAATGATTCACCAAGTCCGCGCCGATGGTGTCGTGCTTGTCCATCGTGAAGGCGATCTTCAGCTTCGTGCCCACGCCGTCCACGCTGCTGACGAGAATCGGCTCGCGATATTTCTTGAGGTCGAGCTGGAAGAGACCGCCGAAGCCGCCGACCTTGCCGAGGACTTCGCGGCGGTGTGTGCTGGCGAGCAATTGCGGGAGTGTGGCTTTGACTTTATTACCGAGATCGATGTCAACGCCGGCGGCGGCGTAGGCTTTTTGTTTCATGCGGCGGGGAGTAAAGCCGGAATGCGGCTCGCTCGCGAGAAAATTTCACGCGCAAAGCGGCCCAATATTCGTCCCGAGTAACAAGCGAGCAATATCGTCGTAAGTGTGGGCCACGGCGGTCGCGTGCGATAATTCCTTGGCGGGGTGGGTATTGGTGATGGCGATCACCCGCATCCCGGCGGCGAGCGCGGCTGTAACCCCAGGTTTTGAATCTTCGATCACCCAGCAGTCTTGGGGGGCGACTCCAAGACGACGAGCGGCTTCAATAAAGATGTCTGGTGCAGGTTTGCCGTTGATGATCTCAGAGCCGCTGATGGTGACGCGGAAAAAATTCCGGAGGTTGCGAAGCGCCAGCACGGCGTCAACAATCGGACGCTCCGATCCCGAGGCCAGAGCCAGCGGGCAAAACGCAGCGAGGTGTTTGACCAATTCAAGCAAGCCGGGGAAGACCGGCTGCTCCCGGCGCAGCAATTCAAGCATGCGCATTCGTTTCAGCGCCAGTAATTCGTCGAGCGATTGCGCGGGGCGGTTTTGCGCGATGAAATCGATCCACAGGTCATGATCTCGGCGACCGATATAATCGGAGAAGCGCACCCCATGGTTTTCTCCATAGCCGAGATCACTCAGTACATCGCTAAAAGCCACTTCATGCCAGGGCTCGCTATCCACAATCACGCCGTCCATGTCAAAGATGACGGCGGCAAAGTCGGCCTGTGAATGGTGGTTTGACATACAGTTCGCAGGCTAGCGGATCTTCTGAACACCTCGAAAGCCGGAAATTGTTCAATGCACTGCAAACGCAGACCACTCGACCGCTTGCCAGGCAAATGTTCATGCAGACGACGATGTTTTTGAATTGGCAGGGGCGGTGGTTGCCCGTAAATAGTCGTATGCGCTGGCGCGTTATCCTTGCTTTGTCCCTGCTTGCCAACCTTATCTTGGCGCTTGGTTGGGGCGCCGCGAAGCGCGCGGGGCAGGCTCAGGCAACCTCCCAGCTCGCTGCTACAAATTCGATCAACTCTACCAATATCCGCAAAGCGGTGATCGTGCGCCGCCAGTTTTTTTCGTGGCAGGAATTGGAATCCCAGGATTATCCCACGTACATCAAGAACCTGCGCGAGATCGGCTGCCCGGAACAGACCATCCGCGACATCATCATTGCGGACGTGACGCAGATGCTGGCGGAAAAATATCGCGGGGTCACGACGCGGTTGAAACCCAATCCCAAGTGGTGGACAAATCATCGCGAGCCAGATGCCGAAGCCGAAGATGCCTCCCAGCGCATGTGGGCCGAGCGGGCGTCTGTCTTGGCGCAATTGCTGGGACCGGATTGGGCTGTGCGTAATCGCGCTGTGCCGGCGGCGGGTACGAATGTTTACCAAGGATTGGTCGTCGCTACGATGGAATTGAATCCGGTGCTGCAAGGATTGTCGGCGGAGAAGAAACAGCTGGTAGCAACGATTCTCGGCCAGGCGTTCGCGACTGCCAACGTGCCGGATTTGGGCTGGGAACAAGGGCGAGCCACCCGAGCTGCCGCGGAGAAAGAGCGCTGGACCAAGCTTGCGGAAATCCTCACGATGGAACAGTTGGAAGCGGCCAAACTGCATTTCTCCGTGCAAGCGATGGAATTACGGGACGAACTCGATGCGTTGCCTGGGTTTGAAACCCAACCCGACGAGTTTCGCAAAATCTTTCGCAATACCGAGGCGATTGAAGCGCAGCTTGCGGCGCTGGCGGGGCGTGATGACGAAGCGGCCCAGAAGCAGCGCGCCACGTTGAATGCTTTGCGCGATTCCGCCATCCGTAGTGCGTTGTCGCCTGAGCGATATGAGTTGTATGTCCGGCTGAGCGATCCGGCGTATCTCAGCGCCTTGGAAACGCTCGGCGAGGGCCGGGCGACGCCGGAAGCGATCCGTTTGCTTTACGCCATTAATCGTGCGAAGGCGGCGGAGGAGGAACGTATTGAGAACGATTCCACGCTGACCGATACGCAAAAGGAGATTGAACTCAAAAAGCTCGAATTGGAGCAACTCAAGGCCGCCGCCTTGGCGCGGGGTGAAGAATTGCTCGACGAAGCGGGGCAGAAGGAAAAGCCCAAGCCGGAGCCGATGAAAACGCACAGCGCTTTGGCCGGTGAAAGTCTTGAGCGGATCGCGTTTGCCTACGGAGTAACGCCGGCGCAACTACGCGCGCTAAATCCCACGGTCAATTTTGACAAGCTGGCTGCGGGCACGCCGATCAACATTCCTCTCTATCCGCTGCCGCCGCCGCCGCAATGATCCATGCGCGCCGTGTTGCAACGCGTTTGTCACGCTAGTGTGTCCATCGCTGGGCAGGGTCGGGGTCAGATTGGTATCGGGCTGCTCGTGCTGGTCGCGGTAGAAGCGACAGATTCAAAGGAGGACATCGAATGGCTCTCCGGCAAGATTGTGCGCCTGCGGATTTTTGCCGATGACGCGGGCTTGATGAACCGTTCCGTGCAAGATGTTGGCGGGGAGATTCTGTTGATCAGCCAATTCACGCTGTTCGCCAGCACGCAGAAAGGCAATCGCCCCTCCTACCTGCGTTCCGCCAAGCCGGAGATCGCCATCCCGTTGTATGAGCAGTTCAAAGCCCGGCTGACTTTGGACCTAGGCAAACCCGTGGCTACCGGTGAATTCGGTGCTGGCATGCAGGTCAGCCTCGTGAATGATGGCCCGGTGACCATCATCATTGAATCAAAGAACCGGGAGTGAGCGCGGAGTGGGGGGTGACCCGACCAAAATTCCAAAGGCTTCAGCATTGACATCAGGCCTGTTTCCGCTAACGTCTCGCCCCTCAAATTGAGTTAGAAACGATTTATGCCGAATACCAAGTCAGCCGAAAAGCGCATGCGCAGCAGCGCACGCAAGCAATTGCACAACCGCTCCGTCTCCTCCCGCCTGCGCCGCGTGGAGAAGGGCTTCCGGGATACGCTCACGGCCGGAAAGAAAGCCGAAGCCACGAAGTCTTTGCCTGAAGCGCTGTCGGTCATTGATAAGGCCGTCAAGTCCGGCGTCATCACCCGCGCCACGGCGAACCGCAAGAAGTCCCGTCTGACGCTCGCGTTCAACCGCGCGAAGTAAGACCAAGCCAAATTCAATTTGAGAAGGAGCGCACTGCGGTGCGCTCTTTTTTTATGGAGCAGTGATGCCGCGTCGCTGCTACTTCACCGGGAAAAACAGCCGCGACTTGATCAGCCCCAGCTTGCTGAAGCGGAAACGCAGGCCGGTGGAGAGACATCCGAAGCCATACTTCACGCTACGGCTGAAATTGATCGAGGACGCCTCGGCAAAATACTTCGTCGGGCAGCTCACTTCGCCGATGCTGAAGCCGTGCCAGACGATCTGCGCCAGCATCTCGTTGTCGAACACGAAGTCATCCGAGTTCGCGCTCAAGTCGAGCTTTTCCAGAATCTCCCGTGAGAACGCGCGATAGCCGGTGTGATACTCCGAAAGCTTCGCGCCGATCATCACGTTTTCCACGAACGTCAGCCAGCGGTTTGCCACGTATTTCCAGACGGGCATCCCGCCCTTGAGCGAGTAACCGCCGAGAATGCGGCTGCCCAGCACGCAGGGATGCAGGCCGTTGGCGATCATCGAAACCATCGCGGGGAGGAGCAGGGGAGTGTATTGGTAATCCGGGTGGATCATCACCACGATGTCCGCGCCAGCTTCGAGCGCGAGGCGATAGCAGGTCTTTTGATTGCCGCCGTAACCGGTGTTCTTCTGGTGCACATGGACCTGCACGCCTTCGAGTTCGCGCGCCACGGCCACGGTGTTGTCGCGACTGCGATCGTCCACGAGGATGATGTGATCCACAATGCCCTGGTCGCGCACCTCGTCATAAGTCTGGCGCACGGTTTTGGCCGCATTGTAAGCTGGCATGACGACGACCACTCTCTTTCCGCGATACATGATGCGCCGTAAGTTGCCGGGAGTGGGGCGCAGAATCAAATCCAACCTTGCAGGGGCACGCCACTGCGCTTAACCTGTCCGCGTTGAATAAGGCGAAAAAATCTCCCGCCGACCCCGCTCCCGACGCTTGTTGCGCCGAGGCGGAAACGTGTCCGCTTTCCAGCGTGGAAGCCGGCACCACGGTTTGCATCAAGCAACTCACCGTGCAGCCGGACGTGTTGAATCGCCTCCGCGAAATGGGTCTTGGGGAGGAGCAGCGCATCCGCCTCATCAGCCGTCATCCCAGTTTGATTTGCCAGGTCTGCAACGCCCGCGTTGCTCTCAGCCCGGACCTGGCAAAAGCCATCCTCGTCGAACCACTGCGCAAAGCCAGCTAACCGCATGTCTGCCGCCCTCCAACCGCTGACCTCGGTCGCCTTGGGCACAACGGCGACCGTCGCTGAAATCAATCTCCCTCCCGCCAGCCGTCCGCGCCTGATGGAAATGGGCCTGCTGGTCGGAACGAAAGTCGAACTGGTGCGCTTTGCGCCGATGGGCGACCCGGTGGAAATCAAAGTGCGCGGCTACAATCTCACGCTGCGCAAGCACGAGGCGGAGCAAATTTTGGTGAAGTGCTAGATCTCATGAACCGCTGCCAGCTTGGATTTCTTCAAATTTCCTCGAAAGACATGCTCCCAGTGCAATCCACCGACAACTAATAGCAAATCCGGGCAATCGGGTTTGCACCTGAATTTGTAAGCTGCCACTGGAAACACAAGCGTGAGCGACCTCCAACCAACCAAGCCCGAATCATCGAGAGCCCCGGCGGGAAACCCGGTGGCTGGTTCACGCCAGACTTCTTACGTCGCTCTGACCGGCAATCCCAATTGCGGCAAGACAACGTTGTTCAATGCGCTCACCGGCTTGCGCGCCAAGGTCGGTAATTACGCCGGCGTCACGGTTGAGCGCAAGGAGGGCAAACTCACTGGCATCGAAACCAAGGCGGACATCCGCGTGTTGGATTTGCCGGGCACTTACAGCCTCAGCCCCAACTCGCTCGACGAACAGGTTTCGCGCGACGTCCTGTTGAATCGGCTGCCGGAACTGCCGTCGCCCAATCTCATCGTCGTGGTCGTGGACGCGTCGAACCTGCAACGCAATCTTTACTACGCCACGCAAGTCATCGAGCTCGGGCATCCCACGATTCTCGCGCTAAACATGGTGGACGTGGCGGAGATGAACGGCCACTCGATCAATGCCGACAAACTCGCCGAGTTGCTCAGTGTGCCAGTGCTGCCCATCGTCGCCAGTTCGGGGCAAGGGTTGCCGGAGTTGCGCGCGAAGATCGTCGCGATGGCGATGGCATCGCACGAGATGAAGCCGCGGTTGTTCTGTCAGTTGCCCGGCCTGTTCCGCATCGAAGCCACTGCGCTCGCCGACCTGCTGGCCAAGACTTATCAGGAACGCCGGTTGCAGGCCACTGCCGAGGCGCTGTTGCTGCTCAGCAATGAGAAGGCGCTCGCTTCGTCCACCACGCATTATCCGCAGGCGATTCAAGACGCCGTCGCCGCCGCGCGCAAGCGACTCGATGCCGCCAACGTGGATTGGCGCGGGGCACCCATCGAATGGCGTTACGCTCGCGTTGCCGAAATCCAGCAGGCGGTCACAACGGAACTCGCGCCGCCCGGCGAAACGTTCAGCGACAAGGCCGACCGCATCATCACACATAAGGTCTGGGGCACGCTGATCTTCGTCGCGATCATGTACACGATTTTCCAGTGCATCTTCACGTTCGCGGAGTATCCGATGAACTGGCTGGAGAACGGCGTGAAGTGGGCGGGCGACCACATCGCCGCCGCCATGTCCCCTGGCGATCTGCGTGACCTGCTCGTGAACGGTGTCATCGCCGGCGTCGGTGGCGTGGTGGTGTTCCTGCCACAAATCCTGATGTTGTTCCTGTTCATCGGTCTGCTCGAAGACACTGGCTATATGGCGCGTGCGGCGTTCCTCATGGACCGCTTGATGAGCCGGGTCGGGCTGCACGGCAAGAGTTTCATTCCGATGCTCAGTTCGTTTGCGTGTGCGATCCCCGGCATCATGGCCACGCGCACGATTGAAAGCCCGAAGGACCGGCTCGTCACCATCCTGGTTGCGCCGCTGATGAGTTGTTCGGCGCGGCTGCCAGTTTACACGCTGCTCATCGGCGCGTGCATCCCCGATCGCGTGCTCGGCAATCTGAATTACGAGCTGAATCTCGGTTTCACCAAGTTCAACTTCTTCGGTTTCCTCGGGCTGCGCGGGCTCACCATGCTCGCGATGTATCTGCTGGGCATCGTGGTCGCATTGCTGATGGCGTGGGTCTTCAAGAAGACCTTGCTCAAAGGCGAAACGCCGATGCTCATCATGGAGTTGCCGCCTTACAAGCGTCCGTTACTCCGCGTCGTGTTGCGCCACATCTGGGATCGCTCGAAGCTCTTCCTAACCCGCGCGGGCACGGTCATTCTCGGCATCAGCATCGTGCTGTGGTTTCTGGCCACCTATCCCAAGAGCAGCAAACTGGAGCAACAGTTCGAGACGAAACGCAGCGAGATCACAAATTCCTTCAATACCGTTATGCTTAACACCGGCACGGGGGGCGAATCGAATCGGCTGGCCGCTTTGCAGGATCAGCTGGATGCCGTGAACAAGGACGAGGCGGGGGAAAAACTCCGTGGCAGCTTTGCGGGTATGATGGGTCGGGCCATTGAGCCCGTCATCACGCCGCTAGGATTCGATTGGAAGATCGGCATCGGGCTCGTGGCCTCGTTCGCCGCGCGCGAAGTTTTTGTTTCGACCATGTCCACCGTATACAACGTCGGTGACTTCGACGATTCCGACGAAGGTATGAAGACGCTGGAGCAAACCTTGCGCGATCAAGAGCGTCCTGACGGCAAGCCTGTTTACACCACGCTCGTCGCCGTGACCCTGATGGTCTTCTACGTCTTTGCCATGCAATGCGTCAGCACTGTCGCGGTCGTGCGGCGCGAGACGAACTCCTGGAAGTGGCCGTTCTTCCAATGGCTCTACATGGGCGCGCTGGCGTGGGTGTTGGCGTTCATTACTTATCACGGCGGCAAGCTGCTGGGCTGGGGCTAAACCCGGACTTTGCCCAACCCTGCTGGCCTGATAAGCTCCCAGCGATGTCCGACATCGTTCTCACCACACTCAACGCGAAATACATTCACGCGTCGTTCGGTCTGCGTTATCTTCTCGCCAATCTCGGCGAATTGAAGTCACGCGCCGTGTTGTTGGAGTTCGACATCAACCAACGCCCGCTCGACATCGCAGAAATTCTGCTCGCGCAGAATCCAAAGATTATTGGCCTCGGCGTTTACATCTGGAACGTCGTCGAAACCACCGAAGTCCTCGCCGCCATCAAACGCATCCGCCCCGAAGTCATCGTGATCCTTGGCGGGCCGGAAGTGAGTCATGAGACGGACAGACAGGAAATCGTCCGCCTTGCCGATCATGTCATCACGGGGGAAGCAGATCTGAAATTCGCCGAGGTGTGCGCGCAAATCCTGTCTGGTCAAGCTCCGCCTAAGGTTATTCTCGCCGAATTGCCTGAATTCTCGCGCCTCGCGCTGCCTTACGAATTCTACGACGCCAAAGACATCGCCCATCGCGTCATCTACGTCGAAGCCTCGCGTGGCTGTCCGTTCACCTGCGAGTTTTGTCTCTCGTCACTCGATGTCCCGGTCCGCGCCGTGAATCTCGAACTATTCCTCGGCGAGATGCAGAAGCTGCTCGATCGCGGTGTGCGGCAGTTCAAGTTCGTGGACCGTACATTCAATCTGAATCTCAATACCAGCCGCGCGATTCTTGAATTCTTTCTAGCGCGCCATCAGCCGGGGAATTTTTATCACTTCGAGATGATTCCTGATCGCCTGCCGGAAGCTTTGCGCGAAACCATCGCCAAATTCCCGCCCGGCACGGTGCAGTTCGAGGTTGGTATCCAGACGTTCAATCCCGCCGTCGGCAAACTCATTAGTCGTCGCCAGGATTACACCAAGCTCGACGACAACTTGAACTGGCTGCGTGCCCACACCGGCGTCCACGTTCACGCCGATCTCATTGTCGGTCTGCCGGGCGAGGACATGGCGAGCTTCGGCGCCGGCTTCGACAAACTCATCACGCTGCACCCGCAGGAAATCCAGGTCGGCATCCTGAAGCGACTCCGCGGCACACCCATCGTTCGCCACGACACCGAATGGCAGATGGTTTATCATCCGCTACCGCCCTACGAGATTCTCCAGACCAAGCTCATTGATTTCGCCACGATGCAACGGTTGCGTCGCTTCGCGAAGTATTGGGATATGGTCGGCAACAGCGGCAACTTCGTCGAAACCGCGCCGCGCATCTGGAGCAACGTCGCATCGCCATTCGCCGCGTTTCTACGTTGGAGCGATTGGCTGCATGCCCGCATCAACCGCACCGATAGCATCGCCCTCGCGCGCCTGATGGAATTGTTGCTCGATTATCTGACCAGCGAGTTGAAACTCGACGCCCGCTCCGCCGCCGAAGCTTTGTGGCGCGATTTCCAACGCGCCGGTCGCAAAGACAAACCCGGCTTTCTTGCCGCGCACATTCCCGACGCACCGAAGCGCACCGCCGCGCAAAGAGCTACTGGCCTAAAACGCCAATCGCGTCACGTGGGAACAGCATGATGCCATGCGAGCTGCGCTTTCACTGTTGATCGTCTGGTTTTGCTGCGCGCCGACTGATTTTTGTCGAGCGCAGACTTTGAACCTGCCGGCTCGACCTGCAAACGCCCTCACCGGCAGCCAGCTCGCCACGAACGCTTCATTTCTCACCACGAATCTGGCGGTCCGCGAAGCGTTCATTCGCTCCGAAATTCTCAGTGGCAATGTGCCGGACTTTCTTCGCAAGCTCTGCCCGATACGGCTTACCGATATGGGCGACAGCGGGATAAACATCGAGATTTATGTTACCCCTAATTATCTCGCGATCGGCAGCGATGCAGATTATCGGCTGATACCGATGAGGCCGGAAACGGCTCAAGCCATCGCGGATGCCACCGGCTGTCTCCTGCCGACGCGCAAGCTGGTTGACGACATCTACCAAAGCGCTGAAGTAAAACTGCCGCCGCAACCGCTCCCCCCCGGTCCAACGATGACCACCCCAATCGTTTTCCTACAACATAGCGATATCGTTCGCACGCAGTTGATGGGGCATGTGACCCTGCCTATCGCTCTTGTTGCCGGCCACCAGAAAGATATCGTCATCACCGCCCGACTTACGAACGCGCCAACGAAGGTTGCCATCTACGGCTGGCACAATACGAACGGAGTGGCAATCCAACCGCTCTACTTGGGCCACACCTCTGCCTGGGTGGATTACAGCCATGGCATCCGACTTGTCTCGCAAACCGCACTGCTCAACGGTCAGCCAACGAACGTCATTACCCTGTTGGCCGACACAAATCTTTGCCATTTCCTAAGCGACGAAGGGGTGATAACGCAGCCACGCTACCCGACCAATGTCCTTCCTGCCACCACATCAAATGCGAACCTCCGCTGGCCGCAAGGCTTCACGGCTAGCAAACACTTTGGCGAACTGACGCGAGAGCTGAATCTGTCCGACGGCGTGCGCGTGGTCATCAATACGCCGTCCATCAGCGACTTTATCACCAACAAACCGGTGCAACTGATCTTCTTCGCGTTGCCCAACGGCAATACCATTGAGCAGACCATCGGCAAACAGCTGCAGCCGGGTGACGACTGGCATTTCAACATCCAGCACATCGGCGCGCAGACGCGGTTTCTCCGCAGCGTCCTCACGAACCAGACCATCGTCGTCGCGTATCTGGAGAACTCGCTGAAAAGCTGGCCTGCATGGCGCCGCACCAATGGCAACGACCGCATCCCCGCGCTGTTCAGCGCGGTGCGCGACATCTTCGCGGATTATCGGCAGGAGATTGTGCTGACTGGTCACAGCGGCGGAGGGAGTTTGACGTTTGGCTATCTGAACGCGGTTGAGAAGATTCCTAGCGACATCAAGCGCATTGCCTTTCTCGACAGCAATTACGCCTACGAAACCACGAATCACTTCGCCAAGCTTACCGCGTGGCTGAACGCTTCGGATGAAAACAAACTTTGTGTGATCGCTTACCACGACTCGATCGCGTTGTTGGACGGGAAAACTTTTGTGAGCGAACGTGGCGGCACGTGGGGACGCAGTCACGCGATGCTGACGGATTTGCAGCCGGAATTTCCATTCACGAGTCGCACCAACAGCACCGGCCTGCAATCACACGTCGCCGCGAACGGAAGGATTCATTTCTTCCTGAAAGAGAACCCCGAGAAGAAAGTCCTGCACACGGTGCAAGTGGATCGCAACGGCTTCATCCACGCGATGCTCACCGGAACGTCGCTGGAAAACCACGGCTACGAATACTTCGGCGAACGCGCTTACGAACGCTGGATTCAGACCGAGTAACCGCGAACAGCTATTCGATCCCCAGCAGTTCCACCTCAAACACGAGCGTGCTGTTTGGCGGAATCGTCGGCGTGGGACTATTCTCGCCGTAAGCGAGGTTGGCGGGGATCTCGAACTTGAACTTGTCGCCCACTTTCATGAGTTGCAGTCCTTCAGTCCAGCCGGCAATGACGCGATTGAGCGGAAAGCTGATCGGCTCGCCGCGCTGCACGGAGCTGTCAAATACCGTGCCGTTGAGCAGCGTGCCGTGGTAATGAACCTTCACCGTGTCGGTGGCCTTGGGCGAAACCGTGCCCGTGCCTTGCTTCAACACCTGGTACTTCAAGCCACTGGCGGTGGTTTTCATCTCACTGCTCGCAGCCGGGGCGGAAGCTGCCGGCGTCTGTTTGTCGGTTTCGCTGGTGTTGGAGGTCGGTTGATTGCAGCCCAGCAGGCAGAGGCTGGCGGCGATGCCCAAGGTGATACGTGTGATGGTCATAAATCTGGTAGCGCGTAGCTTTGGTGAAGCGTTTGCCGCGGTCAAGCTTCGGGTGCGGATTTAACTCGCTCGCGTCTGGCTTTGAACAGCTCCATCTGCGGCTCTTTGAAGAAATCGTAGTTCTTGAGGATGCGGATGGTCTGGCGCAGGTCGGACTTCTGGTAATTGCGGTTCGTCTCGGTCTGCGCGACGAGGTCGGCGAGCATCGTGCGGAAGGGGATGACCGCGTCCACGCCCTTGGCGCGGAGAAGGGCGATGCTTTTCTCGCGTTCCTCCGCTGTGTGGGGGAGCGACGGCACGACCAGGATCTTCAACGGCGCCCCGTTCTCGCCAAAAACCTTGGCCGCCTGCTGGAAAACCTTCGTGCCGACGAAGCGGAAAATCTCCGGCGTGCTTTCCAGCCGCGCCGAGCTGAACGTCTCCGTATGCCAGCCTTTCACGACGACGATGGCCCGTTCGATGTGTTTCAAATCTTCGGAGGTCAGGACGAAGGGGGCTGCGCCGTCGCGCTGAGTGGCGAGCGGATTCAGCACGAAGAAATCGATGTCGTCCTCTTCGCGTTTGGTCTGCGCGATGTGTTTGCGGTGCTGGCGGACAAGGAATTCGTGCAGTTCGAAGTATTCGCGGACGATGGTTTCGCTGACGGCGCTCATGATTTCCCGTCCGGAGCTAAAACTTGTTCGATCTCCGTGGTCGGCACGCGTTGCCCCCAGACGACTTTGCCGATGCGCTGGGCGAGGACGAATTTGATTTCGCCGTCGCTGACTTTCTTGTCGAGCTTCATCGCGGCAAACAGCTTCGGGCGCTGGCTGGCGTTCAGCTTCACTTCGGTGGGCAGCCCGGCGCGCTTGAAGAGATCAGCGATGCGCGCGGAATCCTTTTCCGACAGACCGCTGAGTTCGTGCGAGAGCCTGGCGGCGGCCACTTGCCCGATGGAGATGGCTTCGCCGTGGAGATATTTGCCGTAGCTGGAGATGGCTTCCAGGCCGTGACCGATGGTGTGGCCGAAATTCAGGATGGCGCGCAGGCCGCTTTCGGTTTCGTCCTGGCCGACGACGTCGGCCTTGATCTCGCAGCAGCGCGCGATGATTTCGCCGAGCGCCTTGGTTTCGCGGCGGAGGAGTTTGGGCAGATCGCGCTCCAGCTGGGCGAACAGTGAGGCGTCGTAGATGATGCCGTACTTGATGACCTCGGCGAGTCCGGCGCGGAATTCGCGGGGCGGTAGGGTCTTCAACGCGTCGAGGTCGCAGAGCACGAGCTTGGGTTGATAGAACGCGCCGACCAGATTCTTGCCGGCCTTGAGATTGACGCCGGTCTTGCCGCCGACGGAGCTGTCCACGTGTGCGAGTAAGGTCGTGGGCACTTGCACGAACGGAATTCCGCGCAGGTAGGTCGCTGCGACGAAGCCCGCAAGATCGCCCACGACGCCGCCGCCCAGCGCGATGATGAATGATTTGCGTTCCAGCCGGTGCGATGCGAGCCGGTCGTAACAACTTTGCACGGACTTGAGGCTCTTGGCGGTTTCGCCGGCGGGCACGATGACGAGTGAAGGCTCGAAGCCGGCGCGGAGCAGGGAATTGTAAGCGGGCTTGGCGTATTCGCGCCCGACATTGGTATCGGTGATGATGGCGCAACGGTTGCCGAGCTTGAGGCGCACGCACTCCGCACCCAACTTGGGAATCAAGCCGGGAGCGATCTTGATGTCGTAACTACGGTTGCCGAGTGAAACTCTGACGGTGCGCACAGCGGGAAGCATAAAGGCTGGCGGGATGCTGTCAAAGGTTTGAACGCACAGGTTGTTCACCACAATTTGGACTTTTGCTTGGAATGGGAAAATCTATCCTGCGCGCAGATGAATCCTGTTGCTCTTATTACCGGCGCATCGCGTGGCATCGGACGCGGCATTGCGCTGGAACTAGCCAAGTCAGGTCATGATCTGGTCATCAATTATGCTGGCAATGTTGAGGCGGCACGGGTGACGGCGGGCGATTGTCTGGCAGCGGCGCGGGGCGCAGGCCAAGACGTCCGCGCCGAAATCTGCCAGGCGGATATTTCTACCAATGCCGCGCGGCATAAGCTGATTTCCTTTACGCGTGAGAAGTTCGGGCGATTGGACCTGCTCGTGAATAATGCCGGGGTCGCACCGAACGTGCGCGCGGACATTTTGGAGGCAGGGGAAGAAAGTTTTGACCGGCTCATCGCTATCAACGTCAAAGGGCCGTATTTCCTGACACAGCTGGCGGCGAAGTGGATGATTGAAGAAGTGCGAAGTGAGAAGTGTGAGGGACGAAAACCTAAGATTGTTACTGTTTCCTCGATTTCCGCATACACGGCTTCAACGAATCGCGGCGACTATTGCGTGAGTAAGGCGGCGCTCTCGATGCTGACGCCGTTGTTCGCATCGCGGCTCGCGGAGTTTGGCATCAACGTCTTTGAAATTCGGCCCGGCGTCATCGCGACCGACATGACGGGAGCGGTGAAGGAGAAGTACGACAAGCTCATCGCCGAGGGGTTGTCGCCCATCCAGCGCTGGGGCACGCCGGAGGATATTGGGCGCGCGGTAGCTGCGATTGCCAGCGATGCGTTCCCGTTCAGCACGGGCGAAGTCATCAACGTGGATGGTGGCTTTCATCTGCGGCGCTTGTGACGGACGATGCAGATTTCCCGCGTTGAAATGCAGAGCCAGCGCCTATGGTTTGTTTGGCGCCGTCAGGTCCAAGGTTTAATCTCCCGCTGAATCTCAAATCATGGCCATCAAAATTGATTCTAAACTCACGCCCAAGAAACTTGTGCCGCACATTGAACGGGTGTTCGAGTTGTCCGGGCAGAAAATCCTGAGCATTGAAAAATCCTGGAAGCCGGAGCAGGGGACGCCGGTGTTCACGGTGAAGGGCAAATATACGTCGCGCGGCTGGACGGAGTGGACGCAGGGCTTTCAATACGGCTCGGCGCTGCTGCAATTTGACGCGATGGGTGACGAGCACTTTCTGGAGATTGGTAAGCGTGGCACGGTAAAATACATGGCTTCGCACGTTTCGCACGTCGGCGTGCATGATCACGGATTCAACAATGTCTCCACCTACGGCAATCTACTGCGCTTGATGCGCGAGGGGAAGATTGCGCACAACGAGGAGGAAAAGAATTTTTACGAGATCGCACTCAAGGTCAGCGGCGCGGTGCAGGCGTCGCGCTGGACGAAGCTTGCGGATGGCACGGGTTTCATCCACAGCTTCAACGGCCCGCACTCATTGTTCGTGGATACGATCCGTTCCTGCCGCGCGTTGGCCGTGGCGCATCAGCTTGGCCATGTGTTGATGGGCGAGCAAGATGCAAAGATTTCGCTGCTGCAACGTGTCGTTGAGCACGCGCTGAACACGGCGCGCTACAGCATTTATTTCGGTGAAGGTCGCGACGCTTACGACATCTGCGGTCGCACGGCGCATGAAGCGGTGTTCAACACGGTGAGCGGCGTGTTCCGCTGCCCGAACTCGCAGCAAGGTTACGCGCCGTTCACGACCTGGACGCGTGGTTTGGCGTGGGCCATTTGTGGGTTTGCAGAGCAATTAGAGTTTATTCGCTTCATCCCTTGGCAAGATCTTGAAACGGCCCTGTCTAAAAATCGGTGGCTACGAGATTATCGCTCCCTGAGCAATAAGCAGAAACTTCAACTGACACCTAAATTTGAATCCACCATTCGTAGATTAGCTACTGAGCCCGCAACAAAAGCTTTGAATGCTTTCCAAGCTGCTGCAATTTCCACAGCCGACTTCTATCTCGAAAACTCCTGCGCCGATGGCGTGCCGATGTGGGATACGGGCGCACCGAATCTGCATCGTCTGCCGGCCAATTACCTCAACAAGGCGTCCGATCCGTACAACAAGTTTGAGCCGGTGGATGGTTCAGCGGCGGCGATTGCAGCGCAGGGTTTGATCCGCTTGGGTAATTATCTTGATGCTGCTGGCGACAAGAAGGCAGCGGTCCAGTATCGCCAGGCTGGGTTGTCGGTGGCGCGGACGCTGTTCAGCGAACCGTATCTTTCAATCGATCCAAAACACCAAGGCTTGTTACTCCACTCGGTTTATCATCGGCCGAATGGCTGGGATTACATCGCGCCCGGCCAGAGCGTGCCGAACGGCGAAAGCTCCATGTGGGGCGATTATCATTTGCGCGAACTAGCGCTCCTCATTCTGCGTGAAGCGCGTGGCGAGCACTATCTAACCTTCTTTGATTCGACCAAATGAAAAAAGTATTGCTCGTCTTGCTGGCGATGAGTTGTGTCGCGCTGACCGCTGCGGCGCAGTCAAATCGCATCACGCTGCATATGATCGGTGATTCGACCATGGCGAACAAACCCATCGTCCCCGCCAATCCGGAGCGTGGTTGGGGACAGATGCTGCACATGTATTTCAAGGATTCGGTGCGGGTGGAGAATTACGCGCAGAACGGGCGCAGCACGAAGAGTTTTATTGCCGAGGGGCGCTGGGACAAAGTGGTTGCCGCCCTGATGCCGGAGGATTTTGTCATCATTCAGTTCGGGCACAATGACGAGAAGACCAATGATGTCAGTCGCGGTACCGGCGCCGTTTGGTGAATACAGCACGAATCTGGTGCGATTTATCCGCGAAGCACGCGAGCACAAGGCGACGCCAATTCTGGCCACCCCCACGGCGCGGCGAAAGTTTGATGAGTTTGGCACGCTGACGAATTCCCACAGTTCGTATCCCGAGGCGATGCGTAAGGTTGCTGCGGCGGAGAAAGTCCCGTTGCTCGAATTGACCTCCGCCACGGAGAAACTGCTCCAACAGCTTGGCTCGGAAAGTTCCAAGCGGCTGTTCGATTGGATTCCCGCCGGGGAATTTGCGGCAGACTCGAAGAAGCTCGAAGACGACACGCATTTCAACGCCTACGGTGCGAGTCGCGTTTGCGATCTCGCTGTTGTGGAGATCGAAGCGAAAGTGCCGGAGCTGGCGGCGCATTTGAATCGCAGCTCCAAGAGCGCCAAACCCATCGCGCCCGCTTTAGAGAAATAGTTTTCAACCGCTGCCCATCATGTCTGAACCATTCAAACTTACCCGCGTTGCCACGCTCAAAACCGTTGCCGACTTCCGCGCGCATGTCGCGGGGCTCGGTCTCGATTTGCCGTGTGAGGATCAAATCGTAACCGGCAGTGCATCGCCGCTGGCGCAGGTGATTGATGGCGTAACTATCAACGGCAAACGCATCGGCAATCGCTGGGCGATTCATCCGATGGAAGGTTGGGACGGCACGACGACTGGTGGCATCACGGAGGAAATGTTGCGGCGCTGGCAGCGCTTCGGCGAGAGCGGGGCGAAGTTGATTTATGGTGGCGAAGCGATGGCGGTGCGTCCGGATGGTCGGGCGAATCCGAATCAGATCATTATCACTGAGGAGAACAAGGCCGGTATTGCGTCGTTGCGCGAGGCGCTGGTGAAGGCGCATCAGGAAAGTTACGGCAAGACGGACGATCTGGTCATCGGTTTTCAGCTCACGCACTCGGGGCGGTTCTGCAAGCCGAATGACAAGAAACGCATGGAGCCGCGTGTGGCGTTCCGGCATCCGATTCTGGATCGTAAGTTCAACGTGACGAGCGATGCACAGATGTTTACGGACGCGGAGATCGAGGAATTGATTCAATGCTACATCCGTGCGGCGAAAATCGCGTGGGACGTGGGGGCCGACTTCGTGGACATCAAGCATTGCCACGGCTATCTGCTACATGAATTCCTAGGTGCGCATACACGGCCCGGCAAGTTCGGCGGCAGCTTTGAGAATCGCACGTGCATCTTGCGTGACATCGTGGCGGGAATTCGCGCGAGCGGGAACAAGATTGAACTGGGCGTGCGGCTGAGCGCGTTCGACTTTGTGCCGTTCAAGCCTGATTCCACGCTGTCGCAACCGGGCAAGCTCGGGCCGGGTATTCCAGAGGATTATTCGCACTGTCTGCCGTATCGGTATGGCTTCAGCGTGAATCTGAACAATCCGGTGGATTACGATCTAACGGAGACGTTCCAGTTCGCAGAGCTGTGCGCGCAGCTCGGTGTGAAGATTTTGAATCTCAGTGCTGGTTCGCCTTACTACAATCCGCACATCCAACGCCCGGCCGCGTATCCGCCGAGCGACGGGTATCAACCGGCGCATGACCCGCTCATTGACGTGGCGCGACAAATCAATGTGGTGCGGCAGATCAAAGCGCACTTGGCGAAAACTTGTAGTAGCGCTGTGTCAACGCCAACGGCGGTCACAGACCGCCGTTACAACGCGCCAATCTTAATTGGAACTGCCTACAGTTACGTGCAGGAATATCTGCCGCACGTGGCGCAATACGTCGTCCGCAATGGCTGGACGGATATGGTCGGGTTGGGGCGGATGGTGTTGAGCTATCCGAACATTCTGGCTGAAGCGGTGGAGAAGGGGAGCATCACACCGAAGCAGATTTGCCGCACCTTCAGCGACTGTACCACTGCGCCGCGGAACGGAATGATTTCCGGCTGCTATCCGCTCGACAAATACTACTCAGCCAAGCCGGAGTTCCAGCAGTTGAAGGAAGTGAAGAAGAAGGTCGGTGGCTAGAGCTTTTTGACCGAGTCACCGGTTCGGATGACGGCTGATTGAACTACTTTGGCATTCACGCCGCGGAGATGGAGTTCTTTTCCTTCCGGTGAATTGACGAACTTCACGGCATCCGGGCCGAAGCGGGCGGAGAACTTCTTGCATCCGAGATGTGGCGGTGCGGTGATTTCGATGACCGCCGAGCCGACGGCGATGCGTGTTCCTGGTGGGATATTGGCTTCACTCAGATCGAAATCCACATACAACTGATCGCCCGCCAGCGCCCAGCGCGATTGATCCTGCGCGAGCAATTCGATGACGCGGGCGTTCATCACGTTGAGTTGCATCTCGGGATTGGCCGAGCCATCGGGAGTGCTGCGACTGCCGCGGGCTTTCCAGTTGTCGCCGACGAGACCGTGCGTGGGATCGAGTTGAGCTTCGGCGAGCACTTCGCGTTCGTCCGTGTTGGGGCGGCAGGAAATAAGTCTCAGCACGCCGATGTCTTTAGGTGATTGGCGGATGGTTTCCAAGCCCGCTTCCAGTTGGGCCAAGTTCAAGTGTTCCACGCGTCGCACTGTGGGTGGAGTTGCGACGGCTGTCCAGTGGAAATCTGAGTGCCCCGGGTGGTGGCCGGGGTGATTCGTTTTGCGCGGATTAGCTGGCGGGAGTGGGGGCGGCGGTGGCCTCGCGTTTTTCTTTGGCTCGGGCGATGGCGGCTTTTTGCTCGGCCAGACATGTGGGGCAGATGCCGTGGGTCGTCGGTGTGTCAAAACCTTGCTGGAGGAATTGCTCCATGGTGATCCACTCTTTCTTGAAATTGATGTGATGACACCAGGCGCAGACGCGGATGAAATTTTCGAGAATAGCGCAATCGATCCAGAATCCGGCGAGTGGACATGCTCACCAGAAACCAGACACTCAACACGAGCAACATGGCCAGCGTCGAGCGCCGGAATTCCCAGGCCCGGGCGGCGTCGCCGAATACCAGAGACGACAAGCGGGTCATCTCATCGAGAAAGCCGAGGGCGATCACGGTCAGAAAACCGAGGTTTTGATACAGGAATACTTTTGAAAGCTTGTTGCCCTTTTCCATACGACGTTAATTCTTGAATCTCCTTTGTGGTGGCGGGCGGGCGACTGTCAGTCATTTCTTGCCGCTGCCTCCTTGTGTCCGCAATGAACATGCCGACAAAATTCAGACGCTAAGTTGCCCGGGCTGTTCAAAGTAAATTCCCCGGGGACAAATTTGCCGGGTGCGATGAAAGCGCAAATCTTCACGTCTGTCTCCGGGGCGCAAGGCATCAACTTGACAGCGCCGCAAGTTCCCCCAACTTGTCGGCAGCATGAAGTGTGACCGGCGCAAATTTCTGAAACGTTCCGCTCTGGCTGTGGCGGGAGTCGTTGCCGCAGGAGGGACGTGGCTGGCGCTGTCGAATCGTTTCGCGGCCAAGCTGGTGCGGCGGCAGATTGCCGATTCGCGTCGGCGCATCCTGCCCGCCCCGGCAAAACCCGCGCCCGCAACTTGGTCCGACAACGCCATCACGATGAGTTGGATCGGCCATGCGACGGTGTTGATAAATTTTTACGGCATCAACATTCTGACGGATCCAATCTTTGCCGAGCGGTGCGGCGTATCGTTGGGGATCACGACGGCTGGACCGAAGCGCTATATCGCGCCGGCGCTGGCGTTGGCAGATTTGCCCCGACTGGATTTAGTGTTGCTGTCGCACGCGCACATGGATCACTTTGATTTGCCAACGCTGAAGCAACTCGCCCCGCGCGCGCCCATCATCACGGCCAAAGCCACAACCGACTTGTTGGCGGGCTTGAAGCCGAAACAAGTCACCGAACTGGCGTGGAATCAAAATTCCATTCTGCGCACGGAACGTGGCGAGCTAAAGGTGGAAGCTTTCGAGGTGAAGCATTGGGGCAAGCGTTGGCCCAGTGAAAAGGTGGAGCGTGGTTACAACGGTTACATTTTACGGCGCGAGGGGCGGGCAATTTTGTTTGGCGGCGATACGGCGGAGACGACGTTATTTCGGGACTTGCGCGGGCGCGGGCCGTTCGACGTGGCCTTCATGCCAATCGGTGCGTACCAACCGTGGATTCACGCGCATTGCACGCCGGAACAGGCGGTGAACATGGCCAATGATGCTGGTGCGCGTTACATCGTGCCCATCCACCATCAGACTTTCCAACTCAGTGAGGAGCCGATGAGTGAGCCGATTGAACGCTTTCAGGTTGCGTTGCAGGGCGAATCGGAACGGGTGGCGTTGACCAAGGTTGGGGAATCGTTTGTCTATCCGAAAGTTTGAAATCAGAAAACTGTAGGATCTTCTTAGAAATTATTCTTCAGTGACGGTGGATTTGATCCGTCCCGCCAGCCGGTCTGCGACCTGACTAATCGTCTTGGTATTGGGGTAGTTCGGATCGGCGATCAATGCCTTGGCGCGAGCGACCTGTTCAGTGCGCGTTGTTGGGGTGGCGGCAAGTTTTAGCGCGAGCTTGGCTGAAGCCTGAAAGTCGGTTTCCGGAGCAGTCGCGGTCGCGGCGGCACGTTTGTTCGGGCGGGTGACAGAACTGACTGCGGGCAAATTGCGATTAGAGTTTACTTTCATATGACTCATGATGTTGCTCGTATTCAACGATTACACCATCGGCGGCGGCGCGGCGAACTTTATGATGAGCGATTGCGGAGGCTTGTCCGTAGTTTTGCCATCGGCGTGTTCCGCATCAGAGTTGAGCAGATTAAGTAACATTTTCGAACAAATCTGTTGCACCATCCAAAGCATGGGAGTAAAACAATTCTTGTCGGTAAAACGTGGAAAAGTAGGGAAGTAACCGCCAAATCGCACGACATCTAATCTCGGTTCCTCACCAATTAGTTGTGCGGGTAGGCAGCGGAAGGCACATTTAGTTGTGGTTTTCGCTTTACAGGGCACTAGGGGTCTGGTTTCGTTCAATACACAAACTGTCATGTATCTCAAGAATTTAACTGTTTTGGGTTTTAAGTCCTTCGCGGACAAGACCTCTCTGAATTTTCAGCCCGGGGTGACGGCCATCGTCGGGCCAAATGGATGCGGCAAATCGAATGTTTCGGACGCCATCCGTTGGGTGCTCGGCGAGCAATCCGCCAAGGCCCTGCGCGGCGGCGAAATGGCCGATGTCATCTTCAACGGCACAGACGGGCGCAAGCCGCTCGGCATGGCGGAAGTTTCTCTGACCATCGGCGATGTGGACGAAGAACAGCTTCGCGCTGCCGGCGTGGAGATGAAATACAACGAAGTCACGGTGACGCGGCGCGTCTTCCGCGATGGTGGCAGCGAGTATTTCATCAATCGCACGCCATGCCGGCTCAAGGACGTGCAGCAGTTGTTCATGGGCACGGGCATGGGCAAGACGAGTTACTAGCATCATGGCCCAGGGCAACATCACTGCAGATTTTGTCCACCAAGCCGGAAGATCGCCGCATGATTTTCGAGGAAGCTGCCGGCATCACGAAGTTCAAGTCGCAGAAGAAGGAATCCCTCCGCAAACTCGAAACGACCGAGCAAAACCTGTTGCGCGTTGCAGGACCTCATCAAGGAAGTGAAGCGCCAGATCGGTTCGCTGCAACGGCAGGCCGGCAAGGCGCGGCGCTACAAACAGATTCAAGTCGAACTCCAACACCTCGACACGCAACTCGCGCGGCATCAGTTCGACGTGTTGCTCGGGGAAATCCGCGAGCGCCAGGATGCTGCCGATCAACTTCGCGCAACGAAATCGAAACCGAATCCGCCGACGTGTTGCAGAGTGAAGATGAGATCGCTCAATTGCGCGAACGGTTGTCCGAACTCGATCACGAAATTTCCGTCACGCAACAACGTGGTCTCGAACTCAAAAGCGAGATTGATCGCCATGAGAGCCGGATCCTTTTCAACGAGGAACGTCTCGCCGAGCTATGCTTCGCAGAACTGCCAAGGCTTTGTCCGACATTACCCAGGCTGAGGAACGGCGCGGTTTTGCGCAGAGCGAACTGAAGTCTGTTACGGAACGCCTCGCCGTTTCCGAAACGGCGCTTGGAAGAACATCGCGAAGCTCTGCAAACAGCGGCAGGCGGCGTTGCTGCAGATCGAAAACGAAATCCGCGCTGGTCAGGAGCAGCTTGCGCGTGGCGCAATCAGAGGCCTTTGCCGCTGCGCAGGATTTGTCGCGCGTGCGCAATGAGATCAACGCGCTCGATTTGCAGAAGCAGGGCAATGTCGTCCGCCTCGAAAAACTTTCCGCCGAGAAATTCAACTCGAAGAAGAACGCACTGCGCCTCGAAGCCCGGTTGCGAAACTTTCGCGGCAAACGTTGAAACCGACAAACTCAGTGTCGCCACCACGCGCGGCACGGTCGAGCAACGGCAGGCCCGGTTGAAGGAATTGCAGGGTGAGTTGCAGCAATCCTCGTGCCGAGCAGGATCGCTTTTGCAGCAAGCAGGCCGAGAAGCGTTCGCGCCTCAGCGTGCTCGAACAGCTTGAAGGGTTCGCACGAAGGTTTCAGTGCCGGGGCGGTCGCGGCGTTGCGGAAGTCGCAGTCGGTGATCGGTTCACTGGCGGACCGTATCCGCGTGCCGGATAATACGTCATCGCGATTGAAAACGCGCTCGGGCACAACCTGCAACTCGTGCTGACGGAACAGCCCGAGGCTGCGCAGCAGATTCTTTTGATCTCGCCAACACCAAAGCCGGTCGCGCGAGCGTGGCGGCGCTGTCCATCAAGCATACCGACGAGAGCCAGTTTGCCTTCACCGGCGACATGTCGCCGGCATCCGGTGCGCTTACGCGAAAAAGTTCTGGGCGAGGCGAACTCGTTCATGCCCTAAGCGTGGTGAAGACGGATGCCTCTGTGGAAAAATTGCTGAAATCACTGCTGGGGCGCACGTTCATTGCCGCGCAATCTGGCCACGGCGACCGCGCAGATCCAGAACGGCCATGCGGGCTGCGATTTTGTCACGCTGAACGGCGACCTGCTGAACCGTCACGGCATTTACACCGGCGGCTATTTGAATGGCAATGGCAATCGCAAGGCGCCGTCCTCGATTCTCGGCCGCAAAAACCAGATCACGGAACTACAAGCGGAACATCGAAGAGTTGAAGCAGAAGTGGCCGAAGCGAGCCGCAAGCGCGGTGGCTGCTTGAGCGAGCAGACCGAACTGCAGGCCAGCTTACAGCAGGCGCAGACGGAATTGCGCGCAGCAGGAAGTCGCCATCGCCACGCGCGAAGGCGAATTCAATGCGCTGCAAAATTCCCGTCGCGTCTGCTGAACCAGAAGATCGAAACGGTCGTTTACGAGGTGCAGAGCCTCGCCGCGCAGGAACAGGAAGGCTTGGACAAGCGCAGCGCACTCGTCGAACCGCGCCGCCGATCCTGCGCGACCACGCGAACATGCTGCGCAGGAAAAAGTGCACATTGACTCACGGCGATCTGGAAACGCTCGCCAGCAGCGCGATACGGCGACGGCGACGTTGACCGAGAGCAAAGTGGCTCTGGCCTCCGAAGAACAAATGTGGCGTCGTTCCGGCAGCAGACCGCAGTCGCTGGAACAGCGCGTACGCGAACTCACTCAGGTCATCGAGCAGCGCAAGCGCGAGACTCCGTCTTCATCACTCGCAAAGCGCAGGCGGAATCGGAGATCGCAGGATTCGCAGAGCAAGATTGAGCGCGTGACGCATGAGCGCGAACAGGTGAACGCGCAGGCGGCGGAATTGTTCGGTCATAAGCAGGCGCAGGAAGCGGGAGTCACGCGCGCGATGAAGCATTGCGCGAGCAGCGCCGGCGTTTGACGCAGATGCAGGAACAGCGCGGTTCGTATGAAGTTGAACTGGCGCAGAAGAACATGGCCGCGCAGAACCTCCGCGAGCGCATCCAGCAGAAGTATCATCTCAATCTCGACGACATCCGCAGCGAGTGCATCACCATCACCTACGCGGACGAAGGTCCAGCGCAGGTGCAGACGTTGACGCCCGGAAGAAATGGCCGCGAGCGGCGCGGGCACGGATTGGGCGGCGGTCGCGCCGAAGGTGGAAGCGTTGCAGAAGAAGATTGATGAGATGGGCCCGGTGAACCTCGTGGCGATCGAAGAATACGAGGAAACCGAGCAGCGCCATCAATTTCTCACGCAGCAGCACGACGATCTCGTGCAGGCCAAGGCGCAGTTGCTCGAAGTCATCAACCGGATCAATACGCAGACGAAGGAGATGTTCACGCAGACCTTCAACCAGATCCGCGACAATTTCCGCGCGATGTTCATCGAGGTCTTCGGCGGCGGCAAAGCGGACCTGATCCTCACGGACGAAAACGACGTGCTGGAATCGCGGCATCGATATCGTGGCCGCGCCCGCCTGGCAAACAGTTGCAGACCATTTCGCTGCTGTCCGGCGGTGAGCAAACGATGACGGCCGTGTCGCTGCTGTTCTCGATTTATCAGGTGAAGCCCAGCCCGTTCTGCGTGCTGGACGAATTGGACGCGCCGCTGGACGAATCGAACATCAACCGCTTCATCCGCGTGTTGCAACGTTTCATCAAGCACTCGCAGTTCATCATCATCACGCACAACAAGCGCACCATCGGCATGGCCGACGTGCTCTACGGCGTGACGATGGAAGAACACGGCGTGAGCAAGATCGTCAGCGTGAAATTCCACAAAGCGGTGGAGACGCCTGTGACCGAAACCGGCACAACTCCGATGCACAGCATCGAAACCCCGGTGGTGGGGCGACGCGTCGAGCAGGAGGAGGACGAGTCACACACGAAGAATGAAACGCTGGACATTGCTATCGCCACGCAAAATGCGGCGGTGAGTGCGACGGGAACGCAACCAACCGCGCCGGCTTAAGAAGGTATTTAAATAAGAAGGGCGGACTGAAAAGTCCGCCCTCTTTTTTCGTTGCAACCGGGCAATACCCGGCGTTTCTGGCGTCACCAAGAATAATGCACGGTGTAAGTGATGGTTGTCTCTTCATCCGGTTGAACCGGAACGCGGAACTCAATGGTTTGCGCGTCGGTCTTCTGGTAATCGGTCGAGTTTGCGGTGATCTTCCAGTTGTTCCAGCGGTAGAGGTGCTCGACAACGCGAATCTCCACGCTCTCTTTCTTTCGATTGCGGACTTTGATCTCGAAGGTTTCATCCATCCATTTGTCGGCACGATCGGTTTTGAAATCGGTGGGCTTGCGTTCGCCGACGAGGTCGAAGGAGTTACCGGTGCGGACGCGGATGGTTTCGTTGCGTGGAGTGTGATCGATCTCGTTCTCGCCGGTGAATTCGAGCTGGCCGTCGTCGCCGCGGCGATAGAAGCGGAGTTTGCCTTTGGGTAACGCAACTCCGAGGTGATTGGTATCGGAATTCACGAACTCGCGCACGACCCAAATCTTCTTGTTCGATTGCGTGCCGTAACCGGGATCGTTGTTGCGGCCGCCGTAGAAGCGGTAACTTGCGTCTGCACCGTCATAGACGTAGATGGAAGGAGCTTTGACCGACTCAGCCCGAACAAACTCGACTTGCTTCGTTTCGCGGTCACGGAGGGTGGTTTGGCGGGCAAGGGTGTAGAGGTGAAATTCATCGAAGGATTTTTCGGTCACGGCTGGCGGAGCACCTGCAAAATCCATTTCCATGGCCATGGCCCGTCGGGCACCCAGCTTGTTGACCACTTGCGGTTGAAGTTTGTTCACGTCGCCCGCCATCAATTTGATCTTGGCGTTTTCAAACGTCCTCCCGCTCTGATTGTTCATCGTGATCCAGCCGATGAGGTCCATAGTGTCGCCTTTTTCGGGTGCGACGAGGTTATAGTCGGCAGACCAGGTGAAACCTGCGGTGACGTAGCTGACTTCGGCATCGAGTTTGCCGGATTTGTCGGCGCGCAACAGCCAGTTGAGCGTGGGCTTGAGAATGGTGTTGTCACCGAGCGTGGGGAAAAGTGGTTGCCCGGGCAGGGAGAATTGCAGCTGGCCATTCACTTCGATGATGGGTTGTTCTGCGCCGCCGCCGGGGACGTAGCCGCTGCGGATGATCTTGCCCATGACGGTTTCGCGGATGAGGGTGTTGTCCTTCATCCGTTCGCGCTCGAACGGGATGGTTTTGCCTTCATTGAGCGAGAGCAGGAGTTCCTGGGAAACGGGATCGTTGCGATAATTCTGTTCCAGAATTTGCAGCGCACGTTTACCTGCCGGATCGCGCAGGATGACGGAGTCTGGTTCCAGTTGTGCGGTTGCTCCGGCAAAGCGGACCTCATTGATGCCTGATTTCAAGTCGAGAGGCACGAAGTCGCGGATGACAGCGAAGTTCTGGTTGTAGATGGTGAGCGCGGGCTCGGCGGCGTGGCTTGTTGTAAAGAGGCAACTCAATGCCAGGGTCGGCAAAATGGTTCTCAACGTGGACTGATTTATGATGTGTTTCATAGCACAAGGAGTCAGACGGTGCGGCTGGCATAATGCTCCCGACGCTTTTGTCCGGCGAGGGTTTTTCTGGAATCAGATTCAAGCGGTGTTGCTTTAAGTCGACAAGTTCGGGTGGCGTGCAGGATTTCCACTGTTGTGTGCCGAAATTCACAACAACGCATGGCTGACTTAATTCTGCGCGGGTGTGAGAGTTGAACATCATCCAAGTCGTCGCCTGCTCCCTAGGCAATCTGTTGTCCGGGATCGTTTGTCTTGGCGCTGGCCAGTTATGGGGACAAGACGTTGCGGCTTGAGGTGGTACGATGCGTCCATACCCAGAGATGTTGAATTCGCCAACGGGCTTTTTGGCCCACGAAATTTGACCCCAAACCATCCATAGATCCACCAACAACCCGACATGAAAATATCATTACGTCACACTCTGTTTGCCGCCGTGCTGGCGCTTGGGATCAGTGCGGCCCGGTCCCAGACTGCTTCCTTCACCAATGCCTTGGGCGGCGATTGGAACACTGCAGTCAACTGGGATCTGGATTTCAGTGGCGTCAATGTGGTGCCAGCGGTGGGGACGAATGCCACGGTGGGAGCGGCGGGAGCGGTGACCGTGAATTACAACACTCCGATGGCGGCGGCGAGTTTTGGCGCGTTGACCGTTAATGGTGGGGCGACGCTGAATGTTAACGCCCCGGGTTTCATCCAAGACTTGACCCCGTCCGGTGCGGCCATGTTCACCTTGGGTAGCGGCACGATGAACATTGGTGCGAGCGGGGTATGGACCGCGACGAATGGAGGGACTTCCACAATTATTTCGGGGGGCACTTTGAATGTGTCGGGTTCGGCCTATTTGGCCCCGGTGCCGGCAACCGCGCCTTTGATCATCAGTGCGGGAGGCAATCTGAATGTGAACGCCGGTGGCAAAATGACAATTGCTGACGGGGGCGCAACTTCCGTTTCCGGCACAATTGTGGTGGGCGGCGAATTGACCCTCAGCAATTCTGCCGCGTTGAACTTGCTGACCAGCAGTTCAACAACGGTGAATGGCGGTGCGCTGGTGCTGACAAATGGTACGGGCACGGTTGCATTAGGTGAGGGGAATGGTAGCGACGCCAATGCCGGGGCCGCTTTCACGAACAATGCGGGCACGGTGATTTTTGGTCAGCAACTGGTGGTGCGCAGTCGCGACACCCGGTTCACCATGAACGGTGGCTCGCTGGATTTGCGCGGCGGCCTCAATTACGCCGTGAGTGGTAACGATGGGCGGCAATACATCCGCATCAACGGCGGTACGGCTAACTTGAATGCCGTGATCATCAATCGCGCGGTCTTGAATCAAGGCGGCTTGCTCGTGCAGAACGGCACGGTCAATTCCGCCAGCATCCGTGTCGGCACTGGTGTTGCTGCTGCCAACTCCCGGATGGATGGCGGGGTTTGGACGAATGCCGGCGCCTTTTACATCGGTGACCGCAACAACCCGGCTACCGGAGCGCGCCGGACTTATTTTGTAATGGCGGGTGGTGACTTGGTTACGCAAGGCAGCGATGGCATCATCATCAACAATCAAGGGCAGACGACGCTGGCCGCGCCGACGGATGACGGCGGCACGTTGACCATGACCGGCGGGACCATTACGACGGAGGGCGTTTATTTGAATGGCCCGGCTGTAACGGCCAACGCTTATGCCCGGTTTGAATTGAGCGGCGGTACGATGTATCTCGGCGCGTTGGGCTTGATCGCCAACACTGCTGGCGCGGACATGACAGCGGTGTTCACCCTGACCGGCGGCACGTTGGGAGCAAAAGCGGATTGGGCGACGTCTGCGAGTTTGCCTCTTACTGGTCCGCTTACGTTCAAAGCAGCAGACGCTGGTGGAGCGGCGTATAACATTACGTTAAATGGCGCATTGAGTGGCAGCGGTGCGTTGACCAAAATTGGTGCGGGCACGCTGACCTTGAATGCGGCGAACACTTTCTCTGGAGTGACCACCGTGAATGCTGGCACGTTGGCGCTGGGTGCGGGGGGCACGCTGCCCAATTCTATTCAAGTCGCAGTTGGTAGTGGCGCGGTGTTTGATGTCGCCGCGAGTGGCTTTACGGTCGGGGCATCCAAGAGCCTCACGGGCAGCGGTACGGCGCAGGGCAACATCGCCGTGGCTTCCGGCGGCACGATTAATCCTGGCAGTAACACGGTGACCGGCACATTGACGATTTCCGGCGCGGTGACCCAGACGGGCGGCGCTGTGACCCACTTTGAACTGCCCAATTCACCTGGGCCGACGAACGATCGTCTGATCGTAGGTGGCGATCTGAACGTCAGCGGCATCAACACCCTGGAGATTGTCGGCGGCGGCTTGCCGGGGACGGTGCATACCTTGATCCAGGTACAGTGGCAATTTTAACGGGACGCTGGCCAATTTTGCGCTTTCAGGTGTCAGCGGCAGTTTGTCCAACAATGCCTCGACCAAAACCATTGCGCTTATCATTGCCGCAGCGGTTCGAACTCCGACGAGCGTCGTCTGGGTCGGTAATGCCACCATCAACGATTGGGATGTGATCAACCGCACCAATTGGCTAAATGGTGTGGCGCTGGATTATTTCGTCACTGGGGACAACGTCCTCTTTAATGCCGCTGGCGTTGCAAATCCAAATGTGAATCTTGTCGGCAATGTCGCGCCAGCTTCGACGACGGTGGGAGCGGCGGGGAATTACATCTTCGGCGGTACGGGCAGTATCGCCGGCACGGGCGCACTGATTAAAACCAACACCGGCACTCTAACGATCAATACGGTGAATTCCTACACCGGTCCGACGTTGATCAGCAACGGCGTGGTGGAAGTAGCGGCCATTGCCAACGGCAGTCAAAACAGCAGCCTCGGTGCTTCAGACAATTCCGCCGCCAACCTCGTGGTGGATGGTGGCACCTTGAGTTATCTGGGAGCAACAGTGACCACGGACCGAGCTGCAACCTTGGGCGGCAACGGTGCTATCGTGAGCGTGGCGGCCAGCGATGCCGCCCTGACGGTGAACGGCACACTCATTGGGGCGGGCAAACTCACCAAGGGCGGAGCCGGCACCCTCGTTTTAGGTGTGGCCAATAGTTATGCCGGTGGCTCGGTCATCAACAACGGAAAATTGCAAGTGAACAACAACACTGCAGCCGGCGCCGGTGGCCTTACCAACAATGCGGCGACTCTGCGGATTCAAGGGGCGTTGGTGTTGGATAATCTCGTGGATTTTGTAGGCAGCTGTGGCCTCGAATTCAACGGGGTTGGCGGTAACAACACCGCCTTGCGGGGTAATTGGGTCGGAGGTGGAACGGTCAATGTCTATTTCCAGAGTGCCAATGCCAGCCAGACTTTCACTATCGGTGGGATCGGGCATATGTGGGATTTCACCGGCACGGTTGATTTCGGCACTAACACCGGCTTCCTACGCATCAACAATGAAAACAGTACGGTCAACTTTGGCAGCTCGAACGCCACCTTCAACGTCGGCACCGGCACCGGCTCGCTCAACCAGCGTAACGGTGGGACGACGACTCATTTGGGCGCCTTGATTGGTGGGCCAAATACCAAGCTAGCCGGCCGCGGAAACTCGGGAGCATCCGGTCTCACAACCTATTCGATCGGCGGTAAGAATCTCTCCACCGTGTTTGAAGGAGGCATCACTAATGGCGGCACGGGCACCACAGCCAGTGGCACGGCGATCACCAAGGTCGGTACGGGCAAACTGACCTTGACTGGAATCAGTTCTCACACGGGCGATACTATTGTCCAGGAAGGCACTTTACAGGTGGATGGCCAATTTATTGCCGGGCCCGTGGCTGGAGTTGCCAGCGTGGTCACAGTCAACGGCGGAACGCTCGCCGGGCATGGCGTCTTGGAAGGCGCGGTCACCGTGAATGCCGGTGGTTTCCTTTCCCCCGGGAGCTCTGCCGGCCGACTGACGGTCGGGTCATTGCTGTTGAATTCTGGCGCGACGAATCTCATGGAAATCCACAAGGCGAATGGAACGAACGATTCCGTGTTTGCCATCAACTCCCTCAGTTACGGCGGCGCGCTCGTGGTGAACAACCTCGGCGGCACATTGGCGGACGGCGATGTCTTTAAATTGTTTGATGCCCCAGCCGGAAATTATAGCGGGGCATTCGAGTCGATCCAACTGCCCGCGCTGGCCGGGCCGAATCTGTTCTGGGATACCACCCAGCTCACTGTCGACGGTACGATTCGCGTCTATACGCCCAAGCCGGTCGTTACAGCGTTCGGCTTGGATGGCAGCAATCTGTATCTGACCGGTAACAATGGGGGCAACACCTCCACGCATTACATCGTGCTGACTTCGACGAACGTGGCTGCACCGGCGAATCTCTGGACGCCTGTGGTCACCAACACCTTTGCGGGCGACGGCTCGTTCGGCTTCACCAATGCGGTGAATCCGGCGACCCCTGCGCGGTTCTTCCGCGTGAAGACGCCGTAAGCGCGGCCCCGGTTTGGGGTTAAAATGGGTTGGGTTACGACAGGCTGGTCTTATGGGAGGCCAGCCTGTTTATTTTAAATGCCAATGGCCGCGATGGAGTTGCCAGCGTCGGGAGCAGCGATGAAGTAACACGAAACGTTTGGCGAACTTTGCGCCGCCTCTTGATCAGGCAGCGCAATGAGTTGGAGGTCACTTCTTTCTGTAAGGATTGTAACAATTCAATCTGCTGCTGCGTCACCCGCCCCGATCTTCCATGCCGTGGCGACGCCGAGGCAGATGAACAGAATTTGGAAAATACTTCCCTTTACGTTACCTTCGAAGAAATACTCTTTGTAACTGAACTCCTCTGCTACGGCCGAGTCAAGTTTTTGGCGGAATTCTTCTTTTGAAACCTTGCCGTCAGACAATTCTTGCAGCTTGGGCAATTCCTTTTTGAAGTCTGCAATCTCATCTTCCGTAACTTCAGCAGGAGTTTTTTCCTCTTGCTCGGCAATAAATTTGCGAATTTCCTCCGGGGTTTTGGCTGCGACTGCCTCTTTGGCATATTTCAATTGAGCTTCATAGGCGGCGTCGGCAATCGAAGCGAACTTGGCCACTTCTTTGACGAACAAGGCCCGAACTCCGTAGTAATCACCCAGCATGATGGCTAGGAGCGCACAGATCCCGCAAACCGTTCCCAGCCCCAGACTCCCGTCCTTGGCGAGCATTCGCGCCGCACCGCCGGTAAGCGCGCCAACTCCCAATGCGACCAATTTAAAGGAATAACCGGTATATTTCGTGATGAAATACCAAATGAACAATCCCAACAATCCTCCCACGATGGCCCCAATGCTGCCGCGGATGAGCGATTGTCGGTCGGACATATTACTGCCGGCGGCGGCTCCTGCGGCAGTCGCATTAAAGTTTCGTATTGGGATTGGCGTTGCTGGCTTGGTCGTCGCGCTGGCAATTGTCGGGGGATGACTTGCACCCGTTGCCGGGCGGTTGATGCGCAATCCGGGTGGAGGCGGGGGAGGTGGTGGGGCGGCGGGCGTCGGATTGGCCACCATGATGTGCGCACCATCTGCCGGAAGATTTACGGCGTCCGGCAAGGGAGGCAGACCCACAGATTCGAACACGAGTCCCACCGAGCCAAATTGCACATGATGGCCGGAGTGGAGCTGGATTTCCGTCACCGGCACGCGTTCCACGAATGTCCCGTTCGTCGAGCCGAGATCGCGCAAGGTCACCGTCGTATCCGCCACGGTCAGTTCGCAATGATGTGTGGAGACGGATTGATGATTGATGACGAAATCATTGTCCTCACCGCGGCCGATGCGGTTAAGGCCCGGTTTGAGTTGGATTTCCCAAGCCTGCGGCGTTCCGGGATTGATGACTAAGCGATTGCTCATGGTGAAATCTGATTGCCGTTGCCCTCGTGGTAAGGCGAACGCCGGCCATTGTCCATGAAAAAACCGGGCTCGGGCGGGGGCTGCTAGTTTGGCTGGTGGGATGGATTAGCAAGCCATGTTTTCCTTTTGCATTGAATTGCCGTTCGTGCCCCGACTAATCTGCGCTCACAACAACACATTGAATCATGGCCACACCTTGTTTTCATCCCAGCATCGAAGGCGCTCAACACGGCGCTAAATCGCTCCCGCAATTTCTCGCATACGCCAAGACATCTGGGGCTGCCGGAGCGCAGCCCTCGAACTTCATGCTGCAAAATGCCAAGGGCGGCCTGCAGACGGCCAAGGAGATCAAGGCCGCGTTCACCAAGGCCGGATTGAAGCTGGATGGCATTTCGGCGCACTGTCCGTTCTGGGTGCACACCACGGCGTGGACGGGCAGTCCCACGGTGCGGCCCTTTATTCCTGCAGACGTGGCGAAGAAATCCACTGCGGACATTGAGAAATGGGCGGAGGATTATTGCCTGCGCTTGCTCGACCTCTGCGCGGAACTCGGAGTGAAGATCATCCCGATGTTCTGGGGCGTGGCGTTCGGCTGGGAACTAGCCACCGGTTACCCGTGGGGGTTCTGGAAAGGCGGCGATTACGATCTGCTTGAGGAAGGCAAGGAACGGTTCGCGAAGAAAACGGCCAAGCTCCGCGCGCATGCCCGGAAGCTAGGGCTATATCTTGCACATGAAATCCACGGCGGCACGGCGGCGATGACCGCGGATGATTTCAACCTGCTCGTGCAAGTTTGCGACGGTGACAAGGTGCTGACGGTGAATGCCGACCCCTCGCACTGCTGGGAGGGTGAAGATTTTGAGACGCGCTTTCGCAAGGTCGGTGCCCGCGTGATGGCCTGTCACGTGAAGAACTTCGTGATCCGCCGCAGTCTGCCGGTACGGATGATGGCGCCGAACTGGCCGGATCGCGCGATGCAATTCGTGGACATTCCCAGCGGTGATCTGAACATGACGCGCTATGCCGAACTCATGATCAACATCGGTTACCCGCAGCGTTACTGTGCGGTGATGGAGACGAAGACCGCACCGCTCGTTGTGGAAGCTGAGAGTGCGTATCGCGATCTCGACGCTACCAGCGCCAATGGCATCGGCTACGTGCGCGACAACCTTTGCTTCCCGCTCGCTGCTGGTTCGTTTGAAGACGGCATGGGCGCGTAAAAGCGTGTCGCAAAAGACGGGTGAAGGTTGGGTGCGTTACTCCGTGCGCGCCAGCCTTTGCTTGGCACCAAACGGCGCGCATGGAGTGACGCGCCCTACCAGCCACGGCCCAGATTTCATTTTGATACCTGCTCAAACCGCGGCACTTACGGGGGCGTAATCCGAGGCCGCACCGGCAGGGGAACATTTCCGATCTCGATTCGGCCCGTCGGTGTGGCAAACCATTCCTCCCGTCGGGTCCGCCGTGATTCAATCAATTGCTGAAAAGTCGCGGTGTCGGTTCGCAAGACTTCCAACTCCGTGCGCTCGGCTACTGGGACATCAGCGGCGACCCGCACAGATTTGATGGGCACGAGTTGTTCTGGCTTGTCGTAGAAACCCATCGGCGCCGGGCCACGAGGGAGTGCCGAAAGTAATTCAATGCCCTGAACCACCCGGCCGAACAACGTGTCGTTGCGATCCAGATGCCGAGGCGCATGGCCGATCACCGCAAACAATTCCGTGCCGCCGCCGCTGTTCGGGGCATTGTCACGCCCCGAGCCCACCATTCTGTACCGATGCACCAGCCACATTCGTCCGCTGCGGCGGTCGCGTGCGACGGGAAAACCAGCGGAGAAGCCCACCTCCGGCGCATACACGTCGCCATCCGGTAACGGGGTGAACGGAAGTTTGTCATCCCACGCGCGGTCAAACTCTGCGGGCAAGTTCCGCTGCGCCTGACGAATTTGGCGGGCCAGCTTTGGCTTTTCAGAGTTCGGATCACCCCATTGCACCACGTAATTGTCTTGCACGCGCAGGATTGCCAGCCCGTCGTAATAACTCTCCCGCGCCAGTGCTTTTACATTGGCGACATGCTTGGGCGCGAAGGTCGGAGTGAGTTCAATGACTACGCGTCCCATAGCTAGTTCCACATAAAGCGTGTTCTCTGGGTCCAGTGCGCGCCAATCGGCGGGGTGTGACTTCGCGAGGACTTCGGCCATGACTGGGCCGCGGCTCGCCGTAGTGGATTTCGTTGCGCAACCCGCTACGCCGGTAAGCAGCAATGGTAGGATGAGGGCAGAACGGACAGTCGCAAAACTTGATTTCATGAGTTTACATTCAGGGCGTGATGACGATGCGCAAGTCATCGTGATAGCGTTCAAGGCGATCCAAGGTCGCGTTCACCTCCATGGCGTCGAGGGGGATGGTGCGGGAGATGACCGAGGAAAGATTGAGCGCGCCATTACGGGCGAATTCGAGCAGGCTGGGCAGTTCGGACGCGAGGTGGTCGGACACGCCGATGATTTCCGCCTCCTTATTGATGATCTCGTGATAGGGCGAAACGTCAAAGGTCTGGTCCATGATGCCCACGAGCGCCGCACGACCATGAATAGCCAGGCTGCGTACAGCTTGTTGCATGGTGAGTGGCAGGCCGATGAGTTCAAGGGCGACGTCCACGCCGCGGCCATTGGTGAGCTTGCGGATTTCCTCGACCGGATCAGTTAAGGCCGCATTGATTGGCGTCGCGCCGAGTTGGCCAGCCAATTCGAGTTTCCGGTGGCTGATGTCCACGGCGAAGATTCCGGCGGGTTCAAAACCGCGGGCGAGCTGGATGGCGGAGACGCCCAGGCCACCAATGCCAAAGATGGCGATGGTTTCGCCGGCAGCGAAGCGGGCTTTGCACAAGGCATGGAGAGACGTGGCGGAGGAACACATCATGATGGCGCCGTGTTCAAACGGGATCTCCTCCGGCAGCTTGAACACACTGCGGGTGGGCATGACGATGTATTCAGCGTAACCACCGTCGCGATGTTTGCCGATCATTTGGGCACTACCGCAAAATTGTTCGTCGCCGCCGCCGCACCATTCGCACGTGCCGCAGGTGGCGAGGTAATGCACACAGACCCGGTCGCCGATCTTGAATTCAGTGACATCCCGGCCTAGTTGCTCGACGATCCCAGCGACTTCATGGCCGAGTGTGAGGGGCAGGGGATGTACGCGCGAAGTGCCGGCGCGATAATGAGCGTCTGAATGACAGATGCCGGCGGCTTTGACGCGGATCAAAACATCATGCGCCCCAGGCTGGGGGATGGGAACGTCGTGGGCTTCGAGCGGTTGGCCGGGCTGCACCAAGCGGATGGCTTTCACGCGGGGCAAGATGCGGCGGGGGACGAATTGAGGCGAGAATTTTATGCAAAGAAAAAGCGGCTCGCGTCGTTACACGAGCCGCTGAAAGAAGTGAGCGCGGTCTGATCAGGGTTTAGCCAGTTTTTCGCCAGCGTCTTTCCAGCCCTTGATGCCGGCGGACATGTGTTTCACGTTTTTGTAGCCGAGCTTTTCGGCGGCTTCGGCGGCTTCCTTGTACGCCTTGCATTTCGGGCTGCCGCAATAGGCGATGATGAGGGTGTCCTTGTCGGTGGGCAACGTGCTGGCGAGCTTATCTTTGACCGCTTCGTAATTCAGCGCAGTGGGCACGTGGCCGCTCTGGTACGATTCAGTGCCATTGACGTCGAGAATGACGGCTTTCTTGGATTCGGTGAGCGCTTTGACTTCCTTGATGCTGACATCAGCAAATTCACCGGCATAGCTGGTGGCTGCGAGCAGGGCGACGGCGAGGAGGGGGAGGATTCTTTTCATAGTAATCAGGCTTGGGTTTTCAGTTTAGCAATATTTCCATCAGACCTAGCGGATTCGGAGCGAAACCGAATCCCTTTGCAACCGGACGCAACGCACCGGTTCTGTATTCAGAGACAAACTTAAGAGGATTAGGTTCAAAGATTGTTTTGTCGCCGCCGAGTGACGGCGGCCGATTCAGTTTACGGCTCGGCATCTGCCTGCTCGAAGACCTGTAGAATTTTGTCGAAGGCATTGCGCAGTTCGGCGTAATCACGCACGTCTACAGTGAAACGATCATTGCGATTGGCTGCGGCGGAGACATGTCCATCGGAGAACAGAATGTGTGGGGATTTCTGGCGATGATTGGTGTGGGTTTTTACGTTGAACGGCGCCATTTCGGGGGCGGCGAGGAAGATCGTGTCCACGACAAGTGATTTGATGGGAAGGCCGTTGCGATTTTTGCCCATCCGATCCAGTTCGATGTTGTCGGGGGCGTAGGGAGCGTAGGGGTTGTCGAACAATTGAGTGTTGCCGGCGTGCCGATAGTAATAGCTGCTTTGCGCCTGGGTCACGCCGACGCGCGAAAGCTCCAGATCAGAGTCGAGCGGTTGATCAGTGCCAGGACAGAAAAGCACCTTCGGCTGTGCTGCGAGTTGCTGGGCTAGGAGCAAACCCAAACCAACGGGCGCGCCGTTCTGAATAGAGATCAGACTCGTCGGGGCGCCGGTTGAGGGATAGAAGTTCGCGGGACTGGTGAATGGCGGCGCTTTGGGGCCGAACGGAATCTGACCGCTGTTGTCGTGGGCGTAGCTGATGGTGGCGATGCCAATCTGGCGGAGGTTGGAGACGCAGACCGCGCGGCGGCCTCGGTCCTTGGCGGAACTCAGCGCTGGTAGCAGCATCGCTGCGAGGATGGCAATGACGGCGATGACGACGAGCAATTCAATCAAGGTAAAGCCATGATTGCTGACTCGGATGGAACCCATTGTTGATCGCCGGTGTCGCATGGTGCAACCGCGGCTTTAGGGCAACTGCCGCGCTTGATAGAAACGTTGAGCGAAGAACGGGGCGCTGTCAACGAAGGGAAGTTCGCCCGTGATATTCGTAACTGTGCTGAGCACGGTCCAATTGGCGGTGGCGAGCGTCGTGTTGGTGCTCGCGAGAATCTCAAAACACAAGCCGGGTTCGCTACGGAGGATGAATTGAAATTGGTTATTGGTTATTGTTGGATGAGTGAGTTGGGGCGTGACGACAGAGATGAGCCGAACATTATCCAAGTCCCAGTAACCGCCTTGGAGTTCGGGCGCGACGGTGGAGAGGAGTTGGATTCCGATATGTTTTCCCGCCCAAGCATCGCTTGCCGCGACAGAGGGGACCGTGACCTTGAAATCAAGCAGGTTGGTGTTGCTGGTGAAGAGTTCTGCGGAGTTGGTGATGATGGTTGTCGCGACCGGAATGCGGTTGCTATTGGCATCGCGGTAATAGAGGTTCAATTCCAGCGTGGCCCCCAGCCGCATGCCATAATTTCCACCTGCGCCGCCGCCGAATAAGCCAACGGTGAGTTGATAGGATTTGCCAGATTCAAAAATGGCGTCGAAAGCGTGAGAGGGGACGGCCTCATTCGAGCCGACGGAGTCATAGTCTTGAAATAAACCCACCTCCGGGACAGAAAACAACCAGATGGCTTGTTTGCCATCACAGTTCCAGATGTGCGTGGGACTGTTGGTGGCGGTGTTTAGGAATGTGCCGGTGAGTTGCGTCCAATAGAAGCCGCCGCCTTCGTTATACCAGTCCGGTTTGGGTGTTTTTTGCCACGAATCAATGATGACGCTGACAAAGTCGTTGGTGGGAAATTCGAACGATTGATTGGGGACGTTGATTATGGCGCCCGGCGCGCGAGTTATTCCAGACGTCAGTCCAACCCAGATCCCAATTATGACAAGCCAATGTCTCATGCTGACCACAACACTAAGGAGCTTCGCACTGTCAGCATGGACGCCATGGTTGCCGCGCGGTTACTGGCGCTGCCCGCTGGAGCGAATACGCCCGAGGAACAAGATGCCTGCCCCGAGTCCCATCAACGCTAAAGTGCCGGGTTCGGGGACGACGGCTGTGAGTCGCGCGTTGTCCAAGTCCCAGTAGCCGGCGCCGGTACCGTCACCAGAGACGATGCTGATGCCGATGTTTTTGCCCGCCCAAGCATCGCTGGCTTGAACGATAGAGGTGGTCACGCTGAAATCAACTAGCGCAAATGGGCCGCTGGGATTGAACGTAGTTGCATTGAAAGTGATGGTGGTGGGCGTGCCGACGAGCACTTGATTGGCGCCATCCCGATAATAGAGGCTCAATTTCAGGCTCGAATAGTTTTCCACCATGCTTTTCCCAAATACACCGAGCGTGAACTGATAAGCGGAGCCAGGTTGGAACGTGGCATTCAAACCACCCACAGTGCTGTTCCAATCAGTGGAGAGGTTATCCTGAAAGATGCCGGCCCCAGGGAGGGAGAGGACATAGGCGGATTGATTACCATCCAAGTTAGAGTAAGGATTTGGACTATACGGGGCTGTGCCAATGAACATGCCGGCCGTTTGATCCCAACTTTGAAGCTGGCCTTGGGGCGTGAACCAACCCGGCTGCGGTGTTTTTTGCCAGTTGTCAATCCGGGTATCCACGAAGAAGACTGGGCTGACGATTTGCGATTCAAAGGAATGATTGGCGATGGGGATCGATTGCGCGACGACGGGCAGTGTTGCCAGGACGCTGGCGATGACGGCAGAATACAATCCAACCTGAATCAAGTTTGTGCTTCGTGTTTTCATGTGGCGGGTACAACAACTAAGAGGTTACAGCTAGGGTGAACGATGCGCTCCGGTCAAAAGCGGGTTTCGCAAAATTGTTTACTGAGGCGCAACACATGGGCAATCGTGCATGAGACTGACGCGAGTTCAACTCCTTTATTCAGAGCGGTCAAAAAATGTAACCCCGATGTCTTTGTTTCTCGCGGTGACGTCGGATTTATTACGGAGGCAGTACGGAATCGCGATTGCGCCAAACGGGGCAGCTATGGCAGCCTGTCACCTCAATCGCATCAAGATCTATTTGTGGACGCAAAGCATCGAGTCGTAACAAAGGACGCCCCGCGCAAAAAAACTGATTTGATCGTCATCACTGGCGGCGGGGGCTTCATTGGCGGGAACTTGGCCCTCTATTTTCAGAAGCAGGGCTTCACCAACATCCGGGCGGTGGATAAGAAGCCACTTTCCAAGTGGTATCTCCGTGTTCCGGGCGTGAAGAACCTCTGTCTTGATGTCAGCAATGAGGAGAACTGCCGGCGCGTCTGCAAGGGCGCGGTTGAGGTCTATAACCTTGCGGCCGACATGGGGGGGATGGGGTTCATTGAACGGTTTCGCGTCGAGTGTTTGCGCTCCATTCTGATTAATACACACATGATCGAGGCGGCGTATCAGGCTGGGGTGCAGCGTTATTTCTATTCCAGCACGGCATGTGTTTACAATACGCTGCTTCAGAAAGACCCTAAAGTCCGTGCGCTCAAGGAGTCTGACGCTTATCCCGCCATGGCCGAACGTGGCTACGGTTGGGAAAAGCTCATCAGTGAAATGTTCTGTGAGGAATATTGGCACGAACGCGGCATGAAGACCTTCATCGCGCGATTCCATAACGTCTATGGTCCGTATGGGACGTGGGACGGTGGGCGCGAAAAAGCTCCGGCGGCCATCTGTAGAAAGGTTGTTGAGGCGATTGATCGAAATGATCTGAGCATCAAAATCTGGGGCACGGGTAAACAAACCCGCAGCTTCATGTTCATCGAAGATTGCCTTAAGGGCATTGATATGATCACGCACTGCGATGATCTCATTGGCAAACCGATCAATCTCGGCTCCAGCGAATTGGTCACCATCAATGAACTTGTTTCCAAGGTGGAACATATCGCTGGGGTGAAGCTCAAACGTGAGTATCAGCTTGACGCGCCGAAGGGGGTAGCGGGGCGTAATTCCGACAATACGTTTATCAAGAAGGTGCTCAAGTGGGAGCCCGACACCACGCTTGATGCGGGACTGGCAGTCACCTACCGGTGGATCCACCAGCAATACAAAGACCGTAAGAAAGGCAAGCGGGTTGTGGAATAACAGTTGGACTGAGTTCCAACGCAGAACCAAAGCTTGGAAAGCTTCTCATAAATACTGTAGGGCGCTCTATGAGCACCGTTGGGCACGAGAAACGGCGGTCACAGACCGCCGCTACATTCGTTCGGTTTTCAGATTTATGAGATGGCTTCTAGACGTAAAGCGCGTTCTTCAAATCGCGTACCAAGACGCTGAGGAACGGGTAGCGTTTGTCCGGTTCGGCTTCGATACACTTGAGGATGGCCTTTTCCAAGCCGACAGGGATGTCGGGATTTAACTGGCGTGGAGTAAGGAAATTAGTACGGTCGGTTTGATTGCGCAAAATCTCCGTCGAGCTTTCGCCCGGGAACGGCTTTTGATTGGTTAACAATTCATATGCCGCCACGCCGAAGGAAAAAATGTCTACGCGTTTGTCAATTGGTTGCCCGGAAAGTTGTTCTGGGGCCATGTAGGTGGGCGTGCCAGGATTCTTCGTGATTTTGAGCGGCTTGTCCGTGATTTCCTGTGCGAGATCAAAGTCCACCAACCGCACGGAGGCGTTGCGCGAGACAATGATATTTTCTGGTTTAAAATCTAGGTGGATATAGCCGCTTTCGTGGACGTGTTCCAACGCCTCGGCCATATCAATGATGATCTGTGCCACATTTTCCAGCAGCACCGGGTCATGTTGCGCGTAGAGCACTTTTAAGTTTGCGCCTTCGACGTACTCCATCACGCAGTATAGTGTCCCGTCGGTTTTGCCGTGTTCGATGTAACCGATGACGCAATCGTGCCCCTGACATTTCTCCAAGGCGGTGCAGCCATTGAGAAAGCGTTTCTTGGCGGTGGAATCGCCGCGCAATTCCGGCAGCAGGCGGCGCACGGCGCAATGTTTCCCCTTGCCGTCGCTGGCCAGCCAGATCTCCGCCATGCCGCCCGTGGCGATCAGTTCGTGCAAGGTGAACTTGCCGAACGGGCCAGGCCCGGACGCGGGGGCAGAACTTGATTTGTTAAACAAACCGAACACGAAAACTGATTATCAGGAAGCGCGCTTAATCGCCACTCTGTTTTAACAAGGAAACGGATTTTTCCATAGGGCGAATAGGGACTACGATTTTGCCCCGCTTTCCACTTGGCTTCACTCCGGCCACTTTTTAACGTGCGCCATGCTCGCCGCGCCGATTTCTCATTGTGTCGAAGCGGGCTTGGCGTGGCTTTATCCGCGGATCTGTCAGTTGTGCGAAGTGGAGCGGGCCACTCCGGAGGAAGGCTTCGTCTGTCGTAAGTGCTGGACGGGTGTGCGCTTCATCAAGCCACCGTTTTGCGAGCGCTGCGGTCTGCCTTACGAGGGTGATATCACCGGGCCATTCGAGTGTTCCAACTGTCGTGAGATGGAACTGTATTTTTCAGCGGCGCGCTCGGCGGTGGCAGCCAAAGGCGTGACGCTGGAAATCATTCACCGCTTCAAATACCAACGGGCCCTGTGGTTCGAGCCGTTTTTGGTGGACTTGTTACGGCGTGCAGCGCTGCCGGTGGTGCGGGGACAACGATGGGACTTGATTGTGCCAGTGCCATTGCATCACGCCAAGCAACGGGAGCGCGAGTTCAATCAAGCCGAGCGACTTGCCGCCGGGCTCGCGCAGATGCTCCAGCTGCCGGTCCGGGAGGATTTATACGCCGCGTCTTGCCCACGCGTACCCAGACGCAACTGACCAAAACCCAGCGCGCAGAGAATGTGCGGCGGGCTTTCGTGGCGGGCCGCGCCGGTAAGCTCCAGGGCGAGCGGATCATCCTCGTGGACGACGTATTGACCACCGGCGCGACCACCAACGCGTGTGCGCGGGTGCTGCGGGCGCTGGGGGCGGGCGAAGTTTGCGTCTGGACAGTGGCCCGCGGAATTTAGATAATAGGCTCACAACTAAAGATGTTTGCTTGTTGAAAACATTATCGGGAATTGCGACAAAGCGTTTGCCGTAATCCCGAACTGCCAACCCAATTTACCAGTCCAGTCATGTCCACCACCACGTTTACCAAACAAGCCCTCGGGGTTGATCCGGTTGAGCCGGCGCTGACCCCGCCGTCGTCGGACAACAGCGCGACCACTTTCCTCAAAAAGAAACTCAAGCTCTCCACGGGCAAGACCAAAAAGAAGGACATTCCAGCCGGCTTGTGGACGAAATGTCCCGAGTGCGAAACGATGCTTTTTGACAAGGAGCTGGACGAAAATTTGAAGGTCTGCATGAAATGCAGCCACCATTTCGTCATTGGCGCCCGCGAACGCATCCATTCGCTTGTTGAGACTTGCACTTTCGAGGAAATGGATGCTGAGATGATCAGTGTGGATGCCCTCGGTTTCACCGGCGCGGCTTCCTACAAAGACAAGCTCGCCTCCAACTGGAAGAAAACCAATCTCAAGGATGCCGTTGTCACCGGCGTGGGCATGATCGGGACGCATCGCGTTGCGCTCGGCGTGATGGATTTTAGCTTTCTCGGTGGCTCGATGGGGTCGGTCGTCGGTGAAAAATTGACCCGCCTCATCGAAGCCGGAACGGAGAAGGGGATTCCCGTCATCATCATCTCCACCAGCGGCGGCGCGCGCATGTATGAAGGCATGTTCAGCCTCATGCAGATGGCGAAGACTTGTGCCGCGCTCGGCTATCATGCCAAGGCGAAGCTGCCCTACATCAGCATCCTCACAAACCCCGACTATGCCGGCGTCATGGCGAGTTACGCGAGCGTGGGAGATTTGATTCTCGCCGAACCCAAGGCGCTCATCGGTTTCGCTGGCCCGCGCGTCATCAAAGATACGACGCAGGCAGAATTGCCCCCTGGTTTCCAAACGGCAGAGTTTCTCCTTGATCACGGTCTTATTGACGCCATCGTGCCGCGCAAGGAAATGAAGGAACGTCTTGTTGGCTACATGGACTTCCTGATGACCGGGCGTAAGGCTGCGGCAAAAGCTTAAGTCCGCAGTGCATTTCATTAAACGCGGAGTTGCTGGCAACTCCGCGTTTTTCTTTGCGGTGCGAGTAGGGGGATTACAACTGCAATTCCATAAACACCGTATCCGGCAGCGGGGTTTGATAGTAAGCCGCGCATCGCTTGAATCCCAGCGACTCGTAAACCTGGATAGCGGTTTGCATGGAGGCCAAGGTGTCCAGCCGCATCGTCTGATACCCGATGGCGCGAGCTTCTGTGACGATCTGTTCTGCGAGCAATTTGCCAACTCCTTGCCTGCGAAAACTCGAGCGCACAAACAACCGTTTCATCTCGCAAACATCTTCGTCCAGTGGTCGCACCGCGACGCAGCCGGCCCCGTCGTTTCCGGCTAAGGCGAGTAACAATCGTCCTCGCGGTGGGGCGTATGCTCCGGGCAGCGTCGCTAGTTCCGTGGCGAATCCTTGAAACGCCAGATCAAGTCCGGACCAACTTGCATACTCCTCGAACAAGGCGCGAGCGAGGGCGATTTGTCCTAGTGTGGTGGCATGGCAGATTATCATGCGTGCAGTTCCGTTGCGCCCCACTGCATCGCATCAGCTCACGGATAGGTCAACCGATAAAACACCGTTGGATTTGCCGGGTTCACCGGGAAAGTCATTGCATTCGTCGCCGTCGAACCGGCGATCGGATGCCAAGTCGCACTTAGGCCGGTGTTCAACGTGTTAGTCTGGGCTTGCAGCGTCCAGCCGGTGTGACTTGCGGGCCAAGACAGCGTCAATGAGTTTCCGGTTGCGATGAAGTTAAGGTTTGTCGGCGTGGTGGAGACAGCGCTGATGGCGGAAATCGTGCCCGAGGTGGTTAAAGCATTGGTGCTCCAAATCAAACCGTTACCAAGCGTCGGTAGCGTGATGCTGCTGAACGATCCTACGTAAGCTGTGGCATTGAAGAGTTTGAAACTGTCGCCCGCCGCGAGCGTGCCGGAGATGTTGGTGATCACGAGTGCGCCGCCGTAGGTAAACGTGCCGGTCTTGTTCACAACGTCATTGGTCAGTGGTGTGTGGCTGATTTCTATGACGGTTGTGCCGCCGAGCGTGAGTGCGTTGGTGAAAGTGATTGCGCCGATGCCCGAGCCTGGAGCAAGTGTTCCGCTGACAGCTATCGTAGTCGGGTTTCCAAGAATTCCGTTGCCACCGAGGATTGCACTGCTGGAAACAAGTACGGCGCCGGTTGCTGCGGAATTGTTCCCGTGCATGAGTAGCGTGCCACCAGTCACAGTTGTGGGGCCTGCAAGCGTGGAATTGCCGGCCAATGTGAATGTGCCCGTACCGGTCTTGGTGAAGCCGTTCGTGCCGCTGAAGATTCCGGCGAACGTGGTCGAGGTGTTATCACTGCCCACAGTAAGATTGGCGGCGGTGAGTTTAACTTCACTGCCGGCGACGCCAGTGAGTGATGCGACATTTTGAATTCCGTTCTGCAAGTCCAGTTTGGCGGTCGCGCCGGTGAGCGTGACGGTGGTGCTGCTGGGCAACCCAGCGCCAAATGCGGTATCTGGTCCTGAAGTGTGTAATGCTTGCAGATCACTCGTGCTCAAGGCGCGATTCCAGATGCGGACTTCATTGTAACTTGCGTTGGCAGTGTTGTCCGGCCATTGCGAGCGCCCGAGCCAGCAATTGGTGTCGTTCAACATGGCGAGCGTGTTCGTCGTGTCGAACCAGCCCCGCGTTGCGCCGATCGTGCTATTCGTGCTGGCGGCGCGATACCATGTGACCCGTGTCGTGCCGCCTGTGCCTACGCTTGGTTCGATGACCATCGCGATATGGAATTCCACGCCCAGCGTGTAGGGCTGACAGGTGTCGTTACTGGTGGTGGTGCCGGCAGTGTCCACCCACTCGACGCGGTCCTGTGTCAGCGTCGTGCCGCGCGTCCAACTCATGAATAGGTTTTCCGTCGTCGCCGAACCGAAGTCGAAGATGCGTGCCCAATTCTGCACCGAAAGCGGTGTGGCCCAGAGTTCAATCGTCACCGGCGTCGTGCCGTTGGGCAAGATCTGGTCGCCGAGATCGACGTAGTCGGATGAAGCTTGCGCGCCGCCAGTCAACGTGATCTGCGAAGCGGACAAAGTAGTGTTGTTCGCGCCAACGTCCACCACAGTGGCCGTCTGGCCGCCGACCGAATCCACCAGTGAGCCATTGAAACTCCAGCGGTTCCTCAGACCGGCGCCCAGATTGGCAACAGTGAGGGTGCCTGCGTTGATGGTGGTGGTGCCAGTGTAACCATTCGTAGTCGACAGCGTCAGATTGCCTGAACCTGATTTGGTGAGTGAATTGGTGCCGCCGATGCTCCCGTTTCCAGTGATCACATAATCCTTGGTCGCCGTCACCATGATCGCCGCAGGTTGAACTGCGGCGCTTAAGACGATCGGCACGTTATTCGAGCCAGCATCGCTGAAGGTGACCGTGTCGTTGTTCGCAAAAAAAGCGACATTACTATTTGTGTCGAGCCAGTTGGCGGAGGTGTTGATGTCCCACGTATTCACCGTACCATCGCCCTTCCAAACGATGGCTTTTGCTCCGGTCGAGTTTGTGACCCCAACGCTGAGAGTGCCGTTGAGAGCCAGGGTGCTGATGTTCCAAACTAGTCCAGTTGCCAGCGTCGGCAGGTTATAACTGCTGAACGCACCGGCATAGGTGCCAGCGTTAAAAATTTTGAAGCTGTCGCCATTGGTGAGTGACCCCGAAAGGTTGGTCACTTGTAGCGTGCCGCCGTAAGTCAGTGTCCCGTCGATGTCGAGTAGGTCGCGTGTGCTGGAGGTCTTGTTGATTTCGATTATTGCGGAGCTGCTGGCGCTGAAAGTGAAGTTGTTTGTGCTGGTCAATGTCCCAATGGCATTGTGCCCTGGGGTTAGTTTGCCATTGCAGATGACCGCTCCGCCGAGCGAGCCTGTGCCGGCGAGCGTGGCCGAAGCGTTTACGGTTACGTTGCCCTTGGCTGGAGAACTGTCGCCGTCAATCATCAACGTTCCAGCGCTTACGGTCGTCGTCCCGGAGTAGCTGTTTGTGCCTGTGAGCGTCCATGTGCCGGTGCCCGACTTGATGACGGACGTGCCTGTGATGTTGCCGGCGAAGGTGGTGTCGGTGTTTTTGCCGCCAACATTCCACGCGCCGCCAGATAGCACCGAGCCCGCCGCGCCGGAAAGTGCCCCGACATTGACTGCAGTGCTGCTCGTGGTGTGATAGGCATATACCAGGGAACTCAGATAGATTGTGGCATTTGCGTAGCCGGAAGAATTACTGATGCGAAAATCACCGCCATCGCTGTCTGTGGTCACATTGATCTGACCGGTGAATGCAGACCAATTGCCAAACAAGGTGGTGCGCACATAGGGCGTGCGGAAGGTCAAGGCGCCGCCGCCAGTGAGAGCTCCATAATAGTCCACGCGGCTATCGGCGTTGAGCGTGCCGCTTGCGCCGGTCGGGACATTCAACGTCCACGAGCAACTGTTGTAGCTGCCGGAGTTGTCGTACATGTTGATTGTTCCGCCATTCAAAATGACAGTTCCCGTGCCGTTCGCGCCGAATCCATACTGATTGGCTTCATCGCCTCCCAGCGACAACGTCCCGGCGGAAATGATGCTGACACCCGAAAAGTTGTTGCTGCGGGTGATTGCGAGGGTGCCGCTGCCGGCCTTTTGGAATGCCCCGCTGCCAGTGAGAAGGCCGGCGAGCGTAACTTGATCGGTTGCATTGGCAACTTCGATGGTGTTTGTACCTGTGTTCAACGTCATACCTCGGTCGGAATAAGATTCGCCAGTGACCCGCAGGATTGGACTGCCGAAAAACAAAAAGTTCGTTGGGCTGGAATTGGCGCTGCCGAAGGGGCTGGCGTAGCCGGCAGCATCAAGTTCACTCACGACCACAGTGCCGCCGGCGATGGTGGTTTTTCCACTGTAAGAATTGTTCAACGTTGAAATAGTCAATGTGCCCGTGTTGGACTTGGTAAGCGAACTAGCGCCGATGATCCCGCCGCTGCTGGCCAGTGTGTAATTGGCGGTGCTGTCCACGATGACCGCGCTGGCATTCAGATCTCCGGACAGATTCACGGTCAGGTTTGACGTGCCAATGCTGTCAAAGCGGACGATATCGCCGGGAGCAAACTGATCTTTCACCCCGCTATTGAGGAAATTGGAGGTTGTTAGCAAATCCCAGACATTCCCGCTGCTCCCGCCGGTCCAGTTGATGGTGGCAGGGGGGCGATGGTTTTTTACGACGAGCGCGATTTGTCCCGGTGAATTGGTGAGTGCGACTGGCACGCCTGGCAGCCCGGCGATGACGAGATTGGCCAGACTGCCAGTCAAAGAGCCCGAGTAGTTGATGAGCGGATAAACACCCGGTGGGAGTGTTGCGTTAAGCTTGTGGATGGTGATGGTGTTGAGCCCTTGGAGCGTGAGGTTTCCGCTGATGTTGACGAGGTCGTTTGCTTTGATAGTTGCGGACGGATCGTCGGAAAGATCGAAGTCACTGTAAGTTCGCGCTGCAAAAATGACATTGCTGTTGATCGTCAAGGTGCCGGGTGCGTTCGTGCCCGGTCCCGGCGAAAATCCACCGCCTTCTTCAAATCGCACTGCCGAACCGAGGATTCCTATTCCGCCGAGCCGGCCATCGAGCCAGACGCCGCCGCGGACGGTGACTGACGTGTTGGGCAGTGAGCCATTTATGATAAATGAGCCTTCGTCGATGCAGGTAGCGCCAGAGTAAGTGTTGGTCCCGTTAAAAGTAAGTTTTCCCGCCCCAGCCTTGGTTAGCTTCATCGTGCCGGTGAGTTCTCCCGGGCCTTCGAAGGTGTAATCTTTTGGCGCATGAACCCGCACGTCAGCTGGCGTGATTGATCCGCTGAGGGTAATGGCGGTGTTGTTTGAACCGGTCACATCGAACAGCACGGTGTCGCCTGAAGTGTAAGTGACGGCTGTATTATTAGAGACCCAAAGATTGTTGGTGAACCAGCTGGCGGTGATGGCTTCATCCCAGACGTTGCCGGAGCTGCCGCGCCAGACGAGTTTGGCGTCGGAAAGTGGCGGGACAACCGGAGAAGCCATATCTGTCCCGAGGTAATAATCCACGTAGCTTGCTTGGTAGTAACCTTTGAACGTGCTTTGCACGCGGTATTGTGGATTTTGCATCAGGCAATAGAGCCGGTTTGCAGCCTGAATCTTCGTGGTGTAGATGCGGACGGAATTGAAGTCGTTAGCCACGACCATGAATTCCTCGCGCCAGTCACCGAAGAGATCGCCCCACAACGCGGCACGCCCACCATAGGCTTGGTGGCAGCCGCCATCTTCGTTGTAGAGGGTATAGATGCGATCTGCGCCGCCGGTGGTCGGGTTAAATTTGTTGATGACTGGATTCAATGCGCCGCTGCCCGCGCCGTCCTCAAATTCGCGTAACAAATCGGCATCCCACCAGATTGCCTCCGGGGCCCAAATATTGTTGGCATAGATTTGCGTACCTTTGGCGTCAAAGATGCCTGGTTGGGTGGAATACATTTCGCAGCCGCGCGCTGCGGAAGTCATATCGAGCGCGATGCCCCGGCCCACGTCCACGACGCCTCCTGCGTACCACTTCTTAAACAGTTCACCGGTGCCAGATCTTGCAACGAGGTGGCGAGCAAAGTCGTGTTGTATTGCTGAATGGCGTACATCTCCAATCCGGGTCGGGTCGGATCTATGTCAGTGACGTGGTAACGATCGCCGTGGGCCAGTTCGGTGGAGTACAAGGTATAGGGGATGCCGTTGGTAAGCTCTGTGATGACGGAGGCGATGCGGATGAGATCGTCTTTGCCATCATGATTTACGTCGGCAACGCGGAGTTGGTGGCCTTCAGAGTCATTGTGGTTGGCGGGAGTTTGGTAGATCCAGCGCTGCGTCAGTTGCCCGTTGCGATAATCCCAAGCGATGGCGAGGCGCTGAAATTCCGCGCTACCGACGCGATTTTCACCACAAAACACGATGCTGGGGTGAACGCCGTCGAGATAGAGGATGCCTGCATGGCAATTGAGCGGTCCGTCGGCAAAGTAAGGATTCGGGATTGTTGCTCGCGCTTTCTCCCCGCCGGTCAGGCCATCAATAATGGACAGGAATTGCACCGTGTTATTGTTCGTCACAATCTGCGAACCGTTGGCGAAGATTGTGCCGTTGGCCGTGCGGACGATGATCTCAGCTTTCCCGTCACCATCTAGATCATAGACGGTGACGTTGTCCTTATCTCCGATGCTGATGGCAGCTGCGGAAGGTTCGTAGGCATTGCCGGTATTGGTGCTGTTGAACCCCATGTCCATCTGCCAGAGAAAGGTGCCATCACGCTTGTAGGCTTGGAGGAATTGATTCACGCCACCAGTGCTGTCGGACATGCGGTCCATGAGATAGTCATACTCGCCATCGCCATCAAAATCGCCGAACCAGGAGAACTTCACATCGTACGGGCCGAAAGCACCAGGATTCACGAGTGGGATTGAAACGTACTGCCGCACGGGTGAATTCGCGGCGAGACCGTAGGGAGCACTGGCGGTTTGTTCGAGGCCGTTGATCACCGGGACAACATACCAAGCATTGGAGATGGTAAAGTTGGCTGTGGTGTCGAGGTAGTCGGTGGGTGTTTGTGAGGATGACGGAGTTCAACTTCACGCCCGCCGCGCCGTTTGCCGAGCGATAGACATTAAAGCCGATGTCTATTGGGTCGGTGACAAGCAAACGCCACCCGACGTAAGCCTGCGACGTGGCTGAGTGTAACGCCACGACGCCGCGGCCAAGCTTTTCCATCTGGCGTTGGGCCGAAGCCCTGGAGTCACGCCTATCAGCATCGTCAGCAATCCGAGGCCGATAAAAGATTTCAGGTTGAACTTCATGAGAGTTACGACAGGAGGGTGCGTTCGAGTACACCACCAGCTGCCCAATGCGATGACTAAGATGGAAATAACCGGTGTGGCGTATCGCGCAAAGGGTTTGAACCGGCGTAATTGCCAGAGTAAGCCGAGAAAAATTGCGGCGATGACCAGTTGTCCGAGTTCGACTCCGAGGTTGAACGAGAATAATGCCGAGGCGAGCGTGCCGGCGTTTGCGCCAAGGCCGGTTTCGCGCAGGGTCCGGCGAAACCGAACCCGTGGATCAGCCCGAAGCCAAACGCGAGCCAGCAACGAGCCTTCACGTTGTCGCCGCGGCGGAAGTTTTCGATTCCAACGAAGATGATTGAGGCGGCAATGATCGGTTCGACGATGCGCGGCGAAAGCACCAGGACGTCAAGTGCGGCGAGGGTCAGTGTGATTGAATGCGCCAAAGTAAAGCAGGTGATGATGGTCAATATCGGGCCGACGCGCTTGCAACCGACAAGGAGTCCGCAGAGGAAGAGCAGGTGATCGTAGCCGGTGACAATGTGGTGGATTCCCAACTTGAGGTATTCAAGGAACGACGGGGTCGGAATAGGTGTGGTGATGGCAGTTGACTCGAGTGCCTTCTGACCGGCGTTCGTGATGGCATTTGGATTGGCTGCGACTGCCGTCGGAAGATTTGCCGTAAGTTGAAATTCCATGTCGCCGTTTCCACTGGTGACGAGGTGAGAACCAAGCATTCGTCCTTGTTCGTCCACAATCACAAGCGGACTGACATTACCGGAAGGAATATGACTGGAGTAGTTGGCCGACAGTTTAATGGCCTGGTTGTCTGCCGGACGTGGGAAGGTTACTACCAGCATGGTTTCAAGGCCGTCACCCAGCACCTTCACTGCCTCGGCTGGAATGGATTGGCCGCCAGTTTCAAGCCTGATGATGCGTTGACTGATCGAGGGGGATGTTTTGGCCCCGTTGAAGCCCTTGGCTTGGGTCGGATCAATGCCAGTTTCTTGCAGAAGTGTAGCGGCGAGTCCAGTGCCGGACGTCAAGGCTGCTTCAATGTGATCTGCGAAAACAGTCACCCGGGCACTGCTCTCAAACGGGGTATGGGCAGTCGCAGTTTGGGCGAACAAAGCGATTGTGCCCACCGCCGCGAACAACCAGCCGAGCTGCCGCAAACGGCTTGGGCGGTTTTGGTCACAACAGCGGGCTAACATGGACGGGTAAAGTTATCATGAATTACTGGCCCAGTTATCACCATTTCGGGTGAGCGGGAATGCGTTTGCCCGCGACTGTAAGAAGGTGATGCGAGCGGGGCAAATCCGGGAGAAATGCCAATTTATTGCACGAGAAGCAGAAAATCCTGCGTCCAAGTGCTGTCGTCAGCATCGCGAACCGTGAATTGAAATCGAGCGCGTCCGCTATATCCTAGCTTGGCCGTGAAGCGGGCGATGTGTCCGGTTGTTGTGACTTGGCCGTCAGTCGCGCCAGAGACTTCATGACGCGGTTGATTTCTGAAGCCTCGGGTATAGCGGCGCAGGTCAATTTCCAGTGTTGCGGACTGGTTGGTGGTGGCCGGAGCAATTACTCCGTGCGGCGAAGCGAGGAAGTGCAGGTATTCATCCAGTCGCGTGCTTCCAGCGGGGACGAATGCCCCGGCAGAAACGAGGTCGTTGTGACTGGAATGGTTTGGATCGGCGCCGGTGGCTTTTTCCCAAAAGTCTGGCAAACCGTCGGCATCGGTGTCAGTGGGGGCGGGAGCAGACTCCAATTTGCCGAATCCATTATCACTTGCGCCAGTTTCGTTTTGATTGCGCACGTGATGCCGTTTCAGTGTGAGCAAATTGTTCATCAGAATCGTGTCCACTTCATCGTGAATTGGCTTGTCGAAGTTCGCGCTCAATCGCAGCGCACCTGCTTGTGAGGCAATCTTCTTATAGGCGATCAGGGGCGGGTCGAATGTTGCCGGCACGCCACCATTGACAGCAATGGGCGTCGTGGCGATGGAATAATTCCCCGAGGCGATCTCATAACCGTAATCCTTGCCATCGAGAGTCGCATTGCCGTTTTTATCGAAGAGATTGTCGCTGGTGTGGAGCGTGAAGTTAGGTTTGTTCTCGGCAGTTGCGCGGGCTTTTTCCAGCGCATGAGAATTTTCGCCACCGGACAGACGGATGAAATAATTTCCCCGCACATTAGCCTTCCAAACTGCGGCACTTGCGGAATCGCCCATGATGAAACCGATGTCGTAGTCGAACGTGACATTGCTGATCCAATCGAGCAAGCCATCGGGGCGGGCTTTGGGATTGCGGGTGTGGTTGTGCGCCCACAGCGAGTGGTGTGTCGTGATGCGGTTCAAGTCCCAGAGTCCGCCGCAGGAATGCGTCTCTAATCCCCACGCGTTGATGCTCCATTGAAGGGTGACCAAATCCGGCCGAGGATTCTTCGAGAAGCTGGAAATGTTCTCGTCGGTGGAAAACTGGAGGCTGAGGTGATCGAGCATCACGTTGGTGACACCGCGTTCGAGGTTAATGCAATCTCCGCCCGCTGGCTGGCGACCGTAGCGAAACCGCGCGTGTCGGATGATGACATCATTGACGGCGATAATGAGCGGACCGCCCTTGAACCCGATGCCGGCGCCGGGCGCCGTCTGGCCCGCAATGGTCAGTCTGGCTTTGGTGATCTGTGCCTTGGTGATCGGAATGTAGCCGCTCACGCCAAAGGTGATGGTGCGGCCCTCGGCTGGAGTGGTGGCCAAGGCTTCCGCAAATGAGCCAGGTCCACCGGGATTCAAATTAGTCACACAATACACATCGCCGCCCCGACCGCCAGTTGCATAAGCCCCGAAACCTTCCGCACCCGGGAATGCGGGGAGTTGGGCCGCGGCGTGCCAGCCAAGCGCGAGCGCAATGAGGAAGTTGCCGAAGAATTTTGCATTCCACGACAGCAGGCGCGAGATGGATTGCGCGGATCTCACAGTCTCGGGTTCTGCAATCAGACTGGAAACCTCCGGGCTTATTCAGGGCAGTGCGAAGACTTTTGCCGGGGTTCAGGGTAATTGCAGGCGATAGAACAGCTGGGGCGTCGTTGGACTGATTGGATTGGTCAGGTTGAAATTGCCGCTCGAGTTGAAACTATTTGTGGCGATGCGAGTCCAGTTGCTCATCGGCAAAGCGACGTTCGTTGCGGTCAGCACGTAGTAAGCAGAGTTGGCTGGACCATTTGTGCCGCTGAGCACCAGATTGCTGCCCGAGGTCGTGACGGAGTTGAACACTGGCGGAGTGGCAGGCGCAGTGCTGAACACAGCAATGGTGCCGTCAGTCGCCAGACGGTTTGTCCACGCGAGATTTGCTCCGAGCGTTGGTAGTGTGATTGAACTGAATGAACCTGAGTAACCGGTCGCTTCGAATAGCTTGAAGCTCTGCCCAACAGCCAGTGTGCCCGACGTATTGCTGACGACGAGCGCTCCGTTGTAGTTGATCGCACCAACGGTCTTCACCGTGTCGTTCGTAACAGTCGTGGCATTCAATTCAAACCGGTTCGTGCAACCGGCAGCGAGCGTGAGCGTGGAGTTGAAAGTGAGTTTGCCGATGGAATCGCCGGGGGACAGGCTTGCGCCCGCTTCGATGGCGGTCGCGCTTCCAATGAATCCCGTGCCGCCGAGCGTGGCGCCGCTGCGGATGGCGAGTGCACCCGTGCCGCTGCCGCTGCCGGTCGTATTGTTGACGACCAGTGTGCCGTTACTGACGGTCAGTCCACCGGTGAAGGTGCTGTCGCCAGTCAGGGTCAACCTGCCCGTACCGACTTTCTGCACGACTACGAGACTACCAACACTGGCGGTGTTGCTGCTGATAATGCCGTTGAAAGTTGAATCTACATTGGCGCCACCGATCTGGTAGATAGTGCTGCCCGTGCCCGTGCCGGAAGTCTGGGTGCCGGAAAGTGTGCCGCTGCCGGAAAGTTTTCCAAGGCGCACCGTGTTGCCGGCATTGCGCGGTTGCAACGTGCCATTGACTGCGAAAGTCGGATTGAGTGAGCCATAAGTATTGCCGCTACTGTTGGGCGAGAAACGGAGCGTGCCGCCGGCCAGAACGTTGATCGTGCCGGTGAAACTATCGAACTGCGCCGTGCTGGTCGCGCCAAAACTCACCCCGCTCGAAATGTTCAGCACGCTGCTGCTGTTGCCGGAACTAAGATTGCCGCCCAGGCTGTTGGCCAGGCCGGGTGACGAGATCGTTCCGGTTTGACTGGCAGGAACAATCACACTGCCGGGGTAAGCGTAAGCTGGCGAGCTTGGCGGCAGATTGAACGTGCCGTTATTGCTTAGCGTGAGACTGCCGGTGTTGAGCGTCGCACCCGTGCCAAGCGTGATCGCGCCGCCACCGATGATCACGTTGCCCGCGTAACTGCTGTTGGTGCTGGTGACGGTGAGCGTGCCGGCGGCTTGTTTCACCAGCGTGCCGCTGCCAGCGAAAACGGAACTCCAGCTCTGGGCGTTCGGATTGGCAAAGATCAGCGTGGCGTTGTTGACGATGTTGCCGGGGAGATTGCCATTTACCGAAACGCTATCGCCGAGTTGCAACGAGCCCGCGGAGATCGTGGTGCTGCCGGAGAAGGTGTTCGCGCCCATGTTTGCCACTGTGAGGCGGCCCGTTCCCGATTTGGTCAAGCCCATGCCGCCGGTGAGCGCGCCGCTGCCGGTGAGGGTGTAATTCACGCTGGAGTTCACAGTCATCGCAGCGGGCGCGACATTGGCGGTGAGATTCACGGCGGGCGCGGTTGAACCGGAATTGTTGAAGGTCACCGTGTCGCCGTTGGCAAAGGCACGGGGCAGGGCGTTCGTGCCGAGCCAATTCAAGGTTGAAACATCCCACACGTTGGCGGTGCCGTCGCCGGCCCAAGTGATGGTCTGGGGTGCGGTGAAATTCGTGCTGACCACGCTGATGGTGCCGCTGGTGGTGAGCGCGCCGGTGTACCACATTAGGTCCGGCGCGAGTGTTGGCAGGTTCGTGGTGGCAAAGAAGCCGCCGTAGCTGCCGCCGTCAAAAATTTTGAAACTGTCGCCGTTCGTCAGTGTGCCGCTGAGATTGGCGACAATGAGCGTGCCACCGTAGGTCAATGCGCCTGAGGCATCGAGCAAATCCTTTGTGCCGGAAGTCTTGTTGATCTCAATGCGTGTCGTGCTGCCCGCAGCCAGCGTGATGGAATTGTTTACGGTGAGCGTGCCGATGCCGTTGTTGCCGGGCGAATTAGTTCCACCCGAGGCGACGGTGGTCGCGCCACTGATGATGCCCGTGCCCGCGAGCGTCGCACCGGTGTTGACGGTCACGCTGCCCGAGCCGGTGCCGCTACCGCTGGTGTTGTTCACGGTGAGCGTTCCACCATCAACGATGGTGCCGCCGGTATAAGTGTTCGCACCGGAAAGCGTCCAGTTGCCTGTGCCGACTTTCGTGATCGTGTTCAAGCCGTCGGCGAGAATTCGTCCGGCGAACACCGCATCTTCGTTTTTCCAGCCCACGCGATAGCTGCTGCCGCTGGACGTGGAGTTTCCCAAGCTGATGCGCGAGCCGCTGGTGCCGTTTAGCGCACCGATCTCAATAGTCGTCGCGCTGCCGCTACGCGTGATGACGACATCATCGCCAAGGTTCAGCGTTGCGCCAGCGTAACCGGCGGTGTTGGCGATGCGGAATTCATTGGTGTTGACTGAGGCGGTGGGGCTGGCGGTGACGTTGATGACGCCAGTGAAAGCCGACCAGTTTCCGCTCAATGTGCCGCGTACATAATCAACTTCCATGTTCAATGTGCCGCCGCCGGAGAGCAAGGAACTCATGGTGTAACGCGGCGGGGTGAGTAATGTGCCGACTTCGCCCTCTGGCACGATCATGGGCCGGTTGAAGCTGCCATATTCCGGGGAGGTGCTGCCGGAATAACCAAACAATCTTAGCGTGCCGCCTTGGAACATGATGTTCCCCGAGCCGAGCGCGTAGTTGTTCGCGGTAGTTGTGCCGCCGCCTGCAGGGCCGTTCAAAGCGAGCGTACCTTCATTAATAATAGTGCCGCCGGTGAAACTATTTCCCGCCGAGAGAGTCAACGTGCCCGGGCCGGATTTGATCAACGCGCCGCTTCCGACGTTGGTGCCGTTCCACGTCAATGTCGTCCCGCTACTGGCGACGTTGAACGTCGCGCCGCCGCTGGCGAGCGTCGCGCCGCGATCTATGGTGACGGAACCGCCGCTGTATTGGAGCGCGCCGTTGAAGAATTGGAGATTTGTCGGCTCGCTCGTCGCTGCACCGAGCCGACTCGCCACGCCGCCATTGGCCAGTTGATTTACTGAAACCACGCCGCCGCCGATGATCGTTGGGCCGGTGTAATCATTCACCGTATTGATCGTGAGCGTGCCGGCGTTGGTCTTCATGAGGCCGGTCGTGCCGGTGATTTTGCCGGTGCCGCTGAAGGTGTAACTCACATCGGCAGCCACGGTCACGGAGTTGGGGTTCTGGTCGCCGATCAAATTCACGGCGGGTGTGGTCGAGCCAGAATCGTCGAACACCACGTCGTCGAGGAACAGGAACTTGTCCGGCACTCCTTCGTTGAGCCAGTTCACGTTCGTGCCGGTGTCCCAAGTGTTGTTCACACCGTTGCCGAGCCAGGTGAGCGTGGCGGGCGGGCGTTGCGCGTCCACGAGAATAGCGATGGCCCCGGGCGGATTCGTCAACGTGCCGCTCACGCCGGAGATGGCGAAGTTGGCCAGGCTGCCGTTGAGGTTTCCGGTGTAAGTGAACAGGGTGTAAACACCGTTGCCCGGTAGCCCGTCGAGCAGACTGCAACGGATGATGTTCACGCCGCTGAGATTTAAATCACCGATGACGCGGATGACGTCGTTGGTTTTGCTCCCGCCTGTGGGATCGTCGGAAAGATCAAAGCGATTCGTCGTGCCGCCGGAGAGGGTGAGGCTGTTGGTGATGGTAAGCGTGCCAGGTGAGCCGTTGCCGTTGCCAGGCGAGATGCTGCCACCGGAAAACACTGTGAGACCAGCACCGAGGTGGCCGTTGCCGCCGATCGTGCCGCGATTGCGTACCAGCACGGCGCTTTGATTCAACGAGCCGTTCACGAGCACCGCACCATTGCTGATGGTGGTATTGCCCGTGTACGTGTTGGTGGAGTTGATAGTGAGTGTACCGGTGTTGGTCTTGGTCAATACCATTGAACCAGCCAGTGAGCCGCTGCCACTGAAGGTGTAATTCTTCGTTGCATCCACAAAGACGGAGGCGGGTTGGAGCGTGCCGACAAGATTGACGGCGGGATTAGTCGAGCCAGTGTCGTTGAAGGTGACGGGTTCGTTGGCGTGGAATTGATAGAGCAGCGAGACGCCGTCGGCCCAGTTGTAATCACCGAGCGTGTTCCAGTTGTTGGCGAGATCGTCGCCGCGCCACACGGCTTGATAACTCTGTGCGCCGGGCGTGAAGAACAGGTTCATGGTGCGCGTGATCGGGCCGCCGTCGTTGTCGTTCACGGTAAACGCGAAGCTCGCCGGACCGTTGTAACCCGGATTCGGGGTGAACTGAGCAAAGTATCCATTTATGAGCGTGACGGTGCCGTTGGTGGGATTGCTGACCGACCAGACGGGATTGCGATTCACGACGACCCAGCCGCGCGTGAACTGGCGCAGGTCCACAACGACGTTCGTATTCATCAATGCGGTGCCGTGCGGTTCGGCGAGCCAGTTCAGATAATCTTCGAGTCGCGTGTAGCCGCTGCCGCTCGGGCTGGCGGCGTTGTTGTCAGCGATGGCGGGATTTGAGCCCGTGCCGTTTTCCCAGAAATCGGGCATGCCGTCATTATCAGCATCGGGGTAGGGCGTGCCATTGCGGATGATGCCCGGGCCGCTCATGGGTGGGAGCAGTTCGCTGGTGATGGTACCGCCGAGTATGCCCCAGGAAGTGAGTTCGGTGATCATGCGCTCGTCTATGCTGTCGCGGCGGAACGACGGGCCGGCATCGCTGATGGCGAGCTTGAGGGCGGTGAGAGGCGAGTAGGCGGACGCGGGCGCGGTGGGATAAGGGTAGGGCGACGCTTGGGCATCATTCGTGCCGTATTTGGCGACGGGCAGATCCGCACCATCCAAGATGCCGTTCCGATTGCTGTCATACCAATTGTTGGTGTGGTAGATGTGGAAGTCCAGATTGCCGTCGCCAATGGGATTGTCGCTACTGGCCTGACCGCGGATGAAATAATTATTGAAGACGTTGGCGAAATGTTCGGATGTGGAATCACCCGCCATGATGTAACCGATCACCTCCCAATTGCAGACAACATTATTTACGAATTCGTTGACGCCTTTGACTTTCGCGTTGCGTGTGCCGTTGTCTATATAAAGCGAACGCAGGATGCTGACGCCGCCGTAGGTTTGAATCAGCCCCCCCGCCGAGTGTGTTTGGAGTCCTTGCGAAATGATCGAAGACTGGATGGTGATGTTGGTGATGTTGCCGTTGATGGAGAAGGTTTCGTCGCGCCCCCACGAGGAGGTAATGTGGTCGAAGATCATGTCGTGACCATTGGCGATGCCCATCGCATCATCTCCATCATCGCCGTTGATGCCCATGCGGACGCGGATGAAGCGGCAAATGTTGTTGTGCGAGCCGGAGAAGGACAACCCGTTGCCGTAGATTGTGACGCCGTCGCCGGGGGCAGTCTGGCCGGCAATGGTGATGTTGCCCTTGGGGGCGTAACGTGGTGCTTTGTAATCAATCACACCTCCGACGCGGAAGATGATGGTGCGTGGCCCGGAAGCGTTTGTGACTCCATAGCGAAAAGAACCAATGCCGGTGTCATTGGTGGTGGTGACAAAATAAACGTCGCCGCCGCGCCCGCCGGTAGCGAAACGACCAAACCCTTGCGCGCCGGGGAAGGAGGGCAGTTGCGCCCAGTTTGCCGTCGGAACCGCGAACAGAAGGCAGAGGCAGAGGGCGGGCAGCATCCCAGAACGGAGCCAGTTGAGAGAACGAATAGGCGTCATGAGCGGGTACAGCAATTACGTTAGTGTAGACAGCAGGTTAACAGTGCAGAGACAGATGACGACTCGCCATTACTGGCGAGGGGCGCGCTTCTATGGCGACCGTTGAGCTGGGAAGCAACGGTTCGGTAGGGGCGGATTTGCGTCTGAACAACAGGGGTCAATCGGAAGCAGTTTAGCGCATGGCGTACGATTATTCATTGTGGAATTCTGCACGCAGCCTTGAAATCTCTGCGTTGCTTCTTTACTCCATCAAGGGGAGTTGCCGTACTAGAACTGTATGACAATTGCGGTCTTGACCCTGGGGCGCAAACGGCAAAACTTGTTCCCGTTTCCGCCGTTAAACGTATTCCGCTCCCGGAATAACCACGTACAGATCAGAATCAACCTATGAATGCACGAATCCTTGGTTGCTGCGGCTTGCTGTTGTTGATTGTCGGTTGTTCTACCCCGGTTTCCAAGCGCTTGAACCGACTGGAACTTGGCATGACGCAACCTCAGGTGAAGAGAATTCTCGGGGATGATTATGTGGTGAAAGCGTCGCGAATTGATGCCCAAGGCGCCGCGTTGCAGCTCTGGGAATTTCGGGATAAGAAGACCGAGGAGAGCTATTGCATCTACTTCAAGGACGGCCTGCTTGCCCAATGGGGCACGCCTGCCAAGCTGGATTTTCCCGAGCTGATTCTGCCGAGACGTTAAGCTTCGGCCAGCGTTGGCTCTGCCTTTATTTCATCAAAATGGGGCGCACCCGTTCGGCGAGCAACCGATAACCTTCTGTGTTAAAATGCAGTCGGTCGTTGACGAATAAATCGGCCCGCGGCTGACCATTTGCGTCCAAGGAAATATCGGAGACATCGAGATATTTTACCTTGGGTTGAGTTTGGGCGTAAGCGGCGATGAGTTCGTTCAAAGCCCGTTCCCGTGGAGCGGACGACCAGCGGGACGGACTGTAGTTCCACGACATAAAAACAATCTCGGTTGCAGGGAGTCTGGAGTGAACGGTGGTCACAAAGGCTTTGAAGTCGGCGCAGACTTGTTCTGCCGATTTGCTGTTTTGCAGATCATTGCCGCCGGCTCGGAAGATGATTTGTTTTGGGGCATAGGGGAAAACCAGTCGTTCTGCGTAGTGGGTTGAGTCAGCGATTTCCGAGCCACCAAAGCCGCGGTTGATCAGTGGTGTTCCAGGGAAATCTTGCGCCAATGTTTTCCAGAGCCGGATTGTGGATGAGCCAAGGAATAGGACAGCATTTGGGGGTGGTGGATTGGTTTTTTCCGAGGCAACCATTGCGGTGATTTCCTTTTCCCACTTGGCGTAATCATGAATTTCTGGCGTGATCCATTGGTTGAACCGCAGCCATTCAGCGCAGCGCTCCGGCCACTTGGCGGTTGGACCGTATTGTGGGTCGCGGCTGTCGCCGTGCGAGCCAGCGGCGTACGTGTGCAGTTCTGCCGGAACGCCGGCATCGCGCAGGGCTTGATAGAAGCGCAGGGAGTTTTCTACCGGAACAGATTTGTCCGCCATGGTGGCGGCCAGAAACACCGGCGGCGTGTTGCTGCGTACGCGTTTTTCCAAGGAAAGCAGTTCGATTTGTTCCGACGCCGGTTGGTCGCCAAGTAAAGCTTTACGCGAACCCTTGTGGACGAAGGGGTCTTCCATCGTAATGACCGGATAAATCAACGCCGCGAAATTGGGGCGGGCGCTGACGTCGTCGAGTGGGCTGCCGGTTTTGCCCAAGGGCGAATCCCACATCGTGGCGGCGCAGGCTGACAGGTGGCCGCCAGCGGAAGCGCCCATGACGCCAATACGCTCAGCACGGACGCCGAATTCGTCGGCCCGCGAGCGCACGATGCGAACGGCGCGCAAGACGTCTTGCAAAGGCGCGGGATGACCGTAGTTATCGAGGCGATACTTGAGGACGAATACGGTGATGCCGAGGGAATTCAACCATTTCGCATCGCTCTTGCCATCGCTGACCCGCACGTAGCCGCCACCCGGCGAAAAAATGACAGCCGTGCCGAGGGATTGCGCAACATCCGGCACGTACATCGTGAGCGTGGGGTTGTGGATGTTGGTGAAGCGACCGTTGAATTCGACTTCTGGGCCGGCGTTGGCCTTGAGCCCAGGTACGCCTTCTGGCCAGAGCGGAATGACAAGCGGTGCGGCAGAGCAAATCGTAGCGAGCAATAAAATGCCAAACGAACAAGCGAGGCGTCTCATGATGAGCTTATTGTTGCGCAGTCGTTGGCGACTGCCAAGTCTCGCGTAGCGTTTAGTGAAGGCAACAATTCACGGGCCGAGCTTGATGCGATAAAAGCGCATCGGGAGCGTGGCGGCTTGTGGATCGGTCCAGAGCCAGGGCAAGGCGGGTGAATTGGTGGAGATCAACTGTGTCCAGTTCACAAGATTGGTCGAAGCTTCGACGGCGTAGTCCGGGCCGGTGTCGCCGGTGACTTGGAATTGAATCACGCCGCCGGTGAGCGAAACGGTTTGCAGGTTCGGCTGTGCCGGGCGCTGCACGGTGATGGTGATATTTTGCGTCGCGTTCATGGACGGCGATCCGTTATCGGTAGCGATGATGCTCATCGTGTTCGTGGTGTTGCTTTGCGCAATCGTGGGCCGCCAAGCGAATGTACCGCTGCTGCTGCCGAGCGTGGCACCGGCTGGGCCGTTCTGGAGGGCGAACGTGATGGTCTGCGGCGGCGCGTCGGTGTCGGTGACGCTGCAGGTGAAGTTGACGTTGGTGCCAGCGATGACGGTGCGGTTGTTGATGGCAGCGAGTACTGGTGCGGTGTTGGAAGCAGGCGCATTTGTCGTGGTGATGAGAACGCCGTAAGCCACCGGACCGAAACTGGTCGTGGCGACGGGATCGGTGGCGGTGAAGGTAAAGTTGGCGATGCCGTTGGTGTTGGCAGCGGCAGTGAAGCGGGCGGTGTAGCCATCGCCGAGTAGGGTGACGGTGCCGTTGGCGCCGTTGGCGACTGAGTAAGTCAGGTTGGTTGCGCCGCCGGTAGCGGTGCGGAGATTCACGTCCACCGTGCCGTTCTTGTCGCAGAGCGCGTGCGCGTCAGCGAGCCAGTTCAGGTATTCTTCGAGCTTCGTGTAGCCAGTGAAGAGATTGGTGGTATTGCGGTCCGCGGCATTGTTGAGATTTAAGCCAGTTGCCAGTTCCCAGTAATTGGGCATGCCGTCGTTATCCGTGTCAGTAGGCGCAGTTTCGCTGGCGAGCGTGGGCCACGGATTGACGCCGATGAAGTTCGTTCCACTGATATTATTGGTGATATAATCGCCAGTGAACGGATTGCCCGCCACGAAATCAATGGTCGTGCCAGTGTGATTGCGGACGGAGGTCACGATGCGTTGGTCCACGGCGTCGCGACGCCACGGCATCGCGCCGGATTGGGCCATGACGCGTTGCAATGCGACCGGCGCAGTGTCCGTGGGCATCGCAGGCACGTCGAGTGGTGAAGCCAGCGCCGTATAGGTGCCGCCGAACATGCTCCAACCGGTGTTGCTGCCGTCGAACAACAGGTCCTTGTCGTTATCAATGATGTTGCCGGATTGGTAAATCACCGTCGTGGTCGCACCGCCGACGAAAGCTTTAGTCTGGGTGGAAATCGGGCCGGCGACGAAATAGTTGCTGACGTAGTTCATTTCTACGTTCTCAGTGGCATCGCCGCTGTAGCCGGCATAGAAGCCCCAGTTGTAAACCACGTTGTTGCGGAAATCGAGCCGTAGCGTGCCCGCCTGTGAATCACTGCCGACGCGCGGATTACGACTGGAGTTGTGCGCGTATAGGTTATGATGGTAGGTGAAGGTGACGTCGGCTTCGGCGGAAATGATACCACCATAACCGTGTTCGCCTTTGACGTGGATGGAATTTTTCAGCGACTCGGTGATGAAGCAGTTTTGCACCGTGAGATTGGCGACGGAGCGGCTGGTTGAAAGTGTTTCATCTACGGACCACGAGGCGGAGACGTGGTCCACGATGATGTTCGTGCCGCTGTTGATCCACATGCCGTCGGCTTCGGCGAGATTGTTCGTGCCGAGCCGGGTGCGCATGTGCCGGACAATGACGTTGTTCGCAGCGATATTGAACGATTCATCCTGGATGCAGATGCCGTCGCCGGGTGCGGTCTGCCCCGCCACCGTGATGTTGGGCTTGTTGACCGTGAGGGTGGAGTTCAAAGCGATGTTGCCGGAAACCTTGAACAGGATAGTGCGGCCACCGGCAGGAGCGTTGTTGATGCCGTAACGCAGCGTGCCGGCGGTGTTGGCGTCGGTGAGCGAAGTGACGTAATAGATATCGCCGCCGCGCCCACCCGAGGCGTTCGCGCCAGCGCCCGCTGCGCCCGGAAATGCCGGGATGCTGTTATTGGTGATGTTGAACGAGCTGCTCGCGACACTGACTAGCCCGGACATCGCCGCAGTGAGTTGCTTTGCACCAACAGTGTTGATGCTCAGGTTGGTGAAGGTGGATTTACCGGTGGCATCCGTTGGCAGAATGGTGTTCCCGGACAACGTCCCCGTGCCGGTGGAGAGCGTGAGAGTGATGGTGGTGTTGGAGGCGACATTATTGCCGTAGGCATCGCGAAGCTGAACGACAACTGGCGGAGCGATGGTGGCGGAGGCCAGTGCATCGGACGGTTGGGGCGTAAAGGCGAGCGAGGCGGCTGACGCATTGGTAATTACGAAAGTGGCGCTGTCGGCGTTGACGCTGTCGGACGTGGCACGCAGCTGCTTGGCTCCGACACTGGTGAGGTTGAGGTTGGCAAACGTAGCGATGCCGCTGGCGTCGGTGAGTTGGCTGAGCGTGCCGTTTAATGAACCACTCCCATTCAGCAGAGACAGCGCGATGGCAGTGTTTGTCACTGGTACGCCAGCGGAGTTGGTGGCGACAATGCTGACGGAGGGAGAAATTGTGTTGCCCGCGATGGTGTCCGTGGGCTGCGCTTGGAAATACAATCCGGCGACCACTGGAGCAGGATTGCCAGTTGAGACCGAGGTGGTGACGTTGATGGATTGGATGTCAATCAGCGAGGCCACTCCGCCTGCGGTGATGCGCCAGCCGACGGCAAATGCGTCGAAGCTGTTCGTCAGAAAGTTCGCGCCGCTGGCGGTCGCGGTCTGGCTCACGAGCAGTGTGCCGTTAGTGTTCGCGCCCGAGTAAAGTTTGCTGTCAATCTGTAGTGTGCTTGCCGCGATGAGGGTGTAGCGCAGCGTCTTGGTGAATTGCTGGCCGGCGGCTTGGCTGAAGGTGGACGTGGTGACAGCCAGTTGAACGTCATTGGGATAACTTTGGGTGCCGCTGCCATCGGTGACAAGATCTTGATTGTTGCCGGTGGTGATGGTCTGTGCCGGGCGGGTCGCGATCCGGTGCGTGCCGCTGTTATAAGCAATTTGGGCCACGTAACCCTGCCAGCCTTGTGCGCCGCCGGTGACACCAGTAGTGCTGCTGACCGCAGAGCTGTTCATGCCACCGGCGATGGGCGCAACACCGCCGGAGTTGTAGAGGCCGAAGCCGACGTGTCCGTTGGTAAAGAACAGTCCGCTGCTGTTCAGGAAAGTGACGCTGAGTTCGAGATAATCGCCCACGTTGGTCAGCGCGATAGGCGTCGCGGAAAAAAAGGCGTGCGTTTCGATGTGACCGCTGGTGGTGCCGGCGATGCCGAATTTCAAGTCGTTCACGCCGATTGTGGGGGGGGGGACTCCACGGCTTGGAGGAAAACAATTGGTACGCGGTGGAACTGCTTGTGGGAGTGGCGGGCGAGGTGGAGTTCAGGGTGCTGCTGGAAAAGTTGTCGGCCAGGATGGTCGCCGCTTGCGATGCAGAAGGATTAAACAATAGTCTTCCGACAACCAGCAACAACAGATACGTCTTTAACATGGAATAAAACAAACTCCTTTCAGGTCCGACTTAAATCAAGCTGGCAATTTGCATAAGACCGCGCCGGCAACCCAAACCGGCGCGGTCCATGACTTTTCACCCAATCCAAATGTTACGGCACCGTCAGGATATAGAACCGTTGCGGATAATTTGTTGCCTGCAGGTCGGCGAAACTGATCGGAGTGCCGCCAAACGTGCCGCTGCTTAACAACGTCCAGGTCGTAGTGATGGGTGTCAATGTCACGTCGGTGCTGGCCCAGACACGGTAATTCTGGCCGTTGACGCCCGTTGCGCTGAATTGGAAATTGCCGTCCGGCAGCACGCTTGGGCTGTTGATGCTGGGCGGCGTGAGCGGTGTCACCGTGAGTGTGGCGCCGGCACTGGTTACCACGCCAACGGTGTTGGACACGATCACCGAGTAAGTGCCCGCATCGCCGACTTGGGCGTTGGTGATGACCAAGGTGGCCGAGTTAGCAGTGGCGTAAGGCGCGTTGGTGCCGTTCTGCAGCCATTGATATGTGAGGCTGGAGAGTCCGGTGGCGCTGACGGTAAAGGTGGCGGTGTCGCCGACCAATACACTTTGATTCGTAGGGCTGCTGACGATCGTCGGTAGAGCCTGCGGCGTCCAACCGTTCAACCAGACGGAGGCGCTTTGTGCGGCGAGCAGGCGCGGATCGGAATTGGTGAGCGTGACCACCGTGCCGAATGAGATCGGAGCGGAAGCAAGATCTGTGTTTTGATATTGCCAGAAGTTGTAACTGTTCGAAAGCGAACCCGAAGGCGTTACGTAAGCCGCGGTATCAAACTGACAGCCAATCCAACTGGCCACGCCGCCCGCAGTGCCGTTGTTGCCAGCGAGAGTAATTCCAGTGACACCCGCATCCGCATCAAAGCGACAAGCGATGAACGACATGCCGTTGCTCGACCAGCGAGCACCGTCCGGCGTCATCCAGTTTCCGGTGGCGCTGGAATTGCCGAAGTCTGTCCGGGCCGCCGTGACGTTGAAGCCGCTCGCCCCGGAGATGGTGTGGATCACGCAGTTGGTGAAGAACAGGTTTCCGCCACCCCAGATGTAATCAAAATTGCCGTTGATGGTGGAGTTGTAGAAATAACCCTGCGAGGTGTTCACGTTCGCGAGGATGGTATCCTGACGGCTGGAGATGGTGGCGTTATTGCAGATAAATCGGCGCGCGTTGCTTTCGATCATGAGCGCTTCCGCTTGCGAACCACCTTGCGGCGTGGTGTTGGTGATGGTGAGTGTGTCCACGGCGACATCATTCGCGTTGATCTTAAATGCCATGCGGGCGTGGGTGGTGCCGGCGTTGGCCGACTGGAACGTTGCATTGTTCGCGTAACCGATCACTACGCCACTGCGGCTTTGGCCGCGGAATGTAACGTTGTGGCGCGCGGAGATATTCACGATCTCAGTGTAGGTGCCGTTGCGGATGTTGATCACGGTCGGCGTCGTGTTGCCGCTCGGGACGGCATTCACCGCGCCTTGCACGGTGAGGAAGTCGCCCGTGCCATTCGGCGTAACGACGACGCTGGTCGGGTCGGTAGGGCCAGTGGGTTTGGTGGAAAATTGCCACGTGCTCGAATCTGTGATGCCGGCGAAGTAAGCCCCGGCCGCATCCGTGAACACACCGTTATCCACGATGACGCAGTAAGTCTGGTTGCTCGTCATCACGTTGAAGTGCGGATAAATCTTCGCCGTCGTACCGCTGATCGAGACGACGTTGTAGGTGAAGGATTGCGCGTCGCCGGGGAAGAGCCGTTGCTGGCTGTTGCCGAGTCCCAGATCAATCGTGTCCACCGGCGTGGTGGTGTTGGTGACGTTGTAAATCTTGATTGTGCCTGCCGCGCGCAATGTGGGCGCGACACTGAACGTGATAATCAGTGGCGTATCGTAGCAGAGGGCGGTTGCCCCATTGCTCGGCGTCAACGCGGTGGCGGCCATGGTGGAATTCACCGTCAGGGTCACGCTGCTGCTGAGGACACTGCCGGCAGAGTTAACGATCAATACGGAATACGCGCCGATATCCGCCGGCGACGCACTGGCGAAGCTCAACGTCGCATTGGTGGCGTTGGCGATGTTGTTGCCGTTCTTCTTCCACTGGTAGGTCACAGCAGGAACGCCGTTGGTGGAGATAACCGTGAACGTAGCCGCCTGCGTGTTGGTGACGACAAGGCTTGTGGGCTGCACCGCGATGACGGGTGGGACGATGACCGTCAGGTTCGCGTTGTTGGTAATGCTGCCCGCGATATTACTGGCAACGATGGAGTAAGTCGTTTGATCCGCCGGATACTGGGCGTTGACAATGGTCAGGTTCGCGGAGGTTTCGCCGGTGAGTTCGGCGCCGTTCTTATACCATTGGATGTACGGGACGGGTTTGCCGGAGACGGACGTGGTGAACGTGGCGTTATTGCCCTGAATGACTGTAACGTTGTTAGGGCCATTGATGATCGGCGCGATGTCCGCTGTGCTGATGATGAGCGAGGCGGGTGGCGTGCTTGTGACAGCGCCATAAGGATTGCTGGCCACGAGGGCGTAACTGCCGCTGTCAGATGCCTGCGCGCTAGTGATCGAGAGAGTCGGAGTGTTCGCGCCGGCATAGGTCGAGCCAGAGCCCGTCGGACCATCTACGACATTCGTTCCATCTTTAAGCCATTGCAGGGTAATGGGAGCGCTGCCGGAATAACCAGCATTGAAGTTCACATTGTCGCCGGGACTGCCGCCGTAACTACCCGGCAAACTGGTAATCGTTGGTTTGGGATCGGTTGGCAGCACAAGATCAATCGAGGCGTTGGCGGTGTTGTTGGAGAGATAAGCATCCGGGGCCGCGGCTGCGATGGTGCCGAGGCCGAAATTATATCCCGCGCCTCCGATCGTTCCGGTGTATTTCACCAAAGTGAACTGGGTCGGATACGAAGCAAATACAGCTACGCTCGGAACTGAGATAAAGTTGGTCGAACCACCAGTGACCAGATTGGTGACCACGAGGTTGGGGCTGTTCGCGCCGCTGACAATGAAGTCGAGCGTCGAGTTCGTGGTGGTAACCGTGGTGATGCCCTTTGCGGTAGTGCCTGCAGTGTTTGTCACGACGAGCGTGCCGTTGGTCAGAGTGATGATGTTATTGGTGCTGGCCGTGCCAGCGCTGATACTGCTGGCGAGTACGGTGCCGTTGCGAATGTTCAACACGCCTCGAGTCTGCAATGCGCCTGCGCCTGCGGTTTGCACGGTGCGCCCCAGAACCAGAGAGTTATTCACGCGCAAAAGGGCCGAGCCGTTGACATTGATGAAGCCGAGGTTCGGCGCGGTACTGGTATTCGGTCCGAGGGCTTGATTACCGGCGTAGATCGTATTGGCGTCAATTGTCCCTGAGTTGAAAGTAAGTACGCCGATGTTGTTGGCGGTGGCGGTGTGGTTGGGGGAACAATCGCGTCCCAGCGAGAGCACGTCCACCATCGCATCCACACTGCCGTTGGAGAAGTCATTCGTGCCGACGGAAACCTGCGCGGATGAGGCGTTGGCGTTCATGTCGCCGAGCGACCACCACGTGACGCGGCTGGAGCCGCCACTGGCCCCGCGGATGTAGGCCACCGGTCCGAGGTTGGTGAACGCTGGATTGAAACCCATCCACGCCGCAGAACCGGCCGAAGCCTTGTCACGTCCAAAGCCCATACTGTCCACGAGAATCGTGTTGGTGATGCCGAGGTAGAGAAGGCTCATCACGCCGCTGTTGTTGCCCGGATGCCGTACCATTTCCAAGGCGTTGGTCCGGCCGGCCAGTTGGTAATTAGCGAGCGTGTCCGTGTAACTCAGCGCAATGAAATTAGTGCGGGCCAAGGAAAGCGTGCCTGCCATCCGTTGGTTGCCGCTAGGATTGGGAAGCACGGTTGTGCCGATTCCCAAGCGGCTCTGAGCTGCATTGAAATTACCCAGTCCCGACAGGTCGAGAATGGAGCGGGAGCCGCCAGCGGTGCCGTTGCCCTGATTGAGCACAATATTGGAAAGTGTATTGTTTAATGTCAGCGTGCCGCCAAGTCCGGTGATGGTTTCGTTCAATGTCTTGGCAGTGCCGGGATCTCCTGCCGTGAGCACACTTAAGCCACCATTCACAGTCAAAGTTTGCCCGGGCGCGATGAACGTCGTGTGAAAACCATTGGTGTTTCCGTATTGTAATGAGCCGATGGGGCCGGTGAACGCACCGTCCACCAGATTGTTCGGCGTGCCCGCGATGCCATTTGTGCCGGCGTCAAAAAATTTCACATCGTCTGCACTGGTCGGCAGGCCGCCGCTCCAGTTGCCAGGGGTGGACCAGTTGGTGTCTGTGCCGCTCGCGCCGGTCCAAGCAATTGTGGCGGCGGAGAGTGAACTGGGGGCCGTCGTCGCAATTAGCAGGGTGGCGAGCGACAGGCCGGAGCGCCAAAAGCTACGGCTCGCGCGGTGGGAGTTGAGGTGGGTAGTTCTCATGGTGGTTGTGATTTAACGGTGGTGGATAGTTCCCCGGAAGCTGGTTGGTGAGCCGCAGCGACAATAGTTGGAATGGCGCAACTTCATGGGTGACTGTCGGCGAGCCTAACACTCATTGAAAAATGTGCATTTTCGATTTTGTGCAAACCGTCGTGAGTTTCCTGTCCTAAGACAAAGAGCAGAAGCAGCTGGAGAATCGTAAAAAACGCGGAGCTGACCCGAGGCGATTGCGGCAGATCGCGCTAGCGCGGAATACTGGAGGCGCAGAGATGTTTAACGCGAAAATTTTTCGCGATACGCCTTGGGCGAGAGTTGCGTGGCTTGCTTGAAGGCGAACCAGAAGCTGTTCGCACTCTGATAGCCGCACTGACTGGCGACGACTTCCAGTTTCTCCGTCGTGCTGGTCAGCAGCGCTTTGGCACGTTCGATGCGGATGCGTTGCAGTTCGCTGCCGGGCGGGCGACCGATTTGCGTCATGAAGGCCTGATGCAACCCACGGCGGGACATCGCGGCGACGCGCACGAGATCGTCCACGCCGATAGCTTCGTGAAAATGTTCCGCCAAATATCGCAGCGCTCGCGCCACGCCGGTATGGCTGATGGCGAGCAGATCGCTGCTGTGGCGGGCGATCAAACCGGCGGGCGGAATGCGTTGTGGTTCTTTTGGCGGACGTTTGCCAGCCATGAGTTCACCCAGCAATTGTGCGCCTTGATAACCGACCAGTTCCAGATTGGTGTCCACGCTGGAAATCGGCGTGCGCATCGCGTCCACGGCCAGCAGGGCATTATCCACGCCCACGATGCTGACCTGTTCTGGCACGGCGAGGTTGAGGCTTTCGCAGATTTCGAGGACTTCCACGGCGTGATTGTCTGTGGCGGCGAAGAGGGCCAGCGGCTTGGGCGCGCGTTTCAATTCGTCGGCAAGCCATTGGCGTTTGCGTTTCCATTGCAGATGTCCGTCGTGAAACGCGAGCGAGCGATGCCAACAGATCCACTGGCACACGTGGCCGGCCTTTTTCAATGCCGCCTCGTAGGCGCGACCGTTTTCTTCAAACGCCCAGTTGTTTACATCGCTGTAAAACGCAAAGTTCCGGTGGCCGCGCGATAGAAAATGTTCCGCTGCCAGTTCAGCCACAGCTTGATGATCCACCAGCACGCGCGGGAAGTTCAGATGTGCACGACGAAAACTAAAGTCCACCGTAGGTTTGCCCGCATGGACGACGAAATCCGCCAAGTCATCGCCGGTGCCGAGCCAGGCCAGAATGCCATCGCCCTCCCAGCCCCACGGCACGACTTTCTCGCGCGTGGTGTCGGGGCAGAGATGCCAGCCTTGCTCCTGCGCATACTTCTCGATGCCCCGGTGCAGCCGGTAATCGTACCAGCCGAGGGCGAGGAGAATGCGTTTCTGGCGTCGTGACATCGAGCAAACTATAAAAGGAGACGCCGCAGTTTCAAAATTATTCTGCCCCACGGGGCTGATGGGGAACATAAGTTGGTCGCAGGAAATCGCGCCCGGCACAAAATCAAATGTCATTTGCATAAACTCCGCCTGTCGTTGCGGGCGGCCCCCGGCTAGAATTTTGGCATGATTCCAGTGGCTCAGATGCAGGCCCGCCTTGTTATGGTTCTTCCGCTCCGCTTGAGCCGGCGGCAGGTTGTTTCCGGCTGTGGAGGTCGCGGGTGAGCGGAGACGTAATGAACACCACGCCACAACCACCGCCGGTCGCTGCGACCGGATCAAACTATTCTTACCCGTGGTCACCAGACGGTGGCGATGGCACATATCGCAATCCGATTCTCTACGCGGATTACTCCGACCCGGATGTCATCCGGCACGGCGATGATTTCTGGATGACGGCCTCATCGTTCAACTGCACGCCCGGTCTGCCGATTTTGCATTCGACCGATCTGGTGAACTGGACGTTGGTGAATCACGCGCTCAAAGCCGTGCCGGACGCGCGGTATCAACAGGTCCAGCCCGGCTGCGGTGTCTGGGCACCGAGCATTCGGTTTCACGCGGGTAAATTCTGGATTTTCTTTCCCACGCCGGACGAAGGCATCTATGTCATCACCGCCACCGATCCGCGCGGGCAATGGAGCGAACCGCATCTGCTCGTTGCGGGCAAAGGATTGATTGATCCCTGTCCGTTCTGGGACGACGACGGCAAGGCGTATCTTGTCCACGCGTATGCGGGCTCGCGCGCGGGAATCAAGCATCGCCTGTGCGTCGCGCCGATGGCGCCGGACGGAACACGTTTGTTGGGCGAGGGCAAAATTGTTTTTCACGAACCCGACCGTCATCCCACGCTCGAAGGCCCGAAATTTTTGAAACGTGACGGTTGGTATTATATCCTCGCTCCGGCGGGCGGCGTGGCCACGGGATGGCAAACGGTGCTGCGCTCGCGCGACATCTATGGGCCGTATGAGGACAAGATCGTTTTGCAGCAAGGCAACACGTCCGTGAACGGGCCGCATCAAGGTGCGCTCGTGGATACGCCCGGCGGCGAATGGTGGTTTCTGCATTTCCAGGACGTCGGTTTGTGTGGACGCATAGTGCACCTGCAACCCGTCGAGTGGCGCGCGGGCTGGCCGCTCATGGGAGCATTGCTGGACGCTGAGGCTGCCGGTGAGCCGGTGTTGCAATATCGCAAACCCAACCTGCCGTCCGCCCGAATTGCCGTTCCAGCGACGAGCGATGAATTCAGTTCTTCCAAACTCGGATTGCAGTGGCAATGGCACGCGAATCATCGTGACGAATGGTTTTCTCTCGCGGTCCGAGACGGCTGGTTGCGATTGTTTGCGCAGCCGGGCGCAAACGATTTGTCCCACACGCCGAATCTCTTGTTACAAAAATTTCCGGCTCGTAGTTTTCGAGTCGAGACGCGCCTGGATTGCCAGTCGCTACAGGATGGTGATGAGGCGGGTTTGGCGGTGATGGGCAATACCCATGCAGCCTTAGCGGTACGGTGGACGGGGACCAAGATGAACGTCATTTACCGCTCTGGTGAGTGTTGCGAGGTGCTGGGCGAACTCTCGGTCACGGAAGTGCGCTTGGCGGTTGAAGTTGCCGATGGGGGTGGTTGCACCTTCGCGTGGCAGACGCCGACGGGGCAATGGCTGAAAGCGTTGACTGTGTTTCAAGCCCAGCCCGGCAAGTGGATCGGGGCAAAGGTCGGCATTTATTGTCTCAGCACGCTGGGCAAATCTGCCGCTGGCTTTGGCGATTTTGACTATTTCCGTTTCGCGGCGGTTTAAGACGTCCGTGGTTGCAATATTTTCATGTCGGTTTGCAGCCCCTGAGGCTGACAGATGGCCAGACTTTGCTACCTTGCCGGCATGAATCCCGAACGAGTGTTCGTAAAAGTTTTCTGTCGGCGTGGATGGTTGTGGCTGGCGTTGTTGCCGATTCTTCTATCGGCGTGCGCAACTCAATCTAAGCCGACCACAACGTCTCCAGCTCGTATTACCGAAGTCGTGGTGGCGCAGGACGGCAGCGGCCAGTTTACCAACGTGCAGGCGGCCATCATGTCCGTGCCGATGGGCTACACGACGAATCTCGTGGTGATCCGCATCAAGCCGGGCACATACAAGGAACAGATTTATATCCAACGGGAGAAACGGTTCTTTCATCTGCTGGGCGAGGATGCAGCGAAAACTATTCTTACCTTTGACCTGAACGCCAATCTCAAGGGACTGGATGGCAAACCTATCGGGACGTTTCGCACGGCGTCGGTTTACATTGATGCCGAGGATTTCACGGCGGAAAATATCACCTTTGAAAATTCCGCCGGGCCGGTCGGGCAGGCGCTGGCCATCCGTGTGGATGGCGATCGCGCGGTGTTTCGCAACTGTCGCTTCCTCGGCTGGCAGGACACGATTCTTGTGAATCGCGGCCGGCATTACTTCGAGAACTGTTACATCGAAGGCCATGTGGATTTTATCTTCGGCGGCGCGACGTGCTGGTTCGAGCGTTGTCAGATCCGTTGCTTGAAGGATGGTTATGTCACCGCCGCTTCAACGCCGGACACAAACCAATTTGGTTATGTGTTCAATCAGTGTGAAATCACTGGCGCCGACGGCGCGAAAACTTATCTAGGTCGTCCCTGGCGGGATTTTGCCGCCACAATTTACCTGAACACCAAGATGGATGAGGTTGTCCGACCAGTGGGGTGGCATAATTGGGGCAAAGTTGAGAAGGAAAAAACTACGCGCTACGCCGAGTTCGGCAGCACGGGGGCGGGGGCAAATCCCGACGCGCGGGTGAAGTGGGCCAAGGCTTTAACGACAGCGGAAGCGGCGCAGATTACGGTGTCGAAGGTTTTGCGCGGCACGGATGATTGGAATCCATTGGCGCAGGGGAAGTACTGAGACGGAAGTTTTGGTCACAGATTGGCACAGATGAGACACAGATGATTTATGAAGACACTTTTGAAACAAGGTTTGGCTTTGGTGCTTGGTGCGATGGTAGGATTGAATGTTGCACAGGCGGGAAAAATTTTTGACGTGCGCGAGCTGGGGGCAAAAGGCGATGGCAAGACTGATGATACAGCGGTTATCCAGAAGGCGTTGGATGATTGCGGTGGCACAGGCGGCACGGTGAAGCTGGCGAAGGGAAACTATTATAGCCGCCCGCTGACGATCAAAACCAAGACGACACTGCTGATTGAGACGGGCGCGACGTTGACCGCTACGACGAACCAGAATGACTTTCTGAAGATGCCGGGCGATTGGACCAAGGCCAAGAGCGGCGGGGATTTCGTGCCATTTCTCAGCGGCAAGGATTTGGAGGAGGTGACGATTGCTGGTAGCGGGACAATCGAGGGCAGCGGCGCTGTGTGGTGGGAAGCGGCGGAAGAAGCGCGTCGTAAAGTGTCCGGTTTTACCTTGTCGCGCCCCAATTTGATTGTGCTCACGCGGGCCAAGAATCTGGTCGTGCGCGACGTGACCATCCAGAACTCGCCGAAGTTTCATTTGGTGCCGACGGAATGCGATGACGTGTTGATCACCAACGTGACAATCCTCGCGCCGGAACGCGCGCCGAACACCGATGCCATTGATCCCAGCGTTTCACGGCGGGTGACGATTACCAAGTGCGTGATTGATGTCGGTGACGACAACGTGGCGGTGAAGTCTGGCAAGCGTATGGACGGACGGGAGTTTGCCGTCGAGGATTTGACCATCACGGATTGCACGTTCAAGCATGGGCATGGCATGAGCATTGGCAGTGAGACGGTCGGCGGCGTGAAGAATGTGCTAGTGAAGAACTGCACGTTTGAGGAGACGGACAACGGCATTCGCATCAAGTCGGATCGCAAACGTGGCGGTACGGTGGACAATTTTGTTTGCGAAGACATCACCATGAAGAACGTGCGCGGAGCGATCACGCTCACGAGCTATTATCCGAAGATTCCCGCAACCGACACGGCACAACCGGTCACGGACACGACGCCGAAATACAAAAACATCACGATCAAAAATCTCGCGGCGACGAGCAGCAAAGCGGCGGGCGTGATTGTTGGTTTGCCGGAAAGTCACATCGAAAATGTGCTGCTAGAAAATGTGACAATCGCGGCGGAGCAGGGCGGATTGGAAATTCGTCATGCCAAAGGCGTGACGTTTAAGAATGTCAAAGTCACAGCTAAGAAAGGCGAACCGTTCATCGTCACAGATGCCGAGGTCTCCGGACTCGAGGCGGCGGTGAAGTGAGGTTATTCCCAACCAGCGCGGAGGGCTTCAGGTGATTCCCCGCGCAACCGGAGCGTGCGCAGACTCAGCGCATCATGGCGTTTGGCGAGGCGTTGCCCGGATGCGTCGGTCATCAGAGCGCAGTGATAGAAGCGCGGAGCGGTGAGATTCAAGGCGTGATAGAGCAGTAGTTGGCGTGCGGTGGATTTCAACAAGTCTGCGCCGCGCACCACTTCGGTGATTAACATGGCGGCATCGTCCACCACGCAGGCGAGTTGATAGGCCGGCACATCGTCTGGTCGCCATACGACAAAGTCGCCAAAATCTTTTCCAGCGACAAATCGTTGTGCCCCGAGGTTTTCATCTACGAAGGAAAGAGCTTCTCCGTCGGGAACACGAAAGCGCCAGGAAAACTTTTTGCCGATGACTTCGGTAACTGTTTTGCATCGGCATGTTCCTGCGTAGAGCGGTTCCTCGTCATCTTCGGCGTGTGGTGCACGGGCGGCGGCGGCAATGTCCTTGCGGGAACAGGTGCAAGGATAGATGAAACCGTCGGACTGCAGCTGCGCTAACGCAGCGCGGTAGTGATTTGTGCGTTCGCCCTGGCTGTAGGGTGCGAACGGACCACCGCTATCCGGGCCTTCACTCCATGCGAAACCAAACCATTTCAGGTCTTCATACATCGCGGCGACGAAATTCGGCTTGCAGCGGGTGCGATCAAGGTCGTCGTTGCGCAAAATCATTGTCCCGCCGTTGGCGCGAGCACGTTCTTGCGCAATCCAAAAAGTCCGTGCGTGACCGAGATGCAGATGGCCAGTGGGGGAGGGCGCGAGTCGTCCGCGATAGGTCGGCTCAGGAATGGGCAACGCGGGCACAAGACCTCCAATCAGTAGGTGAGCAGTTCGATCAGGTTGACGCCGTTGTTGGCGAGCTGCCATTTGCCGCTGCGATTGGTGACCAGTTTGCGGCAGGGGCTCCTTTTGTATTCGGCTTCATTGACCGAGAGCAATTGCACGCGGGCTTTGCTTTTGATTTCGGAAGCGGCACGCGGGGTGAGCGCGATGGGAATGCCGACGAAATTCATACTGATCTCGTAGCCGGCAATGCCTTCCTTGGCGGCAACGGGATTCGGGTGGACCAACGGCGCGTAACGCTTCAGCCAGGGGAAATCGGTTTCCCGCACTAGCACGCGACAAAGTTCCGGCTGGCTTTGGATGAGCTGCACGAGATTGAACTTCGCGCCTTGCTCCTGTTGTTCTAGGAAGACAGCGCGCGGGTCAATGCCGAGCAGATTCTGGCCGTTCCATTGGCCGTGGTCGTTGCGTTGCTTGGGAAAATTCTTTTTATACCACGCCGGAAAACGTTCGCTAACGAACAAGTTCAACTCGAAGTGGACATGCGCGCGTTCCTTGGAGATGCCTTGGCTGGTGTTGGCCGTGCGGCCTAGGATGCCGATGGTTTCTCCGGCTTTGATGGTGTCGCCAGATTTCAAGTCCGCCCGAACTTCACGCAGATGTGCGTAGATGGAGCAGACTTCAATCCCATCCACGACGTGACGGAGGATGATGTAATTCCCGTAGTTCGAGAGTGACGGCTTGCGATTGATGTAGGCGACCGTGCCATCGGCGGTGGCCATGACGGGATCGGTGGGCTCGCTTTTTTTGTCGCGTTGCAAGCAGCGGATATCGAGGCCTTCGTGCATCTGCCAACCTTCGGTGCGCACACAGCCGAAACAGCCGCTTTTCCAAGGTTTGCCAACGGTCGGGACGAAGAAGCGTTCTCCGCCGCCATCGGCGTCATAAATAGCGCGATTGGCGGTGGGTAATTGGAATGGTTGGGCTTGAAGGAGCGAGGAACCAACGAGAAGCGTGAGTCCGCAAATAGATTTCAACATGGGGTGCTGCAAATTCCTAAAAACGAATTATTCCGGGAGCTCAAGTTTGACGGTTTTTTCTTTGCTTTTGGGTTCGGTTGCGACGCCGGCAACGTTGTTCCAACCTTCCACGATGGTGTCGGCTTCGTCTTGAGCGGCATCCGGTGTGAAGGTGAGGATGCCGTTGGTGATGCCACGCGAGATGCGCGGGGCGGCAAGCCAGCGGTCAAACACATTGGTGGTTTGGCGGAATTGCGTACGGACCGCGATGCGGCGTTTGGAATTGGCGGTGGTGTATTGTTCCAGCAACCATTTGCCTTGGTCATTGAACTTAACAGACATGACAAAGCCTTCCTCGGTTTCCACCACCTTCGCCGAGGCCACGTGTGATTCGTTCAGAAATGGACTCTTTTCAACGTTGATGGCAATGGGGGCGTTACGGAGAACGTAAATTTGTTCGCATTGGTCGGGCGGAAACGGGCTTGTTTCCATGTAAACCCGAAGGGTGGCGTGTTGCTTTGGCTGGGTGATCTTTTGGGTGTATTTGTTCATCTGGCAACCGAGCAGGGCCAGCAGGCCAACCGGCAGCAGTAGTTTAAGATTGAATCGCACCAGACGAATTACCATAGTGTGCACACGAAATCGTAACACCAAAGCAAAGTAAAGACTGATATGGGACAACAATCGAACAAGACCATCAAACGGAAACGCGCCAACGCCTATCTGAAGCGCAAGAAAGCCGCCATCAAAGCTAAAAAGAAGTCGGCGGCTGCGTGATTGATTTCACAGCACAAAAGCCGCCCGATTCGGGCGGCTTTTGTTTTTTCGGACCAGTCAGAACAGGAGGGTTAAGACGACCGTTTAGTTGGAGCGAATAAAATCGTCTGCTTCCAAGACAGTGCTGTCATCAAATCGGCGGTTCGGTCCGGCGGAGCGGATCAATACTCCGCCATCCGAGAAATAGAAGCGCAGCGGCGTGCCCCACGGGTCGAGATACTCGCCTTTTTCGTTGACCTCCGTTTTGCGTCCCACCAAAACAATGATTTTCTTGGGGTTTTCGCCTTGAAGAGCCTTGGCGATCTGAGCGTTGCCGCCGACCGGATAGCTGCCGATGTTCTCTTTGTAGTTTTGGAGGCTCGTGAAAAGAGTCTCGATTACCTCATTGAACTTCGCAGTTCTGGCGTTGGCGCTGAGGGTTTTCCAAGTCGCCGCTGCCCAGAACGAGCAGCAAATCACGGTGATCAGTCCGATTCCGATTAAAAGCTTTTTCATCATGCCTGTGATTTAGCACAGGCAATACCAACCTTAAGTCGGGTCGGAACAATTTTAGGATTTGGGTGGAGCGGCAGTACTGTCCCGGATGATCAATTCTGCGGGCAGCCGGCGGCTTTCCACGGTTTCGCCTTGAAGCTGTTGGAGCATGAGCTCAATGGCGGCAATGCCCAGTCGAAATTTGGGCTGTCGCACCGTGGTAAGCGGTACCCGGAAATGTTCCGCGACGAGGATGTTACCAAAGCCGGCAAGCGAGATGTCCTGCGGGATGCGGATGCCTTGCGGCATCAAGGTGTTGGCGCAGCCGATGGCGATGAGATCGTTGGCGGCCTGAATGGCAGTGGCGTTGCATCCCTCGTTCACAAATTGGAGCGCCGCCTTGGCGCCATCCTCAATGGTGCTGCCGGCGTGAAAGATCAAGGCGTCGTCCACGTCGAGCCCAACTTCGCGATGGGCCCGGCGGAAACCTTCGTAGCGTTCCTGCGCCCAGATCGCGGGCAGCGGGCCCGTGAAGTAAGCAATGCGTTTATGCCCGAGTTCGAGCAGATGTTTGGTGACGGCGTAGCTGGCGGGCAATTCATCTGTCTGCACGCTGACGAATTGACTACAGAACGCGCCGGGCGAGCCAAGTAACACGGTTGGCGTTTTGCTCGCTGCGAGGTCACGATAAATCCGCGCGTCACTTTCCATCCGATAAACTGGCGTCACGAAAATGCCGTCCACGCGGCGGGCGAGCAGGCGGCGGATGCACATTTCTTCGCATTCGACTTTGTTGTGCGTGTGTGCCAGTAACAGATCATAACCGAGTTCCTGCGCCCGTTCTTCAAGAGCAAAGACCATGCGGGCGAACACTGGGTTGGTGGTCGATGGGATGACGAGGCCGAAAAGTTTCGTCGCGCGGGTGCGGAGACTTTGCGCGCTAGAATCCGGCACGTATCCCATTTCTTTCGCAACGGCCTTGATACGGCTGCGGGTTTTTGCGGCAACGTCAGGCTGGTCACGCAAGGCCTTGGATACAGTCATCACGGAGACGCCAGTTTTGGCGGCGATGTCAACAAGTCGAACCATGGAGTGTTTGGGTTGGATTAGAGGTAGGCGCCGCGCCAATACAATTTGCGGCGCAAGGCGGCGAAAAAGGAGCTGTCGGCCAGGTGCATGAGTTTGACCGAATGTTGGCTGCGGCGCACCGTGACGATGTTTCCGGGAGCGATGGTGCTGATGACTTCGCCGTCGGCACTCAGGATGGTGGCGGTTCGTTCACTGACTGGCTTGATGCGGATGGTGGCGTTCAGCGGCACAATGAGCGAGCGGTTTGATAACGTGTGCGGGCAGATTGGAGTGACGGCAAAAACATCCGCAGTTGGCAAAACTACTGCGCCCCCAGCGGCAAGCGAGTAAGCTGTTGAACCGGTTGGGGAACTCACGATCAAACCGTCGCAGCGATAGCGGGTGAGCGGGTCGCCATTAACGTCCACTTCCAGATCAAGCAAGCGCGCGACTTCGCCGCGTCCAATGACAATGTCGTTCAGCGCGAGCTTACGGATGGATTTACCCTGTGCACGGGTGGTGGCTTCAATCAGCGCTCGGCGTTCAAACTTAAAACCGCCCTGCCAGATGAGCTTGAAGGCGCGATCCAATTCGTCGGAAGGGACGGCGGTGAGAAAACCCAGTCCGCCGATGTTGATGCCGAGCATCGGGGTCGTGATCCCTGCGGTGTCGCGGGCGACGCGAAGCATTGTGCCGTCGCCGCCGAAAACAAGCAGCAGGTCCACTGCGCGGGCGAGCTGCTGGACATCAGTGCAGACCGTAGCATTGAGTTTGGCGAGTTGGGCGGTGGCTGGCTCTGTGAATAGTGTGCGTCCGGCGGCACGGATCAACCGGGCGGCGCGTTGGACTGTGGAGGCGCAGGAGGTTTTATCGGGATTGCCGATAAGGCCAACGCGGCGGAGGTTGTCAGCCGTTTTTTTCAATCAGCACGAGAAATTCTTTGTTGCCCGCCGGGCCGAGCAGGGGTGATGTGGTGACGTCCCGCCATTGCAATTGTGCTTCTGAATTAACAAACATTTCCAATTCACGGATGACCCGGTCATGAATGCTGGTGTCGGTGATGACGCCTGCGCCTTTATCCACCTCGGCTTTCCCCGCTTCAAACTGGGGCTTGATCAGCGCGACGATTTTACCGGTTGGCCGTAACAAAGCAACGGCGGGGGGAAGGATTTTTTGCAGGGAAATGAACGAACAATCAATCACCACCAAGTCCACTGGCGTGAAAGGTTGAGGCATTCGTTCTGGCGCGAGATGGCGAGCGTTAGTCTTTTCCATCACGATGACGCGCGGGTCTTGGCGAAGTTTCCAGGCGAGTTGGCCGTGACCGACATCCACGGCGTAAACTTTCGCCGCCCCGGCTTGAAGCAGGCAGTCGGTGAAACCACCGGTGGAGGCGCCTAGGTCAACGGCCGTCAAATCGCCGACGTTGACGTGGAAATGTTTCAGGGCGTGATCGAGCTTATGCCCGCCCCGGCTGACGAATTGTTCGGTGAGGGCGAGGGCGAGTTGGTCGCCGGCGGCAACAGTGTCGCTGGGTTTGCGGGCGGGGTGGCCGTTGATGAGGGCTTGGCCGGCCATGACGGCGCGCTTGGCTTTCTCGCGGCTTTCACAAATCCCGCGCTCTACCAGGGCCTGATCTACTCGCATCACCTCGGTAGCCTAATAAGGCGTAGTCGGAAAATCACGTGCGAAACGGTTCCGGGTTAAACAGTAAACGGGCCATCATTGCTGATCGCCCGTTTTGGTGTTTTATAAATGCGGGTGGTTATCGCGTAGGAGCGGTGTAGAGGCGAGACTGCACATCGGTGTAGCTGTGCAGGAACATATCGTTGTCTCCGACGGATTTTTCGATCAGTTGATGAACAAGGAACAGTTCCGAGCTGTTGATGACCGCGTGGACGCTTTGTTGAAACGCCTGCATCGGGGTGAAAGTCTGGAAGGATTCGCCAATGAGAATGACCGTCGCATGACGTCGCTGATTCAAAGGCATCCGTTGGATGGCCTGCAAGGTCAGGTTTTCTTCGAGGGTGTTGGCTGCAAAACGTTCTTCGATGATGACCACTTTGTAATGCACCTGACTAAAGCGGACCAGGAAGTCACTATGCGTCGCCGCGGTGTGGACTTTGTAGCCGAGTTGTTGCAGGGCATTCTTGACCTCTTCCAACCATTCAGGCGTGGAGAACGCGAGCAAGGCGGGCTTGTCTGTCGCGCTGATAAAATCAAATTGTTCGCTCATGATGACTTACTTGATTTTGAGAGTGGCGGTTGGGGTCGGTGCGGCGCCGATTACATCCACAATGCCTTTCATGCGGAGCGAGCCGACGTTGCTGGTGACTTCGCCGCGAGCCTTGCGCATGTTGTCAATGCCGCGAGTCACAGTGCCGCGCTTGGTGCAAAAGAGCAGGGCGGTTTCTTCCGTGATCTTGCCTTGTTCGTAGGCTTCGAGTGCCGCGTGATCAAAAGTCTTCCAGCCGAACGCGTAGCTGGCTTCAATGATTTCATAGAAGCTCTTGCCTTCGCTTTCGCCCATCCGGATGGTTTCTTGAATGCGGAGGTTGGAGCCCATGATTTCGAGAAGCGCATGGCGACCGCCGCCAATTCGAGGGACGAGTCGTTGGCCGACAATCCAGCGCAAGGAGTCGGCGAGGCGGGCGCGGATCTGTTCCTGTTCCTCGGGTTCAAACATACCAAGGATGCGGTTGATGGTCTGGCCGGCGTCAATGGTGTGAAGCGTGCTGAGCACCAAATGCCCGGTTTCTGCCGCGCTCAGTGCGATGCTGACCGTTTCCCGATCCCGCATTTCGCCAACGAGAATGATTTTCGGCGCCTGGCGCAGCGCGGCGCGCAAGCCACTGGAGAAGCAATCGAAGTCCGTGCCCTGCTCACGCTGATTGAACGTGGCGCGGACGTTCGGATAAACGAACTCGACCGGGTCCTCCAGGGTGACGATGTGGACAGCTTTGGTAAGGTTGACTTCGTTGAGCACTGCGGCGAGGGTCGTGGATTTACCTGAACCAGTCGCGCCAGTGACCAGGACCAGACCGGTCTTCTCCTTCGGAATGTGCGTGAGGATTTCCGGCATCTTCAACGTCGCGAGCGTCGGAATCTGTGTGTTTAACTTACGGCAAACGATGGAGTAGTGACCGCGTTGGGAAAAGACATTGACGCGGAAGCGGGCGCGATCGCCAAGTTGATATGACGTGTCGCAGGAGCCCTTGCGCATCAAATCCTGAAGATGCCATTGGTTTTCGCCCACCAGATTCAACGCGATAGCTTCAGTGTGATAGGGCGTGAGCTTTTCGATGGGCGGATCAAGCGTCACGGGCTTGAGTTCGCCAAAAGATTCTACCTGGAGGGGACGATCTACAGTGAACAAGAGATCGGACACCTCGGGCTGGGAATCCAGCATGGTGTTCAGGAGGTGATCCAATTCCGGGCGTCGCATCATAAATTATAAGGCGGTTGAGGCCGGTTATTGCGCTTCTTCGTCTTCGGGCGGGTGCGCAAGGAAGGGTCTGAACTTTCTCTTTTCCAGACATTTTTCGTAGGCTTCTTCTGGCGAAATGCGTTTCATGCGCAGGTGCTCCATGATGGAGTCGTCGAGCGGCTGATTGCCGGCACGCTTGCCAACCTGGATCATGCCGGGAATCTGGTGCGTCTTGGCTTCACGCACGAGGTTCGCGATGGCAGTGTTGAACACGAGAATTTCCAGCGCGGCTACGCGGCCCTTCTTGTCGATACGCTTGAAGAGGTTTTGGGCAACGATGCCCTTCAGCGATTCGGAAAGTGTCGCACGAATTTTGTTTTGCTGATCGGCGGGGAAGACGTCGATGATACGATCCACGGTCTTCGCGGCGCTTGGCGTGTGTAGCGTGCCGAACACCAAGTGACCGGTGTTGGCCGCCATGATCGCGAGTTCAATGGTTTCCAAATCGCGCAACTCACCGATCAGTACGATGTCCGGGTCTTCGCGTAATGCACCCTTCAGACCAGAGGCGAAACTCTTGGTGTGCAACCCGACTTCGCGTTGGTTGATGAGGCAGTTTTTGCTTTCATGCACGAATTCAATCGGGTCTTCCATCGTGATGATGTGGTCGCGCCGATTCTTGTTCGCGTAATCGAGCATTGCAGCCAGCGTGGTGGACTTACCCGAACCGGTTGGACCAGTAACGATCACGAGACCCTTATGCAGCATGGCAAATTTCTTCAGCACAGCGGGCAGGGGCGCATCGAGCTTTTCAAAGTCTTCAAAGGAAAGAACGCGGCTGGGAATCTGGCGGAACACCGCGGCGACGCCGCCCTTTTGGTTGAAGAAATTGGCGCGGAATCGGGAGATGTTTGGGATTTCGTAGCCGAAGTCCACATCGCCTGTCTCTTCAAAAGTCTTGATCTTATATTCCGGCGCGATCTCGTAGATCATGCTTTTTAGCGTGTCGTTATCGAGCGGCGGATGCTCCACGCGATGAAGCTCGCCGTTGATGCGCAACATGGGGTTATTGCCGGCCGAGAGATGCAGGTCGGAGGCCTTCTGCTCGAACATCAGATTGAAAAACGCGTCAATTTTAGCCATATAATCTTTACGATTCCGGGTTCGTTTAGCTAAATCCGCACCAAGCCACCGGGGCGACCCCGGAAAATGAGCAAATTGGACGACATTATTAAGGCGGAGATAGCGTTGCGCGGGCCAATGCCCTTTGCGCGCTTCATGGAACTGGCCTTGTATTGTCCTGAATATGGATTCTATGAGAGGGAAAGTAACACAGTCGGGCGAGGCGGGGACTTTTACACAAGCGTGAGTGTTGGGGTGCTATTTGGGGAGTTGTTGGCGTTCCAATTCGCGGACTGGCTGGCCAAACTATCAGGCGAGCGCTTGCAAATCGTCGAAGCTGGTGCGCACGATGGGAAACTGGCGGCCGATATTTTGCGCTGGTTGGCGGAACATCGGGGGGAATTATTTCGGCGCGTCGAATACGTGTTCGTCGAGCCGTCCACCCGGCGACGAGGCTGGCAACAAGAAACGCTGCGAAAGTTTGGTCAGAAAGTCCGGTGGTTGGACACAGAACTGGCCGCATCTGCCTCAGAATTCAACGGCATCATCTTCGCCAATGAATTGCTGGATGCGATGCCGGTGCGGCGAATTGGTTGGGATGCAAAAGCACAAAGCTGGTTTGAATGGGGCGTAACATCCAGTGAGCAAAAGTTTGTTTGGCAGAGAATGCCGGAAGAGATGATTACGCCAGAGTTGCGGGTTCTACCGCCGGAATTACTGGCAGTTTTGCCGGATGGCTTCACCACGGAGATATGTCCGTCGGCAGAGAAATGGTGGACGGAGGCCGCGAAATCTTTGCGTTCCGGCTGGCTGCTGACGTTCGACTATGGTCTTGTGGCAGAAGAATTTTTCACGCCGAAACGAGCGCAAGGCACACTTCGCGCTTATCGCCGCCATCGAAATGACGGAGATGTGTTGAGTGAGCCGGGAACACAGGACCTCACCGCGCATGTCAATTTCTCGCAAGTTCAGAAAGCCGGGGAAGCAACAGGTTTGACGACGAGCATGTTTACAACGCAGAGTGAATTCATCATGGGCGTCGCTCAGCGTTTCTGGCCAGAAGCCCAGCAGGCTGGGCGATGGAGTTCGAAGCAAGCGCGGGAACTGCAAACCTTGATGCATCCCGAACATTTGGGCCGGGCGTTCCGGGTCTTGGTGCAAACGCGTGGCGTTGCGGCGGGGCTTACGGATAAACCTGTCGGGCATCTCGCCTGAGTAAATGGCTTGCTTGAATTTCGTCAGACGGCATTTTGTGGCGCGCTTTTCAGTTCCAACATCATGAAAGGAATTATCTTAGCAGGTGGTGCGGGGTCACGGCTTTATCCGCTGACGCTCGTGGCGAGCAAGCAACTCCAGCCGGTTTATGACAAACCGATGGTTTATTATCCGCTCACGACCTTGATCGAAGGCGGCATCAAGGAGCTTTGCCTTATCTCCACGCCGCATGATCTGCCGCGCTTTCGCCAATTGCTTGGCGACGGCTCGCGTTTCGGGCTGACGATTGATTATCGCGAACAGGAAAAGCCCGCCGGTATCGCGCAGGCGTTTTTGATTGCGGAATCCTTCATTGGTAAAGACAACGTCACACTGATTCTTGGCGATAACATTTTCTATGGCGGCGATGCCTTTGGGAAAGCCTTCAATGAGTTCAAGGGTGGCGCAACGGTATTTGGGTATCACGTGAACGATCCGGAGCGCTATGGCGTGGTGGAGTTTGATGCAAATGGCCAGGCCATCTCAATCGAGGAAAAGCCTAAGCAGCCGAAGAGCAATTACGCTGTTCCCGGTCTTTACATCTACGACAACGAAGTGTTGGACATCGTCCACAAGCAAAAGCCTTCCGCGCGTGGTGAACTGGAAATTACTGATGTCAACGTGACCTATCTCAAGCGTGGGAAGCTGCGCGTGAGCCGGTTGTCGCGTGGTTTTGCGTGGTTGGATGCGGGCACAAGCAGCAGCTTGCATGAAGCAAGCGCGTATGTGCAGACCATCGAAAAGCGTGCAGGCGTCAAGATTGGATGTCCTGAAGAAGCCGCGTTCCGCAGTGGATTTCTTTCGCTGGCGCAACTTGAAGCCTTGGCGGAGAAAATGCCAAAGTGTGAGTATCGTGATTACCTCGACAAGGAGGTGATTGCGGAAGCCAAACGTTTGGCGACGCAAAACACCTGATCGTCCGGACGCGAAATGAACGTCATCACTTGCGATATTCCCGGGTTGGTCGTCATTGAGCCGAAAGTTTTCGGCGATGCGCGCGGGTTCTTCATGGAGACGTGGAATCAACATCGCTATCGCGATGCCGGGCTAGATTGGAATTTCGTTCAGGACAATCTGTCGTTTTCCCGTCGCGGCATTTTGCGCGGGCTGCATTTCCAAAACCCCAAAGGGCAGGGGAAGCTGGTTTATGCGTTGCAAGGTGAGGTGTTTGACGTTGCGGTGGATATTCGCAAGAACTCGCCCACGTTCGGGCGCTGGCATGGCGTGACGCTCTCCGCAGAAAACAAACGGCAGTTCTTTGTACCAGCGGGTTTCGCGCATGGCTTCGCGGTGTTGAGCGAAACCGCATTGTTTGCCTACAAATGTACCGAGCTTTACACGCCGCAGAATGAGATGTCGCTGTTGTGGAATGACCCGGACGTCGGGGTGCAATGGCCGCTGGAGAATCCACAACTTTCGGAAAAAGATATTCGCGGTGTTCGCCTGAAAGACATCCCGCACGAGCGGCTCTTTGACTGATTCCCCCTGCAGTTGTCCGCCATGAAAATTCTTTTGATCGGAAAACACGGCCAAGTTGCTTGGGAGTTGCAGCGCACGCTGGCTCCGCTCGGCGACGTTGTGGCGGTAGGCCGATCTGATTTGAACTTGGCTGATGTTGCGGCCGTGCGGAAGCTGGTCGGAGAAATTCGTCCGGCGGTCGTGGTGAATGCTGCTGCTTATACTGCGGTCGACAAGGCGGAGACGGAGAAGGAGCTTTGTCAGCAGGTCAACGCAATGCTGCCGGGTGTTCTGGCAGAAGAGGCGAAGAAGCTCGGCGCTTTGCTGGTACATTACTCGACGGATTATGTGTTCGACGGCTCTAAGACGACCCCTTACGTCGAAAGTGATGTGACCCATCCGCTCGGGACATACGGCGCGGCGAAGTTAGCCGGAGAGCAAGCGGTTTGCGCGGCGGGAGCGGATTATTTGATCTTTCGACTGTGCTGGGTTTATGGCGCGCGTGGGCAGAATTTCATGCTCACCATGCAGCGACTGGCGCGGGAACGGGAGAAGTTACGCGTAGTGCGGGATCAAGTCGGTTGTCCCACATGGTCGCGAATGATTGCCGAGGCTACGGCGCAGGCGGTCAAACAAGTTTTAGCCAGCAAGGATCGGACAACTTACTCGGGCATTTATCATCTGGCCGCGAGCGGGAACACGAGCTGGCACGGATTTGCGTCGCGCATCATTGAGCTGATGCCGGAAGCCGAACGGAAATGTCGCGAGGTGGAGGCAATTACTACGGCGGAATATCCCACGCCGGCAAAACGCCCGGCGTATTCGGTTTTAAATTGCGACAAACTTGCAAAGACCTTTGAACTGCGATTGCCCGATTGGGAGCGCAGTCTGCGACACGTTTTAGATAAACCATGAAACTACTCATCACTGGCGGCGCGGGCTTCATCGGCTCAAACCTCATCCATCACATCATTGACAAGCCTGAGATCGAAAAGCTGATTAACTTGGATTGTCTGACATACGCGGGGCATCTGGCGAACTTGGAGAAGGTTTCCCTGCATCCCAAGTATGTTTTTGAGAAGGTGGATTTGCGCGACAAGTCCGCCGTGGTGCGCGTTGTAGAGCAACATGGCATCACGCACGTCATGCATCTGGCGGCAGAGTCGCACGTGGATCGTTCCATCACAGGACCGGGCGATTTCATCAGCACGAACATCGTGGGTACATTCAATCTGCTCGAAGCCTGTCGCGCGTTTTGGAACGGGAAGTTCGATGATAAGCGCTTTCATCACGTCTCGACCGACGAAGTTTATGGTTCGCTGGGCGCAACGGGATATTTCACTGAGACGACGCCTTACGCGCCGAATTCGCCTTACTCAGCCAGTAAAGCATCGAGCGATATGCTGGTGCGCGCGTATCATCATACTTACGGCCTGAATACGGTCATTACGAATTGTTCGAACAACTACGGGCCGCTCCAATTTCCGGAGAAGTTGATTCCCGTGGTGATTCAAAACTGTCTCGCGCGGAAGGGCATTCCGGTCTATGGCGATGGCATGAATGTTCGCGACTGGTTGTATGTGCGTGATCATGCCGAGGCTTTGTGGCAGGTCTTGAATCGTGGAAAGAACGCGGAAACTTACAACATTGGTGGACACAACGAGTGGGCCAATATCAATATCGTGAAATTGATTTGCGATTTAATTGACGAAATGGCCCCGCAACTCGGCGGCAATACGCAGAAGTTGATCACCTACGTCAAAGACCGTCCGGGCCATGATCGGCGCTATGCAATTGACGCTAGCAAACTCCAGAGGGAACTCGGCTGGGTGCCGGCGCACACCTTCGAAACGGGCATCCGGGAAACCGTCCGGTGGTATCTCGACAATCAACCGTGGGTGCAGACGGTCTTAAAAAAGAGTTAAGCAAGCTTGGTTCTAGCGGTAATAGAAAAGATTGACTCCGGCCTAAGATCTTGGGCAACATGCTGCTAACTTCGGATGGTCGTTAGGCGCTTTCATCGTCGCACAACTTGAGCGATTGATCGGGGTGAAGTTTTCCTTACGCATTAAGCCTGCGTGCAACACACGATTGGCAAGGCCACCCGCAGTGTCGGCTGGTGTAAAGTTGCTCCGTAGTTCGCCGGATAACACTTCCGTAATCAGCGGCGAAGTCTTTGCAGTGTTGCTACTTGCAACGATTTCAAATCGAGCGAAGATGGTCGCGTTGAATGAAACAACTTTTGGAGAAATGCAGAATAACTGTTCAGAAGCTGTGGAAATTGTCCTGAATCAAAAAATTCGTAACTCAGTTGGATCGCGTGAAACCAAAGTGACCGCGCTGCCACTGTGGAAGCGGGTGCTCGACATTTCGATCATCCTGCTCACTGCTCCGGTGACGTTGCTGGTGGGCGCAATGGTGGCTCTGGTCATCAAATTGGGCTCGAACGGTCCGGTCATTTTCAAGCAAGAACGAGTTGGCTACAAAGGCAGCCGGTTTGTTTGCTTCAAGTTTCGCTCGATGCAGGTTGGGGCGGAGACGCGTTCGCACCAAGGCCACACGGCCAATCTGATCAAGAGTTCCACGCCGATGACCAAACTGGATTCCATCAAAGACAGCCGCATCATTCCTGGTGGTTCGATTTTGCGCGCCACGGGGCTGGATGAATTGCCGCAGTTATTGAATGTGCTTCGCGGTGAGATGAGCATCGTTGGACCGCGTCCGTGTGTCGGTTACGAGTACGACATGTATGAAGAATGGCAGAAGCGCCGCTTTGATGCTGTTCCTGGTTTGACCGGTCTGTGGCAGGTGAGCGGGAAGAACCGCACCACCTTCAATCAGATGATCAATTTGGACATTGAGTATTCCGAACGGTCCAATCTTTGGCTGGATCTGAAAATCATGTTCAAGACGGTGCCCGCCTTGGTGATTCAATGTTGCGATCAGCGCGCCAAGCGCAAACAAGCTCAACAGACGGCCCAGCAGGCCAAGGTGGTAGCTCAGACTCCGAGTGTCGTCCCGACCCGTTAAGGTGGCGGACAAATTGCTCTGCTACAGAGCGATGGAGAGATCAAGAACTATGAAAGCAATTAAGCGAGTCGTGAAAGTTGGTGTCGTCGGGTGTGGTTACTGGGGGCCAAATTTGATCCGAAACCTGCGTCAATCGCAGGATTGCCAACTCAAGATCATTTGCGATGCGAGTGAACAACGGCTCAAGCACATGCGCAAATTGCATCACGATGTCGCTACGACCAATCAGTTCAATGACTTGCTTCAAGACGCTGAGTTGGACGCGATTGTCATCGCTACGCCAGTGCGCTTCCACTATGAGATGGCCAAAGCGGCCTTGCTCGCTGGTAAACACGTTTTCGTTGAAAAGCCTTTGGCTCGCACTGTGGCTGAAGGTGAAGAGCTTGTTGCATTGGCGGAGCAAAACGGCTTGGTGTTGATGGTTGGTCACACGTTCCTCTTCTCCCCGGCGGTGCGTCGTATGAAGGAAATCGTGGACTCAGGCGACATCGGTGAAATCCAATACATCTCCGCACGGCGATTGAATCTCGGCTTGTTCCAGAAGGACATCAACGTCGCCTGGGATCTCGCGCCGCATGACATTTCCATCATCCTCCACTTGTTGGATGAGCAACCGCAATCGGTTTCCTGTCAGGGTAGCAGCCACGTCAATCGCCACATTGAAGACGTGACGATGATGTATCTGACCTTCAAAAAGAATCGGTGTGCCTTTGTTCAGAACAGCTGGCTCGACCCGAAGAAGGTTCGGCAGATGACCGTGGTTGGTTCGCGGCGTATGATTGTTTACGATGACACTGAGCCGTTAGAAAAATTGAAAATTTATGATGCGCGCGTGGAGGTGCCGGCGCACTACGACACGTTTGCGGAGTTCACTTACTCCTATCACTACGGCGACGCTTATGTGCCGTATATCAAGCAGGACGAGCCGTTGAAGCTGGAGTGTCAGCACTTTCTGGATTGCATTCGCGGCGAAGCTACGCCGATCACAGGCGGTAACGCAGGTTTGGAAGTCGTCCGGATTCTGGAAGCTTCCAGTCAGTCGCTGAAGCAACAGGGGCAGGCTGTTTTGCTCAATCATTCCGCGGCTGCGGCCCATGGGGCTGCAGTCAAAGTTACTAGCGGCAAGAGCAATGGGCAAAGCGGTAACGGTCACGGTGTGGTCGTTCCCACGGGCACACGTAACATTCTTGCCGCGTGAGTTCCTCCGATCAGCTTTACCAGCGCATTGCCCCGGATGTGAAGCTTGGCCAGCGGGTCAAGATTTTCGCCTTCACGAACCTCTACGGTTGTTCGGTTGGGGATGACACCAAGATCGGCACTTTTGTCGAGATTCAAAAAGGTGCCCGGGTCGGTGCGCGGTGCAAGGTTTCCAGTCATACATTCGTCTGCGAAGGCGTGACCATCGAAGACGAAGTTTTTATCGGTCACGGTGTCACGTTCATCAACGACCGTTTCCCTCGTGCTACTAATCCGGATGGTAAATTGCAAACGGAAGCCGACTGGAAGTGCGATGCAACCTCAGTCAAAAAGGGTGCTTCTATCGGCTCGGGCGCAACGATTCTATGCGGGGTCACCATCGGAGAAAAAGCTATCATCGGCGCTGGTAGTGTGGTGACGAAGGATGTTCCTCCCGGAGCAATTGTTGCTGGTAATCCAGCGCGCGTATTGCGGACTGAGAAATAAAACGACCGCAACGGCTGGTCCATTCGGGAGGCATCTGACTTTCCTACTTGGAGGAGGCTGGATTCTTATGTCGGGCATTGCCCCGAATAGAACGGGCATTTTTCGTAGTTTTACAATTGAGTCCAATTGCGCAGCATATAGTCCATCTTAGGTATGAGTTCTGAAGCCCAAACCGACCCATCTGGCGAGTCCACGCCGGGAAGTAGTCTGGCCTTTGGCGATATTTTATACACGATCTTCCGGCACAAGTTTTTGATCGTGTGTGCGCTGCTTCTGGGGCTGGGCGCGGCATTGGCTGTGCGGTTTATCCGTCCGCCCAATTTTGAGTCCACAGCCCAGATCTACGTTCCCTATATTATTGAACAGCCACCCCAAGATCCGAACAACCCGAACAACCCGATTTTGCCCACCGGGGGCGGGGGAGAGATGCAGATGTATACCGAGGTGGATTTTCTGCGCAGCTTCGATACGGCCTTGGAAGTGGCCGATAAGATTGGGCCGGCTCGAATTCTGGCGAGATATGGTGGCGGGACCAACCGGATGGATGCTGCGGGGGTGGTGTCTTCGGGGATTAGCATCTTGCCACCGCGGACCATGTCGCTCACGGTGACTTTTTCGCATCGGGATCCGCTGTTGGTGCAACCGGTCATGCAAACCATCGTGGAGGTTTACATGCGCCGGCATCGGAACATGCGATTGATGGTCAATGATGATAATTACTTCACCGAAAAGCGCGAAGAGACGAAAGTAAAACTCACCAATCTGGAGGACCAAATCCGTCGCTTGAAAGTTGAGGCGGGAGTTCCGGATTTACGCGAGCGACAGAACGCGGTGACTCGGGAGTACGCCGATTTACAGACGCAGGTGTTGCGGGCCGAGAGTGAATTGAGCCGCCGGAGTGCGCGCTTGGGGGAACTGAATCAAAGCCTGACGAACCTACAGGCTGCTGTCATTTCACCGGATACCATCACGGCCTATTCTGACATTCTGAGTCTCATGGACGGAATCAAGCGAGAGCAGCGCAATGGGATGATGTTGCAGGACTGGACTACCAATCATCCCTCTTATTCGAAGCTTGATGTCAAATTACAAAAACAGCTTCGGTTGAAGGCTGCTTTGGAAGAGCAATATCCGACCTTGACCAACTATATCACGACACAGCCACGCAACAGTGGCGCCACCAATAGTGCGTCTGGCGCTGATTTGGAGTCGGACATGGCCGCTCTCAAGGAATTGGAGCGGACGCTGCGGGCAGACAAGATCATGCTAACAAATCTAACGCAAGAAGCGTTTCGGTTGATGGAAATGGTCCCGCAATTGGCGGAACTTGAACGGCAACGGGACGCTACGCGGAAAGATTACGAGTTTTATCAAAGCAGTCTTGATCGGGCTAAATTGGATGACGCAGGATCGGGAAAGGTGATCAATATCAAATCACTACAGTCTCCGACGCCGCCGATCATGAACAAAAAGAAACTGCTGAAACTGGCAGGCGGAGCATTCGGAGCTTTTGTGGGGTTGGGGTTTGGGATCGCGTTCTTGTTTGATATTGTCGTTGATCGTTCCATTCGCCGGCCAGCCCAAGTCATGCGCACTTTGAGGCTGCCGGTGATTTTGACGATTCCTGATCTGGGTAAAAAAGCATCCTCCTTTCTTCCTTGGACCAGGCGGAACCGGAATTTGAAAATAATGACTCCTGACAAAAAATTGAAGGAGGACGCACAATCTCAAGCCGTTGCACCGTGGAGTCCGGACAACATTCTGCAATCCCACATTGAAGGCTTACGAGAGCGGGTTATCACGCATTTTGACGTCAAGGGATTGGAGCATCACCCCAAGTTGGTGGCGCTTACCGCCTGCACGCCGGGTTCGGGGGTCAGCACTTTGGCCAGTGGACTGGCGGCTTCTCTCTCCCGGACAGGGCGGGGATCCGTGTTACTCGTGGATTTGAACGCGGGAGAAGGGGTGACGCACTCATTCTACAAAGGCAAGCCGGGCTATGGGCCATCGGAGTCTTTTGAAGCGGAAATCGAACCGGAGGATGCTTTGGCAGAAACCCAGAAGGGCGAGCATCTCTCGTTGGCCAAAATTGCCAGACATCAATCCAAGCAAAGCCGATTGGAAGGGATTTTGCCCCCAAGTTTCAATGATCTATCCCCCAAGCTTAAGGCTGATGCCTACGATTATGTCGTGTTTGATATGACCTGCATAACTGCGGCCAGTGTCACACCGCGTATGTCGGGCCGCATGGACTTGGTTTTGTTCGTGATTGAGTCTGAGAAAACCAAAGATCATCAGGCCCGTTATGCCTGTGGCTTGTTGCGGGAATCGCGGGCGAATGTTTCTGTCGTGTTGAACAAATATTACAATCCGGTGCCGGCATGGCTGGCACAGGATTAAGTAGGCTGACGGCATCTATGTTGCTGACATTCTTGTGATTGCGTTCGAGTCATTCCGATGGCGGGCAGCAAAACATCGGTTTTTATCATGTGTAAGGCCATTTTATCTCCGTTGGAAGTTTGTGCCACGCGTGCGAACTGACGGGGACGAAGTCTGCCGCAATCATCTCTTGAGTCAGCAAGTGTCTTCTTTTTAATGAAAATCTGGATTGATTTGGACAACACGCCGCACGTGCCGTTTTTCAAGCCCATCATCCGGGAGTTGGAAAAGCGCGGGCACACGGTAATTTTGACGGCCCGGGATGCGTTTCAAGTCTGTGAACTTGCGGCGAAGATGGGGCTGGCGCCAGTCAAAGTGGGTCGGCATTACGGCAAAAACCGCTTCCTGAAAGTGTGGGGACTGGGGTGGCGCAGTTTGCAATTGCTACCGACGGTTTTGAAGCATCGTCCCAAGCTTGCGCTGTCGCATGGATCGCGTTCGCAAATCCTATTGAGCAATCTACTGCGGATTCCGACGGTGATGGTGATGGATTATGAGTTTGCCGAAACGCCGTGGCTGCTCCAGCCGCGCTGGGAAATCGTGCCGAGCGCGTTGATGGAAGCGAGCCTACAATGCAAGCATCCGGAGCGGGTCAAGACCTATGATGGTATTAAGGAAGATGTTTATGCGCCGGACTTCAAGCCTGATCCGATGCTCGCCAAACAGCTCGATCTCAATCCGGAGAAAATCATCGTAACCGTTCGGCCGCCGGCCAACGAAGCGCATTATCATAATCCCGAGAGCGAGACGTTCTTTGTTGAGTTCATGAAACGACTGGTGGCTACGCCCAACACCAAGGCAGTGTTATTGCCGCGCAACAAAAATCAGGAAGCGCAGATTCGGAAAGATTTTCCGCACTGGTTTGACGATGAAAAGGTAAGTGTGCCCAAAGAAGCCGTGGATGGCTTGAATTTGTTATGGCATTCGGACCTCGTAGTCAGCGGCGGGGGGACGATGAATCGTGAAGCCGTTGCCTTGGGGGTGCCGGTTTACAGCATCTTCCGTGGCAAGATTGGGGCGCTGGACAAACAGTTGCACAAAGAGGGCCGAATGGTGTTGATCGAGAAGCTCGACGATGTTCATAAGAAAATTCTCCTTCAGCAGCGGGATCGATCCCAAGGTGCGGCGTTGGGGAAGCCCCGTCAGGCCCTTGGTGAAATCATCGAACACGTAGAAGCGATTTTGAAACAGGAGCACTGCGCCTGACGAGGCGTTGATAGAACTCGGACTGGACCATGAGCAAAGAAATCAAAGTCATTATCATCGCGGGGGCGCGGCCCAATTTCATGAAGGTTGCCCCGATCATTAAACACATTCGTTCCCGCGGTTCTGATCCCAAGCGGAATGGCGCAGTGGTGCAATACAAGCTGGTGCATACGGGCCAACATTATGATGAGAAGATGTCCGACATTTTCTTTCGCGAACTGGGAATTCCCGCTCCCGACATAAACCTCGAAGTTGGCTCCGGATCGCACGCGGTACAAACGGCGAATGTAATGACGAAGTTCGAGCCGGTGTGCGAACAGGAGAAGCCCGATTGGGTGGTCGTGGTCGGGGATGTTAATTCAACTTTGGCCTGTACCCTGGTCTGTTCCAAGTTGGGCATCAAGGTCGCGCATGTCGAAGCCGGCTTGCGTAGTTACGATCGCAACATGCCTGAAGAGGTGAACCGGATCGTCACCGATGCGCTGGCGGATTTGCTGCTGACGCCCTCGGCTGATGGTGATGAAAATTTGAAGAAGGAGGGCGTGCCGGATACCAAGATTAAACTGGTTGGCAACGTGATGATTGACTCGCTCGTGGCGAACTTGGACCAGTCGCGTGCCAGCAAGTTGCCCGAGAAGCTTGGGCTGAAGAAAAAGGAATTTGTTTACGTAACGTTGCATCGGCCCTCCAATGTGGATCATCAGGCGAGCTTGGCCGCCATTATGGGGGCGTTGAAACGGGTTGCGAAGAATTGGCCCGTTGTATTTCCAATGCATCCGCGTACCCGCAAGATGTGCGCGCAGTTTGGCATTTCGCTTGAGGACACTCCCGGGCTGAGAATTGTCGAGCCAGTGGGCTATCACGATTCCTTGTTTCTCACCGAATTTGCGCGCTTCGTGCTCACCGATTCCGGCGGGTTGCAAGAAGAGAGCACATATTTTCAGACGCCCTGCTTGACGCTGCGTCCAAACACAGAGCGGCCCGTTACCATCACGCACGGCAGCAACAAGCTGACGACGGTGTCGCAGTTGGATGCCGATATCGATGCCGTCCTCAAACAATCTGTTTTGGCGGCGCGCATCCCGCCATTGTGGGATGGGAAGACGGCGGAGCGGATCGTGGATGCACTCGTGGTTCATAGTTGAGCCGGTTGTTCGCCTGTTTCAGGTATGTCGAGTTACGTTCTCATCACGCCCGCCCACAATGAGGCAGCTCTTATCGGGCGCACGGCGGATTCCATTCTGGCGCAGACGATCCGGCCTTTGAAATGGGTGGTCGTCAATGACGCCTCGACGGACGAGACGCGGCAGGTGATGGAGCGTTACGCGCAGGAAAATCCATTCATTGAACTGGTCAACCTGGAACGCGCGCCGGGCCGGCACTTTGGCAACAAGGTGCGGGCATTCAATGAGGGGTATGCGCGGGTGAAAGGGCTGAACTACGAGTTCATTGGCAATCTGGATGCGGACATTTCTTTCGGGCCAGTCTATTTTGAAAATATTCTGCGTCAATTTACCATAGATTCCAAACTGGGGCTGGCTGGCGGCATGGTTCACACAACCATCAACGGACAATTTGTTAGCCAGGAGGTGGCGCTCGACAGCGTGGCAGGGGCGGTTCATTTGTATCGGCGCAAATGTTTTGAAGCCATCGGCGGATACATTCCCATGCCGATTGGCGGTGAAGATTCAGCATCGGAGATTTCCGCGCGGATGCATGGGTGGGGGACGCGCACGTTCCCCGAATTCCCAGTGCAGGAGCATCGCTTCACTGGCTCGGCCACGGCTCACCCGCTTCGGTCCCGTGCCAAAGAGGGGCTGCGAATGTATTCCTTGGGTTACAGTCCCTTGTTCTTTTTGGTGCGCTGCGTCTATCGGTTTCGGGAGCGGCCATTTTTGATCGGAAGTTGCGCGGCCTATTTTGGTTTTATCAAGGCAGCGCTCGCTCGCCGTCCGAAAATGGTGTCGCCCGAGTTCGTGCGGTTTTTGCGAAGCGAACAACACGGCAAGTTGAAACGCTTGATCGGTTTCAAAGGAGCTTGAGGAACAATCCATGTGTGGAATCTGCGGCGTTTTTGACCTAAAAGGTTTGCCCATCAGTCGCGAGGTGCTCGACGACATGACAAATATCATCCGCCATCGCGGCCCCGATGGTGATGGTCGTTTTGTGGATGGCGAAGTCGGGCTCGGGCATCGCCGTCTCAGCATTATTGATCTGGGCGGTGGGGCGCAGCCCATCGGCAATGAAGATGGCAAGTTGCAGATCGTGTTTAATGGCGAGATCTACAATTTCGTCGAGCTGCGTGCCGAGTTGGAATCTCACGGGCACCAATTCAAGACGAAGTCGGATACCGAAGTCATCGTTCATGCCTACGAGCAATGGGGTGAAGATTGTGTGAAGCGATTCAATGGCATGTTCGCTTTTGCTTTGTGGGACGGGAACAAACGCGAGTTGTTCATCGCCCGCGATCATCTCGGCATCAAGCCGCTGTACCACGTCACGATTGGCAGTAAGTTGGTTTTCGCATCGGAGCTCAAGTGTCTGCTGTTGCATCCGGGGTGTCCGCGTGAAGTGGATACGGAAGCGTTGGCGGAACTATTCACCTTTCGTTCGGTGCCGTCCCCAAGACCTTGTTCAAGGGCATTGGAAAACTGCCGCCGGGACATGCGATGCATTGTTCGCGCGCCGGGGTGAAAGTGAAGCGGTTCTGGAATTGGATTCCCAAGCACCGGGAAAATGTCCGTGAACCGCAGTTGCTCGAAGAATATCAATCTTTGCTGGAGGATGCGGTGAAATTGCAGTTGCGCAGCGATGTGCCGCTGGGATTGTTTCTCAGCTCCGGCGTGGATTCCGGAGCGCTCCTGGCGATAATGCGGGACTATTCGTCCGGACCGGTGCAGACATTTACCATCGGGTTTGAAGGCGGGGAGAAGACGAATGAGATCACTGATGCAGCCGTGACCGCCAAACAGTATGGCGCAGACCATTATTCGATGATGGTTTCGCATCAGGACTACTTCAAATACTTCGAGCGTTACATGACGGATATGGAGGAGCCGGTCGGACATGAGGCGGCTCCGGCATTCTATTTTGTTTCCAAGATCACGAGTGAGCATGTGAAGGTGGCGTTGACGGGGCAGGGGGCGGATGAGCCCTGGGCGGGTTATGGGCGCTATGTAGGCGTTAAATTTTCCTCGCTGTATAGCCGGTTGCCGGGAGTCGTGACGCGTGGCGTTGGGCCGATGCTGGCAAAGTTGCCGGGGCGAATGGAGCGCTTGAAGCGCGGTCTGAATTCCTTGGGCGAGCCGGACATGTTGACGCGGTTTACCAAAGTCTATTCCTTCTTCAGCGCCGACATGAAGATGAGCTTGTTCAAAGGAGGTCTGGCGGTGCGCTCTGAAGCGGCGGCTTATCAGACTAAGGAAGCGCTACGGCATTTGCAGGAGGATGTGAAGCATTTGACCCTGTCTCGCAGATGCTCTACATTGATACGCGTGCCAATCTGCCGGATGACTTGCTGATGGTGGGGGACAAAACCTCCATGGCGAACTCTATTGAGGTGCGGGTACCCTTTCTGGATGTGCGGCTGGTGGAGTTTGTGGAAAGCTTGCCGCTGAAATACAAGTTGAACGGCCTCACCGGAAAGTATTTGCATAAAAAGGCGCTATTGAAGTGGGTGCCGAGAGAGGTGGTGTATCGAAAGAAGAAGGGGTTTGCGCATCCACTAAGCAAGTGGTTTGCAACTTCGATGCGACCAATGCTGGAAGACCTACTGTTAAGTCGTGATTCCGCGATGGGGATTTATTTCGATCAGGATTACATCCGCCAAATTCTTGATCGGCACCGGGATGGCTTGGACGATTGCACGCGGCACATCTATTTGCTGCTGTCATTGGAATTATGGCATCGGGCTTTCATCACCAAACGGCCCGTGGCTGAACCTGCTTTGGCATGATTTGCGGATGGACCTTTCCATCATCATCGTAAACTGGAAATCGAAGGATTACCTGCGCAAGTGCGTGGCTTCAATTTTCGCTGAAACCAAGGCGTTAGATTATGAAGTCATCGTCATTGATTCAGCATCCTTTGACGGTTCAGGTGAAATGTTGGCGCTGGAGTTTCCGTCGGTGCGGTTCATTCAAAGCCAGGAAAATTTAGGGTTTTCTAAAGCGAATAACGTCGCTTTTCAAGCATCGACTGGAAGGGTGACTCTATTTCTAAATCCCGACACGGAATTAGTCGGGCCGGCAATCAATAAACTATTCACCGCACTCCAGGAATTGCCCAATGTAGGCATTGTGGGCGCGCGATTGTTGAATACGGATAGATCGTTGCAGACCAGTTGTGTGCAGGCGTTCCCGACAATTTTGAATCAGCTTCTCAATGCGGAGGCGTTGCGGCGGTTGACCCCGGAGGCGAGCCTTTGGGGGATGCGCGCGCTGTTTTCGTCCGAGCAAAAACCCACCCCGGTGGAAATGATTTCGGGGGCCTGCATGATGATGCGGCGCGAAGTGTTCGAGCGGATCGGGCAATTCAGCCTAGATTATTTCATGTATGCCGAGGATACGGATCTGTGTTTCAAATCCCAGCAACTTGGGTTTACGAATTATTATGTCGGCACTGCGGTGATTGTGCATCACGGTGGTGGCAGCAGCCAACAAGCGCGAAGCAATTTTGCGAATGTGATGGTGTTTGAATCCAACAGTCGCTTCCTCAAAAAATGGCGGGGCAATATTTACAGTCGGTGCTATCGATGGATGATGGGGGCCGCCGCGCTCGTCCGGTTTTTGATTCTGGTGATCTTATCGCCGGTTTTGCTGGTTGTGAAAGGGGTGGCTCGGTGGAAATCAGCTTGTAGCAAATGGTTGGCTATCTTTAGGTGGGGGGTTGGTTGGGGGCGTTGGTCTGATGCGGGAAGTGTCTAGAAATCCTCCCGGTCCAGTTCAAATCCTGAACTAGGAATCCGGTTTACTGGGGTCTGTTTGGGAATCCAGTATCAGGCGAGGTTTATCAGTGTATGAATTTAGAAAAGGGTTCTGCTTGCATGAGCCCCGGCAAAAGCGAACTATTCAACAAGTTAGCATAGGCCTTCAGATGAAAATGCTTCCTTTCCCTCAAAACCGTCGTCGTGGCCCAGCTGGGGGGTGGCCCGGGGACGGCTTGTCGTCGTTTAGTGGCACAGTAAATGGTAATATCGGGAAAGGATGAATATTAGTCGTATCGTATCTAAAGTGTTTGGTGCTGTTGCGGTGTTGTGCCTCGGAGGTATTTCTGCCCTAAGCCAAAATTCATATTGCGTTCGCGCCGGGGCTACTGGCTCGGGTAACGGTTCCGATTGGAACAACGCGTACCCATCGCTACCCGCCACGTTGCAGCGGGGTGCGACCTACTATATTGCCACCGGCACATATGGTAGCTATCGCTTCGATGATGCCGTGAGCGGGACGAATGTGATCACGATTAAGAAGGCGACGGCGACTGATCACAAAACCGACACCGGCTGGGTGGCCTCTTATGGCGAAGGCCAGGCTGTCTGGAATGGCCCGCTCGACTTCGATACCGATTACTGGGTTTTTGACGGGCAGGCTCGCAATGAGTCGGATTGGTTTTCGCCCACGGCTTATGGCTTCAGCATTTATCACAACAACAGCGAGCAGCAGATTCGAATGGGCTCTCAGGGGCGGGCAATTTCTTACGTGACTTTGAAATATACGCATCTTCAGGAGGTGCCGAATGATACTCTTTCCACTACGGTCACTGGGCGGCGTTACGGGTTGGACCTTTACACTTGGGGCGGATCGGGGACGTCGCGCGGGCTGGTAGTGCACCGGTGTTTCTTCCAATACGGCAACGTGCCGATTTTTGCCTCTGGGAATACCGGTATGAACGGCAATGACGGCATGATTGTGGAGTATTCAGCCTTTGATGACACGCGTTCCAACGCAGCCAATCACGGTGAAGCGATGTCTTGCTATTACACCGTACAACGACTCATCGTCCGGTATAATAAATTCCGCGGCATTGCCGGGACGGCGATTATCGCCATCGGCGGCGGGACCTCGACCGTGGATGGGTTTGAATTCTATGGCAACGTCGTTTGGAATTCCGATATTGGCGACGGCGTAGTGGGCTTCAGTGAGACGGCGCGCTCAATCTTCAGTAACGCGAAGATTTACAATAATACCATCGGGGACAAGGCCAACGGCTTCAACAACGGGGTGGCCATCATGCAGGGAACAAACAATCTGGTTTACAACAATCTCTGGTTCAACTGTCAGGTCAGTTTCTGGCAGGGGCGGGGACGACTTGCAGCCACAACTCTTACACTTGGAGTTTTTCCGAAGCCAACGCGCAGATTAATGTGCCGACTTCCATTTTTGTTAACTACGCCGGGAAAGACTTCCGGTTAGCAGCGCCAACGACCGTAGGATCACCGTTGGTCTCGCCCTACAACAAAGATTTGCTGGGTAACACGCGGGGCGTGGATGGAAGCTGGGATCGGGGGGCTTACGAATACACGGGGATTGCGGACGCAACTCCACCGGTGATTTCCAATCCGGGCGCCTCGTCTGTTCTTACTTCCAGTGCGGTGATCGCTTGGACAACCGACGAAGCCGCCAGCACAATTGTCGAGTATGGTCCGACTATGGCATACGGTTCGACGGTGACCAATATTTCACTCCTGACCAGTCACGTGCTGACCCTTACAGGATTGGCGTCTGACACCAGCTATAACTATCGCGTCCGTTCGGCGGATGCTGCCGGAAATCTCAGCACGTCTGGCAACTTCACCTTCCGCACGGGGGTGGCAGACCTGACGGCGCCCAGCGTGACGCTGACCGCACCAGCCAATGGTGCGACTCTTAACAATATTGTTAGTCTGGCTGCCACGGCTACTGATAACATCGGAGTAGTTGGTGTGAAGTTCTTTGCCAATGGCGTCGAGTTGAGTGACATCACGGTGTCTCCATACACTTACGCGTGGGATACCACGTGGGTTGCCAATGGTTCATATACTATCTATGCCCAAGCCCGTGATGCTTCCGGTAATCTGCGCTCAAGCGCCACCAATACTGTCACCGTCAACAATCCGACGGGGACTGTGCCCAACGCGGCGGTCTATTGGGATTTCAATGCAGGGACGGGCACGTCCGCGACGGATAGTCTGTCGGCGAATGTGCTGACCTTCCGCAATGGTCTGACTTGGACGAACGCCGGGAAATTTGGAGCCGGTCTGAGCTTGGACGGCGTTAATGATCGCGCTGATGCTCCGAATAGCACCGCGTTGGATATCACAGGCAACACGTTCAGTGTCGCGACATGGGTGAAGCTGGAAAGCACAGCAAATTGGCAGCAGATTTTGGTCAAGGTCAAGGAGACCGGCACGTTCACCGCACCATACTTTGCGTGGCATTTGTTTGGTGGGCACGCTTCCAGTACGCAATGGACGCCGATGTTTCAGCTGGTCAATGACAGCGATAACAGTGTGAATGCCAGTTCCTCGGTCAGTGTGAATTATGGCGAATGGGTTCATTTGGTTGGTGTATATGATGGCACTGCGGTGCGGATCTATGTCAACGGAGTGGAGCGTGGCAATGCCGCACAGACTGGAAATCTCCGCAGCTATGCCCAGCCGCTGTATGTCGGCGCGCATGGCCAGCCAGCGGAATTTGCCAAAGGGGTGATTGATGAAGTCCGGATTTATCCGCGCGCTTTGACCGCCACCCAAGTGCAGTCGCTCTATCTCTACACGCCGGCTGCCGCATTGCCGGCTGCGCCAACATCGTTGCGCGTGGTGTTGAACTAAGTCCGGTCGAGCTTGGGGTGGGAGCACTGGACGGCGTTCTGGTCGGTTTCAATGTCTCTGGTTGGAGAAGTTTCTTCAACCAGAGCATTCCATTTACACCCTTGCTCAATTAGATTGAGATCGGTTTTGTGCATTCGAATCCCCTATTTCTAGTCTTATCCCTGGCGGTCATCGTTTCCCAATTTACGTTACCGCGGCGTTGGGCCTTTCTACCGCTGGTGATCGGGATGTTGCATTTCCAGAATGTTGCGGTGGTGCAACTGGGTGTCGCGTTCACCATCACCAAGCTGGTGATTGTGGCGGGATTGTGGCGGGCGATGCGCGAAGGAACGTTTGCCTTCTCGCGTAAACAACCACTCGACATGCTGGTTGTTGCCTGGGCCGTGTGGATGCTAATCAGCGGTCTTGCTCATAACCCCCGAGATCACAATCCCATCACAGTGCGGCTGTCGCAGATTTACGGCTATGTGGGGTCGTATTTTTATGCGCGGTGCTTTCTGAAATCGCCGGAGGATTTTTTGCGGTTTGTAAAGGCGCTAGCCATGGTCATCGCGCCGCTGGCGCTGGTGGTCCTTTTCGAGAAACTTGCGATGACCAACATTTACGAATGGCTGGGGCAGGGCGGCCAAGAAATTACCGTGCGCAATGGCCGCATGCGGGCGACCGGAGCTTTCAGCAATCCCATTTTGCTCGGCACTTTCGGGGCGACCACATCTGTGTTGATGGCTTCACTATACCGCACAGACAAACGCTGGTCTATTATCGGCGGTCTCGGTTGCTTGATCATCGTCTTTAGCTCTGCCTCCAGTGGTCCAATCGTAGCGATGGCCTCGGCGATGATGGCGCTTGCTCTCTGGCGTTGGCGTACGAGTGTGGGACGGATTCGCAAGTTGGTCATCGCGACTTTTATCATACTGCATATCTCTATGCAGGCGCCTGTTTGGTATCTCATGGCACGGATTGATCTGGCCGGGGGCAGCACTGGTTGGCATCGGGCGGAATTGATTACGACGGCATTGAATCATATCAACGAGTGGTGGTTGGTGGGGACAGATTACACGCGGCATTGGATCGCGTATGGCGTGGCCTGGAGCACCGAGCACATTGACATCACAAACCATTACCTCTACATGGGGATTGTCGGCGGTGTCCCGTTGATGCTGCTGTTCATTGCGATTTTGCTGAAGACATTTCAATTATTGGGTCGAGCCATGCGCTCCCTGCGCTTGGCCAAAAGCCCGAATGAGTTGGTTTTATGGACGGTGGGATCGAGCATTTTCTCCCACTGCTTTACGTTTCTATCCGTTTCATATTACGATCAAAGCTATGTGCCGCTTTGTATCGTGATTGGGGCGGTGCCAGGGTTGTGCGCAGCGGCGGTGTTGCCAAAGAAAACCGTAGTGCCAAACCAATCCGCACCTGAAACGCCTGGGGAAGCTCTCCCGGCGTGAGTTGCATTGCTGCGTCGGATGGCGAGAAGCGGGCGCGAGTTGGAAGCATCGAAAATCATTTGTGAGGATGAGCAAACTCTGGTCGAAATCTATTCGGGCTTGGCGATTGTTCCGGACGTGCTTTTTTTGGGGCTGGCGGTTTCGGTCCTTGGGAGCGCGTTCGGTCGTGGGGCGCTGTCGGTTGGTAGAGAATGCTGCTGCGGTAAGTATCGGACATCACACCACTTTGGGCGATGATTGGGTGCTGGCCGATCTTAAGCCAACCGGTGATTTGTCGGCGGCCAAAATCAAGATCGGCAATCATTGCAGCATCATGCACGGATTTCAGTGCAACGCAGCGATGCAAGTGGAGATTCAAGATTATGTATTGATGGCGCCACGGGTTTTTATCACCGATGCAGATCACGTAGTGAAAGCTGACGGTGAGCGGACCACGCTTTGTGAAGAGTTTCACAGCGCGCCCGTGGTTATCGAGCACGATTGTTGGATCGGTGTGAATGCAGTGATTTTGAAGGGGGTGCGTATCGGTCATCACTCGGTGATCGGGGCCAATGCCGTCGTGACCAAGGATGTGCCGCCTTACAGCACAGCCGTCGGGTGCCGGCTAAGATTATTCGTCAGGAAGCCTCAGCATCGGAAAAGTCCAAATAGGTTTGAAACAATGACGTCCTCTGACCTCACCATCATAGCCGCGGTCAACAACGACACGGTGTTGAATAGTTGTCTTTTAGGATCGCCCGATTTGAAATCTGGCGCGGTCGAAGTGCTAGCGATGCGCGGGCATCCCAGTGCGGCGAGTGCGTACAACGCTGGCATTGCCCAGGCGAAGGGCGAATATCTCGTGTTTGTTCATCAGGACGTTTATCTGGCAGAAGGCTGGGTCGCTAAATTTCAAGCGACATTGAAATTTCTGGAACAACAGGATCCGAATTGGGGCGTGCTAGGGATGTGGGGCGTGACGCCAACTGGAGAGGGCGTCGGGTATCTGTATTGCACCGCCGGCATTCGCTTGCTGGGTGAATCATTCACCGGATGCAAACAAGTCCGATCGCTTGATGAGGTGCTTTTGGTCATCCGGAAATCCTCTGGACTCCGTTTTGATGAGGCGATGGGTGGCTTTCACATGTATGGCACGGACATATGTCTGGAGGCCGAACATCGGGGACTGAAGAGCTATGCGTTCTCGGCATTTGGCATCCATAACAGCAATGGTTATGGGATGTTGCCCTGGGCTTTTTGGCGGAATTTTTTCCAAGTGCGACGCAAATGGCGGGCGATGCTGCCAGTTTTGGCCCCTTGCGCGGAAATCACTACTTGGTGTGTTCCGGTGTTGCGGTGGAATGTCATTCAGGCGGCCAATCTGCTGTTTAAGCGGCACAAGGTTGGGCGGCGGCTGCCCGATCCCGACTTGCTCTATCGGGAGTTGGTTGCCGCTGGTCGGGTGCAACCTTTTGTCGCCCGCTCCTAAACTAGACGCTGGTCTAACAAGTCGTTACATCCGTTTTTCCAACATGACTGATATTGGAATAAGAACTTTGCCTTCAATGATTACTACTCCCGACTGGGCGCGTGTTAGCGGACTGAATCGCGATCTGTTCAATGCTTGTGTCCGCAATGCGCGCCGGAGTGGAGATGCCGGGAATTTTGAAGAATTATTGCAGTGGTGCTCGGTGGCGGCGTGGGCTGCATCAGGGCAGGGGTGGTTTGGGCTGATTAGTTCCAACGAATTGGAAGCTCAGTTGCTTCGCGCCGCCCGGCAGTTACCCGCGCCGACTACTCCGGGCAAAACACCGCGACCGCAGCCTCGCTGGCTGCATGTTTTTACTGAGGCCTATGCGACGCTCGGCCACACAAATTTGGGGCGACGCTGGATTCAGTACGATTCTGCCTTGACGCATGATGTCATGATCTTGGCGCAAAAGGGTGACGCCCCGCAGAATCTCGAAGAAGCCGCTAAACAAACCGGGGGAAAATGCATTGTGCTGGATCCGGCCGCCCCGCTTCTGGAGCGTGCCGCGCAGCTCCGGAAGTATGCTTGTGAAAATGCCGACGTTGTTTTGTTACATACCCATCCAGATGAAGTGTTGGGGGTGGCTGCGTTTGGGGTTTCCGGCGGGCCGGTGGTGGTGGTGATGAACCACGCTGACCATGTGTTTTGGGCCGGATGCGCGGTGGCGGATTTGATTTTGGAAATTCGATTATCGGGGCAGATTTGGACGAAGCAACTGCGTGGGGTGGAAGGTTCAGTCATCTTGCCCATCCCACTAGTCGAGCCTAGTGTGGCGGCTGTGCCGACGTCCGAAGCAACCAGTGAGCGCCAAAAATTAAGGCAATCGTTAGGATTGCCGTCAGATGCGGTGATGTTGCTGACCGTTGGTTCGGCGTCAAAGTATGAAGCAATGCCGGGGTTGGATTTCCTGGCGACGGTGCAAGAAATCCTGCGGGCCTGCCCGAAAGCCTATCTTGTGGCCGTGGGGCCGAAGGATGAAGGCGTTTGGAAAACCGCGAAGCAGGCGACCAACGGACGGATCTTGCCCTTGGGTTATCAACCGGACTCGACGCTGTTTTGTCGGTCTGCGGATTTATATCTGGAAGGATTTCCGTTGGGATCATTGACGGCGTTGTTGGAGGCCGGACAGGCAGGATTGATGTGTGTGCGGGCGCCGTTAGAAAGTCCGGTGCCGTTCTGTAGTGATAGTCTTTCACTCGATAGCATTCCCCAGCCGAAGAATCTAAATGATTATGTCCAGACGGCCATCCGCTTGATCAACGATGCGCCAGCCCGGAGCGAGGGCGGGGCGCGTTTGCAAAGAGATATTGAATCGCAGCACTACGGGACGGGATGGCGTACCCAATTGCAACAGATCAAGGCACGATTGCCACAATCGCATCAAGTGCGACCGGGATTTCAGCCAGTGGCCGCCAGTGATTTGCTGCGCGACTGGTACCTCCGTTACACATATCGCAATTCTCCGCTTCCGACTCCGATAGAAGTTGCCACGCGGATTTTTGTTGAATCGTGGAAACGAGTGGATGCTCAGCCCCGGGTGGACGCCCAGCTTTGGGCTGATTTGCGGGCGCAGGATGCTGGTGGAACGGGGGGAGGGCATAGGCTGGAAGAATTCCGGCGCTGGCGTTTTAATCGCAAGCTTTCGAGTCAAGGTAACCGGCAACGGTTCTTGGCGCAGGCCAATGTTGCCTTTCGTAGCGGCAAAGCGGGATTGGCACGCAAGTTGGTTTACCAGTGTTTGCTGATGAGTCCCTCCTGCGTGGTTAAGGCAGACTGGTGGAAACAATTTATCAAAGCCCACTTGGGCGGGCAATTGACCGGAAAAGTGCGAGCATATCGGCAGCGTCGTCGGTGATAATTATCGTGTGTAAAGATTGGTGCGGCCTTCGGTGAAGATTTGGAGGCTTACGTTGTGGGTTAACGACCCGAAGACGCGTCCGAGTCTTTCCGGAGTCTTTCAGAGTTGAGCTAAGTTGCGGTTGCTGTATTTTTAAGCTGCTGTTTCGGAGGCGGTTTGATTTAGGTGCGCAAAATGATGAGTGCGACAGCCCAATGAATTGCCTAAATCGATTCGCTTGAGTAAAAATTTGATTGTTTTGTTCCGTGGGAGAAGAGGAAACCCTGCGGCTGTGTTGTATGATTTATTTGTTGTTTGGTGGAAAAGGCACCGTTGCGATGATTCAGGTGCTTTTACTTTTTTCTATTTTCGTTGGCTTTGTATCTCCGGTTCAAGCAGCCACAAATCTTCTGCAGTTTAACTACGGTAGTCGTAATGATTTTCTGACTGATGGTTGGAGTTATATTGCTCGAACTGGTTCGGGGCAGTCGCGTGATACAGAGACTTTGGTTGGCTCGACTCCACCTGATGTCTCGTATAATCAAGTTCTTCACCCTGGGCGATTACGAATACCAGTTGGTTCTGGTGATATATGGCAGACATTTGGCACGTCTCAAAACATGCTACTACGGGAATTGGCCACCAATTGGGTTAGCGTGCGCTTGGCTTTCTCATTTGCGCCGTCGCAGAATACGGAACAGCTGAATTTGCTCATCTACCAAGATGATGACAACTATGTATCAGTAGGTAGAGCCTATAACAACGGGCATCAAGTGGCGTTGGTCAATGAATTAGGTGGCAACGCTCAAATTGTCGGAGAAGTTGAGGTTGGCCCATCGAATACCAACCTTTACCTGAGAATGGATCGGGACCTCAACACAGGAAACGTTCAAGGCCTTTTTTCAATGGATGGAACGAATTGGAATAGTCTTGGGCAAACTTGGCAGACGTTGATCAATCCGAAAGTCGGCGTTTTCGTGGGCGGGGCGGTAACGGTTAATGTCAATGCCGATTTGGAGCGCTTACAAATCATCACAGCGGAGTCAATACCGCCCGCCGTGCTTCGTCTGCAACCTCAGAAGTTGGTTTTTAATACCGTTGTCGGCCAGCCGTTGACCAATTGGCAGGATTTGCATCTGATCGTTCGCGGCCAAGATGCGCCGGTACAATGGTGGGCGACCAATACCACTCCTTGGTTGCTCTCGATGGAGACAAACGGAATAACGCCAGGCACCTGCCGCGTGGCTGTGAATACTGCTGGCTTGGCTGCTGGTAACTATGAAGCCCAGGTGACGTTTGGTGGCGTGGGCGCTGTTCCTGCCACCGCGACAGTAAATCTGATCGTGAATCCAGCGGTTCGCGCCCAGGTAGCAACTTGGAAAAATGCACGTCGGGGCGCCATGACGGTCAGCACGGATGATTCGTATTCGAGCGGGTATGCGGAGCTTAAAGCGAATAATTTGCGGGGAACATTTTTATTGTGGAATGTGCATCCCATTCCCTCGCTATTTACGAATGCTTACTTGGACGGAATGGAACTGGGGACGCACACCTTTAATCATTACTGTTTTGAAGTGAACGAAGCGGCTTTCCGCTTCCAGTTAGAGCAAAACATTAGCGGTGTCATGGCGGCCACTCCGGCCAAGACTGCTGAGATCATTTCCTTCGCGTTCCCTTGTGGGTTTAACACCATTGGCGAACAATTTGTCACAGCGGATTATTTTCTCGCGTCCCGCGGGTACAACATTAACCAGATGGAGGATTCCTCGCCCGCGAATTTCAGCTTGTTGAAGAGTTATAATTCGCACACGTATCCACCGTTTCCTCCAGGTGATTTTAAGACTTTGGTGGATGCGGCCATTGCGCAGGGCAAATGGTTCAATCTGGTGTTGCACGAATATAACGACGAGGACGGTGCGATCGCTTATTCGGTCGGTAAAGACATTTGGGTTGAAACGCTTGGCAGTGTGACGAAATACATCGTGCAACGAGATCGGGCGGTGATTACCAATTATGTCGAATCGGCTGGGCAGATTAGCTTCGCCTGTTACCGCCTGCCAATTCCAGCTTCGAGTTATCGCAGTTTTGAAATGGCGTTCACCACGAATGACACCGTCACTATTAAAGTGAGCCTCACCAATCAACCGGCGAGCGTTTTGGGGGTTGCTGTTAATGGTATGGCTAAACCGTTTAGTTTTCGTGTAGATGCTAGCTCAACAAATTTGCTGATCGATATGCTACTAACCACAAATCAGCAACCTGTTTCAATCTCAATTTCGACACTTCCTGTGTTGGTAGCAACTGCGGATACCAAGTCCAAGGTGTTCGGCCAACCAAATCCTGCATTGACTGGCAGCCTGTCGGGGGTGTTGGGTGGAGATAATATTACGGCCAGTTTTGTTACTACAGCGACTGGTAGCAGTGCTGTGGGAGCATATCCCATCAGTCCCACTTTCTCTGATCCGTTTGGACGCTTGCCCAATTATAATGTGGTGACGAACCTGGGAACGCTCACCGTCACTAAATCGAACAGTCCGATTCAATTGCTTAATTTGAACGCGGTGTACGATGGTTTGGGGCACGCAGTTGATGCAACGACAACGCCACCGGGGTTGCCAGTGGCTTTTACATACGCCGGCAGTTCAATCGCTCCAACGAATGCGGGCAATTACCAAGTAATCGGGGTGATCAATGAGGCAAACTACGTCGGCGCCGCTACCAACATGCTTCAAATTGCGACGCGGCCACTCAGTGCTGAGGCGAATGATGCGTCGCGATTGGTGGGGCGATCCAATCCAACCTTTACCGGTTCGATTTCCGGAGTCCAGGCTGGGGATAACATTTCAGCGACTTTTAACAGTATCGCAGCCGTGAACAGCCCCGCAGGGAGCTATGCCATTGTTCCATCGCTTAGTGATCCCGGGCAAAAGCTTGGGAATTATGCGGTGTCGCTCACAAATGGAGTTTTGACCGTTGTGGAGTCACCCCGTTTTACCGGGGCTTCTTTATTGACTGGAGGAGTGCGTTTGGTTTGTGAGGTATATCCTGGGCGCACCTACGCATTTCAATTTAAGAATGATTTGGCCGATCCCGAATGGACTACTTTTGTCCCAAACCAAATGGCAATTGGGACAGTTGTCGAAATTGAGGACACTGTTGGGACAAATTCGCAAAGGTTTTATCGGGCTATAGATCTTTCCGTGCCCTAAGTATTCTTGCTTGGCCGCTGCGTGGTCACGGCTGCGGTTCTTCTGTTGGTCTCAATTTGGCTCGCTTCCGCCCTCATTGTTGGCGGGAATCCGTATTTGCCCGGAAAAATTTCCGTAATCAGAGGAGATGAACATCAGCATATGCCGCATATATTGCCACTCGTTGCAGAAGGGGGAATTGCAGTTCTGTAAGGCAGAAGCTGGCATGGTTAAGTTTGTGATGATGTGGATCATAGGGCGAACATTGTCACACTTCTTGCTGATTCTGAGTTCCTGTTGGCGTTGTGGTAAATCAACACAAAGCAAAGGGGCAGGGTGTTCAGAAGGCGATTCGTTCTGCGGTTGATGGGCATGACTACTATGAGTTTACACAAGATAGACGCGAATAAGTCAGCGGTGGGGAGGCCTAACTATTCATATCCGATCTTTTGTCGGCATTTGGCCCTTGGGATTTGCGCGATTGTTAGTTTGGTTCTTTTTACCGGGAATTCATTGCATGGGGCAAATTACACTACCAATACATATGCGTTTTCCGCATACACAAACCGCACTGCTTTGTTGGCCGATGCTTGGTCCTTTATTGCTCGCACTGCGAGCGGAGGTCTGCGGGATACAGAAATTACGGATACCAACCTTGGTGCAGTCGTTTCCTATGACCAGACGCTTCATCCTGGAGTGATTCGGATTCCGGCTGATGTGGGTGATTTTTGGGGAGCTTTTAATAATTCGCGCAATTCCCTGTTTCGGAACTTACCTGCCAATTGGGTGAGTGTGCAGCTCAAGAACTCTTTTGCGCCGACGCAGAATACGCAACAGCTCAATTTGTTGGCTTATCAAGACGACGACAACTATGTGGCTGTTTCACACTCGTTCAACGGTAATGAGCAAATCGCCATGGCAAATGAGCTGGGATACCATTCAACTCCGGTTGGTGCCGTTGGGTTTAGCGCGGTTGGCTTACACCTTCGATTGGTGCGAGACTTGGATACGGGAAATGTTACCGGCTCCTATTCACAGGACGGCATAGGATGGTCAACGGTTGGGACTACTTGGCAAACGCTCATCAATCCTAAGGTCGCAATTTTTGTAGGCGGTTTCCCTAGTGGTTTTCCTAACGCAAGTTTGGAGCAGTTGGAAATCATCACCCAAGATGATCCGCCGCTCGCCCAATTCATGTTGCAGCCGCAGAATCTAGTTTTTAATGCGGTGGCTGGGCAGGCCCTGACGAATGCGCAGGACTTGTATTTGGTGGTGCGAAGTCAAGATGCCGACGTCAATTGGACGGTGACGAATACGGCCACATGGTTGAAATGTGCCGGGACAAATGGAGTCACACCTTCCACTTGTTCTGTATCTGTTGATACGACCGGGTTATCCGCGGGAGTCTATCAGGCGGCTTTGCAATTTTCTGCGACAGGCGCAGCCTCTGCCTCTGTGACTGTCACATTGATTGTCAATCCGGCGGAGCGGGTCGGTCTTGCGAATTGGAGGGGAGGAAAAGCTGGCGCCATCAGCCTCACAACCGATGACTCCTACATCAGCGGGTTCAGCAATCTTTTGGCGAACGGCTTGTCCGGCTCTTTCCTGCTTATGAGTCTTAATCCTATCCCGTCAATTTTTACCGATGTCTTTGGCGCTGGAATGGAACTGGGGGGGCACACGGTCGATCACTATTGTTTCGAATTGAATGACGGAGCCTTGCGCTATCAATTGGAAAACAACATTACAAGTATTTCGGCTGCGACGCCCATAACTCAGTCGGGACTCATCTCCTTTGCCTATCCGTGCGGTTTCAATACCACCCGCTACCGGGTGGTAACTCCGGATTATTATTTGGCGATGCGGGGTTATAATATCAATCAACTTGAGGAGGCAAAACCCGCAAGTTTTGCGTGTCTCAAAAGTTACAACTCGCACAATTATCCTCCCAATCCGCCGGCTGATTTTAAAACTCTTGTCGATGCTGCGATTGCCCAAGGCAAATGGTTTAACATGGTGCTGCATGAACTCAGTAACGACGATGGGGCTATTGCGTATTCCGTTGGCAAGGACATCTGGGTGGATACGCTGGGTCGGGTTGCAAAATACATTCAACTCCGGGAACGCACCGTCATTACCAACTATATCGAGTCGACCAACCAGATCCAATTTAGCTCCTATCGCTTGCCGCTGAGTTCTACCAGCAAGCGCAATTTCGAGCTGTCGGTAACCACCAACGATGTCGTGACCTTCAAAGTGGGCGTGGCCGACTTGAGCAACTCCGTATCTGCGGTCATCGTGAATGGTGTGGGCGTCGCGTTTACCAATGCCGGAAGCTATGTTTATTTCGATGCGCGCGTAACGACGAATTCGCAAACGATTACGCTGAGTTTGCAACCTAACACGTCTCCCGCTTTGGGCGTAATATCGAATCGTTCGGCGCCGGAGCTTGTTGCGCTTGCGATTGCCAATACCGCTGTGGATGCTGATCTCCCGGCGCAAACACTGCTTTACACGCTGACTGCCACCAATGTTTCGAACGGCGGCATTGTTACGAACGCCTCGATTAACGCGAGCGGGATCATTGCGCTGGACCCCAACGGAGTCGCAAGGCCCCGGCCAGTATGTTTTCGTGACACGTGTGACGGATGTTGCCACCCCGCCGCTGAGTGCGACAAATTTTTTCACAATCACAGTTGATGAGGTCAACATTGCACCAGTTTTACCAGTGCAACCAAATCGGACGGTGATAGTTTCGGTCCCATTGCTTATAACCAACGCAGCCACAGACGCAGACCTTCCTGCGAATCCTTTGACTTATGAATTGGTTGTTACCAATTTGAACAACGCAAGCGTTGTTACAAATGCCAGCATTAATGCCGCTGGCGTTATCTCTTTGACCCCGGCTAATTGGCAGGTTGGCACTACCAACCGGTTTACCACCGTGGTTACTGACACGAACAGTTATGCGCAGACTTCGCAGAGGCTTAAGACCACGAATGCTTTTACGGTTGTAGTTCTTTCTAGCCCCTTTAGTTTGCCCGCGCAATCTTCGGTTACAATCAATGAACAATCAGTTTTGGCGGTAACAAATTCGGCCAGCGATTTTGAATACGCTGGTCCGTTCATAACCAATAGCTTTCAATTTACTTACCCAGATCGCAGCGCTTTGCTGGCAAGTGGCTGGAGCTTTATGGGGACGAATCCAAACGGAACGGTCCGTGATACCGAAATAACGGACACTAATCAGGGAGCCGTTATTTCATACGACCAAGGCGCTCACCCCGGATCCTTGCGGATTCAGACTGACGTTGGCGATCAATTCGGGAACTTCAACACTTCCCGAAACTGTTTGTTCCGGAGTTTGCCTACCAACTGGTGGAGTCTGCGTTTTAAACTGACCTTTGCCCCGGTGCAAGATACGGATCAGGCCCATCTCACCCTTTACCAAGACGACAACAACTATGTTCAGTTGGGCCTGGTCTATAATACTGGTCTGGGTGGTTTGGCTGTGCCGTTTGTCACTGAGGTTAATGGCGTGGCCGATCACGTCTGGACTAATTTGACAGCGACCACAAACATTTACCTGCGGATGGACCGCAATTTTGGGAACCAAGATATTACCGGTTTCTATTCAGTGGATGGGACAAATTGGGTTAATCTTGGTGTCTATCCCCAATCATTGGTCAATCCTCGTGTGGAAATTTGGGCCTCAACTGGCCAGTTTGGGGTAGCTTATCCCAACACGACTCCGTTTTGCGATGCTCGTGAGTTAATCGTGCTTGAAACCAATCCGCCTGTTCGTTCCATTAGTTATGCGTTGGAAAGTCCACCAAGCGGCGCGCTGATCGGGCCGAGCGGCAACATTTCGTGGACACCTACCGAGGCGCAAGGCCCGGGGGTCTATACATTGAAGACTGTGGTTTGGGACAATGCCCAGCCGCAAATCGGGGCCACCAACTCTTTCACCGTAACGGTCAACGAAATTAATGTGGCCCCGGTGCTGAATGTGCCGCCTCAAACCAACATTCTCGCGCTTGCTTCGTGGAGTGAACAGGCCACGGCAACAGATTCTGATGTGCCGGCTAATTCTTTGACGTTCGATTTGATTTCAGGGCCGCTCGGGCTCACGGTTGCACCGACCGGATTGATTTCTTGGACCCCGACCGCCAACCAGAGTGGTAGCTCGAATTGGGTCCAGATCCGCTTAACCGATACTAACGCGGCTGCTGTCAACTCGACTTCGTTTAGTGTGACGAACAGCTTTGCGATTACTGTGGGGCCGGTTCTGACTGTGACCGCAAACAATGCGAGCCGCATCTATGGTATCAGCAATCCGGCATTCACTGTCAATTACAGCGGTTTTATCGACAATGATACACCCGCTGTTCTGCAGGGGAGTCTGGTAATTAATACTCCCGCAACGATCAGCAGCGCCATAGGTACATATCCGATTTACGCCTCCGGTCTTACTTCGACTAAATACACGATTGTTTATGTTGACGGTCAGCTCGCCATCACATCAAGCAACGCGGTTGTGAGCTTGGGCAACCTGGCAGCCGTGTATGACGGCAGCGGGCATGCGGCCAGTGCAGTGACCGTGCCGGCGGGCTTGGTGGTGAACCTGACGTATGATGGGGCGGTGAGCGCGCCGACCAACGCCGGGAACTACGTGGTGGTGGGCACGATTGCCGATGCGAACTACGCGGGCAGCGCGACGAACACACTGGTGATCAGCAAGAGCAACGCGCCAGTGACCTTGGGCAACCTGGCAGCGATTTACAATGGCAGTGGGCATGCGGCCAGTGCGGTGACCGTGCCGGCGGGCTTGGTGGTGAACCTGACGTATGATGGGGCGGTGAGTGCGCCGACCAACGCCGGGAACTACGTGGTGGTAGGCACGATTGCCGATGCGAACTACGCGGGCAGCGCGACGAACACACTGGTGATCAGCAAGAGCAACGCGGTTGTGAGCTTGGGCAACCTGGCAGCCGTGTATGACGGCAGTGGGCATGCGGCCAGTGCGGTGACCGTGCCGGCGGGCTTGGTGGTGAACCTGACGTACGATGGGGTGGTGAGTGCGCCGACCAACGCCGGGAACTACGTGGTGGTGGGCACGATTGCCGATGCGAACTACGCGGGCAGCGCGACGAACACACTGGTGATCAGCAAGAGCAACGCGCCAGTGACCTTGGGCAACCTGGCAGCCGTGTATGACGGCAGTGGGCATGCGGCCAGTGCGGTGACCGTGCCGGCGGGCTTGGTGGTGAACCTGACGTACGATGGGGTGGTGAGCGCGCCGACCAACGCCGGGAACTACGTGGTGGTAGGCACGATTGCCGATGCGAACTACGCGGGCAGCGCGACGAACACACTGGTGATCAGCAAGAGCAACGCGCCAGTGACCTTGGGCAACCTGGCAGCGATTTACAATGGCAGTGGGCATGCGGCCAGTGCGGTGACCGTGCCGGCGGGCTTGGTGGTGAACCTGACGTATGATGGGGCAGTGAGTGCGCCGACCAACGCCGGGAACTACGTGGTGGTGGGCACGATTGCCGATGCGAACTACGCGGGCAGCGCGACGAACACACTGGTGATCAGCAAGAGCAACGCGCCAGTGACCTTGGGCAACCTGGCAGCCGTGTATGACGGCAGTGGGCATGCGGCCAGTGCAGTGACCGTGCCGGCGGGCTTGGTGGTGAACCTGACGTACGATGGGGTGGTGAGTGCGCCGACCAACGCCGGGAACTACGTGGTGGTAGGCACGATTGCCGATGCGAACTACGCGGGCAGCGCGACGAACACACTGGTGATCAGCAAGAGCAACGCGCCAGTGACCTTGGGCAACCTGGCAGCGATTTACAATGGCAGTGGGCATGCGGCCAGTGCGGTGACCGTGCCGGCGGGCTTGGTGGTGAACCTGACGTATGATGGGGCAGTGAGTGCGCCGACCAACGCCGGGAACTACGTGGTGGTGGGCACGATTGCCGATGCGAACTACGCGGGCAGCGCGACGAACACACTGGTGATCAGCAAGAGCAACGCGGTTGTGACCTTGGGCAACCTGGCAGCCGTGTATGACGGCAGTGGGCATGCGGCCAGTGCGGTGACCGTGCCGGCGGGCTTGGTGGTGAACCTGACGTACGATGGGGTGGTGAGTGCGCCGACCAACGCCGGGAACTACGTGGTGGTGGGCACGATTGCCGATGCGAACTACGCGGGCAGCGCGACGAACACACTGGTGATCAGCAAGAGCAACGCGGTTGTGACCTTGGGCAACCTGGCAGCCGTGTATGACGGCAGTGGGCATGCGGCCAGTGCGGTGACCGTGCCGGCGGGCTTGGTGGTGAACCTGACGTATGATGGGGTGGTGAGTGCGCCGACCAACGCCGGGAACTACGTGGTGGTGGGCACGATTGCCGATGCGAACTACGCGGGCAGCGCGACGAACACACTGGTGATCAGCAAGAGCAACGCGCCAGTGACCTTGGGCAACCTGGCAGCGATTTACAATGGCAGTGGGCATGCGGCCAGTGCGGTGACCGTGCCGGCGGGCTTGGTGGTGAACCTGACGTATGATGGGGCGGTGAGTGCGCCGACCAACGCCGGGAACTACGTGGTGGTAGGCACGATTGCCGATGCGAACTACGCGGGCAGCGCGACGAACACACTGGTGATCAGCAAGAGCAACGCGGTTGTGACCTTGGGCAACCTGGCAGCCGTGTATGACGGCAGTGGGCATGCGGCCAGTGCGGTGACCGTGCCGGCGGGCTTGGTGGTGAACCTGACGTACGATGGGGTGGTGAGTGCGCCGACCAACGCCGGGAACTACGTGGTGGTGGGCACGATTGCCGATGCGAACTACGCGGGCAGCGCGACGAACACACTGGTGATCAGCAAGAGCAACGCGGTTGTGAGCTTGGGCAACCTGGCAGCCGTGTATGACGGCAGTGGGCATGCGGCCAGTGCAGTGACCGTGCCGGCGGGCTTGGTGGTGAACCTGACGTACGATGGGGTGGTGAGTGCGCCGACCAACGCCGGGAACTACGTGGTGGTGGGCACGATTGCCGATGCGAACTACGCGGGCAGCGCGACGAACACACTGGTGATCAGCAAGAGCAACGCGGTTGTGACCTTGGGCAACCTGGCAGCCGTGTATGACGGCAGTGGGCATGCGGCCAGTGCGGTGACCGTGCCGGCGGGCTTGGTGGTGAACCTGACGTACGATGGGGTGGTGAGTGCGCCGACCAACGCCGGGAACTACGTGGTGGTGGGCACGATTGCCGATGCGAACTACGCGGGCAGCGCGACGAACACACTGGTGATCAGCAAGAGCAACGCGGTTGTGACCTTGGGCAACCTGGCAGCCGTGTATGACGGCAGTGGGCATGCGGCCAGTGCGGTGACCGTGCCGGCGGGCTTGGTGGTGAACCTGACGTACGATGGGGTGGTGAGTGCGCCGACCAACGCCGGGAACTACGTGGTGGTAGGCACGATTGCCGATGCGAACTACGCGGGCAGCGCGACGAACACACTGGTGATCAGCAAGAGCAACGCGGTTGTGAGCTTGGGCAACCTGGCAGCCGTGTATGACGGCAGCGGGCATGCGGCCAGTGCAGTGACCGTGCCGGCGGGCTTGGTGGTGAACCTGACGTACGATGGGGTGGTGAGTGCGCCGACCAACGCCGGGAACTACGTGGTGGTGGGCACGATTGCCGATGCGAACTACGCGGGCAGCGCGACGAACACACTGGTGATCAGCAAGAGCAACGCGGTTGTGACCTTGGGCAACCTGGCAGCCGTGTATGACGGCAGTGGGCATGCGGCCAGTGCGGTGACCGTGCCGGCGGGCTTGGTGGTGAACCTGACGTACGATGGGGTGGTGAGTGCGCCGACCAACGCCGGGAACTACGTGGTGGTGGGCACGATTGCCGATGCGAACTACGCGGGCAGCGCGACGAACACACTGGTGATCAGCAAGAGCAACGCGGTTGTGAGCTTGGGCAACCTGGCAGCCGTGTATGACGGCAGTGGGCATGCGGCCAGTGCGGTGACCGTGCCGGCGGGCTTGGTGGTGAACCTGACGTACGATGGGGTGGTGAGTGCGCCGACCAACGCCGGGAACTACGTGGTGGTAGGCACGATTGCCGATGCGAACTACGCGGGCAGCGCGACGAACACACTGGTGATCAGCAAGAGCAACGCGGTTGTGAGCTTGGGCAACCTGGCAGCCGTGTATGACGGCAGCGGGCATGCGGCCAGTGCAGTGACCGTGCCGGCGGGCTTGGTGGTGAACCTGACGTATGATGGGGCAGTGAGTGCGCCGACCAACGCCGGGAACTACGTGGTGGTGGGCACGATTGCCGATGCGAACTACGCGGGCAGCGCGACGAACACACTGGTGATCAGCAAGAGCAACGCGGTTGTGAGCTTGGGCAACCTGGCAGCCGTGTATGACGGCAGTGGGCATGCGGCCAGTGCGGTGACCGTGCCGGCGGGCTTGGTGGTGAACCTGACGTACGATGGGGTGGTGAGTGCGCCGACCAACGCCGGGAACTACGTGGTGGTGGGCACGATTGCCGATGCGAACTACGCGGGCAGCGCGACGAACACACTGGTGATCAGCAAGAGCAACGCGGTTGTGACACTGGGAAGCTTAAATCAGAATTACAACGGTGCGGCACGAATTGTGACGGTAGCGACCGCGCCAGCTGGGTTGAATGTGGTGGTAACCTATAATGGCTCGATCAGCGCGCCGACCAATGCTGGTTCGTATCAGGTAATTGGGGCGATCAGTGAGTTGAACTATACGGGCAGTGTCACAAATACGCTGACGGTGACTCAACCTGATCCAATCGTTCTCACTGTGAATGTTGGTGCTCCAGGAACGGTGGTGGTTTCGTGGAATTCGGTTCCCGGACAGGTTTATCGAGTTCAGTTCAAGGATGACTTGAATGATGTGAGTTGGACGGATTTGCCCCCGAACATTACGGCGACCGGCTCGGTGACCACCCTGACCAATGCGGTGGGAAGTGAATCGCGCCGGTTCTTCCGGGTTTATGCGATTCCTTAAGAAGTGTATAGCATCGGAGCACTCATTCATATCAGATGGGAGCAAATCAGAATTTGTTTGTAGTCGAGTGTAACTATGTAAGACTTATTTCAACGATCGCATCCGCCAACAGCTGAGTGAAAACTCAGGCCGCACGCACGCTGTCCGGACAGATTTCAGACGCTGTGACCTACTCAGAACGGTAACCCGACGTTTGTTCCCTTGGTAAAACTATGAAGTTTAATGGCCGGAATGTTTCAATCAGCCCCAGTGCGAAAATTGGGCGTAATGTAAAGATCGGTGATAATTGCACCATCTACGACGGCGTGGAAGTCGGCGATGACACCATCATCTGCAATGACACTGTGCTTGGTGAGCCGCTGAACGCCTACTACTGCGACCCGAACTATCAGAATCCGCCGACGCTCATCGGCGAGAAATCCATCGTTCGCAGCCACTCGATTATTTATGCCGCCTGCAACATTGGGCCGGGATTTTCCTCCGGTCACCGCACGACCATTCGAGAGAACACTGTCATCGGGGAGTGCAGTTCAGTGGGAACAATGTCTGATCTTCAAGGGCAGGTGAAGATCGGGAAGTATTGCCGGCTGCACAGCAACGTCCATCTGGCGCAGGGGAGTACGATCGGTGATTTCGTTTTTCTTTATCCCTATGTCGTGATGACGAATGATCCCTATCCGCCATCGACGGATATCCGGGGGGGATTCATCGGGAGCTACACGCAGGTGGGCGTTCACGCGATCATTTTGCCAGGCATCAAGGTTGGGGAGAATTGTCTGGTCGGGGCCAATACCGTGGTCAATAAACGGCTGCCGGATTTTTCCCTTGCGATGGGAGACCCGATGAAAGTCATCATGGATGTGCGCCAGTATGTGGCCATGGGCAAGGGGAATCCCTATCCTTGGATGAAACGCTTTGATCGCGGCATGCCGTGGCATGGCATCGGTTATGAGGCGTGGATGCAACAGCAACAAGCTCAGGGGAAGTAAGCGCGATGGTTATTGATCACATTGGAATCGTGGTGCGTTCCTTGGAGGATGGCATCCAGCAGTGGGAAAGCCTCTTTGGCTATCAACGCAATTCCGACATCGTCACCAATACCCGGCAAAAAGTCCGGGTGGTCTTCCTCGCCAAGCGTGATTCGTTGCCCGTAAAGCTGGTGGAGCCGGCAGATGAATCTTCGCCAATCTTTGCGTTTGCTCGCCGTGGTGGTGGTTTGCATCACCTGTGTTTTCGCTGTGAGGATTTGCAAGTGCAGATTCCTCTTTTGGAAGCGCTGGAGGCAAAATTTCTTGTGCCGCCGCAACCTGGGGAAGCCTTTAAGAACAATGACATTGCATTCTTTTTGACGCGAAATAATCTCAACGTCGAGTTGATTGACACCGAGGAAAAACAAGGGTGGCACCCGGTGGGGTAAGCCGAGCCAGAGCCTGTTCCATCAACAGGCTGATATTTACGAAGTCGTTCCCGAACCACTAAACATACTAGATAAATATTATGCCGCTGGATGAAGTTAGTCTGAAATCACAAATTAAAAAATTCATTGCCGAGAACATGTTGTTCAGTGGCGATGGTTTCACACACGCGGATGATGCTTCGCTGCTCGAGGCGGGCATCATCGATTCCATCGGCGTGATGGAACTGGTCACTTTCGTAGGCAACACCTTCAAGGTTACGGTGCCGCCTGAGGATATTTTGCCGGACCATTTCGATTCGGTTCAAAAGCTCGCGGACTACGTCCGGCGCAAACAGTCTGCCTGAACACCGCGCGCAAGCTTTACCCATGTGTGCCATTGCTGGAATCCTGAATCTGACCGAAGCTTCGGCGCAGACTGAAGCCGCACTACGGCAGATGCTCGCGATGGTGCGCCATCGTGGGCCGGATCAGTTCGGCATTTACCTGTCGGATCAGGTGGCGTTGGGTAATGCGCGTCTTAGCATCATAGACCTTTCCGGAGGACAGCAACCGATCACCAACGAAGACGAAAGCTTATGGATCGTTTTTAACGGTGAGATCTTTAACTATGTCGAACTGCGGGCTGACCTGGAGGCCAAAGGGCATCAGTTTGCCACGCATTGCGATACCGAGGTCATCCTGCATCTGTATGAAGAATACGGGCCGGAATGTCTGCGACAGCTCAACGGTCAGTTTGCCATCGCCATTTGGAATGAACGCGATCGCTCGCTGTTCTTGGCGCGAGACCGGGTTGGTGTGCGCCCGCTATTTTACACACAGGTCGGCGGCAGTTTACTTTTTGCCTCGGAGATCAAATCCATTCTTACTGATGCGCGAGTTAACGCAGAACTGGACCCGCTGTCGGTAGATCAGATCTTCACGTATTGGAGTCCGTTGTCGCCGCGTTCCTGTTTTCGCGGCATCGTAGATCTGCCGCCGGGCCATTATCTGTTAGCGAAATCCGGGCAGGTGAAGGTGAAGGCGTTTTGGCAGCCGGATTTTTCCAGCAGCGCGACGAATGGTAGCGTGGTGAAGGAACGTCCGCTCGCCGATTACGTGGCCGAGTTTCACGAGTTGTTGAAAGACGCGGCGCGAATCCGGTTGCGGGCTGATGTGCCGGTGGGCGCTTATCTAAGCGGCGGTTTGGATTCATCAGCCATTGCGGCCATTGTCCGCAAGCTCGGCGTCAGTCGACTGGATACCTTCTCGATTGCATTCAGTGACGAGAAATTTGACGAGAGCAAATTTCAATTGGAAATGGCGGCCTACTTGGGAACCAAGCATCACGTCGTCCAAGCCACGCATTCTGACATAGGCAACGCTTTTCCTGATGTGCTGTGGCACACGGAGATCCCGATTATGCGGACCTCGCCCGTGCCGATGTTCCTGCTTTCGAAGCTCGTTCGCGATCAAAAGTTCAAAGTCGTGTTGACGGGCGAGGGCGCCGATGAATTCCTTGGCGGTTACGATATTTTCAAGGAAGCCAAAGTCCGTCGCTTCTGGGCGCAGAACCCGGACTCAAAATGGCGTTCCGCGCTTCTGAAGCGGTTGTATCCCGACATCGATCTCAACGCCGCTGGCGCGTCTTATTTGGCGGCATTTTTCGGGGCTGGCTTGAAGGAAACTGGCGCGCCGGATTATTCACATGCGATCCGTTGGCGGAACAATCGTCGCACCACGCGCTTCTTCTCTAAAGATTTTTCGGCGGCAGTTTTGGAGCAGCAAAAGAATGACTCCAGCGCCGTCGCGTATCCGGACGGATACCAGACTTGGGGCGCACTTGAGCAGGCTCAGTATCTCGAGATCAATACGTTCCTCTCTCAATACCTGTTGTCGTCGCAAGGTGATCGCGTTGCCATGGCGCACTCGGTTGAAGGTCGTTATCCCTTCCTCGACGTGCGTGTGATGGAGTTTTGTAATCGTCTTCCTGCGCGGCTGAAGTTGCGCGGCTTGACGGACAAGTATCTCCTGCGGCAACTCGCCAGCCAGTATTTGCCGGAGCAAATCTGGAAGCGGCGCAAGCGTCCCTATCGCGCGCCGATTCACCGCAGTTTTTTCAACGCCGCCACGCCAGCGTATGTGCGGGAATTGCTTTCGGATTCCCATGTGGCCGCTGCCGGGGTTTTTAATCCGATTGCCGTTCGTCAGCTCGTGACAAAGTTGGAACAAGGCAAAGCGGTTGGCGAAACCGACGACATGGCGCTAGTCGGAATTTTGTCCACGCATCTGGTGCAACAGCGGTTTGTTTCCCACTTCAGTGCCGTGCCAACGCTATCTGGTCAAGATGATGTGAAGGTGATCAGCCGCCGAAAGGCGGACTTAAGCAAGCCGGTCGGAAACGCATGTTAGTTCAAGCGATATTGGAAAATTCAGCGCGCGCGCATCCGGACAAACCGGCGGCGTGGCACAATGGCGTTTGGAAGACGTACGGCGAATTAGATCGCCAAGCGGATCAAGTCTCAGCCTTTTTGATCGGGTTGGGTATCAAGCCGGGCGATCGGGTGGCGATCTTGCTGGAAAATTCCTTCGATTACATCGCCGCACATTTTGGGGCGCTAAAGGCTGGCGCGGTTGAGGTTTCACTCAATACGGAACTCGCGGCGGATGGGTTGAAACAACTCCTGCTGGATTGCGAAGCGCAGGTGTTAATCGCTGGGAATAAATTTGCCAAACAATGGACGGGCATTATTGCTGATCTGCCGGATTTGAAGCATTTGGTGTTGGATCAGGACTTGAAGCGCTTCGCGCCCGGCAGCGCGCCGATACCTTTGCATTTTCTGACGACAGTTTATCAAACAGAGGCTGCTGCATCGGTTGCGCGCCGGATTGATCTGGACTTAGCTTCGTTGATTTACACCTCCGGTTCGACAGGTGAACCGAAGGGTGTGATGCTGTCTCACCTGAATCTCACGAGTAACATGCAATCCATCGTCCAGTATCTCGGGTTGCTCGAGAGCGACCGGATGATGGTGGTGCTGCCGTTTTACTATGTTTATGGGCGCTCGTTGCTTTACAGTCATTTCCTGAGTGGCGGATCGCTGGTCATTGACAATCAATTCGCTTTTCCAGTCACGGTGCTGAACAAGATGCGTGATATGGAAGTAACCGGATTTGCTGGCGTGCCCTCGACATTCTCCATTCTGCTCAAGAAGACCGATCTGAAGACGCGGCAATTTCCGAAGCTGCGTTTCGTCACTCAAGCGGGTGGAGGCATGGCGCCAGCGTTGCAGAAGGAAGTCGTCGAAACTTTCCCGCAGGCGAAGTTATTTGTCATGTATGGCAGCACGGAAGCGAGTCCGCGGTTGACGTACGTTGAGCCGGACAAATTGCCGTTAAAATGGGGATCGATCGGGCGTGCGATTCCGAACGTGCAGGTCGTAGTCCTCGACGAGCATGGCCAACGTCTGCCAACGGGAACGCAAGGCGAGATCGCCGCACGTGGCTCGAACATCATGATGGGTTACTGGAAGTCGCCCGCTGCAACCTCTGAAGTGTTGAAGAACGGCTATTATTACACAGGCGACCTCGGCTACGAAGACGCGGACGGTTACATCTTTCTGACCGGGCGCGCTCGGGACATCATCAAAGCGGGTGGTAATCGTGTCAGTGCCAAGGAAATTGAAGACGTGGTGCTGGAGATCGCAGGGGTGTTGGAGACGGCAGTGATTGGCGTGCCCGACGAAGTGTTAGGCGAGGCGATCAAGGCTTTTGTGGTCCGGTGTCATGCCACCTTGACGGAGGAGGAAGTGAAAGGTCACCTGCAACGTCGGTTGCCCGCCTTCAAGCATCCGAAGTGGGTGGAGTTCCGCGATGAACTGCCCAAGAACCAGTCCGGGAAAATCCTTAAAGCGGTCTTGCGGCAGGCGGGGGCCGGCTCGCAACCAACTCAACCGCCCAGTTTACAGATTCATTAACTCATACAAATCGAACCCAACTCATATGGCCAAACCTTTTTCCAAAGACGTACTGAACATTGATTACGCCGAACAGGTGCAGATCATCACGCGCGAAATCCAGAAGTTGCTCAGTTCCTTCAAGCGCCGCGGCGTGGTGTTGGGGCTTTCGGGCGGCATTGACAGCTCCTGCACGGCGGCGTTGGCGGTGAAGGCGGTGGGCAAGGAACGCGTGTTTGGCATCCACATGCCGGACTGCCATTCCTCCGAGGACACGTTGAGTTACAGCCAGGCCATTTCCAATCATTTTGGAATCGATTCGGCGATCGAAGACATCACGAAAACGCTCGAAGCGGTGGGATGTTATTCGCGCCAGGAGAAAGCCATTCAAATGGCGATTCCTGAATACGGTCCAGGTTGGAAGAGCAAGATCGTGCTCGAAAATATTTTGACCAACCAAGGCTTCAACTATTTCAGCGTGGTGGCCAAATCGCCGGATGGCAAGACGATGAAGGCGAAACTACCACTGGAGGCGTATCTCGGTGTCTTGGCAGCGACCAACTTCAAGCAGCGCGTGCGCAAGATGATGGAATATTACTACGCGGACAAACTGAACTTCGCGGTCGCAGGCACGCCGAATCGCTTGGAATACGATCAGGGTTTCTTTGTGAAACTCGGGGACGGCGCGGCGGACTTCAAACCGATTGCGCACCTCTACAAATCGCAGGTGTACAAGATGGCGGAATTCCTCGGTGTGCCCGAGAAGAATTGCAAGCGTACGCCGACCACGGACACTTACAGCCTCGAACAAGGGCAGGACGAATTTTATTTCTCGCTGCCGTATGAGAAAATGGATTTGTGTCTCTATGCGAAGAACCACAGCGTTCCCGCGGCGGAAGTTGCCCCGGCGATCGGGCTGACCCCGGAGCAGGTCGAGAAGGTGTTTAAGGACATCGATATGAAGCGTTACGCGACTCGCTATCTGCATTTGAAGCCGCAGTTGGTGGTGACAGTGCAAGAACTGGACGTTTGAGTCGCGTTGTGGCAAGCCGACGTTGCCCGAAATCCCGATACGTTAGTGGAGTGGTGAATGGGGCCGTCGGTTTGGCAGCTTTGCAACAGGACGTGAAGTTTCCTGCTGCCGAGGCGAGGATTTTGCGCCCAATTTTACCAGGGAATTTAGATTTATGAACAAGACAACAGGTGAGGATCGCGATCTGGCTGCCAGCAGCAGTTTGGAAAAACCGCACTGGATGGCGAGTGCGGTGCGGGCTGTGGTGACGGACTGGTTTTGCCATCCAGCTGCGATTGTTGAACATGGAGCAGAGATCGGTAGCCGAACGCGCATCTGGGCCTTTGTGCATGTCTTGCCGAAGGCAAAAATTGGGGCGGATTGCAATGTCTGTGATCATACGTTCATCGAAGGTAACGTGGTGGTCGGCGATCGGGTTACCATCAAGACCGGGATTTCTCTCTGGGAAGGGATGTTGATTGAGGATGATGTCTTCCTGGGCCCAAATGCCTGTTTTACTAATGATAAACGTCCTCGCAGCAAACAGTACCCGCCTGAGTTTCCCAAACGATCTTACGGGAAGGTTGCAGCATCGGAGCAAACTCCACGACCTTGCCGGGTTTGACGATCGGACGGCATGCTATGGTTGGAGCTGGCGCGGTGATCACGCACAGTGTGCCTGACTTCGGATTGGCTTATGGCAATCCCGCTCGGTTAATGGGGTGGGTCTGTAAATGCAGCCTGCGACTGCCGCCGGCGGTGGCGGGGCGGTTGACCTGTTCGTGCGGGTTGATCTATGAGGAGGTTTCACCGGAAGAGATCCGGTTGCAGAACGCCTGAGAAAACGCCATGGCATTTGCCTTATCGTTTATCTCGTTCGGCAAATTTTTCTGAGACTATGAGACTGAAACAATGTCATTTGGTGGATCTGCCTAAAATCAGTGATCCCCGCGGCAACTTGACCTTCATCGAAGGAGGGCGTCACGTTCCGTTTGATATCCGCCGGGTTTATTATTTGTACGATGTGCCGGGGGGCGCTGAACGCGGCGGACACGCGCACAAGGATTTGCATCAATTGATCGTGGCCATGTCCGGTAGTTTTGATGTCGTGCTGGATGATGGCTTCGAGAAGAAGCGCATTCATCTGAACCGCTCCTACAACGGCCTTTACGTCTGTCCGATGATCTGGCGTGAACTCGACAATTTTTCTTCTGGCTCAGTATGCATGGTGCTCGCCTCGAATCACTATGACGAAGCTGATTACTACCGTGACTATCAGGATTTTCTAACCGCAGTGCCGATTAAAAAATGAAAGTACCCTTTCTAGAACTAAAACCAACTTACGACGAATTGCGCGCCGAGTTTGATGCGGCGTATCACCGGGTCATGGACTCCGGTTACTATCTTTTGGGCAAGGAGCTGGAAGCATTTGAAGCGGAGTTCGCAGCCTACTGTCAGGTGAAACATTGCGTTGCCGTCGGCAATGGCCTGGACGCGTTGCACCTCATTCTCCGGGCCTACGAGATTGGAGAAGGCGATGAAGTCATTGTCCCTGCGAATACGTTTATCGCAACTTGGCTGGCCGTTTCCTACGCGGGGGCAACGCCCATCGGCGTCGAGCCGGACGCGAAGACCTGCAACTTAGATCCAGCCCGAATTGAAGCGGCCATTACTCCTCGCACGAAGGCTATCATGCCTGTGCATCTCTATGGGCAGCCGGCGGACATGGCGCCGATCAATGCGATTGCGCGAAAGCACGGGCTGAAGGTCATCGAAGACAGTGCGCAGGCACAAGGGGCACGGTATAAAGGCCAACGCACTGGTGCGCTTGGTGATGCGGCGGGCCACAGTTTTTATCCGGGGAAAAATCTCGGCGCGTTCAGCGATGCGGGTGCGGTCACGACCAATGACGATCAACTGGCCGAGCAGGTGCGGACGTTGCGCAACTACGGATCAAAGAAGAAGTACTTCACGATTTCAAGGGATTCAATTCCCGGGTGGATGAAATCCAAGCTGCTTTCCTGCGGGTGAAACTAAATAAACTGGATGAATGGAATGCGCGGCGTCAGGCCGTGGCGACCCGTTATCTGACCGAATTGGCAGGCCTGTCGTCTGTGACCCTGCCGTTCGTGCCGACTTGGGCCGAACCAGTCTGGCATCTGTTTGTCATTCGTCACGCGCAACGTGATGCGTTACAACAGCGTTTGGCGACCGAAGGTGTCGGAACCTTGATTCATTATCCGGTGCCTGCGCATCTTGCTGGGGCTTACAAGGATCTTGGAGGCAAGCCGGGCGATTTCCCGATCTCCGAAACTGCAGCCCAGACCGTGCTCAGCCTGCCTATCGGGCCACACCTGACATCCGCACAGGTGGACGCAGTAATTGCTGCAATTAAGGCGGTCGCCTGAGATTTGGTTTTGTATCGCGATGGATTCAACCACTCCCAGCAGTAAGAAATCGTACGGGCAGATTCTTAAATCATCGGCCCTGCTTGGAAGTTCCTCCGCGGTGATCGCGGTGGTAGGGTTGCTGCGTAATAAAGCCATCGCCCTGATTTTGGGGCCTGGCGGGGCGGGCTACTGGGCCGCATGCTGGGCCATCTCCGAACTGGCGCGCAGTATTGCTGGAGTAGGAATCAACAACAGCGGGGTGCGGCAGATTGCAGAATCCGTGGCCACAGGCGACCATCAAAAAATTGCGCGCACCGTGGTGACGCTGCGACGGGTTTCGATCATTCTTGGATTGATGGGGGCGGTGGGATTGTCAGTGCTTTGTGTGCCGGTTGCGCAGTGGTACTTCAAGGATCGTGAGCAGGCGGGGCTGGTGGCATTGGTTGCGCTTACCGTCCTGTTCAATACAGTTTCCCAAGGCCAGATCGCCCTGATTCAAGGGATGCGTCGAGTCGGAGATTATGCGCGAAATAGTTTGCTTGGTGCGGTGCTTGGTGCGGGGGTGAGCATTCCACTTATCTACGGGCTTCATCATATGAAGTGGAATCCCACGGTGATTGTCGCTTTGGCACTGGTCTGCGCCACGTTCATGGCGCTGTTGTCGTCCTGGTGGTTTGCGCGGAAAATTAAGGTGGAAACCGTATCGCTTTCGCGCCAGGAAATCACGGTGGAGGCCAAGGGGTTATTAAAACTTGGTTTCGTGTTCATGCTAAGTGGCGTGATGATGCAGGGCGTGATGAATCTGGTGACCCTCATCTTGCTGCACCGGATGGATGAACAGGCGGTGGGATTATACAGTCAGGCGTGGTTGTTGAGCGGTTATCTAGCGGGCTTCGTGTTTCAAGCGATGGGGACGGATTATTATCCCCGGCTGACGGCGGTGGCGCACAATCACCCCGAGTGCAATCGGCTCGTCAACGAACAGGCGGAAGTCGGGATGTTGCTGGCGGGGCCGGCCCTGCTCGCGACGCAGGTCTTGGCACCGTGGCTGTTGCATATCGCGGCATCGGGAAAATTTCTGCCCGCGACCGAAGTGCTGCGCTGGTTTTGTCTGGGGATGTTGTTGCGCGCATTCAGTTGGCCGATGTCCTTCGTGATGATGGCCAAGAATGCGCAAAAATCATTTTTCTGCACGGAGTTGTTTTCCAATTCGCTTTACATTGCGCTGGTCTGGTTTGGGGTCGGGCGGTTTGGCCTAAACGGGGTGGGGATGGCGTTCGCGATGCTGTATTTGATATACACGGTGCTGGCTTACGTGATTGTCCGGCAATTGACCGGCTTTCGTTGCAGTGCTGAAAATCTGCGGATCGCCGCCGTCTATGTCGGACTTGCCGTGAGCGTGTTTGTCGCCGCCAAGTTTTTGATCACACCGGTTGCATTCGGCCTCGGCCTCGTGGCGGTGTTGGGGACCGGCGTTTTTTCGGTGAAGCGGATTTGCACCTTGATGCCGCCGGAACATTTTCCCCGGACGGCGCGGCGGGTGCTGGTTTATTTCCGTTTATTACCAGCATCGGCAAACGCAGGGACAGGCTAGCATGAGAGGATTTGAGCATTTCGTCCGTGCGGCAAGTGGAGTAGTGAAAAGTAAGATGTAGTAGATATGATGGTTTTCCCGACCGAATAAACGCTAAAATTAATAACAGACTATGAAAATCGGAATCGTTGGATTGGGTTACGTTGGCCTGCCATTGTCACTGCAGTTCGCCCGTTCGGGCGTGACGGTGCTGGGGCTTGACATTGATACGAGCAAAGTGGATTTGCTCAATCAAGGGAAGAGTTTCATCAAACATATTGCTCCCGAAACGGTCGCGACTGCGGTGAAGAACGGGAGTTTCTCGGCCTCTTCGGACTTCAGTCGCATCCGCGAAGTCAGCGCAATTATCATTTGCGTCCCCACGCCTTTGAACAAAAACCGCGAGCCCGATATTTCTTTCATTATTGAGACCGGTAAAACTATCGCCCGGCACCTGCAAAAGGGGACGCTGGTCGTCTTGGAGTCCACCACGTATCCCGGAACGACGGATGAAGATTTGCGCGAGGTGTTGGAGGTCGGCTCCGGACTGGAAGCCGGGAAAGATTTTCATCTGGCGTTTTCTCCGGAACGTGAAGACCCCGGTAATCCTGACAGCAAAGTGGCTACGATTCCCAAAGTGGTGGGCGGTTTCACTCCGGCGTGCTTGGAGAAGGCCACGGCACTTTATGCCAAGGCCATCAAGACTATCGTGCCAGTGTCTTCCTGCCGCGCGGCGGAAGCGACAAAGCTCCTGGAGAATACTTTTCGCGGCGTGAATATCGCCTTGGTGAACGAACTGAAAATCGTTTACAGCGCCATGGGGATTGATGTGTGGGAAGTCATCAACGCGGCAAAGACCAAGCCATTCGGGTTCATGCCCTTTTATCCGGGGCCGGGGTTAGGTGGGCATTGCATCCCGATCGATCCATTCTATCTCACGTGGAAGGCTCGCGAATACGGCCAGAATACGCGGTTCATCGAACTTGCCGGGGAAGTCAACACCGCGATGCCTGATTACGTCATCCACCGCGTGGCCGATGCGCTGAACGACCGGCAACGCGCTGTGAAGGGCAGTAAGATTCTAGTATTGGGGCTCGCTTACAAACCAAACGTCGATGACGAACGCGAATCGCCCAGCTATGTGCTGCTGGAAAAACTTCAGGCCCGTGGAGCGCAGGTCGCTTATTACGATCCTTATGTTCCAATCATTCGCCCGACTCGGGAACATGCGCATTGGACGGGAACAAAGTCCGTCGCATGGAATCGTGAAACCATCTCCAGCTACGATCTGGTTTTGATTTCAACCAACCATGCCTGTGTCGATTATCAGGAACTCGCGACTTGGGCCGGCTGCATCGTGGATACGCGGAATGCCATGGCAACCATTGCCACCGCCCCCGGACAGGTTTGGAAAGCCTGATGGGTTTTGTGCTGGCTGAAATCTGATATTTTGGGTGGGTTCATCATGTTGCCGGGGGGATAACCTTGCACCGGTTTTGGTGAATCCACCGCGACCGGAGACAAGGACGGTTTTGGTTAAAGGTGACATCTGTTCCGGGGTTGGCGTGCCACAATTCCGAATGCGGTTGACTCGGAATTGGAGCATGCGGGATTGAATGTTCGCTCGGGCGCTACGTCCAAGCCCAGTTCCCTTAACCTAAAACCTACTGGAATCATGCAAAAGACCATCAAATCCATCGTTCAACTCACCGCTTGTCTGGCCTTGGCCATTGCGCTTAACGCAAGTGCCGAGGACAAAAAAATTGATCTTTCCGGCAGCTGGAAATCCAGCTTTACCAATCAGGATGGACAGGTGCGGGAAACCACCTTCAAGCTTAAGGCCGAAGGTGCGAAGCTCACGGGGACAGTTTCGGGGCGAAACAATGATACGGCAATCGACGAGGGCACGATCAAAGGGGATGAAGTTGCCTTCAAGGTCACGCGAGAATTCAATGGAAACAAGATGGTGATCCAGTATACCGGCAAAGTCAGTGGGGATACCATCACCGGCAAATCGGAATCAGAACGCGATGGGGAAAAACGCTCGCGTGATTGGGTCGCCAAGCGGGAAGTGGCTAAAACAGAACCCGCACCCAAGCCTGACGCGGCCAAATAATGTTCCGCCATTGCGCTGATACTACAATCTCTTAACCGGCGCGCGCCGTCTCTGCTTGAGGTGGCGCGCGTTTTTTTGCAACTGATGGTCTAATGCCGCGGTGTTCCGTCTTACGTGGTGAAGCTCATGACATACGGTTTCACCAACCGCTCAAAGTCCGCGTAGGCCAGCTTCATGATTTCCTCGTGTGAGCCGGCATTGAAGGCGATCTCAGTGTTGCTCACCAGTGCCAGTGCCACGAATACTTCCATCCCATACAGATTGCCGAAGGGCGGCATTGCGCCGAGTTCGCAATCCGGGAAGCGATCACGGAACATTTCTTCTGAGGCAAAATCCACATCTTCGGAGCCGGTGACCTCGCGCAAGTCTTGCAAGACGACTTTCCGATTCGCTGGCAATACCGCCATCGCTAGACTTCCATCCAGTTCCACCATTACCACTTTGGCCATGGCCCGGCCTGAGATGTGGGCGGAGGCCGCGACTTCCTGCGCCGTATACGCGGGAGAGTGTTTGATGATCACGTATTTCACTCGGTTTTGATCGAGGTAATCTTTTAGCTTTTTGATTGGCATAGAAGTCCTTTCGTGAGGTTCAATAGACCGTAAGCCTGCGCCGGGAAGTTGCAAGTGACAGTTGTTCACCGCGGTTGCGTATTTCCAAGCTGGTGCTGGCGATTCGAAGTGTCAGACTCCTTCCAACTTTTCGGACAATCTTATGACAAACACATCGGCAATGCGGGTGGCGGCGGGACTCGGGTTCTTAGCAGTGGCGCTTGGGGCTTTCGGGGCGCATGGCCTTAAGGATTTGCTTGCGCAGAACGGCACAGCAATCATCTGGGAAAAGGCGGTTCTATATCATTTCATTCACACGGTCATGTTATTTGTGCTGGCACAGCAGCGTCCAGTTTTGACCGGTGTCTGGCTGAGTTTTCTGGGGGGCATCGTGGTTTTTTCGGGTTCTCTTTACTTGCTTGCGGTCACAAATATGAAGTGGCTTGGTGCAATTACTCCGATTGGTGGGGTGGGCTTTCTTGTGGGGTGGGCATGGTTGGTGGTGGCGGCTGGTAAAGGAGAACGCTAAATCGCCGTTGCCAGCGATTGAACGGTTGGTTAAAACCAATCCATGAAGCCTGCTGCGCCCAACTCATTCTGTCCTGCGCCAGCTTTAACGCATAACGGTTTTTCCTTGGTGGAAATGCTCGTGACTCTGGCGCTCATGCTCATCCTGTTCACGATGATGTATGGCTTTGGTTCGAAGCGGAATCAGTTGAACCAGAAGCAGCGTTGCCAAGGCAACCTCCAAAAGGCTTACATCGGTTTGCAAATTTTTGCGAATGAACACGAGGGCCGGTTTCCTGCGCCAACAAATGCGGCAAGTGCCGAGGACGCGCTGGAGTTGTTGGTGCCACAATACTGCGCAGACACGGGAATCTTTATCTGTCCGGGCAGCAAGGACCGCGCATTGCCGCCAGGTGAATCCTTGCGTCATGGTCGCATCAGTTACTCATACTATCTGGGGCGACAGTCTGGAGAAACCGACGCCGCCTTGCTTACTGACAAGCAGGTGGACGCGCTGGCGAAGCGCGCTGGCGAACCGTTGTTTTCTGCTGCGGGCCAAAAGCCTGGCAACAATCATCACAAGTACGGCGGTAACTTGATGTTTACCGATGGCAGCATCAAGCAATCGCCGGCGGCTGCGGCGTTTGATTTGCCGTTGGGCACGAACGTGGTGTTGCTGAATCCGAAACCCTGATCTGTCATGAAAGTCATCTGTGATTGCGGCGCGAAATACGCCTTTGATGCGACGCCGGAGATGGTGCGCAACCCACTAACGTTCGCCTGTCCTGCTTGTGGGGTGGATTTGTCGCCGCGCATCCAAGAACTGGTGCTGCAGCAATTTGGTCCGGCGATCGGGCCAGTTGGATTGTCGGTGTCACCGACCGCTTTGACGCCACCATCTGGTTTGCTCCAGCGATGGAAATTGCTCCGCCGCCGTCGGGAGCGACGATCACTTCTGCCCCGGTAACCCAGACACCGCCACCACCACCGCCGCGCCTGACGATTTCATCGTCGCCTGCCGCTGCCGCTCCTGCACCACCGCCACCGGTGGCGACCACTGCGCCGGTAGTTCGGTTGAGCCGTGGTGGAACGGCTGCCGCTGCGGCCAACCTCGAAGATGTGAAGGACACGCGGTTTTGTCCCAAGCACCCGCTTGAGCGTGTGACGGCAAAGTGTGTGGTGTGTGGCAAGGGGATTTGCCCGAAATGCATGGTGTTGTTCGGCTATGTATGTTCCCCGTTGTGCAAAGAGAAGGCCGAACTGCAGGGCATTGCAGTGCCTAAGTTTGCTGGACAGCGTGACGCCGTTGAGAGTCAGCGTTGGCGCAAGGTCGGATTGGTGGCGGGCAGTATCGGAGTGGTAATCCTCCTGATCCTCGGCGTGTGGTTTTGGTATGCGTGGTTTGGGTCACATCCGCGGCCGGTAGTGACGTTGCGGTTTGAAGATGAATCCGCGATGTCCGGCATGAGCGCGTTTTGCGAGGGCGGGCAGATGGTATTTATCCACGGCGATAAGTTGGCGCGTTACGACATAAAGCAAAAGAAGCAAGTCTGGCTGCGGCATCTGCTCGACAAGAAGAAGATCGGCGAAGAAGCCGCCGCGGGAGTCAAGTCGTTGCAAGAAGCGGCGGCCCAAAGCGAATTCACGTTTAAGATCCCATCGGTGGACGAAGCAACCCGGGAGCTGATTCGCGACCATGAACGAGCGCAGCAGTTGCGGGTATTTGGGCGGAATCTCTGGGTGGCGGATGGCCACAAGGCGCGGCGCTTTGATTGGGACACCGGCGAACCCAAGCAAGAGATTGAATTCAGTGGTGATTTTTCCGAGGGCGTGTTGCGGGGTGACACCTTGGAGTTTCGCGCCCCAGTTAGCGCGAAGCGTTTGAGTTTAACGCGTTTCAATCTCGCCAATGGAAAAGTGGACGCGGACGAGATTGGGGAGAAAGAGCCAGCCACGCCGACGGTAAATCTGGCCGCCATGCTCGCGGCGGCTGGGAGCAAAAAAAGCAACAAGCTAAATCCCCAACAACTCGGCGCTGCTGTGGCAAATGCACCGCTGGCTGGCAAGCTGGCAGCGCCCGCCACGATCTCGGTTGCGCGTCGGCAACAAGAAGCACTCAATGAGATGGATGCGGATGAATCCGCTGGTGGTAACGTAACGGCCAACGCGCTAGCCGCCGCTGAGGATGCGGATTTAGCGCGCGATCATTCTGAGTTGATCCCGTTAGAAAACGGCTTTGCGCAGATTACGGTGCAAATGACAGAGCAGAATATTGTGACCCGTTCGGCGGTCAAAGCAGCACCTAAAAAATCGGCCTTGGAGGGCCCAGTGAATGCCGCCGCTTCGATGGAAATCGCGAACGAGTTGCTGAACGAGATGTCGCGCAACAGCGGCGGCGATATCGTGCGTGAGAACCACAGCAAGTATCACGTGAAGATTCATCTCGGCGGTGGCAAGGAGGTGGCAGATTGGGAAGGGGATGTCGTGGGCGCGCCGGAGTTCTATCCACAGAAATCGGTCAATGTGTTGGTCGCCGGAACGACGCTGCTGGTGTTCGATTTGCAGAACCAGAAGAAATGGTCGAGCACGTTGATGTTTCCCATCGCGGGCGGTGGCAGCTTTTTGGATTTTGATGAAGCCGAAAGAAACGGGCTCGGTCCGGTGGTGGAGCGGGGTGATACCCTTTATGTTTTTGATCAAGGCGTGTTGAGCGCTTTCGATTTGGCTAGTGGCAATGCACGGTGGCGGTTGCCGTCCGTGGGCATCACCGGGATGTATTTTGATGAATCGGGGATGATTTATCTGAATACCACCACCGCCAGTCCGGATAAGATCAAGTATTCGCGGCAGATCGATGTTACCAGCAGTCCGAATGACATTGTATTGAAACTCGACCCGAAGAACGGTAAGGAGATTTGGAAACATTCGATGGGAGGGCGGATCGCTTATCTTTCTGGAAAATACATCTACACGCTGTCCTACACGCCGCCGCGCGATGATGGCGATGAGTTCGATGAGAACTTGGCGGCGCTCGGTTTGGAGTCGAAACCCTATGTTCGCATTCGTCGCATCAGCCCCAAGAACGGCCGGGTTTTATGGGATCATTACCAACCACGGGGCGCGTTAGATGTGCAGATTCACGATAACGCCTTTCAATTGGTGCTGAAGAAAGAAGTGCAGGTGCTGCAGTTCATCTCATTCTGAGCCAGGCTTGGTTAAGTAAACCGCTTTGTAACATGTTTGTGTCGGCGTCCGCTCCAGACTCGACAGGGGGCGGAATGGGCGTAGCATTTGCGAAAAGAAGTGAATCCTAAAAGTCGTTCTTCGTCCGGGGCAGTGCAGGTCCGAGTCCTCAGAATTCTCGTCCTTTCACTAGCCGTTATTTTCTCCCGCAACTCCGCGTTTGCCCGTCCGCATAAGATCCGCGTAAGCGATCCTGCTGCTGCGGCGGAACTCACGGCGCAGGGCGCACATTTGCTTGCCGACTACGGCAGCTTCCAGTTGTTTGAAACGGACATTGCGCCCGCCACTGCCACCCTGAAGCGGGATCAGGTTGAGGGTGTCGATGAAACCGACTTCATCGAGTTGAACGCCGGGGCGTTGGATACGCGGGCAACCGAGGTGGTGGCCTTGCGCAAAACGGTCGCGGCTTTCGCTGGCAAAAAGCTGCATCTGGTGCAATTCGTCGGGCCAATTAAACCTGAATGGCGCGAAGCCTTGGAAGCGACCGGGGTGAGTGTTGTTCATTATGTGCCGCAGAATGCTTATCTAGTGCGTGGCGACCATCTGGCACTTGCCAAGTTGCAGGCGTGGGCCAACTCCGTCACTTATCTCCAGTGGGAAGGCGATTATGCCAACGACTACAAGCTGCATCCGCGTGCTCGGGCGGTGGACGCGAAGGGGAATGTTGTCACGCCTGACACGAATTTGTACGCCATCCAATTGGTGGAAGATGCCGAAGCGAATGCGGCGACCCTCGCCTTGATTGATCAGCTCAAGACTGGCACCGATCCAGCAGGAGTATCGTTTGTTGAATTATTTGAACCTGGTCGTCCGCCTCGCGCCGGAAAACATCGCGAAACTTTCGGCGCAACCGGAAGTGGTTTCCATCCGTCCCTATGTCGAGCGCAGGCGGCGCGATGAACGGCAGGGGCAGATCATGGCAGGCAATCTGACCGGTAATGTGCCGAGCGGTCCGGGTTACCTCGCCTGGCTCGCAGGCAAAGGTTTCGCGCAGGCGCAGTTTGACGCCTCCGGTTTTGTCGTGGATGTGAGCGACAGCGGTATTGATAACGGCACAACAAGCGTCGGCCACTTCGGGCTGTATAAAACTGGCGTGCCCGGACTCGGATCGCGCGTGGCTTACTCGCGGCTCGAAGGCACGGCGAATACTGGCAGCACGCTGCAAGGCTGCGACGGGCACGGTAATCTCAACGCCCACATCATCGGTGGCTTCAATGATATGAGCACCGCGCCTCACCTGGACTCGGCTGGCTATCACTATGGCCTTGGCATTTGTCCGTTCGTGAAGGTCGGTTCGTCTGTCGTCTTCGATACGAGTTCCTTCACCAGCCCGAGTTATCCAAATCTCGCGGCGCGGGCGTATCGCGATGGCGCGCGTGTCAGCAACAACAGTTGGGGTGCGGATACGGCGGGCGATTATGATTCGGATTCGCAAGCTTACGATGCGTTGGTGCGCGATGCGCAACCGAGCGGTTCGGCGGTGGCTTCGGCGGGGAATCAAGAAATGGTGTTCTGCTTTGCGGCGGGCAACGCGGGGTCAAGCGCGGGCACGGTCGGCTCACCCGGCACGGCGAAAAACGTCATTGTCGTGGGGGCGGCGGAAAATGTGCATTCCCACGCGACGGCCAACGGCGGCAACAGTTCGACCGGCAACGATGGCTGCTCCACGCCGGATACTGAAGCAAACAGCGCGAATGATATTGCGAGCTTCTCCAGTCGCGGGCCGTGCGCCGATGGGCGGCAGAAGCCTGATCTCGTCGCTCCGGGCACACACGTCACCGGCGGCGTCGGTCAGAGTGTGTTGACTACCAGCGGAACGGGCACGGCGATTTCCTGTTTTGAAGGCACGGGAGTATGTGCTTTGCCGGGTGGCGGTATGGTCGGCAGCGCGAATAATTTCTTTCCGCTCGGGCAGCAGTTTTATTCCACGTCTTCAGGCACGAGTCACTCCACGCCGGGGGTGGCGGGGGCGTGCGCACTGTTGCGGCAGTATTTCATTAACGCGGCACTGACACCGCCGAGTCCGGCGATGACCAAGGCGTTCCTGGTCAACTCCGCTCGTTACATGACCGGCACGAGCGCGGGTGATAATTTACCGTCCCCGAATCAAGGGATGGGGAGTGTGAATCTTGGCACGGCGTTCGATGGCGCGGCGCGTGTGCTGCGCGATCAAATGAGCGCGGACAAGTTCACCGCTTCCGGGCAGACGCGGACCATCACTGGGGCGGTCGTTGATTCCGGCAAACCGTTCCGGGTTACGTTGGCTTGGACGGACGCGCCCGGTAGCACCACCGGCAACGCCTACAACAACGACCTTGATCTCACTGTTACGGTTGGCGGCAACACCTATAAAGGAAATGTTTTCAGCGGCGGCGTCTCGGCCGCGGGCGGTGCGGCGGATGCGAAGAACAACTTGGAAAGCGTGTTTATTCCGGCCGGCGTTAGCGGCACCTTTGTCGTCACGGTCACGGCGGCGAACATCAACTCGGACGGTGTGCCAAACGAAGCGCCGACAGTAGATCAGGATTACGCGTTGGTGATCTATAATGCTGCGGAGACCACCGGCCCGGCGATTTCCGGCGCTGGCTATGCGCTGGCGGCGGAAAGTTGCGCGGCGCCGAACAGCGCCGTGGACCCGAATGAAACCGTTACCGTCAACTTTGCGTTACGCAATGTCGGCACGGCCAACACTACGAATCTGGTTGCTACGTTGCTGGCCTCGGGGGGCGTTACTGTTCCAAGTGGCGCACAAAGCTTTGGGGCGCTGGTTGCGGGCGGCGGTGCCGTGACGCAGGCATTCTCCTTTACGGCCAGCGGCGCGTGCGGAGGAAGTATTGTTGCTACCTTTAATCTGACGGATGGCGCGACTAATTACGGGCAGGTGTCGTTCTCAATTCCGTTGGGACAATTCGCGCCGGTTTTTGCGCAAGATTTTGATGGCGTGCCCGCGCCGACGTTGCCGTTGAACTGGAGGTACTGCCGCCGGGGGCGGACAATCAGTTTGGACGACGACCACGGCGTCCAGCGACACGGCTCCGAACGCAGTCTTCTCTCCGGATGCTACGACGAAGGGTTCAAATGAGCTGGTGTCCGCGGCGTATACGTTGTTTCCGGGGGCGGCGCAGCTGTCCTTCCGCCATCGTTATGGTTTTGAAACGGGCTACGATGGTGGCGTGCTGGAGATCAAGATTGGTGCGGGTGCGTTTGAGGATATCGTGACCGCTGGGGGTAGTTTTGTGAGCGGCGGCTACAACGCTACATTGAACTCGGCCAATGCGCTGGGCAGCCGTGCCGGTTGGAGTGGCACGAATGCTACGTTCAGCACGGTGCTGGTAAATCTGCCGAGTTCCGCTGCTGGGCAGAACGTGCAATTTCGCTGGCGTAGCGGCACGGACACCAGCGTGGGTGGGGCTGGGTGGTGGGTGGATTCGCTCACCATCAACGCGACGGTGTGTTGCGGGGCCGGATATGCGCCGCTCATCACAGCGCAACCGCAGAGTCAAACGGTGGTTTTTGGTGATCCGGCCGGATTTTCCGTGAGCGTTATTGGCGATGCACCGCTCTACTATCAATGGTTTTCCAACTCGGTCGCGATCGTTGCCGCAACTAACAGCGCTTACAACTTGGGCGCAGCGACGGCAGCCGATGGCGGTAATTATTTTGTTACAATTACCAATGCCTCTGGCAGCGTGACGAGTTCGGTGGCCACTCTCACTGTGGTGATTGCGCCGGTGATTTTCGCGCTCGCCGGCGAGCTTGACGGTAGTGACGGGAAGTCCGGCAGCGTTCAGCGTGTCAGCCATCGGTGCCGCACCGCTGCATTATCAATGGCAGTCCAATGGTATCGCGATTCTTGCTGCTACGAATGTGACGTATGCCATCGCCAGTGCGCAGAGCAGCGATGCAGCCAGCTACTCGGTGGTGGTGACGAATTTTGCCGGCTCAGTCACGAGCGCCCCAGCGGTTTTGACCGTGAATTCCGGCACCGCCGCGAATGTTGTCATCAGTCAGATTTACGGCGGTGGGGGCAATTCCGGGGCGACGTATCGGAACGATTATGTCGAGTTGTTCAATCCCGGCAGCCTTCCGGCGAGTGTCAATGGCTGGTCGGTGCAATATGCCAGCGCCTCGGGGAGCACTTGGCAGGTGGGCAACTTGACCGGAACGATTCCCGGCGGCGGCTATTATCTCGTGCAGCTTTCATCGAGCGGTGCGAATGGTTCGCTGCTGCCGGTAGCGAATGTGACGAACAACATCAATGTCAGTGGCTCCAACGGCAAGCTAGCGCTGGTGACCAATCAAGTCGCCCTGAGCGGAGCAAATCCGGTGGGGGGCGTGACCATCGCGGACTTTGTCGGCTACGGCACGGCGGGCGCGTATGAAGGTAGCGGGGCGGCTCCGACGGGAGGTAACGCAGCAGCTATTTTCCGTAACAACGCCGGCGCGACCGATACGGATGATAACGCCGCTGATTTCAGCACAGGCGTTCCTAATCCACGCAGCTCGGTGGTGACCAATCCGCCAGTGGCGACTGGTATTGATCTCGCCATCTTGAAGTCGCATGCGGGCAGTTTTGCGCAAGGCGATGCCGGGCGAACTTACACCATCACCGTCACAAATGTCGGCTCGCTTGCGACCACGGGGGCGGTAAGTGTGGTGGATGTCTTACCCGCTGGCCTCACGGCCACGGCGATGACTGGCTCGGGGTGGAGCATTACGCTCGGCACGTTAACAGCGACGCGTGCGGATGTGCTCACTGCCAATGCGGCTTATCCGGCCATTACCTTGACAGTGACGGTTGCGTCGAATGCGCCGGCGAGCCTGACGAACCTGGCTTCCGTAGCTACGGGCGGCGACACGAATACTCTTAACAATACCGCCAGTGATCTTACTTCGATTACTGCCACCAACAGCGGCGGTGGCGGCGACAACTACACCGGCGTGTTGGCGGGGTGGGATGTGAGCGGTCAAAGTAGTTATGGGATTTCTCCGTTCGCCGCGACTACCAGTGCGCCCAACGTAACGGTCGTAGGACTGACGCGCGGTGCGGGTGTCGGCACCGAGTGGCTCCGCGGCGTCAGGTGGGGCATGGGGTGGCAATAGCTTTAATGCACTCACCGCTGCGGCGGCTGTGACTTCGAATAATTTTGTCACCTGTTCCATCGCGGCAAATGCAGGTTTCAGAGTTTCATTCACGGCCGTGAGCCGGTTTGATTATCGCCGTTCCAGCACCGGGCCGACCAACGGGGTGGTGCAATACCAGATCGGCGCGGGTGGGTTTGTAGATTTGGTTACCAATACCTATACAGCCGGAAATTCCGGGTTCTCGCTGCCGGCGATTGATTTGTCTGCCGTGTCCACGTTGCAAAATGTCGGGCCGGGCACGAACGTTGTCTTTCGCATCGTCAATTACAACACTACTTCCGATACCGGGACTTGGTATCTCTACGATGTGGTGGACGGCGCTGCGCCAGACTTTGCTATCTCGGGAGTCGTCGCACCGCTCGCTGGACTGTCAGCCAGTGCTCCGACGTTGACGTTGTTTAGTGTGACGAACCAGCAGATGCAATTTACACTCACGGGCACGACTGCATCAAACTATGTCATCGAAGTTTCCACAAATCTGAGTTCGGGGCATTGGACGCCTGTGCATACCGGAGCGGCGCCGATTCTGTTCAGCGAACCCGCCACGAATGATCAACGTTACTATCGCGGCAAGGTTGCCCCGTAAGGCTTGGGCGCGGCTGGTTGTGCTGAGTTAAATGTGGCGACGGGGCAGGTGGGCTATTTACCTGCACCCGTCGTTACGAATTTCCGGATCACGCGCATCTCTTCTTCGCCGGCGATGGTGTGCGGCTTCATGAACTCATGCCACTCGATGTTCAGCCCCGCAGCCTGGCATTGTTGAATCTGTTTGCGCGTGCGATCGAAGAAGACCACCGGGTCGTGCGTGCCATGCGTGACCAGGAAGCGTTGTTGCTTGGCAAGCGGCGGCAATTCCTTCAGCGCTTTATCCAGTTCGGAAATCCAGCCGCTGATGCCGATAAGTCCGGCAAAACGATGCGGATAATGAAAACCCATCTCCATCGTCATGAGGCAACCTTGCGAGAAGCCACCAAGCGTGGTGAGTTCGGTTGGGAAGCCTTTGGCGCGGTGGGCATCGAGTAATTCCGTCAACATCTTCCGACTGCGATGCACGCCGGGAATCATGTCGCCTTGAAAATCAAACCATGAGTAGCCGCCGTAGTAATCGTCCGGCGCGTTGACGAGCAGATAGTTCAGCCAAGGCAGGCGCATCGCTTCGGGCAACCAGCGGTAGCCTTCAATGCTGTCGCCAAGACCGTGCAGCATGACCATCAGATGTTTTGAGCCGGGGGTGGCGGCGGGGATGAATTCACTATGTAGCATAAAGATCGAACGAGCGTGTTAGGGTTGGGAATCCCGGCAAATCATTTGGCCTCGGCCCGAGCGGAGGAGGGCTTGACCATCGCGGATTGGATCTCGCGTAAAATTTCCGGAGTCGGCTTGAGCACGCTGAGCGGGGTGGCGTCAGTCTTTGCGCCGGAATCCAGCCACCACTTTACGATCGTTAGCTGTGCCGCGGATAACTGCGGCTTGCCCTCTGGCGGCATATGATCATCGTCGTCGGTCGGCAGATTAAGGCGGTTACCCAGCAGGCTGTATTCCGCGCCGGGTGGTTCGAGGGGCGGCCCCGAATCGCCGCCCTTGACCAGCAGGGCGGCGGTGTCCATGCGCAAACCGCCCTTGGCCTTGTCCGCACCGTGACAACTAACGCAATACTTATCAATGATGGGGTGAATGACTGTCGCGTATGCAGGCTGCGTGAGCAGTTGTTCTTCCGTCAACGGCCCGGTTTCCGCCGGACGCGCCTTGGGCCACGCTAGAAAATCACTGCCATGCGTGAGCGAACCGCCGAAGTGGCTGGCTACCGTGAGCAGCACAAGTGTCACAAACAAGCTGCGCCGATACGCCGTCATCCAGCCGCGTTGCCGGATGATCCAAAGAAGGATGGTCGCGGCGGCCACGCCGGAGCCGAGCCAGCGATGCCAGAAGAGCGCGGTGGCGTCGTAGCCGCCATGGGCCGCCAGCAGCCAGCCGCAGATCACGCTGGCCAGCGAGGCGGGAATTGTCAGGAGCAGAATGACCCGGTTGGCGGTGGTCAGTTCTTTCCAGCCGGGGCGCAAGGCTAGCCATTCCAGCGTGGCCAATAACAGGAGAAAGCCGATGGGCAGGTGGACAAGCAGCGGATGGAATTTTCCGAGAAACTCAATCATGTTGGCAAAAACGGCATCAATGTCGCCGACAGAGGTAGCGAAACCGATGCGCAGGCTCAACTGCTTTGTACGAGGCGAGCAGGGGGATGGGGTATCACGACGTCCGGGCGGGTGTGGGCAGTTGGCGTGTTTTGGTGAGTTTGTATTATTATCTACTAACAATAATTGCAGCAGGTAATGCAAGGGACGGCTTGCTCCGGCTGGCCAAAAAAAGTAGAAACTAAGCATGAGTTTTCATCATTCCGGATTGCTGGGTTGTGCTGGGTTGCTGGCGGCGGCATTGACGGTCGGCGCGGCGGATAAAATCCAGGTTTATCACGTACCCAAGGAGAAACCCGCGGGGCATTCGGCGGATGACGGGCATAATCACGGTCCGGGGGATGGTCACGGCCACGGTTCGGCTGCTAATCCGCACGCGATGCGCGCCATGCCGAAAGTGACTTACACCACGCCCGAGGGGTGGCGTGAAGCTGGCACTGGTGAGATGCGTGTGGCGGGGTTCAGTATCACCGGAACGAATGGTCAATCCGCCCAGGTCGCTGTGACGCCTTTGCCGGGCATGGCGGGGCGCGAAACCATGATTGTCAACATGTGGCGACAGCAAGTTGGTCTGAGTGAACTTTCTGAAGGCGACGCCGACAAGGAACTCACCGCCGTGGACATCGGCGGAGTTCCCGGAAAGATGTTCGATATGGCGGGCAAGTCGGCTGCCGGTCAAACAATCCGCATTGTCACGGCCATGGCCCATCTCGGCGAGATGAGTTGGTTCTATAAATTGCAGGGCGACGACGAACTGGTGCTCGCACAGAAGCCGAATTTTGTGGCTTTCCTCAAATCGGTGAAGATCGAAGAAGCGCCCGCGCCGGAGGCTTTGCCGGCGGGACACCCGCCCGTGGGTGGGGGAGCGGTGTCAGGGGGCGGAATGCCTGGCGCGGTTACGACTGCCGCCCCGCCTGCGCCCCGCGAAGGCGGCCCAACTTGGACGGTGCCGAGCAGTTGGAAGGAAATTTCTGGCGGCCAATTTTTGTTCGCGAAGTTCTTGATCGCTGGTGCAGGCGATGCCAAAGCCGCCGTCAACGTGAGCAGCTCCGCCGGGGATGGTGGTGGGCTGGCGGCCAATCTCAACCGTTGGCGGGCGCAGTTGGGCTTGGGCTCGTGGAGTGAGGCCGAGTTGCAAAAGAACACGCAGGAGATCGAGGTGGCTGGTGGGAAGGGGACTTACGTTGAGCTGAGCGGCACGGATAGTTCGACGGAAAAACCCGCGACGACGCTTGGGGTGAAGGTGATCCGCAACGGCAGCACCTGGTATTATAAGCTGATGGGCGAACCGAAATTGGTGGCGGCGGAGAAGGAGAACTTCCTGGCGTTCGTCAAAGGAGTGAAATACTGACATGCTCACGCGTCTCTACTACTTCTTTTCGTCGGTCAAACTTGCCGTCGTGTTGCTGGCGCTGGGATTGATCCTGGTTTTCTGGGGCACGATCGCGCAGGTGAAGCTCGGGCTGTACATGGCCCAAGACGAATTCTTCCGCAGCCTCTTCATTTATTGGAAGCCGGAAGGCTCGGGGCTGAAGATCCCGATTTTTCCAGGCGGCTATCTTGTCGGCGGTTTGTTGCTTATCAATCTCTTTGCCGCACATCTGCGTTATTATCGCTCTGGGCTGAAGCGGTTGGGGATCGCGATGATCCACCTCGGCGTGGTGCTGCTGCTGCTGGGGCAGTTCATGACGGATATGCTTTCTGTCGAAAGCCACATGTCCATCCGCGAGGGTGAGTCGTCCAACTTCTCTGAATCCGGCAGTCGCTGGGAATTGGCGATCGTTGACACGACGGACGAGAAGGATGACAAGGTCATCGCTATTCCAGCCACTTTGTTGCAGAAGGGCGGGGAACTGGCGCATCCGGACATGCCCTTCAAGCTGCGGGCCAAGACGTATTTTCCCAATTCGGCGCTGACCGATTCCATGGATTCAAGTGGCTTTGAACCGGTAGCGGCGGAAAGCGCGGCGGGTCGCCCGATCTGGTGGCGCAGTCTGCCGAAGGAGACGCACATGAATCTTCGCGACATTCCGTCCGGGGTCGTGGAGTTGGTTGGGCCGCAAGGCGAGACGCGTTCGGTATTGGTGTCAGGCTATATTTCCACGTCACTGGCGTTGGCGGCGGGAGGCCGGAATCTCAGCTTTGTCCTGCGTCCGGAGCGTTACTACAAGCCGTATTATCTGCACCTGATTGATTTCCGGTTTGATCGGTTACGCCGGCACGGAGAAGGCGAAAAACTTTTCCAGCCGCATTCGCTTGGAGCGTCCCGACACGGGCGAGAATCGCGAGGTGACCATCCGCATGAACGAGCCGTTGCGTTACGATGGCAAAACTTTTTTCCAATCCAGCTTCGACAAAGAGACGGAACAAACCACCGTCCTGCAAGTCGTGAACAATCCCGGCTGGCTCACGCCGTATTTCGCGTGTGTGTTGGTCTCCGTCGGGATGGTCTGGCAGTTCCTTGTCCACCTGATCAGTTTCGCCGCCAAACGTAAAACAGCATGAAAGCCCTCCTCAAATATCTGCCGTGGTTTTTTCTCGCGTTGTTCGCGATCGAGATCGTAGCGGTGATGAAGCCCAAACCCAACACCGGACTGTACACCGCTGAATTCGGCCGCCTGCCGGTGCTGCTCAACGGGCGTGTCCAGCCGCTGGATTCCGTGGCGCACAATTCCTTGCTCCAGATCCGCAGCACCGGCGACGTTCCGCTCGAACTGCTGCCCTCGTGGCAATTCTGGCGTCATCCCAAAAAGCTCCGTTCCACCGAGTGGTTGCTCGAAGTCTGCTTTAAACCTGAAGTTGCGGATACCCGCAATATCTTTCTGATCCATCACCCGGACATCATCAGCGAATTGAAGCTTGGCGAGAAAGGGATCGAGAAATCCGGGCTGCGTTATTATCCCTATGACGATCTAAAGCCGGTGGTGAGCGAAATCTTCACGCAGGCCAGCAAGGCTTCGGAGGTGGAATACTGCCCAGCAGACTAGCTACCAACGGCAGATCCTGAAGCTGGCCAATGCCATTAACATCTACCAACGACTCAAGAACAGCATTCAACCCGAACGCACGACAAATTTCGTGCAATTACTCGCCGACTTCGAAGCGGCATTGCCGGCTGGCGTCCGGGCGATGCGGGCGCAACAGATGGGCGCGGATGCCGATCAGAAAGCGTTGCAATCGTTCATGGCGATCGGTCAGAAGTTTGAAGCGGCGGCCAATCGTTCGTATCCGCGTGCCGTGCCACCGGTGGAGCCGGAAGAAGATCGGGACGCATGGGCGAATGTCGGTGCGAGTCTGCTCGACGCAATCCGCACCCAGACCATCCCGCCGGCGGTGGGCTTCTATTCGCGCATGGCCAAGGCCTACGCCCAGGATGATGCCACCGAATTCAATTCCGCCGTTGCCGGTTACAAGAACTGGCTCGGCAAAGATTTTGCCAAGGAAGTGAATAAGGGGCGCTCGGAATATTACTTCAACCAGATCAAATTGTTTCTCCACGCTACCATTATCTACATCTTCGCCTTCGTGCTGGCGGGCGGGGCGTTGTTGACGTTTGGTTCGTGGCCAAATGCGTCGGAGTCGTTCCGGCGGGCGGCGTTTTATCTGATCGGATTGGCCTGTGTCGTGCATACCTTTGCGCTCATCTATCGCATGATGCTGGAAGGCCGTCCGCCGGTGACGAATCTGTATTCCTCCGCCGTGTTCATCGGTTGGGGCGCGTGTGTGCTCGGCCTGATTCTGGAACGCATCTACAAAGTCGGTCTCGGCAGTGCCATGGCGGGCCTGGCGGGCTTCATCACGTTGCTTATCGCGCACAACCTCGCGCTCGGCGGTGACACGATGGAGATGTTGCAAGCCGTGCTGGATACGAACTTCTGGCTCGCCACCCACGTCGTGGTGGTGACGCTCGGCTATGCGTCGACGTTCGCGGCGGGCGGACTGGCGATGGCGTATGTGATTCTGGGGATTTTTACTCCAGGTACCGCGGCGCGTTTGAATCAACTCGATCTTGGCAAGGCGCTCACCAAGATGGTTTACGCCATCATCTGCTTCGCCACGTTGTTCAGTTTCACTGGCACGGTGCTGGGCGGCATCTGGGCGGACCAATCTTGGGGGCGCTTCTGGGGTTGGGACCCGAAGGAAAATGGCGCATTACTTATCGTCATCTGGAATGGACTCATCCTCCATGCGCGTTGGGGCGGAATGGTGAAGGAACGCGGTTTGATGAACCTCGCCATCTTCGGCAACGTCATCACGGCGTGGTCCTGGTTCGGGACGAACATGCTCGGCATCGGCCTGCACAGCTACGGCTTCATGGACGCGGCATTCAAGTGGTTGATGCTATTCAATGGCAGCCAGATCGCGCTCATCGTCCTCGGTTCGTTGCCGCTGACCATGTGGAAGAGTTTCCAAGGCAGCACAACGCCTCCGGTTGATCCGCCGGCGGCGGGGGGCAAGGAATCCTCGCCCGCTCCAGCCAGCGTTTGATTGCAGGCGGGCGCGGTTAAAAATCCGTGTCCGCCGCTTTCAGCTCCAGTTCCTTGATCCAGATGTTGCGGTAACGGACATCGTGGCCTTCGCATTGTAGCTTCAAGCCTTGTGGCGTATCGGTGATGCCTTTGCCGCCATCGTTCCCGCCGTCCACGCCGGAATTCGGCCCACCCCAGACCTGGCTGATCGGCACGTTCGTGTGAACCTTCACACCGTTGAAATACATCGAGACCCGCGGCTGTTCGGTGAGTTTTCCATCCTTAAAGCGCGCGGCGCGAAATACAATGTCGTAGGCGTTCCATTTGCCGAGCCCGGCAAAGAGATGGTACGGCGACTCGGTTTCGTTGATCACCGCGCCCATGCCATGCTTGGATTTGTCACCTTCGCAAATTTGGATCTCGTAACGGTTCTGCAAATATACGCCGCTGTTGCCGCGTGGGTTCATGATTAAGAATTCGACGTGCAGGCGGAAATCCCGGTACGTTTGTTTTGTCACGATGTCCGCTGCGCCATACTTGCCTCCGGCGGCGGCGGGGTCGTCGGTTTGGAGGACTGAGCCTTTGTCCGCCGGATCATCCACGATCTTCCACTTGATGGGTAGGGACGAGCTGAAGCTTGGGCCAGCCCAATAAGTCCACTTCGTATCAAGCATCTCACGGGAGCCGTCAAAAATGATTTCTGCGCCGCTGATGGGTTTTGCCCCCACGCCCACGCTGGGGTCAGCGGCTGAAACGGGGTGCGCTGTAGTGATGGTCACAAGCAGCAGTGCGAGGGATGCGCGGATGGTAGTATTCATGGCGTCGCGCAAAGAACTAGCGAGGTTGGGAAAAATGCTCAACTGCAAATTTATCATGCCAGAGACGGCATGGGAATTATTTAGAAGATTTTGTCCGCTTTCCCAAGTCGGCGGGTCTTTACTAGTGTTGAACGATGACCGACACCCGACAATTGCTCGCTGATTACGTGGCTTCCGGCTCGGAAACCGCCTTCCGCGATCTGGTCGCCAGCTACGTGGACCTGGTTTATTCCGCCGCCATCCGGCTGGTGAATGGCGACGCGCATCTGGCCGAGGATGTGGCGCAGACAGTCTTTGCCGATCTGGCCAAGCTGGCGCGAACGTTGTCCAAGGACGTGATGCTTGGTGGCTGGTTGCACCGGCACACGTGCTTCGTTGCCAGCAAAGTGCTGCGCAGTGAACGTCGGCGTCAGGAACGAGAAAGGCAGGCTGTTGCAATGAGTACGCTCGAAGATCACTCCGCCGCCAATCTCGCCACGCTCACACCCGTGCTCGACGAAGCGGTGAACCAACTCAACGCTGAAGATCGGGCGGCCATTCTGTTGCGCTTCTTTGAGCAAAAAGATTTTCGCTCCGTCGGCGAATCGCTGGGCAGTCCGGAAGAAGCCGCACGCAAACGCGTGGATCGTGCATTGGAAAAACTTGAGGGCCTGCTGAAAGTGCGGGGTGTGACGTTGTCCGGCACGGCGTTGGCCTCGGTGCTGGCGGCGCATTCTGTATCAGCCGCGCCGGTTGGATTTGCCGTGGCCGCTTCATCGTTCGCCTTGGCCAGTGCGGCCACGGGCGCGGGAACTACTTTAACCATTCTTGAAGTTATGAGCATGACCAAACTTAAAGTCGCTGTTATCGCCACCGTCGTCGCTGCCGGAGTGGCGATTCCCTGGGTGATGCAGCATCAAACCCAGACCAAGCTCACCGAAGCAAACGATGCGTTGCGCCAACAAAAGCAGCAGAGTGAACAGCTCGCGGCGGAAAATGCACGGCTTGCCAAGCTGGCCGCGATACCCGCCGCGGTCCCGGTCGCAACGAATTCTTCCCTCGAACTGTTGCGGTTGCGCGGCGAAGTGGCCCGCTTGCGACAGGACGCGGCGTCGCGCACGAACGGGCCGAGTGCGCTAAGCGGCATCAAGGCCGATCCGGCGATGTGGCAAACCATACGCGAGCAGCAAAAGTTGAGCATGGGCATGCTCTACAAGGATTTTGCCAAGAAACTGAATCTACCCAAGGAACAGGCGGACAAGTTTGGCGAATTGCTGGCGGATGATGTGATGGAGAACATTGATCACATCACGGCGGTGCTGCGCGATGGCCTGACGCCGCAGCAGATGGAGCCGATCTTTGCCGGGCAGGAAGCGGCGTTGTTGGAAAAGGTGCAGACGCTGCTGGGCGACGAAGCGCTCGGGCAATACCAGGAATACTCGAAGCGAATGGCCAGCAATATCACCGCCGAACAGTTCAAGAGCATGCTGTCCGGCGACGACGCGGAAAAGAAAGCCAAGGCGCGGCAGTTTTACGATCTGTTATTGGCGGAAACCGATCAAACTCTGGCGAGCGCTGGCTTGCCGGCCAACTATCAGACGTTGCCCATCTTGAACTTTCGTAACATCGCTTCGGAAAGTGAGGCGGAAAAGAATCTGAAACTGCTGGATAGTATTTATGAAAAGGCGGCCCACCGCGCGGGCTCATTTCTGACACCAGAAGATGTGGCTCAGTTTGCCGAGTTTCGGAACAAGGCCATGAACAACCAGCGGATGATGCTGAAGATGAATCGCACGATGATGTCGCCGGGGGGCAGGTGAGGTTGGAGTTGTGAGTGCATTGTCGCGTGAGGTGCTGGTGTTCGCGCGGTCTATTGGTTAGCCTCTGTTTCAAACGAAACCTTGATGAACGGTAACGCCATCACTCCGACTGTGCCGCTGGAATTGCGCGGCGTTACCAAGCTCTTTGGTGATTTTCGCGCGGTGGATGACGTGAGCTTCAGTCTGCCGGCGGGTTCGATCTACGGGTTTCTCGGTCCTAACGGCGCGGGCAAAACCACGACGATCCGGATGATTCTCGAAATCATCAAGCCCACGAGTGGTAGCATCACTGTGCTGGGTGAATCTTCTGCGCTCAAGGTGCGGCAACGCATCGGTTATCTGCCGGAGGAAAGGGGCTCTACAAAAAGATGAAATGCTGGGCGATCATCGCCTACTTCGCAGCCTTGAAGGGATTGAATCGCAAGGCGGCCAAGCAACGCGCGTATGAACTGCTGGAGCGCTACGGCTTGAAAGATTTTGCCAACAGCCCGACCGAGGCGCTTTCCAAAGGCATGGGGCAAAAAGTGCAGGTGCTTGCCTCAATTGCACATGATCCGGAGTTCGTCATTCTGGACGAACCCTTCTCCGGACTCGATCCGGTGAACCAACAGGTGATGGAGGATATCATTCGCGACATGGCCAAGCGCGGCCGCACGGTATTGTTTTCCACGCACGTCATGCAGCACGCGGAGCGGCTGTGCGACCGGATTTTGCTGCTCGCAAAGGGAAAGAAGATTTTTGACGGAACGTTGGAGGACGCGAAGCAGACCATTCCACGCCGCGTGCGGATCGAGACGACGGATGATATCGCGCCATTGCGGGAGCTGCCGGCCGTGGTTTCGGCGCGGACTTTTGAGGCGGGCAATGGCACGCCCAATTCGCATTGGGAACTGGAGTTGCGCGATCACGCTGACCCTCAAGCCATCCTGACAAACCTGCTTTGCTCGCGGCATCCGGCTGCGCAGCTTCAATCAATCCGAGCCGACGCTGCATGAAGCGTTCATGCGATTGGTCGGGCCGGAGGCGAAGGAGGCGTCGTTCCGATGAAATACATTTTCCTCGTCGCCTGGCGTGAATACGCCGAGAACGCCAAGACTAAAGGCTTTTGGATCAGTCTGCTGCTCGTGCCGACGATTATCTTCTTCACGATGCAGGTGCCACTTTGGCTGGAAAAGAAGGGCACACCCACGCGCTATTACGTCTTGGTGGATCAATCGCAGACGCTCGCGTCCGTCATTGAAGCGCGACTGGAGCGGGCCTATCAGCGGAAGGTGTTTGATGCGCTGAATGATTACGCGCGCAAAAATGTAACCCCGGCCGGTGGCACGAATAAATTCAATCCGCCCTCATTGGAACAATTCACGGCGAATGGTGAGGCTGCCTATCTGGAGAGACTGCGCCCCTATTTGCGACCAGAGACGCCTGAGTTCAAAGCGCCGCGCCGGGACTTTCAGGCAACCCCGCTGCCGGCGGGATTGCGCCAGGATTCGAGGTGGGAAGAAGTTTCCGAGCGGCTGCGTCCGTATCTGCGCGGTGAAAAGAAGATCGAGGTGGGCGGCCAATGGGTTTCACTCAGTGCGGCGATTTTAATTCCAGCGGACATTGAAAAACAGGTGGTCCGTCCGCAGGACAAGAATGCGCGCGGGCGAAAAGGCAGCGGTATTGAGTATTGGTCGGGCAACTTGGCAGATACGCATTTGCGCGAGGAGATTGAGCAGGCGGTGAATGGCGAAATCCGGCAGCGCGAGTATCTGTTGCGAGGGCTGGACGCCAAGGCGGTGCGTGAGGTGGAGCAGACCTATGCACCGATCGCGAGTTTGAATCCCAAGAAGGAAAGTGGTCAGGAAGCGGTAAAGAACGTGGACGTTATCAAGCAATGGCTACCGAGCGCGTTCGTTTATCTGCTGTGGATTTCCATCTTCGCGATTGCTCAGATGTTGCTCACGAATGTCATTGAGGAGAAATCCAATCGTATCATCGAAGTGTTGTTGTCCTCGGTTACACCGGGGGAATTGATGATGGGCAAACTGTTGGGTATTGCGGCGGTGGGTTTGACGATGATTGGCACGTGGATGGCGGCGTTGTTTGGCATCCTGACGTTGAAGGCGGGCGCAGCGACCGCAGTGACCGGGCAGGTGCTTACAGTGCTGCACTCGTCGAGTTTGATTCCGATGTTCGCGGTATATTTCCTGTTTGGTTTTTTCATCTACGCGGCTTCCATTCTCGCGTTGGGCAGCGTATGCAATACGTTGAAGGAGGCACAGAGTTACATGGGCTTCATTACGATGATCATGATGGTGCCGCTCATGACCATGACATTCATCCCGAAAGATCCGAATGGCACGTTGGCGCGCGTGCTCTCATGGGTGCCGCTATACACACCGTTCATCATGATGAACCGCGTCATGGCCGACCCGCCGTGGATTGATATGATCGGGACGGTTCTGCTGATGCTGGCCACAGCCATCGCCGCGTTGTGGACGGCGGGCAAAGTCTTCCGTATCGGCATCCTGCGAACCGGCCAGCCGCCCAAATTGCTCGAGATGCTGCGCTGGATTCGACGAAAGAATTGAAAACTTTAACTCGGCTGAATCTTCGGTAGCCTTGGGCCGTCCATTCTCCGCATGAAAGCCATTGCCGCGTTCAGTCTGGCCGTATTAAGCATCGTCTCCCCGGTCGTTGCTGAAAGTACTGTTCGGTGGGCCAACTGGCGTGGCCCGAATGGTGACGGTAGCACTCCTGCGGGCAACTATCCTGTGAGTTGGAGCGAGACGAACAATATTCTGTGGAAAGCGATGTTGCCGGGGAAGGGGTGCTCTACACCCATTGTCTGGGATGATCAGATTTTTGTCACCGCCCCCGCGGACCGACAGGACTCGGTGCTGGCATTTGATTGGCAGGGCAAGGAACTCTGGCGCACCAAACTCGGACCTGCTCGGGAGGGGAAGCACCGCAATAGCTCGGCGGCCAATGCCGCGCCAACGACTGATGGAAAATCAGTGTACGTGGTTTTCACCAGCGGAAGTTTTGCGGCACTCGATTTTACCGGAAAAATTCTTTGGCAGACCAATCTCGTTGAAGCCTTCGGCCGGGACTCGCTCTATTTCGATCCAGGCACGGCGCCTGTGTTGACCGAAAAATATGTCATCATGGCGCGGATGAATCAGGGAGAATCCTGGCTCGCCGCGTTCGACAAGGCCACTGGCGTGCTGCAATGGAAGGTCGCCCGTAATTACCAAACACCGCAGGAAAACGATCATGGTTACAATACGCCCGTGCCGCTCCGCTTTGCGGGGCAGGAAGCATTGCTTGTCTGGGCGGGCGAGCATGTCACCGTCCACAGTGCAGCGGATGGCAAGATGCTTTGGTCGGCTATCATTCCAAATCCGACTGGGGGCAAAAATTACCCAGCCGTGGCCACTCCGGTCGTGGTGGACAATGTGATCATCGTGCCGTTTGGGCGAAGTGATCGTGGCAATCCGATTCTCTTCGGCGTCAAACTGGGCAAGGCCGGTGAGTTTGATGCTACAAATCATCTTTGGCAACGCACGGATACGGGCACGTTTGTCCCTAGTCCGACTGTGTGGCAGAAGAAGGTTTATCTTTTGCGGGATCGTGGCGAAGTGGAGTGTCTCGATCCGCTCACGGGCCAGACGGTCTGGAAAGACAGCTTGCCCAAAACCTCGGCGAACTATTACGGCTCAACCGTCATCGCCAATGGTAAGCTCTATGCCGTGCGTGAAGACGGGGTGTTCTATGTGGCCAGTGCGGACGGAAAATTTGCTGTGCTGGCTCAAAACGACATGGGCGAACGCGTTATCGCCACGCCGGTCTGCTTGAAGAATCGAATCTTGGTGCGTGGGGAAAAGAGTTTGTTCTGTTTGGGGAACTAATCCATTGAGGGCCGCTGCCGGCTCGCCTTCTTGCTGGCTTGGTGGGCCTTGCCGGCGAGCATTTTTTCTTTTGCTCCTTTGGAGCGTTTACGTTTTTGACGGCGGAGTTTTTCGATCTCCGCCCGCTGAGCGGCCAGCCGGTTCTTCCGCTGCTCCTCAATTTTGTCGAGCAACAGGCGACGCGCTATGTAGCGATTCATCCCTTGCTGGCGGGTATCCTGACACTTCACTTGGACTCCCGTTGGCCGATGCAGCAACATGACACAGGTCGAGACCTTGTTCACGTTTTGCCCGCCGTGTCCGCCGCTACGGACGAAGGACTCTTCAATATCCGCTTCCCACACTGCCAGTGTGGTCATGCGTTGCGCGAGTTGATTTTCTTTTTCGAGGCTGACGGGGAACGCACCCATACTTCAGGGTGAAAGGTTTTACGATAGATTGCAAACCTTGGCGTGGGCGAAGTGCATACCCCTTGTCGTAGCGCGCAACTCGTCGCGGGTTGTAAAGACGCGTAAAAGTTTTATTGGCAGTAGCGTGTGGAGAGGGGGCGTCCGCGTTCTGGAGCTGCATTAAATGTCTTGGGCGGTTAACTCGCTTAACAAGGCAGGGCAAAATGTGAGCAGCATTTTACCAAGGCGGACTTTGACTATTGCGCGACTTCTGCGCTTGCTGGTTGTGGTTGAGTTGCACCGTTTTTCAGGCGCGTTTGCTAGCGCGGAGTTCTGATCGCAGCTTGCCCAAAGGAATCATCAAGTGCATGAGTAAAAAAGTATTGTTGACCAGTGTATGTCGTCCGTTAGGGCCGGAGCACGGCGATGCGCCGTCCGTGGGATACGAACTCCTTTATCGCCAGGTGCTGCGGGCACAGGGGATCTTCAGCCCGCGTACGGTCAATGTGCAATTCGGATTGGATTATATCGCCGAAAATCTCGATACGCCGACCGTGGTGTTGCAATACCCCTCCAAGCGCGAGTTCATCAAGGAACTGAAGAAGGGGTACGATTACGTGGGGATTTCCTTCATCATGGCGGTGATGCACAAGATGAAGGAGATGGTGGCGCTGATCCGGGAGCATGCTCCAAACAGCAAGATTGTGCTTGGCGGTTACGGCACGGTCTTGAAGGACGACGTGCTCAAGCCGTATGGCGACTATTTTTGTCGCGAAGAGGGGGTGGCGTGGTTCCGGCGGTTATTGGGTGAACCGGAGATTCCGATGCCGTACAAGCATCCGTTGATCGTGAGTTGGCTCAAGATTTTTGGCTGGAAGGTTTCCGGCACGGGTAAGATCTTCGCCGGCCTCGGTTGCCCGAACGGCTGTGACTTCTGCTGCACCTCGCATTTCTTTTCCCGTCAACACATCAAGCTGCTGCCCTCGGGACGCGATATTTTCAACGTGGTGGAACGTTACTTTGATCTCAATCCGAATCTGGTGTTCCTGATTCTCGATGAGGATTTCCTGTTGAACAAAAAGCGCGCGATGGAATTTCGCGATTGCGTGATGCAGAGTCCGAGGAAGCCATCAATCTTTGCGTTCTCCAGCATCAAGGCGATCAGCCAATACACTGTGGAAGAAATCCTGGAGATGGGGATAGATGGTTTCTGGATCGGCTACGAAGGCACGCGCTCCGGTTACGCCAAGCAACAGGGCCGCCCCGCTCACGAGATTCTAAAGGAGTTTCGCGATCATGGCATCACGGTGCTGGCTTCGATGATCGTAGGCTTTGATTATCAAACTCCGGAAGTTGTGGCGCAGGAGCATGACGGGTTGATGCAGGCCAAGCCCGCGCTCGCGCAGTTTTTGATTTACGGGCCCGTGCCCGGCACGCCGTTCCACGAACGCGTTATCAAGGAGAACCTGCTGCACGATATCTATACCACCGACAAGGATTTATTCTATCGCCGGGCGGACGGGTTCACGACAATGATGAAGCATCCCTCTCTCTCACCCAAGCAGATTGAAGACATTCAGGCGTGGTGTTTTGAGCAGGATTTTCAAAAGCTTGGCCCGAGCATCTATCGCGTTTTGGAAGCGCGTTGGCTGGGCTATTTGAAGCTCCGGAACTCGTCAAATCCAGTGTTGCGGCAAAAAGCGGAATACTACGCGAGCGAGCTGCGTTTTGCGTATCCGATCTTTCTCGCGGGCCGGTTGTTTGGTCCGAACCCGACGATCCGGAAATGGATCGGGGACCTGGAACGTGACATCCACGCCGGGCTGGGTAAACCCAAGTGGAGTCAACGCCTCCAATCTATCCTGGCCGTGGGGGCCGCAGTGTGGACGGCGGTAACGCTGAAATTCGACTGTTTTCAACATCCTAAACTCCAACGCACGGCGTATCGCATGCCGGAAACGGGATGGAGTGCGTTTCATTTGTGGGAAGAATTCCACGCCAAGGTTTCCAGTCCAGATTTCTCGGTCCAAGTCGAGTTACAGCACGCGAAACAGCAGGTCTGGATGCGGCTTGAAGGTGCGTTATCTTCCAAAGAGGCGGAAAGATTGGGCCAACGCCTGCGTGATTCGCTGGCCCGCAGCAAGAGTCGGCTCGTGCTGGATTTGAACCGGCTGCATTGGGACAAGGTGGAGGACCTGAAACCGCTCCGGGAAAAATTATCGGAGTATCGCTCCCAGATTCGGCTCATCCTGCCGAAGTTGGCGACGACACACCCCGAGTGGTTGATGTTGGCGGGGATGTTTGAACTATACAAAGTTTGAACGAGGCGACGACCAGCAGGCGCTTGCGGTTGTAGCGTTTGTTTTACGCGGCGTTCCAGGGGCGGGAGCATCTTTTGCCTTTCGAATTGGGCCTTCCTAATCATTTGACCGCCCGCCCCTGTTCCCGTAGCGTTTCCGTCCGCTGTTTTAAGGCAAATATGATTGGTTTTATCTTTAAGAAGCTCATTGGGTCCAAGAACGACCGTGAGGTGAAGAAGCTCCGTCCGTTGGTCGCCAAGATCAACGAGATCGAAGCCGGGCTGCAGGCGCTCTCTGATGACGACTTGCGCAAGAAGACTGCTGATTGGAAGGAAGAACTTTCTGCCGATCGAGGACAAGACCAAGCTCGCTGCGCGGTTGGAATGAAATCCTGCCCGAGGCCTTTGCCGTCGTGAAGAACGCGTGCCGCCGTCTGTGTGGCAAGGACGTGACCGTGCGCGACCATGCGTTGCGCTGGGAAATGGTGCCGTTCGACGTGCAATTGATCGGCGGAATGGCGTTGCATAACGGTAGGATTTCGCGGAAATGGCCACTGGCGAAGGCAAAACGCTCGTCGCGACATCGCCGGTTTATCTGAACGCTCTCACCGGGCGCGGGCGTGCATGTCGTGACGGTGAACGATTACCTCGCGTCCCGCGACTCAGAATGGATGGGGGCGGTTTACAAATTTCTCGGCCTGACGGTCGGTTGCATCCTGCATGACCAGCCGCCGGCAGTGCGGCGTGAGCAATATAATTGCGACATCACCTACGGCACGAACGCGGAATTCGGTTTCGATTACCTCCGCGACAACGGCATGGCCACGCGTAAGGAGGAACAGGTCCAGCGCGGTCATTACTTCGCCATCGTGGACGAAGTGGACTCGATCCTGATCGATGAAGCGCGCACGCCGCTCATCATCAGTGGCCCGGCGGTGCGCACGTTTGACGAACAATACGCGCAATGGAAGCCGGTGGTGGAATCCATCGTTCGCGCCCAGGAACGGTTGTGCGCGCGGTATCTGTCCGAGGCGATGGACTTGCTGAAGAAGCTCAACCCGACCGATGGGATCAAATCCGCAGAACCCCGACGCCCTCAAGAACAGAGATCGGCCTGTTGCTATTCCGCGTGAAGACCGGGCAGCCGAAGCTCCGAGGACTTGATGAAGGTTTTGGAAGATCCGGCGCACCTCAAACTGATGAACGACGCGGAACTGTCGTTGCATCTGGATCAGAAGAAGGTCGAGCTCTACGCGGAGAAGGAACAGTTGCTCTTCGCCATTGACGAAAAGAGCCACGAAGCCGACCTCACGGAGAAAGGCCGCAATTTCCTGTCGCCGAAGGATCCGGATGCGTTCGTGCTACCGGACTTGAACACGGCCATGCACGACATCGACGCCGGCCCGGAAACGGACGCGCGCAAACGCATGGAAGCGAAGACCAAGTTGCAGGCGGACTTTGAAGCGAAGGCGCAGAAGATCCATGCCATCGCGCAATTGCTGAAAGGCTACTCGCTCTACACGAAGGACGTGGAATACGTCGTGCAGGACAACAAGGTCATCATCGTAGACCAGAACACGGGCCGCTTGATGACGGGTCGCCGCTGGAGCGATGGCTTGCACCAAGCCGTCGAAGCGAAGGAAGGCGTGGAGATCGAACGCGAGACGCAGACGCTGGCGACGATCACGATCCAAAATTATTTCCGCCTCTATCTGAAGCTGGCGGGCATGACCGGCACGGCGGAGACCGAAGCGGGAGAATTTTACGACATCTACAAACTCGGCGTGCTCGTCATCCCGACGAACAAGCCGTGTCTGCGCAAGGATTCGAACGATTCCGTTTACAAGACGCGCGCGCGAGAAATTCAACGCGGTGTTGAACGAGATCAAGACCATCCACGGTCAGGGCCGCCCGATCCTGGTCGGCACGATCTCTGTCGAGGTCAGCGAAATGCTTTCCAAGATGTTGAATCGCGAGAAGCTGATCCACTCGGTGCTGAACGCGAAGTATCACCAGCAGGAAGCTGAAATCGTCGCGCGTGCCGGTCAGCGCGGCGCGATCACTATCGCCACGAACATGGCGGGTCGCGGCACGGACATCAAACTCGGACCGGGCGTCGCTGAAGTCGGCGGTTTGCACGTGCTCGCCACCGAGCGTCACGAAGCGCGGCGCATTGACCGGCAGTTGCGCGGTCGTTGTTCGCGGCAGGGCGATCCGGGCTCATCGCATTTCTTTGTATCGTTGGAAGACGATCTCATGCGCTTGTTCGGCGCGGAAACATCGTCAAGTACATGGAGAAGCTTGGCCTCGAAGAAGGTCAGGAGCTCGAGCATCCGTTGCTGAATCGTTCCATCGGTCAGGCGCAGAAACGCGTCGAGCAGCACAATTTTCAGATCCGCAAACGCACGCTCGAATACGACGACGTGATGAACAAGCAGCGTGAAGTCATCTACGGCTTCCGCAATGAGATCATCAATTCGGACGATGTACGCGACCGCCTGATGGATATCATGGAGGAAGTTGTCATCACCAAGGTGGAGCAACTCACCAAGGGCGGAGAATATGATGACCGGGAATGGCAGACGCGCGCGTTGGCGGATTGGGTCAATCTGAACTTCCCGCTTGGTATGCCGGAGCAGGAGATTGCCAAGGCGGCGCAAGCGGGCAAGGACGCACCGGTGCCGGGCTCGCTCTATGACGGACTCAGCCCCGCGCAGTTTGCAGTGTGCAATTTTATCAGCGAAAGCATCCGCAAGGCGTATGATCTGAAGATCAGTTTCGAAGAGCCGGAGAAGCTCGCGTCAGTGGAACGTTTCACCATCCTCAGCGCGATTGACAAGCTCTGGCAGGAACATCTCTACGAGATGGACAGCCTGCGCTACAGTATCGGTCTCCGCGCGCACGGGCAGCGCGATCCGCTGATCGAATATAAGGCGGAAGCGTTCAAGATCTTCGACGAATTGATGGTGAACATCAAAACCGAGATCTGTCACAACATTTTCCGCAGTGCTTCATCTTTGATGGCGTTTGAGAACTTTTTGCGCAACGTGCCGCAGCAGACGTTGCATCAAACCACCAGCGCGTTTGGGAATACGGCCACGGGTTCAAGCAGCGCGGCGCCACAGCAAAAAGCTAGCGATGTCGTTAGTGAAGCTGCGGCAGCCGTGGAAAAGGCCAAACCGATCAAGACTGGTCCAAAGGTTGGGCGCAATGATCCTTGCCCGTGCGGCAGCGGTAAAAAGTTTAAACAGTGCTGCGGGAAGTAAAATTGAGTTGATTTCACCACGCCCGGCCTTGCGCCGGGCGTTTTTGTTTTGCGGGCAGACTTTGCACGGCTCAAACCATTGGCTGTTGGCGTTGGACAAACTGCAGGCAGATGCCCCAGGGATCGCGGACGATGGTGATTTTGTCGCCGTCGCCATTGGTGTTGACCTCGCCTTCGGGGGTGGCGCCGGCTTTCAACAGACGTTCGCGGATGGCGGGAACATCTTTGACGTGAAATGCGATGTGAAACGAGAAGGGCGCCAGCGCCGCATAATTGGGGATGCCAACCTCGGGGTTATGATAAAACTCCAGCATCATTTTGCCCCGGGTGTCAGCAAGGAAACGACCGTGTTGCGGTGGCCCGAACTGGCGGGCTACGGTCATCTCGAGGTGTTGGCAATACCACGCCGCTGCGGCAACGGGATCGGGATGATTTAAGCCGAGATGCTCAAGGTGCATAACGACATCGTCAAGGAAATGGCGTTGGAAAACAAGCTGGAGCTGCTGTTTGGCCTGGTGGCGATGGACAATCCTCGCGCGTAATCCCGGGTGTTTATTGCAGAACGTCGTTAATATTTTGTCTCGAATGTTTGTTGGGTTTCAGGCGTCATGAATGGACAATGAACACCTCGTCTCGCTCGAAAGCTTTTTCTCGGCGTCAGTTTCTGGCCACCACTGCGTTGGCCGTCGCCGCACCCACCCTTATCGCTAGTTGTGCGACTGCGAAAACGAAGCGGCCCACGGCGTCCAATCGCATCACTTTGGGCGTGGTGGGCTGTGGCTGGCAGGGAATGAGTAACCTGAAGTCGTTTCTTAACCACGCCGACTGTCAGGTCGTTGCGATCAGTGATGTGGATCAGAATCATTTGCAGGAAGGTTGCGATGCAGTCAACGCGCGTTACCAGAATCAGGATTGCAAAGCGTATCATGACTTTCGCGAGCTGTTGGCCCGGACGGACATTGATGCGGTGATGCTCGCAACCCCGGATCACTGGCATGCGTTGGTGGCAATCGAGGCGGCGCGTCAGGGCAAAGACATTTATGGCGAGAAACCGTTGGCGCGGACTATTGGGGAGCAGCAAGCTATCGTCAAAGCTGTGCAGCGGCACAAAGTGATCTGGCAGACCGGCTCATGGCAGCGGTCGGAAAAGCATTTTCACTACGCGGCGGAAATTGTCCGTAATGGACTTATCGGAAAGCTTCAGCGGGTCGAAGTTGGTCTGCCTTCGGGGCACAATGACTTCGCCAAGACGAAAGAGAAGACCGCCGTCACCGCGCCGCCGCCGGAACTGGATTATAATCTTTGGAGCGGGCCGGCAGAGAAGCTGCCGTACATCGAGGCCCGCATTCATAAAAACTGGCGCTGGAATTACAATACTGGTGGCGGGCAGTTGCTCGATTGGGTCGGGCATCATTGCGACATCGCGCATTGGGGAATGGATTGCGACTCGAGCGGGCCGCAGGAAGTTTCCGGGCAGGGCGAGTTCCCGCCAGCGGACGCCGTGTGGAACACTTGCACAAAGTATCGCATTACGGCGAAGTATCCGAGCGATATCGAGATGGTCATCGCTGGCGGCTACAACGATATCAAGGGCGGGACGAAATGGATTGGCACAAACGGCTGGGTTTGGGTGACGCGTGGAAACTCTTTCGCAGCATCGAATCCGGATTGGGAAGATGCCCGCAGTTTACCGGAGGAATTGCGCCGGGTGAAACTCTATGAATCGCGCGACCATTTCCGGAACTTCTTGGACTGCGTGAAATCCCGTCAACCCACCGTGACGCCGGTGGAGGTGGCGCATCACTCAGCGATCCCCGGGCATCTTGGGCTTATTGCGATGCAGACGGGGCGTGCTCTCAAGTGGGATGCGAAAAAGGAAATCATTCTCGGTGATGCCGACGCGAGCCGGCGGCTAACGCGGGAGTATCGGTTGCCTTGGAAACTGCGGTGAGCTTGCGGGGCGCCGGCGGAATTGAAACAATCCGCCCATGATTGCTTCGTCGCGCCAAAAACGGGCCCAGGCCAATTTCCGTCCAAGCCAGGCCATTATTTTTTCGAGCATCCGCTCCACGCGTCTGTCTCCGACGGAGCGACGCAATCCGCGTTCGCTCAAGCTGGACGAATTGGCGGTGGGCGCAGCGGTGGAGTTGATGTTGAGCGAGGAGGCAAAGGTCACACGGGCCTTATTGCAGAAAAAACTATTGCTGACCAAGGCGGTGAGAATGGTGGCGCGGGCGTTTCAGCAGGGAGGCCGGTTATTTTATTTTGGCGCGGGCACTAGCGGGCGATTGGGCGTGCTGGATGCGAGCGAATGTCCGCCAACATTTCGCACCGCTCCAAGCTTGGTTCAAGGCATTATTGCGGGTGGCGACGTAGCGCTGCGCAACGCAGTGGAAGGCGCGGAAGACGATGCTGACGCTGGAGCGCACGAGATCAAGACCCGGGGCATTATGGCGCGCGATGTGGTGGTGGGGATTGCCGCGAGCGGGACTACCAAATTTGTCTGGGGCGCGTTGGACGCAGCCAAACGGCACCGTGCAAAGACGATGCTGATTTGCTTCAATCCGCATCTTGCGATACCGCGTCTGCTCCGCCCAGACTTGGTACCTGGCACCGGATTTAGGGCCGGAAGTACTAACGGGTTCAACCCGCTTGAAGGCTGGAACAGCGACAAAATTGATTCTCAATCTCCTGACGACGCTGGCCATGGTTCAGATTGGCAAGGTGCAAAGCAACCTGATGGTGGATGTGCGTCCGAGCAACGCTAAATTGCGCACCCGGGCCGTGCGCATTGTGCGGGAGTTGACGGGAGCGGATGAATCCGCCGCCCGCCAAGCATTGGAGCAGAGTGACTGGGTGATCAGGGCAGCGTGCCGCCGCCTGAAGTCGTAGTCACCGCAACTCCGGCCAAGTCGGCAACCGCCTGCTCGAGGCGGGGCAGTTTTCCGAGGAAAAATAGCGTTGTCACCAACCGCCAGAGGCCGAACATCACGGTGATAGTCATGGTGGTCATGACGTACAGCCCGAAAGCATGGGGCGGATCGGGCTTGAGCAGACAGGGCAGTCCGAGATAGAGCACCGCGAGTGTCAGGATCATTCCTACTGCCCATGGCACCCAAGGAAACAACCCGACTATCAAATCTCCGAGCCGAAGCGTCAGCATCGGGGCCATGCCAAAGGCGATGGCGGTGAAAGCCTGGCGATAAGTGGAGCGGCGATGAAAGGTGCTGGAATACGATTTTGCGGCGGCCGCCCCTAGAAATGCCAAGCCGAAGAGAACGAGGGTTTGCGCGGTTTCGATGATTACGGCTTCCTTCACTTCATAAAGGCGGCCGGATTTCTTTTCGCCGCTGCTGGCCGATTTGCCCCAGTGGACCAGGCCATAACCTTCCACCACGGATGTCAACAGGAGTAACGGTAGCAGGTGCAGGCAAATAATGTAGGCGATGCTGCGATTGGCGGCGGCAATACCGTTCCACGTCTGCTCCGGTCGAAAAATCAGCAAGATCGCTTTAATCATGTCCTATCAGCATAGGCAAAGGGCGGGAAAGTTTTCAATGAAATAGCGGGTGGTGCGTAGTTGGCTGGCTGGATTGAGAAAATTCCTTTCGCTCAATCGGGCGACTTGTTTTACTCCTTATGATGAACATTGAAGACAGCATCTGGGACAAACTCACCCGCGTGGTGATTGGGTTGCTTTTGCTGGCTTTCTTGGTCGCAGTTGGCGTCTGGTACCTGCCGCTCATCCAACAGAATGAACGGATGCGGCGCGAGGTCATGCGCTTGGATGAAGAGTTGAAGAAAGGCAACGCCGAGAAGCGCCAGTTGAATGTGGCGACGGATTCGTTGAACAATGATCCCAAGGCCATCACGCGGTTGGCGCGGGAGAAATTTGGTTACGCCAAACCTGGGGAAACCGTGATTCGATTCGAGGATAATTCTGCAACCACCTTAACATCGAGTGTGCCTGCGCGCGTGCAGTAGGTCGCGTTACACTGTCAGCAGCTCTTTTTCCTTCCCGGCGAAGTGCTTGTCGATTTTACCGATGTAATCGTCGGTTAACTTTTGCAGGGCCTTTTCCGCTTTTTCAGTTTCGTCCTCGGTGACGCCGCTGTCATGGGCGTGCTTTTTGAGCTGATCCATGGCATCGCGGCGGACGTGCCGGATGGCAACGCGACCGTCCTCGGCCATCTTCTTGATGATCTTGACGAATTCCTGGCGGCGTTCTTGGCTAAGTTCCGGGAAAAAGATGCGGAGCACTTTGCCTTGCACAGCGGGAGACAGGCCGAGATTGGCCTTCTGAATCGCCTTCTCAATATGCTGGATGGTGGAGGCATCCCAAGGTTGAATGGCCAGCGTGCGGGGCTCCGGCGTGGTGATGCCGGCGAGTTCGCGGATGCGCATTTGGGAACCGTAGCTTTCCACGAGGATGTTTTCGACGAGGGAGGCGGAGGCTTTGCCCGTGCGGACGCCGGCAAATTCATTGACCACCACGTGCTCGGTCTTTTCCATTTTTTCTTCCGCTTCCAAGAGAATATCGTCGAGTGCCATAGGAGGACGACAGTAGCAAACCGGATGAAAAAGTATAGCCGCAAAAGCACGGCGGCTAGCCGCTGTTCAGCTTTGGGTGCGCATCAAGTAATCGCGGAACTGTGCGTAATCCGTTCCCATACGGTCGAAATCTTCGGGCAACTTCAGCGACGCGAGCATGTTCGCGGGCACATCAGGTTCCCAGCCGACCACTTTCTGTACTTCAACCGGAAACTTGGCTGGATTGGCGGTTTCGACGATGACAGCCGGCGTATTGCAAAGCGGCTCTTGCGTTGTCCAATCTTGCAAGCCCTGCCATGCGACCGCGCCATGCGGTTCGAGCAGAAGCTGAAACTGATTCCAAAAGTCACGGATGCCTGCAACTGTACGTTCGTCTGAGATGGATACTGAAAACACATCGCGGCGCAGCGCGTTGAGATCGGGCATCTGGTTGATCTTGCCAGTCTCGTCCATCTGCCCGCCGTAAACCGAGATGAGTCGCGCGAGATTGCTTGGGTGGCCGACGTTCATGGCGTTGGACAAGGAATTGCGCGAAGGTGAAATTTTCTCATAACTACCCGCCGCGAGAAATTTCGGGAATGCATCGTTGTCGTTGACCGCCGCGACGATCTTGCGCACAGGCAAGCCCATTTCGCGGGCGACGATCGCGCCCATCATGTCGCCGAAGTTGCCACTGGGCACCGAGAACACGATCGGCTCGCCGGCTTGTGCCACGCGCGACGCGGCGTAGAAATAATAAACGCTCTGTGGCAGGAGGCGACCGATGTTGATGGAGTTTGCCGATGAGAGTGGGAGATGTTTCAAGTCCGGGTCGGCAAAGGCGCGTTTGACCATCGCCTGACAGTCGTCAAATTTTCCATCAATGGCGACCGTCCGGATGTTATCTTTGAGCGTGGTCATCAGCTTCCGCTGGCTCTCGCTGACTTCCGTCATTGGAAAGAGAACAATGACTCGAACCCCGGGAATCTTGTGAAAGGCATGTGCTACCGCGGAGCCGGTGTCGCCACTCGTGGCGGTCAGAATCGTGACCTGTTGGCCATCCTCTCGAAGAAATTTCCCAAACAACCGCGCCATCATTTGCGCGGCGAAGTCTTTGAACGACGCAGTCGGACCTTGATCCAAGCGCATCAGGAACGTGCGGAAGTTTACAACTTCCAGCGGTACCGGAAAGTTGTAGGCTTCTTGGCAATATTTCGCGAGTTCTGCCGGCGGCACGATGCCTTCGGTGAACTTGGACAGCACGCGGAAGGCGATCTCGTGATAGGGCAGTCGCGAAAATGCGGCGAGCTCGTTGAAGGTAAAGCGCGGAAATTGTTTCGGAAAATACAGGCCGCGGTCGGGCGCTTGACCTTGCAGCAACGCTTCTCGCAGGTTGACTGCGGGCGATTGACCATTGGTGCTATGAAACAGGATCGAGGCCATTACTCAAAACTTTCCACCCGGAACATGACGGGTTTGCTTTTGACGGCCGGGAGCTTGGCAATCTTGGCCAGGGCCTTTTGCATCGCGGCGTTGGTCGCATCATGGATCATGAGGATCAACGGCACGCTCTCGCCTTCGTGACCTTCGGGCTGGATGACGGAGGAAATACCGATCTTTGCGCCCGCGAGAATGGCAGAGATTTTTGCCAGCACGCCGGGTTTGTCGGTGACGCTAAGGCGGAGATAATAACGCGAGATGACTTCAGCCAGCGGTGTAACGCGACCTTTCTTGACGCAGGAGGTGAACGGGGCTACGCGAGGTTTGCCGCCGAGTTTAAGATCCAGTGCCGCGTCGGCCACATCGCTCAACACTGCGCTGGCAGTAGCATCCTTGCCGGCACCTCGACCATAGAACAGTGTATCGCCGACAACGTCGCCGCGCACAAAACAGGCGTTGAACACGCCGTTGACGCTGGCGAGGACGTGCGCATTGGGAATCAGCGTCGGATAAACCGAAACTTGTACGCCGGCCTTCTTGCCGGAAATTTGTTTGGCGATGCCGAGGAGTTTGATCGTGTAGCCGAGTTTCTCGGCGAATTGCATATCGATCTTCGACACGTCACGGATGCCTTCGGTGTGGATTTCGCGATGATCCACCCAGAACCCGTGAGCGAGCGAGGCAAGGATGCCGATCTTGTGTTGCGCATCTTTGCCGTCAATGTCCAGATCGGGCGGAGTTTCGGCGTAACCCTGCTTTTGGGCGTCGGCAAGCACGGCGGCAAAATCTGCGCCCTCCTGCTTCATCCGGGAGAGGATGTAATTGCACGTGCCGTTGACGATGCCGTAGATGGCGGGGAATTGATTCGCCACAAAACCTTCACGCAACGATTTAATGATTGGGATGCCACCGCAGACACTGGCTTCGTAATAAAGGTTCGCACTTGATTTGGCGGCCGCGGCGAATAGTTCCGGGCCGTGGGCCGAAAGCAGCGCTTTGTTGGCGGTGACGACCGTTTTGCCTTTTGCTAAGGCGGCCAGAATCATCAGCTTGGCAATCCCAGTGCCGCCGACGAGTTCGATGACAACGTGAATCTCGGGATCGTTCACGATTTCCTGCCAGTCGGTGGTCAAGAGGGAACGCGGAATCGGGTAGGCGCGCGGTTCATCGATCGTTTTTACGGCGATCTTGCGGAAGTTGAGCTTTACGCCGAGGCGCGCAGTCATGAGTGCCCCGTTTTGGACCCACGCGTGATAAACGCCGCTACCGACCGTACCGCCACCGATCATTCCGAGATTCACTTGCTGCATAGAGAAGACAGCTTGCCGGGAAGCCTGATGCCGGACAATCCATTTTTGTTTGGCGTTAGGTTGTCCGCGGGCTGAAAGTTGGTTCTCCGAGATGATCGGTTTACTTCAAGGTGGAGTAACGTTGTTGCAGCCAGTCGATGTCGGAATTGTGGGGCGAAGCCGTACCGGATAGGAAGTGTGCAATGTTTTTAACGGGAATCTTGGTGCGGTCATCATGCCACTTGTGGAGTTCAGCGTGACCATCGGCAAATGAAAGCGCTCCCATGCCACCGTGATAACTGGCCGGAAAATCGGTGAACTTCGCGTTGGCGCCAGTCGCCATGTCCATGTGGAAATGGATGTCGCTGATATAATCAGGGTGCTGATCGAGCAGCACGAAGAGATTGGCGGGTTGCGGTCCGTTGATGTCGGACAGCTTGTTGAACGTCTTGTATGATGCAATGGCTGGCCAACCCACTGCCCAGTTCATGCCGTAACTACGCACTCGAGAAAGCAGCTGGCCTGAGATGGTCACGCTGGTAGGGTCGGACGGACAATGATAGATACTCGCCGCGCTGATGTAGGGAGCAAACGCCGCGTATTGCGGGTCCGTAAGCAGCAGGGTGTTGGTGTTCTGAGGATTTGAAGAATAGTCGTGATAGCCCTGGACCCAGGAATAGACGTTGGGTGTCAGCACCGAGCGGTTAGGGGCCAGCAGATCCCGGTTATCATCGGCATAAAGCAACCAAGCCAGCTGGGATTGCTTGATGTTCTTGAGGCAGACAACTCCACGCACCCTTTCCTTGGCTCGGCCCAAGACTGGTAATAGCAGCGCTGACAAAATGCCCAGAATGGCAATAACCATCAACATTTCGATAAGCGTGAAGGCGGACCGATGGCTTCGTTTTGATTTCATGGAGTGAAACGAAGTGGGGTTCTTGCTTACGGTGTAATCCTGTTTTATAGAGTGTCAATTTAATTTATGATAAAAATTAGAAAACATGAGGTGTGAAAACGCACGCTTCCGGGAAAAGAAAAAGGCGAGGCCGAAGCCTCGCCTTAGAAAGGTGTTGGGGCAGAATTACTTCTTGGCTGGTTCAGCCTTGGCTTCTTTTTCCTTCACCAAAGTTGCGCCCTTGCCCAGACGGCTGCGCAGGTAGGTGAGCTTGGCGCGACGGACAGCGCCGGAGCGTTCGACTTCAATTTTGTCTACGCGGGGCGAGTGGAGCGGGAAAATACGCTCCACGCCTTCGCCGTAGCTAATGCGGCGCACGGTGAAGGTCTCATTGAGCCCGCGACCGCGCTTGCCGATAACGACGCCGGAAAATACCTGGATGCGTTCCTTGTCGCCTTCAACGACCTTGGTGTGGACCTTCACGGAGTCGCCCACATTAAATTTGGCGTCATCTTTCCGAAACTGTGCCGATTGAATTTTGTCTAGCAATGCCTGGTTCATAAATAAATTGTTTTTAAATCAAATCCGGCCGCCGTTCTTGCGTCCGTTTCTTCGCTTGTTCCGACCGCCACTTGGCGATCTCCGCGTGGTTTCCCGAAACCAACACGTCCGGAACTTTCATCCCGCGAAATTCTGCTGGCCGCGTCCATTGCGGATATTCCAGCAAACCGTGACTGAACGATTCTTCCGTTGCGCTCGTATCATCGCCGAGCACCCCAGGTAGCAATCGAGCTACCGTATCAATCACCACCATCGCAGGCAGTGCGCCGTTCGTCAGCACATAATCACCGATGGATAGCTCATCGTCCGCCAAAGCTTCCCGAATGCGCTCGTCAAACCCTTCGTAATGCCCGGTGACTATTAACAGGTGCTCCTGTTGGGCCAGTTCTCGGGCAATGGCCTGATCGAACTTTCGTCCTGATGGCGACATCAGTATCAAGCGCGTATTCTCGCGCTGCAAACTCTCGACCGCCTCAAAAATCGGTTCTGGCTTCAGCAACATTCCTGGGCCGCCGCCAAACGGGCGATCATCCACGGTCTTGTGCCGGTCATGCGTCCAGTCTCGTAACTGGTGCAACTGCAGCTCCAGTAAGCCAGCCTGCCTTGCACGCTTGATGATACTTTCATCCAGCGGCCCGGCAAACATCGCCGGGAACAGGGTGAGCACGTCTATTTTCATGCTCGCAGGAGCGCGCCGCTCCCAAAGTCTTCAAGCCTTCGCAGGCTTGTCTTCTACAATTTCCAGTGAGCAACGGATGCCTTTTTTGGCACTGCCCGCGGTGAGCAGGGAACGAATCGCATTGATCGTTTGCCCCTGCCGGCCAATCACCTTGCCCACATCTTGCGGGTCAAGGCGCAATTCATACACAGTCAACCCGGCGCGATCCGTCGGAGTGACGGTGACCGCCTCGGGTTTTTGCACGAGTCCCTTGACCACGTATTCGAGGAACGCCTGCATGACTTGAAGCCTTAGGCGGCTTTGCTAGCCTTTTTGATGAAGCTGGCCACGGTGTCGCTCGGCTGCGCGCCTTTGCCGACCCAGTATTTGATGCGGTCCAGGTTCATCTTCACGTTGTCACCCTTTTGTCGGGGATTATACGTGCCAATCTCCTCGATGAACTTGCCATCGCGAGGGCTGCGGCCATCGGCCACGACAATACGGAACACGGGCGAATTCTTCGCGCCGATGCGTTTCATGCGGATTCTAACTGCCATAAATTATCTTTTGTGTCGCGACCCGACGACAGTTTCGCACCAGCAAAACTTGGGTCGTTCCCAAAATTGGGAGCGCAGAGACTAGACGGCGCGCGACACGCTTGCAAGCACTCATTTGACTCAATTGTGAATAACTTTTCAGCAGGCGGAAACTGCAGGGTGGGGAGTTGAAGATTCTGATCCGCTATTTCATTGTTTTATCAGCAATTGGCGGGCTTATTCTACGTATTGGCTGGTACTCTGCTCGAATCTGCTTGTTTGTCCAGACCGCTGTGGGACAGTTCTTCGGGTTCGAATGAGAATGATTTAACCGTTATGAAAATATCGGTCATCCTTCAATGCAACAGGCTGCGGATTGTCGCAGTAGGCATCTTTTTGTGGTTGAGCAATGTGGCTGCGCTTCACTCCTTGGCGGTAACCATCGATTTCACTGCAGTGAGCCCGATTTGGTTGAGCGCTCCGCTGCCATGGCGTGAGGATGGATTCACCGTGGCAAGTCCGACGCCGGTTAATCCAGCTCCGTTTCCGGGAAAACGCAAATCCCCGGGTGATGGCGGGAAGTAAGTTGTTACCGCAGGGAGGTTATCTTCAATTCTTAAGTGCCAACACAAACATCGTCGCCGCGTTTATCACGAATGATTTCCAACAGCCGTTCGATTTTCTGTCGTTGGATGTGGTTGGGCTGAACATGACCGCGACCAATTATGCCCGGATTAGTTCTTCCGCGGGTGGGGTCTTTGATCTGTTCGGTACTTCGGCTGGAACAACTCTGTCTTTCGCTGGCCCGTCTTGGGAAAACTTATCGTATTTGCTGATTGAGTTTCGAGCGCCGCTCTTCCGCCCCAGTCCAATCTTGGATCGATTGGCAATGGATCTCGATAATATTGTGCTCCGGCCGGCCATTATTCCTGAACCGACTGGATTTGGTTTGGTTGTTGGGGTGTGCGTGGGTGTAATTGGATGCGGGCGCAGGTTCAGACGTTAAGGCGTTAGGCTAGATTCCCATTTTCCTTTTCTTCCCGCCCGTTGTCTCTATCCTGCCGCGCTCTGGTTGGGGACTGGTTGTCTCGATCTAGAATTAAGAAACAGAGTAAGATTAAGAGATTTAGGATGGACGCCGCGCATATACGTAATTTCAGCATCATCGCCCACATTGACCATGGGAAGACGACGCTTTCAGATCGCTTGTTGCACATGACGGGCACAGTCGCCACGCGCGAGATGGAGGAGCAATTGCTCGACGCCATGGATCTCGAAAAAGAGCGTGGCATTACCATCAAGGCACATCCGGTCACGATGCTTTACAAGGCCAAGAACGGCGAGACCTACGAGCTGAACTTGATCGATACTCCCGGCCACGTGGATTTCGCGTATGAAGTCTCTCGCAGCTTGAGCGCGTGCGAAGGCGCGTTGCTGGTCATTGATGCGGCGCAAGGTGTGGAAGCGCAGACCGTCGCCAACTATCATCTCGCGGCGAAGCAGAACCTCACGATCATTCCGGTTATCAACAAGATTGACCTCGGTCATGCGAATGTACCGCAGGCATTGCAGCAGTTGGAAGACGTGCTGGCCGTGCCGAGCGAATGGGCGATTCCGTGCAGTGCCAAGCAAGGAATCGGCATCGAAGATATTCTCGAAGCCATCGTCGCGCGCGTGCCGCCGCCAAAACCGACGGGTGAAAAGAGTTTGCAGGCGCTGGCGTTCGATTCGTATTACGACACCTATAAGGGAGTCGTGACGCATGTGCGCGTGTTCAACGGCGAGTTGAAGCCGGGCATGATGGTCAAGCTGCTGCACTCGGGACAGAATTTCGAAGTGAAGGAAGTCGGCAGTTTCAATCCCAAGCCCTATACGCGCGACAAGCTGGAGGCCGGAGAAACCGGCTACATGACGGCGAACATCAAGAGCGCAGCGGATGTGAAGATGGGCGACACGATCACGGACGCGCGGAATCCTTCCGGTGAATTGCCCGGGTTCAAAGAGATTCATCCGATGGTGTTCAGCGGCATCTACCCGATCAACACGGCGGATTACGAAGCGCTGAAATCTTCGATGGCCAAGTTGAAGTTGAACGATTCGGCGTTCGTGTATTCGACAGAAACGTCGGTGGCGCTGGGTTTCGGTTTCCGTTGCGGCTTCCTTGGTTTGCTTCACCTTGAAATTGTGCAGGAGCGTCTGCGTCGTGAATACGACATGGACATCATCGCCACGTATCCCAGCGTGGTATACAAAGTTTATCTTACCGACGGCACGATGAAGGAGGTAGACAACCCGTCCTTCATGCCGGACGTAACGTACATTGCTAAGATTGAAGAGCCGATGGTGAAGGCATTCGTGATCTGTCCGAATGAAAACATCGGGGACATGATGGCGTTGATCTCGGAGAAGCGCGGGGCGTTGGATCATACGGAAACGCTGGATGCGCGGCGCGTGATGTTGACCAGCATGATTCCGTTGAACGAGATTTTGATCGATTTCCATGACCGCATCAAGAGCATCACCCGCGGCTTTGGCTCGATGGATTACGAGCCGGATGAATACATGGAGAGCGACATGGTGAAGCTTGATATGCTCGTGAACAGCGAGCCGATGGATGCCTTCTCGTGTATTGGACATCGCACCAAAGCTGAGGGGCGCGGTCGCACGTTGGCGGAGAAGTTGAAGGAAGTCATCCCGCGCCAGCAGTTCCAGATTAAGATCCAAGCGGCCATCGGTGGGAAAATCGTGGCGTCCGAAACGATCAGCGCGTTCCGCAAGGACGTGACGGCGAAATGTTACGGTGGTGACGTGTCCCGTAAGCGCAAGCTGCTCGAGAAGCAGAAGGAGGGTAAGAAGCGCATGAAATCCATCGGCAACGTGAACATCCCACAGGAAGCGTTCATTGAAGTGTTGAAATCATAAGCTATGAATATCGGCTGGAATCTCGGCTGGTTTTTTTCGAGCAAGGTCCGGCACGCCACCCACATGTGGAAACATGTGCGGAACATTCTCAACGCCCAGCGCGACATCTTGTCCGCCCCGGCGGTGGAGAACATGACAAGCGCGTTGGCAGAACTGCGGGCCGCGACGCTGACCAGCATGCCGAAGGCGGAGTTGGAAACGCAGATGAAGAAGCTGGAGGACGCGGCGAACAAATGGTTGAAGCCGTATCCGCACGCCAGCTATCGCGAGAATGTGGAGGTGTTTCTCGTCGCGTTGGCGGTGGCGATGGGCATCCGCACTTTCTTCGTGCAACCCTTTAAGATTCCGACCGGGTCCATGCAGCCGACGCTCTATGGTGTGACGTCGCAGAACTTGATGGACCGACCTGATTTCGTCGTGCCGACCGGGTTGGCGCGGATTCGAGAGTGGTTCGAAGGGGTCAGCTACATTGATATCAAAGCCAAGGCGGATGGTCCGGTGACCCGGATTGGTGCGCCGGTCGGGGTTCGGGTCTTTAATTTCTGGCAGACGCTTCAAATTGGTGGCGTGACACACACCATTTTTCTGCCGCCGGATTATGGCTCGCCGCAAGCAGGGCCGATCGAGCGCAACTCTGGGTTGAGTCAGGGTACCCTGGAACAGCGCGCTGGTTTGCCATTCCGTAAAACTTATCGCCAAGGCGAGCAGGTCGTTAAATTGCGAGTCCAGGCGGGTGATCATCTGTTCGTCGATCGGTTGACTACAATTTTCGCAAACCGACGCGGGGCGAAATCGTCGTGTTTGCGACCGCGGGTATCGAAGCGGAAAAGCGCCATGATCCGTTGGGGCGATGGAGCATGCCTGGGGATCAGTTTTACATCAAACGCATGGTGGCGTTGGGCAACGAACGCGTCCAGATCGGCGCCGACCAACATCTCTTGATTGACGGCCGCCGCCTCGATCAAACCACGCCGCATTTTGAAAATGTTTACAATCCGATCCAGCAGAGCACTGATCCGGACAATCAATACTCCGGGCATTACCCGACGATGTTGTTTGCCAGCGGTACAGATTTCCAAGTGCGCTCGAATCACTTCATGGTTATGGGTGATAATACCGGAAACAGTCTCGACTCGCGCTATTTTGGCGATGTGGATTCCGACTATATCATCGGCAAACAATTCTTCGTTTATTGGCCGTTGAGCAAGCGCTTCGGTTGGGGTAATCGGTAACCAGCTTAATGCCGGCGCAACACCAGACGGTGATCCACACGGCGGGTCTGATTGTATTCCAGTTTTGGCAACTCTGTGAGGGTCGGCGATTCCGTTTCGTTCAAGATTCCCTTGGCCATCGCCTGAAATGCCCGCCAGCGTGGCCAGTCTAATTCCGGGGCGTGTGAAATCTGCCGCAGCAAACTCCGCCATTCGATGATGGCGCGATCAATATCTCCTGGTCCGAGCAGTTCCGTAATCCACGTGTGTTTGTTCAATGGATTCTTGTGAACGCTTTGCACCACCGCTTCCGCGCCATAACCGTATTTCGGCGGCAAACCGTTTTCCAGATAGCCGGGGAAGCTTTGCAGCTGGAACTTTTCGTGACACACAATAGCGAGCCTTCCAGCATAACGATTCTCATCGCCGCAGAAACGGAAGCCGCCGTCGAGGTTCGCGAGGTCGTAGATCAATTCGTCGAGCGGATAACGATCGTCCTCCAACGCTGCTGCGATGGCGAGACCGTCGCCTTGCTGGAAGAAACTCACGACGCGTCCGCGCAAGGTGGGTTTGCCCGCTGTATCCACGAGATTCAAGCGTCGCCATGTGAGCGCCGTGCCGGTGGCAGTCTGGAGTGTCTTGCACGTTTCGACGAGGGAACATTGCGCGCAATCGTAGGGCAGAACCTCGCGCTCGATGGGTTTCCACAGCGCGACACCGTGTTTATCCACGGGCACGCGCATGGTAAGATCGGCAAGGCTGACGCAGGCAAGAATGCGTTCCGCTTGTTTGACGAACTTGATCACTGGAGTTTTTAATCCGGCGAGTTTGTGTTCGAGCAGAGGCGCGATCTTTTCGTTCCAGACGGACAGGTCGGCCTGGCGACCGTTCCAGTTTGTAAGCCGCCGCACCCATTTGGCGAGGATGATGCGGTCGGCATTCAGCACATCGGCGACGGTAGAGGCGCGACCGAAAATCTTTGAGCCGTCGGCGCGTTCCTCCAGCACGACGATCATGCCCGTGCCGATTTTTTCGAGCGCGGCTTGGCTGGAAAGGGCAGGATGAGTCGGCGTGCCGGGATGCGGATGATCCTTTACGGCGATGTTGCGTATGGGTGTTTCGGTCAGAGCGGGAAACGTCTCCCATTCGTTGCAGCTGTTGAGGAATTCACGCTGGCGTTTGCGGACGTGGCGGGCGCGTTCGGCGTCGGTGTGCAGGCCGCAAGGTGTGTAGGGATGCTTCAATGATTCTTCAACGCCAAGGTAAATGGGTTTTGTGGTGAACAAACGTTCCTGCGCGCGGACGGCTTCGAGAAATGGATCGCGGTCATGCTCAGCGGCTGCTTGCATTAGGCCCAGCAACGCGCTCCAATCCACCGCACCGCTGCGGGACAAATGAGCGGAACGCGCATCGAGCAGGCGGATTTCATTCGCGGTGATGAGCACGAAGCCTGTTTCGTCGAGACCACGACGGCCCGCGCGACCGAACATCTGGAGGATTTCATCCGAGCGCAACGGCTGTTCCACGGCATCGCGGCGATACGATTCACCCGCGAGCGCGACACTGCGCAGGGAAAAGTTGATGCCGGCAGCGAGGCCCATCGTGGCGACGACGACGCGGAGTTGGCCAGCCTTGGCGAGTGGTTCGATGACCCCGGCGCGAGCAGCATAGCTCAGACCACTGTGATGATAAGCAATGCGGCTCTTGAGCAGTTTGGCGAGATGTTCGCCAACGACCTGCTTTTGCTCGACGGAGAGTTGGAGCGGGTTTGGTGTTGGCAGATTACGGGCAAGATCGGCAGCGAGCGCTTCCGCCCCTTGGCGACGCGGGGCGAAAATTAAAATCGGCCCGAGGTCTTCGGCGAGGGATTTGGCGACAAGGCGCGGCCAGTAGCCGCGAATTTCCGTCGGGACGTGGAAGTTCAGTTGATTGACCCAGACTTCATCCAGCGGCACGGGGCGATGCTCGTGGCGGATCAAAACGGCTTTGCGACCGAGGCGGGTAAGCCACTGAACGACATGATGCGGATTAGAGACGCTGCCGCTAAGCAGGAGCAGTTGGGTGTGCGGTGGGGCGAGGGCGAGGGCGAGTTCGTAATTCAGTCCGCGATCCGCGTCGCTGATCATCTGGTATTCGTCCACGACGAGGAGCGTCGGGCCTTCGCCGGAGATAAGACGGTTCTTCTGGGTCTCCAGTGTGGCGACGATGACCGGCGCGCTGAGGTTTTCTGCGAGATCGCCGGTAGCGATGCCGACATCCCAGCCACGTGCGCGCCATTCGGCGAGCTTGTCGTTAGCCAAAGCGCGGGTTGGCACAGTGTAGATGGCCTGCCCACGGGGTTTGCCGCCGTGCGACCACAATTCGAAAATGAGCGTCTTGCCCGAACCGGTCGGCGCTTGCACGACGACGTCCTTGCCCTCACGCAATGCGGCCACGGCGTGTTGCTGCCACAGGTCCGGGACAGTGACCAGGTTCAAGGCGGGCAACTCGGCGAATTGGGATTCGAGCGACTGCACGGGGAGAAGATAGTTGGCGTTCGCAAAAACAAAAATCCAAAGCACGGGAGTTGCGACAAAAAATGAAAGCGCTCATGCTGCGCGCGTGAATCCCAAAACGGTGGATCAAGTCCTCTTGGCATGGCTGGGCGTGATGAGCGTCGTGACGTTCCTCATGTTTGGCTACGACAAGTAGCGCGCGGGCCGGGCTGGGGAACGCGTGTCGGAGGCGCGTTTGCTTTGGTTTAGCGCGCTGGGCGGCTGGCTCGGCGGGTTGGTTGGGATGATTGTTTTTCGGCATAAGACGTCAAAGTGGAGTTTCAAGTTGAAGTTTGCGATTGCATTGCTGCCGGGCGTTGCCGGATTGTGGGCGCGTTTTTATTGGCCGTAATTGGCCGTAGAAAGCGCATGAGTGATGAAGCTATGATGAAAAAACTATTTTTCAGTGCGGTGTTAGGCGGGACGCTATTACTCGCCAATCTGGGCCAGGCATGGACCTATTCGCTCACCAATCAGTCGGCGTCGGTGTATGTCTTCACCTCGTTTCGCGACAATGGTGATGGCTTGCACCTTGCATGGAGCAAGGACGGCTACAAGTGGTCGGACTTGGACCGGGTGTTTTTGACACCGACGGTGGGTGGCAAGTTGATGCGTGATCCCCATATCTTACGCGGACCGGATGGGGTGTATCGCATGGTGTGGACTACCGGTTGGCGGGACAACGGCATCGGCTACGCTAGTTCCACAAACTTGCTGGACTGGCGGGGACAGAAGTTTTTGCCGGTGATGACGGATGTGCCCGGCACGAAAAATTGTTGGGCGCCAGAGACATTTTACGACGCGGCGAGTCAGAGCTACATCATCACGTGGTCGTCGGATGTTGAGGGGCGTTTTCCGCAAACCGTGACGCCGGATCGGATGAACAACCGGACCTATTATGTCACGACGAAGGATTTTGTGACCTTCAGCAAGGCGGAACTCCTGCTTGATCCGGGCTTTGACCACATTGACACCACGCTTATCTATCGAGACGGGAAGTTCATTGCCGTTTTCAAGGAAGGCGACATGCAGGACAAAGGAAAGTTCGGCCCAATCCACTTCGCGACGAGCGACAAGGCGGTCGGACCTTATACGTTGAATCCGATGCCGATTGTCACCAAGCGCGCTGAAGGACCGGCACTCGTTGAAGTGGGGGGCAAAACACTGCTGTATGCGGATTTTTACGCCAACGGACATTACGGCGCTTACGAAACCACAAATTGGCAGACGTGGCGGGATGTCTCTGATTCCGTCTCAGTGGTCAACGGCCAACGGCACGGCACGATTCTCAAAGTGCCAACTGAGCTGGTGGAAAATTATGTTCGCACTGAGCGGGAACTACAGGCGCGTGCCCCAAAGCCGATCCTCGATGGGTTTACCGCAGACCCAGCCATCCGCGTGTTTGGCGATACGTATTACGTTTATCCGACCTCCGACAAACCCAACTGGAATACGACGGACTTTTCGGTGTGGTCCTCAAAGAATCTGGTGGATTGGAAGAAGGAGGGCCTGATCCTCGATGTGACGAAGGATTTGAAATGGGCGGACCTGCAAGCGTGGGCGCCGGATTGCGTGGAGCGGAACGGCACTTACTACTTCTACTTTTGCGCGCGCGGGAAGATCGGGGTGGCCACCGCCAAGAGCCCGACCGGGCCATTTGTGGATGCCATCGGCAAGCCGCTGCTCGTGAAAGAAAAGGATGGCAAGATCAAGACGAACACGATTGATCCATATCCGTTCATTGATGACGACGGGCAGGCGTATCTGTACTGGGGGAACGGCAACAACTTCGGGCAGGTGTACAAGCTCAAGCCGGACATGATCACGCTGGATGGTGATCCGGTGCAGATTGACATGAAGCAATTCCGCGAGGGCATCGTGGTGTTCAAGCGTAACGGCAAATACTATTTCATGTGGTCGATCGATGACGCGCGCAGTCCGGATTATCGCGTTGGCTGGGGCGTCGCTGATTCCCCATTTGGACCAGTCAAGACGCCGGAAAAGAACTTCATCGGTACTGCGGCAAAATGGTCCGGCCAAAGGCACGGCGCATCACAGCGTGGTGCAAGTGCCGGGCACGGATCGCTGGTATGTGGCGTATCATCGCCACGCAATTCCCAACGGTGGCGGCTATCAGCGCGAGACCTGTCTGGCGCGGATGGAGTTCGACGCTGACGGCAACATCAAACCGATGGACCCGATGATCCCAGCCTTCAAGCCGGGCGATGCCGGCGAGCCGGCGGTAAGGCGCTGAATAACGCTGAAACGGCCTGTTATTCACTTGGTTTAGGCTGATTGTGCTGAAGTAGTCCGCAGTTTTCCCATCCCCAGAAACCACCCATTTGAGTGGTCGCGGGGGCGGGCGGCTTGTGTTATTACTGGCGGAAGTTCAAATGAAATTTCCGTCTCGCATCTGGCTGCTTGGATTGGGGTTGGCTGTGATCGGCACGCTGTGCTGGTGGGCCAATCGTCCGCGTTCCGAGGGGAATCCGCTTCCAACGGAGAATTCCGCGGTTGCATCGCCCGCCTTTGCCGCCGCGCTTCCAATTCATTCTAGCACCACTGCGCTGGTCTCAACGAATGGCGTTCGATTGCATCCATTAGCCGTAAGCCAACAAACTTCAAGCCACGAGTGGACGGCTGCGGATGGAATGACCCGCGAGACAATCCAGCAGATTGCACACAATGAAATGGAAGAACGGCGGCTGTTGGAGGAGAACGCCCGCATCAAGCGGCGGCAATTGGTTTATCGGAAAGATACGGCGGCGGCAGTGCTGCAACGCGCACGGCTGAGTGGCGAGCCAGTTCGGCAGCTTACCATTCCCGGTTTCGATGGGCAGGAGTTGCAGGTCACCGTTGAACGTGCCGATCTGGAGCCGTCGTGGCAGTCGGGCACTTTCACCGGGCGACTCGCAGACAAGCCCAACTCGCTCGTCACGCTGGCGTTCAAGTTCGGGCGTGAAGCGTTCACGGTGCTTTCGCCTGAAGATAGCATCTATCTCCAAGGCCAGCCGCGCGAGTCCGGCGAGATCATTCTACCAGCTTTGACCCTGAAACGTACATGTCGTTGCCCGGTGGCGATCCCATCAGGACAACCAACACCTTTTCGATTGCCCAATGAGTAATTCAGTCTTGATGAAATTCAGCCGTGTGGCTTTAGCCGTTTGTTCCGGCGCGATCATTTGTTGCGCTAGTAACACTGCGTTTGCGGCGGCTGAAGCGGATTTGCTCGTGGCCTACGACCAGACGCATTCCGCCTCCGTCGGTGGACAGGACAACGCGAACGTGCTCGCGGCCAATGCGGTCGCCGGTTGCAACGCGGTTCACGAACGCAGCGGCACGGGCGCGCGTGTCCGCATTGTTGGCTATTACCAAGCCGCGCAATATCTTTACCAAACCACTTCCAAAGGCGGCTTCGTGAATTGGATGGCGAATTACGATTCGCACATGACCGATGTCGTAGACATGGGCAACGCGCGCGGGGCGGATCTGGTGACTTGGATTTGCGTGTCCACGTCGGATGGTGCGGCGGCGGTGGCGCAGCAGCCGGGACGTTACTCTGCGTTTGATCCGGGTCAGTTCTGGACGGCGGTGGTCGCGCACGAACTCGGCGGTCACAATTTCGGTTGTGATCACCGGGGCGGGCGGTTGAGTCCGAAGACCGTGATGATGCACAATTACTGTGAGGGTGGTGGCGCGACTCCGCCCTACATTTTCTCGAATCCAAATATCTGGCTGAACGGCGTGAAGCTGCTGGGCGAAGGCAGTTGTCTGGGGGCCGCTGTTGATGGTGGTGACAATGCTTATCTTGTCAGCGTCAATTGCCAAGGTGTCGCCGACCGTTATGCTCGGGTCGTCACCGCACCGAGTCTCGGCAATGTCGTTCGCCGCTGGGCTTTTAATCAGAGCGCGGCGAGTGCACCGACGGGCACTACGGTGACCGATTCGGTTACGGGCACTGAACTCGCCACAGTGCAGGGCAGCGGCGCGACATTCACCGGCAGTGGATTGCGGACGCCGGGCGGTGCATCGGGCAGCGGAGCGGCTTATCTGCAACTACCCAGCGGAGTCATTTCTGCCTACACCGACGTCACCATTGAAATTTGGGCCAAGCCGATCTCCGCGCCGAGTTGGTCGCGCGTGATGGATTTCAACAACGGCACGGCGAACTACATCATGCTGACGGCGTGCAACGGCACCGACCTGAATGCGCAGCGGTTTGATGCGATGAATGGTGGGAGTTCAGTTTCCCTCGACAGCGCGATTCCAACGGTGGCCGGCGTGCTGCATCATTACGCAATCACCTACACCAGCGCCGGCGGCAGCAGTGGGCGGTGGACGTGGTATCGCGACGGCGATGAGGTGGCTTATCTCGACGTGAGCTATCCGCTGTCCTCCTTGCAAGACGTGAACAACTGGCTCGGTCGTTCCGCCTATGGCACGGATGCCTTGGCCAACTGCGAGTATCAGGAAGTGCGCATCAGCAACATCGCGATGAGCCGTGATCAGGTCGCTGCCAACGCCAAGAGCTTGGTCCCAATCGGCAAAGTGCTAACGCCAATCTGACGGTTGACGATCCCTTGGGGCAAAGCTCTTTCAGTGCGACAGGAGGATGGAGTGACAGCTTGGCCCCGAGCGCTGGGAAAAATTACGAGACGTACGGTTTTCCGTTTGCGCACGCCGGCGGACAGTGTTTCGCGGAGTTTTGCCGGTCAATCGCTGAAGCTCACCGGTGGCGCGATTACTTGGAAGAGGAACAGCCAGCAGCACGATTACTGTCAACAATCTTACCGTCGCTGGCACGGGTGCTGAACTGTTGAATGCGGGATCAGGAACTTGGACGCTCTCGGGAAATCTCAATCTGGAAGCTGACGAAACGATGGTGCGCGCAGCAAATGGGACAGTCACCGTGGCAGCCAATTTAAGCGGTCTCGGCAGTATGCTGCTCGTGAACAACACTGTGACTCTGAGCGGTAACAACGCTGCCTTTACCGGGAAAACCGTGGTGGGTGACGGGCGCTTCAGCGGGCTTTCGATTGATTCTGAAGCCCGCCTGGGCGCGAATCCAACAAACTTTGTCGCGGACCAGCTCACGCTGAATCGCGGGAGGCTTTATTCCGGCAACCTTACGATTGACGACGCCAACCGCGGCATCCGCATCGGTGTCAGCGCGGGGCTTTTCAATGTGTCCGCTGGCACGACGACGACAATTGCTGTTCCGCTGTCGAGTCCTGCTTCAGGCAGTTCGCTTGTTACTACACCGCTTTATCCGAATCCGGTTTCGGGAATGTTGATCAAGGAAAACACCGGCACGCTGGTTCTTACGCATCCAAACAACTCGCACGTGGGTGAAATCAACATCAACGCGGGTAGCTTGACTGTGAGTGGCACCGGGCGACTCAACAACGGCGATCAAGCCATGCCCATCGTGAACAGTGGCACACTGACGTTTAGCACCACGGCGGATCAGATGGTGAGCGGTGCTATTTCTGGCACCGGTCCACTCATCAAGAGCAGCACGGGAACGCTGACCTTGTCCGGCGCAAACACTTTCTCCGGTGCGATGACGGTGAGCGGTGGAAAGCTTTTAGTGAATGGTGTTTCAACTGGGGCCGGTGTTGTAACGGTGGCGAACGGTGCGACGCTGGGCGGGAGCGGTTCAGTGGGCGGTTCGGTCACGGTGCAATCCGGTGCGACGATGTCGCCGGGAACAAGCATCGGAACATTCACGGCGAATGGAAGCGTGATACTGCAAGCTGGCTCGACGAATTTCATGGAGATCAACCGCTCTACAGTGAGCAGCGATAAGTTGGTGGCCGGAGGAACGCTGACGCTCGGTGGTTCGCTCCTGGTTACAAATCTGGCCGGCACGCTGGCCTACGGAGATACCTTCACGCTGTTCCAAGCCGGGACGATTAGCGGTAGTTTCTCCACCATTTCATTGCCAACGCTGGCTGCCGGTCTTAAGTGGGATACCAATTCTCTCGTCTCCGGTATCATC
>JASGKY010000007.1:0-64370 GCA_049840435.1 Verrucomicrobiota bacterium | reverse complement strand
AAGTCGCACAGGAACAGATAAAGCACGTAACGCATCCCGACGGCAGTGTTCCGCACGCCGTGGGCGAGGTGCAGCCAGCCTTTCTTGGTCTTGATCGGTGCCGGGCCCAGACCGTTCTTGCCTTCCTTGATCGTGTGATAAAAGCGTGGGTCAACGATGCTCTCCTTTTTCACGACAGCGTTCGCGATGTCATCACATAATCCCCAACCGATGCCGTCGCCTGATCCCGTCGCCGCAAAATCATTCATCGGACGCGTATAGAACGCGTCCCCCGTTCACAAATTCCGGGTGCAACACGCAATTACGCTGATGCAACGCCGGCGTTTTGAGATCGTTTAGACGCTCCCAGGTCACCAGGTCTTTCGTCCGCGCAATCCCCCCGCGCGCAATCGCAGCCGACAGGTCATGCGGTTTGGCATCGTCATGCCGCTCGGCGCAGAACAAACCATAAACCCACCCATCCTCGTGCCGGACGAGACGCATGTCATAAAGATTCGTTTCCTTCGCGTCCAACTCCGGCATCCGCACCGGATAATCCCAGAACCGGAATCCGTCCACGCCCGTCTTACTTTCCGCAATGGCAAAAAAAGACTTCCGATCCCAACCTTCCACCCGCGCCGCAAGCACGATGTTCCCGTTCCATTCCATTGCCCCGACATTGAACACGCAATTGATCCCCAGTCGCGTCATCAGGTGCGGGTTGGCCTTCGGATCAAAATCATACCGCCACTCCAGCGGGGTATGTTCGGCAGTCAACACGGATGTTGATGGCGATCAAAGATGCCGTTATTGGATTTCTCCCGGCGATTGCGGTGGGTGATGAGTTGTTGATGCTCGCGGCGCAGGTCGCGCGAGCGGGAGGTAAACGCAGAGTTGCTCACGGATTTAACGGGTTGGCTTGGGTCAATTTCTTGTTGGTTTCCATCGAATCGGGTAAAGCGAGTCGCGCCACGGGAATTGGCCGTTCCTCGGCGCCATCCGGCAATTGCCAGCGCACCGAGAGATGCGTCGACCCGGCGTGTTGGGCCTGGATCACTTGGAGATGATAACGCTTTCCCGCCTCCAAGCGCACCGGGACTGAAGCAGCTTCCTTCGTGTGCGGCCACTTGGCATAGGGAGTTTCACCGCTCACCGCTGCGATTTTCATCATGTTCGTCGCCGTCGCCTCGGGGCTCAACCACAACTCCGAACGATCATCATTCGCAATCCAAAACCTATACACGCCAGTCTGTGGCGGGATGAGCAGCGCACGGAAGCGCGAATGGAAATTCGTCCCCGGCTGCACCGGCACCTCAAATGCCTTGCACACCGTTTCCTGAAACTTGGTTGAAGCCCCCCCCTGCTCTGTTCCCGGCGAAACAACCCACGACTCGCGTAAGACGCCAGAACCGGGCCCGACCGAAAACTCCGCACTCTGCGCACTCTGTAACCCAATTGCTGTCGCCGTCAGGGAAACATTCGGTATCGCCCGCGCCAATGTTAGCTCAGGAAAAGTCGCTACGCCATTAACGGTCGTAGCCGACAATTTCTGCTCGCCCAAAGCGGCTTCACCGGTCAGCGTCACAACATAGCTGCCGGAACGCACCGTCCGTCCGTCCGCATCCTGCACTAAAACGGCAATCGGGCGGCGCGCCGGACTGGCGATTCCGAAATCGCCCGGCGCTGAAGCAAAGCTCAGTTTAACAGCCTTGCCTGCAGCTTGAAACGGGTAGTCCTTCAACTTCGGGACATCGCTCAAATTCTCGACCCAGGGATGATTGTAAAATTCCTTAAGCTGCGCTGGAGAATTATATTTTGTCAGTTCCTCGCCATTCCACGTCACGAAAAACAACCACTTAACTTTGTCCGTCGCGACGAGCGTCGGATCGGGAATGGGCCCATTCTCAGACATGCCGACCAGCTTCGCACCGCCGCCCAGCGCCAGAAGCTCGTCGTAAATATCCTTGGCCGCGCCGTGATTACCATCCAGCGGATAATGATCCTGCCCGATGATATCCACGTAGGCGTCCCCCGGATACCAGGCCGCGAGATCGAGGTTTGCGCCGGGCGAAAAAACCCAGACGAGATTCGTCAATCCGTGATGCGCGGTGAAGCGCTCGAACATCAAGCGCCACAGTTTCACACAAGCCTCTGGACCGGCAGCCCCCCACCAGAACCAGCGCCCATTCGCCTCGTGCAACGGCCGCCACAACACCGGCACCTGCGCGGCTTGCAGCAGCTTGAGTTGTTCTGCGATCGCGTCCAGATCGTGCAGGACACCGGCGTATTCGGGAGTTCCGGGCGTGACCGCCCGCGCCACATCGAAGTCCGTGTCCTTGGTATAAAACGCGTGTTTACCCACCGGGGCATTCCAATGCCAGCAAAACGTCACGATGCCGTTCCGGTGGGAATACCAATCCATCGCCTGCTTCGCAACGACGCTCGGCCCGCTCCCGGCTTGCCCGCGCCCGCCCATCAGGCCCGCCGCTTCCAAGCCGAGAATGGCCGGCAGCTTGCCCGTGTGCTTTTGGATATGCTCCAACTCGAAGCCCAACTCGTTCGTGCCACGCCAGCCGCGTTGCTGTCCCGACAACATTTTCTTCCCGTGAATATCGTGGAGATATGTGAGCAAGGCCTGCGCCTCCGGCGAGGCATTCGGGGTCACCGTCGTGTCTCCGTAGCTATGCGCGCCCAGGCACAGCCAAATAAGCAACGTCCCCAGCCCCGCCAGAAAACACCAGCCGCGGCCCGGCGCGGGCTGCGGCGCGACCTGGCTCGCGGCCTTGGTTTTAGCTGTGACCATGGTTGTCAATAATACCGCGTTCTTGCGCTCGTCCGATTGTCATCAAAACTCGCTACACCAAAAGGACTCCGCCTCGCCCCAGAATTCACACATCTTCTACCGCAGCAAAATTCCCCATGAAAAAAAGCTCCTTCACCCGCCGCGATTTCATCCGCACGACCGCGCTGACCTTGCCGCTCCTCGCAGCAGGTTGTGTGGGGACAAGCCATCATCCGCGCTCCGGTCTGGCCCGCAAGGACGAATTCGTTGCTGTGCGCGATGGCCGCCTGATGCTGCGCGGCAAACCTTACGCCTATGCCGGCGTCAATATGTGGTTCGGGGGTTATCTGGCCGATGCCGCGTTGCCCGGCGGTCGCGCGCGACTAGTTCGCGAACTGGATCACCTGCGAAGCATCGGCGCCACAAATCTACGCCTGCTCGCTGGCTCAGAAACGTCTTCGCTCGTCGCGGCGATTTCTCGCGGCATCACTCGATCACCGGGCGAATACGATGAGACTTTGTTGCAGGGACTGGATTTCTGCCTGGCGGAAATGGCCCAGCGCGACATGCGGGCGATTCTATTTCTTTCCAACTACTGGCAATGGTCAGGCGGGTTTGCCCAATATGTGCGTTGGGTCACCGGCGAAAGCATCCCCGACCCGGATGTGCCGAAGATTGCCGCGGGTGATTGGAGCGCGTTCATGAAAATGTCGGCCCAGTTCTACGCTACTCCGGCGGCCAATAAGTTGTATCTCGACTTCGCCGCCCAATTGCTGTCCCGCCGCAACACGATAAATGGCCGCGTTTACCATGAAGATCCGACCATCATGACTTGGGAACTCGCGAACGAACCACGTCCTGGTGTGGACAACGAAGCGACCATGAAGGACGTACCGCGCTTTTGCGAATGGGTGGATGCCACCGCGCGGTTCATCCATGAACGCGCTCCGCGACAACTCGTCTGCACCGGCTCAGAAGGCATTCAGGGCTTCATCAAGAAGCCTGAGGTATTCATCGCTGCGCACCAGACTCCGGCAATTGATTACGTGACCGTCCACATGTGGCTGAAGAACTGGGGCTGGTTGAAAGATCCGGCGCTTGGCGACGAGTTTGAGGAAGCCGTCAGCAAAGCTCGTGATCACGTTGAACAACACACAAAAATTGCGACCGAGGTCCTCCGCAAGCCGCTCATCCTCGAAGAATTTGGTCTACCGCGCGATCACGAGCGCTACGATCCCGCCGCCCCAACACTGGCTCGCGATGAATATTACCGCCGTATGTTTGATCAGGTGGCTGAGTCGTGTCGCGCTGGACGGGCGTTGCAAGGGGCAAACATCTGGGCGTGGGCAGGCGAAGGGCGGGCGAGCGATGTGCCCGGCAAAACTGCGGCCTCCTTCACTGGCGATCCGTTCTGCGAGCCACAGGGACTGAATTCCGTGTTCAACACGGACAAATCCACCTTGGCGGTCATTGCAAAAGCCAACCAACGCCTGGCCGCCTTGACTTAAATCTTCACCAAAAAATAAGGGCCGTCCCCAACCGGGACGGCCCCAACCCTTGCCCCTCTTCCCTCTTACCCCAAATCAACGCCGCCGCCGCGCCAGCAACAGCGCGACACTGCTCAATCCCGCGAGCGCGAACGACGCCGGTTCGGGCACAGTGACAGAATAGACCTGCACGTTGTCCAGATAGTAACGCACGGGTGACGCCCCGGAATTGGCCGCAAAGTTCAATTGAAACCAGCCCGTACCCGGCACCCAGTTCAATTCCGCAAAGCTCTTGTCAACGTGAGTCACATAGAGATTGTTGTCGTTCTGGTCGTGCCAGCCGTTGACCAAGCCGTCAAGTTGCGTCCAACCACCGCCACTGTTCGCCGCCATGGAGACTTGATACCAGTCAGAAACGCCCAGCGCGAAAGTTGATCCATCCACGAGAATATCGAAAGCCAGCCGGCCATTGCCAGCGGTGGCAAGGTTGATCATGTCGGGCTGATGACCGCTCCCCCAGTCGAAATTGACCGTCGGCGTCCAGCCCTGCCAGCCCGCCGTCGTATGAGTCGTCTGAAGCGCGCCCCCGCCCGCCCAACCACCCGGGCCGGCCGACCACGCCGCCGCCCCCGACCATTCGCTGGAAAGCGGCCCGCTATCGAAAGTGATGCTGAAATCCGCCCGCGCGCTGGTAGCACTGACGACGCCTAAAAGCGCGAGCAGTTTGATGAGACATTGATGTTTCATGATTGGTGTGGGGTTATGATTCTGATTATGGCCCGGGTTGATATGACTGTTTATCAGAATTCGCCCGCCCGGTCTTGTCATGGGAACTGATTACATCCCGGCGTAACGTCGGGTAAAAACGGACTGGAGGGTTATGCGGGCTGGTCATTTTCAGCGCCGAAACGCAGACACGTCCGGTGGGGCCAGACAAGGCATCTTTTCCCAGCAGCGCCAGCGCCGCGCAACGTCAAATGTTGGTCAGCCGCCCGGTGGAATCCCCGAAGCGTTCCAGTTCCCGCACCCCCATGCGATCCGCCAGGCTGAGGAACAGGTTGCTCGTCGGCTTGGCGCTGTGCTTGATGAAGCGCCCTGGCGTCAACGTCCCGCCCCCACCCCCCGCCAGCACGATCGGCAGGTTGGTGTGGGAATGCGCATTGCCGTCCGCGTTACCGCTGCCATAAACAATCATCGAATTATCGAGCAGCGATTTTCCATCCCCATCCTTGGTATCGCGCAAACGTTCGAGAAAGCGAGCGAACTGTTTCGCATACCACAGATCAATGTCCGACAGCTTCTGAATCCATTCCTGGTTGTTACGGTGATGCGAAAGGTCGTGATGTCCTTCCGGAATCCCGATTTCGGCAAAGGACCGGTTGCTGCCATCGTGCGCGAGCAACAGGGTCGCCACCCGTGTCGAGTCGGTCTGAAACGCGAGCACAAGCGTGTCCAACATCACCTGGATGTGTTCTGCGTACGTTGGTGGAATGCCGGGCGGCGTCGCTTGCAACGGATTCTGGGGATCGCCGAGTTTTTCCGTCCGCTGAATCCGGGCTTCCAGTTCGCGCACTCCGGTGAGATATTGCTCCAATTTGTCCCGATCCGGCGCGTTAAGTCGCCGCTGCATATCGCGTGCATCTTGCATCACGAAGTCCAGGATGGAACGCTGTTCGGCACGCCGCCGCTTTAATTCATCAGCCCGCTGTGTCAATGAGCCTGCCCCGAAGAGCCGCTCGAACACCTGGCGCGGATTTGCCTCGGGCGTCATTGGCGTGGTCGGCGAACTCCACGAGACGTTATATTGATAGGCGCAGGAATAGCCGGAATCGCACGCGCCGGTGTTGCGCCCGGCGTCGCAGGTCAATTCCAGCGAAGATAGCCGCGTGAGATGGCCGACTTCCTTGGCGATCACCTGATCAATCGAAATCCCGGCCCGGACGTTCGTCGCGCTCTTCTTCATGCGCACGCCGGTCAGGAACGTGCCGTTGGCGCGCGCATGATCACCGGCCCCATCCGGCCCGGCAGTGGCGTTGACGTGATCGAGCCCTCCCAACACCTGGATGTGTTGCCGGACTGATTCCAGCGGCTGCAAGGTACGGCTCAACTCAAAACCAGCATCACTACCCTTCGGCCACCACGCCGGCTGAATCGCGCCGTTGGGAAAATAAAGAAATGCCGTGCGTAACGGGGCGCCGCTGGCTGTGGTCGCGAGTTTGGGGGCCGGGCTTGATCCCACCAACACTGCAAGCGAGCGTGCTGGCACAAGGGACTCAAACGCGGGAAGCGCAATACAGGCGCCCAGGCCGCGGAGAAAATTCCGGCGCGTGAAAGCCGCGTGCCGTTGGGCTGCCAACGCGTTGGCGTGAGATGAATTTGGACTCATGGCTTTAGGCGCATATCGGCGCGTTGTTGGACTGGTTTGGCCGGTTTATTTGGTTCGGATCTATCAGCCAGGCGCATTCGCTGAAACGCCGCGGATTCCACTACGCCTGCGATCAACGCCGAGGGCCTTCCGTTCGCGGCGATGAGGCGGGCCTCAATTTGGTCGCACGTTTCGACATCAGAATACTCCAATCCGCGACCCAAGGCATAAATTAGCAGCTTCTCCGTCACTGTGCGGTAGAAATCTTGGGAGTGATTTTTGACCAGCACCCGCTTCAATTCCCGCACATCGCGGAACGTCTCGCCAGTAATCAGCTTGCCGGTGGCATCAATCGGCTCATCGTATTCCGCGTCCCGCCACATACCCATCGCATTAAAATTCTCAAATGCCAGCCCGATCGGATCCATTCGGTTATGACATGAAGCACACAACACATTTTCTCGGTGTGCCGCGAGCGTTTCACGCAACGAGGGCGCACGATTGGTGACGCCTTTGGCCGCATCCTCCAGCGGCGGTACATTCACCGGCGGCGGCGGCGGCGGCGTGCCGAGGATATTGTCGAGAACGAACACCCCACGTTTGACCGGCGAGGTCCGGGTCGGGTTTGAGGTCACCCCAAGCATCGTGCCTTGCGTCAAGATGCCCCCACGCGGACTGTCCGGTGGCAATTTTACTAACCGCATCTCGGCGCCGCTGACATTAGGAATGCCATAGTGCGCCGCCAGTCGCTCATTCAAGAAGGTATAATCCGCATCCAACAACTCCAGCAGACTGCGGTCTTCGCGCAGGACATGCTCAAACGATTGTTCTGTTTCCAGCCTCATGGCCAAACGCAATTCGGCATTGAGGTCCGCCCGGGGGGGCTGGCGAAAGGCGCGCCGAAAACTCGCTTGAAGCCGCTCCTTCTCCTCCAATTCTGCTGGAGTGAGTTCGGTTTCCCGTTTGTCACGCAGTTCATTCAAACGTTTGCGGTTCTGCGTAGCCGTTGCGTCAAACTTCTCTTCTCGCGCCAAGACGAAGCGCGCTTCGATCGGAACGCTTTCAATATCCCGGGCCCGCAGCCACTGGCCAACGAAGTTGCGGACAAATGCCGCGGATTTTTCATCCTGCAACATGCGCCCGACCTGAGCCGAAAGATTCGCCCGCAATTCCCCTTTACCGGCCAGTTGCAGCAGTTCTTCATCCGGCTGCGACGACCACAGGAAATAGGACAAACGCGACGCCAGGGAATATTCGTCCACAAACGGATAACGCCGATTCGTCCGGTCCGACGCAGCGCGCTCTTCCCGGAACAAAAACCGCGGTGACGCCAGTACCGCCACCATTGCCTGCGACACACCAGCTTCGAATGTCTTCCCCGGTTGACCATAAACGCTCTCCGCTAAACCGGTGAGCCGATCCAAGGTTTTCTCATCCACCGGCCGGCGGAACGCTTTCCCCGCAAAATCACGCAACAACTCCCGCGTATAAGCTTGGCGTCCCTTGGCATCCTTAGGAGGTGGCTGGGGAAAGAATTTCGCGTAGTCCTTCGGCTGCATCCAATGCTCCTTGGCCAGCGGCCCACTGACCTTTACCGACGTGATTTGCATGGCCAGCGAACGCGTTTGTGGCTCGTCTGGCGTCAACGGCACCAGCTCGAAAGAAAGTTCATGCGCTCCAGCCGCCCAATCCACGTCATAAGTATACTGTAACGCCCGCCCCCCTTCCCAAGCGTATTCACCTCGCAACAGTTCCTGGCCATCCACCCGGAAAATCAACCGACACTTGTTCAAGTCCACCACATTATCCACGTAGCGCTCGTTGATCATCAGCGCGACCGTCAACTGATACTTGCCAGCCGTGTCGGCTTTGAATGTGTTCGAGACCGTCGTCGGCTTGTAGTAAGAGAGCTGCAAAGCGCTATTCCGACGGCGAGGCCGCTCATTTAGTTCCTCTTCGGTTTCCGAGCCAGTCCGGAACTGGCGGCCCGAAACGATTCGCTCTCGAACCACGCGGGGAACGTTGGGCACAGCCATAGCCACGATCTTATTGGCGGCTAAAACATATTTTTCCAGAAGCATTGGCGACAGCGTGAGGACATCTCCAATGTTATCGAATCCGTGCCCGGTGTCATCCGCTGGAAATGCCGTAGTGGCATCAAACTCCACCCCCATGAGATCACGAATGGTGTTTTGGTACTCAACGCGGTTCAACCGGCGGATCGTCACCCGGCCGGGGTCAGGGTTCTGCGGGTCGGCGGCGAAAACCGATCGTTTGATCCACAGTTCGATGCGCTCCCGCTCCGCGGGCGTGGGTTGGGATTTTTTTTGCGGCGGCATCAATCCGGCGCGAAGATTCTTCAGCACCTGCCACCACAAGTCGTGGTCGGCCAAGGCGGCGGAGTCAGATTGGAATGTGTCGAAGGCGACGTTGCCCTTATTCGCCCCATCCGCATGACAATCGAAACAGTAATTTTCCAGCAACGGCCGAATGTCTTTCTGGTACGCAACGACGCCGCGCGACTCCACAGCCGAAGCAGTAGCGCCCGTCAGAACGCCGACGGTCAGAGTGGCGGCAAAAATTTTGTGAACCAAACTCAAGTGAATCGGTGCAACTGGCGGCCCGAATCACGCGCGGCGCGTCACCGCAACCGCCGCATCGTTTCCAGGCACGCTCTTGAGACGTGATACGGGCCTTTCCATTCACTAACTTTTGGCAATTTCGTATCCAGCCTTCCGTCTTCGTTGATGCGCCAGAACCATTCGCCGTGTTCCCGGTCAATCAGATGCCTCTCAACATAATCCCAGACGCGTTCGGCAGCGACGACATATTTGGGTTGCCCGCTTAGCTGAAACGCATTGAGATATCCAACGATCGCCTCCGCCTGCGGCCAGCATTCGCGTCCACCATCAATAATCTGCCCCGCCTTACCTTCATAACAAAGCCCGCCGTCAGTCAACATTCCTTCCGCTAGAACTACGTCCACCATCCGCAAGGCGACTTCCCGCACGTGCGCCAAGAGGGCAGGATTGTCAAGCACTTCCGCCGCCTCGCAGAGCAGCCAGCTCGCTTCAATATCGTGGCCAAACGTGTAAGTATCCGAACGCACCTGCCATTCGTCATTGAAGAAATGGTGCAGATGTCCCGTACGGGCGTCGAGAATCCGCTCCAAGAATAGCTGAACCAGTTCGTGCAGCCGCTGCTCGACGACGGGATGCTGCGTCTCGCGATACAGATTGGTGTAGGCTTCGAGAACATGGAGGTGATTATTCATGGACTTCCGCTCGTTCATGTCCTTGTCGCTAAGACGCGCCTCCGGTCCGGCTTCCGCCCAGTCCCGGCGGCAGACCTCGATGTAACCGCCAGACTCGCGGTCGTGCGCATGCTGCTCAATCAACTCAAACAAAGTAAGAGCACGGTGCAACGCCCCTTCGGACTTAAATGCCCGATGAAACTCCGTCAACGCGTATATGCAGAATGCCTGCCCATAAATCTTCTTCGAATCATCTAGAACCTTACCAGTGTCATCCAACCGCCAGAACGCTCCGCCCTGCTGAGCGTCCCAAAAACGATTGCTGAGGTAATCAAAGGCGCGATTGGCCATCTGCCGAAAGGGCGGTTCGGGTCGCGCCTGATACACCGCTGAGAAGGCCCACAGGATGCGGGCATGGACAATGAGCCCCTTAGGCTGGGTGCGGTCGGGCTGGAGATCGTTCGAGAGCCAACCCATCCAACCACCATTGACCGGATCCACCGCCGGCCCACACCAGAACGGCATGATGTGGCCAAACAAGTGTTGCTGGAGCTTGGGGGCAAGTTCCGTGGTGACAGGCGTGATCATTCAAATTCAATCTCCACCCGGCTTCAGTTGAGTTTCCTGTTCGAACGCAATACTCAAACCAGAGGCCTCGTCCGGGACTCGCGCCACGGTGTAAAACCGGGGGGCGCGGTAATTGTAAAGTTCCTTGCCGGCAAAGAACGTTTCCGATTGGGATGGAAGCTTGAGTCCATTCGTGCCGCCAACCCCTGCGTAGAAGTTCAACCCCGCCGCCCCCTTCTCGTCAAACGCATACACGCGCACCGTTCGGATCTTTCCGGTCACTTGATACGCGATCCATGCCCCTGGCGCTCCCCACAGACGATGACAATCTTCTTTGTAGTTGCGAGCGTCATTACTCCTTAACTCCATCTTGCCATCCTTGCGATAGATCTGGAATGTGTTCTTAAATTCGTCCACCACCGTGCGGCACCGTATCGTTACCGGACCAAGGACCTGTGATGGTTGTGATGCTCCCGCTTCGTTATGGGCGATGAGTCGATAGAAATAAGTCCGGCCAACTTGCGTGAACTCGTCCACCGCGAGCGGCTGATACTGCGTGCCGTCCGCGGTGGCCCGCCAGATCACAGTCCGCCATGGGCCAGCGGCTTGATCCGTCCGTTGCAAATCATAACTCGCCGCACCGGTGACTCCACGCCAGTTCACAACGCCGCTATCGGTCACACGGATCAATTCCGGAACGGTCGGAACTTCCAGCGGGAGCGCAGGGCTATTTTGAATTTCAAAGGCTTTTGGTACGCACCAGTTTCATGAACCGCTCTTCGTCAGTACGCCGCGCCCGCCGGACCGCCGGGCCAGTGATATGCTTTGAAGAAATCGCCACCATACGGCTCATGATGCCAATAGTAGCCGCCATCGTTATTGTGAAATCGCAGCGACCACATCAAGCCGCCACAAATATCAGCATCAGCGATGATGGTATCCATGATGGCACGCATTGCTTCGGTAGAGATGAACCCAAACTCGCCGACCAGATAAACCTTTTTGCCTTTGGCCCGGCGGGCACTCTCCTGGATGACTGGAAGCATCTTCGCTGGGTCGCCTTGATAAAGATGATCCTGCACGATATCCACGCCTGGATTGTCCGCCGCGGTGAAATAGCTTTCTGCCACCAATTGCCGCGGTGCGATCGACTTCACATACGGCGCCATCTCGCGCACCCAAGCGGCGGGGGCTTTTAGTTCGTTTCCCAATTCCCAAGCCAACACAGCTTTGTCCTCCTTGTAGGGCACACCGGTCTTGGTGTTCACGCGATTCAATACCTGTGCGATGATGGCCTTGTAATCCTCCCGCACCTGCGCATCGCTAAAGAACTCTTCCGCGTTCCTGCCTCGCCACGCCGCGATTTCCCCGATGCCCCCCCACCAATCCCATTGATCCACAAACGGAATAATCAGCCGCACTCCGTGCCGATTCGCGTTGGCCAGCACTTCGTCAAACACCACCATCGCCGCTTCGTTTAGCTTGCCTGGTCCAAGAATATGGCGCGGCATCCCGGCCGGATCATTCGTCTTGGCAACAGAGAGAACATACGTGCGTGCGACCCGCCCCCCCATCTGGTGGATCGTGCCAAGGGCGTCATTGATTTCAAACGTCGTCGGCCACCGAAAACTGTTCACCTGACTAAAACGCAGGTCGTCCTCGATATAAGCCAGGTTCGGAATGTTGAAGGAGATAAAGCGGAAGGGCTGCGCCCCCTCGTAAAGCCGTCCGTCGCGCGCGGTGATGAAGTGCTCAAAAGCTTGGACGCGCAGAGCTAATGCGCATAAGACCACCGCGGCAAAGCGGAACACGAATTGACGGATTCGGCGCATAAATTCTGGGAACTACGCTGGCGCTTTCTCCAGCTTGTCATACCAGTTGAACTTCATGAAGACGGACGCAATGGCCAACAACACGGCGATGCCCCCAGCCCAACCCCATTTGTGCAGCACAAGGTAGATTGGCAGGGTGACCAGACATAGTTGCCAGACGATGCCAACGGCGACATTGCTCAAATCGCGCCCCGCACTGTGATTTGGTTTGAAGTTAAGATCTTCCGCCATGACCTTCGCGCGAATCGGCCCCCACGCGCCCCACGGGTTCACCGTCCGGTAAAATTTCTTCAGGACTTCGTCGTCCTCTGGCTTGGTCAGCAACGTACCCGCAAGGCAGCCAACAATCGAAATCCCCAGCACGATCGGAAACAGATAGAGTGTGTTGGTAACGCTATGCCCCAGGATCATTTTGGCAAAACCGGGAAAGAACGGCGATTCCGGCACAAACATCGCACTGAGCAGGCCGGTCATCATGCCCCAGAAATAGCCGTAACCATTGAACCGCCACCAATACCACTTGAGCACGTTGGCCAGCACGTAGCCACCATACAATCCGCCGACCAACCACATCATGACCTCGGTGATGCTCTTCGAAAAAATCCCGAACCCGATTCCAATGACAAGAAACACCAACGAAACAGTGCGACTCATGGCGACTTCCTTCCGGCCGCCGGCGTTGGCGTTGATAAAGCGTTTGTAGATGTCGTTCACCACGTACGCCGGCGCAGCGTTGAGCGTGGCAGCAAAGTTGGACATGAACGCGGCGGCCAGTCCGGCGAGTAGGAAGCCCACGACACCGGTGGGAATGTATTGCAGCACATTCGGCAGGATTTTCTCAAAGTCTGGTTTCGCCTGCGTTTGCAACTCCGGCAAACAGAACGCCAGCGCCAGCACCGTAATCCCCGCAATCATCAGGTATCGCGGGAACATGAGCACCAGCGTCACCATGCCGTTCATCAGGCAAGCCTCGCGCGGATTGCGCGTGGCAAGGATACGCTGCATGTCATAGTTCGGCGCGGGACCGGCAAGGCTGGCGAGCACGCCTTTGAAAAACATCAGGCCGAAGACGAGCGAGAAAAACTCATTACCATCTGCCTTGATCGCAGCATTGGCAGTGCTGAGGATGCCATCCCAATTCAACTCCAGTGTTTTGCCAAAAAACGGGTTCAACCAGCCCGCCGGAATCTTGTCGGCAATCATCTCCGGACTGACCTTAAGAATGGCAATGACGCCGATGGTGAGCGCCGTAAGTGTAAGAATGGTGAACTGCAGCACCTCCGTAATGACGACGCTGACCATGCCGCCTTTGATGGCGTAGAGCGCCGTCAAACCCATAAGGATCATGGCGTAGATGTTGTCATCGGTGAAGACACCAGTCGTGTTTTTGCTGAAATGCCACGGCAATAAACCCGCCGCAAACTTACCGATCCCCTTGAACGCGTAGGCCAGCAACCCAATAACGTTGATCAACGCAAAAAACACCACACTGAGTTGCGCCAGCGTCGCTCCCCGATCCGTGCCAAAGCGGGTCTGCATCCATTGCGCGCCAGTGAGAACATTCGAGCGCCGCAGCCAGGCGCTGAGAAACATCATCAGGAAGATCTGATTAAACGTCGGCCAGACCCACGGCAGCCAGATGCTCTTCAAGCCGTAGAGAAACAGCACCGAGACCAGCCACATCGTCCCGCTGATGTCGAACATGCCCGAGGCGTCAGAAACGCCCAGCGTGTACCACTTCATGGATTTACCACCGAGGAAATAGGAGTCCAAGTCCTTCGCCCCACGGCGAGACACCCACAGGCCGACCACGATGACGACGAGGAAATAGCCAAGGATGATGAGCAAATCCAGCGTATGGAGTTTCATGCGAGCCGAAAGATCAACCGCGGCAACAGAAGTGATTGCCGGCGCAAAATGGAATATGTCTGGGAGTTAGCGATGAATAACTCTAGCCGGTTCAAACGCCTGACAGCATGTCGTCAAAACTCACCACAGTTGACCGGAAAGCGGAAGATGCACCCGCCGGAACCACGGCTCGTTGATGCGAGAACTCTGAGGAGGATTACTGCATCGTCCACCGCAGCGAATCGTTTTGTGCAACTTGTTCAATTCGCAACACGGAAATGGACCATCCCGCGCTCAGTTCCAAGGGTTTCGCCACGTGGCAACGTCAATGCTGGCATCAGCTCGAACGCATGGCTGCCACCACACATTGGACTGCTGCCGATTCTCCGAAGAACGGTTCGCCTCGCGACAAACTTGGCTTGGCCGTCAAACTGGCCACGCTCGCCGCCGCCGCCTCTTCCCAGCATCAGCCTTGGCAATTTCAGCTTTCCGATCAATTCGTTGAAGTGTCCGCCGCCCCATTGACCGCGTGGGATTCTGCTCCCGATGAACGCACGGCGATGATCCACAGCGGCACGGCACTGCAACATCTGAAACTCGCCTTGAAGCGGTGCCATTGTTTCGGACGGGTGGAGTTGTTCCCGGATTTAGATCGGCCGAATCTGGCGGCACGCGTTCACCCCGGCGGCAGCGGAGCGCGGGATGAATACGAGCAACAACTATCTGCCGCTTTGGAGGTGGGGGAAATAGATTCGCCCCGACTGGAAACGCCAAGCAATGCAATGACGCTTACCGCGCTTAACCAGGCAATGCCCGGAGAGCGCGGCTGGCTGGAATTTGCACGCAGCGATACCAGCCGGCAACGCTTGATGGAACTACTCAAAACTTCAAGCCATAAGCAGGTAAAGGCGATCCAACGGCAAAACGAAACACTCGTCCAGTCGCCCGACGGCATGTGGGAATCCGTCGGGTTCACTGGCACAACGCTGCACGAACGTTTTTCCCGTTGGCGGCGGCCCACTCCTGCTGGCAAGATGCGAGCCGCTCCATCGCCCAACCAGGCCATTTCCACACCAAACGATCTCGACGCAGCGACCGGAACATTTGCCGTGCTGAAAACCAAAACCGACGACAAGCACGGCTGGCTCGCCGCCGGTCAGATGCTAGCCCGGTTGCTTCTCCAGGCTCGCACCTTAGGCTTGGCCTGCACACCGTTTCTGGATGTCCTGCAACGACCGGAGTTGCGGGCGGAGCTACGCACCGCCATCGGACACAAAGGTTTCACGCAGGTTATTCTGAGTTTTACCGGACTCTACATTGAAGCCCCAATCCCATCCGTCGCCCACTACCCCACGACAGCAACAGGCAGCGCCACCTGAACGCCCATTTCAATCGCTCCTTGCTCCGTAGGCTGCGCGCCCGCCCCGGAGTCTCCTGTCTAAAATCAGCTTTCGCTTTCGCCGGTCCTTTCAGCATACTCGCGACATTCAAACATCACAGTGGTCTTGAGCTGGACATTATTGCCATCAAAATGAAATGCTCCGCATTGAGGAAAGCCACCCCGAGCGTGCCGGAGTTCTTCTCTCCCGACGTGATTCAAGCACGCCGGTTCTATCTCGATCTCCGTCCGCCCAAGCAACGCCGCCTGGCTGTAGTCTGCGGCGGTCGGGAACAATGCACGTCGAATTACGCCATTCATCGCCGCACGTTCCCATTCTACTCTATCGAATACGTGGCGCGCGGGCACGGCAGCGTGCGCCTCAAAGGCCAAGCGCATGATTTGCTTCCCGGGCGATTATTTTCTTACGGCCCAGGCGTGGCGCATGACATCACTAGCCACCCTTCCAACCCGTTGGTGAAATACTTTGTGGACTTCACCGGCCCGAGCGCGCTGGAACTTTTGCAGGAGTGCAAGCTGCCACCCGGCCACATCACGCAGATTTTCCCACCAGACACCGTGACCGCTCTGTTCGATGAATTGATCCAAAGCGGACAACGGGGTGGACAAGCAGGCACGGAGTTGTGCTGGAAATTATTGGAATGCCTGGCGTTGAAAATCACGGCAAGCCGGGCGCCTCTCACAGGCGTAGAAACTCTGGCGTTCACCACTTATCAGGAATGTCGCCGCCACATTGACGCGCACTTCCTGCGCTTGCGAACGCTGGCGCAGATCGCCGCCGAATGCCACGCCAACAGCGCGTATCTCTGCCGCTTGTTCCGCCGCTACGATCACCAAAGCCCCTACCAATATTTGCTGCGCCTGAAAATGCGGCACGCGGCGGAGCGATTACAACAACCAGGCACGCTGGTGAAACAAGTCGCCGAAGCAGTGGGTTTCGTTGACCCATTCCACTTCTCCCGCGTGTTCCGCAGTGTGCTCGGGTTGTCGCCCATGGCGTTTCGCAAGCTGCGCTGAAACGCCAACCTGCGCGCCGACGTTACTTCACTTGACCGGCACGGCTGGGCGACCCGCCACCGGTTGCGTTGGAATCTTCAGCGCAGTTTCTGCCAAGCCTGTGCCGTGCGCCCGCAACGTCAACTGCCCAGCCTCGCGCGTGCCTTGCACAATGATTTGCGCCAGGCCGTTGAACACGCTCCGTTGCCATCGCGGCGGCACCGGCGGCTCCTGCACCTGCAAGCTCGCGCCTTTGTTAAGGCCGCCCACGCCAGAATAGTTGGCGATCGCAACTGCAATGGTGTTCTCGCCCTCGTGCAGAAACGGCTTCACGTCGAACACAGGAGACACCTGCCAGTCTCGCGACTCACCCACGCGCCGGCCATTCACGAATACCCAGCCATCCTCGTCCACCATGCCGAGACTCAACTCCACCGCTCCCGCCGCAAGATCGGCGGCCGTAACAGTTACCTTGGCGCGGAACACCGCTTTGTCGCGTTCTCCCAACGGGCCAGACGCAGTGTTAACATCGTGCTTCGCCCAGTTCGCGTCCTCGCACTGCTCTGCCACTTCGGGCAAATCCGCTTGCGAGACCTCCGCAACCAACTTCCACTTCCAACCGTTGATCGCCTTCGTCCGCAGCACGGCGGCCGCCAGAAACACATCCGGCTCGTGGCAGCTTGGATCGCCATTGCCGACGCCAATAATTTTGCCCGGCCCCGACAGCTCGAACTGCACGAGATTCGCCGCCGTCGGCACGACACGCCCCTGCGCATCGGTCACCGCCACGGTAATGATGGCGATGTCCTCGCCGTCAGCATTAATCGCCACGCGATCGGGTGTGAGCCGGATGCTGGCAGGCACACCAGTTGTTTCCACCTTCGTATCGGCGACGGCTTTACCATCACGATAGCCAATGGCCCGCATCGTTCCCGGGGCATAGGGAACATCCCAGCGGGCGTGCGAAAGACGCGGCACTGGTTTGCGCCCGAGGCTCTGGCCGTTAAGAATGAGTTCTACCTCCTCGCAATTGCTCAACGCGCGCACGTCAATGTTCTGCCCGTCCCGCCCGGTCCAGTTCCAATGCGGCAACAAGTGCAACACCGTCTGTTCGCTCCACCACGATTGGTAATACCAGAAGTTGTCTTTCGGAAAACCGCAGGTGTCGAGAATGCCGAAGTGCGAATTGATGCACGGCCACGAATACGGTGTCGGCTCTCCGCGATAATCAAACCCCGTCCAGACAAACCCACCCGACAGCCACGGGCGCGCGGCAAAATATGACCACCAATTCTCCGCCGTCTGGGCCCACGCGGGATAATTCTCGTCATAGGCGCTCACATAACCGCGCCCCGGATCATTGGTATAAATGCCGCGCGTGCTCACCGTGCTGCCCTGCTCCGTGCCAATGTTCGGCTGCTCGGGATGGTCGCGATGGTAGGCGTCCATGCGATTCGTGCCGAGATGATAATTCCAGCCGCGGACATCCACGACGGAATTGATGCCCACGAACGTGTTACCGAGATTAGCGGCCATCGTAATCGGACGCGTCGGGTCCAATTGTTTCACCACTGCGACCATTGTCGCCCCAACCCGACCACCGACTGGCTGGGCCTGCACGGCGAATTCCTCGTTGGCAATGGACCAACTGAACACGCTCGGATGATTACGGTCGCGGCGGACGAGACGTTCCAGCCGATCCAGATTCTGCGCGTCGCTGCCAAGCAACCGGTTTTCGTCCATGACCAGCATGCCAAGCCGATCGCACGCTTCGAGCAACTCTGGCGTAGGCGGATTGTGCGAGCAGCGATAGGCATTGCTGCCCATTTCCTTGAGCCGGGCGATGCGGAAGTATTGCAACCGATCCGGCAGCGCGGCGCCGACACCCGCATGATCCTGATGGTTGCACGTGCCCTTCACGACATACGGCTGGCCGTTTAGCAGAAACCCTTTGTCCTTATCGAACGCCACGGTGCGAACACCGAATTCCGTCTCCCTGCGATCCACCACCCGACCGGCGGCGGATTCCACCGTTGTCACCAGCTTGTAAAGTGCAGGCGTTTCGGGCGACCACAACTGCGGCTTGGAAAATTTCAGGCCAGACCTAGCTTCAACTGTGGCCCGCGACGCGATCTTCGTCTCTTGCTTGCCTTTGACCACTACCTTGCCGCTGGGCGCAATGACCTCATAGCGTACCGTGGCAGTGTCGGCGTTGGGTTGTTCATTACGCAATTCCGTGGCGACATGAAGCTCGACCGATTTGCCGGGCACATTGTTTTTAAACTGGCTGAAAACAAAAACGCCATCAGGTGCAATCGCGAGCGGCGCCGTCTTCACTAGCCACGTGTGGCGATAGAGGCCCGCCCCTTCGTAGAACCAGCCCTCGGCCTGTGTCGCGTCCACCTTGACCGCGACGACGTTTGCCCCGCCGAGATTCGCCACGTCCGTGATATCAAAACGAAAATGACTGTAACCACTCTCGTGCCGCCCCAAATACCAGCCGTTCACAAATACGACGGCATCACGATACACCCCATCGAATTCAAGCCAGATACGCTTCCCCGCATCCGCCTTGGGCAGATCAAACGTGCGGCGATACCACGCTACGCTGTTGCTTTCAAAGCCAGTGCCCAGCGCTTTAAACCCATGGGAGCCGTCGGCATTCGGATCGAATGGCAATTCGATCGCCCAATCGTGCGGCAGATTCACCGTGCGCCACGAACGGTCGCTGAACGATGTGCTCGCCGGACCGCTGCCCGTGCCCGCCTTGGCGAGGCTGTTGGCAATGCCCCACTCGTTGCCGAGATGAAACTTCCAACCAAAATCAAGCAACAGCCGCTCCCGGCCCACCGCCGGCTCCGTCGCTTCTGCAGCGGCAACAGTGATGAGGGAAATCAGCACCACTCTGACAAAAACTGAGAGATTCCGAATCTTGATTCTCATGCTGGTCATAATCATTAAGCGCCCGGCAACAAGTTGCATTGAATAGGAATTTGGCTGAGTTGAAAAGCCTCCGCCTCAGTGTTGCCGTATCACGTGGATTGATGACAGGAAAAAATCCGCAACAGCAGCGCAGATGCCCACTGTTACCCAGCCTTCTGAAAATCGCCCGGTGTTCCGGCTGCCACCAGCTCCTCAAATCCAGTGCCCGACAGGCAAGCTAAATTCCCCGCCTAACTCCGGTTGCCCCGAGCCATCGTTATTGCACTTCGCGCCCGCGCCGGTAATCTGTCGCCATGCGTTTCATCGGAACGATCATCGAAAAGCTCCAACGCCATCCGAAGCGGGTGGTGTTTCCCGAGGGCACAGAGCCACGCGTCCTGCAGGCGGCCCGCCAATTCCAAGCGTTGCGGCTCGGCGCGCCCATCCTGTTGGGCGATCGCGCCAAGGTTAAAGAGATCGCCGCGGACCTGAACATTTCGCTCGAAGGTCTCCGCGTCATCAACCCCGCCGACAGCGAAGAACTGGATAACTTTGCCCGCCGCTTTTACTCGTTGCGCCGCGAAAAGGGCCTCAAGGAAGCCGAAGCGCGCGAAGCCATGTGCCAACCAAATTATTTCGGCGCGATGATGGTGGCCATGCATCAGGCGGACGGGATCATCTCCGGCGTCAATCATATTACCGGCAGTGTGCTCCGGCCGTTATTTCAAATCATCAAAGTCGCACCGCAAACCAGCACCGCCTCCAGTTGCATGGTAATGGAAATTGAAGACACGCGCCTCGGTGAAAAAGGCGTGATGTTCATGGCGGATTGCGGCGTGGTGCCCGACCCCACGGTCGAACAACTCGCGGAGATTGCTTTGACCACGGCCCAGCTTGCGCATCACCTGCTCAATGTCCGCCCGCGTGTCGCCCTGCTTTCCTATTCCACCAAAGGCAGCGCCACGCATCCCTCCATCGGCAAGATGCAAGCCGCTACCGCGCTGGCCCGCCAAAAGGCTGAGGCGGTCCATTTCCAAGCCGACTTCGACGGCGAAATGCAGGTGGACGCCGCGTTGTCCCCGGACATCGCGGATCGCAAATGCGCGGACAGCAAAGTCGCCGGCAAGGCCAACGTGCTGATCTTCCCCGACCTGAACTCCGGCAACATCGCCAGCAAACTCGTCCGCCTCGTCGGCCACGCCAACGCCTACGGCAACATTCTCCTCGGCTTGGATCGCCCGGCGGCCGATGTTTCGCGCGGCTCGAATGCACACGACATCCTCGGCGTTGCCGCCATCGTCGGCGCGCAGGCCGTCAGTTATCACGAATTGTTCCCTGGTTCCGGCAAGCATCTACCCGGTGAGTAAGCAGTACGCAAAATGAAGAACACCACCACGCCCCGCGTCTTCATCGCGGCCACCCGCCAACACGACGGCAAAACCACCACTTCGCTCGGCCTCATCGCCGCGTTGCAGAAGAAATTCCCCCGCATCGGCTACATCAAACCGGTCGGGCAACGCTTCGTCGAAGTCGCCGAACAGAAGATTGACGAGGACACGGTCTTGATGGACTCGGTCTATTCGTTGAACTGTCCGCTCGTGGACATGAGCCCCATCGCGGTGGAGACCGATTTCACCCGCAAATTCCTCCAAGCCGGTAAAAGCGACGCCCTCGTCCAAAAAATCCAAGACGCCTTCGATCGCGTCGCGTGGGAAAAGGATTTTGTCCTCTGCGAAGGTTCCGGTCACGCCGGGGTCGGGGCGGTGTTCGATCTTTCCAACGCGCAAGTCGCCAAGCATCTCGGCTGCAAAGCCATCATTGTTTCGCGCGGCGGCATCGGCAAACCGATCGATGAAGTCGCCCTCAATCAAGCGTTGTTCGAGAAGGAAGGCGTCGAGATCATCGGCGTCATCATCAACAAAGTTTTGCCCGACAAGGTGGATTACATCGCCGACTTCGCCCGGCGCGGCCTCAAGCGCAAAGGCCTCGAGCTGCTCGGCGTCATCCCCTATCAGCCCATGCTCGAAAGCCCGACCGTGGATTCCATCTGCGAAGAACTCGATGCGGAAATCCTGAACAAGCCGACCACCATGCACGGGTTGGTCGACGACGTCGTCGTCGGCGCCATGAGCGCGCAAAACGCCGTCCGCTTTTTCAAGCGCGGCGTGCTGCTCATCACCCCCGGCGACCGCGAAGACATCCTCGCCACCGCGGCAGCCATGGAAAACCAGAAGATGGCTGGCATTGTTCTGACAGGCGGGCTCAAGCCCGGCAATGGTCTGCTCCGCGCTTTGCGCGACATGAAAATCCCCGTCCTGCTGGCCCAAGCCGACAGCTATCAGGTCGCTTCAAAGGTTCACGATCTTACCGCCAAGACCCGCCCCACTGACGCGGAGAAGATTTCGCTCATCCGCGACATCGTGACCAAACACGTGAACGTCAAAAAAATCCTCGAATCACTCTGATGTCCCTGCCCTTCCCGCTCAATCCATCGCTGGCGAATCTGCCGGTCTATCAACCGGGCCGCCCCATCGAAGAAGTCGCGCGCGAACTCAATCTCCCCGCCGACTCCATCATCAAGCTGGCCTCGAACGAAAATCCACTCGGCCCGTCGCGCCTCGCGCTCGCCGCGATGAAGAAAGCGCTGCCCCACGCGCACCTTTATCCGGACGGCAATGCGTTTTATCTGAAGCAAAAGCTCGCCGCCAAACTCGGCGTCACGCCCGCAAATCTCGCTCTCGGCAACGGCTCGAACGAAATCATCGAATTCCTCGGCCACGCCCTGCTCTCGCCGGACGCCGAAGTCGTCGTCTCCCAATATTGTTTCGCGGTTTATCCCATCGTCACTGCGTTGTTCGGCGCCAAGCTCGTCACCGTTCCAGCTAGCGGCTACGGCCATGACCTTGATGCAATGCTCGCGGCCATCACACCGAAGACGCGCCTCGTCTTCGTCGCGAACCCAAACAACCCGACCGGCACAATTGTTTCCTCTGAAGCACTGAAGCAATTTCATCGCCGCCGTCCCGCCGTACGTCGTCGTCGCGCTTGATGAGGCCTACATCGAGTTTTTGGAGAACAAGCTCGACCTCGTGCCCGAAATCGCCGCTGGCACGTATCCGAATCTGATTTTGATGCGGACCTTCTCAAAAATTTACGGGCTGGCGGGATTGCGCATCGGCTACGGCATCGGGCACCCCGAATTGATCACCGCCCTGGAAAAAGTCCGGCAGCCCTTCAACATCAACGCCATCTCCCAAGCCGGCGCCCTCGCGGCATTGGACGACACCAAGCACGTCGAGAAAACCCAACGGATCAACAAACGAGGCATCAAGTTCTTCACCCGCGCCTGCAAGCAACTGAAACTGGAGATCGTCCCTTCTGCAGCAAATTTTCTCCTCGTCCGCGTCGGCGACGGCGCGCGCATTTTTGCGGAGCTGCAAAAGCTCGGCGTCATTACCCGGCCCATGGGCGGCTACCAACTCGGTGAATGGATTCGCATCTCTATCGGCACGCCGAAAGAAAACGAACGCTGCCTCAATGCGTTGAAGCAGGTTTTAGGCAAATAACCCAAGCAAAAAGATCCGCCTCGAACCCGGCGGGCTCAAACCCATTGGCGCGTCCGGCCCTTTCACCTGCCCGCGCCTTGAAACAAACGTATCGCGCCACCCACCCCACGTAAGCTGACTCCGGGCGCCGGGAAAGAATGGCTGACCCGCCCCGCCTCTCGCATTTCATCCAGCAGCTTGATTTGTCGCTTCGGAACGCCCCGCCCCAAGGTTGCCTTTTGCGCTTTCATATTTTGCCCCTAATACCGGGAAATTGTTCTGGACAAACAAACTACCGCGAAAGATAAAAGCCTATGCCGTTTTACAACACGTCAAATCGGTCGCCCAATATCTGTTAGGCCTCACACGTATGCGCTCAGTGTTCGTTCATCTGATTGGAGTCACGAGAGACGCTGTTCGTGCTCGATTGTCCGAGTTCGCTCATGGGGTTGGTGACGACTGGCGGTTTCCACGCGACTCGAAGTCGCACACTCTTGAGATTGGGTTCTATCGCGACCTTGAGCTTGAGTCAGAGCCAGAGGACCTCGAAATACTGAAATCGAGTTTGGGCCAGTTACCAGACTTGATTGTTTTCGCAAACATTTCCGGCCGTATTCCCGGTGATGCCGAGGCTCGTCAATTTGTGACATTCTTGCTTCGACATTTCCGTGGCGTTGCATGGGATGATTACACATCACACTGCTGGACACTTGCCGAGATTGAGTCGGATCACAAAGTGTCCGGACATCCTTTCTTTGATTATGATGGATGGTATAAAGAGAAACATGAGGCCTAACCATGCGCTGCAGCGAACCCGGCATGGCGTCGTGGTTTGCAATTCACGCGTCCCGCGGGCCGGGTCGCTGAGCTTGGGGCGTTAGGCATCATGAATCCGCTGCTTGCCAATACACCCGCCCCGCGCCCGAAACTGAGAAGCGTCCAGTTCCAATACGGCTTCCTCACGTTCCTGCTGGTTCTTCTGGCTGGTTCTGTTTGGATAGCGACGCAGTATTCCTCCTCGTATCGAGGGCATAGATATTCCGGCTTAGTTGCTCCGATCATACTTTTGCTACAAAACCTCGCTTTCCAGTTTCGCTGGTCATCCCGAACAGAGCGAGTGTTACGAGTGATTGCTTACACCGCGACCGTGATGGGCTGCTCATATTTATTTTACGTGATATTCACACGATGATGCGTAACCATGCGCTGCAGCGACCCCGGCGTGACGCTAGGGTTCGCAATCGTGGCGTCTCGTGGACAGATGGAACAACAATGTCACTGCACCTCTGCGAGAATGCTGGCTCGCCAAACTTGGACTAAACTTGGGTCGATAGGCACTGCTATTACGTTATGACATACTACTTTTTTTCCATTGTTGTTCTTTGCGCGGTCGGTAGCTGGTCGGTCTATCAGATCATGTACGCCTTGATTCATGGACGCGTCAGGCGGTTTAGTCAGCAGCCGCTCTTCCGTTCAACCGCCTCGGGGTATTGTGCGCGTGCAACCGAGCCAGGCTGGTTCAGGTATCATGTTGTGGTTTATGCTGTGCAGGGCATTCTCGCATTCCTTTTACCCATTTATGCGCTCTCCAAGCTTTTGTTTTAGACGAAAGTTCCGGGGGCTAACCCTGCCCTGGCGCGAACCGCCGTTGGCGGTTCGGGTCACGCAACAACCACACAATTGTTCATACGTCTTGCTCGGCGGTCGCTGAGCTTGGGTCGTTAGGCCACAAGACCTGCTATGACTGAGGAGTTCATAAGCGCAGCGATCCAACCGATTGTCGGCACCATCGAGGCGACACGCATGGATAGTGGCGAGCCGGGGTTGCCGCGGCAGTTTCGGTGGAAGGCAAAAACCTTTCAGGTCGTTCAGGTGCTAAGAACTTGGCGGGAGACTGACCCCTGCCATCACGGCAGTGGCGAGAAGTATGCGCGGAAGCATTGGTTTGAGGTGCTGACAGACTCGGGAGCCACCATGAAGATTTACTTTGAGCGGCAGGCCAGATCGGGAGGGGACAAAAAGCGCTGGAGATTGTTTACGATTGAGAGGCCACAGCGGTTATGACGAGGAGGCCTAACGATGCGCTGCAGCAAACCCTGACTGTCGCCGTGATTTGCAATCGCAGCGTCCGTGGGACGTGTTACTGAGCTTGGGACGATAGGCCTCTATGCATGCCATGAGCAAACTGCCGCGCGATACGATAGCGATGCGTCGGGAGATATTCGGTGCGCTCGTTGCCTTTGTGGTCGGCTTTGTTGCGATGCTCGCAACTTGGGCGTGGGTGATTGTAAGATTTATGACCCCAGAGACTAGGTGGTGGGAGGTATTGCACATGAGCATCACAGCGATCATGATTTCAGTAGTATTCGGCGGTTTGGGTTTTGCGGCGTTGGTGAGTTGGCTGCTGAGTCGCTATCACTACCGGCAAGGATTTTACCGCTGTCGCTTTTGCCATAGACCATTCACGAGACCTAGACGCAGGTGTGATTGCGCTGAGGCACAGGCGGTCGGGATTATTCTGTATGAAGATATTGTGGCCTAACCTGGCGCTGCAGCAAACCCGACATGCCGCCGTGGTTTGCAATCGTAGCGTCCTGCGTGCAGATCGAACAACAGTGACGCTACACCACTTCGTGGATGCTGGGTCGCTGAACATGGGTCGTCGTTAGGCGACAGACCGCTATGCAGTCATATCACAATTATGACGCTTATGCCTACGCAGTCCTGAATTTTGTTTGCAGCGATTGCAAGGCGACCATTGGGCCGCCAGAGTGGTATCAGGATTGTGATGAGGAGTATTGTTATTACATCGCCCGCAAGGCCGAGTCTGCAGGTTGGTATATTGCCTGCGACGAGCACATGACTTGTTATTGTCCGAGTTGCAGATTGAAGAGCGTGCTCCGCGGTTTTTTGTTTTACGGCCGCCACCAGCGCATAAATTTTTGGCCCGGCGCAACAAATAATGGTTGAATCGCCGCCGAAACGGCTTACTAATCTGCGCGGCGCAACAACAACGCCAACGACGAACAAGCGAACGTGAAACCGACCGACCTGCGGGGCATCCTGCAATACATTCCGAGATTCCGGGAGAAGACCTTCATCCTCGCGCTGGATGGCGCCATCGTCACCGACGAAAATTTCGCCAACATCCTGCTCGATATTGCGGTGCTCCGCTCGCTGAACATCCGCGTGGTGCTCGTACACGGGGCCGCAGCGCAGATTGAAGCGCTGGCCCAGGAGCAAGGCATCAGCGCCTCCAACCTCGACGGCGTCGGCATCACCGATACCGCGACCCTCAAGCTTTCGCTCACGGCGGCCAATCGTCTGACTCACGAAATCCTCGAGGGCCTTTCCGCCAATGATCTCCGCGCCGCCAGCACCAACGCCATCATCGCGCATCCGATGGGCATCATTCAGGGCGTGGACCACCTGTTCACCGGCAAGGTGGAACGGGTGGATGTAGAGTTGCTCCAATCATTGCTCGCGCAGGGCGTCATTCCCGTCATCCCGCCGCTCGGCTTCGATGGCGATGGCAAAACGTATCGCGTGAACTCGGACGGCGTCGCGCTCGCCGTCGCGGACGCGTTGAAGGCCGTCAAACTCATCTTCATTACGTCGGCGGACGGCCTGTATTGTCAGGGGAAACTCATCCGGCAGATGATCGTCGGCGAACTCAGCGCACTGCTCGAAAAGAACAAGTGCGAGTTCAATGCGGCGAATCTTTCCAAGGCCCAACACGCCGCAGCCGCCTGTCGCGCGGGCATCCAGCGCGTTCACGTCATCAACGGCAAGGTGGACGAGGGCTTGCTTGCCGAGGTGTTCTCCAATGAAGGCATCGGCACGCTGATTTACGCCAACGAATATCAGCAGATTCGTCCGGCGAAGAAGAAAGATATCCGCGCCATCCAGGTGTTGACCCAGAAAGGCGTGCAATCCGACGAACTCGTGAAGCGCACCCGCACCGTCATCGAGAAGCAACTCGCTGATTACTACATCTTCGAGATTGATAAGAACACGGTGGCGTGCGTGGCGCTGCATATTTATCCCGAGCAGAATAAGGGCGAACTCGCCTGCCTCTTTGTCAGCCCATCACACGAAAATCAAGGCATCGGGCGGAAGTTGATCCAGTTCGTCGAAGCCAAGGCGCGGGAACTGGGTTTGAACGAATTGCTCACGCTCTCGACGCAGGCTTTTACCTATTTCCAATCCAAAGGCGGCTTCATCGAAGGTAAACCGGACGATCTCCCGCCCGCCCGCCGCGAGAAGTATGACCTCAGCGGTCGCAACTCGAAGGTGTTGGTAAAGAAATTGAAGTAGTGCGGATGGCGCGACCGCTGAAACTTCTATTTGTTTGCAGTCGCAATCGTTGGCGCAGTCCGACCGCTGAGAAAATCTTTGCGGGCGTGAATGGACTCCAAACTCGCTCGGCAGGAACGGAAGATGGCGCACGCATCAAAGTCACCGCCGGGCACATTGGCTGGGCGAACATCGTGTTTGTGATGGAGAAGAAACATCTCCGCCGCTTGCAGGACAAATTCCTGGAAGAACTCGCTGGCAAACGCGTGGTATGCCTGAACATCCCGGACGATTATCAATTCATGCAACCGGAGCTGACCACATTGCTGCAATCTGCCGTGCCGCCGCACTTGGAAGCATGAACGCCACACAAATACTTCAAGACTGCCTGCGGCGCTGCAACGAGCTAAACCTTGCGCCGACGCAATATATTTTTGCCGTCAGCGTCGCCACGCAAACCGCCCTGCTCTTCGAGCCGCCATTCGAATCCGCGGCCGGACGCGCCAAGCAATACATCATCTCCACCTCCAAGTTCGGCATTGGACAAATCGCAGGCTCAAACCAAACCCCGCTGGGTTTGCATCGCATCGCAGAGAAAATCGGGGCTGGTTGCGAACCCGGCACGGTCTTCAAGGGGCGCAAGGTCATTGGCCATATCCGCGATGGCTTGCCGCTGGAATCCATCACCACGCGCATCCTGTGGCTGGATGGCTTGGAAGAAGGCTTCAATCGCGGCGGCAATGTGGACACCCACTCGCGTTATGTTTACATCCACGGCTTTGGCGACCAGCAATCCCTCGGCACGCCCACCTCGCATGGTTGCATTCATCTCGCCGATGCGGATTTGATTCCGCTCTACGATTTGTTGCCGAGCGGGACTTTGGTCTGGATCTGTCGCGAGTAAAAGAGTGCGAATTATTTTTGTCCGGGCGACGGCTCGCGACGCGGTTGGCATATTCATGTTTCGCCGGTTTGCATCGGATGGTGTGATCGTTTGATGCAGCGATATTTCTAAAATCAGCCTTGGCGAAACAGCCCCACTCATCCACTTCGCGCCCGCACCTAATTCAGCTCCACAGATGGCGCGGGATGACACCCTTATGCTATTGCGAGCAAGGCTTCAGAGCACGAATGATGCGCCCGCTTTGAATGACCGCCATCGCCCAATTCTTTCATCACAAGTCCAACAAGGCGGCAATCGCCTACAGACAGCCAATGTTCCCCCATCTGCCGCGCAGAAGAACGGAGGCATTGCCGTGAAACCTCCGAAATTTTCCGCCATCGGCTGGATGCTTTTCAGCGCCGTCTGCTTTGCCACCATGAGCGCACTCGGACACGGCCTGTCGAAAGACCTGCATTGGTCCGTCGTCGCCTTCGCGCGGGTTGGTTTCAATTTTGTTTTCGTGTACCTCCTGGCCAAGGCTACCGGCACGCCATTGCTGTATTTCTCCGTCCCCAGAAACCTATGGTATCGCAGCATCATGGGAACGCTGGCTATCTTCGCCTGGTTATACACCTCACTGAAACTTCCGGTTGCGGACGCTTTATCCATTCTCAATACCACGCCGCTCTGGATGGCATTGTTGATCGCCTTTGTCACCCGTCAGCACGTGCCCAACTTCATCTGGTATTCCGTTGCACTCGGGATCAGCGGCGTCTTTCTGGTGCAACAACCGCATTTCAATCAGGGAAATCTCGCCGCCCTCATAGGTCTCTTTGGCGCGATGTGTTCCGCAGTCGCGATCTACAATCTGCATCTGACCAAAGATCTGCACCCCACCACCATCGTCGGACATTTTTCCTGGTTCGCCACCATTTCAGCAATGTTCCTGGTCGCGCCGCAAGTTCCCCATCTGATTCAACACCCGCCCTTTAATCTGCACGTGATCCTCTTGCTGCTCGGCGTCGGACTCAGCGGCACAATTGCCCAATTGGCAATGACGCGGGCCTATATCGTTGGCAACCCCGCCATCAACTCCAATGTCGGCCTGGCGCAGGTCGCTTTCGGCGCCATCATCGACATTTTGTTCTGGAATCGCGCCTTCGACTTGATGACCTCAATCGGCATTATTCTCATCATCATTCCCACGACGCTCTTCGTAGCTCGAAATCAATTGAAGCTGAGAAAACAGCCCGCCACGGCTGCAGAAGTCGCTCAACCGGTTGACTGATGGAATCGAACCTAGGATTTTGACCGTATTTCACGGCCCCCGCATCGTTTGCTTGCGACCGGAGTCGGGCAACGTGACATGAAAAACAGAGCCGAACGACTCGTTGGTCAAACGCATTCCCTGCTCGTTCTGCAAATTCCAGAATACCTTGATCACCCCGTTTGTCGTGTTACCGGTCAAGGTCTTGAGTCGTTGTCCATCGGGAGATTGAATCTCCACCGAATAATCAACCTTTGTCTCGGATAGTCGAGCCCGCAACGTCGCCCCGATCTCAGGGTTAAACACAGCGGACTCCGCGCTGAACTGACAAATGTTACTGCTCGTGAAACGGGTCAGCGGCCCAACAATGTCAATGGTTGGGTCTTCCTCCAGCCAAAGCCCTGCCTGCAATGCGTGAACTCCGGGAGCTTCATAAATAGTATCCCAAACCAACAAGCAATTGCCATTGGTGGCCCGCCGACACTCCAACCATGCGGCCGCGCAACCCGCCAGGCCAGCGTCTGAATCATCTGGCATGACCGGATCAATGTATAATTGCAGGCTACCCAGATTCGTCAGCGCTTCGTAAACAATCGGCAGCTCAAAAGTCGCCGTTTCCGGCTCCGCCCCAGTCACAATTTGCTTCAACGTCAGCAATTCTGACATGGAAAGCCAATTCGTCCCGACAGCTGTTTTCCTTTGCAACAACTCATTCAAAGCCCGGCCATTGATGACTGGATTGGCTGTCTGTTGGACATTTGTGGCCGTCATCAATGTGTCTGCCCGGGCCTGCCGCCAAGCAGTTTGCGCCCAGCGCCATTCTGCCGCGGCTTCTTCGGATTGGTCTGCCTGGGCCTTCTGCTCGAGCCTTTGCAGGCGGAAAAACTCCTCCGCCTCCGCAGTCGCGGCCGCCCGCGGCCAAACGATGTCTACTGTCGCTTTTACCCAACCAGGAATCATGGTTTCATCCGGAATTGAATAGTCCCGGCGGAATCGCGGCATCTGGCCACCATCATCCACACCATCAGCACCAATCGAATACAGGACAAAACTTCCATCCGCCCCCCGCCGATACCGCAACGGTTGCCCATCAGAGAAGTCGAATGGCACGACTGAAATGAACTCCGGTTGTAACTCTGCCAAGGTGTTTGGGTACTGCCTGTGTTTGCGTTGATACCGCTCCAACGCCAAAGCTGTAATGAGGAGACGCCGCCGCATTTCGGCTTCAGCCACGCGAAGTAGAAAGCTGGGGCAGGATCGCCCCCATGCTGCTGATAGCTCCCTCGAATTCAACAGGACTTGTAATCGGGAGGGATGTTTCGAGAAAAAGAAGACTCGATTGGTCACCCCGGAAAGCGGCTGCATTTGCATCCAAGTAGAACATGCAATATTGGTCTGCACTCCAACTCGCGGCCCCGGTAAAATTGCAGCAAAGCGACTTCGTCTTCGTAACTCCCCCCCTGCCGATAGCGAATCCGCCGATAAAGGTCGTTCAGCATAGGCCAAGCATAACGCGGAGCACGAACCATCTCCTTTATTTGCGCTCCAATCTCCAACGCCTCGCTTCGTTCCAACTGACAGGCCGCCACCGCTGAGGCACGACTAAAAGCGGTAATCTCCGACAAATTCTTGAAGTAATTAAGCCCCTCCCATTCGTGCTGCAGCTGGCTTAACTGGGGCTCGCTCCACACGTTGGTCTGCAACATCTGCCAGGTGAAATTGTACGCATGAACCGTGCAGGCAACGCGCACCAGATGGGACACCTCCACCGGCTCCACTTCCCAGGCCGTAACCAGTCGAGTTGCAGCAAGCAGATTAGTCCAGGCAGCGGCAGTGTCGCCGTAATGTAAATCCACCACGCCACGTTGCCCAAGAGTCACTGCCAGATTTTTCAGCGAGTGCCAGATGCCGCAACAGCATACCCAGGCCCTGACTGGCATCCAATTCGTAGCGGATCGGTACCGACAAGATCGCTTTCGAGGCAGCATCCAGAACTGGTTGATCTTCTCGGAACAACTCTTGGTAGTGGGGCCAAAGATTCTCCCCTTCCATACTTGGCAACCGCTCTTGCCGCCAGACAACGAGTGCAGCATCTGTTGCGAGGCTCTTCATCAGGCTCAGCCCCTCTTGATTCAACCACGAGCGCCGCCGCGCATCGTTACCCCACTTGTTCCAGCCAAAATCGGCATTCGTCAAAATGGCCTCGCGCCGCCGAAGTTCTGGAGAAGAAGTAAAGTTGAAATCCGCGAGATCAGTCTTGAAACCATGCTGTCGTAGCGATTGGCGGGCTTCGGCAACCGCCCGCTTCCCTGTCACATCGGTCAGCGAGACGAACGCTACAAAGCCCACTCCGAGCACCATCATCCCGATGGCAATCTTCCACCGCAGTTTCATGCCATGAAAGGCCGGGGATTGCCCGACCGATTACCCAGTCCTTTGCACCTTAGCCCGACCGCAGGAATTAACTCACGCCCATGCCAATGAGGAATTCGATGTTGCTACCGGTCTTCTTCAATTTGTTCAGCAACAATTCCATGGCTTCCACCGGCGGCACCCCGTGAGCGCCCGCCGGAGCAGGACGATCTTGTTGAGTTCGTCCGGGTGATAGAGCAACTCCTCTTTGCGCGTGCCGGAACGCTCGATGTTGATCGAGGGGAAAATCCGGCGATCCACCAGCGCGCGGTCGAGATGGACTTCCATGTTGCCCGTGCCTTTGAACTCTTCAAAGATGACTTCATCCATGCGCGATCCCGTGTCCACCAACGCAGTGGCGATGATGGACAGCGAGCCCCCTTCCTCAATGTTACGCGCGGCACCAAAGAAACGCTTCGGCTTGTGCAACGCATTGGCATCCACACCGCCGGACAAAATCTTACCAGAGTGCGGCTGCACCGTGTTGTAAGCGCGCGCGAGACGCGTGATCGAGTCGAGCAAGATGACGACGTCGCGCTTGTGTTCAATCATGCGCTTGGCCTTCTCGATGACCATTTCGGCCACCTGCACGTGCCGCTCTGGCGGTTCGTCGAACGTGGAGGAAATCACTTCCGCCCCGATACAGGTGCGTTCCATGTCGGTGACTTCTTCCGGGCGCTCATCAATCAGCAGGATGAACAGATACGTCTCCGGATTGTTCTTCAGGATCGCGTTGGCGAGCTTCTGCATCAACACGGTCTTACCGGTGCGCGGCGGCGCGACAATAATGCCGCGCGAACCTTTACCGATGGGACAGACGAGATCGAGCACCCGGGTGGACAACTCTTCCTTGCCAGTTTCCAGAATGAACCGCTTGTTCGGGAACAACGGAGTCAGGTTCTCGAAATGCGTTTTGTCCTTGGCCTTGTCCGGTTCTTCACCGTCCACGGCTTCAACCTTGAGCAACGCGAAAAATTTTTCCTTCTCCTTCGGCGGCCGGATCTGCCCGGCAATCAGGTTGCCGGTCTGGAGATCAAAACGCCGGATCTGCGACGGAGACACATAGATATCTTCCGGGCAGGACAAGTAATTGAAACTTTGCGAGCGCAAGAAGCCATAGCCGTCCGGCAATACTTCCAGCACGCCTTCGGAAAACAACACGCCCGCCCGTTCCGCATTCTTTTGCAGAATGTGAAAGATCACCTCGTGCTTGCGCATCGTGCCGAAGTTTTCGACCCCCAGATCCTTCGCCATCTTGTTGAGTTCCCCCATCTGCATCGCCTGGAGTTTGGCGATATTCAGCGAGTTTGCGATTTTATCGCGCTCGAAGCGTCGGCTCGGCTGCCCTGGCACGCGCGGCGGCTGCGGCGGCACTGAAGCCTCGATAGGCTTGGTCGGCGGCTGCAATTCCGCGTTCTCATCCACCGGCGGCGCAACGGGTCGGGGCGCGGGAGGTGGGGCGACGGGAGCGGGTTCAACCGTTTCCACAACGGGGGCTTCCGGCTCAACCGGCGGACGCAAGGAAAGCTCTTCGACCGCGGCTTCACTGGCGGTGATTTTTGCTTTGGGTGATTTAACTTTAGCCTTCTTGGTAACAGCTTTTGCTGCCATAAAATGTCTCTTTGGTTACGCCACAACGGAAAAGCCAAAGTCCATGGAACTCCCGTCCAATCCCTGCTTGGACGAGTAAATCCCGGATTAGTTCAAATGGAATGACTAACGTCGCGGAGAGCGCGAGGTCCGGCTTGCTGATCTTGAATCGTTCTTAATACGGCAAGGGGAATCTCGCAGTCAGTTCGCGAACACGTTGACGCACCTTGGCAATGCCGTCAAGATTTTTGATGTCCATCAAAACCTCGCTGATCATGTCGGCGATGGCGGCCATCTCGGCTTCCTTCATCCCGCGGGTCGTGCAAGCGGGCGTACCGAGACGGATGCCACTGGCTTGGAACGGCGACCGCGTCTCGAACGGAATCGTGTTCTTGTTCGTGGTGATACCGGCATCGTCGAGCGCGATCTGGCAGTCCTTGCCCGTCAAACCTTTTGCGCCGACGTCCACCAACATCAAGTGATTGTCCGTGCCGCCGCTGACAAGGCGGAAACCATTGCGTTTCATCCCGTCAGCCAACGCCGCGGCATTTTTGACGATCTGTTGCTGATAAGATTTGAACGCCGGTTGCAACGCCTCTTGAAAACAAACCGCCTTGCCCGCGATGACATGCATCAACGGCCCGCCTTGGATACCCGGGAACGCCTGCGAATCAATTTCCTTCGCATACTTCTCTTTGCACAGGATCAAACCACCGCGCGGTCCGCGCAGCGTCTTGTGCGTCGTGGTCGTAACGAAATCCGCATGCTCCATCGGGCTCGGATGAACTCCCGCCGCCACGAGCCCGGCGATATGCGCGATGTCCGCAAGCAACAGCGCCCCGACTTCGCGGGCGATTTCGCCCATGCGCTTGAAATCAATGATGCGCGGATAGGCGCTCGCGCCGACCGTGATCATCTTCGGCTTGTGTTCACGCGCCATCTTGGCGAGTTGATCGTAATCAATCCGCTCATCTTCCTTACGCACGCCATAATGAACGATCTCGAAAAACTTACCGGAGAAATTCGCCTTGTTGCCATGGGTCAAATGCCCGCCATGGCTCAGATCCATCGTGAGCATCTTGTCACCCGGCTTGAGCATCGAGAAATACACCGCCATATTCGCGCCGCTGCCGGAGTGCGGCTGCACGTTGGCGTGTTCCGCGCCAAAAAGTTTCTTCGCCCGATCAATCGCCAGCTGTTCGACGACGTCCACGTTTTCACAGCCGCCGTACCAACGCTTCTTCGGATAGCCTTCGGCGTACTTGTTGGTCAGCACAGAGACCTGGGCTTCCATCACCGCCGGGCTGGTAAAGTTTTCACTGGCGATGAGTTCAATATTCTCCTGCTGGCGCAGGCGTTCATGTTCAATGGCATTGGCGATCTCGCCATCAATACGGTTCAAACGAAGTTCAGGTGAAGTCATTTTTTGTTCCATCTTATTGACGCGACGCTCATGGCGTCCGCCTTCAAATTCAGTGTTGAGAAAATTATCGAGAATCTGTTTTGCGAGATCCGCCGGAGTAAATTTACCAGAGAGGCACAGCACATTCGCCGCATTGTGCTTGCGCGTGAGGATGGCTGATTCCGCATCTGTGACCATCGCGGCGCGCACTCCGGAAACTTTGTTCGCGGTCATGCTCATGCCGATGCCTGTGGTGCAAACGAGCAAGCCCACCTCGGCCTTGTGCTCCGCCACACTGTTGGCGACCAGGGCCGCGTAATCAGGATAATCTACCGACTCCTTGGCGTGCGTACCGAAGTCATGGAAAGAAATGCCGCGCTCCCGCAAATACTTCTTCAACTCCTCCTTCAAATCGTAGCCGCCATGATCCGCTCCGATCGCCACGTGCGCCGTCTGACCTTCCGCCACCGCCTTGGCAACGTGCTGTGTCTCGCCTTGCTCAATAAAGCGCACCAGTGACGCAATCCCCTGCTCAATTTGATCGCGGCAATGCAAATAGACTTCATATGAACCGCCGATCGGGTCGCTAATATCCTTCTCAAATGGATCCAGTGTATCGTCAAACTCCCGCAGCAGGAACGTCTTTTCCGCCGCGTGCGGATACAACAACATCACCGTATCCACATGGCTGTGGGTCATGCCGAGAATATAGTCCGCCTGTTTGACCATCTCCGCTGTGAGCATCCGACTGCGTTGCTTGGAGATGTCCACGCCGATTTCCTTCATCGCCTGCACAGAATAAGTGCTGGGCGGCTGGCCATCCACCGCGCCCAACCCTGCGGAGATGGCGCGATAATCCGTTCGTCCCTGCGTGGCATGACGAAAGAGCGCCTCAGCCATGGGACTGCGGCAGATGTTACCCGTGCAGATGAACAGAAAAGTCTTCATTCAATCGAGCGGCGGATAGTCTGGTTGTGCCGCAAGAATCAGGCAAATCAAAATATGCGCGGAGATAAAGACTTGATTTAGTCCACAGCTCAACCCAAAAGCCCTTAGGAAACTTGAAGCCTGCCGAGACATAACGTTGTCGCCCGAGCAAAAACATCCAATCAAGCCATTTCAAAGCATTGGATATTTCACGGTTAACGGCATCCAGCGGCACTTAGCCTAACCGAAGCGTTGTCACAAACTAACTGTCAAACTGCACGTAACAAAAACCCAGTGTCGGTGTCTAAGTGAATAAATCGAAAGTTTTGTTTTGTTATGCGCGAACTAACCTTGCTCGACACCAGCGCCCTAGCCGGACTACTGCTGTTTTCCTTGGTTCTGCCAATGCTTTTGAGCATTCGCGACCCACAAAACGCCGCAATCCGCCGGGCCTGTTTGCGAACCGTCTGGATGGGGCAACTGCTTGGCGCAACGGCTGGACTGACTTTGCTAGCATTCGCACCAGCCGCTCCTTATGCCGCTGCATTCGGATTATGCAGTTACATGAGCTGCGCATTTGTCCTAACTCGACAGTTCCGAGGAGCGGCTTGATTTAGAAATCAGAAAGCCGGAAAGACCACCATTGAAGCTTGACTTGCTGCTTGCTAAATCAAGAGCAACATCCCCATCCCCTATCACAATCAGAGGCTATTCCGTTTGCGCCACAGCCAGCGAAATGTTTGCATCACAGGATTGCGGCGCTCGCACGCCAAGTCGAGCAGTTGCCCCAGACTGAGTCGTTGCGCCTTCCCGCGCTTTCTCAACGACGCGCAATCAAAGATCCGTTGTGGCCGTTCGATGACTTCCAGTTCCTGCATGGTTCACGTTTTGCCCGACTAAAATTTCCGACCACTGCTCACAGCGCCAGAGGCGCGACATGTTTGCAGAAACACCCCCGGATGAACCAAGTCCCGCTGGGACGACCGCTAGAGGCCGCTCCTCTGGAGCTTGCAAGCTTCATCCACCCGAATCCTACAAACATGCCACGCCTCTGGCGCTTGTAATGGTCGCAGAAAATTTCGGACACGCCGCCGCTGGTAGATATTGTGGGGCCAGCGCGGCGTGCCCACCTCCCGTTAAAATCAATCTATGCTTTCAGGCCTTCGGCAAAACCGGTTTTGGATTATAGCGGCGGTCTATGACCGTCGCTTGTCCCCGTTTGACTTTCGACCGGCGCTCACAGAGCGCCGCTACAAGACTGATCAAAGCCGGATCTGCCGATACGCGCCGGGCAGCATCGTCTGCTCGGGACGCGGCGCGTCTTGCGAGGGACAGACGGTGGCGGCGTTGACGACTTCGCGCATCTTGTTGAACCACCACGCGGCGCGTGCCAGACGGCGTTCGCGCCGGGCGAAGCGGATGCCACGCGGCGCACCGCTGAAGCCGAGTTCGAGTTGCTGGTCGTTCGTCAGGTTTGTGATCGTGGTCATAATTTGTCTTTCGTTTTACGGGCATAAACCTACCGGGTGGGGTCAGACAAAAGCCGTCCGAGGAAAAAATTCCGGAAAAAAGTTTTAAGACATTCGACGGACTGATTTTAGGCTTCAGCACAGGCTGGACTGTGGCCGGGATTTCCCTTAGGTTCCCAGCCGTGCCGAATCCATCCAAAAGCACTCCGCCCTCAGCATCGCCCAAAGCTGCGATGCCGTTTGAGGAAGCGTTGCAGAAACTGGAATCTGTCGTGGAAGCGATGGAGTCCGGGGATCTGCCCTTGGAAAGCCTGATCGCCCGGTATGAAGAGGGCGTCAAGCTGGCCAAGGTGTGTCAGGAAAAGCTCGGGGAAGCCGAGTTGAAGATTCAGCAACTGGAAAAGACGGCGGCGGGTGAATTAAAGTTGAAGCCGCTGACGGCAGAATTGTCCGAAGAATAAATATGAGCAGATACCTCGACATGGTAGACGGCCCGGCGCATGTGAAGAAATTGACGCCCCCGCAATTGGACACACTCGCGGGCGAAATCCGCCAGGAGTTGATCTCCGGTCTCGCCAAAGCGGGCGGACATCTCGGCCCGAATCTTGGCGTCGTGGAACTCACCATCGCCCTGCACTACGTCTTCAACACGCCCAAGGACAAGTTCGTCTGGGATGTCAGCCATCAGGTTTACGTCCACAAGATTTTGACAGGTCGCAAAGACCGCTTCCACACCATCCGCCAAACGAACGGCCTGAACGGCTTCGCGCTGCGCACAGAAAGCGAACATGATTGTTTTGGCGCCGGTCACGCGGGCACGGCCTTATCTGCGGCACTGGGTATGGCTTCCGCCCGCGACCGTAAGGGCACGGAGGAAAACGTCGTCTGCATCTTCGGTGATGCCGCATTGACCAACGGCGTTTCCTACGAGGCGTTGAACAATATTTCGCACACGACGAAGAAGTTCATCGGCATCCTCAACGACAATGAGTGGAGCATCGCGGAGAACGTCGGGGCGATTAACGGCTACCTCAACAAGCTCATCCGCAATCCGTCGTACAACAAACTCTCGCGCGATTTCCAAAACTTCTTGAAGAAGCTGCCCAAGGGTGATCTGGCGTTGAAGCTGGCACACAAGGCGGAAGAAGGCTTCAAAGGGGCACTCTCCGAAGTCAGCTTGCGCAAGAACACGCCGTCCATCGAGGCGGAAGGTCGCGGCGGCCACGGCAGCGCGATTTTGTTCGAAGAAATGGGCGTGCGTTATCTTGGCCCGATTGATGGCCACGATCTGCCATTGCTCATCAGCACGCTGGAGTTCGCCAAATCATGCGATCATCCGATTGTCATCCACATTTTGACCCGTAAGGGCAAAGGCTTTGAAGCCGCGCTCAAGTCGCCGGAGAAGTTCCACGGCCTCGGACCTTACAACGAGAAGACTGGCGAGACGCCCGCCTCCAAGCCGGGCACGCCGCCGAATTATCAGGACGTCTTCGGCCAGACGATGGTCAAGCTCTGCAAAAAGAATAACACGCTCGTCGGCATCACCGCCGCGATGCCCAGCGGCACGGGCTTAAAGCATTTGGAAAAGGCGATGCCGGAACGCTACATCGACGTCGGCATCGCGGAAGAACATGGCGTCATCTTCGCCGCCGGTATGGCGACAATGGGCTATCATCCGGTGGTGGCGATCTACTCGACGTTCTTGCAACGCGCGTACGATTGCATCCATCACGATGTCTGCTTGCAGGATTTGCCGGTGATTTTCTGCATGGACCGCGCCGGTCTCTCGGCAAACGACGGTCCGACGCACCATGGCTTGTTCGACATTGCTTACCTGCGTTGTTTGCCGAACGTCATCGCGATGGCCCCGAAGGATGAAGATGAGTTGCAGGACATGATGTTCACCGCAACACACCAGAATCATCCGACATTCATCCGCTACCCGCGCGGCGCGGGCGAAGGCGTGCCGATCAAGGAACAACCGAAGTTGCTCGAAGTCGGCAAAGCTGAAGTCATCCACAACTTTGCCAGCAACGGTAAACGCAAGGTCGCCTTGTTTGGTTTGGGCAACATGTGCGCCATCGCCGCCAAGGCTGCGGTGCAACTCGTGGCGGAAGGCTTTGATGTCGCGGTCATCAATCCGCGTTTCACCAAGCCGATTGACGCGGGCACGCATGAATTCTTTGGTCGCGCGGCGGATGTCATCGTCACGCTGGAAGATCACGTGTTGATGGGCGGTTACGGTTCGACCGTGCTGGAATGTTTTGCCGACAAGAACATCACCACACCGGTGGTGCGCATCGGTTGGCCGGATCAGTTCATCGAACACGCCTCCACGCAGGACGAATTGCGCAAGAAGTATGGTCTGACGGTCGAGAACACCGTGGCCAAGGTGAAGGCGCAATTTGCCGAAGCCGGAATCACGACCCGCAAGCTGGCCGAGGTGGCATGAACCCACCCCAGTTCCGGGCCAATCTATTATTCCTGCGCTGATGAGAAAGCCGTCGCTACTCATTGTCTGGCTGACGGTGTTCATTGACCTCATCGGGTTCGGTATTGTCGTGCCGCTCGTGCCGGTCTTCACAAAGCGTTTCGATGCCAGCAGCCTTACCATCGGTCTGGTGCTGGCGTGTTTCTCGGCGATGCAATTTGTCTTCGCGCCGATCTGGGGGCGTCTCTCGGATAAAGTCGGACGACGTCCAATCATGTTGCTCAGCACAGCGGGCGCAACGATTTCCTACGGAATCTTCGCATTGGGTTCAGGTCTCCATGACACGACCAGTGCCTTGATTACGCTTGGTATCGCGCGCGCTTTCGCCGGGGCATTCGGCGGTAACATCACCGTGGCGCAGGCTTACATCGCCGACATCACCCCGCCGGAGAATCGCTCAAAAAAAATGGGGCTCATCGGCATGGCGTTCGGATTGGGCTTCATCTTTGGACCGGCCATTGGCGGCGTGAGTTTGAAATACCTGGGCATCACTGGTCCGGGCTGGGTGGCGGCGGCGTTCTGTGCTGCAAATTTTCTGCTGGCACTGTCCATCCTGCCAGAAAGTCGAAAACCGGGCTCAGAACAAGCTCCTGAACGACCACACTTCGCGCAATGGAAACACACCCTGACGTCTCCAGGCATCGGGTTGTTGGTGATTGTTTTCTTTCTCGCCACACTTTGTTTCAGTTGCTTTGAAGTCACCCTCGCCCTGCTGGTCTGCGATAACTTCGGCATCAACATCAAAGACAACGCCTCGACTGCCACCGTGGCCACCTACCTCTTTGTTTACTGCGGACTCATCAGTGCTTTCATCCAAGGCGGAATGATCGGGCGCATCGTCAAAAAGCTCGGCGAGCCCAGGGTCATTGCCATGAGTCTCATCCTGACCGGAATCAGTCTCGCTCTGCTGCCGTTCATCAAAGGTAACGGGCTGCTTTCCTGGGGCATACTGATGCACAGCGAAGGTCTGGCGTGGTGGAAATTACTCGGAGCACTAGGCTTGCTGGCAATCGGTTCGAGTCTGACGCGACCGCCCCTGTTCGGCTTGCTATCAAATCTGACTGCTGCGAACGAACAAGGGGCCAACATCGGCGTCGCACAAGGGGCCGCCAGCCTCGCCCGCATCATCGGCCAGTTTAGCGCCCCGATCATTTTGCTGGAAGTTTCGCACTACGCTTTGTTTCTGGGCAGTGCTGTGGTTTTGGTGACGACAAGTTTTGTTGTCATGCAAAGACTTGGCGCAACCGGGCGTTGAATCTTCTTTTTCTCGCTTTCGGCGGCAAGAATCCTGCGGTTGTCTTCGTAAGGTCACAAGATTGTTGCGTAAAAAAATTTCCGGGAAATTTTGAATGACAGGAGGGAACACCGGTCTTATAGTTGGACCGTCTGAGGTGTTATGCCCGTCTCAGCAAATACTCAACAGAGGGCGCTACAAGGAAGCGCTCATCAGGCAGGTCGTCCTCAAATCCCTCATCCCCTAAGAGCTATGACCAAATCCATGATTGAAACCATTAGCGAAGCCATTCGGGATCCAAAGCATCCGTTCCGCAAGGCGGATAGCCAACCCAAGAAGGCTCAAAAAAGCCGCTATGAACGCCGGAAAATCAAAGAGTATCTCCATCTGGCCGATTGGGAAGCCGATGCCATCTAAGAAATAGGGAACAAAACAAATTTCAGCCAGCTTAGTTGGAAAGCCACACCAAGAGGTGTGGCTTTCTCACTTTTGGCAGGCTGGGCAAATGCCAAAAAACTCCAGCCGATGAGTCACCGCCTTGAACTTACTGTGCGCTGCGACCCGCGCTTCCAATTCCCGCACAATACACTCGCCGACTTGCTCGATCCGGCTGCAATGTGTGCAAACTAGGTGATGTTGATGGGGATCGTCACCAGCCTCCAACAAAGCGTAGCGCGCTGCGCCTTCGCCAAAGTGAAAGCGTTTCACCAACCCCAAGCGCTCCAGCATCTGCATGGAACGATAGACCGTCGCTAAATCGCAGTGACCTTTGGGCAAACGTTGGAAAATCTCTTTATTGGTGAGCGGTTGGCCTTGTTCACCCAGCACCCGCAATATTGCCCGGCGCGGCCCGGTAAGCTTGCAGGATTCCTGACGCAGCTTTGCGTGCCAATCGCAAGACTTCGCCAGCGCGGATATCGCGTCATGCCCCCGAGTGTTCATACCTCAGTGAGCCAACACACTCGCCACCCCCAACGCCGTCCCCAGAAGAATAGCCCCGAGCTTGGCATAGTTGAACCGGTGCACATCGCTCGCTTCGAAAAGAATGGTGGTCGAAATGTGCATGAAGATGCCAATGACGATGGCCATCAATTCACGGGAATAATGCGCCAGCGCCGTATGCCCGCTAATAAACATTCCCAACGGCGCCATTGCTGCAAACAATCCCAACAGACTTAATGCAGTCGAACGTTTCATGCCCGATTGCAACAACATGCCCAACAGCGCAATGGCTACCGGATAATTATGAATCACGATGCTGATCAATAACAACCGGCGCGATTCGAGATCGTGGTGTTCATGCCCGTCACCCAGAGCCATTGCCTCGACTAACGCATGCAGACAAAGCCCCGCCAGCACTCCAATGGGCATCCGACCATGCAAGGGATGCGAGTGCCCATGCTCCACCCCCATGGAAATAACATCCAAGGCGATCTGCACAAAAAAACCGACCAACATCAACGCTCCAATCATTAGTGGCGCATGCCCATCGTGCCCCGCGTGTTCGCCATGCTGGTGATACAGTTCCGGCAACAGGTGGAGGAAGGTCAGGCACAAAAGATAAGCCCCCGTAAAAGCGTTCAGCAGCTTGATATGCTTGGCATCATAAAGCTTGAACCCCAAAACAGTGATCGCCCCCAAGGCGATGCTCGAAAGCAACAGGAGATAGTCCATGATTTGAAACGCAGTCCACCCTACAATGAGCCCCTTCACCAACCCGCCTTCGCCCGGCGCTGGCGCAAGAATCTACAACTGCAAACCATTTGCAATTGCAGGCCGCAAAAAAGCCCGCCGGAAAACTCCGGCGGGCTCAGGCAAATTATTTCACCAACAGCATCTGCCGAGCGCGCTTGATCGCCTTGTTGAGGCGGCGCTGATAGTGCGCAGGAAGCCCGGTGTACCTGCGCGGCAGAATCCGGCCCTGGTCAGTCACGAACTGGCGGAGCAGGTTCGTGTTCTTGAAGTCCAAGGCATCCACCGTGAAGTCGATCTTCGGCTTCGGGCGCGGCGTGCGTTTCTCGTTTGAGCCGCGACGACCGCGGCTGTCAGACTTGTCGGTATTGGTCTTGCGGGGCATAGGTTACTTGATTTCCTTGTGCAACGTGTGTCGCCGGAGCGCGGGATTGTACTTTTTAATCTCGAGCTTTTCCGGCTTCAGCTTCTTGTTGCGGGTGGTGGTGTAGCGCGAAGGAGATTTCCCCTCCTTGCGAGCTTCCGTGCATTCGATGGTAATGATTTCGCGCGGCATAAAATTTATTGTTCTTCTTTCTTCGCTGGTTTTTCGTCAGGTACATCGTCACCGTCTTCCTCGACTTCAGGCGCAGCAGCGGCATCCACAGTCCCAAGTTGTCCCAAACGACGTTGCCGCAAAGCACCTTCCCGTTCAAGCTGGGCTTGGGCTTGCACCGTAAAGCGCGCCCACGGGATTGCTTCCAACCGAGCTTTCGGGATCGCCTTCCCCGTCAGCTCACAAACACCATACGTGTCGCGCTCGATGCGTTTCAAGGCTTCTTCGATCTCGTAAACGGCATCTTGATCCGAGGACAACAAGCTCAGGGCAAAATCGCGGTCGAAATTATCCGTACCCGAATCCGCCATGTGCAAACTGTAACCGGCGATTTCCTGCGCGGACTCTTTGGCCAGACCATTCATTTGCCGCATAAGCTGTTCGCGCAACTCCAGCAAACGGTCATAGTACTTCTGCCACTCGGCCTTGACCTTCTTCGGGCCACGCTGATCGATGCGCATGGACTTGGTCACCACCGGGCGTCCCAAGATGGCAGCAGCCGAGGCGGTAGTGTGCTCCTTGTGCCCCGCGGCCTTCTTAATTTCTTTTTTCTTCGTTGTCACACGTAACAAAAACTTGGCGAGCCAAAGCTCGAATTTGCTCCCGGACGGAATCCCTTTCCGTTCTACGAGGGGCGCGACTTTATCAAACGAGGGCAAATAATCCACAAAAATCTTGGAAAAAAACCGGTGCTGTTACGGATGCTACCCCACCGATGAAAATTCCCAAATGCCGACACTTGACTTGCTTGCCGCTTTTCCCAACATCGCCGCGTGGCTCTCTTCACGATTCAAAGCGATTTTCGTTACGATGTGGTCCGCAAGATTTTCGAAGGCGGCATGGGCGTCGTGTACGAAGCGGAGCAACGGGGCACGCGCAACTTCGTGAAACGCGTGGCCATCAAAGTCATCCGCGCCAATTATGCCAGCCAGAAGATGTTCATCGAGAACTTCGTCGGCGAAGCGAAGCTAGTGGCAGACCTGATTCATACCAATATCGTGCAGACTTACCATCTCGGCGAGGCGAACAACGTCTGCTTCATCGCGATGGAACTCATCCGCGGCGTGAACCTGGAACAATTCGCCCAACAACTCGCCGAGAAACGCAAACAGCTCCCCCTGGAACTGGCCGTGTTCATCACCAGCCGCATTGCCCGTGGTCTGGCCTACGCCCACGCCAAGGCTGGCCCCGATGGCAAGCCGCTCGGCATCGTTCATCGCGACGTGAGCTTCAAAAACATCATGATCGCCTTCGAAGGCGATGTAAAGCTGACCGATTTCGGCATCGCCAAGGCGCGCGGCTTTCTCACCGATCAGGAAGGCGAAGTCGTCGCCGGCAAGGCCGACTACATGAGCCCCGAACAAGCGGACTTTCAGATCACCGACAAACGCTCCGACCTGTTCTCGGCCGGCGTCGTGCTGGCCAACTTGATTCTCGGCCACAATATTTTCAAAGGCCCGACCGCCGAGGAATCCCGGCAACGCATCCTCAAGCAAGCCATCCCAGATTTCCGCACGCTGGACGGCCGCGTAGACGAACGCCTCAACACCATTCTACAGCGCTGCCTCACTCGCGATATCAGCAAGCGTTTCACCAGCGCCGACGAACTGATGTACGAACTCGAGTATTATATTTACCACGGTGGCTACGGCCCTACGAACGAGACGCTTGGCAAATTCATCCGTGAATTATTTGGCCAGACTCCCGCCGTCGCACCAGTCACCGAACTCCACGGCCAGACGGAAATACTCGAAAGCACCTCGCGTCATCGCCCCAAAGCCTGATTTCTCATGAAGCAAAAGTCGTCCGGTTCGATCATCAAACTCGGTCTGCTCCAACACGCCTGCGCTGCCGACCCTACGGTTAATCGCAAAAAGACCCTCGCGCTGGCCGAACGTGCCGCCAAGCAAGGCGCCCAGATCATCTGCACCCAGGAACTCTTCACCTCGCAGTATTTCTGCCAGAGCGAAGACTACGAAAACTTCAAGCTCGCGGAATCCATCCCCGGCCCGAGCACCGCCGCTTTTCAAAAGTTGGCGAAGAAATACAACGTCGTCATTGTCGCTTCATTGTTCGAGAAACGTACCGCCGGCCTCTATCACAACACCGCCGCCATCATTGACGCCGACGGTTCGTTGCTCGGCACGTACCGGAAGATGCATATTCCGGACGACCCGCTTTACTACGAGAAATTTTATTTTACCCCCGGCGACCTCGGATTCCGTGTCTGGAACACACGTTTTGGCAAGATCGGCGTCTTGATCTGTTGGGATCAATGGTATCCCGAAGGCGCGCGACTCACCGCGTTGCAAGGTGCACAGATTCTATTTTATCCAACTGCCATTGGTTGGCATCCCAGCGAGAAGAAGCAAAACGGCATCAAACAACACGGCGCGTGGGAAACCATCCAGCGCAGTCATGCGGTGGCGAACGGTTGCTACGTCGCTGTACCAAACCGCATCGGTCATGAAGTCCTCAAAGGCGTCGGCGGCGATGGCATCGAGTTCTGGGGACAAAGTTTCGTGGCCGGCACGTCCGGTGAAATCCTCTCCAAAGCCAGCGCGGACAAGGAAGAGATCATGATCGTTCCGGTAGACCTTGCACAAGTGGACCAGACGCGCACGCACTGGCCCTTCCTGCGCGACCGCCGCATCGACGCCTACGGCGACATTACCAAGCGGTTGATTGATTAAATCTGCGCTAAAGTCTGTAGTCTGGATTACTGGCGCAGGTGGCCTGATCGGTAATTATCTGGTTCAACTTGCCCCTCGGTTTGCCCCGCAGTGTGAAGCCATCAGCCTAACACGGGCGCAACTTGACCTGCTTGATTTCATGACCGTGCGTGCGGCGTTCCGCTCACAAAAGCCCGCTGCCATCATCCACTGCGCGGCGATGAGCAAGAGCCCGGAGTGTCAGGCGAACCCGACGCTTGCGCGAAAGACCAACGTGGAGAGCACCGCGTTACTGGCGGAACTCGCGGCGGAAATGCCCTTCATCTTTTTCTCCACCGACCTCGTCTTCAATGGTCGTCAAGGCAACTACGTCGAGACCGACGCGGTTGAGCCGTTGAGCATTTACGCGGAAACCAAACTCCTCGCTGAACAGATCGTTCTCACCAACCCGTGCCACACCGTCATCCGCACCTCGCTCAACGGCGGCACTTCACCCAGTGGGGATCGCGGCTTCAACGAACAGATTCGCCGCGCGTGGCAGGCGGGCCAGACGCCAAGTTTTTTTACGGACGAATATCGCAGCCCAATCTCGGCGGCAATAACCGCTCGTGCGACTTGGGAATTATTGCAACAGAAGCGTACGGGATTGTTTCACGTCGCCGGCGCAGAGCGGATGTCACGCGCCAGCATCGGTGAAGCCTTGGCCACTCGTTGGCCACAACTCAATCCCAAGTTCACGGTGAGTTCGCTCAAAGATTATCACGGCGCACCGCGCTCACCGGATACTTCGTTGAACAGCGCCAAGGCTCAAGCGCATCTGAGTTTTCCCCTGCCCGGCTTGACGGACTGGCTGCGAAACAATCCAGACGAAGTATTCTGAAGTTCACCCCAACTTCGTCGCCCCAAGTTCCAGCAAGCGCTTCGCCTGCGACTCCGTGAGCGGCGTCACTGACAGACGCGATTGTTTCACGAGCGGCATGTCTTTCAAAACCTTGTCCGTCTTGATCGTCTCCAAAGTCACCGGCTGTGCCAGCGGTTTGACCGGCGCGATATCCACGCACGACCAATCCCCCTCCTCAGCCGTCGCGTCGGGATAAAACTCCTTCACCACCTTCGCCACGCCGACGACCTGCTTGTCCGTCACGCTGTGATAGAAGAAAACGATGTCGCCCTTCTTCATCGCGCGAAGATTGTTGCGCGCCTGAAAATTCCGCACGCCGGTCCAAGCGGTTTTGCCGTCTTTGACTAATTGCGCCCACGCGTAGGCTTCCGGTTCAGATTTCGCCAGCCAGTAATTCATACACGGCAGTTTGCCGCAGCCTGATTTTGTGGTCACGCGCAATTCCCCGGCCAATTCCTACGACCAAAGTCGCCTGTGCGCCGCAGGCACAGCCCTGTGCCCGCCACGCACACCGACCCGAGTCCCATTTTCGGAAACCAGCGGCCTGCTAAAACAAAGGCATGATTAAAACAGCGAAGCAACAACTGCCGGGCGATGACCTGCTCCCCTCGAACATTCAGTTCGGAACAAATCGTAAACCGTGTGTCGGTTTGATTCTTGTGCAACTGCAGATGCAGTTCCGGAGTTTGGGCAGGCCCTCCCCCGCCAGTGTTGCTTCCCTTGGCCACTTTACAAATATGACTAAACAATCCCTCTCTTGGTGCGCCGCATTGTTACTCGGCGTGTTAACCCTGCTCAACTCTGCGGTCGCCGGCACCCACGTGTGGTCCGGTGCTGTGAACGCCAAATGGAGCGTGGCGGGCAACTGGGCCAGCGGCGGCGTCCCGGCTTTTGGCGAAACCGCCGTGGTGCTGCGCTTCCCGGCAGAAGGCGCTAACCGCGAAATCACCAATGACGTCGCCCAGTTGACCGTGCAGAAAATCGAACTGACCGGCAACGGCTATCGAATTTATGGTGCTTCAATCCATCTGACGAACGCGCCGAGTGGCACGAATTTCTCCGTTGTCGCCGGCCTGGGCGGCACTCTGGATTTACCGATCATCATGCCGAACGGAACTTTCACCGCAGCGGCTGGATCTTCAGGCACGCTGGAGTTTTCCGGCCCCATCAGTGGCTACGGTGCGCTGCACAAACTTGGCACTGGAGTCGTGAAATTCACCGGCGACGATGGCAACACGTTCTCTGGAGGTTTTTATCTGGTCGCCGGCAAAGCGTATCTGGGCAAGACAATGGGCGTCGCTTTACCCGGGCCGGTATTTATCGGTGCAACCAATGAACCAGCAGTGTTCGGGCAAGAACCCAATTTTGTGGTCGCCTACCTGGCTCATAATCAAATCGCCGACGCCGCTGATATCCATGTATGGGGCGGCGCCAGTGAACTGGATCTCAATGGCTACAATGATACGGTGAACGATCTGGATCTGGTGGACGGCTCCGTGACGACGTGGAGCAGTTCGTTTGGGCCAGATGGCACCTGCGAATTAACGGTGACGTCTCGGCCACGCAGGTGGTTCTGAATGATGGTCTGGAGCCGCATATTTATGGCAAGCTGGAGCTGGGTAACGTGCCGCATACCTTCACGATTCCGCCGAGCCGCCGGTTGTTGCTCTACGCTGATGTTTCTTCCACAGGCACCAACGGCAGCATCATTCTTCAGGGCGGCACCCTCCAATTGCACGGTTCAAACAGCTTCACCGGCCCATTGCGCGTGCAGAATGGTCAGGTTTACGCATATGACAATTCCGCCTTTGGCTCGCCGGTAGGGGCCACGATCTTGGAAGGCACTAACTGCGGCGTGTTCATCGGCTATGGCGACATGATCGCGGCCGAGCCACTGCAAGTATTGCACGATGGCTGGTTTGAAGTCGCTGCGACCAATGCTTGGAACGGGCCCATCTTCGTTGCCGCCAACGCCGAGTTGGACATGGAAGGAAGTTATTTTGGCGGCACGGATTGGCTCACGCTCGGCGGCGCTATCACTGGTCCGGGCAATCTCTACATCTACATGGACCGCGTTGACCTCACCGGCACCAGCGCCAACACGCTCAGCGGCCAAGTCACAGTATCCAGCAAGACCGTGTTGAACCTGACCAAAACCAACGCCAACGCCCTGGCGGGCACGATTCTGCTCACGGGGAGCTCGACCAATGCGCAGATTCGCTGGCTGCGCAACGATCAGGTTGCGGACACCGCAAAGATCAAATTGGACAACTATGGTTACTCCCGCAACGGAGCGCTCTATCTGAACGGGTTTTCTGATACGATCGGTTCGCTGGAGAGCGGTTACTTCAATCTCGTCTCCTGCGCAGGTGGCCGGTTGACTGTGGGTGGCAACAACCAAAACTGCGCGTTCTACGGCACGATCGAAGGAAACGCGGGCACGACCAATCTGATCAAAACCGGAACTGGCACCTTCACCCTCGGCGGCTCGCAATCCTTGGCCGGTAAAACCCTCGTCAATGGCGGCACATTGGTGTTGGAAAATGCCAGCGGCGTCGGTGCCGTGCAGGTGAACTCGGGCGGCCGTCTCGCCGGCAATAGCGCGCTCGGATCGCTCACCGCCTCCGGCACCGGTCGCATTGAGCCAGGCCCGATCGGCGACCTGAATTATGGCAAGCTCAATCCGGCTTTGTTTAATCTAGGTGGCGGCGTCTTCCGTTGCGGGCTCGGCGGTTGCCAACCCGGCGTAAACTACGACCAAGTCGCCACCACCGGACCGCTCTTCCTCTCCGGCACCACGCTTGAATTGAACACCCTCAGTATTCCGACCGGTTCAAATACCTTCACACTCATCAATGTCACCAACGCCGGACTCGTCCTCGGCACTTTCAATAACCTGCCGGATTTGGCGACCTTCACCTCCCTGCATGGCCACCAGTTCCGCATCAATTACCATGGCGGCGACGGCAACGATGTAGTCGTCACCCGGATTGATCCAGTGCCGCCCAGCCCACAGATCACTGGCCTTTCGGCCCAACCCAACGGCCAGATCCAAATCAAAGCCAACGGCATTGCCGGCCAAGCCTATATTGTGCAAGCAACCGCCAGTCTCTCCCTGGTCGATTGGGTGAATCTGGATGTGGTCATCGCCGACCAATCGGGGCTGGTGCAATTCACCGACATCGACGCACCCAGCTACCCCAAGCGCTTTTATCGCCTGCTGATTCCGTAATCTCACGCACCTGAAACTCCAAATGATCCACAAGGCTAAATCACGAAAAACTGAATTCACGAACTGAAAACAAATCGAAATCGACTACTGAAAACTCAACTCCGAATTACAAAAATGAAACTCAAAACTCTCACTACGATTACTGCGCTGGCCGCGTTCGCAACCCTCAACTCTCAACTCTCAACCAGCTTCGCCCAAGGTTCGCTCACGCCACCCGCTGGCACGCCGGCCCCGGTGATGAAGTCGCTTGACCAAATCGAAGCACGGACTCCCATCAACACCCTGGCTGGCGACGCGACGGCCACGCATATCATAACTTTGCCGGGAAGTTATTATCTGACTGGAGCAATCAACGGAAACTCCGGCAAGTCGGGTATTCGTATTGAAGCGGACAACGTAACCCTCGACTTGAACGGCTTCACACTGGAAGCCGTCGGTGGATCGCTGATGGGAATTCAAATCAATTTGAGCGCCGGCCAGGTAGTCATCCGCAATGGTCAACTTCGCTTCTGGCCGAACGGCGGGATCATTTCGACCCAGGCGGTCAATTGCGTCATTGAAAACGTCGCCATCCGGTCCGTGAGCGGTCGCTGGAATTCTCCTCGCCGCTCCGGCGACGGTGCGATCTGTCCAAGTGAGAGGTGCAGTGGGCTTCGGTATCAACGCCAAAAACAGCGTCATCAGCGACTGTGTTGTCGAAGACGTATCTCCCGCCCCGGCAAACAGCGCCACCGCTGGAGTCCTCACGGAAAGCGGCAAGGTCACTGGCTCACTGGTGCGCAACATTTCCGGAAATGGAAGCGTCACTCGCGGCATCGGCGCGGGCGTAGTACACGATTGCACGGTCGAAGGCGTGCAAGCCACCGCCGGACACGCCTCTGGCATCAATGCTCTCATCACCGATAATGGCACCGCCGTTATTTCCGGCGCGGCCGAGAATTGCCGGGTTCGCAATGTTTTCGCCACCGGATCAGCCAGCGGCATTTATTACTTCGGCGCCACCGCGGTTGTGCCGTCAGCACCGTCATTGCCACCAACGGCATCGGTAGCGCGACCGGAATCTTTGGACCGAATGTCAGTGAGTCACAAGTCTTGAGCGTTATCGGCACTGCGGAAGCATCGGGAATCATGGCTAATAACGCGGTGGATTGCTTCGTCCAGTATATCAAGAACAACAACGGGGGAAATTCCTACGGCATCATGCTGGACGATGGGTTTGCCACTTTTCGAAGTGGCGTTGCGCGCAACTGCACCGTTCGCGGCAGCGGTAAATACGGCATCTTTGCCGGAAATGGAAATATCATCACGGGCTGCACGGCTTCCAGCATTGACGCTCCTTACTTTCCCACTACGACCGGTTACTATGCCTACGGCACAGGAAATATCTTCGATGGCAACACCGCGGTGGAATGCAACACTGGATTCAACGTCAGCAACAACAATCTCTGCAAAGGCAACGTCGCCCGAAATAACTCATCATTGAACTACACCGCTGGAAACAACGTTATTGTGTCGTCCCCCGGCAGCGCAACCAACGCGTTTTCTAACTTCAGTTTTTAATCACTCGTTCCAACCTGCCGCTCTTTCAATTATGAAGACGACACTGAAACTGGCTGCGCTGGTTGCGTTATCAACGATCAGCCACCCACTGTCAACTTGCCTCGCTGCCAGCACTATCAATAGCACCAATCATTACGCTTGGAGCGGCAATCTCGGCTGGATTGATTTCCGCCCCGAGCGACCGAATGCCGGGGACGGATTCAAGTTCGGCGAGTTTAGTTGCAGTGGTTGGGGCTGGTCGCCAAATATCGGTTGGATCAATTGTGGCAATGGTTCGCCGACAAACGGCATCCAATACGCCAACGACAATTCCGCCGACTTCGGCATCAACCACACCGGCACGGGCGATCTCTACGGACTGGCGTGGGCACCGAACGTCGGGTGGATCAACTTCGGCTGGTGGATGCTGGAGCCGAGCAACACCAACCGTCCGCGCGTCAACCTCGTCACCGGTGAATTCTCTGGCCACGCATGGAGCGCCAACTGCGGCTGGATCACTCTCGGCAGCGGCCAGCTAAAAACCGATCGCATGGAGATTGTGGACACGGATGGCGACGGCATCTCCGACGCGTTCGAGATCGCCTACACCGGTAGCCTCACCGACATGACCGCCAGCAGTGATACCGATCACGACGGCCAGAGCGACAAAGCCGAATACATCGCGCTGACCAATCCGCTTGGCCCGAATGACGCATTGAAAATCACGCGCATCAGCAAGCTCACCAACGTGAATTCGGTGGAAATGGAATGGACCAGCAGTCCCGCCCGCGTCTATGACATCGAGGCCAAACTCAACGTCACGGATACAAATTGGGTTTATCTGGGCACTGTTCCGGGTGCAAGCGGAGCTAGCACGGCTCAGGCAATTGAAGCCGGCCCGCCCCAAGCCTTCTTCCGCGTCGGCACAAAACTGCCGCTGCAACCGTAACGAAAGTTCTCTGCCGCCCGGTTCGCCCACCACGACCGGGCGGCATCCCATAATCACAACTGCCTCTTGACCATCGGCTATCGCGGCACCGCCCGCTTGGGAGACTAAAGTCGTATATGGAAACCCTGCTCGTCCCAGTAATCTTAGCCCGTGGCAAATGCCGGAACGACTCCGCTCCCAGCGGAACGTTTCTGCCGCTGCCCACGATTATAACCAACGAAGTCATGACGTCCGAGCAAGTCCAACTCCTGCGCGACAGTTTCGCCCGGGTCGAGCCCCAGGCCGACATCGCCGCGCTGGTGTTTTATCGCCACCTGTTCACGCTCGCGCCCGAACTGCGCGCCCTGTTCAACACCAGCATCGAACTGCAAGGCCGCAAGCTCATGGAATCGTTGCGCTACACCATCGCCACGCTGGAGAAGCCCGCGGAACTCGTCCCGGTGTTGGAAGGCATGGGCCGTCGTCACGTCACCTACGGCACGAAGAACGAACATTACGCGTTGGTGCAACAAGCCATGCTACAGATGCTGTCTGAAGTTTTAGGCCGCAGCTACACGGCAGCGACGGCAACAGCGTGGCGCGAAGCATTGGAATTTGTCAGCGCCGCAATGCAACGCGGCGCAGGCGAAGTTCAGAAGTTAAGCCCATCTCCGCATTAACCGGCCACCTTGTCTCCGTCGTTCGATGTTGGACGTTGAAAGTTGAGCGTTGGACGTTTCCCCTCGCTATTTTCCACCGCTGAGAATTTCCAACGCCCGCACCGTGGCGGCATTCCGGCTTTCCACACCCAACTTCTCAAAAATGTTGGTCATGTGTTTCTTCACGGTTTTCTCAGCCATGCTTAGCAAGACCCCGACATCGGCATTACCTTTGCCTTGCGCGACCCAGAGCAACACTTCCGCCTCGCGTTCGGTCAGACCAAGACTCTGCAAGGGTAACGGCGAACTGAAATCAGGATTGAAACTTCCGCTTCCCTTCGCCGAACGCACCTCCGCTTGATGCGCCTGCTGTCGCGCCAACCGCGTCTGCACCGCCGCCAGCAAGTCCTCGCGTCCTACTGGCTTCGTTAGATAATCATCCGCGCCCAGATTCATACCATGCCGCACATCTGGTTTATCGCCTTTCGCCGTGAGAAAAATAAAGGGCAACGTGGCGGTCGCGGCTTCCGCGCGCAAAGCCTGCAAAACAGTGTAGCCATCCGACTCCGGCATCATCACATCGCAAATCACTAAGTCCGGCGCATGCTGCCGCGCCAGTTCCAATCCTTGCCGGCCATTTTCCGCCGTCAACACCTCGAACTTTTCCATCTCCAGGATGAACGCCAGATTCCGCCGCATCTGCGGCTGGTCTTCGATGATCAAGATTTTGCTCATTTCCGTTTTTGCCCCTTCACCGATTTTTCGCGACGCGGTTTCTCCGCAAACAAAGCGATCCGCACAACAAAGCGCGTTCCTTGATTGACCCGACTTTGAAACGTCATTACCCCGCCGTGCAATTCCACACATCGCTTCACGATCACCAATCCCAATCCTGTGCCCGGAATCGCGCCGACATTCTTGCCACGCTGAAACGCGATGAACAAATGCTTTTGATCCGCGGCTTCAATACCGATGCCGCGATCCTCAATCTCAAAAATTGCCAGCGTTCCCTCGCGCCGCACCCGGAACTGCACCGCCATCGCCGCCGGGGAATATTTCACCGCATTGGAAATCAGGTTGTTCAAGATGTGCCGCAACAAGCCTTCATCGCCCTCGGCCTCCGTAGCCATCTCCTCCACTTCGAGTTGAATCGGGCATTTGCGGTTCGTTACTGAAAGCTGTTCGTCCACGATGCGCTGGCACAGATCGGCCAGTTGCAACGGTTCGCGCCGGCAAACCATCCGGCCTGACTCGACTTTCCCGAGCAACAACACCTCTTCCATTAAGCCCGACATCTGTTGCGCGGAATAGCGGATGTCTTGCAAATGCCCGGCGCGCTGCTGCGGTTGCAGTCGATCAAAATAATTCTCCAGAATGTCCGCCGCCGAAACGATGACCCCAAGCGGCGTGCGAAACTCATGCGACACGAGACTGACGAAGTTTGTCTTCAGCTCGGTCATCTCCTTCTCCCGCTCCAAAGCCTCCCGCAAGGCCGCCTGCGCCTTCTGTCGTTCATCCGTCTCCACCGCCAGCGCGACAAGATGTGCAAAGCTGGCCGCCGCCGCGACCTCCTCATCCGTCCACCGGCGCTTAGGTCCAACCTGCTCGTGGCAAATCACTCCATACAATTGCCCGGCGCGATGCACCGGCACATCGAGCATGGAGGTGATTTTCAGCGGCTTGAAATAGCTTTCCCGAAATTCCTTCAGCCGCTCGTCCCGCAACACGTCATGAGAGACGATCACGCCGGGCGGCGTTTCCAACGCGGCGAAATAACCGGGATAATCCTTCGCGAGCAGCTTGGGCAGGCCACTGGTCTCACTCTTTCGACCAGTCAGATGAAATTGCACCTCCTGCTGGATGCCCGAGCGATCCGTTTCCATCCGCGAATACCCGACGCGTTCGACCTGCAACAGCGCGGCCACCTCGCCGAACAATGCCGCGAGCAAATCATTCACCGGCAGCACGCCGATTTGCGGAATGAACTTTTCAAAAATGGCTTTAGACTCGATCGCGAGCATGATTCCAAGTGCGGACGCGCGTTTCGATTACCAGACCGCCAGCGGAAAAGGGAGATTAAAGTCACGTTCGCCCCTGTGCGAAACGCGCACACCAAGTCAGCATCTTGCTGCAACCGCTGGGTCGTGCATTGACCAACTCCCGCGTGCCCGTCTATCGTGGCGCGCCATCAGTTGCACATGAACCACGATCCGCACCGCCCCAACAGCGACGGCCTTGACGCTACGCGCGACGCGATGCGTCAGGATTTGCATCGCGCCAATACTGCCGTAGGTGTAATCCTCGTGGTGGTGCTGGGCTTGGCGGTAGCAGCAGTCATCGCAGGCATGCGCGCGGCCAAAAATTTTGCCCGCGCGGAAAAAGCCGAAGCTGCCAGCCGTGAACGTCTCTGGAATTCCTACGTGGCTCAATCCCGGGCGGTGCGCTTGACGCCTCAAGCCGGTCGCCGCGATGCCGTGCTCAACGTCATCAGCAACGCCACCCACATCCGCCACAATGCCAGCTTGCGCTCCGAAGCCATCGCCACTCTGGCCCTGACGGATATTGAAACCGCCGCGCCGTTGCAGCCTTTTCCTCCGGGCGCAGACCAAGTCGAGATTGACACTTCTTTGGAGCGATACGCCTACGGCAACGCCACTGGCACAGTGTTCGTTTGCAGCATGAAGGACGGCAGCGTGCTTCACACCCTCGAAGCACAGGACCTCGGCCCAGGCACGCGTCAAGCCGTGCGCAGCGTGGCCTTCAGCCCGGATGGCAGTAAACTCGCCGCCCGTTTTCTCGGCGGTGCGATGGTCATCTGGGAAACCGCCACGCAAAAGCAGCTCGTCGCTTCCGGCGTCAATGCCACCAACCTCGTCATCGCCGGCATGTCGTTTTGGCCGGATGCGAACAAGATCAGTTTCGGCGACGCCGACGCACAGGGGGAAATCACGTTGTTCGACTTTGATACGAACACTCGCCTGAACACCGCGTTGCGCATCGGCGCGAAGACGTTTCGTTTCCGCCCCGGCACGATGCAGGTCGCCGTCGCCACGGACAATCGGGTGGACCTGTTCAATTACCCGGAAGAAACGCCGCTCCAGACTTTGGAAACCGCCACGCGTATTTTCATTATGGCGTGGTCGCCGGACGGCACGCGACTGGTCATCGCCACGGAGGATGGCGATCTTTACGTGTGGGACATGGTCCGCGGCCATCAACGCATCTTTCGCGGCCACAGCGAACCTTGCATTCGGCTCACGTTCAGCCCCAACGGCGAGTTGCTCGCCAGCAGTTCCCGCGATGGCACGACGCGGCTATGGGACGTCGCCCAAGGCCAGACCATCGTCATCGCCACGGAAGGACTCGCGCATGTGTTCTCGCCGGATGGTGAACGCATCGGCTACTGGAAGCCGTCCGCAGGCTTCGGCATCTGGCAGATTTCCCGCAGTGATACCTACAAGCTGCTCGTCTGTCCGAAGAGCGAAGGCGCATTTCTCTCCGTGGATCTCTCGCCCAATGGCCGTTGGTGCGTCGCCACGCAAAACAAGGGCGTCCGGCTTTGGGATCTGGCCAACGGCGCAAAAGAATTTTTCTTTCCCGGCGCGGACATGCTTTCCGCCCGCATCACGCCGGACGAAAGCGGCCTCTACGTGTGTCGCCGCCAGCAATTGGAGTATTGGCCCATCCAGACCAACGCCACCGGTGTGCAGATGGATTTGGGTGCAGTGCAAACGGTTTCGCTCCCGGAGAATCAAGGCGCACGCGGCATCGCTTTGAGTCTCGATGGCAAAAAGGCGGTGGTGGAGCTGACGGATTTACACTTCGTCGTGCTGGATCTGAAGACGTCCAATGCACCGGTTCAATTGGAAGCCACCTCGCGGCTGACCAGTATGCGCACGCCCGGCAGTCCGACTGGCGCGGGCCGCTTCACCATCAGCCCCGATGGCAAATGGGTCGTCACCGGCTTCGGCGTCGGCGCAACCGATCAACCGAAAGTCTGGGACACCACCTCCGGCAAACTCGTGACCAACCTCAACTTCGGCAGCGCCGTGGTCGTGTTCAGTCCCGATGGTAAGCGGCTCGGCACCGCCGGGCCGGCCTCGTTCGCCATCTGGCGCACGGACGATTGGGAATTGCTCCACCGCTTTGATCGCGATGAACCGGCCATCACCCACGGCTCAATGGCGTTTGTGCGCGACAGTGATGAAATTGCCGTCACGCGCACCCGGCAGATCGCACAACTGAGACACGCGTTGACCAATGACGCCTACGCTGACCTGGTCGCACCGCAACTTCAAAGCGTGAACAGCATCCGTCTGTCACACGACGGCAGCGTGCTCGTCACCGCCAGCGCCACCGACAAGCTTCAAGTCTGGCAACTCAACGCGCTCCGGAAAAAGCTCGCTCCCGTGAAGCTCGACTGGCGCACGCCCCAGCCTAACTCGCCGGAAATCTCCTCGGAAAAGCCGGAAGGCGGCGTCACGGTGCAAACCACGCTGTTGCTGAGCTTGATTGGCTTTGCCCTCGCCGCGTTGCTAGCGCTAGCCACGTTGCGTCGCCATCGCCACGCCATTACCGGTTATCTCGCTGCCGAAACTAAAGCCGCTGGGCGCAATCGCGAACTCGAAGTGGCCAAGGTCGAATTGATGCACAGCCAGAAAATGCAGGCGCTCGGCACGCTCGCCACCGGCATCGCCCACGACTTCAACAATCTCCTCTCCGTCATCCGCATGTCGAACAAACTCATCGGCCGTGAAACCAAGAGCCATCCCGACATCCAGGAAAACGTCGCTGACATTGAGCAAGCCGTGATGCAGGGCAAACACGTGGTTGGCTCGATGCTCGGCTACGCGCGCACCGAAGATGAAACCGTCGGCCCGACCGATGTCAGCACCATTGTGGAAGACACCGTTTCGCTGTTGAGCAAAGAGTTTCTCAGCGGCATCGCCCTCACGCTGGAATTAGACCGGGATGTTCCACACGTTAGCGTTGGACGCGGACGATTGGAACAGGTGCTGTTGAACCTCATCGTCAACGCCTCGGAAGCCATGCAAGGCAAAGGCAAACTGAAGATTGCCCTGCATCCCCGCCCCACCCTGCCGCCGAAGACCTACGCGTTGCGTCCCAATCCGGCAACCCAATATCTCGAACTTTCCGTGGTGGACTCCGGTCCAGGCATTGCGCCGGAAATTCGCGGGCGACTGTTTGAGCCATTTTTTACGACGAAACGAACCGGTTCAAAGGCCGGCACCGGCCTGGGATTGTCGCTGGTTTATTCCATCGCCCAGCAGGACGGCCTTGGTTTGAGCGTCGAGAGCGAGCCAGCCAAGGGTGCGACCTTCACGCTGATGATCCCGATTGATTCCGTATTACCCCCTGTGCGCGAGACGCACAGTGCTCAAAACCCAAACGCGCCCTAGTCTGATTTAGATGACGGCGACCGAAGAAGTCATGGCCTCGATATTGATTGTCGAAGACGACCCGAAGCAGCTCAAGCTTTACGGCAAAGCGTTGCGCGGCTATCGCCTCACCTGCGTGTCCACCGGCAGCGCCGCGCTGACTTCCATCGCTGAAACCAAGCCCGACCTGATCATCCTCGACAACATTCTCGATGAAGGCGAAAAGGGACTCGAATTTCTTCCCAAGCTCAAAGCTGTTGCCGCGCATGTGCCGGTCATCATGATTTCTGGCACGTTGCAAATCCGCGAAAAACTCGCCGCGCTGCAAGGCCCGCGCTCTGCGCATTACATTTTGGAAAAGCCCGTGGATCTCGATGAACTCGATCAGACGGTCGAGATCGCGTTGACCGAATGCGGCTTGGGCGAAACCGTCGCGGCGCTGCAATCGCTCGAACGCGCGGAGAAAATCGAGTCGTCCGAGCCAGATCGCCGTTTCACTGAACGCCTCTCCCGCCAGCACGAAATGATCAAACGCCTGCGTGGAGCGAAGGAACGCCCCAACATTTCCGGTTTGTCCCGCGACTTCAACGTCTCCCGCAAAACCATCATCCGTGATTTGCAAGATCTGATCCGCCGCGGTCAGTTGCCCGAAGAAATTTATCCCGAGTGGAATCAGGAAGTTTCCGGCGAAGATTAATGCGCTCGGCCCCGCCCCAACCTCATCGCTCAGCACCCGAACTTCCCGGGCGTTTATTTGCCTCCTCTCTCGGTCGGTTTCTACATCACTGACATCACTGGCCAATCCTGTGCGCGACTAGCACACCCCTGTGCGCACCACGCGCAGTTCTCAAGTTCCCGCATTGCGAGTAAAACCTTGGCCATGACGCACGACGTATCGCCTCTCCGCCCCAGCCATCCCGAGATTGTCTCCACTCTCGTGCTGGGTTCGGTTGTCGAAGTCGTCGCCAGCGAGCCGCTTCATTTCTCCGCCCCCCGCGCGGTTCGTCGGGCCAATAAGCCCGCCCCGAATTCCATGGTGCGACTCGCCGTATTGAATGCGCTCCGGCCCTCCAGCTACGGCGTCCGGTTCTAAATCCTCTGCTCCCTCTGCTGCCTGTCTTCATTACAGCAGGCACATTTTTCCATCCAACTTTTAGGTCTGTCCGCCTTCCTCTGGCTTCACGCCAATGTCATGCGACCAAAGTCGCCTGTGCGCGCAACGCACACCGCCTGTGCCCGGCGCGCACACCATCCTTAGTCCCATTTTCAGATTTCTGGCGCGTGATAAAACAAGAGCACGATTTGAATTTGACCAACAGAACGAGATGAAACTTATCACCACATTAAAATCGCTGAGCCTTGCGACCGGATTGATCGTCTTGCCGATCATTACGTCAGCCGCACCCGTCACCTTCTGGCTCAGCGGCACGGTCAACTCTATCTACAACCCCTCAAATGCCATGCCCGCTGATATCAAGTTGGGCACGCCGGTTGCCGGGCGCTGGATGTTTGATTCCGCCACCGCAAGCTATGTCGCGGGCATCACGGAACCATCCGGCAGTGTCAGCAACTTCTATTGCCAGCCGGTTTCGGGTTACGCCACTCTGATTCAAATCGGCCCCCATGTCATCACCAACACCTCCATTCTGCCCGGCTGGACCGGTTACGTGAACATCTATGACAATTACAACAACTGCGATGAACTTTACTTCCATGCTGGTCCCGCCGGGCTGATGCAGGATGGCACGCTCCTGACTAACAGTGTTCTCAGAATCGCGCTCCGCGACAATACCAAGGCGGCTCTTAATTCCGCGCAGTTTCCAACCAATCCGCCCGTGCTGGCTGCGTTTGGTGACCAACGCATTTTGTCTTGGGAATTAAGAAACTCATCAAACGCCCTTCTTTACCGAGTTGAAGCTGAACTTACGGCAATTTCCACCAATCAACTCGTTTTGCTAAATATCCGGCATGGCAACGCTAACACCGCCTCCGTGAGCTGGCCGTCCGGCGTTCAAGGCTTACAGCTTCAATCCACCACGAACCTTACCACTCCAGTTTGGCAAGACGTCGCCACCCCGGTCGTTGACATCGGCATGGAACACACCGTCACCACCTCTACCACTGGCGCACCCAAGTTTTATCGGCTCAAGAAATAACTCCGTATCACACAAATAAACACATCAACACCAAAACACATATGACCGCAACTGCCCCTCAACTCATCGAAACTCCCGCCAACGTTCCCGGTGGCGCGACCTATCAACACCTCGCCTACGTGGACGCCTATGACGCCGTGATCAACATTGATTATGCGTTCGTCGCCTATAAGGAAACCGACGGTTTCGGCGACTGGCGCGTGCGCATCAAGTCCTCGCAGACTGCCGGCGCGGTCTTCGAGCCCGCCATGATGAAGAGCAATGCCCGCTCCACCGGCGCGCAGGGTAAAACGTGGTTTCAATGGGGCTACAGCTTTGATCCGAGCGCGAGTGACCCGCGTTGCATCCAGTTCCGCGTTCATGTCGCCAACGGCCAGCCAAGCGAGATCGAAATCTTTGTCCAACTCCGCAAGTTCGACGGCACGGCAGACACGTCGAAGTCGGTGAAGTTCCCCTGGCCCGCCTGATTTCCTAACACACATCAACGGCGTCACCACTGAATCATGAAACGTTTCCTGCTCATCCTTGTCCTCGCGACGGCTCTGACCGGTTGTCACACTCCTTCCGGTCAGGCGTGGGTGCGCAGCGAAATCTATTTCGGCCAAACCAAACCCAGCGGCGCTCACATCACGCCGACCGATTGGCAGACGTTTCTCGATGAAGTGGTGACGCCGCAATTTCCCGCCGGGCTCACCGTGTTCGATGCCACCGGCCAATGGCGCAACGCCACCGGCCATATTGACCGCGAGCCCAGCAAAGTCCTCGTGCTCGTCCATCCGCCGAGCCGCGAGATCGAACAAAAGCTCGATGCCATCCGTGTCGCCTACTGCCAGCGTTTTGAACAGGAAGCCGTTTTGAAAGTCACCACCAAAGCCCGCGTGACGTTTTAACCACTTTGAATATGAACCCCATTTCCATCCAATCGCTCGCCAGCGTATTCAGTTTTGTTGGCACAATCATCGGCATCCCGTCGCTGACGGTGCTGTTGCTCTACGCGATCAACGAAATCCGCAATCACATGAGCACCGCGACCACTAGTACAAACTTCGGCGAAAATCCTGACGCCATTCTCTTAACGCTTAAGGTCGTAACAAACACTCTCAGCGGACTTGCCAACTTTATCGGCAATGTCGGTCAACTCCTTTTCAACGGCATCGCCATTGTCGCGGGGGGTTGCCTCCTGCTCGCCATTGCGCTCTGGCTCACCGGGCGCGGCCTACAGACCAACACCAACTGGGCGCGTGTCAGCGCCTTCATCCTGCTCATGCTGGCCATGCTTCCCTCAATCCTGCTCGCGCTATCGCTGCACAATTTTGCCCGCGTGCTGATGCTGCTTATCGTCACGATTTGCGTGCTCGGCCTGCGTGCTCTGTTTGCCGACCACATTCCACAAACACACTAATCACTTCGACGCTGCAAAAACATGGCCACTACCATTGATCATCTCCGCGTAGATCATCGCATCACCGTGCTCCGCGATTTTGTGGACGCAAAGGGCAAGCTGATGCGCGCGGGCGACTCCGGCGTGTTGACCAAGATTGATTGGGATCAAATTCGCAATGAAATCGTCCTGGAGATCAAACGCGATTCCGGCAACATGAAGCTCGTCTTTGACTTGGCCGCGAAGACCGGTCCACGCAACGGGCGCATGCGCGACTACTTCGAAATCGGCGAGGACGTCACCCCACCACGCGTCATCCCCGCTTACCACGATCCATCGCTGCGCCAGATGATCATTCCGCCGCCAGAGAGGAAGCCCGCGACAATGAACACCACCGCTTGGGCACGTGCGGCGCAAAGCATGGAAGGGCCAGATCGGCTGGAGGCTATCGAGGAGGAAATCCGCCGCTCGATTGATCACATCGGCGTAGCCGCGTCCATTGCCGAGATGTATGCGCAGCGGATGCGGATGTTTCAACGCGCAGGCAATGAACTTCGCGCAATTGCGGCGTTCAAGCTCGCCGTAGATTGGATGGGCACATACGCCAGCTGGGCGACCAGCGGCGGCGAAGGTGCGGCCCTGTCATATGAACGGGATCAATTTCGCGCGGCGCTCGCCCGCGAATTCGGCTACGACCCCACCGAACCCAAACCCTGACCAGCCTGCCCACAACACTCCATGAAAATGATCCTTCCCAGTCTCGCGATGATTTGCACCGTGCTTGCCACGTTGACCGCACTCGTGTTCTGCATGGCCATGGGAGCGAACTCAACTCCAGCCCAGATCCGCGCGCTCAAACTCTGGATGGCTGCGCTGTCTCTGCTCGGCGTGGCCGGCGTAGTGGTCGGCGTCATTTTGATGCGCACTGGTCAACCAGGTTGGGCGGCAGTCGCGGCATTTGCGCCCACGATGATCTTCGCAATCATCCTTGGCATCGCCTTGCTCAAATGAACACGCTGCGCTGGATTCTAGGAACAATCGCCGTCCTCTTCGGAGGCGGTTTTGTGGCTCTTTGCCTCTTGGGGAATGCGTTCCGTAAATCGTTCGGCGCTTCCGAACACGGGCCGTTGTTCGTCGGCCTTCCGCTGGCTGCGTTAGGCCTATTGCTGGCGGCCATCCTCGCTCCATCCAGCAAACCACTCCTGCACGTCGCCGCTTTGGCTGCTGCGGGACTGATCGGCTTTTGTCTCTGGCAGATATTTGCTCATGGCGAAATCCCGCTCTGGTTTGCGGTGACATATCTCGGGACGTGGTTCGGTTACTACTGGCTCGCCGCGTGGCGGGTCGTTCCCCAGCCATGAATCCATCCTCGTCCATTCAGATCATCGGCAACCTCTGCGTCGGCCTGGCCGCGCTCATCTTTGTGCTGCCCCTGCAACTGATGTTGTTCGAAGTCTTGAACAAGCGAGGCGGCCAGACGGATCACGGCGCAGGCTTCTTTGTGATCGCCGGCATCCTCCTGGCAATGTGGCTGTTCTTGTTGGTTGGCGTTGTTTGCGTCATCGCCAGTGGCGGACTCGATGGTTTGCAGCTCGCACGCGCCTGGTTCTATCCACTCGCGTTCGGTGCAACGCTCGCAATGCTCGCGCTGTCGCTCCTGATTTTTGAATTTCCGAACCACCCGAATTTCTTCACCCGCTGGATCGGTCGCGTGCCGTTTTACGTGTTTCCAGTGGCAACGATGCTCTTCACCGTTCTCGTGCTCAATCCCCGGTTCACCGCTAGCTTCCCGCTCGCGCCGTATAAACTTACCTGGCTCATATGCGCCGGCCTTAGCCTTGCGCTCTGTGGTGGGTATCTTGGCTATCGCTTTGCCGTTCCGGTCATGGGTCGCGCCCTCAATTTCGGCAACTTTCTAGCTCACCGCGGCGCGATGGATCGGGAAAGCCTGGGCAAAATCGCCACGCTCGATCCGCAGCGAGTTTTTGCCGACCTCCTTCGTTACGCCAACCAATATCAAAGCCAAACTGTGCGCGAAGCCGCCACGATTCGCCTGCGCAGTCATCCGGATTTTCTCGATGCGCTTACGGCCATCCTGAACTCGCGCAGTCCTGAGTGCGGCCTGGATTTTCTCCCGAGCGCCACACTTCCGCCAGACGAGCAAAAGCATCTCGCACTACCCCGACCCGCTCCGCGATTGAACGCTTCATCGAAAATATTAGGTGCTGTTCGGATTCTATCGTGTTTCCCTATTAACCTTAGCAATACGT
>JASGKY010000006.1:0-32882 GCA_049840435.1 Verrucomicrobiota bacterium | reverse complement strand
AAGGTTAATAGGGAAACACGATAGAATCCGAGAACAGCACCTCGACCATCATGTCGGTCACGTGGACAGCCTCGGCGAGGTCAGGGTGGGCCAGGTCAACGCCTCGCGCCCGGGGCTGCCGCTGCCAGCTCCCGACTACGCACCGGCCCGGTTCATGCAGCCCTGCCGGCCGGGTGGTTCGGGTCGCCGCCTTTTCTTTGGCGGCCTTGATCCTCGACAATGGAGGCCCAGGTCGTATAGACGAGCCCGGCGGAAAGTTCTCGAGCCAGCGGCCCTACCCGGAAGCCATGAGTATGCCCTCGCGATACGACCGGATCGCCTTCGTCGCAAGCCCGATGCGCGGAAGCGCAGGAGGCGCTGCACGGCGCTCACCGAGCGCTATGGCAACAGCGAGCCGGAAGACGCCGACGTCATCGTCGCGCTCGGCGGCGACGGGCTGATGCTACAGACGCTGCATCGGCATCATGACGCCCGGCAAGCCGATCTACGGCATGCATCGCGGCACCGTCGGCTTCCTGATGAACGAATTCAACCAGGACGATCTGCACGAGCGCCTCGCCGCCGCGCAAGACCACGCTGATCAACCCGCTGCGTGATGCGCGCGACCGACGTCGCACGGCACGGTGCACGAGCATCACGCCATCAACGAGGTCTCGCTGTTCCGCCAGACCTATCAGGCGGCGCGGCTGCGCATCCTGGTCGACGGCGGAACGGCATGCCCGAACTGGTCGCCGACGGCGTGCTGGTGGCGACGCCCGCCGGCTCGACCGCCTACAATCTCTCCGCGCAGGGACCGATCCTCCCGATCAACGCCGCGCTGCTGGCGCTGACGCCGATCAGCCCGTTCCGTCCGCGCCGCTGGCGCGGCGCGCTGCTGCCGGAACAGGCATGTCATGATCGAGGTGCTGGAGGCCGAGAAGCGGCCGGTCGCCGCGGTCGCCGACCATGACGAGGTGCGCGACGTGCGCGCGCGTCGAAATCGTCATCGACAGCACGATCTCGATGGGATGCTGTTCGACCCCGGCCACAGCCTCGAAGAGCGCATCCTGCGCGAGCAGTTCGGCTACTGACGCGCGGCCCGCCCACCGCAACCATTTATTAACGGTATTGCGCATAGGTTAACGGAGGCTACCGCCCGCGCTCCGAGCCGCGTCATGTTCCGCATCGATTTCAACAAGCTGCGCTTCCTCGATCTGCGACGACAATCGCGCACATGCGCCGCATCGTGCGCACGCTGCTGCATTCGTTCGGCGCGCGCGAAGTCTACGAGGCCGAGGATGGCGCCAGCGGCGCTGGAAATGTTTAACCATTACGTGCCCGATATCGTCATCACGCGACTGGGCGATGCCGATCTTCGACGGGCTCGAACTGACGCAGATGATCCGCCAGCCGGATGCAACGCCAATCCCTACGTGCCGATCATCATGCTGACCGGCCATTCCGAGAAGAGGCGCGTGACCGCGGCGCGCGATGCCGGCGTCACCGAATTTCTCGCCAAGCCGATCTCGGCGAAAGGCGCTCTATCAGCGCATCCTCAATGTCGTCGCCAACCCGCGGCCCTTCATCAGGACCAAGACCTATTTCGGCCCCGACCGGCGGCGCAACACCAACGCCGTCTATATCGGCCCCGAGCGGCGCGGGGCGGCAAGGCCGATGTCATCCAGCAGCAACCGCTGCTCGACAAGGCACGGACAACGATCTGACGGAAGTAGGGAGAAGATCGAAGACCAGCCCAATTCGAGGTCGAGACCTTTGCCGACTACCAGGTCATCATGCCAGCCCAACAAGCTGCGGCAAGCGTGCGTGAGCCGCGTCGCCGAAGAAGCACGACGATCCGATCGCGCGCGCCGAGAAGGCGCTCGCCGGCCTCTCCGACGAGTTCGACGACTGGATGATCAGCGAATGCGAGCGGCTGGCGAGGCGCGGGGCACGATGAGGGAAAGGTTCAACACGACACGCGACGAGTTGTTTCACGCCGCACATGACATCAAGGGCGACGCCGCGACCTTCGGCTATCCGTCGGCGGCGCCGATCGCCGAAAGCCTGTGCCGGCTGATCGAGCACACGCCCGACCTCGCACAAGATCCCGATGGCGACTGATCGAGCCACCACATCAACGCGATCCGGCCGATCATGCGCGAGAACGCGCCGGCGCGACACCGCCGATGACGGCAGCGAGCTCAGCCGCGCGGCTGCGCGAGGTCGACCGACGAGCATCTCGCCCAGTCAACCGCGACCGGCCCGCGAGTATCTCGAAGCAGATCCTCGCGCCGAGCATCGTGCCGGCGGAATAAGAGAGCCAACGCCGTAAGCTCGAAGGTGCCATGCACCACCGCGATCACGACTTGAGCGCGCGAGACAATGCGTGGCGCACGGACGACGCCACGCGCCATGACGACAGGCACGCCGCAACGCGTCGCAGGCTCAGGCCGCGACCAGATCGCGATCAAGCGATCGCCGAACGTCCGCCGCGAGCTCGTCGCAGAACAGCCGCGCTTCCTCGCGCGCCGATTCGGTCGCGAAGCGCCGCAGCAGGATCAGCAGCGGCTCGATCGCTCCGCGGATCGGTCTCGCAATGCGTCAGCACGCGCTCGACCATGCGGCGGCGCAGCCGCGCAGAGCCGCCGTCGCTGCCGACGAAGCCGACCTCGTGACATCGCCTCGAGCGCGGCCCGGAACGCCGGGAAGGCCGATCCGGCAGGCCGGCGCGGCGGAGCAGCGCCTGCAGGCTGGCGCCGCCGCGGTCATGCAGCAGCGCGGAGACGCGCGCGAGCGGCAGGTCGGACAGTTCGGCCAGCGATGCATCGAACAGCGTCGACATTGCCGGACAGCAGCGCGCGCAGGATCAGGCCGGCGGTGAGCTGCCCGCTCGCGCGCAGGTGATGCACCAGCCGCGCAAGTCCTCCCGCGCGAGCTGGCGCAATGTTGACGGTCGAGCGGTCGCACGCCTCTGTCGTCGACGCGCTGCGCGCGACGGCGCTCAGCCAGTTGCGCGCGACCACGAAGTCCGCGAGCGTCTCGGACAGCTTCGCGACCAGCGCTGCACGCGTCGCGGCCGGCAGATCCGGCAGCGCCAGCATCGCCTCGCGGATCGCCGCGAGATGGCCGAGACGCTCGACGATGCGGTCGAGGAGAACGGCGCGATCTCGGCATAGGGATTTTCGATCAGTTCAGGCTGCGGCGCTGCCGACCTCGGCGATCGCTGCGCGACCGAAGCGCGGCAATACGATGCGGCGCGCGATCGCGCATTGCACCTCGCCGTTGCCGGTCGCGACGATATCGACGAGATCGGCGTCGATCAGCAGCGGCGAATGTTCGAGCACGGGAAGCGCGACCGAGGGCTGGTCGCAGCGACAGCGCATGCACGATCGCCGGCGGGCCTCGGCGCTACGCGCAAACACCTCGGCCAGCGCCTGCCGCACCAGCGGCGAAGCATCGTCGAGCAGCATCAGCAGCGCGCCTTCGGCGGCGACGCGATCGTCGGATGAAAGGTCTGAGATCAAGCCAGGCACGCGCCAGTGCGCGCGTTGCTTCGGCACGCTCGCCGGCGGGGGCCGTCCTGACCCAATTGAGGAAATGCCGAACGATCATGGTCTTTCCGGCCTACGCAACCAACGAAACGCCGTGACGCGTCGTCACTGCAACAAAAATAAACCACGACGCTTAACAAAGCGTTCACCATAAATGACTGGATTTGTTGACGTTTGATTAAGGGCTACAGCCGGCGGAAGCTTGCGTAGCCGTGAACGTGCCGTTCGATCGCTAACAGATCGAGCGCTGCGGCGGCCGCACTTCAGGCGTCCTTGCACAGGTCGAAGAGCGTCACTGCCCCACAATTTCTGCACGGCGAGAGACCGGCTGCGCTGGCGTCACCGAGCTGATAATCGACGCAAACCCGGCGCGCATCGGCGAAATGTACGACGACATTGCGACGAGCGTCACTGCACGCACCGCGCGGTAGTCGCGAAATCTGAAATACAGCGCTGTCGATGCACGGCACGGCATGCACCGTTGGCGCTGCGACCGCGTGCCGACTGTGCCGCCAAAGCGCCATCGCGCTGCGCGCCACCTTGGAATTGGCGGCGCTCGCATAGCGCGACGTCAGCACCGAATAGACTTCGGAGACGCTGCGCGCGCTGCCGCTCTTGTCGTAGAAGATCGAACGGTTGGCGGCGGCCGCATTGGGAAACAGCTGCGCGGCGATCGCCCGCGGATTGTCTTCGGCATTGGCGATCAGCTTGGCCGCGCCGCCGACACCCATGAAATGCGCCATGTAGAGTTCGCTGTCGGTCGGACGGCGGCCGAGCTGCCGGTCAGCTTGAAGCTGTTGGACTGCGTCAGCACCGCCGCCATCGTCGGATGCGGCTGCCGGATCGTCGCGCAGCTTCAGGATCTGTTTGCATCGACGGATCGCTCACCGTGTAGCTGCCGGACGACGTCTTGGTGATGGCGTCGGAATATTGCCTAGCCGAGCTGCGCGCCGGCCTCCTTCACGGTGCCGAGCCAGGTCTGGTCGATGAACTGATAGAGCCCGCGCGCGGACGAGGTCGAGGCGCCCGCCGTCGGATTGAAATTCAATTCCATCTTCGCGGTGGCGAGCAGATAATCGAAGCTCGCGCCGGTGGCGTTGGACAGCCCGCTTGATCGCACCGGCGATCCTGCGCGCGACGGATCTACTCCTGCGCAAAGTGGCGTTGGATTTGCACCGACATGATGGAGGGCCCTGATCCCCGACGACAGGAATTGCACGGCGTCCGGCATTGACACCCTGGAGAACGTGCTCACCGTGGGAATATGTAACACGGAGTTAATGCTTCATCGTGGCCCGGACCGCTGGCTCCGCTTGACGATCGGCTACTTCTTCCGTAGACTGCGTTCGGATCGAACAGGCGCTCGGCATCGACGAAGCGAGGGGCACCGCCCTCGTCCGCCTTCGACCTTGCGGTAGAAGCACGATCGCGCCCGGTATGGCAGGCCGCGCCGATCTGCTCGACCCGGATCCAGACCGCATCCTGATCGCAATCGATCCGCATCTCGACCACGCGCTGGACATGACCCGAGGTTTCACCCTTGCGCCACAGGCCTTGCGCGAGCGGCTGTAATACCAGGCCTCGCCGGTCGCGATCGTCTTGCGCAGCGCCTCGTCATTCATATGCGCGACCATCAGCACGTCGCCGGTCGCGGCATCGGTCGCGACGCAGGTGACGAGACCCGGAGCGTCGAACTTCGGACGCAAGACCAGCCCTTCCTCGATGTTAGATGCGACACATCGTCCTGGCAAGGCACATCCGGAAAGCGTGGTTCGGACTCGTGCCTCACCGTGCGAGGTCAGCGCTGCAGCCGCGCACCAGCGACAGGAAACGCGCCTGCTCCGCCGGATTGTCGCGGAACATGCCGGTGAAGCGGCTCGTGAACGTCGATGTGCCATGCTTGGCGACGCCGCGCACCGACATGCAGGTATGCTCGGCCTCGATCAGCACGGCAACGCCGCGCGGCTTCAAGACCTCGTCGATCGCGCCGCGATCTGCGCAGTCAGGTGCTCCTGGGTCTGCAGGCGGCGTGCGAAGATATCGATCAGCCGCGCCAGCTTCGACAGTCCGACGACCCGCTCGACCGGCGTATAGGCGATGTGCGCCTTGCCGTAGAACGGCATCATGTGATGCTCGCAATGCGAAGTGAACTCGATGTCGCGCACCAGCACGAAGTCGTCATAGCCGGCGGTCTCGCCGAAGGTGCGGTCGAGCACCTCGGCCGGGCACTGATGGTAGCCCTGATACAGTTCGTCATAGGCTTCGACCACGCGGCGCGGCGTATCCAGCAGACCCTCGCGCTGGTTTCTCGCCGATATAGGCGAGCAGCGTCTTCACCGCCTGCTCGGCCTCGGCACGCGACGGGCGCGGCTGGTCGGCGCGAACGCCGCGCCAGGAATTCGGAAGTGAGTTCGGGGCGGCTGTTCGCGGGCTTGCCGGGGCGAGGGATTTGATCGCGTCCATTCGACTCCGTTCGACCGGCCTCGGGGCCAGAGTGTCACCGGCAGACGGAGCGGCTTGCCGCCGGACGCCTGAGACACTGGCGGACATAACGCCGGCAAGGTTTTCGATTACCGAGCCGGCACGGCTGTTTTCCACCAGTTCCACCTATATAAGAGTGGACGGCGCCCGCCAAGGGCGATCGCCGCGCCGAACGTGCCTGGACTCCATCACCATGCTCAACGACATCTACAACAAGCGGATCATCGAACTGGCCGGGAACATCCCGCGGCTCGGGCGGCTTGCCAGCGCCCGACGCCAGCGCCACCGCCCATTCGAAGCTGTGCGGATCGACCGTCAAGGTCGACCTCAAGATGGACGGAGACGTCGTCACCGACTTCGCCCATGACGTGAAGGCCTGCGCGCTCGGCCAGGCCTCCTCCTCGATCATGGCGCGTCACGTCGTCGGCTCGACCGCGAGCGAACTGCGCGAGTTACGCGAGACCGTGCGCAAGATGCTGAAGGAGAACGGCGCTCCTCCCGACGGCAAATGGGCCGATATCGCCTTACTCGAGCCGGTGCGCGACTACAAGGCGCGGCATGCCTCGACCCTGCTGACCTTCGATGCCGTCGTCGACGCGATCGGCCAGATCGAGGCCAAGGCGAAACGACGCCGGCAGACCGCGCGCAGGCTGAGGCCGGCCGATCGCCAGCCACGACGACGTCGTTGCGCAAGAACGATTCGCAGAACGCTATTCTGTGAGCTTGCCGCAGACGCCGCCCGTCGGCACCACGGCTTCCGCTGTCTTGGTCGACTTGGCTGGCTGCACTGGTGCTCCGGTCCTCGCCGAACCTTGCCTGGGTCTTTGGCGCAAGCGCCGCGACCGTGGGCGCCACCAGATCCATGCGGCAGTACGTCGGCGACGAGATCGGTCGTCACCAGGTTGGTGAGCTTCAGTTCGCCGGCGTCCAGTTCATGCAGGTCTTCCCAGGGCGGCACGCTGAGCGCGAGCGACAGCAGATCACCGGCACCGCCCATGTCGAACGTGTACTTGGCGAGCCTGCCGATGTCGCGCTCCACGATCATCAGGTCCTGCGCGCTGTAGCTTGCCGCCTTGGCATCATCGGCGCGGTCGCCCATCCAGATCTGGTGGACCCGGACATGCGCGCCTTCCGGTACGTAACGCTTCTTGCCGGCGAGCAGCAGGAACACGCACATGGATTCGCAATAGGCCTCGGATCCAACCGCCGGGCGCGCACTCGGCCCGCCGCGATTCTGCATGCTGATGCCGACCGCGGTCAAAAGCCCGAGATTGCGGAAGCGGCGACCCAGCGAGATCGCGTCATTGACGGAGCCGCCGCTGGAATCGAGCACCACGGTGGCACCACCAAGCTGGCGGCCGCGCGCGAAATCCTCGAAATCCCTGGGTGTATCAGCGGTGATGATGCCGACCGCACTGACCCAGCCGCGACAGTTCGGCTCGCATGCGACCCAGCCGAATTTCATCGGCAGCTTGCGCTCTTCGAGCGTCGCGCCGGCGCGCGCTGAGGTCCCCAGCGTTGCGATCGTGCCCGCCAGCACGACGCCGCAAACGGCGGTTCCCATCAAAAGCCAGCCGCGGAGGTTGAGCGACTTCAAAAGCTTCAAGCTGGTTCCTTCCCCAGGCCTTAAAAGCAATCAGGCAAGCCCCGTCTTAACGACCACCAAGTCTACACATGGGCGTCACAAAAATGGTATCCGGGGGAATACAGGCCGTCCATAGGTACTTGCTGCACTGCTCCCAAAAAGCAGGCAAACTATGGCGCGCGCACAACAGCTTGTTGTTCCCCGCGATGGAACCGCGCGCACAAAAGCGCGAGACGACAGCTAGGCACGACGTGAAGCATTCAGCCTGCGAGCATTGTTCCGGATCTCTCGCCGAAACGCTGCGACTGCCGCGCAGATTGGCCGCGCGCTGATCTGGCTCTATCGCCACACGCTGTCGCCGCTGGTCGGTTACAATTGCCGTCATCTGCCGACTTGCTCGGTCTATGGCGATGAGGCGATCGAGCGGTTCGGGCTGTGGGCCGGCGGCTGGATGACGTTCTTGCTCGCCTGCTGCGCTGCCAACCCTTCGGCACGTCGGGCATCGACAACGTCCCCCTCACCGCTCCGCCAACTGCGCGCTGGTACTTGCCCTGGCGGTACGGCCGCTGGCGCGGCGTCAACGCGCCATAAGCTTGCTGCGGTGCTTTGCGCAGCTCAGCCCTGCGCGGAACCGGAAACAATCCTGTCGCGTTGTTGTGATGCTCCCCCTCGGGAGGAAACAAACATGCGCTGGAAAATCAGCCCACATTTTCACTTCAAGCTTGGTCCCGACCTGAATTCCAGAGAAGTTATCACGACCCCAGAACCATGGATCTCCTCGCCATCGTCGCCCTCCTCGCGCTCGTCATCGGATCCGGCTGGTATCTGGCGACGAGCTTCACCACGCCGCCAAGCACGACGGCGTTCATCGTGCCGAAGATCCCAAGCGTGCACTGGTAGACGACCTCGCAGCGGCAGGTAGACGACTTCATCGGAACCAGAAGAAGCGTTCGGGCGGCGGAACCGGCTCGGGAGGCCGTGGCCGTCTCGGACGCGGCGCTCTCGGCGGCGGCTCGACCGATGAGGCAGTCTCCCGCAACTGGCGCAACTCGCTTCCCGGCACCTTCACCGCGAGCAACACGTTGAATTCGTGGGTCCGCCAGCGATAGCCGACGCCGAAATCGATGGGCTGGGCTCGCGTGAACAATTCGGCGTAACGCTCCTGATAGCGCCCGGGGAATTCCGCGATCGGGCCGAGATAGCGGCCGAACGGAAAGAGCCGCCATTGCCTCGTATTGAAGTAGGCGAGCAGAATTCCGGAATCGTCCTGGACGATGGTCGCGCTGTTCGCCAGCAGCCAGTTGCGCACCACCGTGAAATTGCCCGCGTGCAGGAGATAGGACGCGCTCTTGATCAGGCTGTTGCCGGGCCCCAGCGTCTCGGAGCCACGATTTCCCCGCGCGTCTTCTGCACCAGATTCGCCTGCTGGAGAAAGCCGCCGTAGTTGTTGTCCGGCACGAAACAGATTTCCATGCTCTCCTCCTTGTCAGGCGGTCTTGAGATTGCAATGGCGCGCGACTTCACGCGTGTCGCTCTTGGTCTTTTCACCCAACGGAAACAGCGCGCGGGCGAGTTGATCCTGCCGCAGCGAGGAAATCATTCCGATCCTTGCGCAGGTCCTTCCCGCGCTTGAGCAGCACGCGACCATTCTCCGTGCGCTCCAACCGCGCGAAATGTCCGGTAGCGATGAAGTCCGCCCCCAGTTGATTCGCGCGCTCAATGAGGCGACCGAACTTGAGGTTCTGATTGCACATCACGCACGGATTCGGCGTGCGCCCAGCTTTGTACTCGTCAGCAAAGTATTGGATGACGTGCTCTGGAATTCCGCTGACTCGTCAATCAGGTAGTATGGAATGCCCAGCTTGTGACAGACGGAGCGTGCGTCCGTCGCCGCTTGCGGCCCACAGCATTTGTCCTCGGCGCGATTCACGCAATCCTGCGGCCAGAGCTTCAGGGTGATGCCGACGACGTCATAGCCTTGGTCCTGCAAAAGCGCCGCCGTCGCCGAGGAATCCACGCCTCCGCTCATGCCACAAATCACCCGTTGCTTCTTCGGTGCTACCACAGTGCGCCAGTATAGAATGAATCAACCGCGTCGCAAGAACTCGCTTTCCTTGCCCCGCTTGATCAGCGGCACCTCGATGGTTTCAATGCCTTTGGCGGTTTCGTGGTAGATGATGGCGGAAAGCCCCGGCTGGGATTGGATGAGCTTTCGCCCTGCTTCCACCCCTCAAGTGCTCGCCGTCGTATCGAAAACGTCCGTCTGCATGGCGTGAGCAGCAATGACTGATACCTGACAGCGGTTGGTCAATCCCGTACCCGCGCGGATCAACGATGTGTGAATAGCGCACGCCGTTGATAATCACAAACTGCTCGGCGTCCCCCGCCGTGGAAACCGCGGCATTCTTGAGCAGTAACGTACGCGCTTCGCCCTCGCGTTGAAATGGGTGCCGATGGATACGTCCAGCCCCGTTGCCCCGGCGGCGCATCACCAACGGCAACATCTCCACTGCAGACCACCAGCGCAGAACGAATTCCGTGCTCGCGCAAAACTTTCAACGCCGCGTCTGCGGCGTAGCCTTTCGCGATACCACCCAGATCGAGTTGCATGTTGGTCGTCAGCAGCGTGACCGTTTGATTCTTGGCATCGAGTGAAAGTTTTTGCCATCCCACGGACTCCCGGGCATGTGCGATTTGCTCCGGCGTCAGCAACACCTCGGTGCGCCGCGCACGCCGCCGCGCGGCACGACCCCGCCCAATCGTCAGATCGAACGCGCCATCGCTAAGTTCAGCTACGCGCCGCGATTCCACCAGCACCTCGAACAGTTCTGCGCTCACGCGGACCGGCGCGCGCACTGGCGCGCGACACAATCGCATCAACTCGCTCTCCGGATCGTAGTCCGTCATCATTTGATTGAGCGCGGCGACTTTGGCGAACGCCGCGTCTGCCGCCGCCCGGGCCGAGGTTTCATTCGCAGCGTACATCGTGATGGTGAACAACGTCCCCATGTGCGGCTGCTTAAATTCAAACCGCGACGCCTTGAGTGTTGGCGACACCGAACGACATCCCATCGCTCCGCCAACCAACAACAGAAGGAGAAACAGCGCCCAGCCCGGATGCCCCGCAAAAATGGTCGCGCCATGGTCACTCTCCGCGATACACCGCCCGCGCGGTACAGTTTCCGCCACGACTACTTCAGTTAGCAGCGGCAGCTTGGGTTTAAGTTTCTGCCAGATCCAGACCGCCAGCACTTCGCTCGTGGGATTCTCGAGGCCGGGAATTTCGTTCAAATAGTAGTGATCCAATTTTTCCAGAGCGGTTTGAACGCCTTCGAGATGTCCGCGTAATCCATCAGCCAGCCGAGCTTGGGGTCGCACTCGCCCGCCACCACGATCTCCACGGTAAAGCTGTGCCCGTGCAAGCGCCGGCATTTGTGTTCCTTCGGCAAATGCGGCAGCAGATGCGCCGCTTCAAACTGAAACGATTTTCTTAGCTCCATTTTCATGATTCAAAATCTGTCCATGTCACGAGATCGCCCAGCGCGGACCGACCATCGTGCCGCCACGTCAATGGCGGATTCTGCATCTGTCCCAACGGACAGACGCGCGTCGCACCCCAGCGCGCCAGTTGCGCGGCGAACTGCCCGGCCTGATGCTCCGGCACCGCCACCCCCACGGTCGAAACTTGTCTCCGCACCACATCGGCGCTTTGGATCACTTCGGCGAGATTGCTCACCGGCTTCACATAGATGAAACGATACAGGCACGAGATGGGAAAGCGCGCATCCGCTTCGCAAACGACCGTCCACGCGGTGGAATCCTTACTGTGCCAGAGATGCGTGTCGGAAGAATGCGCCGCGCGCACCTGGTAAATCGCCCGGCGCGACGCGATAGTCGCAGCAACTTCCGGCGTAAGTTTCCCGCGCGGCTCGATTGCTTCCCGACGCGCCAGCTCCTCCGCGAGTTGCTCGGCAAACTGCACCGGCGACACCGCGCCGCCGCTCTGCACATAAATGACGTGCGGCGACAAGCAGCCCAATTGATCCCATGCCACCACATCATCCGCGGCGCGCGCGATGATTTTCTTCGCGTGAAGATTGGTCAATACTTCGCCTGCCACGTAGCCAAAGCTCACCCGATGACCATAGCCAAGAAAGCGCACGCGCGGTGACAATCGGTTGCGAATCGCCAACAACGCCTCATCGCTGCCCGTCGCGGTGACACAATCCGCCTCCGCGAACAGCGCCGCCTCCAGCACCTCGTTACCACCGCGCCACTCGGCGACTTCCAGACACGTTGCCAGTTTGGGCTGCAATTCGTAGATCGAATGAGCGAACAAGCGCGGCAACAAAGCCGTGCCACTCGCGCACTTCACAAACTGCCCCGAGCGCGTCAACAATCCCAGCACCATGCTCATCAAAGTTGGATTGGGAATATTCCCCGCCGCGATGTGAACCAGAAACTCTGGCCCAGTCGCGGTGGCCGCGCGATCCCCGGCCCGCTCGGTTTCACTCGCCACCACATCGTCGAGCCTTCGCGCCTCGCCCAGCTCTTGCTCCAACAGCGCCTGAAAATTATCCGCAGTGAACTGCCGGAAAAATTTATCCAAGCCACGTTCAAGCGTCGCACAACTAAATCCAAGTTGCGCCGGGCCATGTTCCAACGCGAGTTGTCGAAATTGATTCTCCGGTTCTAGCCAACCCGCCGCGACCTCGGTTAGTACCCGGATGATGTCCTTAGTCGAACGCTGCAACAGATAGCTCTCGCGATTGTGCTTCAGCGTGGCGCAAGCATCGCTCAACAACGCAGGCGACAAAGTCGCTTCGGGCGGCAGATCGGCCAGAAAGTAATTCGGCAGTTTCATTTCGTTGCCTCCAATCCTTCACGTTTTCGCAGCGCGTGCAATCCCACCAAACCCAGCAGCGAGACCACCACGAATGTAGCCATGCCGAAGTAGAGCGGAAAATAGGCTTCAATACTCGCCGCGCGCACGCCAAGTCGCTTCACAGCATCACCCACGAGCCAGTGCGCGAGATTCCCCAGCAAGCCGCCGATCGTAATGAACAATCCGAACACCCGCCCCCGCACCACGTCCGGCACCGATTCCATCAACATCGCCTCCACCATCGGATAGTTCGACAGGAAGAAAAAGCCGAAGAGCAGCAGCACGGGAATCGCCCACGCTTTTGGCACATGCGGAAACACCGCGATCAACACCGCCGCAATGAGCAGCACCGTCGCCACCCAGCGTTTGCGCCCGCGATCACTCAAATGGCCGAAGAGCGGATTGCTGATGGCGCTGGGCAGGAAAATGCAACTGATCACCACGCCAGTCAGCCCGGTACCGTAGCCGTGGGCCTGTTGCAGGAACAACGACCCCAGACTCCCCATACTCGCACCGGCAAAATCGCGCAGGCAAAACGCAAACGCGCTGGCGATGAAACAAACCCAAAGCGCGGTCGTGGGGAATATCTTTTGCGCGGCAGTACTCGCGACCGGTTTCGCTACCGGGCTTTTCTCCTCATCCGCCAACCACGCGAACAATCCCGCCATCACAATTCCAGCCAGACCAAACTCCAGCACCGGACGTCGCCATGCCGCCGCGCCCACGACCGCTTCGAGCGCCCCCGCCCGCCAACCGGCGTAAATCGGCCCGAGAAAATATCCAACGCTTGCGCCAATGGCGATCAGCCCCAATGCGCGCCCGGCATTGTTGGGAAACATCCGCACGATCATCGCCGTGGCCGCCGGATGATAAAAACTACCACCGATGCCCGCGACCATCACCGCCACCAGCGCCCAACCGTAATTCGGCGCGAGCGCCAACCCGACAAACCCCATCGCATTGATGAATAGCCCCCAAGCCAAAAGTTTTTTGCGACTCAACCGGTCCGCCAGCACGCCGAGGTAATAACTCGGCAAATAGTAAGTCACCATCAAGACGGTTAGAAGCGCCGTGGCCTGCCCGACATTGGCAAAGCCGAAATCGCGCTGCATGAGCAGATACAGCGGCAGCAACGCCACGTGATAGATGTGCGTGAACGCGTGCAGCGCGCCGACCAGCCACAGCGCACGGGTTTTATGTTGGGCGTCGGCGCTCATGAACTCATCAAGGAACACCCGCGCGCCTCGGATTGTTGCGCACGACCGATCAGTTCAAAACCCACACCACGGCGAATGGCCAGGTCCTCGGTTTGAATCGCCATCACAGAAAATACGTTTGCCAGATCGAACACTTGCAGCAGACCGGTTTCGCCCTCGGCCACTTCGCGTCCGTTCTCAGGCGAAATCACCCGCGCCCGTGCCCATGGTGGAAATTGGAAGACACGCCCGGGCATTGACCTTTGACCTGTGGCCCAAGGACTGTCGTATGCTTGCGAACTCAGCTCACTCATGCCGTATTCGCAGATGATATTCTCAACGGGCATGCCGAGCCGTTCCGCGATAAGCCGATGCAACTTATCCTTGGGCATCGTGCGCGAGCGTCCTTTGTAACCACCGGTTTCCAACACCCGCGAACCCGCCGGAAGCTTGAGGAGCAAATTCTTTTCTGCCAGCGCGTCCAACAGGTAGACGAAAGAAAACGCCGTCCCCAACACCAGATGTGGTTTACCTTCCGGTTTGGACAACACGCTAATTGCAGCTTCGACATCCAACGACCACGAACCATCCGCCCCTACTCTGCCCAAAAAATCGTTTTGCTCCGCGCCGATCTTCTGCCGGACAAAATCAAACATGTAAACCAACGAAGACCGCGGCACTTGTTGCGCGGGCGGCGTAAGACTCAGCATCCGGCCATCCACGATCGGCAAGCGCAAATTCTCCACGAACCAAGGCCAAAGGGAGGCTTCATAAACCGCGAGCGAATCAACACTGTGAAAATGCCGGCTAGGCCGTTGCTCGGTCGTACCGCTGGAATGGAAAACGTGCGTCCGCTCCTCGGGATGCAGCCCCGATAACTCGAATTCCTTGAACGCCGCCGTTGGCACGGCTGGAATCTGTGTCCAGTGAGTAACATTGCTGGGCTGGATGCCGCGCGCCTCGCACAACCGCCGATAAGGTGCGTTATGCTTGAACTGCAGCGTGAACAACATCACCGCCAGGCTACTGAACTCGATATCCGCATGCTGAAGGTAGGCAGGATCGTTGCGCAACTCGCCGCCAAGAGAAAAATCATCAGCCCAGAAGCCGATGTGTTCGCGCACGCGCGCCGCAAAAATCGAAAGCTCGGATGTCATCGCGGTTTTTATTTACAGGCTGGTTTTCCGCCACAGCCTGAGCCGGTAGTTTAGGCAGAAAACCCGTTGCCGCAACCTTGATTTCAGAGCTTTACGACCATCCCTCCGCCTGCCACAACATCCCGCCGATGTCAGCCGCAAACCAATCGCATTCAGCCGCCACGACCAGTGTGAGAAAAAAACTCTGGTTACGCTGGGTGTGTCTCTGGCCGGTAATGCTCGGGCTATGGCTTTATCCCGTCAGCAATCTTCTCCTACGCGCTGCCGTCCTTCTGACCGGCGCCCTTCTGATCGGCGGTATTCTGGTCTTTTACTGGAAGAACCGATGGCTTCGCATTACGACCATTGCCATTGTAGCCGCCTGCGTTGTTTTCTTGTTGCTGCCAGGACGGGTTGTTGAGCCAGCCCAATTGAGTTCACGCTATCTCAGTGCCTTGGAGAATTACGATGGATCGAAATATGTCTGGGGCGGCGAAGGCTATTTGGGCATAGATTGCTCCGGATTGGTTCGCGTTGGACTGATCAACGCCCTCGCCCGACAAAGCGTTGCCACCTTCAACCCGGAAGCCGCCCGTCTGGCGACCCGACTATGGTGGAATGATTGTTCCGCCCGGGCTTTGGGCGAAGAATACCAGAACTTGACCCGGCACTTGTTTGACGCCACGGCGCTAAATGAATTGAACTATGCACAACTTCAACCCGGCGATATCGCCGTGACTGAAGATGGGCTTCACGTGCTGGCTTACCTGGGAAAGCAGGTTTGGATTCAGGCCGAACCCAATCTGAAGCGCGTCATCAAAATACAAAGCCCTTCCACCAATGATTGGTTTCAGACACCCGTCAAGGTGATGCGCTGGCAGGTTCTTGAATCAAATTCTCAGCCCAACCAAAACGCGCCACTTGGCCCTTGATGCTTCTCTGGAGCTTGGATGTTGGCACTTGGTGCTTTAACCTGCGCCCATGTCGCGCGATTACGTCCTGCAACCGTTTCAATCCGAGGTTCACCTCTCGATTGATTACGCGCGCGAACTTAATCCCCAGCAATGCGCCGCCGTCACCGCGCCGCCCGGCCCGGCCCTCGTCATCGCCGGCGCGGGCTCGGGCAAGACCCGCACGCTCACCTATCGCGTCGCGTATCTGCTCGAACAAGGCATCCCGCCCGACCGCATCCTGTTGCTGACCTTCACCAACAAGGCCGCCGGCGAAATGATGCGGCGCGTCAACGATCTGCTCGGACAGGAGTTGAACAATCTCTGGGGTGGCACGTTTCACTCCATCGGCAATCGCGTCCTCCGCACCCACGCCCAATTGCTCGGCTACGGACGCGACTTCACCATCATGGATCGCGAGGATGCCAAGCATCTCATCGCCACGTGCATCGCCGAAGCCGAGATTGATGTCAAAGCCACGCGCTTTCCGAAGCCCGAAGTGTTGGGCGATATTTTCTCCCTCGCGCTAAACAAGCAGAAGTCCGTGGCGGAGATTATCGGCACGGAATACGGCTACTTCGACACTCTCGCACCGCAGATCGAGGATGTCTGGAAGCGTTACGTCGCCCGCAAGCGCGCCACCAACGCGATGGATTTCGACGACTTGCTGGTGCTCTGGCTCAAGTTGCTGCAGGAACATGCTGACGTGCGCGAGCTGTACCAGCGCCGCTTTCAGTTCATCCTCGTGGACGAGTATCAGGACACGAACAAGCTCCAGAGCGACTTAATTGATCTACTCGCCGAACGCACCAAGAACGTCATGGTCGTTGGCGACGATGCGCAAAGCATCTATGCCTGGCGCGGCGCGAATTTTCAGAACATCATCCGCTTCCCCGACCGTTATCCCGGCGCGAAGGTTTACAAGATCGAAACCAACTACCGCAGCACGCCGGAAATCCTGACCGTGGCCAATGCTGCCATCGCCGCCAACGTGGCGCAGTTCGCAAAGGAACTAGCCCCTGCGCGCAAGTCTGGCATGAAACCGGTGCTGGTCGCCTGCCAGGACGCGTCACAACAAGCCGCCTTTGTCGCCCAACGCGCCCTCGAACTCCGCGACGAAGGCGTGGCCTTGAACAACATGGCCGTGCTCTATCGCTCGCACTTTCACGCGCTCGAACTCCAACTCGAACTCACGCGCCGAAACATCCCGTTCAGCATCACCAGCGGCATTCGCTTCTTCGAACAAGCGCACATCAAGGACGTCACCGCGTATCTCAAGCTGGTGACGAATCCTCGCGATGAACTGGCATTCAAGCGACTCGTGTTGCTGTTGCCGGGCGTTGGCGGCAAGGGAGCGGACAAGCTCTGGCAGACTTTTCAAAGTAGGAGTCGAGGTGACGAGACTCAAACTCCGCAACCGATCGAGAAGGTAGAGACTCCTCACGTCGTCTCCTGCAAAATCGCCACAACACTCCAAGCCTGCGCCAAGTCTGTTCCCAAGAAAGCCACCCTCGCTTGGGCGCAGTTCGCCACGACCATTTCCCAACTCGAAGCCCCGGATATCCGCAAGAGCGCGGCAAAGATGATTCCCCTGGTCATCGAGGCCGGTTACGACGACTACTTGAAGGAAAATTTCGCCAACTACCGTTCGCGCCTCGACGACCTGAAGCAGCTTGCCATCTTCGCGCAGCAATTCCCGACGGTGGAGGAATTCCTTACGCAAATGGCATTACTCACTAATGTTGAAGCCGAGGATGAGCAACAGAGTCAGAGCCGCGACGACGAAAAGATCCGCCTCTCCACGATTCACCAAGCCAAGGGCCTGGAGTTCGACGTGGTGTTTAGCATCATGCTTTGCGATGGGTTATTTCCGTCCGCCCGCTCTTCGGAATCGGAGGAAGGCTTGGAAGAGGAGCGGCGCTTGTTCTACGTCACGATCACCCGCGCCAAGAACGAACTGTATCTCTGCCACCCGTTGATGCGGGCCGGTTATGGCGGTGAGGGCATCACGATGCAGCAACCCTCGCGCTTCCTGGAAGAAATCCCCAAGGACTACGTGGACGAGTGGAATCTGCGGACTTACGGCTGAGCCGGTCGCCAGTCCAAAACTTTCAACTGCACGGTGCGTTTGCCGTTGAACTCGTTGATCTGCGGCGCAAAGGCGAGGTCGAATTTCCCGACGGGCAGACTGCCATTGCCTGCATTCCACCAGACGGCTTCGTGGGAAATTTTGCCATCGGTCACCCACATCTTGACGTGCTGCTTCTCTGCACCCATGCGCATGAGCGGACGTTGGTGCGAGAGATTGCAGGTAAAGAATTGCAGCGCCGGATTCCCCTGCCCCATCGGCTTGAGTTGATCGAGTTCCGCCAGCGAATCCAGCGAGATTTCGCTGAGCTTCACTTCGGCGTCCAGGCGCAAAGGTGGTTGCAAATCTTCCCTCTTCAATGTGCGCCTGGCGATATCATTCAGTCGCGTGCGGAAAGCATCGAGTTTGTCCGGTTGAATGGTCAACCCCGCCGCCATTGCGTGTCCCCCGTGACGCACCAGCAAGTCATCGCACTCACGCAGGGCGGCGGCCAGATCAAAACCCGCGATGCTGCGCCCCGAGCCACGCCAGTTGTCGCCTTCACCACCAATGATGAAGGTGGGGCGGTAAAACTCTTGGAGCACGCGCGATGAAACAATGCCCACCACGCCGATATGCCAGTGCAACCGGCCTTCCACGATGACAAAGTCTTTCTCGGGATCGAAACGCGCCCGCACGTGGCCGCCAGCTTCCTCCGCAATCGTGCGCTCGATCTTTTGCCGTTCCCGATTCTGCGAGTCGAGCCGTTGCGCAAGCGGCATGGCCTCGTCGAGGCTTTCCGCCATCAGGAGGTGCAACGATTCCTCCGCGGTCTCCAACCGACCGGAGGCGTTGAGCCGCGGCGCAAGCTGGAAGCCGACGTCAAAAGTCCCGAGCGTTTCCGGTGATTGCGCAACCTGCTTCAAGGCCACCAACCCCGGGCGCGTAGTGGAATTCAAGCGCTCCAGCCCGGCGGAAACCAGGATGCGGTTCTCGCAGGTGAGTGGAACGAGATCAGCAATCGTTCCCAACGCCACCAGATCCAACAGAGGGCGCAGATCAAAGTCCGCTGCGCTGGGCAGGTTGATCTCACGGCCGCGCTTTACGAGGGCGTGCGCCAGTTTGAAAGCGAGACCAACAGAGCAAAGCTCTTTGAAGTCTTGTGTCTTGAGTCCTGCGTCTCGCGTCTGCTGTGGGTTTACCAAAGCTATGGCAGCGGGCGCGGGCGTGGAGATTTGATGATGGTCGAGGACGATGACATCCACGCCGCGGTCGCGCAGCCAAGCGATGGTTTCCACGGCAGTCGAGCCGCAGTCCACCGCCAGCAGCAGATTGGTCGGGTATTTCTTGAGACAATTCTCCACGCCATCGCGGCTCAAGCCGTAGCCTTCGTCCATGCGGTGCGGCAAATAGGAACTCGCCTGCCAACCGAGCGCGCGGAGCACTTGCAACAACAGGGTGCTGGAGGTCACGCCGTCCACGTCGTAGTCGCCAAAGATGACCAGCGAATCGCCGCGCTCGCGGGCGGCGAGCAAACGCGCGACGGCCTTGTCCATGTCCGGCAACAGGAAGGGATCAGCGAGTTGCTTGAGCCGCGGACGAAGGAACGCCTCGATGTCGGAACGCTCGCTCAAACCACGATTGATGAGACACTGCGCAAGCAGCGGGGAAATCTTGAGTTGAGCGGCAAGTGGGCTGGTGAGCAACGGTTGGGACGGTGCAGGCAGCCAGCGGTATTTCATGACGGACGGAGCGTCACGGTTTCTTCTCTTGAGCGCGAGCCTGTTTTTCGCGGCGGCCCGCCACCACGGACAAAGCCATGGAGGTGGCGATGATGGCCGCGACGACGATCAAGGAGATGTTGCTGTCGATATGGAACTGAAACCACTTTGGCTCCGCGCCATGCGGTGCAAGCAGCATTTTGACGCCGATGAAGATCAGCACAAACGAAAGTCCGACTTTGAGATAGCGGAAATAATCAATCGCCCCAGCCAACACGAAATACAGCGAGCGTAGCCCCAGGATTGCAAAGACGTTTGAGGTGAAAACGATGAACGGCTTGGTGGTGATGGCAAAGATCGCCGGGATGGAATCCAACGCGAAAATGAGGTCGGTGGTCTCAACCATTACCAGCACCAACGCCAGCGGGGTTAGCACCAGTTTGCCTGTCTGGGCCACCGTGAATCGCTGTCCTTGAAACTCGGCACTGACTGGAAACAGTTTTCGGGTGAGCCGCAGCACGGGGTTCTTCTCGGGCTCAACGCCCTCGTCACTGACGAAAAGCATCTTGATGCCGGTGAACACCAAGAATGCACCGAATAGATAGAGCGTCCAAGAGAACTGTTTGATGATGGCCGATCCCGCCGCAATCATCGCACCACGCATCACCAACGCGCCGAGGATACCCCAGAACAATACACGGTGCTGATACTGCATCGGCACCCGAAAATAGGTGAAGATGAGCGCGATAACGAAGACGTTATCCATTGAGAGCGACAGCTCGATGATGTACCCGGTAATGAATTCGACGGTATCCTGCTTTTCCCAGCCGTGGATCAGCGCCGGGGCCATGAACAGACCAAACGCGAACGACAATGCCACCCACAGAGCGGTCCAACCGATGGCTTCCTTGAATTTGACGACATGCGCACTCTTGTGGAACACCCCGAGATCCAACGCGAGGAAGAACAGCACACAGGCGACGAAACCAATCCAGTGCCACGGAGTGATTTCGATGACAGCAAGCATGGTTCAGTATTTTTGCGTTTAAAGTATTTGTGTCTCTGACTTCGCTGCCAGAGACACAAATCAATACCCGATTAAGATTTAGAACAAGACTACCGCCGGCCTCAGGACCGGCCGGCGCCTTCGCTTCGGTAGTAGTCGCTTCCACCGTCACCGAGCCACCGCCGATGGTCGGGCGCTGGCCTTTGTGCCACCACAACACCAATGCGCTGGCGATGTAGATGGAGGAATACGTGCCAGTGATGATGCCCACAAGGAATGTGAAAGCGAAATCATTCACCGGGCCGCCGCCAAAGATATAGAGCGACATCGTGGCAAGGAACACCGTGCCGGAGGTGATGATTGTCCGGCTCAGGGTCTGATTGAGCGCCTGATTCATCAGCTCGCGGAATGTGCCACGCACGCCAAGTTTCAAATCTTCACGAATACGGTCAAAGATCACGATGGTGTCGTTGATCGAGAAGCCGATGATGGTCAGCAATGCCGCGACGGTGGTGCTGTTCAGCTCGCGACCAGAGATGAAATAGCATCCGGCTGTCATCAGGATGTCGTGCAGAATCGCCACGACCGCGGCGACCGCGAAGGAAAATTCGTAGCGGAACGCAACGTAAACCATGATGCCCAGCAAGGAGAGCAAGCCAGCCGTGATCGCCGTATTGCGCAACTCTTCACCAATCACAGGTCCGACCTTGTCCGTAAGGCGGACATCAAACTTCGCCTCCGGGAAAGTAGTGCGGAGTTTTTCTACGACAAGTTTATCCACGTTTTCCGAAGTGGTTGTTCCTTTGCCATCATTACGGATGGTTAGGCGCAAGGTTTTGATGCCGGTATCCACCGCCGACTGGTAAGAAACCATTGGCTCGCCCACTTTCAATTCCTCAATGGCGGCAGTGACCTTGGGAATTTCTACGATGTGCGTCTGATCCAGCCCCAGCACAATCGTATCACCACCGGTAAATTCCACGCCGTAGATATCATGCCCGCGCTTGAAACCCCAGCCGATGCCTACAACGATGATCAACCAGCTGACGATGAATGCCGGCTTGGCCAATTTCATGAAATCCAAGTTCGTGCTGCGGATGATGTGCAGCATGTTCAGGCTCTTGATGAGATTTTTCGCGAGCAACCAGTCGAAGATCAGGCGCGTCACCACCAACGCCGTGAACAAGCTGGCGGCGACACCAATGGTCAGCGCCACACCGAAACCTTTGATCGAAGCCGTGCCCATGTAAATCAGGATGATCGAAGAGATCAACGTAGTGATGTGCGAGTCGAAGATGGTACCGAAGGCGCGATCATAACCCGCCGCCACTGCACCGCGCAGCGATTTGCCCTTGGCCAGCTCTTCACGAATCCGTTCGTAAATCAACACGTTCGCGTCCACCGCCATACCGACGGTCAGCACGATGCCCGCGATGCCTGGCAACGTGAACGTCGTCCCAACAGCGCACATAATGCCGATGAGAATAATGATGTTGGACAGCAACGCGACGTTCGCAATCGCACCGGCCAACATGTAATAGACCAGCATGAAACCGGCAACTGCGACCACGCCATAGATAGAAGCCTTGATACCACTAGCGATGGAAGCTTTGCCGAGTGTGGGATCAACGTCATTAGAAGAAAGCAGCTTCAACCGCGCTTTCAGCGGATTTTCCAAAACACCAGCGAGTTCACGCGCCCCAGCCACGTCAAAGTTGCCGGTGATCTGGCCGCTGCCATTCGGAATTTCGCCGCGAATATATGGCGCTGAGTATAGATCACCGTCCAGCACAATAGCCAGAATGCGATCCTTGTTTTCCCGGGTGACTTTGGCGAAACGCTCCGCACCTTCCGGCGTCAGCGTGAAATTGATTTCCAGTTCACCCATGTTGCCACGCATCGCTCCAGCTTGCTTGATGATGTCACCAGTCAAACCGGTACTCCCCCTTCTTCTTCACCACCACCTGCACCACACGCTGACCGCCCTTGGAATCGCGCTCCACCCGCTTGAGCAACACGTAACCAGGCGGCACTTCACCCGTTTGAACCAATTCCTCGGTCCGCTCGTGGGCCAGACGGAATTCCAGATAGGCTGGTTTTTGAAGATTGGTGAGCGCGCGGGCGCGATCATCTTCGGAAAGCCCAGGCAACTGAACCAGAATACGATTGTCTCCCGCCGGTTGAATGATGGGTTCAGCCACCCCGAAACGGTCCACGCGCTTGCGAATGACTTCCACCGCTTGCGAGAGCGCGCCGGAAACATCCACGTTGTTGGTGCCAAGCGTACTCGACATCCATCTCCATCAGGAATGAGGTGCCGCCCTGCAAATCGAGGCCGAGCTTGATCTTGCCGGCAATCTCGCGTTGCAGCCGGTTCAAGATGTAGTTATTCGGAGTCGCTTGGCTTTTGGCATCAAACGCGAAAAACGGCGTGATGTCATTCGTGCCGATGGCTGTCAACAGATTGGCAAACGGTTTTTGGGGCGCAGTCTTGCCCAATTCTTTCGCGGTAAAAACGATGTTGGAGATCGTGGTGTCCCCCGGTACCGCCCGGGCGCTCTTTGCAAAGTGCTCGATCAAGTCCCCCGACTTGGGCGGATACATTTCAATAAGCGACCAGAGGACAACAAGGATGACGATGGTCAACCGCCAGTAATTATTTCGGATCATGGAAAAAATATCAGGACTTGGTTTCAGTCTCGGCCTTGTCGCCGCTGCGCTCAAGGATTTCAGCCACCGCTGATTTGGTAAACTCCAACTTGGAGTCGGCAGAACGGATTGTGACCGAGTTGTCTTTGACACCGGCCACCACCCCAATGATGCCGCTAGAAGTCATCACTTTGTCTCCCGCCTTGATTGTCTTAAGCATCGCGGCATGTTGTTTCGCCTTCTTGGATTGGGAAAAGAACATGAAGCCAATCATGACGACCATCAGCACCAACATCGGTAACATGGTCCACGGTTGGGGAGTGGCTTGCGTGCCACCGGCTTGAGCCAGGAAAAACTGCAGAGAATTTGAGTCCATATTTGATTAAACGAGCGTTCAATTTAAGAAAATCGCCGCTCTTAGCAAGCGTATTGAACGCAATTCATTGTTTGGGTGGATATTTTTCGGGACAAAAAAGGCCGCGTCGAAACGCGGCCTTTCATGTGAATTATCAGTTCGTTGCGGACTACGTGCGCGCGGCGGGTTTAGCCTTCGCGGCATCGAGGATCTTCTCCGCGATGCTGTGCGGCACCTGCTCGAACGTCAGCGGCTCCATCGAGTAGGAAGCGCGGCCCTTCGAAAGCGAGCGGATCGCCGTGGCGTAACCGAACATTTCCGCGAGCGGGACCTGGGCGTTCACGACCGTCTGGCCCTGCTTGGCTTCGATGCTGATGATCATGCCGCGACGCCGGGTGACGTCACCGATGAGATCGCCCTGATATTCATCCGGCGTGGTCAACTCGACCTTCATGATCGGTTCGAGCAGGATCGGGTTGGCCTTCTTGAACGCGTCTTTCAACGCGAAGATGCCCGCCATCTTGAACGCGAGTTCGTTCGAGTCCACTTCGTGGAACGACCCGTCCGTCACCTGCACCTTGATATCAATGACCTGGTAACCAGCATAGACACCGCCCTTGATGGCTTCTTCGATGCCGTCGATGACCGCCGGGATGTATTCCTTCGGAATCGTGCCGCCGACAATCTTGTTTTCGACTTCAACGCCCTTGCCCTTCTCGTTCGGTTGAACCTGAATGCAAGCATGGCCGTATTGGCCGCGACCACCGGACTGACGGATGAATTTGCCTTCGCCTTCGCACGCCTTGGTGATGGTTTCGCGATACGCAATCTGCGGCGCGCCCGCGTTGGCTTCCACCTTGAACTCGCGCATCAAACGATCGCGAATAATTTCCAGATGCAACTCGCCCATGCCCGCGATAATGAGCTGGCCGGTTTCCTCGTTGGTGAAGCAACGGAACGTCGGATCTTCTTCCGCGAGCCGTTGCAAGCCTTCGGACATCTTGTCGCGATCCTGCTTGGTCTTCGGTTCGACCGCCATGCTGATGACGGGCTCGGGGAACGTCGGCGGTTCGAGCGTCACATCAAAGTCTTCATTGGCGAGCGTGTCACCCGTGGTGATGTTGCGCAACCCGACCAGTGCCGCGATATCGCCGGCATAGACTGAATCAATGTCTTTGCGTTCGCTGCCTTGAATGACCATGAGGCGGCTGACGCGTTCACGTTTGCGCGTGCGCGGATTATAGATGGTGTCGCCCTTCTTGAGCTGACCGGAATAAACCCGGAAGAACACCAGCTTGCCCGCGTAGGGATCGGTCCAGAGTTTGAACGCGAGCGAGCAGAACTTGTTGTTGTCGTCAGTCGGAACTTCCACGACGTTTTCCGTGCCAGGCTCCATGCCGGTCGCAGCAGGAATGTCCAGCGGGCTGGGGAGATAATCCACCACCGCATCCACGAGCACTTGCACGCCCTTCTTCTTGAAGGCCGAGCCGCACAACACGGGGATCAATTCAATCTTGCAAGTCAAGCGACGGATCGCCGCCTTGAGCACCGCCGGTTCAATCGGCTTGTCTTCGAGCACGAGTTCCGCCAGCGCGTCGTCCTTGTTGGAGACCGCTTCGATCAACTCCTGCAATGCCGCTTTCGCGCGTTCTTGATGCGCGGCGGGGACATCTTTGATCTCATATTTGAGACCTTCGTTCTCAACATCGCCCGGTCCCCAGACAATGGCCTTCTGGTTCACGACGTCGATGACGCCTTCAAATTTATCTTCCGCACCGATCGGCAACATGATCGGGAACGCATACGCCTTGAGCTTGGTGCGCATGTCGTTGAGCGCGTTCTCAAAGTTTGCGCCCGTGCGATCCATCTTGTTGACGAACGCGATACGCGGAACTTTATACTTGGTCGCCTGCCGCCAGACAGTTTCCGATTGCGGCTGCACGCCCGCGACGCCGCAGAACACGGCAACCGCACCGTCGAGCACGCGCATGGAACGTTCGACTTCGGCCGTGAAGTCCACGTGGCCGGGAGTATCAATGATGTTGATTCGATTGGGCACGTCGGTGAAAGCCTTGTACAGACCTTCTTCCTTCTTCTGTTTCCAGAAGCAGGTCACGGCGGCGGACGTGATCGTGATGCCACGTTCCTTTTCCTGCTCCATCCAGTCCGTCACGGTGTTGCCGTCATCCACATCACCGATCTTGTGAATGAGACCGGTGTAAAAGAGGATACCGCTCCGTGGTCGTGGTCTTGCCGGCGTCAATGTGCGCGGCGATACCGATGTTACGGGTGCGTTCGAGCGTGTACTCGCGGTTGGGCGAATTCGGCGATTTAGTTCCAGCAGCTGGTGCAGTCATAATTGTGTCCTATGATAAAAAAAACGCCCCGAGCATAAAGCTTCCGGGGCGTCTTAAAGTTTTAATACTACCAACGGAAGTGCGCGAAAGCCTTGTTCGCCTGCGCCATCTTGTGAACATCATCACGCTTGCGGATCGCGCCACCCTGACCTTGGTAAGCTTCCATGATCTCAGCAGCGAGCGCATTGCTCATCGGCGTGCCTTTACGGGCATCGGCGAAATCAACGATCCAGCGCAACGCGAGTGCCGCCTGACGATCCGCTGGAACTTCGAGCGGCACCTGATAGGTCGCACCACCAACGCGGCGAGCCTTGGTCTCGATGCGCGGCTTGGCATTGTCCACGGCACGCTGGAGGATTTCCACCGGGTTGCTCGCGGGGTTCTTTTCAGAAAGCTGATCGAACGCACCATAGACGATGCGTTGCGCGGTGCTCTTCTTGCCCGAGAACATGACGGTGTTCACGAGGCGCGAAACGAGCGCGCTCTTGTACTTCCCATCTTTGAGTCAGGGGACGTTTGGATGCTTGACGGCGACGGGACATATCTTTCTTAAAATCCTAATGGTTTACTTCGCAGCGGCGGCGGCCTTTTCCTTCGGCTTCTTCACGCCATACTTCGAACGGCTCACGCGACGCTTTTCAACGCCCGCGGCGTCGAGCGTGCCCCGGACGATGTGGTAACGCACACCCGGCAAATCTTTCACACGACCGCCGCGCACCAGCACGATGGAGTGTTCTTGCAAGTTATGACCTTCGTCCGGAATGTAGGCGATGACTTCAAAGCCGTTTGTCAAACGAACCTTCGCGACTTTACGCATCGCGGAGTTCGGCTTCTTCGGTGTACGGGTCATGACCTGGATGCACACGCCACGACGGAACGGCGAATTCTCCAAAGCCGGAGACTTGGACTTATACTTGATCTTCGTGCGGCCCTTGCGGACCAATTGATTAATTGTCGGCATTTGCTGTAAAGTTAACCCGTCGCTGGAAGTCAGTAACCGCCAGAGAAACGGAGGACAGAGAGTAGCAAAGCGGATTTCACCCGCAACAAGTTTTTTTGGCAAAAACCGCCTCCCGCCGTGAACCTTCCGCCACCCTGCCCCACTTAATTCCTTGAATCCGCAGCAAATCGCCGCGAACCATGACCGCGAACGCCCTGACTGAGTTCCCAGTGGCCACCCCGGAAACACCCGACGCGCCCAGCGATCAGCAACTCATCGCCGCCCTCAACGCCGGCGATGCCGAAGCTTTCGAGCCGCTGTACCTCCGCTACCGCGATTGGGTCGTCGTCCTCGCTCGCCGGTTCACGGGCGACGAAAATCTCGCCCTCGACGTCATGCAGGAAACATTTCTTTACCTGTTAAAAAAATTCCCAGGCTTCCGGCTGACGGCGCAGATGAAAACCTTTCTCTACCCGGCGGTGAAAAACCTGTCCATCGCCGCGCGCCGCAAAACCAGTCGCGTCCAGTCCACGGAAGCCGAACAACAACACCTCGCGCAACTTCCCGCCGCCGAAATCGTGTTCACGAACTCAACGGAACTCTCCGCCGCACTCGCCAATTTGTCCGAAGACCATCGCGAAGTTCTGCTGCTCCGTTTCGTGGACGACCTCTCGCTCGCCGAAATCGCCGAGGCCGCCTACATCCCACTCGGCACAGTGAAGTCGCGTTTGCATCACGCCTTGGAAGTCCTGCGCTCCGATGAACGCGCCAAAGAATTTTTCACGCCGTGAACCTTTTCACCTCGCCGCGCACTTAATCCAATGAACATGAACAACAGTGGTTCAAACACACACCGCGACGGTGAGGAGCCGAAAGCCCCAACGAAACTGGTGGCAGCCCTCAAGGAACCACCGGCGCGACGTGTGTTTGTGCCACCGGCCGTGGACACCGCCATCCTCCGCGCCGCGCAACAACAGTTCGCCAAACCACAGCAACCACTCGCTCGCCTGCTACGCCCGTGGTTGTTCTGGCCGGCGGTTGCTACCGCCTGCCTCGCGCTGGCGGGCTTGGCCTATCTCGCCTCACGTCCAACGCAACAGCAACTCGCTCGCGAAGATCTGAATCACGACGGTCGAGTGGACATCTTGGATGCCTTCCAACTCGCACGCGAAACTCAATCGGGCACAACGCCCACTGCCGCCTCCGACCTAAATCAGGATGGCGTCATTGATCATCGTGATGCCGAATTCATCGCCACACACGCCGTGAAACTGGAGAAAGGAGGGAAGTCGTGAGAATTGCGTTTTCACTTCTCGTCACCCTGCTCTGCGGTCTGGCTTTCGCTCAGCAAACCGATACCAATCGTGTTCGTTTCCAAGCAGTCGAAGTTTTTGCAGATTCCAAGACCATTCCGCTTGCCGCATATCAGTTCGAGTTCACCGTCACGAGCGGTAATGCCAAAATCGTCGGCATCGAAGGCGGTGAACATCGCGCTTTTGCCGAAGCTCCCTTCTACGACCCAAAAGCCATCCAGCACGAACGCGTCATCCTCGCCGCCTTCAGCACCCTACCGGCAAACAAACTTCCAACTGGCAAAGCTCGCATAGCCACCATCCACCTGCAAATCAGTGGCCCGGATGAATTGAAGTTTGAAACCAAGCTGACCACCGCCGCTAGTTCCGACGGCAGCAAGATCGCAGTAGAAATTTCGGCAACTGAAAAGAGGGCAAAATGAGTAACAACTTTCACCTTAACAGGACACTGCTTGGGATGTTCTTGACGGCATCCTTGGTAGTCACAACCACGATTATCTCTGGCTGTGCATCCAAGAAATTACCAACTGCGATCACACCGCTAAAAAGCCACAGCGAAACCATTTCGGATGCTGGTCAAACTCAACCGCCCCCTCCAGGTGACGGCGGAATGAGATTTGCAATCCCTCGAGTCAGCGTCACCGGCCAGAGCAGCGCCAGCGGCGGCACACGCCCCAGTTTTTCAGGCGGCAGTGGCGGAGGCGGAGGTGGGGGCGGACTTGTTACTGGAGGATTGCGGAGCACGCGCTTCACGCGATCCATAAGTAGATCGGTTAGCAAAGAAGAACTCTGGATCGTCGCCCGCAATTCCGACGCCACCACCACGCAAGACGACGCTCCCGGCTCCGGCACATTGATGACCGAAGTCGCAGGCCGGCAAGTCCCCATGCCTCTCAAGCACACCGACGTCCGCGCTTCCGTCGCCGGTTACATCGGCGCGGTCGAAGTCGTGCAACAGTTTCACAATCCCTATTCGAGCAAGATCGAAGCGGTCTATGTCTTTCCCCTGCCCCACAACGCCGCCGTCAACGAGTTCATCATGACCATCGGCGAGCGCCGCATCCGGGGCATCATCCGCGAACGCAAGGAAGCCGAAGAGATTTATCAAGCCGCCAAGAGCCAGGGTTATGTCGCATCGTTGCTCACTGAGGAGCGGCCCAACATTTTCACACAATCCGTCGCCAACATCGAACCCGGCAAGGAGATTGACGTCACGATCAAATATTTCCACACGCTCGACTATGTGGACGGCTGGTATGAATTCGTTTTCCCGATGGTCGTCGGCCCGCGCTTCAATCCGCCCGGCATGACCAACGGCATCGGCGCCGCTGCCCGCGGCAGTCCTAACTCGACCGGCCAGAAAACCGAAATCCAATATCTCAAACCCAACGAACGCAGCGGCCACGATATCTCGCTGAAAGTGGAAGTGGATGCTGGCGTCCCCATCGAAGAATTCCAATGCCGCACCCACGACGTATCGAAGGCGTCTTCAGCAAACGAAACTCTTACCGTCGCGCTGAAACCACACGACAACATCCCCAATCGTGACTTCGTCCTCCGCTACCGCGTCGCCGGCGACAAAATCAAAACTGACCTCCTCACTCATCGCGACGAGCGCGGCGGTTTTTTCACGTTGATGCTCTACCCGCCCGCCGAGCTGAAACAGCTCACGCGACAACCGCTGGAACTTGTCTTTGTGCTCGATTGTTCCGGCAGCATGAGCGGCCTGCCGCTCCAGCAAGCCAAAGCCGCCATTGAGCGCGCTCTGCAACTCCTGCGCCCCGGCGATTCCTTCCAACTCATCAACTTTTCCCTCAGCGCCTCGCAGCTTGGCAACCGCCCGCTTGAAGCCACGCCGGAAAACATCCAGCGCGGCCTGCAATACCTCCGTTCCCTAAACGCCGAAGGCGGCACGATGATGATTGAAGGCATCAAAGCCGCGCTCGATTTTCCACACGATCCCGAACGCCTCCGCTTCGTCTGCTTCGTCACCGACGGCTACATCGGCAACGAAGCCGAAATCCTGGGCGAAGTTCACAAACGCCTCGATGCGTCGCGCATCTTCAGCTTCGGCGTCGGCTCATCGGTGAATCGTTACCTGCTCGATCATATGGCCAAGGCTGGTCGCGGCACCGTCGCCTATCTCGGCTCGCGCGACGACGGCGCAAAAGTCATGGACGCCTTCTTCACCCGTATCAGTTATCCCGGATTGACGGACATCACGATTGATTGGGGCGGCCTGCAAGTCAGCGAAGTCTTCCCGCACCTCACGCCAGATTTGTTCGTAGGTCGCCCAGTCATTGTGACTGGCCGTTTCCAAGGCGAAGCCACTGCGCCTATCCGCGTCACCGGCAAAGTGGCCAGCCAGCGCCTTGATTTCAGTGTACCCATAGATCAGGAAACCACCGCCGCAAGCAAAGCGCTGCCCAGCGTTTGGGCGCGTATGAAAATCGCCGACCTTTCGGATGAATCTACCTACGCACCAAACCCCGAGTTGCCCGATCAAATCAAACAAGTCGCCCTCGATTACGGTTTGATGTCGGCATTCACTGCATTCGTCGCGGTGGACTCATCACAACAAACCACCAGTGCTGAAGGCACAACTGTTCCCGTCGCTGTCCCTGTTCCCGAAGGCGTAAAATACTCCACCACAGTGCCGGAGAAATAGCCGCCCCGCTCAACTCCATTCAAACTATGAAAACGATTCCACTCGTCACGCTATCGCTCTGCCTTGCACTCATCGGCGGTTGCGCTAAATCCACCCGCTCTCTTTCCAATTCCAGCTATCGCGAGCCGGGCCGCACCGCTCACTTCGCTCCACGCCAAAACGACTCTGATCCCGGCTTCGAATATCGCGGTGAACTAAGCGAGTTCGACGTCCTCGGCATCACGCGCACCGAAACCGCCTCCAACGCCGACATCGAAAAAGCCCTCGCTGCCGCGAAACAAATCCGCCTCAAGCCCGGTGCGTCCGTCATGCTCGTCCAATCCGGTGCGATCTTCCCCGACGCACCGATGGTCAACGAGTTGAGCAAACATTTCCGCGTCGTACCGTTCACGGGCGTGCCGCCGGTTTCCCGGCGCGGCACAGACGGACAATTTGAACGGTACGACGCCGGAGATTTCTCCAAGTCCCTGCGCCTCGCTGCGGCGCGCGGTGGTTGCGAAACCATCCTCTGTTATTGGGGCATCCTCGAATCAGAAAGCGCCAAGCTCGCCACCAAGACTGTTTCGTGGGTGCCGGTCGCAAGCTGGTTCATCCCTGACGAAAACCAACACATGCGCATCCGTCTCAAGCTTGCGCTTGTGGACGTGCGCACTGGCGATTGGACTGTGCTCAGCCCCAACGCCATTGAAGCCAGCAAACTCAGCGTCTCACCCCGCCGCGCTGTCGCCGACCAAAAACTTGTCGAACACCTCAAACAGCAAGCCTACGAATCCGGCGCGAAGGAATTGCTTTCCCGCTACGCCGAAGTTGCTGCGAAATAAAAAAGGAGCGCCGACCTCCGGCCCGGCTCTGCACTCCAATCACAAACTCACACCCGCGCCGGCACGATCACGAACGGCACGCCGCGACGACAGAATACGCGCTGCAACGCGAACACAGCATAGTTGTGCAACCAACGCGTCCAACGCGTTTCATCACTGAACGCGAGTTGCCCGCCAAACAACACGGCGTTTGGATGTTGCCTGAGCAAGTCTTCGCTCAACTCCGCGATCTTCCCAACGATGTCGTGGCCGACATCCGTGACGGCCTCCGCCGTGAAGCCGTGGCGTTGCGCGAACTCCACGTAGCGCTTCACACCCGCGGCGGTTTCGGTTTTCAAGCGTTCCAATTCCTCCGCACCTTTGAAACTTCCGGCATCCAGCGCGCCGATTTGCACAAAAATGAAATGCCCGAACGTGTCCGGGAACAATCGTGGGATGCCGAGGAACGTGTGCAGTCCGAGACCATTGAAGCCGTTCACAAGCACGATAGCAGTGCGACCTTGATTTGGTCGCGCTGACGCAAGCGGCGTTGGCAACTTCGATACATCCACCAACTGCTCCAACCGGCGGAAGTCTTTCGTCGCAGCGAGATAATGCCGCTTCACAAAGAACGCCAACCCAACGACCACACCTGTCACCACGAGTGTCACCCAGCCACCTTCGTGGAATTTCACCACGCACAACGACACGAGAATGAAGCTCGTGAAGCACAGCCCGATGCCATTGATCGCCAGCTTGCGTTTCCACTGCGGCGCAGTCGCGCGACTTCTCCACCAGTGTCGCACCATGCCGAATTGCGACAGCGAAAAGGTGATGAACACGTTGATGCTGTAAAGCACCACGAGCAATCCCACGGCGCCGCGCGTGACGATCAACACCAATAACGCCGCGCCGCCCATCAGCAGGATTCCGTTTTGCGTCACGAAACGATCGCTCAATGTAGCGAACCGTGCAGGAAACCAGCGATCCAGTGCCATGTTCGCGAGCACGCGTGGGCCATCGAGAAAACCTGCTTGGGCCGCGATGAACAACAGCGCAGTTGCCGACAACATGCTCAGACCAACAAACCATTTCCCCGTGTCGCCGGGCCAGGAAGCCGTGATGCTCTCAAACAACACCGCATTGAGTGTTTTGCCTTCAACTGGTTTCACCGCGTAGAGCAGATACGCAAGCAACAGTCCGAACACCGTGATCGCCAGCGACGCGCCCATGTAAGTCATC
>JASGKY010000005.1:0-66587 GCA_049840435.1 Verrucomicrobiota bacterium | reverse complement strand
ATGTATTGCTAAGGTTAATAGGAAACACGATAGAATCCGAACAGCACCTGATAATCGAGAACGGTATTCATTGGAGAACCTCGGGTTGGCACTTTCGTTCCGGCCGTTTGCGCCGGAGGATGCCGATCTGAATGTGTTTCGCGTAACTCACCAAGGCGCGCTGCAAGAGCGCCGCGTGTTGAAATTTGAATACCGGAATCTGGGAACGAAGAACTGGCAGGCGCGGCGGGTGCATCCGTATCACATGGCTTGCATTGACAGCCATTGGTATCTGTTTGCCCACGATGTGAAACGGGAACGATGCGGACATTTGCGCTGACGAGGCTGATCAAGCCGATGGCGACGGAGGAGCGGTTTGTGAAAGCGAAGGATTTCAATCCGGACAAGTATCTGGAGGGGAGTTTCAGTGTGATGAAGGGCGACAAGGAATACGACGTGGAGATTGAATTTGACGCGTGGGCGACAGATTTGGTGCAGGGGCGACAGTGGCATTCGAGCCAGACACTGACCGAACGGCCTGACGGCGGCTCGCGCTTGAAGATGCGCTTGAACGGACTGGAGGAAATTGAGAGGTGGATATTGAGTTGGGGCACGCACGCGCGCGTGATCGGGCCGGCGGTGCTGTGCGAGCAGGTTAAAGAGGTGGCAACAGCGGTGGGGCAACTGTATTCCGCAACCTGATGCAGTGTCGGGCCAGTGGGCAACCCGGGGCGTCGGTTGTGAATGGGTGTGAGCAAGATTTTGTCCGAAGTTATCGGGGCGGGAACATAATGTCCCGCCCCAGCCCTAGAATAGCGATATGCAAAATGAAAAGGGCAGAATTCAGAAGGGCGAACTTGGCAGCCGAAACGAGAACGCATGGGACGAATGCAGCTGAGAGTGACCAGAATCCTCGACGGGTTCAGGAATGGTGGGCGAGTCTTGCGCCGGGCGAACGGCAGTTGATTTGTAGCGTCATGGGATTATTGCGTGGAGCGAAGCGCAGTCATTTGAGGGATGTGGCCAGTGCTGCCGCCAAATGGGAACGAGGAATTGGCTGCTTCATCAAGGTGCGCCTGATGAGTGCGAGCTGGACGGGCCAACAGCGCAAGGCGCGGCTGACGGTATCCTTCATACCCGTCAGTTTCGCGTAGCCAACGGAGGTGTTTCTCAAGCTCGGGATTAACGGGGCACTGACTTCGTAACCACTCTAACGCGCGCTCGGTACTCATGGCTCAATTCCACATCAGGAAAGTCCTTTTGCTTCTCGCCCTTGGTGGGTGTTCGCCCTTTAACGGCGATCTCCACCAACTCTGCACCGGGACCAGTGTGTACATCCATACAACGAGCGGCGACGAGTTCCGCCTGGGCTTGAGGGTCGGCGGCGAAAACTTTCAGCAGGGCGACAAAGTTTTCGTCCGAGAGTTCCGTGGCCACGCCGCGAACAGGAGGCGGCTGATGTAGCTTTTGGAAATGCCACTCTGTTTGGCGAGGTCGCTCTGGTTCATCTGGCGGCGCTCGATGCGTCGCTGCAACGCGATGCTCAGGTAGCTCATGGCGCGAAGAGACGAATGAGGGTTTGATGAAGACAAGAAGGCGACTCACGCCGGGGAACGGCGGTCAGCAAAACGCTCCGATTGGGGCGCGCAATTTTTTTGTCCATCGGGTTGCATATTACGCAATTTTTCGTGCGTTTGCAACACACAGACATGGGAGGCCCGAATTGACTCGGGGCAATTGACGTGACGATGAGGGCGGCGATTCCAACTGAACTGCTGTTGCGTTTGATGAACGCGACGGAGGAGCAGTATGCGGCCATCGAAAAGATTCTTGGTGTGAGTGCGTCGGGTGAGGTTGCCAGCGACGATGATGCGCGGCGGTTGTTTGCGTTGCTCAAGGCATTGGAGTCAGAAGGGAATTATCGCAAGTCGCCGGTGACGCGGGTGTTTCAATTTGTACTGCTTGGACGGATTAACGCGCGATGAGGTCGCGAAGAAATGTCATTGCGTGCCTTCGTTGGTGACGTTGCGGCTGAAAGCGATTGAGGCAAAGCTGGGACGCAAAGCGTCGGAGCTGCGGCAGTTGTCGGGACATTTTGAGCGTATTGCAGAGTCGCTAACAGACGAACGTGCCCGCCGGATCAACCGGACGAGCGCGATGGATGAGTCTGGCGAGGCCTGGGACGAATAGGACGGAGGCGACGGCTCAGGACAATTCCGATTCACGGACCTGATCTTTGCCCAGATTGGTGCGGAGGTTGACGAGATTCGTCACCGCGACCGGTTCGTTGTGCGGCAAGGTCGCGCCGGTTTTCACGGTCATGGTTTCGCTCACGCTTTTCACCGCGGCCAGCGTGGCCGAACCGTTCAGCGCCTGAAGTTCCTTGTCGTAGTAATCAAACCACGGATACCCGGCGTTGGTGTATTGCTGCGCGGTGGGTGGTTGCGTGGGCGGACGTTGGCCGGTGAGGTGTTGCCATGTCGCCGAGTTCACCAGATGAATGAAGCAACGACTGCGGTGTTCGGTGTCCCAGTCGTGAATGGAAAACGGGTCTTCGTAGATTTCCTGCCGCATCCGCCCGCCGGGAGCGAGGCCCATGCTGGGCGCAGTTTCTTCGAGGGATAACCGGGAACAGAAGTGCACCGTGCCGGCGGAGAAATGTTTGATCTCTCGTTTTGGGAAACGTTTTTCAAAGACTTCAGGACGCATGGGGAACACCTCGATCTGGATGCCGCCGAACTCGGCTTTGCCAGTGAGTTGTTCCTCCACGGAATAACCTTGGCCCAATGGCATGGCGACAAACTGGCGGATAACACCTTTTTCCACACAGTAGCCGTCCAGCCAAGGTTGTTCTGGGGCGACGAGATAGTTTTGTGGATTGCGGCTAAGCCCGTTCTGCCACGGTTCGCCGGTGATGGCGCTGATTTTGCCGGTGGCGATCTTGATGGCGAAGGGGTATTCCGTACCGCGATCGCGGAGGTGAAGACTGGAGAAGCTGAGCCAGAGCGCTTCAGTCTGCCACATGGGCAGGAGCACGCCGCCCCGATCCAGCCAGTTCTGCGGAACATTGCGACTGTAGTCGTCAATATGGCGCAAGGGAAATGAGCCCAAGCCGGGCGGTAGGGGATAATCTTTGCCGTCGTCGGGAATGCGCAGGGTGCGCTGAAAATCAATGATGACCTTCGGTTGTTCCGGCAGTTCTGGAAAACTCACGACTAGTTTGTCGGCTTTTAGTTCGATCATAGGTTTGGCTTTGGTTCACCAGTTTCCATCCCGCACTTCCCGCACGAGTCGGAGTACGGCTTTATCTGGCAGGTTTTTCATTTCCCGAATCAATTGGGCGAAGAGTTGTGGTCGCTTGCGGATGATGTCTTGAAGATCACCTGATACTTTGCCAGCCATCGCCAACAACACGTCAGGGTCTTCACCCAATTCCAACGCCAGGGCACGGGTCGTCTCTTCGGAGGGGCGCGGTTCTAGTCCCCGCTCAATCTTGCTGAGATAGGAGGGCTCGACCTGGATGCGTCCGGCCAGTTGACGCAAGGAGAAGGCATTGCCTTCCTTGAGCTGCTTGGCGAGGCGGCAGTGCCGGAGATATTTGCCCAAAGCGTTGCTCATTTGTGTATCAGTTACTACACACTACACGCTTGCGCAACCGGAAATTGAAACAACTTGGTTTGTGGTGGTCATTTTGACCTCGTTTTGACCTGGTCAAAATCCGAGTTGGCCCAATGGTTTCAGGGGCTTCTATACGCTTCCCGTCGGACTGGTTGACTATCCCGCCTTTGCTAGAGGCCAGTGCGAATCGCATAGGCCGAAAACCTAAACGGCGAATATGAAGACAGAAGTTCAGACAGGTCAGGTGATGCGACAGGCGCGGCTGCGATTGCATATCACGCAGTTCACGCTCTCGCGGCGAGTGGGTTGCTCGGAATCGCAGATCACCAAGATCGAGACGGGGCGGATTGAACCGGCGCAATGGCTCAAGGAAGCCATCGCCCGCGAACTCAATATCCAGACTTGGGAGGTCGGCGTATGAGCGATGCGAACGTGCGACTGGTGAAAATCTTGCAAGCGACGCCGGAGCAGCAGGCGGCGATTGATCGGGTGTTAGCTGGCGAGCTTCCGGTGGTGCCGACAAAGACGGTTGGGCCGTTGCTTCTGGGAATGGGCGTTGCCGCGACTTTGCTCGGAGTTTCACGTGCCACGCTGTGGAGGATGATTCGCGCCGGAAAATTGGCGCGTGTGGAGGTGCTGCCTGGTTCGTTCCGCGTGCGGCGGAGCGAAGTGGAAGCGTTCGCGGGAGGAAAGGCGTGATGAAAACGGACGCAACAGACTCAGCGGCCAATCAGCCCCTCCAACCCAGTGAGGAAGGTTTCATTACCAAGGAGGTTGTCGCAGAGCGATTGAGTGTAACGCCGGAAACGGTGCGGCGTTGGGCGAGTGCCGGGAAGTTGCCTTCGCATCACTTCGGACGGCGGCTGCGTTTCAAATGGAGCGAAGTGGTGGCAGCGCCACTGGCAAATGGAGGCACGCGATGAACAGCCGGCAAAAGGGAAAAGTTGGTGAGCGCGAGTTTGCGTCGCTGTTACGCGAGCAAGGTTTTGATGCGCGGCGCGGTCAGCAATTCAGCGGCGGGGCGGATAGTCCCGACATCGTGAGCGAAGCCTTGGCCTGGCTGCACGTGGAGGTGAAGCGCGTTCAGAATCTGAATCTCACCGATGCGTGTGCGCAAGCCGAACGCGATTGCGGGCCGGTAGCACCGGCGGGCCATAAGAAGCCATGGATCGTGGCGCATCGCCGGAATCACGCGCCGTGGCTGATTACGATGCGTGCGGAGTTCTTCTTCGAGTTGCTCCGGGAATTTGAACCACAGAGGCACGGAGACACAAAACTTCCAAACAATTTGGGCGAGACGCCCGAAATCAACCCGCGAGACGCGGGTGCTACCAACAACAACCAAAACACAGAAAGACAAAACGTATGAGCAACATGGTTCTGCAATGCAAAGATAGCGGCGACTTCAAACCCCATCCTGAAGGGATTCATCCCGCCGTGTGCGTGGACGTCATGGACCTCGGCCTCGTCGAGACGGAATTTCAGGGGCAGAAGAAAATGGTAAACAAGGTGAAGCTCGTTTTTGAGAGCGAACAGAAAACCGAAGACGGCAAAGCAAACTGCACGGTGTCGAAGAACTTCACAGCGAGCCTGCATCCGAAAGCGAAGCTGGCGGAGTTCTTGGGCAAGTGGCGCGGTCGTCCGGTTAATCCCGGTGAGACGATTGATCTCGCGAAACTGATCGGCGCGTGCTGCACGTTGGTGATTTCGCATCAGCAAAACATGAGCGGCAAGACTTACGCCGCGATTGATGCGGTGAGCAAGCCGACCAAGCGGGTAGCACCCGCTGGCACTTATGATCCGGCGGAAACACGCCAGCGTTATACCGAGTGGAAGGCGAAACAGACAGGTAGTCCAAAGGCTCAAGTCCAAAGTCCAACGTCAGGGAACACGCCCAACACTCAGCCCGTCAATGGTCCGGGCGCGACGCCCGCACCGACAGGCGGGACGCCTGTTCTACCCGCGGCGCCACTGGCGAATGCGACGGCAGACTTTGATCCAGCGGTGGGGTTTTGAGTGAAACGAAGCGTCCGGGGAAGTCGGCGGCGAGACGCCGCCGACAACCCGCGGGACGGTGGCAGCGCCACTGGCAAGTAACCAACAACGACAACTTTGACATTATCCCATGAAATTATTCTCTCCTGATACCGCGCATTGGTATCAACGCGACGGTCAGCCTTTGCACACGGTTCTGTCCGCCAAGGGCGAGCCGCGTCCCACCACGCTCCGCGATGCGCGGAAGCTCGATCTGTTGCCGAGTGTGACAAACATCCTCGGCATCATCGCCAAACCGGAACTCACGGCTTGGTTGCAAGAACAAGCGGTGATGGCGGCGCTCACGTTGCCGCGCATTGCGGGCGAAGCCGAAGATGCGTTTGCTAAACGGGTCGTCGAGGACTCGCTGACGACGCGTGATGGTGCGGCGGATTTTGGCACGGCGTTCCATCATGGCGCGGAACACATCGCGAAGACGTTGGAGGTTGATCCCGCTGATTTGCTGTCGGCTTGGCTGAATCGGTATCGCGATTGGTGGCAGGAAAACGTGGTCACATGCCGGTGGACAGAACAGCGTGTGGTTTCCAATCAGTTCGGTTACGCGGGCACGGCAGATTTGCTGATTGAGCACAAGGTTCACGGGCTTTGCCTCGTGGACCTGAAGACGATGAAGATCAATCCGAAGTACAAGATGAAACCGTATTCGACGTGGGCTTACCAGTTGGCGGCGTATCGGAAGGCGCTGGGTGTCGAGGCGCGGTGCATCAATCTCATCGTCAATTCGGTTGTGCCGGAAACTCCGATTGAGCACGTGTGGGGCGAAGCGGAAATGGATGCGGGTTTGCGCGCGTTCATGGCAGCGCGGGAACTGTGGGTTATCGAGAAGGGCTACGATCCGAGCGAGGCCGCAAAGAATCAAATGGCGCTGACAGCCTAGATGCGAGCCGCACGGGCGAATAGGACTAAGGGGACGGATGGGACAAATGCAGAAATAAAAAGGACTGACGTGGGCGTATCTACTAACTGTCGCTATCACCGTCTTACGGACCACTGACACCGTCGGCTAACACTCACGCCCACGTCAGCCACTGCACCATAATCCGCATCCCCGATTCGTCAAGGGCGGCAGGAACGATTGATCACGAAAGTAGCAAAAAGAAAATGACCGATGAGATTTCTAATCCCGCGACGGGCCGGTTGTCGGTGCAGACCGTGGAACGGCTGCACCGGTTGCTCGGTGGAGATGTGCGCGTGGAGGGGATGATTCTGCGATTCATTGCGGATCACTACGGCGCAGCGGGTTTGCTGTATCTGCCAAATAATGTGGCGAAGGAGATTTTGAAACGACCGGCGGATTTCATCCAAGCCGTCAAAAATTACTGCGAGCCCGAGTTGGGATTTTAACCACGGATGGACACGAATGGACACGGATTTTGAACTACAGAGACACAGAGGCGGGAAGGAAACGGCCGGTGAGGCTATCGGGCATCTACAAGGGACGCTTTGGCTTCCCGCCTGAGTCTCATCGGCCTAACGCAACATACGCCTGCAACAGTCCAGTGCAAGAGGTGAAGGTGAATTTGAGGAAATAAAAAACGGCTGACGTGGTTCAGCGAACTTTGCCGGAACGAATTGGCCCGAGTTCGTGAAACGCAGCAGCCACAAAACTGATACGCCGATTTTTGCGGCAGTCAACCATGGAAACAAATATGAACGCGACTTTAACGACTGGCGGGAAGGTGCATCGATTGGCGGATGGGTTCGCGCGCTGTGGCGTGGGGCGGAATGCCAAGTCGCGCGCATGGCAGACGGAGTTTTGTGTCGTGACGTGTGGCCGGTGCATCCGGCTGGAGAAGGCGAAGGCCAAGAAAGATTCAACCACGGATGGACACAGATGAGCACAGATGGATTACAGTGTTCCTCCTTCCGGCCAATTCTTCCAATGTGTGTTGGGAGATTTGGTCGGGCAGTATTTGGATTTGTCGCCAGTCGCGATGGCGGCGGCGAGCATCTGAAAGGTTTCGGACTGGCTCGGAAGTTCCTCTTTGGCCAAGTCAGGATGATGCCACTCGTCCAGGCGCAACCAGAGCGGCAACCCGTGCGGATTGCGGGCAGCCAATTCTGCGTCCGAGGCGAGGATCAGGTCGCGATGTTCAGGCAGGAGACTGCGCATCACGGCCACGGCATCGCGCTGGCCATCGTACAACTCGATGCCCTTGCGTTCCAGCGCGGTGGACGAAAGATCGAACTCAACGAGTTGCCCCCGAAGCAGCACGGAGTGCGCGCCATCCACGACATTCCAGCCGAATTCTGCGTCGAAAATCCAGTCACCCGGAGCAGATGCCATCGGTTCGAGGAAGCTTTCGTTGGCCGTGCCAGGCTGACGAGGAAGTTTGCTGCCGAAGACATACAGACAATTTTGAAACGATGCGTAACCAAGGGTGCGAGGATTGGCACCAAAGTGCTCCAGAATCATGAGCCAGTCCACATTATCGCGATAGATCGTCAATCGCACATCGCCCGGATAAATGTAACCGTTGTCCAACATGGGGAAAACGTATTGTTCGGCGCACTGATCAAGTTGATCGAGGATTTCTTTCGCGGTGTTCACCGGCGATTTGGTAGCGGGTTTAACAAAGCCAAGCAAGGAGGACATGAATGATCCCCGAACAGTCGCCGCCGGCATTGTCGGCGTGGTGGACTGGCAGACGGAAGTCTCCGGGTTCTGTCGTTGTCCGGGTGAAGCGTTGCACACGCAGCACAACGGCATGAAGGATTGCCGCATCAGCGTGGATGGTGCGCCGACAATCTTTTGTTTTCATGCGTCGTGCGCGCCAGTGGTCGCGGAAGTGAACCGCACCTTTCGCAGGGCGATTGGATTAAGCCCGTGGGAAATCACGTTGCCGGGCGGGCGTGTCTTGCGGAATGGTGATGTGCTCCAATCAAGCGGCGAGGTGTTGCCGCGTGAATTTTTGCAAGCCCGCGCTCGCGCCGAAGGTCGCGATGCGGACGAGCAAACTGTTTTGGAAACGGTGCGTGTGTTGGCGGAGCGGTTCGCGCCGCAGATGTTTGAACGGTTTCATTGGCCGGTGACACAGATCGTCGCGGACTCGCCACTGCAAGTGAGCGAACGCGATGCGGAGGATCAATTCCGCACATGGCTGCGATTGTGGCCGGCGCATTGTCATGTGTGGATCGGCGATGTGTTCAGCTCGGGCAAGCCGGAGCACAAAACGCATTTCCGGCCGGTGTCGGATTGGTATCAGATTGGGCCGGTGCTGGGAAATTTCACCTGTGGCTCGTCGTTCAAGCCGGGCAGTTATCGCCGCTGTAATGAGAATTTGAATGGTCAGCGTTTTCTCGTCATCGAGAGCGACACGCTCGCGAAAGATGAGGTGGGCGCGGTGTTCGCATATCTGCAACGGCGGCTGCATTACAAGTTGCACTGCATCATTGATACGGCGGGCAAGAGTTTGCACGCGTGGTTTGATGCGCCGCGCGATCCCGTACGGGAGGCGAGATTGAAGGCCGGGCTGGTGGCATTCGGGTGTGACCCGAAGGTGTTCACGTATTCACAGCCGGTGCGCGTGCCTGGGGCATGGCGCGACGGGAAATTGCAACGGTTGGTTTGGCTCAAAGATTGAGAGGACGGATTCGACGGATACAACCCATGAACGAGCAAGTGGACATCGCGGTGGACTTGGGCGCGGTGCCGCCGGCACTGCCGGAGATCGTGACGCTCAAGCAATTTGCCGTGGCGCCGCCGGTCGCCCCGCCGCAAATTATCGAGGGCATCTTGCATCGCGGGTGCAAGATGATCCTGGGCGGTACGAGCAAGTCGAACAAGTCGTGGGGCTTGCTCGATCTGGCGTTGTCCGTGGCAAGCGGGCAGCCGTGGTGGGGACGGCGTTGTGAGAAGTTGCCGGTGGTTTACATCAATTTCGAGCTGCACGACTGGGCGATTGCGCAGCGCGTCAACGCGCTGTGTGTGGCCCGGCCCGAGTGCCAGGGCATGGGCGATACATTTCACCTGTGGAATCTGCGCGGTCACAATACCGATCTGACGTTGCTCCGGCCCAAATTGGAGGAGCAGCTCGCCAAGTATCAGTTCGGACTGATCATCCTCGACCCGGCTTACAAGGTTCTCGGCAATCGGGATGAGAATGCTAACGGCGAAATTGCCAGTTTGATGAATGAGCTGGAAGCGATGGCGCGAAGCTCCGGTGCGGCGGTGGTAGTGGCGCATCATTTCGCCAAGGGCGACAGCACTGCTAAGAATGCGATGGATCGGATGAGCGGAGCGGGCGCATGGGCACGTGACCCGGACAGTATCGTGGTGCTGACGCCGCACGAGGAGCAGGATTGTTTCACCGTCACCAGCATCCTGCGCAACTTACCGCAACAACCGGAGTTTGTGGTGTCGTGGGATTATCCCCTGATGCGGGTGGCCAAGGATTTGAATCCCGATGCGCTGCGTCGGCCCCAATCCAAAAACAAGGTGTGTTCGGACAAGGAGTTTGTGGATGCAGTGCTGTCGGAAGAGGGCAAAACCTTCACCCGAATTGTCGCTGATGCGAAAAATACGTTGAACATGAGCCGGAGCACTTGTCAGCGGGCGCTTAACCGATTGACCCAAGCGGGTTTAATCAAGTGTTCGGCGGGTCTGTATTGGGTCGAAGGTTCAAAGGTTCACATGCCTTAAAAGATAATGAACCTAAACCAGAGAACCGGCAGAGAGAAAGGGACCACCCTCCTTGGGTCGGGTGGCCCTTCACTCACTGCCATCACTCCGAGCCGGAGTGGCCAATCACAAAAAAGCCCGGAGGACGTTTCGGTCCTCCGGGTGAAACGAGTGACGTCGAGTTTAGCGGCGTCCGCCCCGTTCCTGACCGCGATCGTCACGGCCATGACCACCTCGTTCCTCCCGGCCGTTGTTGCGGCGATGGTCATAACCACGTTGATCGCGATAGTCGTCGTACCGGTCATACCGCGGGGCGACATACACCACCGGGCGGCACGGAGCGACCGGGCGATACACCACAACCGGCTCGCAACGCGGCACGGGTTTGCAGACCACGACCGGTGCGGGCGGCGGGCACGGCGGTTGAACTACCACGACCGCGCGCGGCGCGGTGATGACTGGCACGGGCAACCCGAGAACAAGCTTGATGGAAACTCCTGCTTGGGTGGAGCTGGCCAATCCTGTAACTGCAACCACTGCTACCAAACCGAACAGATGTTTTGTTTTCATGGTGGGTCTGACGACGCGGTTTCCCGCGTCTTCGATTCCTGGTCATTGATTAAAACGGAGGACTATTGATGCAACCAATAGGTGCGAGCCGCACTGGCGTTTATGCGGAAAGGAACACAATGCCGATGACATTTGAACAACAACCGAAGGAGAGCAACAAGGCGTTTGCCGCGTTCAAGACTTACCTTGAACTCGGGGCAGAACGATCCTTGGCGGTGACGGGCGAGAAGCTGGGCAAGAGCACGCGGATGATGGAAAAGTGGTCGCGCAAGTTTGATTGGCCAGCGCGGGTGCAAGCTCACGCGGCGCACTTGGCAGACATCGAGCGCACGTCAGCCGAGGCCGTCGCGGTGAAGAACGGCGTGGATTGGGCGGCCCGGCAGCAAGAGCATCGCGAGGACGAGTGGCAGACGCGGGGTGAATTGATCGCGTTGGCGCGCGAAGCCATTGAGCGGTGGAAAAAGAATTCCGCCCGCTGCGGCACGTTGGAGGGCATCGCGCGGTTGCTCGATCTGGCGAGCAAGCTGGGCCGCGTGTCGTCTGGGCTTTCGCTCGAACCGGAAGACAAGCCGGAGGAGGTGGATGATGGCGCGTTGCTGATCCAAATCAACCTAGCGATTGAGAAAATCTACGGCCAGCCGGAGGCTGGACGCAATGTTTCGGAAACAAAAATCGTGGAAGTGGAAGCTGCAAGTGAGGTGGTGAAGTGAATCGGTTGGAGCAAATCGTCGCGCAAGGGCGAGAGGCGAATTGTCCCGAGGAGCAGGTGCGGAACTTTCTGCGCGCGGGCGTGGTATTGCAGCCGCGCCAACTGGCTGCGTCAGCGGCAGCGCGGTTGTGCGACCGGGCCGATGGGCCGACGGCCATCGGCTATGGTGGCGCACGCGGTGGCGGCAAGTCGCACTGGTTGCTGGCGCAGATGGGCGCGGATGATTGTCAGCGCGTGACGGGTCTGAAATGTCTGCTGTTGCGCAAGGTCGGCAAGGCGAACTTGGAGCAGTTCGAGGATCTGCGACGGCGGTTGTTCGGGAAGCTCAAGCATGAGTTCTCGGCGTATCGCGGAGTGCTGGCGTTCAACAACGGGTCGCGCATCATTGCCGGGCACTTCCAATCCGAGAAGGACATTGATGCGTATCTCGGGTTGGAATACGACGTGATTGGAGTCGAGGAGGCGACGACGTTGACGAGTCGGAAATATCAGGACATCTCGACGTGTTGCCGCACGTCGAAGTCGAACTGGCGACCGCGCATCTATTCAACAACGAATCCTGGAGGCGTGGGACACACGTGGTATCGAACGAAGTTTGTCGCGCCAATGTTGGAACAGCGGCAGCGCGACACGGTTTTCGTTCCGGCGCGGGTGGGGGATAATGCGTTCAACAATCCCGAGTATCGCAAGGTGCTGGAAGGTCTGACGGGTTGGCAGAAGCGCGCCTGGCTGGAGGGCGATTGGGATATTGCCGCCGGCCAGTTTTTCACGACGTTTCGGCGCGAAGTGCATGTGATTGACGACTTTGACGACACGCGGGCGGTCGAATGGTTTGCGGCGCTGGATTACGGCTTTGCGCATTACACGGTGGTGTTGCTCGGCTGCCGCGATGGCGATGGGAACATTTTTATCGTGGATGAACACGCGGAGCGGCTTTGGTTGCCACAACGACACGCGGCAGGCATCAAAGCGATGTTAGCGCGGCATAAGGTGGTTACTGATCGAGGGCTGCGGAGCACGGATCGCACGGAAACGCGCCCGCTTGAACTGGTGGACCTGAAACGGTTCGTCGCTGGTGCGGATGTGTTCTCGCGGCAGAGCGACGGAACGACGATTGCCGCGCAATACGCAAAGCATGGCATTTCACTGCGCGTGGCGAACACGGATCGGGTGAATGGTTGGGCGGAAGTGTTGCAAGGATTCGGGGATGTGGAGGGAGGTGTTCGCCCGACGCTATTCATTCACAAACGGTGCGCACGGTTGGTGGAAACCTTACCGACGTTGCAACATGATCCGAACCGGCCCGAGGATGTGCTGAAGGTCGATGCCGACGAGGAAGGCGTGGGCGGGGATGATGCGCCGGATGCGTTGCGGTATCTGGTGGCGACGAAGTCACGGGCGGTGGTCAGCAGGAAGCTGAGAGGTCTGTGATCAAGATTTAGCTTTTGCCGGCTCACACGTATGGAAGGCGGCGAGGAAGGACTTGGGATTTTGCTCAAACCGCCGATGCGCTGGGTCATCGAGGCGTTTTTGGTTTGTGGTGAAAGCAGGGCAGACATAGCCCCAGTTGGAGCGTTGCGTGAAATAGATCACAAAGTCGATGTGCTTATCCTTCCAGCCATTCAAAACGAGATGATGTTCGTCCTGAGATTCGAGCGACTTGATTTGGAGTCGGTAGGAGTGTGGGCCATCCGAGGCAATCAAATCGACCGCGTGAGCGGCATCCAACAGTGGGGTAAAAACCTGCCAACCGGCGTTCATCAACCAAGTGGCTGCGAGCAATTCAAAGGAGTGGTTTTTGTGCAATCGGGCATTGGCATCTGAGAGACCGGTGGTGCGCTTTGGCATGGCGGATTGTCGAGAGGAGTGAAACCGGGTGTCAACGTCGATTGCACGGTCATGGAGTCGAGAGGGCTTGCCCTTTCGCGTGCGGGTCTGGGCCGGCGCGAGGCCCAGACGGAAAATGAATTCGCCTGACGCGCGCGAGCCGTCAGGCGAAATTTTTTGCCCGCCGCGAGGGTGTCATCGCGGCGGGCTGGAAAATATGGGGCTAGAAAAGTTCTTCGGTTTTGGTTTCGCGGAGCGTGTAAGCGCAGGTGTAGGTGGCGGTCGGGCCTTTGCCGTTCTTGGAAATCTTCACGGCGGCAACGGTGCTGCCATATTCCTTTCGGATGCGGCGTTCTTCTTCCTTGGCTTCGTCCCGGCTCGGGATGCACATGCAACGGCGGCGGATCTCCACGGTAATGATGCGGGTGAGCTTCAAGAGCGATTGCCGCCAGCGCGGGGTTGAATCTTCAAAGGGATTTTTCATAGGGGGAAAGTGGCCGCGCCCCGGAGCGGAGCGCGGCCTGCGGTGGTCAATCTTCGTCCGGCATCATGACGGTGATGCAGGGGGCGGGGTCGTCAATGTCGAGCGGGCCGGCGACGGCGACCAACTTGATGAGCTTGGCGGCGCGGTTGTCGTTGCGGACGTACAGCGCGAACGGTAGCCGCTCCACGCCACGGCTGGTGCGCTGAATGGCGAAGCGCAACATCCAGACGATGTCCCATAAGCGGCCAGCTTCATCCTGCCCGGAAACATCCGGGGGGACGGCAACGTAGGCGTCAAATACGGTGCGGGTGAGGAAAACCGGGAAGCGGATGCCCGCTTCCTGCGCGGTCTTGGTGACTTCCACCTGCACGCCGTCAGCGACGGCTTGTGCGCGGGTGTAACTGTAGATGATCTCGCCAAAGGGCGAATCGTTGTTGGTGTCTTGGTTCATGGTTTGCATCCTTTCATGTAGTCGTAACCGTCGAAATAAACGCCGGGCTTGCGCGTGTCAGCGCGTCCGCAATGGGCTTGCGCTTCTGCTTCGGTGAGGCCGGTCTTGGTGGTTCGGGGACGACGCCCCAAAGAGGGTGATAGAAGCGCACGATGCGAAAGCAACGCGGCTGCGGTTGGGAGTTCTCGTTTGGTGTGGTCATGATCTTAGCGGTTGAGGATTTCAACTTCGGAGTTCGGGCTGATGTGAGCGGTGCGGGGTTTGGGCTGAAACTGAACCTGCTTCCCGCCCAACGTGGTGAACGAGCGGGCGGGCTGGCGGATGGCGATGACGGCAGCGGATTCGTTGACACGCACCACACGGCACGGCTCGCCTTCAAACTTGATGATGTCACCGGGCTGCAAGCGGAAGATGTGAGTGCTCATTGCTTGTCTCCTTTCACGAAATAGATGGCCGGCCAGCCGTTTGTGGTAGGACGGGCGGAATATCCAGCGGCACGCATCGCGGTCTTGTCCGCGCGCCATGCGTCCCAAAGGTCTTGCTGGCGGGTGCGGTGCGGGCCTGTCGGACTGTGCCGGTCTGGTTGGTGATGGAGTGAACCGGCGTCCATGTCATCGAGGCATGAACGGCGGCGAAGTTGGCGGCGTCAGTGGTCAGGAGCGACGCAGCGAGGGCAAATAAGGTGAAAAGTTTAGTCATAGAATCTTGGTGTCGTAATGGGGCGCACTGCCACTGCGCCCCGTGGTGAATCAGGCGGCGACTGCCTCCGGGGTCTTGGCCTTTGCGCTGCGACGAATGCGGGCGGGGTGATAGTGGGAATACTTCTCTCGTGGGTCGCCGCTGCTGCTCAAGCTGAACTGGCCGCACGGGTGCTGCCATGCTTGGCGCTCGCGATTCCAGTGGAAACCCAACTGCGCCAACTGCTGGCGAATCTCGGCGGCGGGCTGCTCCTTAAACGTCACCCAAACCCACTTGCCAACCACCTCGGCCAGCCGATACGCGGCGGGCAATTGCGTGTTCAACAGGTTCAAAACCTTGGGAGTCGGCAACGTGCGGTTCTGCTTTCGTGCTTCTGAATCAATCGGGAGGCGGGAGTCTTTGCGCTCTGGCGCGGCTGCGCCTTCGGGTGCTGCGGTCGGTGTCTGTGACTGCTGATGGGATCGGTTGTTGAGCTCTGAACTAAGATTTTGTGATGTAGTTTTCATGGTCTTTTTTTGTGCTCTGCTGATGGTCTTCGGAGTGTCGCCCTTCACAAATTGGCGGCCGCGTAGCCGGGGCGGCGCGTGGGAGGAGTCCTCGGAGGGAAACCACGCTCCCTGCCCCCCGGTGAAGCGGCCTTGTGAGGGCGACGGGACGAGACCACGGCAAGGAGCGCGCGAGCAAAAAAGGACCTGAAAACGGGAAGCCGACCTTTGCGGCGGTAACGACGTGAACGCCGCCTAACTCACCGCGAGCGGAGCGAAGGAAGCTATTTCATGTCTGGCAGCGACCCCTTGGGGATGGAAGGGGTCAAGCATTGGGGATGGGCGGGGGCTTTGGGGTAAGCAGACCCCGGTGATCATTTCCAGGCGGAGCGGTGGGTTGGCGGGAACGATGCCTGCAAGCTGGCGCGGTGACTGCGCTGACCTTGCGACTTGTCAGCCAGCAGTCGCCGTGACAGCGCCGCAGCGGCAATGCAGACAACGCCACATTGTGCGTAGCTTTATCCCGGCCCAAAGAGGCTCACGTGTGAGGATGGTTGGGGCGATCAGGATAAAGTAGTGACTGAGGCACGAAGGAACGAACGCACAATGTGTGTTGTCTGGGTTGCCGGTTCGCAAGGCGAGGCCACAGGCGCGCAGGCACGAGCACCGTCAGCCGCGCCGGTCGTTCATGCCAACCCAACCGCATAGCCGATTCCCTGCTACCGGGGCTGCTGGACTCGATGCCCGGCGCAGTCGCGTCAGCGCGAAGTCAAAACCTCTGAGTCTTCGGCGGCAGAGCGGAGGTCCGAGCGGGCGACGCCACAGGGTGACAGGGCTGGTTCGAACGCCGGATCGTAGCGTGACGTCGAAGTCTCAGACTAATTTGGTTTGGTCAGTGAGTCCGGCCAGTTTCACGAAATGCAATGCAGTGAAAGCTGGCCGCGCTCACGGCTATTGCAGTGTCCTGGGCGACATGCGGAGCATCGCGCCCTTCAGTATCTCTGGGTGCGACCGAGCAAATTTTGACTGTCTCGCCAGTTGGCAGCCAGCGGAACGAACGGAGCGGGAGCTTGCTCCATCTTTAGCGGACGCGGAGTGGAGTGCAGCGGCGGCCAAGCTGCCGAGTCAGTCATCGGGCGCGGGCGGAACAGTGCGGATGCTTGGCGCGAAGTGAGCCGATGAAGACGCGCCAGCGGCAGGCGAACGCAGCGCAAGTATCCGGCTCTGCGACGCAGGGTTGCTGCGGTTATCAAATCGAGGAGCGAAGCGACGAGTCGTCAACCAAGTTGTCCGCGAGAGCGGCTGACATTGATGCCTGACCCGCGCGCCAGAGCATGGCCAACCCGAACAGGTGGATTGGAACAAGATGTTACAAGCGTGGTGGTGCAACCTATCGCGTGCGCGGGTAGCGAGAGGGCCGCGGAAGATGGCGTTCGTGAGTCCGAGCGGCGGCCCGACCGAGCGGCGTTAGCCGCGATGGCGAGCGTCAGGCATCGCGCACGCGGCGATGGTCGTGGCAAAGATAATGGCGTGAGTCCTGGTTGCGCGCCTAGAAGTTGCTGAGCACGCGAATGGAGAGTAGCGCGAACTAATTTCACTTCGAGTAACGCGAGCTGACTTTGATGTTTCGAGGGTAAACGAAAATCAAAGCGCGTTCAAATTGCGCGCGGCAAACGAGTACGCCTGGTGTCGGGTGTAACGAATGGGCAAGACGACGATACATCGAAATTGGACTTCAGATTTGCCGTTAGCGGTTTGCGGCGGAAAGTGCGCAGCCGCATCTGCGATTCGAGGCAAGCTGACAACTGGCGGATGAAGAATGGGAATGGTAACCTCATCGGCAGATGAAACCGAAATTGTTCAACGAGCTGCTGGCGAGTGTGAGGCAGGCGCAAGCGATTGAGCGCGGGAAAATGAAACCGGCGCGCGTGACCATGACTCCAGCCAAAGCGCGGGCGTTGATCCGTTCCGGGCGCGGGCTGCCGCAAGCCACGGCGAAAGACGAGGCTGAGGTTCAAGAGGCCATTAAAATCGTGCGCCGCCGGAAAGGTTAGTCAAGTGTGAGTCAAGTTATCAGATCAGTAGCGCAAGGTGGTTTGTGGCCGCGAAAATAAGAAATCCCACTATTAGCGTTTTTGTGCTTTTGTGAAAATAGCGAGTTGTGCTATTTTCACGGGCGAAAGTAACAGTATGGCCAGCAAATCAAAGATTCCGGGCCGGAAAGTGCCGCTGGGCAAGTATGCCGCCTTTGTGCCTGCGCCATTACCTCCTAAGTTTGAATGGACGCCACGATTGATTCGTGTCCTTTCGGATGCGGATCGTTTGATTGGAAAATTAGCCGGGGAGGGTGGAAGACTTCCCAACCCGCACGTTTTGATGCGCCCATTCATCAAACGGGAAGCCGTGTTATCGAGCAAGATCGAAGGTACGCAGGCCACGTTGGGCGAATTACTCGCCGCCGAAGCCGGAGTAACGGTGGATCGTAGTCCCGAAGACTTGCGCGAAGTTGGAAATTACGTTCTGGCCTTGGAACACGGAATCGTCTTGCTCCAAAAACTCCCGCTTTGTGTCCGCATCATTCGTGAACTGCATGAAAAACTCATGACCGGTGTTCGGGGCGAACTAGCCACGCCAGGTCGATTCCGCAAAATCCAGAACTGGATTGGCAAACCCGGAAGCACGCCAGAAACGGCATCCTTCGTGCCTCCGCCGCCGGGTGAAATCGAGCCATGTCTGGCCGCGTGGGAAAAGTTTGTGCATGAATCCGAACTGCCGCCATTGGTGACCATCGCGCTGGCGCACTATCAGTTTGAGGCGATTCATCCGTTCCTTGATGGCAATGGTCGCGTTGGCCGTTTGCTCATCACGTTGTTTTTGATTGAGCGTCGCATCTTGCCGACGCCATTGCTCTACCTGTCCGCCTTTTTTGAGATTGCGCGCCGTGACTACTACGAAGGGCTGCGGGGTGTGAGTGAGCGCGGCGCGTGGAATGACTGGATCGAATACTTTCTGCTCGGTGTAGCGCGAATGTCCGAAGACGCATTGAGTCGGGCCACGCGCATGAATGCAAAGCTGGCCGAGTGGCAAAAGAAAGTGTCCGGCGATTCAACGAATGCGCCGTTGCGAGTGGTAGAACTGTTGGCCGCAAATCCCTTCGTGACGGCGAAAGGTGCAGCGGAAAAACTGGATGTGGCCTTCACCACCGCGCAACGTGCGATTGACCGTCTGGAGCGATTGAAGATTGTAAAGCAGGTTGGTGACGCGAAGCGTGATCGCGTTTATTGCGCTAACGCGCTGCTGGAAATTTTGGAAGAGCCAGCCCAACTCACGCCCGGCAAGAGCTGAGCCGAATCGCGCCGCTAGGCGCGAGCAATTCAAGAATCCTTCTGCGATAGCAGCAAATCAATTGATGCCTGACCCGCGCGCAAACGTGGAATAACCCGAGGTGTGGTCTGGCCTGAGAGTGTTCGAGCGTGGTGGTGTGTGAAGTCGCGCGCGCGGGTAGCGAAAGGGCAGCCGTAAGTGAGCCTTCGCGAACCCATGAAGGCTGCCCGGCCCACCACCGTCAGGTGGTAGGGTGAGCGTCAGGCATCGCGCGCGCGGCGACTGCCGTAAACCAGAAACAAACGTCGCCATGCCAGTTGCGCGCCCGAATTGCGGTTGAGCACGAAATGGAAATGCAGTGCGAACAAACGTTTACCTGAGCGTGGCGAACTGACTTTGTGGGGCGTCGTGACGTGTTGTAGTTTGAAAACTGTTTTGTGCGCGCCCGAAAAACGAAATTGTTGAATGTTGGAAACTGAGTTTTGCGTGTGCGTTTTGGAACGACTTGAGATTTGAAATGCGGATTGGAAAAACTGTTCGCGAAATTGAATATCGCCCGGTTCTGATTGGATGTTTTGGAAATGCTTTTGGGTTTTGAAGTTAGGGAATTAGAAGGTTGGGATTTTGAAGTGAAAAATGCGTCAAGTGAGATTTGGATGAATTTGTGTTGTGTGGAGGAGTGTTGAGGCGTGTCAGGTGCCTTCAAAGCGGGTCGAGTTTTGAGTCTTCAAGAATCCTCTAAAAATCGCGTGCTACGGTGCGCGCGTGCCGACGGATTCTACACACACTGACTACGATGCGAACCTGAATGCCTGGTTGCGCGCTCGTGATGTGTTCGCAGGTGAGGACACGTTGAAGTCGGCTGGCGTGCGTTATCTACCGCGCTTGGACTCGCAGACGGATGATGAGTATCTCGCCTACAAATCCCGCGCCTCTTTCTTCAATGCCACCGCCCGCACGGCTGATGGCTTTGTTGGTTTGATCTTCCGACGCGATCCCACATTCAAACTGCCTGATGGTGAGTCAGGCGTTGGTGCGGCCATGACGAAGTTTCTGGATGACGCCGACATGCTCGGCACGACGTTGGTGTCCTACGCCAAGAACATCACCACGGAAGTCATCGGTGTCGGTCGCGCAGGGACGCTGATTGATTGGGAAGCGGACGTGGAGCGCCGTGCTTATGCCGTGCTGTATCAAGCGGAGCAAATCATCAACTGGCGCACGTCGCGCGTGAATGGTCGCAACGTTCTTTCGCTCCTCGTGCTGCGTGAAGAAGTGACGCAGGCAGACAAGGATGAGTTTGAACCTCAAGCAGTCGAGCAACTGCGCGTGTTGAAACTTGTGCCTGCGATTCACAAGGCGGATGACGGCGCAGAAGTGAAGCCGGCCGTTGGTCGCGCGACGGCGATGCAGTGCCAGGTGGAAATCTGGCAGCGCAAACCGAACAAGAACAAGCGTGCCAAACCTGAGTGGATCAAGATCGAGACTCGAACACCGCTGCGACTCGGCAAGCCTCTACCCCTGATTCCGTTTGTGTTTCATGGGCCGCGCCATTCGTTGCCAGTGGTGGATAAGTTGCCCCTGGGCGACATCATCGCGGTCAACCTTGATCACTATCGGCTCAATGCGGATTACAAGCATGGCTTGCACTTCACGGCGTTGCCGACGGCGTGGGTGAGCGGATTCGATAAATCCTCCACGTTGCGGATTGGTTCTTCCACCGCTTGGGTGGCGGAGACGCCCGGCGCAACGGCGGGCTTCCTGGAATTCACTGGTCAGGGGCTCACGACATTCGAGCGTGCGATGGATCGCGACGAGCGACTGATGGCGGTGCTGGGCACGCGCATGTTGGAATCGCAGAAGCGCGTGGGTGAATCGGCTGATGCCATCGAATTGCGCCAGAGTGGTGAGAACTCGGTGTTGTCTGCCGTGAGCATCAGCGTCGGCGACTCGCTGACGCAAGTGTTGCGTTGGGTTTATTGGTGGAACTCGACGGAGACAACGCCGGATGCAATCGGCGAAGAACTGGTGCTCGCGCAACTCAACTCCGACTTCGGCACGAAGGGCATGGCGAGTGACGAGATCACGGCCATCGTCGCGGCTTGGCAGGCCAATGCCATCAGTCGCGAGACGATGTTTGAGTTGTTCCGCAAAGGTGAAGTCCTTCCCGCTGGTCGTAGCAATCAGGAGGAGTTGCGCTTGGTTGGCGCGAGTCCAAAGGAGAAACCAATCACGAACGAAACCACGCAACCGGAAGTATTGAAATGAGCACCGCGCCGGTGCGGGCCAATGAGCCAAGCCGTAAATGAAAATAGCAATCACATGAAACTATCAAATCTCTGGAAAAATTTGACGCGCGATCAACGGCGCGCGTGGAACGCTTGGGCCAAGAGCAACAAGGTGCTGCTGGATGATGGCAGCCTTCGTTTCGTCAGTGGCCACAAGGCGATGACGATGGTTCTTCGGAATCGTGCCACGGCTGGCGATGCGGCAAACCCTACCGTTGTGCCAGCGGCCTTTGCTTGGAACAACGGCGCGTTGTCGTTGCGCGATGCCGGGCCGTTCACGGTGAACATGGGTTATGTCGGGTTTCGCGTGGAACAGAATGTGGCAGCCGCAACGAAATGGTTTGTGTGGGCGACGCCACCGCTGGATGGGAACACGCCGAATCCGCAGGCGCAGCTGCGGTTCATCAAGTGCATGGCACTAGCAGCGCTGGCGATTAACGATCTCACGCCGGACATCGGCCCGAGTTATCTGCCGGTTTGTGGCTCGTGGGATGGGCCGGGGCTGGATGGGTATTGGCCGACGCCAAAATTCATGTGGCTGCGCGTGCAGCAATACGCGAACGGGCAACTCGGGCCAAGCGTGACGTTCAAAGGACCGATTCAAATCGAACTCTAGCCACAGATGGACACAGATAAACACAGATTGGGAAAAACAAAACTATGGCACTGAAATTCAAATTCAAATCGCGGGAGGAAATCCCGGCGGAACTGGCAAACCTCTACGTCGAGCGCGATGGCGCGTTCTTTCTGGATGCGGAGGGCATCGTGGAGAAGACGAAGTTGGATGAGTTTCGCACCGGCAACGTCGCGCTGCGCAAGGAACTCGAAGATTTCAAGACGCGCTTCGACGGCATTGATCCTGATGAGGTGCGCAAGCTTGCCGAGGAGAAGCGCAAGCTCGAGTTGCAGGCGCAAGGGCACAAGCCGGAGGAATTGGATCGCCTCGTGGGTGAGCGCATCAAGGGACTCAAGGCGGATTGGGATAAGCAGCTTTCCTCCGTCACTGGCGAGCGTGATTCGCTGACATCGCGTTTGACCGCGATTCAGATTGATCAAGGCGTGCTCACGGTGGCGACCAAGCGCGGGTTGCGACCGACTGCCATTCCAGACATCACGGCGCGAGCGCGCGTTGTTTTCAAACTTGTGAATGGTGCGCCGCGTGCCTTTGAAGCCGATGGGCAAACCGTGCGTTACGGCAAGGATGGCGTGACGCCGATGACTTTGGAGGAGTGGGTTGATGCCCAGGTGGCCGACGCTCCGCATCTTTTTGAATCCAACGCTGGTGGCGGGGCTGCCAGCAACGGCGCCGGGGGCGCTGGTGGAGGCAAGCACTCCGCGAAAAACCCGTTCCGCAAGGAAACGTGGAATCTCACGGAGCAAATGAAACTGCAAAAATCCGATCCCGGTTTGGCGGCTCGCTTGAAGGCGGCGGCCTGACTGGATCACAAGAGAAAGGTTTAGGTTATGGCAAAGACAGCAGTGGCGGACATCATCATCCCCACGGAGTTTGAAAAATACGCGATTGAGCGGACGGCGGAACTTTCGACGTTCGGTCAGTGCGGCATCATCGAGCACGCCCCCGAGTTCGATGAGTTGGCGAGCGGCGGTGGTCGCGAAGTGAAGATGCCGTTTTGGAAAGACCTCGTTGCTGCTCGGCAATTGCTCGCGGACAACGCGTCGCTGGCGGTGAACAAGATCGGCAGCGACCAGGACATCGCGCGTATTCACAACGATGCGCAGGTGTGGAGTGTGAACCATCTGGCGAAGGTTGTTTCTGGCGATGATCCGTTGCAGGCCATCGTCGATCTTGTCGGCGATTATTGGGCGCGCACGGACGAAGGGCTGTTGGTGTCGTGCTTGAAAGGCATCTTCGCCGCGGGCTCGATGGCTGGTAATCGTCTGGCAATCGCGAGTGAAACGGTCGCGGGTCAGTCCGCGTTGACGCGGCTCAACGGCGCAACATTCGTGGATGCGACGGTGAAGCTGGGTGATCGGGGCGACCGCCTCACTGCAGTGGCGATGCACTCCGCAACCGAAGCGGCGCTGCGCAAGCTGGACTTGATTGACTTCATCCCCGACAGCGAGGGCAAAGCTCAGATCAAGGCGTTCCAGGGCCGGCGCGTTGTCGTGGATGACAACTTGCCTGTTCGCAACGGCACAACCGATGGTCAGGTCTATACGACCTACCTGTTCGGGCCGGGCGCGTTCGGCAAGGGCTCGGCTGCGCTGAGTAGCGAGCCGTTGCAAGGTGGCTTCGGCACTGAAGGTGTCGAGCTGGCGCGCGTTCCTCTGGACAGCGATACGGTGCTGATCAATCGGCGTCGTTACATCCTGCATCCGCGTGGGGTGAAGTTCACTTCCGCTGCCGTGGCTGGTGATAGCCCGACGAACGCAGAACTGGAGAACGGCGCAAACTGGGCGCGTATCTGGGAAAACAAGAACGTCCGCATCGTCGCCGTCGATCACAACAACTAGGCGCGAGCCGCACCTGCCTATGCGCTGGCGCGCGGGGAAACCTGCGTGCCAGCGCTTCACCAAACCAAATCTCAATCACACTTTTATGGGCAAAGATGTTCCTCGTAGTTTTGAAAAGCTTCGCACTGGTGAGCAAATCCAGTTTCCGACCTTCACTAACGTCGCAGCGGCGGTGGCTGCTGGCGTGACGGCGGCGAAGTTTCCACGTCGCATCATTCATCTGTCCGCCGGTGGCACTGGTGCCGTGGCGTGTCTTGCAATCAGTGATGGCGTGAACTGGAAACAGGTCGCTATTGGCGCGAACGCTATTTGATTTTATGGACGCACTGTTGCCAATCATCCGACGCAAACGCCGTCCGCTTTTGCCAGTTGAGGTCGTGCCGTTAGTCGCGCCAATCGAAGCCAAGTCTGAGCCAGCGGCGAAACCTGCTGAAACTCTCGTCACGGATGAGAAACCGAAATTGAGCGATGACGAAGTTTCCTAAATCTGGTGCGCGTGGTCAGCGCTGGTCGGCGGCGCGACGCTTCCAAGGTTGGCTGGCGTCGTGGGCGCAAGATCGTCGTCGCGGTCGGCAGCATTCAGTCGCGCCGCCTCCTAACGCACCGGTGATTGTGGGTGGTGGTTACGAGGACGGAGCGTCCGCGCCGGGCTGGTATGACGTTTTCTTTGACTGGACGTTTGAGCACGGCAGTTATCCGGTTGCCGACATGGAGGTGTGGCTGAGCCTTAACGGTGCGCCGTTCTCAGTTTATTACGTCACGCCGAGTAATGACCCTGGATGGTATTACGCGGCGGCGGCCAACACTCCGGCAACGTTCGATTTCAAGGTGCGCTACACCGATTCCAACACTGGTGTCGTCGGACCTTTTTCCAATGTTTATCAAATCAACATCGCTCCCTGAACTATGGCCCTCGCATTGAACAAGGAAGACGGCACAGGCAAGCCGACGGCGAACACGTATGCGTTGGCAGCGGATGCGGACAGCTATCACGAAGGTCATCTCTATGCGGTGGCGTGGACAGCGGCCACGGCGGATCAGAAGGCTGCGGCACTGGTGATGGCGACGCGGGTGATTGATGCTGAATACCAGTTCAATGGTTATCGCGCTGGCTTTGCCCAGGCGTTGCAATGGCCACGTGCGGAATGTCGTGAACCGGATGGCGGCACGGCTGGTTTTGGGGCGCGAAATGTCACGCAAGCAGCGCTGCATGGCATTCTGCCGGATGGACCGGATGCCATCGTAGTGCAGACGGCAGAGTGGTTTGTGCCTCCGAATCTCGTGCCCAAAGCCGTGGTGGAAGCGACGTGCGAACTCGCGCGTGAGTTGTTGATTGTGAATCGCACGGAAGCGCCCGCCGGCGAGGGGTTGTCGTTTCACAACGTGGGTGGCACGCAGACGGGCTACAACAAGTCGGACAAGCGACCGATTATCCCGGCGCTCGTCCAGGCGATGCTCGCGAAGTACGGCGCGCTGATCAATCGCAAGAGCGGCACGGTGCAATTAGTCCGCGCATAAATCCATGACGAACATGAACACGACTGAATTTGTAAAGGCAGTGGATCACGCGGCAGCGATGAATGATCGCTGGTTGTTTCTCGCGGCGTTCGTCCTCCTGTTGCTCGGCTGTGGCGTGGTGATTTATTGGTTGGTGAAGCAACTGCAGACGGTCATCGCGGATCACAAGGAATTGCGCGAGGCGCATCACACGGCGTTAGCGCAAATCATCGAGAAGCAGAACGACACGGCCATGAAGCTGGCGGTGTGCATTGATCGTAACAGCGAGGCGCTGCGCGAGTGCGCGTTTGAGTTGCGGCGCTTTCAAGAAAGGAAGGACACATGAGACAAGTAACGCTGATTTTCATAATGCTGACTTTAGTCGGCTGCATGACGCAACCACTGAAGGGTGGCAAGGCGACAACGCGCAATTCGATTGGTGGCGTGGAACAGTCAGTCACGCAATCTGACAATCCGGCGCAAACGTCACGACAGGATCAAGAATTTGTGCGGACGCGGAGCTACACCGTGCCGGTTGGCTCGCGGTTGTATGTGCGGGCCAGCTCGGACGCGAGCGTAGTCGGAGCAACTTCCAACATCAGTGTCCTGGAGGTCAGCGAGCCGATGCCGGTGTTGGAGAAGGAAGAAACGCGGGCCAAGACCGAGCTGGGCGCGGCGCAAAAGGACATGGCTCGCGAACTTGGCGCCAAGTTGTCGAGTCTCAAGGGAATTGTCTGGGTTGGAGTCGCCATGTTCCTGTTCGGCTTGGCATCCATCTTCTATCCACCACTCAAACTACTCATTGGCAGCGTGACGACGAGTGCGGCGATCACGATTGGTGGATTGGCGCTGATAGTGTTGCCGACGCTGATTGTCGGAAACGAATTGCTGATCTTGGCAGGTGTTGGGGTAGGGGTAGGCGGCTGGTTTCTGGCTCATCGCCATGGGCGCTTGCAGGGAATGGTGGATGCAAATAAAAATGGGATTGATGACTCTCTGGAAGTCACAAAATAGGTTTTTGGCCATGATGGCCGCATTTCCAAGAAAATGTGTGTGGTAGGATGTGTGGGATTAAAAAGACGGTTTTGGTTGGTAGTGGTTGGTGGTTTGGTTGGTTTTTGGTCGGGATTTTTCAGGAAGTTCGCCATGTTTCAGTTTTTGGAGGCTAAAACAGGAAAGGTGCATTTTACCCAATAAAAAAGGCCTTAAAACGAGTGTTTTAAGGCCGGAAATTGGTTGCGGGGCTAGGATTTGAACCTAGGACCTTCAGGTTATGAGCCTGACGAGCTACCGGGCTGCTCCACCCCGCGACAAGGGAGCGACATAATGCCGGACGAAATCGCCAACGCAAGCGGTATTTACTTGTTGCGATACTTTTTGTGGCGCGCCCACAGTGTTAGCTGAGTCGATTGCTCTGTTGCGCCCAGTTTTTGATTGGCAATCAATGGGCGATGAATCGTGCCTGTCATGCGGGCGAGTTAGCAGAATTGCTTCCAAAGCAATAGAGTTCTTTCGAGCGTTGGCATGATGTGCTATGTCGGTTGCAATTTTCGAACCGGTTTTGTGCCGCCTTAACGCAGCCAGTGTCCATCAATCGTGACCAGTGCTAGCGAAAAAGGAGATAGCATGGCAGGAGTGCTCCTCTGGCACAGTTAGATAGTGGCCAGTTGCTGAGCGCTGCAGGAGGTCAAAGCTAGCGTTGCTGATTGTGCTGCACAATCCGTTGTATCGCGCAGGCGTCCCTAAGAGCTACTTTCGCAATTCCCGGGCTTGAATCAGAAGGATGTCCGCCGGGTCGTTGGCCTTGCGGTAAAACCCGACCAGCGCTCCGACCATGATGGCTATCGTTCCCAACGTCAGAGCCAGCATGCGAACCCGCATGGCCCGGGGATGATTGATCAAATCAGGAAAAATCATTCGCCCCAATTCGAACCAGAAGGTGCGAGTGACGTCGTGCCGCCTCCGCGTCGCCCGAGGTCTTTGCTTCTGAGATGATTGATGTTGCCCGTCCACCTGTAATTCATCGGCGGAACTAGGCTTGGGCTTGAGCCGGGACTGGCGCGTGGAAACTAGTCGGTGAAACTTGAGTTGCGATGGCGGTTATTGGATTTTTGCGGCCTCTTGGATGGCTGTAGCGAGTTCTTCCGGCGTCCAGCGATTCCCGTTGAACAGCTTGTGAATTCGTCCCAACGGATCGAGTACCACCGTGCGTAAATTGTGCGAGATGCTACCACCTTCTTCCTTGGCCAGCATCAAGTCGAGTTCCGGGGCGAAGGTGCTTAGGACCTTTTGCGATGCGGTAACAAACAACCAGCGATCTGGATTATCGTGGCGATAAGACCGAGCGTAAACGTGGAGCACCTCAGGTGAGTCATACTCCGGGTCGAACGAGATGGAGAGGAATTGCCAGTTCGTTCCTGCCGCCGTATTTGTCCGAAGCACTTCCCGAGTTGCGGCAAAGTTATTCCCCATGCGGGGACAAAAGTCCGGTAGCGGACAACGCGAGAAGATGAAGGTGAATGCCACCGCTTGGCCCCGAAAATCCGAAAAGCGCACCGTGCGTCCGTCTTCGGCCAGCAATTCATAATCCGGAACAGAGTCGCCAATCTCCAACTCCTTGACCAACGCATAACCGGGTGTCGCCGGTGCAATTGTTTCTTGCTCGGCAACCTTGCCGATGCGCTTGATGTTTTGAATCCAGTGGGTGTCGGTGGTGGCGACAAGTTGAAAGGTGATTTCGTCGTTTTTCGTGATGCCGGTGATTTCGTTAGTGTCGCGCACGGTCAATTCCATCGTCATCTTGGGCATATAACCGGGAATTTCCTCGTGCCGGACAACGAGCGAATGCCCGCCTTCTGGAATGGAACGCACTACGCCGCGCGTTTCAAAAATCTGCGGGGCGGCATTGGTATGGCCGCTAGTGGGGGGGGGCTGCTTTGGTTCAGGCTTGCCGCAACCCGTTAGCAATGCCGCTAAGGCCAGACTCAAGACCAGGGAGAGCAATGTTTTCATGTCACTTTGATTCCATTCGTATTTCATCCAGAAATTTTACGATGGTCGCTGGCGTCGTATTTCTCATTCCATCGAAATAACGGCGCACATTGCCAGACCGATCTACCACGGCGATACGATCCACATCTTGGAAGCCTCCTGGCATTGGTGAGGTCTGGTGCTGCGGATCGCGTTTTAGAAAACTGGTTTCAATTAGTTCGTAGATGGATTTTTTGTCGCCAGTCAAGAGGTGCCAGCGATTTGAATCCGCTCCAAACTTGCCCCCAAATTCGGCCAGCACTGGTGGCGTGTCCGTGCGCGGATCAACTGTGAGGGACAACAGCCGCACGTCGTCATGTCCCGCAGTGAGCCGTTGTACTTCAGCCATTTCATGATTCACTTGCAGGCAGGAAATCGAGCAGCTGGTGCTGTACAAAGTTGACGACCAAGTATTTTCCACTGAACTCTTCACGACTTACCACGCGCCCCATTTGATTGGTCAGAGTGAATGCGCTCAATTGCCGGGGTGGGTTAGGGGTCTGCCATCCGGCGGTGGGTGGCGCTTTGGGGCGATATATGACGATCAAAGCAATGGCGCTCAATACCAAGACAACAACAAAACCGTAAAAGAACTTTAGATCCAGTGGAATGCTGGTATCCAGCGGCTCGGCGGGCGTGCTGTTTGTGGAGGTCGAGTCGTTCACGGTTGGACTTGCTTGGCCTCAAAGCCAGCTTCCTTGATGACTTTGGTCAATTGCGCAGTGCTTACTTTGTTCGTGTCATATACGACAACAGCGAGCTTGTTGGAAAACGTCACTTGCGCACTGGCGACACCATGCGCGCCCTTCAACTCAGCAGTCAAGCCACCGGCGCAGCCATCACAATGCATTCCGGTGATGGTGAAGTGATTGGTCGCGTTAGCTGTTACCGCAGGTTTATCTGCGGCCCAAGCGGTGAACGCAACTCCTAGGAGGATTCCGGTTGTCAGAGATTTAAGTTTCATATCCAGTGAACTAGAGATTGGCAGGAAATGGTGCGCTCCGCTAGCACGACTGTATCAGCCGGGCGCACCATGCCTAATGTTGTTTAAAATCCACGTAGACGATAAAACCGTTTTCCGGTGCTCGGAGTTTCATCGGTGAACGTGTGGAAATAATCGTCTCCGGTCAACGGACTGCTGAGCGGCTCGAAACGGCATTGGTCGCAACATTATCACTGGTATCCAACACCCAGGCCTTTCCAGCCGGGGCTGAAAATGTAATGTCGGTTTGATCAGCATTGAGGGCAATGGATTTGATGTTCACGCCCGCTTGAAAATAGACCTGCACCACGTCTGACGGCGTGTGGATTGGGCCGCCGCTTATGCCGTTCGTCGAAAAATCAAAAGCCCGGAAACTGACTGTGTAAATGCCCGGCTTTGTTGCTGTGAAACGGCGCCCGTGAATATGTCCATAAGGATCGCTGCCCGCTGAGCCATCGTTCTCGCTCACGCGCCACGTGTTTGTGCCGGTCGTTCCGCAAGCCAAACTGATTGTCGGACTTGTCGCGCCAGTTTCCCAAAAGGCAAATGCCCCCCCCGCTGGGCCAGCAACGGCGACGAGCTGGGCGTGGATTTGCGTTCCGAGCGCGGCCGCAAAATCGTCCGGCCCAGCGTGCGCTTCAGTGGCAGCAAGTCCGGTCAGGGTGATGTTCCCTTGATAATAGCCAGCATACGGGCCGCCGTTTGTAAATGTCAGTGTCTTCACATAGTTAGTGGTCGTATCGAAGATGTCACGGTTTGCGAAGATGAGCGGATCATTCTGGGCCGTACTGATTGCGCCGATATTAAAGTGACCATGATCTTGAGCCTGACTGACGAGAGAGCTAATAAGGGATAAACCGACGAGGATTTTTTTCATTTTCTACAGGTGGAAACGATTCAGTTAAGGGGTGCCGGCAGGATTCACCAAGCGCGAACCCATCCGGGTTAATTCAATTTGGACAAGGCTCCATTTCAGGAGTTGAGCATGACCATCCACGAAAAGATAATTCGCCCCGGTCAGATGTCGTTGCACCGCAATTTCTGATTTGAAATTCAGCGGTGTGTAATCACCGTCATTGGCCGGGCTGAAGTGGAAATGGTCGTTGTTGACGTATTTGTCATCGCATTCTCCGAGCCAGAGCGTGTCTGTCGGTGCGGGGACTTGTGTGCTCTTGGAATAATCGGGGGCACTTGATCCAACGGCAGGCGGCAATAGATAATCGTTGAGCGCGAAACTGTAGCGACGCGTCGTCTGTGTGTCGCGTGGGCAACGCCAGAGATTCGTCCCCGCGCAGTACGGCTGCAACGTCGCCACCCACGATGCTCCTTGATGCGCCGACCGTGGTAAAGCGTCGGCGTTTTCGTCGACATACATACGACTGGCTAGACCGATCTGCTTCACGTTGCTCAAGCACGCCGTGCCCCAAGCGCGTTGCTTGGCGCGGCTCAACGCCGGCAATAACATCGCTGCAAGAATGGCGATGATGGCGATGGCCACCAACAATTCAATCAACGTAAAGGCTTTGCTTTTTAACGGCGTAATCATACACAGGGCTTGCGTCCAAGGGACGCCAACGAATCAGGGAACTCACCGCACCGGACAAAATCCGGCCGCGGCATGACTAATCGATGCGGGATCAGGCAGTGAAGCTGCGGGGCGGGGGGACGGAAGGGCGATGATTCAAACCATCAAGTTCTGAAAACAAAACTGGCACAAGACGGAACGCTCGCGGCGTAGCAAAGACAAACACCGGACGTTCATCGACAAACTCCAGCTTTTTGAGCTGCAACGGGAACTCTGCCTTCTTCTCCGCCTTTTTGCCGGCTGCGATTTGTTTGCACATCTTGCACGGATGTGCGCCGTCAAAAGTCTTGGTGAGGGCGTCGCCGACGGACTCTGTCTGGAGGTTGGTTGCGAGCATGTCGGCCCATGCGATCGTCTGTAACACGGCCCAATGCCCTCCCGTCGCGCCGAGCAGCGCGAGAATCAGAAGAACATGGCCAAGTTTTTTCACCACGGTGACGTCATTAGGCAACAGTAGGGTTTGGCTGTCAAGATTTGCAAAGTATAGTACCGCGCCAGGGTAACTAAAATTACGCCGTTAATTCCGTGCGCACCTGGATTGGCTAGGCGGGGTGGAAATGAATTTCCTTGTTCGGAGCCTTGGCGGCCGTGGTTTGCGATTCGTGATTGTAATCAATATCGTGATCTTTAAGGTCGAGCAGGTTCAACACTTCCACCGTCGCGGTCCAAGTCGGGTTGAGGTGATAGCCGACCTGTGCGTTCACCATGATGGTGTTATCCGAGCGAACGCTGTTGTCCTCAATCAACGGACGCGCAACCGCACGCTGTCGAAAAATCCATTGCCCGCGCGATACGTGATGCCGGCGGCGTCAACGCTTTCAATCCAGCCGGGGAGAGAAGATCAGGGCGTTGCCTAGGAGAAGCAATTTTGTAAACTTAGCCATAACTGAACCTTTCGCTTGGTTTGTCTTGCGACAAATGCCGGTCGTCCGCTCGGATCGACGACGAGATGGTTTTGGTTTGCAGCTACGGGTTGAAGAACCCGCAGTCGCTGCCTCAGATGGCTGAGATCTGATTCAATCCGCATACGTCAAAACGTCAAGTGGATCTCGGTTTTGTTGCTAAATTGTTACCACGAGAGTGCGCCGCCGGTCTGATATTCCGTCACACGCGTTTCAAAAAAATTCTTTTCTTTGCCAAGGTCAATCGTTTCGCTCATCCACGGGAACGGATTTTTCGAGCCATACTTCGCAGTCAGGCCGATGCGCTCCAGGCGGCGGTCGGCAATGTGCTGGACGTAGTCGCGGAACAGATTTGCATTCAAGCCGAGGATGCCGCGGGGCAGGCAATCCTGCGCATAGGCGATTTCCAATTCAACTGCTTCACCGATGAGTGTCTGCAATTCCTGCTGAAATTTTGGCGTCCAAATCGCAGGATTCTCAGCCTTGATGCCGTTGATGAGGTCAATGCCAAAGTTAAGGTGAATCGTTTCGTCACGTAGGATGTATTGGAACTGTTCGCCCACGCCGGTCATGCGGTTCTGCCGATGGAACGCAAGCATCATCACAAAGCCACTGTAGAAGAAGATACCTTCCATGATGACATAAAATCCGACAAGGTTTTTCACGAAGCGTTGCATGCCATCGACCGTGTCGGTGCTGAAGCCAGGTTCAAGGATGTCGCTGGTGAGCTTCATCTCAAACGCATCCTTGTCACGGATGGAATTCACCTCGTGATACATGTTGAACACTTCACGTTCGTCGAGCGCGAGCGATTCGCAGATATAATGGAACGTGTGCGTGTGGATCGCCTCCTCGAATGCCTGCCGCAGCAGATATTGGCGTGCTTCGGGATTCGTGATGTGCTTGAAGATGGCGAGTACGATGTTGTTGCCGACAAGGCTCTCCGCAGTGCTGAAGAAACCGAGGTTGCGCATGATGACTTGGCGTTCATCGGCGCTCAATTTGTTGGATTTCCAAAGCTCGATGTCCTTTTGCATCGGCACTTCGGTAGGCATCCAATGGTTCGCGCAGCCGTTGAGATAATGTTCCCATGCCCATTTGTATTTGAGGGGCATGAGTTGATTCACGTCCACGGCGCGACAGTTCAACAGTCGCTTGTCATCGGCGTTGATGCGCTTGGTGAGATCGTGTTCAGTCGGACGTTCGGAGGCGGTGTTGCAGCAGGACATAGTAAAAGTTGATAGTAACTAATTGATGGTTGATTAAAGGCTTACTGGCACGCCTCGCACGTGCCGCCGTTGCGCATGGTTTCGATGGAGCAAGCGTTCTTTTCTTCCGGCGTGTAATCGCGCTTCACTTCCACGTCGGCGCTGGCGGATCTGTTTTTCATCCAGCGCGGTTGCAGGCCGCGGCGGTTCACGTCGGTCGTGGATTTCTCGATCTGTGTCGCCGCCTGGGCGCGCAGATAGTAAGTCGTCTTTAAGCCCTTTTCCCACGCGAACAGATACATCTCGCTCAACTGCTTGCCGCTCGGTTGCGCGATGTAAAGGTTTAGCGACTGGCCCATGTCGATCCATTTCTGCCGGCGGCTCGCGCATTCGATGAGCCAGCGCGGTGAAACCTCGAATGCGGTGCGGTAAAGCTCCTTCAATTCCACCGGGATGCGTTCGATTTCGGTGACGCTACCGTCAAAATATTTCAAGTCGTCCACCATTTCCTCGTCCCACAGGCCGCGTTGCTTCAAGTCGGCGACAAGATACGTGTTCGCCGTGGTGAAATCGCCGCTCAGATTCGCCTTCGCGAACAAATGCTTGTAAGTCGGCTCAATGGATTGCGCGACGCCGACGATGTTGGAGATTGTTGCCGTCGGCGCGATGGCCATCGTGTTCGAGTTGCGCAGGCCGTGTTGGCGAATAGCGTCGCGGACCTTGTTCCAATCAAGTTTTGCCGAACGATCCATTCCGAGCGAGCCGCGCTCCTGCGCGAGCAATTCAATGGTATCAATCGGTAACAAGCCTTGATCCCACTTCGAGCCTTTGAAGGTCGCGTAAGCGCCGCGCTCCCTGGCCAGTGCCGCCGAAGCCAGCAGCGCATGGAATGAGATCAGTTCCATGCTGGTGTCGGCGAACTCTACCGCCGCGTCACTCGCGTACTGCAGGCGCAACCTGTAGAGCGCATCTTGAAATCCCATGAGACCCAAACCAACCGGACGATGCTTCAAGTTCGCGTTTCGCGCTTCGGGTGTCGGATAAAAATTAATATCAATGACGTTGTCCAGCATGCGCATGGCGGTGCGAATTGTGCGGCCAACCAGTTCGTCATCCAACCCCGTGTCGTTGCAGTGCGCCGCAAGATTGATGGAGCCAAGATTACAGACCGCCGTTTCGTCTGCCGACGTGTTCAGCAAAATCTCGGTGCAAAGATTGGAGCTGTGCACCACGCCGACGTGGCCTTGTGGTGAGCGGATGTTCGACGGATCTTTGAACGTGATCCACGGGTGACCGGTTTCGAACAGCATCGTTAGCATCTTGCGCCAAAGGGCGACGGCTTCGATGCGCTTGAACAGTTTGATCTTTCCGGCGTCGGCGAGTTGTTCGTAATTCGTGTAACGCGCTTCAAACGCCTTGCCATAGAGGTCGTGTAAGTCCGGTGTGTCGTTCGGGCTGAACAGTGTCCAGTGAGCGTTGGCTTTCACTCGCTTCATGAACAGGTCGGGAATCCAGTTCGCCGTGTTCATATCATGCGTGCGACGGCGCTCGTCGCCGGTGTTTTTTCGCAATTCCAGAAAATCCTCGATGTCGAGATGCCACGTTTCAAGATAGGCGCACATCGCACCCTTGCGTTTGCCGCCTTGGTTCACGGCCACCGCAGTGTCGTTGGCTACCTTGAGGAATGGAATCACGCCTTGGCTCGTGCCGTTTGTGCCTTTGATGTGACCGCCGGTAGCGCGCACGTTCGTCCAATCATTGCCGAGGCCACCGGCCCACTTGGAAAGCTTCGCGTCGTCGGCGATGACTTTGAAGATATGATCCAGATCATCCATCGCCGTACTCAGGTAGCAGGAACTAAGTTGCGGATGATTCGTGCCTGAGTTGAACAACGTCGGCGTGCTGCTGAGGAAGCGGAATGTCGAGAGTACCTCATAGAATTCAATCGCGCGTTCGTTCTTTTGTTCATCTTCGTTGATGGCGAGCCCCATCGCCACGCGCATCCAGAAGTATTGCGGTGTTTCCAGTCGCCGACCTTCGTGATGGATGAAGTAACGGTCGTAAAGCGTCTGCGCGCCCATGTAAGTGAATTGCTGATCGCGATCCAAGCGCAGCGCGGCGGCAAGCTTCGTCAAATCAAACTTCAAAAGCTCTGGAGACAGGCGCTGTACATCCACGCCACGCGCTACGTAGGCCGGGAAATGATCGCGCTGCTGCGCGGCGAGTTCGGTGGTTATGCTGAATTGAGGCAACGCTTCGCGATAAACCTTTCGCAACAACAAACGTGCGGCCACGAAAGTGTAATCCGGCTCGCGTTCGATGCGTGTGCGCGCAGCGAGGATCATCGCTTGCTCGATTTCTTCCGGCTTTACGCCGTCGTAAAGATTCTTGAGTGTCTCTTCGGCGAGATCGCGGGCGGAACAGTTGGCTTCCAGTGCGCGACAGGCGCTGATGAGACGACGGCGGATGCGTTGCGGGTCGAGCGGCTCGTGTGCGTTGTCGGGCAGGGAGACGAACAGTTTGGATTGCGGAGCGCCAGCCAAGGTCCGATCCCCGCGTAACGCCCGCGCCTTGCGTCGTTCTTCGCGATACAGAATGTAACGCCGCGCGATGCTGTGATGCCCAGCTTCCATGAGTTTGGTTTCCACCAAATCCTGGATGAACTCGATCTCCAGCGGTTCGCCTTTTATCGTGCGTGCAGTGGCAGCTTGAACCACGGCGGCGGTAATGCGCTGGACATTTGATTGCGCGGGAGCAGGCAGGGGTTGCTCCGCGTGCAATCCTGCGTCAGCTTTGAAAGCGGCTCCGATGGCGAGTTGGATTCGTGATTCATCGAAAGGCGCGATGCGCGCATCGCGTTTGCGGACGGAGAGAGTCTGGGTTTGGAGCGGATCGAGTTGCGGCGGCGTGAGCCGGTCAGCGAGTTCTTGCATGTCGAGTGATTTCAGTTTGGCGGCTGCCACCCCGCAATTGCCACTGGAGGGAACTCGACTCGCAGGCAGCGCAGGCACAAAAAATCCCACGTCCACTCGCGAGGGAGTGAAGGCGGGCTGAAACGACAAGCACGACTTTTCCCTCATCCGGTCTTTGGCGCGACCGTTGCCGCCGACAACACATCGGCGGACTTGATGAGCATGAACCAGCAGGTCTTCTGGCTTCGAGGTCGTCCTACTCCGCCAGCCTTACCATCCTTGCGGACAGTGGCTTCATGGCGTTTCGTCGCTCGTTACAGCGGCGCTACCGCACGGGATTATCACCCGTTTCCCTATTCTCCCCGAACCGTGGCTCGGGGCACTGGCTCATCTGCAACCCACAACTAATGGGGTTGCAATTCAAAGAACTGTCTATGAATAGTGGTTCTTGTTCGCCTGCGTCAACTGCTAATCAGATAAACTTCATGATATTTTCCACCTGCACAGCATGTGATCGAGATGGTGTTCGACCGCGTGACAGGTCAGGTCTTGATTGCTCCATCTGTTGACAAGCAAAACGCACTTAATACTCTCCGCGCATGGCGAAACAGGTTCTCTTCGGGCGGGTTCATTCACTCACATGGATCACTTTCTTCGCCGCTATGGCGCTGGGATGGTTGCTGCAAACTTCGCACGCTGCCGATGATGCTGTGAAGACGAAGACCATTGCCACGCCGGTGGAAATTCCGGGGGTTCACAACGCCTTTCGCGTTTCCGCTAAGATTTATTCCGGCTCGCAGCCGGAGGGCGATGAGGCCTTCGCAGCCATCGCCAGCCTGGGCGTGAAAACCATTGTTAGTGTAGATGGCAGCAAACCAGACATTGATGCCGCCCGCAAACACGGTCTGCGTTACATCCATCTGCCTTATGGCTACGACGGCATCCCGACCAACCGCGTCGTGGAACTTAGCAAGCTGGCTGGGGAAGACTTGGGCCCGTTCTTTGTGCATTGTCATCATGGCCTACACCGCGGGCCGGCTGCAGTGGCTGTGATGTGCGAGGCGGCGGAGGGCTGGAGTCCCGATAAAGCCGTAGCCTGGCTCATCGAGGCAGGCACGGCGAATGACTATCCGGGCCTCTATCGCGCGGCCAGCGGTTATAAGTCACCGAGCAAGGAAGCGCTCACTGCTGTCAAAACTTTTCCCGAAGTCACCCAACCCACTACGCTCGTGGATGCGATGGTGAAGATAGATGAACATTTTTCAAACTTAAAACTCGCGCAGAAAGCCGCCTGGAAAACCCCGCCAGGTCACGCCGACATCGCGCCTGCGCACGAAGCCACCATGCTGTGGGAGCAATTCAAGGAGCTGGCCCGCACGGACGACACGACGAAGCGCCTTGGGGATTATCGGGCCATGCTTACCGATGCCGAGAAAGCCGCCGAAGCCCTGCGTGAGCGGTTGCGCGCCCCGCAAGACCTTGTGCAATTGGAAGCCACTTTTAAGAAAGTCGGCGCCGCTTGCGCCGCTTGCCACAAGAAGTATCGAAATGAGTAGCTGGCTGAGAGCTAGTGGCCGGTGATGTGGCAAATCCTGCGGCCACGCTTGAAGTCCGTTTCCTTTTTCCCGTATGCTGCAGCATGCAAGACGCACCGCAGTCACCGGAGTTGAAAGTTCCCAAATGGCCGTTTTTTCTCGCTGATGCTTTCATGCTCGGGGTGGCGTATTACCTCTTTTATTGGCAGACCAAGCCGAATGTCCCGCTGTCGCAGTGGGAGGTGGTTGCGTGTAGCGTCTGTGTTTTTCTGGCGGCGGTGCTGGGGATCGTGCCGTATTTGCTCGAGTATCGAGCGGTGCTCAAGTATGGAGCGTTGCTGAAGTTGATTGAGACGAGTTCGCTGACGGCGGCGACGGAGAAACTCCAGAATCTGGAACGATGCGTGACGCAGATCGGTGCGGCGACGGACCATTTGCAGTCGGCCCAAGTGCAGGCGGACAAGACGGCGTTGCTGGCCCAACAGATTACAGAACGGATGACCGAGGAGGTGAAGGGGTTTTCCGAGTTCATGCTGAAGGCGAGTGATGGGGAGAAGGCGACGTTGCGGCTGGAGGTGGAGAAGTTGCGCCGCAGTGAGCATGAGTGGTTGCAGGTGCTGGTGTTCATGCTGGATCACATTTTTGCATTGAATAAGGCGGCGGAGCGTTCCGGCCAGGAGAATCTGATCAAGCAACTGGCGCATTTTCAAAATGCGTGTCGTGATGCGGCGCGGCGACTGGGCTTGATCCCGGTGCTGGCGACAGCGGGCGAGGCTTTCGATCCGCAGAAGCATCAATTAGCCGACGGCGAAACAGCGGTAAGTGGTGTTGTCGGAGAGGTCATGGCCAGCGGTTATTCGTATCAGAGCAAACTCATCCGGCCGGTGCTAGTAAAGCTTCAGGGCGCGGCAGAATCCGGGCCGGCATCCGGACGGGTAGCGCAAAGTCAGTTGCCGTTGAGTGCTGCAGAGCCGGCTGTGTAGGGGCTAGGGGATCACCGGACGGGTGGAATGATCTTGCAACCAGTGGACGTCGGGGTTGTCAGGGGAGGAAAAATTGTCGTTCACAAATCCGCCGGGAACGATTGGCGGCATGGTGCGGGGATCGCGCCAGCGATGGATTTCAGAATGCCCGTCAGCAAACGAGAACCCGGCGGCGAAGTGGTGGTAATAGCCAGGCAGATCGTAGAAGCCATATTGGCCGGAGTTGTCCGGCCATCCCGCCATGCGGGTTGCGAAGTTGCCCATGTCAATGCTGTCTTCCCGCATGTCGAGAAAGACAAATGTCTTTGACGGGCCGGGATCGGAGAGTTCCGACATCTTTTTGTAAATCTTGTACGCGCTGAAGATGGCCCCCCAGTTGCCGTCCGTGCCGCCCCAACCGCCGAGAAAGACGTTCATGGAAATGCTGCGCACGCGGGGTTTGAATTCTCCAGCGACACTGATGCCGGAGCGATCGGCTGGACATTTCCAGATACTGAGGTTCTTGCCGCTGTAATTCCACATGGGACTTTTCTTGATCGTCAGATCTGGGTCCCAATTTTTGGGGTCGCTTGGGCTATAGGTCAGAGTGCCGGTGATCCAAGCGTAATCGGCGGTCCACAATTTGTCCCAATCCAGAGATTCACTCGCATACAGGAGCACATCGTTGTTGTCCTCGGCGTACATCCGCCAAGCAAGGGAGAGCTGGCGGTGGTTGTTCATGCAGGTGATGCCGTAGGCCTTGAGTTTGCCTTTATTGACCAAGGGCAGGAGCATCGCCGCGAGAATCGTGATGATGGCAATGACCACGAGCAGTTCAATCAACGAAAAACCCAGAGACGGCAGTTCCCGGCGGCACCGCATGCGAGTTTTGATGTGATAATTACGACCCATGCAATCAGCGGGTGGCTCTTGGGGAATGTTTCTTCAGGAAACTGTGGTTGGCAAGCACTCATCGGTTGAAATTGAGGTTGGAGACGGCGCTTTACATTTCGGGCGCGTTCAGTCTTTTTGAATCCTGTTGTGAAGCCTCTAAACCTGTCAGCATGACTAGGCCTGATTCCAATCAAAATCCCTTCGAGCCGGCCAACGCCGCGTTGGCTCGGGTAATCTTGTTTACCTTTTTGCTGACGTTCATCGCGGCGCGGGTGTTGGTGTTTCTCATCATGTCGCACCGGTTGCCTGATCTATATCTACACGTCCGAGGTACGCACGTGCATCATCTCAACTACGGCATCTTCCTGCTCTCAATCCTAGGCGCGTACCTGCTGTTCAAACGCCCAAGCGGCCGGGCGCTGACGGTGGCCGGTATCGTGTATGGAATCGGACTGGCGCTGACCTTCGATGAGTTTGGCATGTGGGTGCGGCTGGGCGGCCCATACTGGCAACGTGCCAGCTTGGACGCCATCGCTGTGTTGGCGGCGGTGCTGGGTCTGATCGCCTACGCGCCGACATTGCAACGGTTTCGACCGCGCCACTGGGGGAGCGCGGTGATTATACTTGCGGCGGTGATTATCTTCGCATTGTTGCTGGCGGAGTCCTTCCAATACGCCCGCCGCGTCATCGGCCCTCATTTGCAGGAGTTGGAGGCTACCGCACCGCAATGAAGTTGCTGGGGGAAGCGGGCGGTAGGGGCAAGATTTGAATTTTGCCTTTTGGCGGCGCGTCGTTACAGTGCCCGCAGACTAAACGTAATTCGTAATGAAATTGAAGCTCGTCCTCCTCCCGTTGTCCGTCCTCACCCTCGGTCTGATCGCACCTGCGGCGCAGGCGTGGGATTACGAAGGCCACCGCGCCGTCAATCAACTCGGGCTCGTCGCGTTACCGGCGAATTTTCCGGCCTTCGTGAAGACGCCCGAAGCGCGGGAACGCATCGCCTTTCTTGCTGGCGAACCCGATCGCTGGCGCAATATCAACGACGATCAATCGCTCAACCATTGCAGCGGCCCGGATCATTATCTTGATCTGGAAGAACTCGAAGATTACGGCCTGACGCCGCTGACAGTCCCGACGCTGCGCTACGACTTGGTGGGCAAGCTGGCCTTGGCCCGCACATTGTTTCCCGAAAAATTTGCGCCGATTGATCCCGCCAAAAACAAGGATCACACCCGGGAGCTCGTCGGTTTTGCGCCGTGGGCCATCACCGAGTATCAAGGCAGGCTGCGCTCCGGCTTTTCCTATCTTAAGGCCTTGCAAGAAAACGGCGGCACCCCCGAGGAGGTCGCCAACGCGCAGGCCAACATCATCTATGTGATGGGCGTGATGGGGCATTTCGTCGGGGATTGTGCGCAACCACTACATGTCACCAAGCATCATCATGGGTGGGTCGGTCCGAACCCGAACGGTTACGCCACCAACAGCAGTTTTCACGGTTGGATTGACGGTGGCTTTTTCAAAAAAACCGGCGGTGCAAAAGCTGAACCGCTTGCCGCCCGCATACAACCGGCCAAGATCGTTGGCAATCCCTTTGTTGCAGACGCGACATTCCGCGCTGTGATGGATTATCTGTTAGGCACGGAAAAATTGATCGAGCCTCTCTACAAGCTGGAGAAGGAGGGCAAGCTTACGCCTGAGAATCCGGGCGCTCCCGAGGGGCGGGCGTTCCTCGACGCGCAACTGGTACGCGGCGGGCAAATGTTGGGGGATCTGTGGTTTTCGGCCTGGCAGCAGGCGACCGAGGACAAGTTTCTGATCCGACAACTCAAAGAGCGGGCCGGGACGAACGGGGCAAAGAAGTAATGGCGACTCTTGCGGCGTCCTGCATTTAATACCGCCGCATGCGAACCGCCTTCCAACGATTTACAGCCTTCGGTTGCAGCTTGAGTTGGGTGGTGCTCCTGTTGGGTTGTGGCGGTTGTGTTACTAGCCGGATGGCCGCGGATCGGATCGTCACGGCGCCGAATTTAAATGGCGACCCAGCTGGCAACTGGCAGATGCTGGCGCTGTGGCAAAAACTGGAAACCAACCTTCTGTCCGGGCGGATTGCAACTCCGTTGCTTTACACCAGCGTTCCCGTTGGTCCGCCGGCGGCAGAGCTTAAGGTGTTACAACTGCCCGCGCAGGATTATCATCTGACCATTTCCAACACTGTCACGTTTCGGCAAAAGGGAGAGTTCTCAGCCTCGTTGAACATCGTGACCAATACGGGAATTAATTTCAAACCGCGCGCTCAACCAGCCACGCTCATCCTGCTGCACGGCTACATGCTGGCAAAGGAGACAATGTTGCCTTGGGCCTTGCATCTGGCACAGGCGGGGTATCGCGTGGTATTGGTGGACTTGCGAGGCCATGGTCAATCCACTGGTGACCAGGTGGGCTTTGGCAAATTTGAGGTGAACGATCTGCGCCAACTGCTGGATGGTTTGCAAGCGCGCGGGGCGTGTGATGAAACCGTCGGCGTGATGGGGTTTTTGTACGGGGCAACACTGGCGCTGCATTGGGCGGCGCAGGATGAGCGCATTCGCACGGTGGTGGCCTTGGCGCTGGTACAATCAACCCAGTGAAGCTTTCGAACGATTGGCGCAGGCGCTGAGAATCCCGATCTCCCATCGGGCCGCGCAAAAAGCCGCGACGCTCGCCGCCGCCCGGCTAAACTTGGAGTGGGGGGATTGGGCTGGGGAAGCGGCAGCCCGACAATTGCGCGTCCCGGCATTGTTGATTGGGGGAGACCGCGATTCTATCAGCCGTCCAGAGGATTTAGCGCAGATGAGCAAAGAGGCAGGCGGACGAGCAAAAGTGATGCTGGTATCCGCGACGGATCATTTTCTCCTGCCGTTTCAATTTTCCAACCTAAGCCAGTCGATTGAGGACTGGTTGCAAAATAACCTGAGCGCCACAGCGCGGAACTGAATTCACGGCGTTGTCGGAGAGCCATTGGTACTCCCGGCTGATTTCCCAGCGAGTTGGGTGATTTTTTGTCGAATGCTGTCGGCATCGGCGTAATCGGGCCGGGCCGCTAGAAATCTTTGGTATTCAGCGAGCGCTTCGTCTCGGCGACCGGCCGCGAGCAGTTTTTCTCCCAACGTTAGGTGCAGCCGCACACGTTGTTGCGGCGTGGGGGAGAGTTTTAGCGCCCGCTCGTACAGCAGTATGGCAGAAGCTGGCTTGCCTTGGGCGACGTAGAGGTCCGCCAGTTTCTCGCTTAGCACCGCGCTGTCTTTGGTTTGCGGGGTGGTTTCCAGCGCTAGCACCAAATCCTCGAGGGCGACGCCTCGGTTGCGACTCAGATTGATCAAGCGCACGGTGGACCACTCCATCAGCGAGTTGGTTTGCTCGAGGAAGGCGCGGTGATGGTCGAGCACGGGCACTTTGAACGGTGCGTAAAGCGGATCGCCAACAACCGTGGTCTGCCAGGAGAGGACGGGCTGTGCCGCATAAGCCGCTTCTGCAAACGTGAACCCCAGAAACAGCCAGCGCCCGGTGAACGCGGCAACATCGGGTGTGCCCGTAAGATAGGGTTCGTCCACGTGTGCCAAACGTGCAGGTGACCCCTTGCGCCAGCAGCGGGCCGGTCCAATTATGATTCGTGGCTCGCAATGATGCAGCGCTGAACGAGTGCAGGTGATACGCAAATGCACCTGGCATGAATTCCACCTGGGGCAATTTGAACGGACCACTCTGATTTTCCTCATACCACCCGGCGTAGAAGGCGATCTGGCTCATGGGGAATCCGGCGGGAAACGTCCCCCCTCGCTCATCCACCACGGTGTCGAAGCCGGCCTGTTGCGCAAACACCGACGCCCCACGAATCCATTCGTCGCCAAGTTTGTAGCCGGCATCGGTGATGTTGCGCACATCAAAATAGGCGCGCCCCCACAGACCGTCCTTCTCTGCTTGCAAGGCCTTGTCCACCAGTCCGCGCGCAATTTCCGGCGTAGCACCGTCGAGCCGGGCAACGAGCAATAGGCCATTCGTAGGATGCAGACTGGCGGCGTTGGTCGTGAAGTAGAGCGGATTAAGCCATGGCCCGGACAGCGAGTAGCCGTGGGTCAGGCGAGGCAGGCAGGCGAGTTCATTATCAACAGCGGCCTCGTTACGACGAAACTCTGGGCGTAGCTTCTCGTCGTCCGGTTCGCGTTTGGTGGGATCAGCCCGAATCTTCAGAGGAACCCGTAACAGAGGACGGCATAACGAATCTTGGCCACCGTTACCTTGCGAAACGACTTCACGCTTGTCTGATTCGTGCCTGGTAATTGACCTGAGCCATACTCCCAGAGGTTCAGCGCCTGAAGTTTCTTAAGTAGTGGCCGCTCCAGCATATCGCGATATTCGGCACGGGACATGACCTCGCCCTCCGGCAATTCGAAACCTAGGATCTGTTCCTTTGGCACGTCGCGCATCCGCGCATAGTAGAAAGCAAGGGATTTGGATTCCGGCAGCTTGGAGTTGTAAACCACCACGACCTCCTCGCCGCCGGCGCGCAGGTCTTGGGGCAACAACAGCGCCAGCCCGAGGCTGAGCAGGCTGGTCAAAATCGATGGAAAGATCATTTTCGGCGTCCGTGCCATGAACTTAGTATTGATCAGCGCTGCTGACTTTCAAGCCATCCCACGCGAACCAGATGCCGGGCGGCAATTCCGCCTGGGCCTTGTCATGGTCGTAATCATGCGTGAGATGCGTGAAAAACGTCCGTTTCGCCCCGATCCGGCGGGCGGCAGTGAGGGCTTCATCAAAACACATGTGCGTCGGGTGTGGCGCAAAACGCAACGCATCAATTACTGCGATCTCCACGCCGCGCACCTGTTCGATGACCGGTGCGGGCACTTCCTTGCAATCGTTGAGATAGGCCATGCGCTTGATGCCGTTTTGCTCGAACAGAAAGCCCGTGGTGGTGAACCGGCCATGTGGCAAGGGCAGGGGCGTGACTTCTAGATCACCGAGCGGAAACTTCTCCGTGACCACGCGCTGGTCTGGCATGAAATAGCCCTTGGACCACGGGCCGCTGTGAAAGGCATATTTAAACACACGACGCAGATCGTCCATCGTGTCGGCGCTGGCATAAACCTGCAGCGTCTTCTCCCCGTTCAGATCGCAGAACCGCCGGCAGTCGTCCATGCCCATGATATGATCCGCGTGCCCGTGCGTGATCAAGAGCGCGTCCACCCGCCGAATGTTTTCCCGCAGACACTGCACCCGCAACTCGGGCGTGGTATCAATCAGAAACGCAATCGCGTCCGTAGTGACATGCACGGAAGGCCGCGTGCGCCAGTTTTTCGGGTTCGCCAGAAACTCCGGCGGATAATCCTTACCAATGATTGGCACGCCTTGGGACGTGCCACTGCCTAAAAATGTGAATGAAAACGCCATGCCGAATAATCCGCGCACAGTACACGAGTCGCCCCCGGCGTCGCGAACCTTTTCAAACTGGGGAGGAGGAAGCGACGAGGTGATGGCAACGTGGGCTATTTGCAACGAATCCGGTGGTTAGCCTGCTTTCTCATTTACTGTCGGTCCATTTGTCGATGGAAATATCCTTCAACTGATGTGACGAACCAAACAGGAAATAGACGGTCACGACGTCACTGGACGTGACACCTCGGCGAACCATTGCAAGGTCGCTGCTGATATAATAATCCCCGCTGACAACAGGAATGGAAAACCCTCGCTGTAAGACAAGCTCTCTCGACTCGTAATCAATCACTCGCCACTTCCGGTGAAATGAATTGGCCAAAACCTTTTCTACATCAGTCTGTCCGATACCAATCGGTGCGTTGCTTAGAACGAGGCTGCGCAAAGCTGCCTCACTCGTGCCTATCAGAGTCTGGTCAGATGGCAAAACACTCCGGCTACACCCGATGAGCAGCAAACAAAGTAAAAGCGTCGTTATGGAGCGCACGATGCAGGCTAACCGGTACTCGCCAGCGGCATTTGCAGCTTATCACAGTTCATGGCCTGACATTATTTGCGGGTTGATGGGTTGTCGAGAGTTTGCTGCGGGACGATCTCGGAGCAAACCAACGCACCGGAGGTGCGATAGACGTTAGCCCACGGCGTGAGCCGTGGGGAAACGAAGCGCATGAACAAGCCCCGGTAGGGGCGAGAGAACATCCATTCGGTTGAGTTCTGTCGCCCCAACCGGGGCTTTTGCTTTTCTGACGAACCCCACGGCTCACGCCGTGGGCTAACTTCTGCCGCTGCTCCGCAGCTCTGGTATCGAATGAAATTTAACGCTTGGCCCGGTAATAACGAATCCCGTCTGGCGTCGCACTCGGATCTGTGAATTGCAACGGTTGATTGGTGGCGGTGAGCGAGGCGAGCGGTTGCCAGATGGTCAGGTCGGTGGAGGTTTCCAGCTGGAAGCTGTCGCCGAGTGCACTGCTGAGGGTGAGCATGACGGGGCCGTCAGGTGCGCGCGTGAGGGCGGTGAATTGAATCGGTGGCGCAAGGTTCTCCACGCGGACGTTGTCGAAGAGCACAAAGGAATCGCGCGCCGGCGCGGCGATGGACGGGAACACGTCCATCAGACCGAGCATGATCGTGCCGCTGGCAAAGGCGGAGGTGTTGGCACGTTGCGCGATGACCGTGCCGTCCATGATCCAGAGGATGATGTTATTGGTCTGACGCAATTCAACTTCCACCCAGTTCTTGCCGGGCGCACCGCTGGTTTCAAAGCGTGGGGCGGGAAACAACGTCTGATACAAATTAGCGGTGTTGTTGAGGCGCTCAGTCCGCTGTTGTCGAGCAGTTCAATCTGCGTTCCGGCCAGGTTGCCGACAGAAGCCCGATAATCACGGCTATCGCCGCCTTCGCCATCCAGCGCAAACCAGAGGCCGTCACTGGCTGATGCTGTGGTGGCGGCCCAGTTCACATTCGTGCCCAGATGATTGATGCCAAACATCCCATGCTGGGTGCTACCCGTGACGCCTGTGCCCGTACCGCCAGCATTGCCGGGATAATTGATCCAGAGATCAAACTTGAGGGCGAAGTTGCCGCTGGCAGAAAAGTTCTTGGGATAGAGGTTTACAGCTGCATTGGTGGCGGTGGCATCGCGGTTGACGGCGAGCCGGACGCCGCGCGTGCTGCCGTCGAGGGAATTGGGGGCGGGCGGAATCAATGCGGTGACGCCATTGAAGGTGTATGGAATCACACCGTAATCGAACGCAAAATCCACGCGGTAATCCGAGGTGGGGTTGGCCGCGCCCCAGAAGATGTTCCAGTTCGCAGCGCTGTTGGTATCAAAGTCAGCGCTGAACAGCACCGGAAAATCTGAAGTCTTCACACGCACGACAGCGACGCGGCTGGTCGCTGCGCCGGCGGCGTTGGTGACGATAACGGAGTAGCTGCCGGCATTGGCGGCCGCGAGATTTGTAAGTGAGAGCGTAGCGTTAGTGGCGCTGGCGAGATTGACGCCGTTGAGTCGCCATTGATAGCGCAAAGGATCATCGCCAATAGCGAGTGTGCTGAGGGTGAGATTTGCTCCCGGCAAAACGGACTGGCTGACAGGATGGGTCATCACCGTCGGCTTGAGCGGTGCGATGGTGTAGCGCGGCACGGGAATTGTGCCATTGGTCGAGCCTTCACTTGCGCCGTCATCGCTGAGCAGTGAGCAGAGTGAAGCGCTAGTCAGGACATTGGTGATGGTATGGCCGCCACCGTTCACGGTGAGGTTCTGCTGCACGAACCGGATGCCATGCGAGTAATCAGCGTAAGTTTCCTCGTGGCCGTTGTAGAGCGGTTGGATTGGTGCGCCACTGGTATAATGCCAGCCGTAGATGACGACGGTTTCGGTGATGCTGGCTGTGGCAAAGTTGGTGTAAATGCGGGCGCTGATGATGACATCCTTCTTTGTGCCACCCACCAGCGTTCCCAGTGGATGAGCGTTTGTGTAGGCATCGCGATTGGTCTGCACCATGTAGTTGTGCCAGGCAAAAACCGGAACGGTAACCATCTCAGCACTCCACGGAATGGTGGTCGGCGTCAGTTTTATCGCGGCGTTCGTCCAGATCTGGTTGACCATTTTGCGGGTCGGCAACGAGTAGCCCAACCGGTCAGCAAGCCGTTGCGCCAGCAGCGGAGTCATGGGGGCGCGGAAATAGTTGGTGTCTGAACCGATGGAAAGATAATCCGGAGTGACTTGGTAAGTCGCGGTATTGCCCCCGGCGTTGACGGTGATGGGCTTCAGGTTGCGCAGCCAATTGGGGACATTCCCGCCGATGATCTGGGCATAAATCCATTGCTCGCGTTCTGACTGTGAAAGTGAGCTGATGATGTTGGTGAACTGCGTGCCAGTGAGAGCGTTGGCGGGGCGGGGCGGGAGATTCAAGATCTGCGCTGACGCTGGGAGCAACGCCAAGACGAAAAAAGCAACTGAGAGCCAACGCGACAACACGGGTGCAATACTGAATAGAACTAATCTTTCCTACCATATCGTCAGGGCGACAGCAGCCGCTTTGTATGGCATATCCATGTCATTCCATGACCTTGCTCGAGGGCGGAAGTCGCGGTTAGTGTCGGGGTGAGCGCTATGAGATTTTTATTTTTTGTCGGCGGGATGGTTGCGTTGTTGGGATTTGCCGGATGCAAGAGCCCGGAGGCGGCGTGTTGCCTCAAGCCAAATGGCGCAGTGGCGGCGGCTATTCCAACAGTCACTTCCGAGAACGGGGTCACATCCACGAATAAGATTCCCAAACGCTACAGCTACACGCCGCGCGTTTACCCCGTGGACGAACGCGGTTTCTCTCCGGTGGACAAGGCACTCGCCAAGGCCTACGCCCGTGAAGAGTTGGTGGCGGATGATGCGGAGGGTTCATTGAATCCTTATGTGCTCAAGGTCATTTCCGGTTACCCCTTGGACGGTTCTTATCCTTATCACTGCGGTTGGACGCCGCGGGAATACGACATCTATAACGGCGTGACGCAGGATGTGTGGTACAAAGGCATGGTAGTGGCCAAGGCGTATCCAGACGGCTCGCGTTGCAGCTATTGTTGCGGGTTTACGTTCGAAGTATTCATCCGGGCGATGAAACTGCGCAACATCCAGAAAGGCCTAGAGCCGGATGATTTCAACGGGATGACCTTCAACGATCTCTTCAACCTGCTGCAACTTTGGTATATCGAAGGCAAAGGGGACTCTGAACAACGCGGCATCGTCGGCTATGGACTCGGCGAAGCGATCACGGATCTCGAACAGGTGCGGGCGGGAGATTTCTTAAGCTACAGCACCACGCCAGCTGGAGGTCATGCCGTGATCTTCATTGATTGGATCCGCGATGAACAAAACAAGATCGTGGGGATGAAGTATTTTTCCTCAAACCTCTCCGGCTCCAAAGGGGTAGGCTACGGGCAGGGCAAGTTCAGTGATTCCAACAACGGCAAAGGGCTGTTGCGCAACTCGCTCAAAATCGCACGCGTCGGTTCGATTCAAACCTACAAGCCATTCAATCGTGCAGACATTCCCGCACGCAACGCCTACGCGCCAACACAGCCGACACGGGTGATATACGTACCAGCGCCAAAGAATTAGTCAGAATCCGAGCGCCGGCGACCGCCGATTTCAGATGCCGCCGAAACGCCGGTGACGCTTGGCGTATTCTTCGAGCGCGGCATAGAACTGCGGCTTGCGGAAATCCGGCCAGAGCGTCGGCGTGATAACGAATTCCGCGTAGGAAATCTGCCAGAGGAGAAAGTTGCTCACGCGCATTTCGCCGCTGGTGCGAATCATGACGTCAGGGTCAGGATAGCTGCGCGTGTAGAGATGCTGCGAGACAACCTGCTCATTTATGTCAGCGGGCTCAAGCTTTCCGGCTTTCACGTCTGCCGCGATGTTGCGAACAGCATCCACAATCTCCGTGCGGCCGCCGTAGCTCAGCGCGAGGACGAGCGTGAGTCCGTTGTTCTTGGATAAGGTGGCACGAGCCTTCTTGAGTTGCTCCTGAACGTTCTCTGGCAAGCGCCAGATCTGGCCGATGGCTTCGAGCCGCACGTTGCTCTTGTTCAACTCCGGCGTTTCGTTTTTGAGATAGTGGATGAGATATTTCATCAACGCGTCCACCTCGTCCTTGGGGCGATTCCAGTTTTCGACCGAGAACGCGTAGAGCGTGAGATACTTGATGCCAAGCTCACCAGCGGTCTTGATAATGGTGCGCGCTGATTCCGCGCCTTGGCGGTGACCTTCAATCCGGGGCAGATGCCGTTGCTTCGCCCAGCGACCGTTGCCGTCCATGATGATGGCGACGTGCTGGGGCAGCGTGGCCTTGGCTTCGGGTAAGAGTTGTGGTGCTGTGCTCATCTGTAGGGCGCTGTGTCAGCGCCGAGTCCGGCGGTCACAGACCGCCGCTACAATCAAACAAAGATGGTCTGGTCGCGACCTGGACCAACCGACGCGATGTAAAGCTTCGCACCGGTCAATTCGGCAATAGCCCTGGTATACGCGCGAGCTTTCGCCGGAAGGTCTTTCCAAGTCTTGCACTTGTCGGTCGGAGTTTTCCAACCAGCGAAGTCGGCATAGATCGGTTCGCATTCCGCCAGGACTTGCACGTCATTAGGCATGTAGTCGTAACGCTTCTTGCCGTGGCGATAGGCGATACAAACTTTGATCGTTTCCACCGTGTCGAGCCCGTCAAGGTTTGTGATCGCCAGGTCATCAATGCCATTAACCATCGTGGCGTGCCGCGTGGCGACGGAATCAAACCAGCCGCAGCGACGGGCACGTCCGGTGGTGGCGCCGAATTCGCGGCCCATGCCATGGAGCAGGTCGGAGATGACTTGGTTTTCCGTTGGCAACGGACCTTCACCCACGCGAGTGGTATAGGCCTTCATGACGCCGACGACGCGATCCATGCGATGCGGGGAACCCCAGAGCCGGTGCAAGCGCCGCCGGCGGTGGTGTTCGATGAGGTGACGAACGGATACGTGCCATGATCAATGTCGAGGAACGTGCCTTGTGCGCCTTCGAAAAGAGTCTCCGCGCCGCTGTTGATGGCGTCGTGCAACAGAACGACGGTGTTCGTAACGAAGGGCTTGAGAAATTGACCGGCCTTCTTGTATTCAGCAAGGACCTCCTTGAAAGAAAGCGGCTTCGCGCCGAGTGCTTTGAGGACGCTGTTGCTCTCCTTGATGCGGGCCGCGAGCTTTTCTTCCAAGCGGACGGGATCAATCAAGTCAGCCATGCGCAAGCCAACGCGGGCGACCTTGTCGCCATAGGCCGGACCGATGCCGCGTTTTGTTGTTCCGATCTTGTTCTTTCCCTTGAGCACTTCCCGTTGGGCATCGAGCTCACGATGGTAGGGGAACACGACATGGGCGGTTTCGCTGATGACGAGATTCTTGCCAACCTTGACGCCGATCTTGTGTAGGCCGGTGATTTCGTTCACAAGGCCGATGGGATCAATCACGACGCCGTTACCGATGACGCACAGCTTGTTTTTGCGCAAAATGCCAGACGGGATCAGGTGCAGGACGTACCTCTGTTTTCCGACCCAGACGGTGTGCCCAGCGTTGTTGCCGCCCGCGTAGCGGACGACGACATCCGCCTGCTCCGTGAGCACGTCAATGATCTTGCCTTTACCTTCGTCACCCCACTGGGCGCGGACGAGAATCGTATTTGCCATAAATTAAAACTGGGCCGGAACAATAAAAATCCCCGAACGTTAATTCGGGGCAAAGCGGTTCAATCTTTGCGGGCAGAGAGTAAAGAAGCGCCAAGCCGGTGTCAATTTCGCCGTTTGAGGTTTGAGGGCGAGGGCTGACGTGATGAGATGCTATAACAACCCAAGTTCGCCGCGAATCTGCACGCCATCTACACTGGAATTACCGCCGGCAAGCAATGCTTCGCCAGATTTACCGTAGCCAGGAATGATGCGATCCAGCTGGCCTTGGGTTGAGCCAAGATGCTTGCGGATGACTTCTCCCAAGACGGAGCGATAATCAATCGCGCGCCGTAAATAGCCGGCGCTCACCGGACTGGTGCTGTTTGGAAAACCGGCGGCAAACATCGTCCCGCAGGTCGCGAGGCTGTTGGTTTTGAGTCCCGGGATCCACGGAATCGGGTCGGCCTGACTGCAGCCGAACACGCCGCTGGCGTTACCCGCGCCGTAGCCTCTCACATTGCCACCCGCGACATACATGACGCCCGCCTCGGCGTGGTCGGTGCCCTTGTCGGCGTTTTCGACTGCGGTGCGTCCGAACTCCGATAACGTGACCACGACAATATTTTCCCACGTGGCTTTGTCCGCGTAGAGGGTGAAATATTTCTGCAACGCATACATGGACCAGCCAACGCACTGGAGCAGGTTGGCGTGCGTGCCGGTAGCTGCGCCTTGCGTGCCGTGCGTATCAAAACCGCCAAGTTCCGTGCCAGCGATGATGGCGTCGGTCTTGTTGAGAATCATCGCGGCAGCTTTAAGGTTGGCGAAGAAACCGGATTGCTGATTTTGGGGGACAACCCGCTTGGCCGTATTGGTCGCACCGCCGACCGTCCGCTCATACCCACCATTCTTGTTATCTGAGGTCGGGAAAAGATAGTAGCCTTGGTTGCCATGCGCGTTGTACCAGTCGGAGTCGGAGTCGGTGGCAATGTTGTCGCGGAAAGTGTTGCCAGCATCGGAGAAGTCCAGGTTGCCGAAGATGCGCAAGGTGTTCGTCATGTTTTCGTACTGCAGATCGAGCATCTCACGACTAAGCTTTTCGGCGAACGGGGCGTAATTGGCCTGGGCAATGGCGTTGAAAGCTTTATTGTCGCCCGTGCCACTGGGGACGCCGAGCAGATCATAACGGGTGGGTGACGTCAGGTTGGTCATTGCCGCCGCCGAGCCACGGAGAATCAAGGGCAGAGCGGATTGAATGGAAATGCCGGTAAGCGGCGAGGTGTTGGCGAGCCCGGACTCGATAATGGTCCGGTAAAAAATGCCGTCTTTCGAAAGGTTATTGTTTGGATTGCCGTTCTCCCAATAGTTCTGCGAATCAAAGTGCGAGCGAGATTGCTTGGGGTAGGCGACGCGGTGGAGCAGGGCGAGGTCGCCCGCATTGTAAACTGGAGCGAGGAATTTTAGCGCCGGGTGCAGCGCAGCAAAGCCATTCCCAGTGCGGATGGCGTTGGTGTAGCTAAAAGTGCTGTCGTCGCTGGTGCGGGGCGTGAACGCACCATCCGCGCTGTAGAGCGTAGGATCGAAGCATGTGCCGGTGACGCCGTAATTCACACCGCTTTCCCGGAGGATGCCGATGTTGGGCCGGATGCTAGCGATGGAGCCGCCGTCGCCAGTGTAAGCTACGTCGCCGACAGGGATGATGTTGTTCAACCCGTCGTTGCCGAAACGCAACCAGATGAACAATACCTTTTTGCCATTAAGCCCGATGCTGCCTTCGGCAAGCGCGCGCTTCATGACGAACGGAATGTCCACCAACGTCGAAAGTGCCGTGGCCATGCCGATCTTGGCAGAGCGGCTGAGAAAAGTCCGGCGCGAGTAGATGTTGAAATTGTTCATGGCGCTATTGCTCCTGGAAACGTTGCTGGGTCATCAGCATGGAAACGAGTCCACGCACGCGGGTATCATAGGTAGTGCCGGTGGCACTGGAAAACGGTGACGACGTCGTCCCGTTATCGGAGGTGTTGAGGAAATTGATGCCGGCGTCCCGGTAGAGCTGCAAGTTTGCGGCCCCTCAGCAGGATACAAAATGCCGAGGAAGAAGTCCGTTACCTCCCCCGCATTGTTCCAGCTGGTAGAAGGCAGTCGGATTTTCAACAGCGTGACTGGATCGCAGACGTGATTGCCTGCGTCGTCGCCCGTGCCGGAGTTGAGGAATGCCTGAATGAAGCGGATGCGTTCCACAAGCGTGCCGGCACTGATCCAGTTTGCGCCAGCTTCGGGATAACCATCCGGCGCATCGCGATCAAACAGATTCATTCCCCCCATGCGATTGAGCGGAGTGGCAAACGAATAACCGTCTGTGCCAGCGGTGAAGCCGGCGCCATTATTAGTGCTGGCCCGCAACGCCCGCACGGCGCTGGCGACAAATTCCAGCGGTGTCTTAACCTTTTGCGCGTTGGCGGCCTGGCTGCGGAACAACTCGGAATTGAAGATCACATTGAGCACGGCGCGGACGTTGCCTTTCGGGCTGCTGTTTTCCCACGCCAACATGCATTGATGCACCAGCTCCGCTTCGGCGGAACGATTCGGATCAGTGTAATCGTAAAAATGATATTCCTCACGATCACTGTAGGAAGTTGGGTTAGGGAATTCATCATGCACGAACAAGCGGCAGAGCTTGATGCTGATGAACTCCTGCGTGAACGGTTGATTGGCCAAATGGGTGAGCACGTCGTAGCCGTCCCGGATTCCATTGGTGCCGCTGCGGGGGGGGAGGGTGAGCTGGTAATTCATGCCCGCCCAAGGTGGACCAAAGCGGGCGGGGACGGTCTTGCCGGGGAAGAGCGGCGCGCGATTTGTGCCATAACTACTGGATTTGAAGTTGAACGCCCAAGTGCCGATCGTGTTCGTTTTGCTGGTGGTATTATAATTTGGATAAAGCGTCACGGAAGCAGCGGCAAACGGGTTGTTTTCGTTGACCGTGTCTACCAACTCGACCGACCATCCGCTCCAGGCGCGAGACATGTCCACGATGTCGTTTTGATCGTAACCATTGTCGACCCCGAAGGTGAATAGCTCGAGCAGCTCCCGCGCGTAGTTTTCGTTGGCAACATTCTTTCCCGCGCCGGTGCTGTTGACGGAATCCAGATAGACAATCATGGCGGGACTTTCCGCACTGATCTTGAGCAGGTCGTAAAACGTGCAATTCGGATTGAGCAAGGCATTCCGCCAATTAAGCATCTCACGCCATTCCCAATCCGTAGCCAGCCGGTCAGCTGCAGTGCTGCCGTAACCTTTTCCGGTCAGATAATCGCGACTCTTGGACCACTGCGTGACGAAGTGGTTCTCAAGAAACTGTGAAAGGATCTCAAACAATTGCCGTTTGGAACTGACTGCGTGCTGACAAAACCAGGCGCGATAGTCGCTGACGGCCGCCGTGCCTTCGTCCAAACGCCGCGCAATTCCCAACGAATCAGTGTCCGGGGTGCTCGTGAGAATTGCCCCCGAGAGGCGTGCGGTCAGATTAACATTGGGCGCTGCCGGCAGGTACCAATAACTCAGGGTGTAGGTTGCGCCATTCACCAAGGCGGGGGTGATATTCTGCGTGACGGAATCATTTTGACCCGAGCCAGCAGCCTTGGCCACCAGCTTCAAACTGCTAGCGCCGGAATGTGCCATCTCAGTGCTGATGGTCGTGTTGGTGAAATCAGCTGAATTGGTCCACGTGCCGGTTAGCGGCATTTCAAAATTGCCATTCTGCAAAAGGTTCGGCCCAACGCCAGCCTCAGTGCCAGCCACGAGGATCATGTCATCCACATAAGCTGTGCCGGCAGCGGAGAGATAGAGATATATGGCGCTGGTGGTAGTTGCCGTTCCAGTTGCTTTGGCGTAGACCCATGTCGGCGCTGGAGGAATGCCACCAGGTGTGCTGTTGAGGCCGCTGCCGAGTTGCACGCGGAGTTTACTCGAATTGGCACTGGGTAGATACCAATAACTAAACGAGCAGGGAGTCGTAGCTTTAAAGCCGTTTGTGCTGATGACTTGCCGGATGAAATTGCTGCTGGGAGTGGTTGTGCCGAGCGTGGAAATCAGGTGTAAGGCGGTGCTCCCAAATCGCCCTGCGCCAATTTCCGCAAAAGAAGCTGCCGTGCTGTTAGTGGTCGTCCAAGGGGATAACGAGCCGGTTTCAAAATCACCGTTGCTTAAAAGATTGGTTGTTTCGATGTAGGCAAACGCTGAGTTCGTCACGACGTTCGTCACATTGTTGACGATGTTGGTAACCAGATAATTGGTGTAGATGTGAGGATTCAGGACCAAGTCATCAATCACAATGTCGCCTGGTTGCGTGGTAAACAAATAGAAGTTTGCGCTCGCCAGTGTGCCGGTCATGGTGATGAACGTCCAGTTGGTGAGCGGATTGGATGGGATCGCGTTGGTAATCTCAACGGTGTAGGCATCCAAGGTTTCCGGGATGCCATTCATGGTGAGCTGTTCGTTGATGAATCCTTGCGGATTATTGCTGTAAGTGACGAGATCGTCTGGCGTCGGACCATAAGCCAGCCGGTTCAACACCGTCGCCAAGGAAACAGCGTTGCTGGATAGCAGCGCGGCGGACAAGGTGAAGTAACCACTGCTGCCCGGAAAATTTGTCAGCCGCCATTCGTAGGCGAGGTTGGTGATTGTGACCGCACCGTTGGTGGTGTAGTTCGTCGCAAACCCAGTAACGTAAGGGGCCAGGACGAAATTAGTGTTGAGCGTGAATCCGCTGGAGAGATTCGTGGTGCTATAAAACTGGTAGGCTTGTGCGCCGGGGGCAGGTGTGACGCGAAGACTTTTCTGCGCGCCGGAGACAACCAGCTCGTCAATCACAGGACCGCCGGTTCAGCGACCAAGAAGGATTCTGCAGCCATCGCCCAGAGCGAAACTGCAACACACAAATGAAGGCTACGTCTCATTTTCGCAAGGCTAACTTGCGTGCAACCATGCGACTTCAATTAAAGTCTGTCAAGAATCGCTTTAGCTGCGGTTTTGGCGCCCCGGGGTGCGCGACTTGAAATCAGGCTTCGTTTGCCTCGATTTAAGGCAGCGTCGGTCTCTGATCCGCAAACCAATACCAAATTTTCCGTCACCCTTTGGACGGGATGGCGTTGATTCCAACCGCATCCTGAAGCCGCGTCAGGCCATGTTCGGCCAACCGCTGTTGCAAACCAGCTACAATGGCTTTTGCCAACCCCGGCCCTTGATACACCAAGCCGGTGTACACCTGCAAGAGGCTGGCGCCCGCGGTGATTTTTCCCCACGCGTCTGCCGCCGTAAAAATTCCGCCGACGCCGATAATCGGCAGTTGCCCACGTGATTGCCGATAGAGATGGCGGATGACTTCCGTGCTCCGCTGGCAGAGCGGGCGACCACTGAGTCCGCCGGTCTCCGCGTAAACCTTCTGACTGGCGGCATTGCTTGATTCCGGACGCGTGATGGTGGTGTTTGTGGCGACGATCCCAGCGATATTCCCCGGTCCGGCGAGTTGGAGGATTTCGTCCAAGGCATCAAAGCTGAGATCTGGCGCGACTTTGACGAGGATGGGTTTGACCGTTTGCTGCCGGGTTCGAGCGTTTTGCACCTGACGTAGTGCGGTGAAGATTTCATCCAACGCCAGCTTGTCTTGCAACTGGCGCAGGTTCGGCGTGTTCGGCGAGCTGACATTTACGACAAAAAAATCCGCGAGGTCGCGCAAAACGCGGAATGAGTTCGCGTAGTCTTCGGCGGCTTGCTCCAGCGGGGTGATCTTTGATTTCCCGAGGTTGATCCCAACAGGATGCTTAGGCCACCGGCCCAAGCGGCGCCATTCTCGCAACTGTTCAGCGAGTGCTTCGGCCCCGCCATTGTTGAAACCCATGCGATTCACGATGGCCTCATCGGCAATCGCCCGAAAGATGCGCGGCTTGGGATTGCCTGGCTGGGCGTGCCAAGTCACGCCACCGAGTTCTGTGAAACCAAATCCCATCGCTGCCCACGCGGGCACGGCTTCACCGATCTTGTCCATGCCGGCGGCGAGGCCGACCGGATTGGGGAACCGCAACCCCAGCAAATCCACAGGCAGCTGCGGGGCGCCGAGAAAGGATTCCATCGCATCACAGACGAACTCATGACGGCTTGCCCACCCAAGTGCGTGCAGGGTGAAGCCGTGAATGTCTTCGGCTTGATGATTGAACAGACTGGGGCGAATTGCGGTCCGGTAGAGCCAACTCATGACGGGAATTGTCGAAAGACCGGCACCGCGTGTCGAGTGTGAATCACAGCGGAAACAGGGGACTACGATTAGTGGTGTTCAATCGTTCCATCATCTTTTGCGCTAGCTCGCGCACGCTGGGATCTTCGTCGGAGAGGCTGCGTTGATAAATCTGCCATGCGTGGCTGTTGGTCTGGCGCGAAACCCACATTGTCATCAACGCCATGCGACGGATTTCCGCTGTGTTTGTGGAAATCATGATTGGGGCCGGCAGGACGCGCCCAGGCGGTGGTCGAACCGCAACGAGACAGCGGAATGCGGTGTTCTGGAGTTGGGGGTCTGATGCGGTGGCTGCAATTTCCAGCACTTGGGGTAAGGCGGCAAATCCAACGCGACTGAGGGCATAGAAAGCCGAGCTGCGTACCGGCTTCATCGGGGTCAGCGGTACATCGGATGAGCGATGGTAAGGCGGGGAGGGCGTTGGTATGCGCTTCGGCCAAGGCATACACACTGGCGTGCCGTACATTGATCTGGCTATTGGTCGTTAGCGGAATTAACGCGGTGATGGCATTGGGGCCGAGGCGATGAATGGTTTGTGCTGTTGTCCAACGAACCTGCGCATCAGAATCGCGGATGTTATCCAACATTTCAGGCAAGGCTTCCGCGGCCGTCGGACCAAGCACGCCTAGCGCGCGTACGGTGCCTAGGCGGTATTCGATGGTCCGCCCCGGCTTGAGCTTTTGGAATAGATAGGTTCGCAGCCTGGCAGGAAGATGGCGCGCGTATTTTAGAAACGCTTTTTCATACAGCGGATCGCGCTGGTGCAGCAGTAAGCGGAGCGAGGGGACGGCATTTGAGCCCATGGCTTGGAAGGCCTGGGCGGCAGCGTTTGTTCCGGCTGGTTCATACGTGGCGTAGAGTTGTGCCGCCCATTCACGGATCGGCTTCCCTTGGTAGCGCCCACGACGTTCGGCCTGCGCATTGATCAGCCACAATACCAGCAGCACCGTGGCTAGGGCGAGCAAGGCGATGAGCAGGCGACGTTTCAATCAAGATGATGATAACACCGAAGCCGGCATAGCGTGGCCATTGAGTTTTGGCACGCCGTTGACGGCTCGTCGTGCCAGCAACTGTTTGTAGGTCGCCAGCGCGAGCAACGGCCAAGCGTTGCGATACATGTCGTATTTGAGATAAAAAACCTTCGGGAAGCCCGTGCCGGTGATCTCGTCCTCACTCCACGAGCCGTCGGAGTTTTGCGTGCGGATCAGATACTCGATTCCGCACCGAAGGCTTGGCAGATCAGGATTGTCAAATGCGCACAAGCCCATCACCGCCCACGCCGTTTGCGACGCGGTGCTCGGGCCTTGGCCTTTGAAGACCGGGTCGTCATAGGTGTTGCACCGTTCGCCCCAACCGCCATCAGAGTGCTGCACGCTTTCCAGCCAACGCTTCGCTTTCTGGAGCCACGCTTGATTCATGTCGAGGTTCAGGGCGCGCAATCCGCGTAACACCTGCCAGGTGCCATAAATGTAATTCACGCCCCAGCGTCCATACCACGAACCATCCTCCTCCTGTTCGTCGCGAATGTATCGCAACGCGGCCTTCACCTGGGGATGCTTCAGATCCCAGCCTTCGTAGCCGAGCAATTCCAAGATGCGGGCCGTGATGTCGGCGCATTCCGGATCGAGCATGGCGTTATGATCCGCGAATGGAACTTTTTCCAGAATGTTCTTGGTGCAATCCTTGTCGAAGGCCGCCCAGCCGCCGTCCTTGCACTGGAAGGTCATCATCCATTTCAAGCCACGCGCGAAGCACTCATCACGCTTGGCAGGATTGTCCGTCGGGATCTGTCGCAACGCGAGCAACACCATGGCGGTGTCGTCTACATCCGGATTCCACTCGTTGTTGTATTCGAACACCCAGCCGCTCGGCTCGACCTTGGCAGGGTTCTTGTGGATCCAGTCGCCGCGCCGGCGAATTTCTTTTGTCATCAGCCACTCGGCGGTCTTCTGCATGCGCGGGTCATCGGCAGGGATTCCAGATTCCCGCAAGCAGATGGCCACAATGGCCGTGTCCCAAACCGGGGAAAAGCACGGCTCGATGCGCAGCGTATCTTGTTCTTCGTGCTGAAGCCGTTTCAGTTCTTTCACCTCACGCTTCAACACTGGATGATCATCCACGTAGCCAAGCGCCTTCAAGGCGATGACGGAATTCAACATGGCCGGAAAAATCGCGGCCAGCCCGTCGCTCCCCTCAAAGCGCTCCAACATCCAACTCTCACACTTTTTCAAAGCGAACTTGCGGAATGGATGGATCTTATTCTCCGCGAAGACCTCCGCAAATTTATGCAGGCGATCCAGCCAGAGGAAAAAGTTGCGGAGCGAGATCCGGTCCGGATCAGGTGGCAACGCCAAGTCACGCTCGTGAAAACCGTGGGGATAAAGTTCATCAAGGGTGACGTTGTTCTTCGGGCGGCGGGTGGGTTTAAAGTGGTTGATGATGGCCAGCGGCACAAGCATCGCGCGCGACCAATTGCTCATCTCCCAGAAATTGACGTGAAACCATTTACCGATTAGCAAGACCTCGCAAGGAATCGTCGGAACGTACTTCCAAGGGAACAGTCCAAGCAGTGCAAGATACAGCTTTGAGAAGGTGTTCATGCGCGGCACGCCCCCCAGGCTCATCGCCACTTCACGTGCTTTGAGCATGCGGGAATCGGTCACCGGCACGCCCGCGAGTTTTAACGCAAGATACGCCTTGATCGTGGCGTTCACCTCCGCCGGGCCGCCATAGTAAATGTTCCAGCCGCCGTTCGGCAGTTGCTGGCTGAAGATGTGGTTGACCGCCTTGCGTTGCCATTCGGCGTCGACTTTGCCGTCCCAGTGGTGGTAAGCCACCATGTCGGAAACGAGTGTGGAATCCACAATCAGTTCGCCCACCCAGTAGCCTTCCGGTTTCTGAACGCTCAGCAAATAGTCCTGCGACCGCTGCAACGCGGCATCAAACTCCGGCCAGGTGATGGATTCGGAAACAGGTGCTGCGACCCTAACTCCGGTCCGATTGGTGTCACTCGAAACTAGCACGTCATTACTCTCGGAATTAGCCGCCCGGCTGTAAAGGTGATAATCCGCCGTTGGATTCAGGATTGAATTTTCGCCCCGTGTTTTCCATTGTGCTTGCATGCAATCGCATGAACTCCTCCGGGAGGTAATTCAGAAGTCCAGCGCCAAACAAATTGCTGCCGACCTCAACCTCTCACTCTCCATGATCTATAAGTGGGCCGAGCCGGATGAAGGCGACGGCAGCGGGGCGGTTAATCCGTTGGATCGCATCCAGCAGCTGCTCCGCAGCACCAACGATCGGCGGCTGGTGCAATGGATTTGTGAACGTGCCGGCGGCTTCTTTATCCTCAATCCCAAGACCAACAAGCCGCATCCCGATTTCCTGATTCCCGCGACGAATGAAATTGTGCAGGAGTTCGCCGACCTGCTGGCGGTCATCGCCACCGCAGCCGGTGACAATGAGATTTCAGCTAAAGAGGCCAAAACCATCCGCGCTCGATGGGAGGAATTAAAAAGTGTGACCGAAGGTTTTGTGGCCTGCTGTGAGCAGGGGAATTTTTCCACACTGAAAGAAAAGCAGACAAGTTCAAGCGAACTGAGATAGCTTCAACAGGGCGAGAACTTTCGACGTTGAAACGATGCGTTGATGAAACGTTTTTAAAAGGCGCGGCGCGAGTGGGATTTCCAAGCCGCTGCGCGCATTTAGATGGGTGAAGAACTCAGGTTGATTTTTAGCCGGTTTTCCGCCCCCGGCGCTAGTTTGAGACTGTTTGTTACGCAGTTGCCCGATTCCACGCAAACCATCCGCTGATACTCGCTGTCGGCAAAATCAGCCATCGCCTTGGCCTTTGCAATCCACGGATTCCAGACTACGGTGGAAAGCGAACCCTCCTTTTCCACACGGATGACCCGGCGCAAGGTGGCATCGCGGATTTCGGTCGTATGTGAAGTGTTGAGATACACGCGATCCACCTCGCTGGTGAAGCGGATGGCATCGCTCATTTCCTGTTTGCGGATGCGGCCGTCCACCGAGTCCAGATACTCCACGCCTTGCAATCCTGTGATGCTAACCTGATTGATGTCGCCAACCGTGAAGTAAGTATGCAGACAGTTCTCGGCCGAAAACTCGCGGTCGGAAAAATTGGTCACCACCAGTTCCGCGCTGAGGGTCTTACCAAACGTGATATAATAATCCACCGGAACGGCCAGTAATTCCGCGCTGATGGGCAGGCTCAAATGTACGATCACACTGCCGTCCGTCTGTTTGGCAACCTGCACCAATTCCCAACTTCGGATGCGTGCAAAGCCGTGTTGCGTGGCGCGGCCCTCCGGCTTGCCAAACCACGGGAAGATGATCGGAATGCCACCGCGGATCGGTGCATCCCTTTCAAACCGGCTTTGCTCGCTGAGGAAGAGCAGGGGCGGCTCGCCATGCAATTGAAAGTGCGTGACGCTCGCCCCGTGGAGGTAAAACTCCGCCGCGCTCCACGGGGTTTGAATCTGCACCATTGGCAATCCGCCGCGCCCGTTGATCACATTCATGCTGCGTTCCTTTCCCGGCCGGTGGAATGCCAGCCGTTCAAAGATAAACTTCGATGGGCTCTGTGCCCAGCGTTCCGGCCAAGCTCTCCAGATACGCAGGCGATTCGACCGCCGCCAGCGTTGTGCGGGCCTGCGTCAATCGGGCGGCGATGCCCAGCCGCGTCGCTTCATCCATGTGCGTGGGGCGTTTCTGGAATTTGTCGAGATAGTCGACGTGCCGTTTCCATAGCTTGCGATCCACGGCTTGCTTGGCCGCCAAGCGTGCAGCATACCAGTCACTCGCGATCAAGTTCTCGCGGGTAAAGAGTCGGCGCACATCCGGATGGTTCAGGTCTTTGCCCTCCCATTGATCGTGCAGCATGATGTGCAGGAGCGCCTGCAACGGCGGGCAAGCCTGCTCCACGCTGCCATCGTTAAAATACTGCTGCGCGACGCGCTTCTGTGTGGCGATGATATTATCCATGCCGTCGATGAAGACCGCCTTGTCCTGCAGCTCCGGTTTCAACATGGCCTCGGTGAAGACGGTGTGCGGGTGATTGAACATGCGGCCAAAGAAGTAATGCACGAAGCGGATGTTGATCCGGTAACCAAGCCGGCTCGCCAGAATCTTTTTGCCGCCCTGCTCGAAATCCTCGCACTTGTCGAGGTAGTGATTCGCGATTAGAAACTTCGGATCACGCTCTTCAGGTGTCAGGTGTCCCCAGACTTCCGGCACGATCAAGCTGATGTCGTGATCCACCCGGAACTTTGGTCCAACATAACCCGCTGCGGTGACGAAACCATTGTGGCCCGTCAGCAAGAATGAAACGAGCGCGTTGTTCAGGTCAATGATCGGCGGTAACGCGTTGAACGGTCCTTTGGTCAGCGCGCCTTCCGAGCCTGCACCGGTGGTCGATGGGGATTTGCCCGTCATGCTGCAGATGAACTCCATGAACAGTTCAGGCAGTTCCAAGTAGTGGATGGGATTGAACACCGCAAGCGGGCGGATGCCCGGTTCGGGCGGATTATTCCGGCGGCCGGGCAATACGGCTCCAACCGGGTTCAGCACCGGCAGGTTTGCAGGCACCCGGCGACGCAAACGCGTTGCCATTTCTGCGAGATGCACTTCCTGCGGTGCGAGCAAATCGGGACGAATCTGCAAATAGCGCGGGTTCTTGCTCGGCTTGCCGTCCACGAGGCGTGGGTTTGCGGTGGAAACAAAATAGCTGACGCCGCCCGCTGCGACCTTGCGGATCACGCTCTGCATCGGCTCGGTATACTGATTGAAGCCGATGGCATCCTCCATGATTTCAGCGGCTGTCTCCGCCTTGAGTGGCTCGTAGTTGGAGAAGAAATTATCAGTGCGCGAAAAATCTTTCTCCGTCAGTTTATCGTAGCCGCGATGAATGGCATCGTCCGGGCGCTGAAACAGACGTTTCTCACAATTCAGCACGAACTTGAGGGAAGGCGATTGATCCGCTTCGGACAGATGTTTCAACTGATTGCGCGGCACCACCACGGACGCGGTGATGTCATCTTCTGCCTGGATCTTGACGGCAGGATAGAAGTCTTTGCGCAATCCGAAGGTGCGCCACGCCCCTTCGTCATCAAAGCCGACGCGCAGATGCGTGGTGACCAGCTTGCGATTGTCACACTTCAGCTCGTTGCCCGGCGTGCCGTTGATAATATCCACACTGAAATGCTCACGCCACTCCGCGCCCCACTCCGGCTGGTAATAACGTTTCACGACAAATACCAATTCCTTGATGTACCTGCGGTACCGTTTCCAGCCAGGTGTTGTAATCGGCCGTGAAATCACGCTCATCCGGCGTCAACAGTTTGATCACCGACCCCAGCGAACGCTCCGGGGAAAGGATGTCTGCGCTTGTCAATGCGTTGCTTGTCTTGGAACCGATCCGAGTAATCGCGGTTGATCAGCTTGGCGACCTTGTTCATGTCGCCTTTCAGGTCGGCAACAAAGACTGGCCCGGTGAGAATTGCGTCGGTGATGGGTTTGGAAATTTCCGATTTGCCGCCGCCTGACACGGTGCAGGGTTTGTGGCAGAGCAATCCTTCCGCCGTGATGCCGACCAACCGCCATTGTCGGTTTACGCCCGCCGGCTTTTCCATCCGGACCTTGTAACCGGAGGGGCGTACGTAGGTCTGCGTCGGCAACAGCTTGATGGCTTGCTCGCCCGTGGCGTTCTTCCACGTTACGCGTTGCGCGTGCAGATCGAAGCGCGCGGATTCCGGCACGTAGATGATGTCAGGGAATTTTTTATCCACGCCATATCCTTCAGGTTTGATGTGCATGAAGCCGGCATACAACGAGAATACCTCCTCGATGTTATGCCCCATCCGCTTGACGTGAATGTCGCCACTGAAATCTTCACCGAGATCAAACGCTGCGAACGCCAGCGCTCCGCCTGCGTGTTCCTCCTCGCACAGGCCAAAGAGATTTGTTGCGTAGCTGATCTGTGTCTTCACCTCTTTTTTGCAGTAACCAAAATAGTTATCAGCAATGATGGTGACGATGACGCCTTGCTCGTCGCGGCAGGTGATCTTGAACGCGCCGCCGTTATTGTACAGTTCGTTCTCGTCTTTCCAACACATGCCATCGCGCCGCTGCCGTTCGGTCGCCTCCTCCCATTTGGGCAGGCCAGCCGCTTTCTTGGTCACGCGCACAAGGTGCGGCGCGAGAATCACACAGCCGGTGTGTCCGCTCCAATGTTCGCTGTCGAGTCCGGCGTCGTTCTCGGGCAGCAACGGATCGCCCGCATTGCCAAAGATGCTTTCAACGAAATCTAGATTGCTCACCATGTTGCCAGGCGCGAAGAAACGGACTTCCATCGTCTTCTGACTCGTGACGCCGGGGACTTCAGGGCAGATGATCGGCCGCAGCAACAGCGAAACGAAACACTCCGCGGGCCGCGGCTGGGTGGCGGTGAAGGGTAGCCGCATCAGATCGTGGGGCGGATTCAACGCAAACGTCAGCATTCGCGCAAACGTCAGTTTCGGCACGGCAAGCTTATCGTCCGGAATCGGGAGACCGCCTTCGGTGACATGGAAGATCCCTGCGGTCGTGCGACGATCGCTCTTGGGATTGTGCAATACGCCTTGTTGCACACGATATGACGTGATGATGTCGGAGGAAAACTCGTCGCGATCCACCGGTAGCGACAATACGCGCGCCAACCCAGGACGATCCAAGGTAAAGGTCCGCAGCGGCAGGCGCGGCACGGGCACGTCCTGCAAATAATCGTAGAGAAACGTCTGGATACGCTGATCCGCTGGGCAGAGGTATTGACCCAAGAGACGTTCCTTTTCCTGATACTGCGCCGCGAAAGCAGACACCAGATCAGAGGATTCCGAATCATCCGCCATGCTGACTGGCTGGCAGCCAAGCAAAGCGAGTTTGACGTTGATATATGACGTAAGTTGGGTTGGCGTGAACGTCAGTTCCGCTCCCTGTGTTGGTGGAATCAACCATAAGCGCTTTCTTGATAGAATAATTTACCGAGCGGGACAAGCCCGCGATTGTTTTAGCTCAACCGTCTGATGCTAACTCGCACGTCCATCCGCCGTTCCGTCGTTCCCTTGTATAGCCCTGTCAACGGTGCGACATCCGCATAATCTCGCCCCACTGCAATCTTCACGTAGGTTTCACCTGGCTGACAATTGTGCGTCGGGTCCAAGGCTCGCCAGCCGACGCCAGGAATCAAAACTTCCACCCACGCATGCGTTGCGTTGGCAATTTCTGTAGCAAGGTATCCGCTCACGTACAACGCCGGAATCTTCAGCGACCGACACAGGCTCAACAGGACATGCGCAAAGTCCTGGCACACTCCACGTTTGTCCCGCAATACATCCCGCGCGTGCGTATGAACGCTGGTCGAGTTTGACTCGTACCTCAATTCCGCATGCACCAGGCGCATCAACGCCAGCACTGCCTGCCAGGTGTCAGTTACTCCCTGGGTCGCGTCGATCGCCCGCCGCCACATCTCCGGCGAGCATTCCACAAACCGGCTCTCTTGCAAAAAATCGAAGACCCGAGTCTCCCGTGCCGCCTCGCCAATCCGGGCCAGCGGCCACGGCGTCCGCCTCGCCCAAGACTGGCCGCGGTGACATCGTCACGTGCAGCTGGCTTTCGACCAACAATGTCGCGTGCGGTTCGGTGATTTCGAAGTGATGCGCCACCATTTCGAGTAAAAATCGTGATGATGCCGCAATCGCGCCGCGGGCAAAATCTTCAACAAAAAGTGATCCACCTTCTGCCACTCATCTGAGAATGGTTGCAATCGCGCTTCATTAAAACTATCTCGCACCGGCGCGGCATACTTGTATTCCGTGCGATGAATGATTTCCCACTTCATCGCTCAAGCCTCGGCTACATCAACGGAAACCTTCACTTCATGCTGACCGCCCCCAGTCAATATTCCGGCCACCGGACTCACATCACCAAAATCCCGGCCATACGCTACCGCAATATGTTCCTCGCCCGGCAGACAGTTGTTCGTTGGATCAAAATCCACCCAGCCCGTGCCCGGACAAAACACGCTGAACCACGCATGACTCGCATCCGCACCCACGAGTCGTGGTTTTCCTTCCGGTGGGCGAGTGCGGAGATAACCGCTCACATATCGCGCCGGCAAACCGATCGAGCGCAGGAAGGCGATGCCCAGATGCGCGAAGTCCTGACAAACGCCACGCCTCTTTTGCAATACTTCTTCAAGCGGTGTGGCAATGGTCGTCGCCTTGGGGTCGTATTTAAAATCCTTGAAGATGCGCCGATTCAAATCCGCCACGCCTACGAGCAACGGCGTCTCCGTCGCAAAACTCGCCCGCGCATAGTCGGCCAGTTCAAACGACGCGCGCACTTGCGGCGAATCAAAGACAAACTCGTAAGCTCCCACCACCTCCGGCGAAACCGGGTCGCGAAACAGTGCCGCCGTTTCTTCCCACGTTGGCGACGTCTCTGGCTGCATCGGCAAGCGCGGTGACACGCTCACGCGGCTGTGTCGGCATCTACCTTTCC
>JASGKY010000004.1:0-21802 GCA_049840435.1 Verrucomicrobiota bacterium | reverse complement strand
TATATTGGTACCTCGTTCAGTTACGTACTGCTAAGGTTAATAGGGAAACACGATAGAATCCGAACAGCACCTAGATCGAGATTCGGTCCGCTGGCGAAGTTGAGTTTGCTGAGCTGAGCTGTTGCCGCGCTGCCTGTTCCACTGAGAATACCACTGGAAACGGTTGGACTGGTAATTGAAGTGGTCGTCCAGCTCTCGAAATCACCATCCACGTCCCACGCCCCGAGACTCGTCACGTTGGTCAATGCCGGAGCAGCCGGATCAACAATGATCGTCGCCGCCTGCGCCTGCCCACTCAAAATCACAGTCACCAAACCAACCACCAACATCATCAACCACCTCGCTGCCGCAATGATTCCAAGCCTGAAAAAGCGATCTGCGAGTAACAAAAATATGGCGCGCATGCAAAACTTGGATTGGTCAACCGTAACGCCAGTGTGCGGATAAACCCCCTCGTCGCCAATGCCCCGCCTCCACTCACACATACTCATTTTGCACACGTGCGTCACTCATAACCAGCAAGCGCCGCCGATCAGGCCGCGAATATATTTGCTTTGTGCATTTCCAACATCGACCGGTGGATTCGGCTTATGGGCGCAAATAATTTCACTGCTAGAGTCGCGCCGCATCTCGTCATCCAGACCGACTTTCCGCCTCATCCAGCGCAATTCTCACCCGCGCAAAAGTCAGCTGGCTGCCTCCGTGTCATTAGTGACGCCGAAGCAACTGATGCCCGGTCCAAACCAAAAACCATAAACCGTAGCCACGGAAGCATTGGCGTCGTTTGGGGTTACTCGTGGCTTCCAGAAAAGATAAAACTGAAAGACTGACCCTATGAGAATCCGAATGCTCACTCAAAAACTGATCCGCACCATAACAGTCGCCTTGCTGGGAATTGCGGGACTTACTCAACACTCGCAGGCACAAACGCCCGCCGCGCTCTGGACGTTCGATGCTGGCAACGGTACGACGGCTACTGATTCCTCCGGCAACAATCGCACCGCCACGCTCACCGGCGCGACTTGGACCAGTTCCGCCAAGATCGGTGCGTATGCGCTAAACCTCAGCGGCTCCAGCCAGTATGCCCAAGCCTCCGGTGCCGCCGTGAACACCACCAACAGTTTCACCGCCGCCGCGTGGGTGCGACTGAACTCCGTCAGCGGCTATCAAACCATCCTCAGCATTGATGGCAACAACGTCAGCGGTTTCTATCTGCAACTCAGTGGTGCCTCGGGGAAATTTGCCTTCAACCGACTGGCGAGTGACTCTACTTCCGCCGCCTCAACCGTGGCGGTGGCGACCGCTGCACCGGTGACCGGCACGTGGTATCACGTCGCCGGTGTTTATAATTCTACTGCCAACACCCTCGCGCTCTACATCAACGGCGTGTTGCAACAATCGGTGACCTACACTCCGAAATGGCGCGCAACCGGCAATACCGCCATCGGCCGCGGCCGCTTCAATGCGGGCAACGTGGATTTTCTCAACGGTGCAATTGATGACGCACGTCTCTACGCATCGGCGTTAACCGCGACCCAAGTCCAAACGCTCTTCAACATGGGTGCGCCCACACCAGACTTCACGCTCTCGGCCAGTCCAACCAGCGGCAGCGTGGCGCAAGGGAGCAGCGGCGTGCTAACGGTGAATATCAGCCGGGTGAACAACTTCACCAACAGCGTGGCGTTCACCGCCTCTGGTTTGCCAAGCGGAGTGACCGCTGGTTTCAGCCCGAGTTCGACCACAGGCAACAGCAGCACGTTGACGTTGACCGTGAGTGGTTCGGCGACGGCGGGCACTTCTACCATCACCATCACCGGCACAGGTAACAGCTTGACCCGCACCACGACCTTCGGCCTCACCGTTACGGCGGCAGGTGGTTATTACACCTGGCCGGCTTACAGTCCCGCAATCTCCTACGACTATGTGAACGAATACGGCACTTTCAATCCACCCACGCAGGTGTTGAACGACTGCGCCAACGTCTCCGGTACGTATGCTAACGGCTGGTGGTGCTTCCGTTACGGTCCGAGCAAAAATTCCTTGGTAACGTCAGCAGCCTGGACTCCCATGGTCGCCCGGTTCAACACTGACTTTGCCTACATCACCGACACAATGCGCTGGCCACGCGATCTGCGCGCCCGCAGCGGTTATTACAGCGCGATCTATCTGTTTGGTTCAGGACTGTGCACCGATAGCGCCTCCAATACCGAACTCGGTGGCTGGCAGAGCGCCATTTACTACAACGGCCAGAACTGGCCGATGGTGCTCGCTTCTTATTATCCAGTGTACAGTTATGATCCCGCCTGCCCTTATTCCGACAAGGTGTTTCAACAGAACGCGATGGTTCACGAAGGTATCCATTGCATCAATGCCAGCATGCCCGGCTGCTTCAACTCCGCTTGGTTCCACGAGGGCGGCAACACATGGCTGCAAGCGAACATGGAAGGCAAACGCACCGGCAACTACGGCAGCATGGGCTTCCTCAGTGCCGGTCTGGCCATCGCGCCGTTCATGCCAATCGAGTGTTACTCCGGTTGGTTGCAGGATGGCAGCTTCGGCGGTCCGTCTGCACAGGGCGTGAACATGTTCAACGGCAGCCAGCAAATCTGCACGTGGAAAAACCTCCTCGGCGGCACGCAATACGGCGAATGCTTCCCCAACGCTCTCTCGCACATCCTCGGCGAGAAAAGCATCGCGTGGCTCTGGCGCTATTGCTCCGTCAGTGGGCGCGTGTTGCAAGACCTCGCGCAAGCATCCGGCGGATTGGGCGACACCCAGACCCGCCGGTTGATCACAGAATTCCGCGCCCGCCAAGCGTTCGGTGATTTCGGCGTGTGGAAGGATGCTTACAAATTACTGCTGAACAACAATTGGGGTGTCACGATTGATCAGGAGTGGTCGCCGTACTGGATTGATTGCGCGGCATGGACGGCACGGTGCTACGTGGATTCCACCGTCAGCGGCTCGACCTTGACGCCGGCGGCTTACACCTTGCCCGGCTGGTCGGGTGCGAATCAGATTCCGCTCACCGTGAGCGGTTCGTCCGCCACCGTGACGTTCAATCCCATCGGCTCCAACATGCAGTGCGTCTTGGTCTATCAGGACACCAGCGGCAACATCCGTTACAGCACGCCGGTCAGCAGCGGCACCTGCACCATCCCGCTCGCCAACGTGAAGAACAGCGTCATCGTCGCCGTGGTCTGCAACACGGACTACATCTACACGAGCGATTCGATCCGCTCGGTGAAATACAACTACACGCTCACGCTCGGCTCGGGCGTCACCGGCAAGGCAGCCATCGCCACGCAGTGGTATCAATAATACCCAAATGTCACTAATCACGCCGCCAGCCCCGCTTGGGGCTGGCGGCCTTCCACTCAATCACCAAAATTTGTAAACCATGACGTTTTCATCTCTTAACCGATTGCGTTTGTCAGTGATGCTGTTGACTTCCGTCGCCACCTTGGCTCTGGGTGAACCACCGCAAAATGCCGTTCTGGCCAAGCTCGGCGACAAATCCATCCACGAATCGGATTTCAATTTTTTCCTGCAAGGCATGTTTCCGCCCGAGGAACGCGCGGCACTTCGCACCAATGCCACCGCACGCGCCGAAGCCTTGGACGCCTATCTGGATCTCATGGTCCTGTCAACCAAAGCGCGCCGCGATAAGATTGACCAGAGCACCAATTTCGAAAAAGCGCACGCGCTGATGCAGATGAAGTTGCTGGCGCAAACGCTCAGCGAACGCGAGCGGGAACGGTTCACAAAAATTGCCACTTCTGTCACAGAACAGGAAGTGCGCGATTACTACGATCTCCACACCAATAAATTTCAAACCCAACCCAACTTCACCGTGCACCAGATCGTCGTTTTCGTGAAAGACAATCCCGCCTTCCCAGACAAAGGTCACGCCGACGCTGAAGCAGCAGAAATCGCGAAGAAAGCTTTGACCCGATTGCGCGCCGGCGAGACGTGGGACGTGGTGGCCAAGGAATGTTCGGATGACAAAAACACCGGGCAGCGCGGCGGATTATTGGAGGACGGACGTTTCGGCTATTTTCCAAAAGAAATGGAAGCGGCAATCAGGCAACAGGAGCTCGGCAGACCCGGTGACGTGGTCAAAACGGATTTTGGCTATCACGTGTTGCAAGTGGAGCAGCGCCAGACCGAGATTCAGCGTCAGCCGTTCGAGAAAGTGAAAGAGGTCATTGCAAACGACGTGGCCAACGAGAAAGTTGCAGCAGCGCATCGCGCCTATTTAGAACCGATTCGAGCCGCAGTGAAATTGCAGGAGACGCCGCTTGCTGAGAAGGACACGTTTGTTTTGACGCCGCCGAACATCAAATCCAACGATGTGATCGCGACGCTTGAAGGCAAGCCAGTCTATCAAGCGGACTTCGAGTGGTTCGCCCGCGATGCGTTCCGGATGGAGCAACGCGAGCAGATGTTTTCCCGCCCCGGCGCGCGCATCAGCATGGTGAAAACGTTTTTGAACATGAAAGCAATGGAAGCCTATGCCCGGCAACAGGCCCTGGACAAAACACCCGACTTCCTGGCTGTGACGCAAGTCGAGGAGATGAAGCTGCTCGGTGAGTTTTTACAAGAGCGCGACCGGACCACGCCGTGGCTGCTGCCCGGCAAAACGCCGGAGGACAAAGACGCCGCCTTGAAAAAATATCTCACCGGGCTGCGGGCTGAAGTTGGATTTCAGGTCGCGACGAAATAACGAAGCGTTCTGCGGCGGCGGTCACAGACCGCCGCTACACTTACTTCAACAGCACATCCAGATAGACCGAGTTGCGACCGTAAGTTTCGTAGAACGGCTTGAAGTCCGCATCGCCTGCTTTGAAGCGAAGTGTTTTCGGATCACCCGAGATGGATTTGCTCAGGTCGCTGTCCAATGTGATGGGCCGCCAGTCGGCACGAGTGCCCGGCTCTTGCGCCGCGAGCAGCACCGGACCGTAAAAGAGACTCGCGAGATTCGGCTGATCCATCACCGGACTCAGCCGGAAGCTGAACGGCATCTGGAGCTCGATAGCATCACCATTCTTCCAGCTCTTGCCTAGCGCCAGATAAGTGCCTGGCTCGGCTTTAACTTTTTGATTCTTGCCGTTGATTTTCACGGTGAATCCTTGCGTCGCCCATTGCGGGACGCGGACCTTGAGCACAAATTTCCCGCCGTTCTCCACCGTCAACTTGGTCGTGTCAGCGTACGGAAAATCCGTGTGCTGCGTCAGCGTCACTTTGCGTTCGGCCCAAGTCAGTTTCGACGGAACATAAAGATTCACGTAAAGCGTCTGGTTGTCCGCGCTTTTAAAGTAGATGGAATCCTGCAGCTTGGTGTTGCTCTCGATGGCCGTGCCGTTGCAGCAGGTGAAACCATCCATGCGCGCGTTGCCGAATTGTTTGCGCGCCGCCGAGTTCAACGGCACGTGATATGTGTTGCCCGGATCATTCTCCGCAACGGACGCCAGGATGTGGTTGTAGAGCGCCTGCTCGTAGTAATCCATGTAGCGCGCATCCTGCTCGAACAGGAAAAGCTGGCGACTCAACTTAAGCATGTTGTAAGTCGCACAGGTTTCGTTCTGACCGCCATTGGCGAAGCCGTTCGCGAAAGTCGTGTCGGGCTGTGCCGTAAAGCACTCCGCGTTGTTGGGACTCCGCGCGCCGGCCACCCCGCCGATGTTGTACATATAGGAGTGCGTGGTGATCTCCCAGAAATTTTCCGCGATGAACCAATAATCCTGCTCTTTCGTGTCGCGATACGTCTCCAATGCGCCGATGATCTGCGGGATGTGCTGGTTCGCGTGTTTGCCGCGGATGGTATCTACGTTCTTCGCAAGGCCGTGCGTGTGTTGCGCGTCACCGAAGAAGAAATTGATGTTGTCGAACAGCTTGGCGCACTCCATGAATTTTGCATCACCGGTCACACGACTAAGCCGCGCCAGCACTTCGTTCATGCCGCCGTATTCGCCGGCGATGTAACGATTCCACATGCTGATGCGAGTCTCCGTGGGGACCGCCTTGAGCCGCGCGTACACCCAGCTACCCATGCCTTCGGCGACGGCCAGCGCCTTCTTATTACCGCCGACTTCGTAGCAATCAAGCAGCCCCGCGAGAATTTTGTGCAGCGTGTAATACGGCGCCCAGATCTGGTTGTTGTTGCCGCCATACAACGCGCCTTTCTCTAACATGATGAACTGGTCCGGCGGATACGCGCTGATGAAACCTTTGCCCCAATTCCAATAATCTGTGCGGATGCCTGCTTCGCTCAGATCGGAGTTGAAATTCGTCTTGCCCGGACCGAACGGAACTTGCGTAGGCTCGGCCACGAATGACGCCCCGGCATTGGTCAGCGTGCCGGATTTCTGCGCGAGGTCGTAGAGCGTATCAATCAGGTAATCCATCTTCTTGCCGAACTCGGCATGTAACACTTCGTCATACGTGGTGCTCGCGTAAGCCTGCGCGATGGCGGAAATATAATGCCCCGTCGCATGACCACGCAGGCGCGTGGTCTGGCTATCCCAGACGCCGAGCGGTTCGGCACCGGGCGGCTGTGGTTGGCCGAACGCATTGCGGAACATGTAGAGGAAATTGTCCGGGTTCGTCTTGGCCATCACGCGGATGAACTTGTCGCGGTTCTTGATGAACGGCGTGTCGCGCTGCTCGTTGTCCTGAAGCAGCGTGACACTACCCAACGGAAAGGTTTCCAATTGTCGCGGCGGCAACGCTGGTTTCTTGACGGAAGCTTTCACCTTCACCGTGGCCTTCGGCTCAAACGTCGTGCCCGGCACTTTGCCGACGACCGTGTAAACGCCCGCCGTGAGCACTTGTGCATTGTTCGTTGGCGCCGGCCAGATCACGCGCACGTCTGGACCGGTGGTTTTGGCAGAATATTTTCCGGGCAACCAAAACGGCAGATGCGGCAAAATGCCCACGGTCGTTTCCACCGTCACATCCGGCACGCCGAGGAGTTTAGCAGCGAGCGGTTGCGCGATGCCGCTGCCGTGCATGGGCGGACGGGCTTGATTTGTCGCAGCGTTGGCGGCGGTTTCGCCACCGGACAAAGCGTTCTTACGAATCACACCGACTTGTTGCTCGGTCAAGGCCACACTGTAGATGCGGAAGTCGCGCACCAAGCCATTCAAGCGCGAGACGGCTTCATCCTGCGAGCGACCGATGAAGGCGCGATTGAAATTTCCGTCCTCCTGATTCAACACATGCTCCATCGTGAGCGTCACGTTCGTGACCTGCCCCACCTTCGCACCATCCACATAAGCGATCAGCGCCTTGTTCGCCGCATCCAAAACTACGACGAGATGAATCCAACGATTGGTGGGCAGCGACGGAAGATTGAGCGTCGCATTGTTGGGAGAATCACCGCTCACGAGGCTTACGCCATAACCACCAGCCATCGGGCCGCAGAATAAATTGGAAACCGCGCTCGCCCCAAACGCAAACAACGGCGCAGGTTCGCTGGCCTTGAGTTGAAACCAGGCCGAAACACTGATGGTATCCAAACCATCCAGCGCCGGTCCGGGAATCTGCGCATAAGCGCCGTTACCTCCGGGCAGCGACAGCACGCGACCATACTGCGTGTCGCGAACATACGTGCCGCCTTCGCCTTGCAAGCTGGCATGTTGGGAATTACGCGAGCTGTCGCGTTCGTTGCCGCGGAAGAGGTGACGCGTGACCAAGGCTGTTTCACCGATGCCGTCAATGATTTGATCGCCGCCGTTTTGGCCGCGGCCCGGCAAGACGCCGAGTAGTTGCACCAAAACTAAAATCGCAAGGGAGATGGAAGGCTTGCTCATAATTCACGCGCAGCATGGCAATAAAACAGACTGAATGCCAATGCAAGGCTTGCACTTGAACATATGAATTACCCACACAAAACCAGTCGAGGATTTGCCCACACACATCGTTTAGTAGCAGCGGTGCGAAGTTACAACTGAAACCACTTGGCTGCGATGCTAGCCGCACTGGAAACGCCCGCCGTCCCTGCTCCGGTGATCTGAAGCCGATAATCAAACTTGTTCGTCCGGCTGGATTCACCGTTGTAAACGTAGTCCGTGTTGCAGATCACCGCGATCACCACGTTGTTCTTGATTGGCTTTCCGGCGGGCGGCGTCACTGTGCAGGTGCCGGAGGAAACCGGTTTGCTGTAAATTACCGAACCATCCGTCGCACGATAGACGAGTTGACAACTCATGTTCGTGCCGAGCGGAGTGAAGTTCACGGTCACATTGCCCGTTGAACTGGTCACCGTAAGCGGAATCTGATTTGCCCCGGACCAACCCGGCAACGTACGCCGCTCCGGCGTCAGGATTCCGCCACTGTTGGTCGTGACCACGTAACAACGCGCCGTCCACGCCGGACAATCAATCCAATACGGCGACCATTCCTGATCGATGTTGAGTCCCCAGTTATTGTTCACGAGTGCCTTGTAGGCATTGGACCATTTGCCGAAATCACCCATCACCTGTCGGGCGCGGAATTCCTTGATGAGCCGGCGCGTCTGATTGTCGCCCAAGCCGCCGGGCGTCGTCGCCAAGCCTTCGAGCACCCGGTTCGTGCAATAGCGCCAGATCCACGCCACGCTGCCTTGCGACACAATCTCCCCCATGAAGTGCGGGAACGATTCGCCGTATTGATTACCGCCCAACAGATTTCTCCAGGTGCAAATCTGAACATTGTTCGAGAACATGTTCACCCCTTCGGCACATGGCCCACCAAAGCTGTCGTCTTGCAACCAACCGGTGTAACACTCGATCGGCATGAAGGGCGCGATGGCCGCCCCCGCGCTCAAGAAACCCATGCCGCTGTAATCACCGGTCTGCATGGCGTTGGCGGTTCCCTGCAACCAAGTGTTGCCGCCCTCTTGAAACCAGCACGCCTGTTTACAGCCCGGCATGTCGGCGAGTACTGAGTGAATCATTTCATGGGTGCAAGCGCCCTGTTGTCCGAGCTTGTCGGAATAAGGACACGTTGGATCCCACGAGTAAACCGGGTAATAGGAGAACAAGCCCATCGGCCAGCTTTCGCCGTTGTAAGTGATGCTACCCTGCCAGCCGCCGAGGTCATTGCTCGCGCCGCCAACGCAGGTCCAGACCCGAGCAGATAGACAGCGCTCTTGTAGCCGTTCTTCGCGCGCTTGTCCGGCGGCCAACCCATCACGTCGCGGAAGTAGCGGAAGTCGGCATCGAGTTTTTGCAGCATCGGAATCCACGCGTTCGACGTCACGAGCGAATGCGCGCCCGCCCCAAACCGGAAACAGAACCAGTTGTTTGAAAGCGTGACCGTCGTCGTGACACCGGAGCAGTCATTCAAGATGTTTGACGGTGTGGGAATGGAAGGAAACTCATTCGTGAAATTGTAATTCAGGTCGGGATTGTATTTCGGCCAGACGTACGGCGTGGCTTGCGCCTCGGCGCTGACGGTCAGATTGAGCGCGAGCGCGTGGGAACTTAGCGATCCCCGGCCCACGACGGTCACCGGAACACTGTCCGACACTGCATCAGGCGTGGCGCTCAGCGTCAAAATACTTTCCCCACTCTGCAACGTCGGTGGATTGAAATCCGCCGTGACGCCGGTCGGAAGATTCGTAGCACTCAGCGTCACCGCCTGTTTGAAATTGCCTGACGCGCTGATCTGGACTTTCAAGGAGTTCGCGAGGCCTTGCGTGACGACGAGACTCGGTGCGTCCAACAGCATGGTAAAGTCGTTGCGCGAGTGCAGCCGGAAGAACGTCGCGTCATTCGTCATCGGCACGTTCACGAAATTGCTGCCGGCCACCAACGTGGTCGCGGGCAATCCGTTGGTCGTCCATTCTGCGCCGCCTCCCAACAGGCCGGACGCCTCCAAATAGAATTCACTCGAAGATTCCGGCCAGCCCACGGTCAGAATTCCCGGCGTCACACTCCGACCAGACAAGGTCATCGGCGTCAACACCACTTTGTCGCCATAGGCCTTCCACTCCAAAATTCCGGTGGAGGCCGATCCCGCCCGGAATCGCAAACGCAACCGGTCCGTGGTCACCGGAGTGAAGGTCGTCGTATTGTATTGGTTCAGCGCCACTCCCAGACCGACCGGGTTCGGCACGGAGACGTAATTGCTCCCATTCCAATAATCCAGCCAACTGGCCGCCGGAGCGAGGATGCCGCCGTTATCCGTCCACCAGTAAACTTGAATGCGATCCAGTTTCACCCCGAGCGGATAGGTCGTGCTGGGCCAGGAGTATTCCACCCAGTTTGTGCCGGTGGTCGGCCAGTTGCCGTGCACGCGCCGCCGGTCTTGTCGGTGGAACTGGACGGATCGCGCCCGTCCTTGATCGCCTGTAAATTTTCCCAGGCAGACACATACGAAGTGGTGACCACTGCATTGGTCGCCTGATTGTAGGTACTCGCCCCGAAAATGGGCAAAGCCGCCACCGTGAACAAGGCACAAAGAATACGTCTCATAGGATTTGAAAAACAGGGCTCGATGCAACCAGCCCTGAAAACCTCCCAAACTATGCCCGCCTGATTTGTCGGGCCTGCTGCACCTCAAAACAACGGGCTTGAGGCAACAGAAACAACCTGCGCGCTAAAATAACATTACGACCGCAGGCTGCACATGCCGTCTCTGCACGTGACAATACTGATTTTGCACACTGCGGCAGCTAACTCCTCCACAAAGGAATCACTTCACTCCACTCATCAGCCTTTTTATTGGGCGGGAGAATACCAAGAGCACAATTCCAGCGATCGCCGGCAGGATGACGATCTTGAGATACAACGTCGGCCATTGCTGCAAGGCGTCCGCGTTGAATTCGCCTGCCAGCAAGCCCGCCAGCAAATTGCCAAGCGACGTTGCGAGAAACCAGATGCCCATCATCTGCCCGACCAATTTGCGCGGAGACAGTTTCGTCACAGAACTCAAACCCACCGGACTCAAACATAGTTCGCCGAACGTGTGGATGAGATAGGTCATGATCAGCCACGTTGGCATGGCTTTGCTCCCGCTCGCGACGATTTTGGCGGCCCCGGCCATCACCACAAAACCAACGCCAAGTAGTAACAGACCGAACGCGAACTTCGCCGGAATGGACGGATCAAGCTGCCGCCGCGCCAACCAGACCCATAACCACGCAAACACCGGCGCAAACAAAATGATAAAGATCGGTCCGAGTGCCTGAAACCAAGCCGCCGGGACTTCATAATTCAGCCCGGTCAAACTTCGCACCGTATATCGCTCGGCGAAAACGTTGAACGACGAGCCCGCCTGCTCGAAGCCCGCCCAAAACAAAGATGAAGTCAGAAATAACACCAGAATCAACGCCACCCGCTTCTTCTCTTCCTTGGTCAGCCCACAAAACAGAAACGCATAGGCAAAGAACACGACCGCGATTGCGAGGATCACGTAAGCCATTCCTTGCGCCAACACCACGGGATTCAATTTAACCGCCCCCCCCAATGCCAGCACCAGCATCACCAGCCCTGCGCCGGTGCCACCAAACAAAATAATTTTCTCACCGACATGTAATGGCTTGTCGTTGCCACGCTGCACGCCGGCCACTCCCAGCAGGTGGCGGGAGAACTTGAATTGAATCAAGCCCAACACCATGCCCACGCCGGCCGCACCGAAGCCCCAATGCCAACCCATTTCCTTCGCCAACCAACCGCAGATCATCGGCCCAATGAACGCACCGAGGTTGACGCCCATATAAAAAATGGTAAAGCCGGCGTCACGTCGCGTGCCGCCCTCGGGATACAGATCCGCCACCAGTCCGCTCATATTCGGCTTGAGCGTTCCGCTGCCGACCACGACAAATACTAGACCGAGGTAAAACGTCTGCGCCCATGGCAAAGCCAAGGTGAAGTGCCCAAGTGCGATGACCATGCCACCATACCAGACCGCCCGTTGCGCCCCCCACAACCGGTCCGCCAGCCAACCGCCGGGCAACGACATCAGATAAACCGCCGCCGTGTAGAGGCCGTAAATTGCATATGCGAGTTTTTCGTCCATGCCCATGCCGCCCTTTTGCACGGCATCCACCATGAACAACACCAGCAACGCCCGCATCCCGTAGTAACTGAACCGCTCCCACATCTCCGTAAAAAACAACGTGTAGAGGCCGCGCGGATGACTGGTCGTTGGGACAGCATCCGGCGGTGGAGAGGGCGGCGGGTTCATCTTGGTTTCAATTCAACCGGGCACGCACAAGTTCGGGAAGATATTTTACCGGAATTGAACCTTCATTCAGCACGGCTTCGTGGAAGCGACCGAGATTGAACCTCTCGCCCATCTCCCGTTGCACCGCCTGTCGTAAGCGATAGTGTGCCATGCGCCCGACGAAATACGTGCTCAACTGTGTTGAACTCTGCTTGGCACGGATCACCTTTAGCCGCGCTTCGCCTTCGGATTGAAACGCGCCCTCAACCATCAGCTTCATTGCTTCCTCATCGCTCATATTCGCGCAGTGCATTTTATGATCGAGAATCGTATTCACCACCGCGCGCAAATAGAACTTGAGTTGCATCAAACGCAGGCGCAGGTCGCGCTCGCCATAGCCCTGATCCAGCATCGTCTGCTCGGTGTAAACCGCCCAGCCCTCGACATACACTCCCGACGACAACACGCGCCGGATCAGCGACGGATTCCGATTCGCATACTCAAGTTGCACGTAATGCCCAGGGTAAGCCTCGTGGATCGTGAGAATTTGCAGCATGTGTTCGTTGTATTCCTCAAGAAAACTTTTCACCTTATCCACACCCCAATCCGCCGGCGGCGGACTGACTGCGTAAATACTTGCGGCTTTCGGATCAAGCGGCGGCGCGTTATCGAGGTAGGCGATGGAATTGCCGCGCCGAAACTCCGGCATTTCGATGATCTGACACAAATCCGGCTCGGGCAATTGCAGGATGCCGCGCTCGCGGATGAAGGTCTTGATGCGTGTAACCGTCGCTTGCGTGTTCGCCAGCAATTCCTCCGGCTTGCCGTGCTCCTGACTGACGGCGGCAATGACTTTGGCGATCGTCCTGCGTCGGCCTTCCACGTCATCCGGCGGCAATGTTTGCGTCGGGAAATACTGACTCCACAACTGGCGGGACACGACATACAAGCTTTGATGCACGCGGGCAAACTCCGCCTCGGCATCCGCAAGCACCTGATCCGCCGTCATGCCTGCGTCGAGCACCAGCTCCAACTTCTTCGCAAACTTCTTTTTGCCGATGCGCCATTCGCCGGTCGCGCGCAGCATCAAATCCTTTTCCAGAAACTCTTGATAATCCTTCAACGCCACAACCACTGGCGTAGCGGCAGCTTTAAGTTGCGGCAACTGCGGTGTTTCACCCGCGAGTTGCAACAACTCGGTCTCGAAGAACGAAATCGCCCCACGATTCTGGCGGATGGCCGTTTCCAGAATCGGTTTGGGCGGATGGGTCTGGGTCTGTTTTGCCGTAGTGACGATGCGCGGAATCTCTTTCATCCGCGCGATGCAGTTGGCGATGTTCGTTTCCACCGGCAATGTGGATTGCGTCAGCAACACATAGATGCTGTCGTTGATGTAGCGCCCATACGTGCGGGGGTCTTCCTCAAAGGGATGGAAGTTTTCCGTGAGCCACAGGTCGCGCCGCAGATCCTGTTGCAGAATCTCAAAGTCCACCTGCCCAGCCCGCGACAGTTTTTTGTAATCCACCTGTTTGGGCAAATCCCGCAGGGTCTGCTCCGCCACTCTCTTCCAGCCCGCCCGCGCTTCTTTTGAAATATCATCCAGCAAATGATCATAGCGATGATCACCCAAGCCCGTGGCCATGGTGGGCTGCAACTGGAATTGCCGCTCCAACTGAGCCTTGAAGAAAACTTGGAGTTTTTGATCTTCGGAGGACTGGGCGATGACATCCCCCGCCAATAAACAGATCAGGCCGCATCCGGCCAGAAGCGTGATTCTTTTCATTTAGTTCTCAAAAGAGTCAGGGAATATTGGGCCATTTTCCAGTCTCGAAACATCAGACTCAACTTCCAGCGGGCACTTCCAGCTTGTCCGCGTTTCGGTTCGGCGGCTCGATGCCCATCAGATGCCGGGTAAAAAAATCCTGGAGGCGACGTTGATAATACGCGCCGCCCGCGCCGTGACCGCCGTTCGGCACGACCAGAAAATCAAAATCCTTCTTCGCCTGGATGAGCGCGTCCGCCAACCGCAGCGTGGTTTCGGGCGGCACATTGGAATCAATTTCACCGACAACGAGGAAGAGATTCCCTTGGAGTTTGTCCGCGTTCTCGATGTTGGAACAACGGGCATACCAGTTCTCGGGAGTGTTTTCGTAGATTTTTTCCACGGGCATATAACCCATCCACTGCTCATTCCACGAAGCCTTGTCCATGCGGTTGTCATGACAGCCACAGTTTGCCGCCGCCGCCTTGTAAAACTCAGGATAGAACAGCACCGCTGCAGCTGCATTTTGTCCGCCGGCTGATGTCCCGTAAACGCCAACGCGTGTGATGTCCAAGCTCGGATACTTTTTCGCCGCAGCCGTCATCCACGCGATGCGGTCCGGGAAACCGCCGTCCTTGAGATTCTTAAAACAAACATCGTGAAACGCCTTCGAGCGATTCGCCGTGCCCATGCCGTCAATCTTCACAACCGCAAAACCGAGGTCGTTGAACGCCTTGTAGCGATTACCGGGACTAAACGACTTCGGCACGAAGGAATCCTGCGGCCCGGCGTAAACGTCCTCGATGATCGGCAATTTTTGGCCGGCCTTGATCTTTGCCGGGCGATAGAGAATGCCCCAGATGTCCGTTTTACCATCGCGGCCTTTGGCGGAAACCACTTCCGGCATCTGCCAGCCGCTTTCCTTCAGTTCGGAAATGTCCGCCGTCTCCAGCGCACAAACCAGTTTACCATCTGACACGCGACGCAACTCCGTCACCGGCGGCAAATCCACGCGCGAGTAAGTATCCACGAGATATTTTTCGTCCGGTGAATAAGCGACAGAATGGTTGCCGTCGCCTTCAGTCAGAGCGATCAGCCCGCTGCCATCAAAGTTGATGCGGTAAAAGTGAATCAAATACGGGTCTTGTCCAGCATTCTTGCCGCTAGCCTTGAACCAGATCTGGCGCTTCTCCTCGTCCACGCGATCAATACCGCGCACAACCCATTCGCCTTTCGTGATCTGGTTCTTCAATTTGCCGGTCTTCGCATCTACTAGATACATGTGCCGCCAGCCGTCCTGCTCGGACATGTGAATGATCTCCTGCGATTTGTCGAGCCACGTGACGATCTTGAAGCCCAACCGCTCCGGCCCTTCCGTGTGCGTCGTCCAAATGAAAGTCTTGGACTGCTCATCAATCAGATTCCGCACGCTGCCGTCCTTCGTGTCCACTTCGATCACGCGATACCGCTGATGCCCGCGATCGTCCTGCGTGTAAGCAAACCGGCTCGTATCCGGCCACCAATGAATTTCCGGCGACAACCATTCATGCTCAAAACGATCTACTTCCGGCTTGGTCTGGTTGCGTGTGGCGACATCGAACAGATTTAGTTCGTAGCGTGGCAACTTGTCTCCCGGCAAAGCGTATGGGCGACTTTCCAGTGTCGCGCGACCACCACCCTTGGGTGACGAGCGGATCAAATGCACCTCCTTGCGGTCGCCCGACTCAACGCGCCACGCGATCACCTTTTGCGAATCCGGCGACCAACTCACGCGGCTGTAAGCATTGTCCGCTTTACCATCCGTGCTGAGCTGGAACGGCTCGGCATCACCACCGCTCGCGCGGAGGAAAACATTTTGGTCTTTCACGAAAGCAACCCACTTACCGTCGGGCGACGGGGCTTCGCTGGGATTATCGCGATGCTCGGAATCACCCTCGGCACTGCGTCGCCGCCGACGTTCTTCGCGTGGAGCTGGCCTGGCTCCGTCCAGCACCGCAAGTCCAGCCGTATCCGTTGCTTCAAAAACGCCCAGCGTCTCACCCTTCTGATTCGCCACCAGCCAGACGTGACCACTGTAGGTGTGTTGCTCTTTGCGAGCCCCGACGTTGACCGTGCCGTAACTCTGGCGCTCGCCCGAATCATCCAGCCAGAACACTTCGACCGTCTCGCTCAACTCATTGATAAAAGTGATCTGCGTCTCATCACCGGTGCGAGCCGAAGGACGCGGACGCAACTCGGCGCGCAAACGGTTACCATCGGTTTCCACCGACACCCCCGAAGCGCCGGGTGTTTCAATCTTGCCAGCCTTGAGATTCCAAACCCAGTTCGTGCCGTTGCCTAGCAACTTTACGGTCGCGCCATCCGCGCTAAACTTGATTTCGTTAATCGGAAGCTTCGTTGCCTCCACCTCTTTGCCGAGTTGTTTGGCAACAGAAGCGTGATCGAACGCCGGCTGCCGCTTGCCTTGCGCGACATCCACCACGATGAATTCGCGCGCGCCACCACGCAGATCGTTGCGATACCAGAAGCGTTGATTGTCAGCGAACCAGTGTGGCTCGACCTTGTCACGATAAACGCGGGTGTTGCGGTTGGTTTGGGGTTGGGCAAAAGAGTTGATGGCCCACAACAGCAGGCAACTCCAAGCCAGGCAGGAAACGACGGGAAGTTTTTTCATCACAGATTTATGAGCAGAACGATGACAGGGTTTTCCTCACACCAAGCTGAGTCTAAGATTTTTCCACCACCAACGCCCATGTCACAAACACACAGGGAGCTATCAAACATCATCATGATGCTGTTCAGGAAAACAGGTTTGCTGAAAACGCCAAGCTCGCCACAGCATCCGCGAAACACCTCGCGCTGACCACCCCTCCAATCGGGTGAATTTTACCTAGCCGTGGCCGTCTTCTTCCGCCGGTATTCCGAGGGTCGCCAGCCGATCCACTTGGTGAAGGCGTTCGAGAAGACGAACGGATTCTGATAGCCGACTTCGTGCGAGATGGATTCGATGGTCTGCTCGGTGGAGGCCAGCAGTTCGGACGCGCGGCGCATCCGGAGATACGTAACCTGGTGCATCGGACTGCGGCCCAATTGCCGGCGACACAAGCGCCGCAAGTGTTCGTTACTGTAACCCGCCTCGCGCGCCAACCGGCTGAGCGTCCAGGCATCCGCCAAATTTCCAGCCACGCGTTCCCAGAGCATTTTGAGTTGATCCGGTTGATCGGACGGCTCGGCAAAGCGCAGCACGTAAGCGTGGATCAAATCCGTCCATTCTTGAATCAACGTCGCCTGCGCCGGGCCGTTGCACTCATACATCAAACCGAGGATGGCCGATCGCAACGGCAACGGGTCATAGCGTGCCAGCACCGGCGTGGTTGCATTAGCGATGGGCCGTTGTTCCGCCGGACGTTTGTAGCAAACCCAGCAAAATTCCCAGCGCGATTTGGGCAGCGCTTCAAAAGCATTCAACGTGTGCGCGGGCAACAGACAGGCGTAACCTTCCTTGCAGATGCGCCAGCTACCGTCAATCAACACGCGCCCCTGCCCGCCAATGCAGGCAAGAAAATACGTGGTGGTTTGCTTGGTGCGAACAATGCGTGTAGGTGACTGGGTTTCCTCGATGCCGAGATGAATCATCTGGTATTGATTCAAGGTCTGACAGACAGGAAAGCCTTCGATCCAAGGCCGGGGATCGACGTGGGTGGCTTGCACTCCGCGCATGCGTGTGTGCGGACTGTGCACCGTCACATCCACTAATTCGACTTGGGATTCAGTCACGGGCGAGAAATCTAGTGGATAGCCAAAGCGGTGGCGATGAGAATGTGGCCGCGGCGCAGTCAAATCGCCGGGCTGAAGTTCGGCTCGGATTTGCATCACAATAATTAAGCAGACGCGTGGTACAGGGCTGATTGATGCCAGCCATCTTAGGGGTGAACCGCCGTTCCGCAACCAGCCGTGGGGATATGGAATAGGTAGCTGTGCATTCCATTCATGGGCGGGGCGAACGATCCGATTTATGATTTTGCCATGATTGGTGGTCCATTCGGCAAACCGCGTTAACACCTCGCTGGGGTTCGCTGAAACGACAACCTTCCCGGCCCGCCGGGCAACCATTGGAATTTTACATGCGCTACGATGCGATCACGCCGGAGTTGTTCGTCACAAACCGTCAGCGATTGGCCAGCCTGCTCCCCACCAACGCGCTCGCCGTCATCAACGCGAACGATGTCTGCCCCACCAACGCGGACGGCACGCAGGCCACCATCGTCAATTCGGACCTGTTCTACTTGACCGGCGTCGAACAGGAACAGTCCATCCTGGTCATCTATCCCGATGCGGATGACGAAAAGCATCGTGAACTCCTGTTCCTACGCGAACCAACGGCGGAATTGGAATTGTGGGACGGCCACAAACTCACCAAGGCGGAAGCGCGCCAACTGACGGGCATTGCGAATATCCACTGGCTCTCCGAATTTCCCCGGCTGTTCCATCGGCTGATCTGCGAGTGCGATCACGCCTTTTGAACACCAACGAACACAAGCGGGCCGTAATCGATGTCGAAAGCCGCGAAGCCCGCTTCGTGGCTGACACCATGCGGAAGTATCCGTTGCACAACTACCGCCGGCTCGCCCAACTGATGCATCGCCTGCGCGCCATCAAATCCGAAACGGAAATCAAACTCATCCGCAAAGCGTGCGATCTGACAAAACGCGGTTTCGAGCGGGTGCTGCAATTCACCCAGCCCGGCGTGTACCGAATATCAAGTGGAGGCCGAGTTCACGCATGAATTCGTCCGTCACGGTGGTCGCCACGCCTATCAGCCCATCATCGGTGGCGGACTAAATGCCTGTTGCCTGCACTATCTCTCCAACGCTCAGGTCTGTCGCGATGGCGATCTGTTGCTGTTAGATGTCGGGGCAAGTTACGCAAATTACAACTCGGACATGACCCGCACGATCCCGATCAACGGCCGGTTCACCCGGCGGCAGAAACAGGTTTACAATGCGGTGCTCAACGTCCTACGCCAAAGCATCACCGGCCTTGTCCCCGGCAAAAAGCTCAAAGACTGGCAAAAGGAAGCCGAACAAATGACCGAACGGGAACTGGTTAATCTGGGATTGCTGTCGACACGACAAATCCAGCGGCAGGACCCGGACAAGCCAGCCTTCAAGAAATATCTCATGCATGGCGTGGGCCATCCCATCGGACTGGATGTGCACGACGTGGGCATCACCACTAATCCCATCGAAGCCGGCTGGGTCATGACGGTTGAGCCCGCGATCTATATCCGCGAGGAGGGCTTCGCCGTGCGGTTGGAAAACAACATCTTCATCACCAAGGATGGCCAGATTGATCTCATGGCCGACATCCCAATCGAAGCCGACGAGATTGAGGAACTAATGAATGCCCGACCCGCCGCCCGCAACGGCCAGAATGGTCACGCGAGTCCTGCAGTCAAACCCCGACGGCAAGTGTCCTTGTCCCAGCGGTGATTTCGAAACCGCAATCAGACTGGAAAACCAGCGGCGATTGCCGGACAATTTCCGCAGCGGAGCGAGTAAACACACACCTATGAATTTGAGACTGCTAGCGGGGCTTGGCTTGGTTGTATGGGCTACCGCTCCCACCAACGCCCCAGCTCAAAGCACCAACGCCACCAAACCGCAAATCACCCAACTCACGCCGCCCGAAAAAGATTTCTTCTCCAAGGAACTCGATTATCAAGGCATCCCGATTAAGGCGCATCAGGTTGTTTCCGACGAAGCGATCTACGTCGCCCGAGAGCGACTGGCCATGATGCTCCAGCATCTCCCGGTCATCGCCTCGAACCTCGTATCGGCCAAAGTTGCCTTGCACATCATCGGCAAAGATCAGGTCACCACCGACCTGCCGGAGTGGCGGCACGACAAAGGCAAACCGCTGGCCGAGTACAACGGCCTGACGCGCGACCAACGCACCCGCGGTATGGGGGGGCGACTCGTTTCCTGCGGCGAGGAAAATCTGCTGAAGCTGGAAAAGGACAAATATCACGGGCGCGACATTTGTGTGCATGAATTCACCCACGCCATCCGCAACCAAGCGATGAGCCAGGAAGCCCGCACGAAATTCGACCAGCAATACGAGCGCTCCATCAAAAAGGGGCTTTGGGTGAAAGGCTATGCCGCTGTCAACGCGGATGAATTCTTTTCAGAGCTGAGCATGTGGTATTTCGGCACGCACGGAGACATGAACATGGTCGCCCCGAAACCCGACTCTGGCCCGGATGGTTTGAAAAAATACGACCCGGAAGCCTACGCGCTCTTCGATGATTTCTACCAAGGCCGGATGGCGGCAGCCCGACAACCGGCCAGCCCCCTGCCCGAGGATTAAAACCCGCTAATGTACGGCAGCCGTGCAAATGTTCGTTTTTGCCAACTGAATAGCCAAAGCCGAGGTTTATAGCTTTGTTCGCCCATTCACCGGTAAAAATAAAAACCAGTGGGGCGTTAGCGGATTTTGGATGAGTGGCGGCTGAACAAGCCCGCCAAAGTTATCAGCCTGGCGCAGTCTCCAGACCGGCGAGCCGGTTGGTTTCGCCGGGCGTAGTTTGGCGAAGTGTAGCCACCGGCTGCGGTGGTTTTGCGGGGGCGCTGAATTGCGGTTGCAATGGGCGTGCAGACGCATTTGCAGCACGTCCACGGCGCGGTGTGGCAGACACATTGAGCGCATCAGCCAGAGCACGGTCAGAGGGAATCACGTTCTCGATCGTTTGCTTCACGTCGGCAAAGGTGACTTGTGCGCGCTGATTGCGGCTCGCAATGAACTTCGCCCGCGCTACTGCCGTCTCGATGCCCGCCAGATACTTCGCCGAGGACTTTGCGTACAACACCAACGCCTCAATGCACCGGGCATCGCCCGTTGGCAGCAACGACTTCGCGACGGCTTTCAGATCGGCATCGCTGAGGGTGTCGGCAAGCTTCTCATAATGGCCGATGCGCCCGGTAAGTTGTTCGGAGGTCCAGCTTGTGCGCTGCTCAATCACCTTCTGCGTTTTGATGAACTGCGGCGTTGTCACCAGTGCGACGCCCACACCGTAATTGATGAGCGCCGTCATGATCCAATTGATGCGCCCTGGAATGGTTGTGCGGCAACTGCTGCTCGGGAAGGCGTAGTGTGCCTCATCGAAAACCAGCGTGATTTGCCCCGTCTGCAAAACGTCCTCAATGCGACTGCGCAACTGGACAGCTTTCCAGCTTCCACCGCACGACATGCCCAACGCGCTGGCAATGGCGCGGAAGAATCCAAGCTCATCATTGGTGGACGGCACTTGGACGTAGCGCGCCCGGCCGGGATTCTGTTCGCACCAAGCTTTCACGGCGAACGTCTTACCGATCCTGGCATTGCCATCAATCAACACCATGCGCCGCGTTTCGCGGGCGTACTCGAGCGCATCATAAACTTGCTGGCCAATGGCAGTCACCACAACGGCGGCGCGGCGTTGCTCGATCCATTCGGTTTGATACTCGCGCAAGGTGGAAATCAGAGCCGGGAAATACCAGGGCGATCCGTCCACCAATGCCGTGGCGGGATCAAGGCAAAGCTCGCCAAGGTGGCGTTCCAGGTTTGCAGCAGCAGCAGCCGAGCAACGCGAAACGAATTTGCTCGCCTCGTAGGATACGGGAAGCTGGGCAGCGTCCGCTTTTGCCCGATCCATGGCGGGCCGGCTCGGGGCGGCCAGGCGCTCGGCCCGAATACCAAAGAAAACGGCCCGCCGAGGCGGGCGATTCAAACGGACGCGAGGTCGCTCAGGCCTTGCGGCGGCGCGCGAACAGGCCGCCTCCAGCGCGGCCAGCACGAGGGCGTAGCTGGCGGGCTCGGGGACGTGGATCAGCATGGCAGCAAGAGTGG
>JASGKY010000003.1:0-37781 GCA_049840435.1 Verrucomicrobiota bacterium | reverse complement strand
AAGGTTAATAGGGAAACACGATGAATCCGAACAGCACCTGGGTCCATATCTCGCGAGGGATACACATAAAGCCGTCCGTCATTCCAGACGTGGGCTGCTGGGTCTGCAGTGTAAATGCTGGTGATAAAAGGATTCGCTCCGAGGCAGTTCGCGACCAAAGTCGCGGCCACACCCACACTGAAAACAAAACTTAGACGTCGCCCGATTTCAGATCCATTGTTGTGATTTAACATACGTTCGTTTTTTTGGCCGAGGCCGGAAGCGGATGTTTTCACCAAGCAGCGGTTGAAACTATCCCGAAAGTGGGGGGATCGGCCCAGCCCAGTCGTCTACGGCGGCCTTTGGGGGGAGCGCTATTTGTCTGGTGATCACATCCTCCCCGCTTTCGGGGATACTTTAAAACTCAGCGCCTCGCGTATTGTCATCGCGAGTTCCCCAAACCAACAACTGCAATACGCTAAAAGAAACATGTGACAGTCCAACCCGCGCCGCATTCCGGCGGAGGCCGAACTGCACCACCTAACCCAGTCATGAAAACACCCAAGATTATTCCGTTGCTGCACGCCACCCTTTTGGTGGGCGCGTTGGCAGCCGTCAATTCACTCCAGGCCCAACCTGTCATCCACGACGTTTATCCCAATGGCGCCGTGCAGCTCCAAGCCACCAACCAACTGGGCTTCGGCGCAACTTCGGCCGGCCCGGCGATTGATCCGACCGGTATTTCCGTCACGCTGACTTCGCTCAACCTGCTTGGGCAAACGCAGGTCACCAATTTGACGAGTGCCAACGGCTTGGCGATTTCTGGTCCTACGGCTGAACGCAGCGTGTTGGCGCCGCTCAAGACCAACATTTTGAGCTACACCGCGGTCATCATCGTGACGGACGCCAATGGTGCTTCCGCCACCAACACGGTGGCCTTCGATACGCTCCATCCGGAGTTCACCATTGAGGCGGAGGATTTCAATCATAGCAGTGGTCAATACGTGTTGAATCCCGTGCCGGGCAGTTATGCCGGATTCGATGGCACGGATGGCGTAGATGCGCACTCTATCAACATCGGCAACGGGCAGATTGCGTATCGCAACAGCGGTCTCAACACTGAAGGTACCGGCGACAAACCGCGGCAGGCCTACATTGATGCGGGCTGGCAGGATTACAACGTCGGCTGGACGGACGGCGGCGAGTGGGCGAACTACACCCGCGTGTTCCCGGCGGGCGTTTACAATGTCTTTATCCGGGCCGCGCGGGGCAACGGTGGCAACGGCAGCGAGACGTTGTCGTTTGTGACCAGTGATCCGACGCAGCCGAATCAGACGACCAGCCAGGTCGGCACGTTCGTTATTCCCTCCACGGGCAACTGGCAATCTTACCAGTGGACGCCGCTGACGGATGGCGGAGGCGCTTTGCAAAAAGTGACCTTGAGTGGGGAGCAAACGCTGCGCATGACCACGGTGGACGGTTACAACATGAACTACTACGCGTTCTTCCTCGCGAACACAAATCTCCCGACAATTCACGATATCCGGCCGGATGGCGCACGGTTGTTCCAGCCAACCAACACAATGAGCTTCGTTGCCAGTTCCGCTGCGGGCATCGCCACTGCGGGTATCTCGGTGAATCTGTATGCGACCAATCTGTTGGGCAATGCAGCCACTACGAATTACACCGTGGCGAACGGCCTAGTCATCAGTGGCCCGGCGAACGATCGCATCGTGTTGGTGCCGTTGCAGACGAACATCATGTTCTATCGTGCGGTGATCAATGTGACGGATCAGGGCGACAACAGCGCCAGTGCGACGATGAACTTCAACACGCTCAATCCAAGTTATACGTTTGAAGCGGAGGATTTCGATTACAACAATGGGCAGTTCCACGACAATCCGCAGACCAATGCCTATGTTGGTGCGGCGGGCGTGGATGGCGTGGATGCGCACCACAATCCAGTTGGGACGCAAAACGGCGGCCCGACTGGTCCCTACCGGGATGGTTACAACAACGAAAACACTGGCGACAAACAGCGTGATGCTTACGCCGGTACGGGCTTGAGCGACTACAATCTGGGATGGAACGATGGCGGCTTCTGGGCGAATTATACCCGCACCTACCCAGCGGGCACCTACAACGTCTTTATTCGTGCCGGCAACGGCACTGGCGGCAATGGCAGCGCGACCTTTGCACAAGTGACTAGCGGTGTCGGTACGCCGACGCAGACCACAACCAATCTCGGCACGTTTACCATCCCGCAAACCGGCGGCTGGCAAACTTACACTTGGGCGCCATTGAAAGATACTGGTGGCAATCTCGTGCAGGTTTCCGGCGGTGCGGTGAAGACCTTCCGCATCACGGCCGGGGGTGGTTACAACCCGAACTTCTACGCGTTCTTCCCGGCGGATACGAGCCTGCCGGTGATTGATCAAATTTCACCTGATGGCACAGCGCCGTTCCAATACACGAATACGCTGCGCTTCCGCGCCAGCTCCAGCGCCGGCATCAACACTGGCAACATCACGGTGAACGTGGATGGCGTGAATGTCACGGGCCTGACGTTTAGCGGTTCGTCCACCAGTTGGAATGTGACCTACCCCAATCTCGCGGTGAACACCACGCACGTTGTGACCATCACCGTGGTCGCAAACAACGGGGCGACCAAAACGACCACGCTTACCTTCGATACGTTCAAGGCTTCTTACTATCAACTCGAAGCGGAAGATTACGATCACAGTGGTGGCCAGTTCGTTGCCGATCCGCAGGTCAACGGCTATCAAGGTTTGGCGCCGGTGGCCGAAGTGGATTATCACGACGTCGCCGTTGGTGGGGGCAGTTCCTATCGCACTGTGCCGGGCAACGACACGATCACCGATTTGCCCCGCGCCCAATTCACGGGCTTCACGGATTACAACCTTGGCTTCTTCGAGAACGGCGAGTGGGCGAACTACACCCGCAACTATGCGCTCGGCACGTATCAAGTCTGGATTCGTGCGGCGACGGGCAATGGTTCGACGACGACCGCGACGCTCGACAAGGTTACCAGCGGCGTGGGTACGACGACCCAGACGACCACGTCGGTCGGAAACTTCGCGATCGCTAACAATGGTTGGGGCAGTTTTGGTTGGTCGCAGTTGAAGGACGCCAACAATCAGCCGGCGGTTGTCGTGATTGATGGTTTCCCGAACACCCTGCGCCTTGGCCGGCCGGTGGCCACTCCTGGTGCGAACGTCAACTTCATGATGCTCGTGCCCGTCTTGGCCCCGACGCCGCTCAAGATCGTCCGCACTGGTAGCAACAACGCCATCTCACTTCCGGGCCAGACCGGCTTCAGCTATCAGATCCAATTCAAGAATAGCTTGAGCGATCCGACTTGGACGAATGTTGGCGGCGTCCTGACTGGCAACAACACGGTGTTGACCGTGAATGATAACAGCGCTGGGGGCAGCCGCTTCTATCGGGCGGTGATTTCGCAACCTTAATGGGGACGGGTTGTGGATGGCCTGGCGGTCATGTGGGTGACTGCCAGGCCGGGCTGCAGAATGTTTTCATTCGCAGCCATTCGGTAAATGGCTCGGCGGTAAGCCGGGCCATTTTCTGTTTTTGATGTGGGCCACGAATAGGTTTTTAAGGAAGCAATATGAAGCAGAGTTGTATTTCGAACGCGTGTTGTTCAGCCCGGATATGTTTTTGGCGGCTGAGCCGTTGGCAGATTTTCTTGATGGTGGCGGGCTGTTTTTGGTTGGGGGGCGGGAACGTGGTCTGGGCGACAGTCGGGGCGGTGACGCCGTTCACCTGCTACGAAGGCGAGCACGGTCGGTTGGGGGGCGGAGCGGCGCTACGGTATCTCACCAACGCGCCCACAACGGAATTTTCCAGCGCAGAACTTGAGGCGTCCGGTCATGCGTTTGTCGAACTAAATGCCCCGGGTGAATTCGTGGAATGGACCAACACTACCGGACAGGCCGTCACGTTTGTGAATCTGCGCTTTTGTATTCCTGATGCGCCGGCGGGTGGTGGCTTGGACGCGACGCTCGATTTGTATGTGGATGGGATATTTCGTCAGGCCTTGAATCTCACGTCGCGGCAGACCTGGCTTTATGAAGGGCCGGGCAGCTACGGTGGTAATGAGCAAAATCCCGCGACCGGCAACCCACGCGTTTTCTTTGATGATCGGCACACGTTCATCGTTGGCGCTCCGGTTGCACCCGGCAGCACGATTCAATTGCGTCAGGGCAGCACGAATAATGCGGCCTTCTACTACATTGACGTGATCGATCTGGAAACTCCGCCCGCGCCGCTCAATCAGCCTGCCAATTCACTTTCCATCCTCTCGTACGGCGCGGTGGCGAACAACCCGAACTTCGATAGCACCACGGCCATTCAGAGTTGCTTCAACGCTGCGCAGTCCCAAGGCAAATCGGTTTGGATTCCGCCCGGCACGTTCTATTTGAAAACCAAGTCCGGCCTCAACGCGACGGGCATTGCCATCGAAGGCGCGGGCATGTGGTACAGCACCATTTATCGTGACGTGCCGTTGCCGAATGACTCGCCGCTGGGGGCGGTGTTCACGATGACCTCCTGTACGGTGCGGAATTTTGCCGTGGACGCGAATGCCCCGAGCCGTGCGGTGGTGGATGGCTGTGGGGGTTCGATGGACATCACCGGCAACTATTGGCTCGCGGAGGGTATTTGGACGCAGCATACCATGTCCGGCTTCTGGGCGTCCGGTGTTGGCGGGATGGTCCGGAATTGCCGGCTCATCAGCATCTGGGCGGATGGTTGCAACTTGAACAACGTCGCGGCGAGCGGGAGCGTTGGGAATTTTCTTACCGCCTCAAATAACTTTGTGCGTGGCACCGGCGACGATGCGATGGCGATCAATTCCGTCAACTACAATGAAATCAATGGCGTTTACACCTATTACCTCCCGATGCAGAATACGACGTTTATCAACAACACGACCATTGGTGCGTGGGGTGGTAAGGGGCTGGCGATCTACGGCGGCCGTGGGCATTTGGTGAAGGACAATTACACCAGCGACACGGCACGATACATCGGCCTAGGCGTTGGCAAGTTTGGCGTCAACGGCTCGGATCTGCTTTCGGCGACGGTGGTGGGCAATGTGATCGTGCGTTCGGGCGGGAACGGTTTTCAACAACAGCAGCAGGCGATGATGATTGGCAACGACGGCGACGGGCAGGGCGTCGGTTCTGTCGTCAATGCGTATTGTGCGTCGAACACAATTGTGGATTCCGTATTTGCTGCCGTGGGTTTATCCACGAGTTCCAATATCGTTTTCCAGCACAACACCATCATCAATCCGGGACGCGAAGGCATCGTGGTGGGGATGTATGCGCTGCGTCCCGGCCTTGGCAATGCGATCGTCTATTCGAACTCGTTCACAGGGCTTAATCCCGGCTTTGCCACGATCAGCAACAACAGCAGCACCTACGCGCTGATTCAGCCGCTGGCGGCGGTGAATTTCAGCAGTTCGTCCGGTGCGGTGGTGGAAGCTTGCGGCGAAGGCGGTCAGGCGCTCGGCCAACTTGAATCCGGGGATGGGGCGGTTTACTCGAACGTTGACTTGGGCGGCAAAGATCTGTTTGTCGCGCGTGTTGCGAGTGGCGGCTTGGGCGGGGTCATGGAGATTCGCCTGGACCACGCCTTTGGTCCCGTTATCGGTGTTGGGGTAGTGCCGCCGACCGGCGGCTGGCAATCCTACGTGAATGTTTATGCCGCGATTACCAATACAAGTGGCGTGCGAAATGTTTGCCTCGGATTCAGCGGAGGTGATGGCCGCTTGTTCAATGTGCAGCACTTCGGCTTCTTCAGTGAACCGCCGATCCTTTCGCAACAGCTCGTTGTTGGGAACACCTATGCGTTGAAGTCGGTCAGCAACGGTAAATATGTCGGCGTCAGCCCCGCGGCTGGCGGCGTGTTGTTGGTGAATCAAAACGCGATCACGGCGGCGGGGCAGTTTGAAATTCTCGACGCGGGCGGGGGGCGCGTGGGTTTTCGCAGTGTGGGCAGCAACACTTTGGTTTGCGCGGAGAATACAGGCGCGGCGGCGCTGGTGGCCAATCGCACCGGGTTGGGCGCGTGGGAAACGTTTTCGCAGTTCCAAACGGATCTCGGCCAACTCAGCTTGCGGGCGGAAATCAACGGCAAGTTCATTGGGTTTCTGGGTGCGACGAATGCCTTGATCGCCAACGCGACCGCGTTCAATGCTGGGCAGCATTTTACGGCGGAATTTGTGGCCGGGGTTGCGCCTGCGACCCCAGGCGGTTTGCGCGCGGTGCCGGGCGACAGCCGCGTGGCGTTGACCTGGGCCGGGGCGGTGGGGGCGACCGGGTATTTCCTCAAACGCAGTTCGATGGACGGCGGGCCTTACGTGCTAATTACGACGAATCTTGCGCTCAGTTATGTGGATGCAACGGTGACCAAGTGCGCTCACTTATTACTATGTCGTCTCGGCATTCAATCCTGCAGGCGAGAGTACGAACTCGGCTCAGGTTACGGTGGTACCTGGTGCATTGGACCGGCGCAACTGGGTGGTGACGGCGTCCTCCTCTGGGCCGGGTGATCCGGTCGGGAACGCGATTGATGGTAAAGCCAATACGCGTTGGGCCACCGGCGCATCGCAGGTCAACGGTCAGTGGTTGCAGGTGGACATGGCTGGGACCAACACGATCAGCAAGCTGCTGCTCGATGCGAGCGGATCGCCGAGCGATTACCCGCGCGGTTATCGGGTGAATCTTTCACTGGATGGTGTGAACTGGAGTGGGCCGGTCGCCACCGGGGTCGGAGCGACGTTGACGTTCATCACGTTTACCAAGCAGGCGGCGCGCTATGTGCGCATAACTCAAACGGGAGCAGTGTCTGGTTTGTGGTGGAGCGTTCACGAATTGAATGTGTTCGGAACGGCTGGATTGCCTCCGCTGGCGCCGAGCAATTTGGTGGCGGCGATTGGCGATGGGGTGGCAACGCTGGCTTGGAATCCTGTTCCTAGCGCGACTGGCTACAATTTGAAATCCGCTCCAGCTCAGGCGGGGCCGTACCACAACGCTCGTAACGAACACGCCCGCCTTGGAGTTGGTCGCGTCCGGGTTGGTCAATGGCAACGTTTCTTACTTCACGGTGGCGGCGGTGAATGAATCGGGGGAGAGCGCGAATGCCGCGCCGGTGCGGGTGCAACCGGTTGCTGGTGCAGCCCCGCAATTAACGGCGACTGTTAGCGGCAGCCGGCTTGAATTGAGCTGGCCGCAGTCCCACACCGGTTGGTTGTTGCAAGCTCAGACCAATTCCAACGGGATCGGAATCGGATCGAACTGGATCACCTCGTCTGAGTCGAGCGATACCAATCGGATTATTCGGATTGTGGACCCAGCACAGGAGAGTGTGTTCTTCCGGCTAATGCACCCTTGACCCATGCTCCCCGCTTTCGGGGATACCGGGAGAGTCGCTTGAAAATTACGTTCATTCCATGTCCAACACGTCCGACGATTTGAAGCCATCACGGCAAGCTGGTTTCACCCTGATTGAGTTGCTGGTGGTCATTGCCATTATCGCTATTTTGGCGGCGATGCTCCTGCCCGCACTGGCCAAAGCCAAGGCCAAGGCGCAAGGCATTGCCTGCGTCAACAACCTCAAGCAGTTGACGCTGGGGTGGGGAATGTATGCCGGGGATGCCGACGATAATATCGTCCCTTGCACGGACAATCCGCTGGTGAACAATGAATTTGCCTCCAAGAATTATGGCTCCCGCAATCAATGGTGCATGGGCAGCATGGACGCGCAACCGGGGTGGACGAACAAAACCCTCATCATGGATTCGCTGTTGTATCCTTATGTGAACAACGTCGCGGTTTATCGCTGTCCGGCGGACACCTCATCGGCGCAGGGGGGACGAAGTATCCTTACGGCGGGAGTGGTTCTCCGCGTGTGCGCAGTGTTGGGATGAACGCCTGGATGAACACTTCTTCGACCTCCATCGGGAATGTCGATCAGGGGACCATATTCCGGAAGCATTCCACGATTCAGAAACCATCGGAGATTTTTGTTCTGCTGGATGAGAATCCGGGCACGATCAATGACGGTTTCTTTCTCTTGCAACTTTTGGCTAGCGACTGGACGGATGTGCCTGCCACTTATCACAACGACGCCAACGGCATTTCCTTCGCGGATGGCCATGCCGAGATTAAGAAATGGAAGGATACGGCGATCTTGGGGCGCCGGGTGACAGCCACGGGCGTGGCCCCGGCGGACGGTGGGCGCGACTTAAAATGGTTGCGGGAACGATCCACCATCCGGAAATAAAACTCTCATGAAGGAATTGATTCAGACAAAACAGCATTCAAGAGTGCGGTGGAAGGCGAGCCGATTTTTTGGGGTAGGGGTGATGACGCTGGCGCTCTGGGGGCAGAGCGGTCATGCGCAGGTAGAGTGGGTAGATCCGTCCATTGGCAGTGTCGGGCATTTGCTCGAACCAACCAAGCCAACCGTGTCTTTGCCCAACAGCATGGTGCGAGTTTATCCGGTGCGCCGCGACGGACTCGATGACCAGATCCAATCGTTCCCTCTGACGATCATTTCCCATCGGCTGGGGGAGTTATTCTGGCTGATGCCGCACGCAGGGACTCCTGGCGCTGACGCTTGGCAGCAACGAGTCGCCTTCGATCAGGAAAAGCTCACTCCTTACTATTATGCGGCGCGGTTAGATGATTCGTTGATCCAGATTGAGTTTACGCCAACGGAACGCTGCGGCTATTTCCGATTCAAATTTCCGTCTGGCAGCCCGGTGGTGCTGCTGGCCAACCGCCAAGGCGGCGATTTGACCGTGGCGGAAGGGGGGGCGGTCTCCGGCGTAGAGAAATTCAACGGGATGCAGGCGTATTTCTATGGTGAATTCAGTGCGCCGGTCAGCCTCGCCCGCAATGTTGCTGGTGACAAGACCCGGCTGACGATCACGGCCAAGAATCCGACATCAGTGTTGGAGTTTCGCTATGGCATTTCATTCATCAGTATCGCGCAAGCGCAAAAAAATTTACGGAAGGAAATCACGGGCTGGGATTTTGAGAAGGTAAAATCCCGGGCGCGCGACACTTGGAATCGCACGCTGGGGCAGATTCAAGTCGAAGGCGGTACGCCGGCACAACGCCGGGTTTTTTATACCGCATTGTATCGCTGCTACGAGCGGATGGTAAACATTTCCGAGGACGGTCAATACTACAGTGCCTTCGATCACCAAGTGCATCAGGATGCGCGCCCGTTCTATGTGGACAACTGGATCTGGGACACCTATCGCGCCCTCGAACCATTGCAAACCTTGCTCCAGCCCGAGAGGCAGGCGGACAAGATTCAATCCTACGTGCGCATGTATGAACAATCGGGCTGGATGCCGTCCTTCGCCGTGTTGTGGGGCGATCACGCGTGCATGACTGGTAACCATGTTGCCGCGTGGCTGGCGGATGCGTGGTTCAAAGGTGTGCAGAGCTTCGACCTCGCCAAAGCTTACGCGGGTGTGCGCAAAAATTCCTTGGAAGGAACATTGTTGCCGTGGCGGAATGGTCCGAAGACTTCGGTGGACGATTTTTACAACGAACACGGCTATCTGCCGGCGTTGCGGCCGGACGAGTCAGAAGCGGTTGCCGAAGTGCATTCGTTCGAGCGGCGGCAGTCGGTCGCTGTCACATTGGAGAATAGTTATGACGATTGGTGTCTCGCTCAACTGGCTCGCGCTTTGGGCCAAGATGCGGACCGTGATCTCTTCCTTAAACGCGCGGCGAACTACAAGAATTTGTATCACGCGGATCAAGGCTTCATGTGGCCGAAGGATGTTACGGGAAAATGGATTGAACCGTTTGATCCGAAATTTTCGGGCGGGATGGGAGGGCGCGCCTATACCACGGAGAATAACGCTTACACCTACAACTGGGATGTGCAGCATGACTTCCGCGGTTTGACCGAGCTGATGGGTGGGCGGGCGGCGGCGGAAGCGAAGCTGGATGCGTTGTTCCGCACGGAACTTGGTCGCTCCAAGTATGAGTTCTTTGCCGTGTTCCCGGACTCGACCGGCATGGTCGGACAATATTCGATGGGTAATGAACCGAGTCTGGCGACGCCTTACATTTACAATCACCTTGGCGCCCCGTGGAAAACCCAGAAGCGCATCCGCCAGCTTTTGGAGGCGTGGTTCACGGATACGTTGCTTGGCATTCCCGGCGACGAAGATGGCGGCGGCCTTTCGGCGTTCGTGGTGTTTTCGATGATGGGGTTCTATCCAGTCGTTCCCGGCGTGCCGGTTTATGAAATGGGCAGCCCGGTGTTTGAGAAGGTTACAATTCAACTCTCTAACGGGAAGAAATTGCAATTAACCGCGAAACATACCTCACGCGATAATAAATACATTAGTCGTCTGCAATTGAACGGACAGGAGCAAAGCAAAGTCTGGTTTCAGCACGCCGAGGTGCTCAAAGGCTTGACCATTACTGCCACGATGTCCGCCAGGCCAAATGCGACACTAGGCACCAACGTGACCGACTTGCCGCCCTCGAGTCTGACGCTTGATCCCAGAACGCTTGGCGCAACTGGCTCCTCGACCCAAAATCATCACGCTCAGGAAACCCACTGAAACGGGAAATCACATCCGTGCCGGTCTGGCAACGCATCACGCGGAGTCGTTTTGCGACGGTCTCCATGTTTGTCGGTTCGGTGCTGACGACGCAGCCCGGTTGGGCGGAGGAAAAAGCCCCGGCGGTTTTGCCGCCGCAGGTCAACACTGCGGGGGAGGATTGGGGTGATCCAAACACGATGGATCGGCAAGCGGTGATCGAGCGGACGATGCGCCCGTTTACCGGGATCAGTCATCCGGGGGTGGACCCAAAAACGCTCACCGGTAAGGTGATGAGTGGCTATCAAGGCTGGTTCGCGGCGCCGGGCGATGGTGCGGATCGGGGTTGGGTGCATTGGAGTTCGCGCGGAAAGTTTGAGCCCGGCTCGTGCAAGATTGATCTCTGGCCGGATGTCAGTGAGCTTGACGCCGAGGAACGCGTCGCGACGCCGTTCGTTCATGCGGATGGGCGCAAGGCGGAAGTCTTCAGCTCGTTTCAGCGCAAGACGGTGTTGCGCCATTTCAAGTGGATGCAGGATTACGGTCTCGACGGCGTGTTTGTGCAGCGGTTCATCAATGCACCGAACGATCTGAAGGGCTATCGCCAGGTCAATGTAGTGTTAAATCACTGTCGGGAAGGCGCGAATCTTTATGGCCGCACTTATGCGGTGATGTATGACCTGTCCGGGTTGGACAACGGGCAGATGCGGCGCGTGATGGACGACTGGAAGCTGCTCGTGGATCGCATGCAGATCACCAAAGACCCCGCCTATTTGCATCATGGTGGCAAACCGGTCGTCACGGTCTGGGGTTTGGGCTTTAGCGACGGACGGAAATACACGCTGGCAGAGGGACTGGAGCTCGTGCGGTTTCTGAAAGACGATCCAAAGTACGGCGGCAATACAGTCATGCTGGGGGTGCCGGCATATTGGCGCACGCTGGATCAAGATGCACTCAGCGACCCGACGCTGCACGAACTGATCCTCAAAGCGGACATCGTCAGCCCGTGGACCGTCGGGCGCTATATCAATCCGGAGCAAGCGGTCCATTACGCCGAACAGACGATGAAGCGCGACATTCAATGGTGCCGGGAGCGCAACAAGGAATTTTTGCCCGTGGTGTTTCCGGGGTTCAGTTGGCACAACATGTTTCCGAAGTTTCCGCTGAACCAGATCCCGCGCCTGAAAGGCAAATTTCTCTGGACGCAATTCGTTCAAGCCAAGCAGGCCGGTGCCACCATGGTCTATCAGGCGATGTTCGATGAAGTGGACGAAGGGACGGCAATCTTTAAGTGCACCGACGAACCACCGGTCGGCCTCTCGCGGTTTGTGGATTACGAAGGATTGCCCAGCGACTACTATCTCAAGCTGGTGGGACAGGCGACCCGGATGCTGCGTGGTCAGCCTTACACGGTGGAGGGATATCTCAACGAGACTGGGGAGCGCGCAGCCTTGAAACCGACTTCAGTGCGGAACTAGGCGGGTTTTCCCACGGCCGCTCAACATCAGTCAAGCTCCCCGCTTTCGGGGATGTTTCCATGCGCCGGCTTTCCCGCATGATGGCTCCTCCAAAGCAATCCATGCGTATGAAATCTAAATCCGCTTCCACTCGCTTTTCCCGGCGCGATTTCCTGTCTACCACCGCGCTCGCAGCGCTGGCCGCGCCGACGATTCTGACCAGTCGCGCTTTTGGGCAGGATAAACGTCCCGCGCCCTCGGAGCGCATCGTTATGGGGATGATCGGGGTCGGCTGGCAGGGCGGCGGCAACATGGGAAACTTCCTCAACCAAAAAGCCTGTCAGGTGGTGGCGGTTTGCGATCTCGACCAGAATCATCTCACCGCCGCCGTCAATACGGTCAACGGGCATTACCAGAATCAAGACTGCAAATCGTATCATGATTATCGCGAATTGCTGGCGCGGCCGGATATTGACGCCGTGATGATTGCGACCCCTGACCACTGGCATGCGTTGCCGGCGATTGAGGCGGCGCGGCAGGGCAAGGACATCTTTGGGGAAAAACCCCTGGCGCACTCCATCGCCGAGCAGCAGGCAATGGTGAAAGCGGTGCAACAGCAGCAGCGCATCTGGCAGACGGGCTCATGGCAGCGGTCGGAAAAGCATTTTCATTACGCGGCGGAGGTCGTGCGGAACGGGCTCATTGGGAAAATTCAGCGCGTTGAGGTTGGCTTGCCAGCCGGGCATGCCGATTTCGCTGGGAACAAAGACAAGACCGCGATCACGCCGCCACCTGCGGAATTGGATTACGATTTCTGGTGTGGCCCGGCGGAGAAACTGCCCTATATCGAAGCGCGCTCGCACAAGAACTGGCGCTGGAACTACAACACCGGCGGCGGCCAGTTGCTTGATTGGGTCGGGCATCATTGCGATATCGCGCACTGGGGACTGGATTGCGATGCCAGCGGGCCGTTGGAAATTGAGGGGCAGGGCGAATTTCCGGCCAAGGACGCGGTGTGGAACACCTGCACCAAATATCGTCTCACGGCGAAGTATCCGAATGACGTTGAGATGATCATCGCGGGCGGGCACAGCGATATTCGGAGCGGCACGAAATGGATTGGCACGGAGGGTTGGGTGTGGGTGGATCGCAACAACGCATTTGAATCATCCCGGTCGGAATTGGAGGATGCCCGCAGTTTGCCGGAAAATTTGCGGAAGGTGAAACTGTATGAGTCCCGCAATCATTTCGGCAATTTCCTCGATTGCGTGAAATCGCGGAAGCCGACGATCACTCCCATCGAAGTTGCCCATCACTCGGCGATCCCGGGTCACCTTGGCCTTATCGCCATGCTGACGGGGCGTAAGGTCAAGTGGGACGCGCGGAAGGAAGAGATTCTCGGCGACGCTGATGCCAGTAAGCTGCTGGCGCATCAATATCGCGGCCCGTGGAAGTTGGGTTGACCTCGCGGCCTAGATCATCCCGGACCAATCCCTAAGACAATTCTTGGCGCTATGCTACTGATGGCGATTTCATCATGCACCCGGCAAGCATCGTGATCGTAACTGTGGCTTTTGTGGCTGTCGCTCGGGCCGAAACGCGGTGAGGGTCGAAGTCCGATGAGCACGCTACTGGGTTTGGGAGCAAAGGGTGATTGCGGCCAGGGTTCGGGCTGATAGCTTGATGGAGTTACAAATGCCATGAGCCAAAAAACCTTCATCTTGGGATTCGGAGCATGGCTGGCGGTTGGGGTTGGGGTGCTTTCGCTCCACGCGCAATCCAGTCCGACGGACGGTGCTGCGGGACTCGAAATCCGATCCGTGACCCTCAATGAGAAGGCGGTGCCGCTGCGCCGCAACGGGGAGGTCAATCTTGGCGCTTCTCCAGAAAACATCCTGTTTTCCTTCGGCCCACGCACCAATGTCGGGCCGAGGCCATTGCGAATTCGTTACCAACTGGAAGGTCAAGAGAGCCGGTGGCGGGATGGCGCGGGTGACATGTTTCTGGCGGTGCGATTCTACAACGCGGCGGGCGATCAGATCAGTCAGCGAAATTTTCCCGTCAACGGCGAGAGTGCTGGATGGACTGGGTCGCTGGCCAATTCACCGCTCACGCACCGCCGCGAGATGTTGATCGTACCGGAGCAGGCGGCGCGGGTCTGGGTGGTAATCTCGTCCGCCGGGCCGCCCGCGGCGGTCGGAGTCTTCGTTGTGGCCAATCTTGTGGTGGCGAAAGTGCCGAGCAACGCCGCGCCAGTCCTATTGTTGGAAACGCCGTTTGATCATGAGGCTGAGTGGGACCGATAATCGCGTGCCGGCAGGATGGACGCGCGACGGCAATCATTCCAGCATGGCCAGCATTGTCACCATCGGCCCGAGCCCGACTCAGAAGGCGTTTGCGATTCTCGACGATGACGGCGGCAGCCACGCCGAGTGGCACAACATCATGGAGGCGGCACCAAAGGTAACCCCTGGTGAGCAGCTGTTGATCGAGTGGAACGAAGCCTTCAGCATCGGCGTTGGCGACCTCAAATCGGCGCAATACGCCAATCTTCGCGAGGGGACGTACCGTTTTCGGATCACGGGCACGGATATTTTCGGAAATCCGGTAGGCCCGTCTGCGGCGGTGGATGTTTTAGTGCCGCCGTTGTTCTGGCGGACGACCTGGTTTTGGGGCGTGGTGATTGCTGCCACATTTCTAATGGCGGCGGTGGCGTGGCGTTACATCGTCTGGCAACGCGTGCGCCGGGAGATGGTGCGGCTGAAGCATGAGCGGGCGTTGGAAAACGAGCGATTGCGTATTGCCCAGGATTTGCATGACGATTTCGGGGCGCGTGTTACGGAAATCTCGATTGCCAGTGCGTTAGCCAGCAAGAAGCCGAACATTTCCGAAACGGCGGGCGCAGACTTCGACCGGATTTCCAACCTGAGTCGCGAACTGGTCTTCGCGCTTTATGAAACCGTCTGGGCCGTCAATCCCGAGAACGACAATCTGGATGCGCTGGGGAACTATCTGTGCCAGATGATCAATCGACTGTGCGAGCAGGCGCAGTTGCCGTGTCGCTTGCGGATGGGGGATCTACCGCAGGAAATCCAGGTGTCGAGCCAGACCCGACACAACATCATGATGGCGGTGAAGGAAGCGGTGCATAATGTCATCAAGCACGCCCAGGCGAGTGAAGTGATCTTGAGTGTGGAATTCGCCGCCAGCCTGTTGACCATCTCGGTGCAGGACAACGGGCGTGGTTTTCCGTCCGCCCAGGATCGCGTGGGCAACGGCCTCACCAACATGAAGCGCCGGCTGGCGGACCTGGGCGGCACCTGCGACATTCACAGTAATGACTTGGGCGGCACGAACGTCGTGTTGCGTTTGCAGTTTAAAACAAAGCGCTGAGCAAGGCTGAAAAGCGCGCAATGCCAATGATTTTATGAAGAAGACTGTAGCGGTGGTGGAAGATGATCCGAGGCTGCGTGAGCAGTTGTTGCAGATTCTTGAGAACATCAAGGACATCCAGTGCGTCGCCGTGTGCAATTCCGCCGAGGACGCCTTGGAGAAAATCCCGGCCACGAGTCCCGATGTGGTGCTGATGGACATCAAACTGCCGAAGATGTCCGGCATCCAATGCGTGGCCGAGCTCAAGAAGCTGCTGCCCGAGGTGCAGGTGATCATGGTGACGATCTATGAGGACAGCGAGCGCATCTTCAAAGCGCTCAAGGCTGGGGCGAGCGGCTATCTGGTGAAATCCGGGCCGCCGGAACAGTTGATTGACGCTATCCGCGATGTTTTTTCCGGCGGCGCCCCGATGTCCGGGCACATCGCTCGCAAGGTGGTGCAGCATTTTCATCTGATCGGCCCAGCCCCGGAGGAGTCGGACAATCTTTCGCCGCGCGAGCAGCAGGTTTTGTCGTTGCTGGCCTCTGGTTATCTCTACAAAGAAATTGGCGACCAGTTGAATATTGGTGTCGAGACCGTGCGCACCTACGTCAAGAATATCTGTCAGAAGATGCATGTCCGTAGCCGGATTGAAGCGGTGGCCAAGCACCGGGCCGAATACTCGGCTAGCTGACTTATATCAGAGAGCGGCTGGCTGCTGTAGCGGGAATCGCTCCATCATCTTTTGGCGGTGGCAACAGTTTGATTCCGTTGGGACAACTCCCACGCGTGTCGAAGCCGCTGAGCTCTTCTACTGCGGGTTTCAAGCTTGAGCCAGCTGTGAGCAACCCATTCTTGCGCCAGCTTCCAATCGCACGCTAACTTGTACGGCCATGTCGCACGCTGACTTTGTCCATTTGCATCTGCACACCGAGTATTCCTTGCTCGATGGCGCCTGTCGTCTGGACAAACTTTGCGATCGCGCTCACGAACTGAAATTGCCCGCCCTCGCCATTACCGATCACGGGGCGATGCATGGCGCGGTGGATTTTTACAAGGAAGCCCGCGAGAAAGGCATCAAACCCATCATCGGCTGCGAGGTCTATGTCGCGCCGGGCTCACGACTGGAAAAGAAATCCTCCACCGGTGGTAAGGATGTTTACAACCACCTCGTGCTGCTGGCTAAAGATCAGGTTGGTTACAAAAACCTCGTCAAACTCACCACGTCGGCGCATCTGGAGGGCTATTACTACAAGCCGCGCATCGATAAAGAGATTCTGTCCGAGTGCCGTGAGGGATTGATTGCCTTGTCCGGCTGTCTCGCCAGCGAGATTCCGCAAGCGATCATGAAGGACCAATTGAAGCAGGCGCGGGACGCGGCTGATTGGTTCAAACAGACGCTGGGCGCGGAGAATTTTTATCTCGAACTCCAGAATCACGGCATCGCCGAGCAGGCCAAGGTCAATAAGCATCTAATCCAGTGGGCGAAGGAATTTGGCCTGAAATGCGTGGCGACGAACGACGTGCATTACGTCGAGAAGAAGCATTCGCACGCGCATGACTGTCTCGTCTGCATCGGTACGCAGGATTTGTTGAGCAATCCGAAGCGCATGGGCGCAGGCTACGTGCCTGAGCAATTTTATCTACGCAGCGCCGAGGAGATGAAGGCGCGCTTCGCCGACCAGACCGATGCGGTGACGAACACGCTTGAGGTTGCCGAGAAGTGCAACGTGGATTTTGATTTCAAGACGCTGCATTACCCGGTGTTCAATCCGCCGGAGCATTTCACGCGCGAAGGTTACTTGCGCCATTTACTCGCCGAGGCGTTGTTCCGGCGTTACACGATCCATGCGAAGGCTGAGGGCAAGGAGTTCATTGTCGAAAAGGTGGATGACCCGAAGCGCTTGCCAACCTTTGATCCGGCAAATCCTAACCAGGAAGCAGCCATCAAGGCGGTGATTGATCGATTGCAACTCGAGCTTGGCGTCATTGAGAAAACCGGGTTCATCTCCTACTTCCTCATCGTTGCTGATTTCGTCCAACACGGGCGCAGCAAAGGCATTGCGTGCGTGGCGCGCGGTAGCGCCGCCGGCTCGATTGTCACGTATCTACTGGAGATCGCGAACGTTGATCCCATCCGCTACGGGTTGCTGTTTGAGCGCTTCCTGAATCCCGAGCGCGTCAACCCGCCGGATATCGACATCGATTTCGCAGACGACCGGCGCGCGGACGTCATCGAATACGTGCGCGAGAAATACGGCCGCGATGCCGTGGCGCAGATCATCACGTTCGGCACGATGGGCGCGAAATCTGTCGTGCGCGACGTGGGCCGCGTCATGGGTTTGAACTACAGCGAATGCGACCGTCTGGCGAAGATGATTCCAGCGGAACTCAAGATGTCGCTGGAGAAGGCGCTCAAGCAATCGCCGGAATTCAAGCAGGCTTACGAGACAGAAGAGACGACGCGCGAGCTGATTGATACGGCGTTCGTGCTCGAAGATCTAGCGCGCAACTCCAGCGTGCACGCCGCGGGCGTCGTCATTGGTCCTGAGCCGTTGGTGAATTTGCTGCCGCTCAAGACCGACGAAGACGGCGCGCTGGTGACGCAGTATCCGATGAATCCGGTGGGCGAACTCGGCCTGCTGAAGATGGACTTCCTCGGGCTGAAGACGCTGACGGTCATCCGAAATACTTGCGAGATGGTCAAGAAGACCAAGGGCATCACGCTGGACATGGACCAGTTGCCGCTCGACGACAAGAAGACTTACGACCTGTTGAATCGCGCGGAAACGCTCGGCGTGTTCCAGTTGGAATCGGGTGGCATGCGCGATTTGTGCCGCAAGTTTCAGATCGCGAGCGTCGAACACATCACGGCGCTCGTGGCGTTGTATCGTCCCGGCCCGATGGACCTCATTCCCGACTTCATCAAACGGCGCCACGGCGAATTGAAGGTCGAGTACGAACATCCGTTGCTCGAACCCATCGCGAAGGAGACGTACGGCATCCTGATCTATCAGGAACAAGTGATGCAGGCCGCGCAGTTTCTGGGCGGTTACACGCTCGGCGGCGCGGATTTGCTCCGGCGCGCGATGGGTAAGAAGAAGGTCGAGGAGATGCAGAAGCATCGCGACATCTTCGTGAAGGGTTGCGCGGAGAAGAACAACATTCCGAAGGCCAAGGCGAATCAGATCTTTGACTTGCTGGAAAAGTTCGCGGGTTACGGCTTCAACAAGTCGCATGCTGCCGCGTATGCCGTCGTCGCGTATCAGACCGCGTATCTGAAGGCGAATTATCCGGTCGAGTTCCTGTGCGCCATGATGACGAACGACATGAGCGACACCGCGAAGCTCAGCGAATACATCGCTGAAGCGCGCAGTGCGGGCATCGAAGTTCTCGCGCCAGACGTCAATGAAAGTCAGTTGCTCTTCGCGCCAGCGCGTGATGGTAAAGTCATCCGTTTTGGTCTCGCGGCGATCAAAGGCGTTGGTGAAGCCGCCGTGCAGGTGATGCTCAAAGCCCGCGATGAAGGCGGGAAATTCAAATCGCTCGCCGACATGTGCGAACGCGTGGATGGTCGTGCGGTCACGCGCAAGACGCTGGAAGCGCTCATCAAGACGGGCGCGTGTGATGGCTTTGGCTTAAATCGCGCCACGTTGTTCGCGCAGATCGAGCGCACGCTGGCGCGGGCTGCGAGCATCATCAGCGATCGCGCGAAAGGGCAGAGTTCGTTGTTCGGTGCGCTGGAGGAAAAGGCGACGGAAGCGATGCCGGAGGCGATTGCGTCGTTGCCCGAGTGGCCGCAGCACGAGATGTTAGCGTATGAAAAGGAGTTGCTCGGCTTCTATGTGACTGGGCATCCGCTCACTCCGTATGCGCCGTTGCTGGAGAAGTATTGTCTCGCGAACACGAGCCAGTTGATGGGGCTGGCGAATCGTTCGATGACGCGCGTCGGGGGGATGATTGCTGCGGCACAACACGGCGTGTCGAAGAAGAGCGGCAAGCCTTACTCAATGATCACACTCGAAGATTTGCACGGCTCAACGCAGGTGCTCGTGATGAACGAGAACTACGACAAGTTCCGGCAGTTGCTCGAAGTGAACAAGGCCATCATGGTCGTCGGCGAAGTGAACACGGGCGAAGATCGCCCCAAGATGTTCCCGCAGGAAATTTTCCCGCTCGACGATGCGCCGAAGAAGTTCACCAAGCGCGTGACGTTCCATCTGCACACGGCGCACTTGAAGCCCGAGAGCATGGACACCGTGCGCGACTTGGTGGCGGCGCATCCGGGGCGATGTGAGTTGATGCTCTGCTTCCGCTACCCGACTGGCCAATATGTGTTCGTTTCCCCCAATGAACGCTACACGGTGACACCGTCGCGAGAACTGCAGGCCGCCATCGTCCAGAACTTCGGCGACGACGCGTATCACGTGAAGGTGGACACCAGCCTACCCGAGAAGCAAAACCGCTGGGGTAACAAGAAAGCCAACTTCAACGGCGGTGGCGACGACGAATGATTCATGCTTGGCGCGAACTGGTTTCGTCACTCATTCGGGTGATTGGCCCAATTCTGCCAGCCGGTTAGATTAGCGGTAGCACACCAGTTGTCATTTTCACAATGTTTCGCACTTCCAACATTCACCTTAGCATCGGGCGAAAGCTGGTTTGGGTGGGGTTGCTCTGCGGGTTGTGGTTGACGGAGGGCGGGAGGGGATGGGCCGCCGACCGGCGCGAGCCTGGGCCAGCGGTGGCAAAGCCGACGAAAGAATCAGCCGAAGCAGAGCTGCGGTGGGGTGTCGGTCGGTGGATCTGGACCACAAATTTTGCGGATAAACAATTTTGCCGGTTGTGGCAGACCTTCACCATTCCCGCGACAAACATAGTTCGGAAGGCGATTTTGCGGCTCACGGCAGACAATACTTACCGGGTTTTTCTTGATGGACGCGAAATCGCGCAGGGGGGCAATTGGACCAGTCTGACGGATTATGATCTGACTTGGTTGCTGAGTGGTGGCGCACATGTGCTGGCCGTGGAGGTGTTTAATGACGCCTATGAAGCTGGATTGATTCTGGGGTTAAAGGTGGAGTTCGCTTCCGGGCCTCCTATTCAGATGGTTTCCGATAAGTCCTGGTATGTTGTGCCTGCGGACGTCCGGCGGTGGATCCGGCGGACGCATCCCGATGGGGCTTGGATTCATGCGCAAGAAGTCGGAGTGTTAGGGCAGCATCGTTGGTGGCTGGATCCGCCGGGCGGAGTTTTAGTGCGCCCGCCGCTGCTCCCGGAGGTAATCTCTTTCTGGCAGACCGGCTGGTTTTTGATAACAGTCACAACGATTGCGGGGATCGCGATTATTTTGAGCGCGCGACTGGCGACCAAACTCGCGGTACAGACCCGGGCGCAAAAACTTTTGGAGCGCGAACGTACTTTGATCGCGCGGGACATCCATGACGATCTGGGCGCGGGCCTGACGCAACTGGTGTTGCAGGGCGAGGTGGCGCAGACGGAGTTTGGGGCTGGATCGCCCGCGCGTGAACATTTGAGCCAGCTTTCTGAGAAGGCGCGGGCGGTGTCGCGGTCGCTCGAAGAAGTATTATGGGCGGTGAATTCCAAGCGCGACACACTGCGGGACTTTACCAGTTACCTGTGCAAGTATGCGCAGAGTTTTCTGAGCACGACGCCGATTCGCTGCCGGCTGGATGTGCAACCGGACATGCCGTCCACGGCGTTTGATCTGCCGGTGCGGCGCAGTTTGTTTCTCGCGGTGAAGGAAGCTTTGAACAATGCCGCCAAATATTCCGGCGCGACAGAATTGTTTTTACGCATCCATCGGGAGCAGGATCAGGTGTTGGTGACGGTGGAAGATAACGGGCGTGGGTTCGACGTGCTGCTACCCACCGAAGGCAATGGCCTGAACAATATGCAGCAACGCCTCGCCGAGATGGGCGGCGTGTGCCAGATTTTTTCCGAGCCGGGTGCGGGTTGTCGCGTGGAATTCACCATGCCGCTTGCGCACCCGATCCGCCGTGATCCGTGGTGGAAACGCCTGTTTCATCGCGATCCGCCGCCGATTGCTGACGATCACCCTGAACCATGAATCCCCCTCGTTTTGAAGAACCATCCCGGCCGCTGCCCATTTCGCCGGAAGCGCCGTTGAAGATCGTACTCGTCGAAGACAAGCCGGACGTGCGCGCCAGTTGGGAGAAGTTGCTCACGTCCTTCGCCGACTTCCGCTGTATCGGATCGTGCGTGACAGGGGAGGAGGCGTTGCGGGTGATTCCCGCACTGAAGCCAGATGTGGTGTTGATGGACATTTTCCTGCCGCGCATGTCAGGCATCGAATGCACAGCACGGTTGAAAGCGATGTTGCCCAAGATTCCCATCGTGATTCTGACCACTTCGGACGATGATGAAATCATTTTCCGTGCGCTAGAGGCGGGGGCAGACGGATATCTGCTCAAGCGCACCAAGCCAGCGGAATTGCGCAGCGCGTTGCTGGATGCGTTGAGCGGTGGGGCGCCGATGAACAGTGAGATCGCGCGGCGCGTGGTGGAATCCTTCCGGCAGAAAGGACGCAGTCGCGACGACGCCATTTCGTTGACGGCGCGGGAGGAGGAAGTGCTGGTTTTGTTGACCAAAGGTTATTCCAACAAGGAAATCGCGGAGCAGATCAATCTCAGCATCGAAACTGTGCGCAGCCATCTCAAGCATATCTACGAGAAGATGCACGTGCGGTCACGCGCCGAAGCGGTGGCGCGCTATATGTCGGCGGGGCGAGTGGAGCCGCGCTAAGGCGGTGGGCCGGGGACTTTCACCCGGTCGGGGGATAGACCCTTCCCCCCGGCAAATGGGAGAGTGATTGCGTAAACCAAAGACGCAATGAACGTACAATACCCCACGCTTGGCGGCGGATTTTCCGTTGAATTCCACCCTTGAGCGTTGTTCCGTTGCGTTCTTCATCCCCACCCAAATCCATGCAACTGCCTATCCTGATCCATTGCAAAAAAATCGTTACGCTTGGTCTTGGCGCGCTGCTGTTGACAGCCGCGTCCCACAGCCGAGCAGATCTCGTCGGCCCATATACTCCCGATGCGAACACCTTGTTCCTGCTGCATTTTGATGAAGTGGCCGGCAGCACGGCGACAGTGAACAGCGGGACCAAAGGCGGAAGTTTTTATACCTGCAATCTTTCCGCTGCATCGGCGACCCCACCGGTGGTCAATACCATGCTGGGGGCCGCCGGTTACGTGAGCGGTCTGACGAATTTTAACAACTGTCTCACCAACCCGACGGTTGGTTATCTCGCCGGTTTCGATTTCAACAACAGTGGGGCGTATCAGGGCGAAGGCACGGCGCGCGCTACGGATGCGCTGGCCATGACCAATCTTAACATCGGTGTTGGCGGGCAAAGTCCGTTCACCATTGAGGCGCTCATCCGCCCCACTACGTTGGCGTTCAACCAAGAAATCGTCTGCACCGACAGTTCTGCCGGTAGTCGCGCGTTCCAGTTCCGTCTCACCAGCGGGGGCTTGTTGCAGTTCCAGTTCATCTCTGGTGGGGGCGCAATTTCCGCCACCATTCCCACCACCGGTCCAGATGCGTTCGTGGCTGGCTCCTGGTATCACGTGGCGATCGTTTACAACGGCACGACCGCCACACTCTATTGGACCAAGGTGGACCCGGCCAACGGCGCGGCTCACGTGCTTGGCACGCCCGCTTCGCTGGCGATCGGTGCCACCCAAGGCGTGTACACCGGCCCGCTCATTATCGGCAATGAAAACCGTGCTGCCGCTGGCGAACAATTTCAGGGCAGCATTGACGAAGTTCGCATCAGCAGCGTGGCCCGTGCTGCGAACCAAATGCAGTTCTACTCGCCACTGGTCACCATCACTGCGAACCCGGTCAGCCAGAACGTGGACTATAACCAACCTGTGACTCTCAGCGTCGGCGCGTCCAGCCTCACCGCCTTGAGCTATCAATGGCGCTTCAACTCCGCTGCCATGGCCGGCTTCACCAACAGCGCCTTTACCATCACTAACGTCGCCGCGAACCAGGCCGGCACTTACGACTGTGTAGTGACGAACACTGCCGGGTATGCGGCCACCAGTGCGCCCGCTTTGCTCGTTGTTGGTGCGGCTAACTTCCTCGCCAACCGTTACAGTTTCACCACGGACACCTCCGACAGTGTTGGCGGGCAGTGGGGGACGAACTTCGGCACGGCAGCTGTCGCCGGCGGCGCGCTGGTGTTGGATGGCACGGCGCAGACTTACATGCAATTACCCGGCAATCTGTTCAATGCTGGAAACGCCACGGCCTTGACGGTGGAATTCTGGGCAACCTTTGGCGCTAATCCGAACAATGTCTATGTCTTTGCGTTCGGTGTGACCAACTTTGTCATTGGTTCGGGCATCGTCGGCTTCAATTACGCGATGTATTCACCTCATAACGCCAGTGGCCAGACGGCTTCCGCCTCGCCGGGCGATCCGTTGTTCGCCCAGAGCTTGAATGCTTCAGGTAATTTGGATGGAAAGACAGTCCATGTGGCGTGCGTGTTTGACCCGCCGAACAAACTGCTCTCCATTTACACCAATGGCGCGCTGGCGGCGGTTAATACCAACTTCACCGTCAACATCGGCAGCTTGAATGATCAGTTGTCGTTCATCGGCCGTTCGCTCTGGGAAAACGATCCGTATCTCAACGCGAGCATTGACGAATTGCGCATTTTCCGTGGCGCGCTTTCCAGCATTACGGTCAAGCAAAGCTACGATCAGGGCCCGAACACGTTGCTGGCCGACGGTCCGGCCAAGTATGTGACGCAGCCGGTGAATGCCACTGTGCCGCTCGGCTGGGCGGCGACGTTCTCCGCTTCTACCGTTGGTTATCTCCCGATCACGTATCAGTGGTTCAAGAACAACACCCTTGTGCCGGGCGCAACCAACGCCACGTATTCGTTCATCACAACCAGTGGCGACAACGGTGCATCCATCCGCGTCATTGCGACGAACACCATCGGGGTGACCACCTATGTCACGAACAGCACCGCGGCGACGTTGACCATCACCACGCCGCCAACATTGTCGTGGTTGGGTTCGGCCAACGGGGGAGCGGATAACAGCTGGAATACCACTTCGTTGGATTGGACCAATGTTGCTGCAGGCGGCGGAGTCATTGCGTTTGCCCCGGTTAGCAGCGTGCTGTTTGACAGCCGGGGGAATGGTTCTTCGCCCGTGGACCTGACGGAGGCGATCACGCCGTATCAAATCACCGCGAACGCCACCACGGAGTATGTTCTTACATCCTCTGGACTCACTGGCTCGCTTGTCGGTCAAGGCGGCATCACCAAGTTGAACTCTGGCAAGTTGACGATTGATGTGACCAACAATCTCACTGGTCCGACGACCATTTCGGGTGGCATCTTGCAGGTCGGCACCGGCGGCAACAGCGGCTCGCTGGGCAGCGGGCTGGTGACCAACAATGCCACTTTGTCCTTCAATCGTGGCGATGCTGCCTTGGTGGTGGCGAACGCGATCCACGGCGCTGGTGCGGTGACCTTTGATGGGGCCGGTTCAGTGACGGTCCAAGGGAACAATGATTACACCGGCAGCACGCTGGTGAACGCGGGCATTGTGGTGCTGCAAAGCGGCACCGGCCTGGTGCCGCCAGCAGCGGAACTACCGTTGCGAGCGGCGGCCAGCTGTACATCACGGCCAATGTGGACAGCGCCGAACCCTTAACCTTGAATGGCTCGGGCGATGGCAATGGCGCGTTGCGCAAGGGGGGCGCGGGGGTGACGGCGTTGACCGCTCCTGTGACGTTGGGTAGCGATACGACCATTGGTCTCGACGGCAGTGCAACGCTTGCCTTGAGCAATGTGCTGGCGGGTCCGTATGTCGTGACGGCCACAGGGAATGGCACGTTGGCGTTGGACACCAACAACACTTTTACCGGCGGTGTGACGCTCTCGGGGGCCATCGTAAACGTCAACGCCAACCGGGCACTCGGGCCGGGCGCAGTCAACATCAGCGGGGCCGGGCGATTCGTCTTCGGCGAAGGGCTGACGATCACCAATGCGTTCGTGGCGGGCAGTGCTTCGCCGGGGATTGCGACCGGATTGTTGATGATGAACAACAGCACGAATGGTGCGATTACCACCGTCACCGGTCCGATCACGCTGAACGCGCTTGCTGCCAACGGAGGACATTTTGCCGGCCCGGTCGCCTCGGGTTACCTGAATGTGGCCGGTTCGGTGACGATGCCGGGCGCAGGCAGCGGCTATGTCTTGCTGGTGCGGTTGGGCAATGTGCGATTCTCCGGGGTAAGCAGCGGCTACGATTATATCGAAGTCCGCGAAGGCACTACGAGTCTCGGAGCAGACAATGCAATTGCCGCCAGCGCCGTCTTGGATTTGGCGGGTAATGGCAGCGCCAGTTTTGATCTCAATGGTTTCAATCAGTCGCTGGCCGGTTTGAAGAACACTGTCGGTCCGGCGAATCTGGGGATGGTTACCAACGGCAGCGCCACGCTGCGGACGTTGACGTTGGATCTGGGCGGCAATTCCTATGCGTTCGGCGGCAACCTTTCCGGCAGCTTCGGGCTCACAGTCAAGAACGGGACGCAGACGTTGACCGGTACGAATAATTACACCGGCAACACGACGGTGAACGGGGGCGTATTGCAACTGGCTACGGCTACGTTGGCGACCTCGGCCACGGTGCTTGTGACCAATGGGGCCATCTTGCAGATGGATTTCGCGGGAACGAACCAAGTCGCTGGCTTGGTGCTTAACGGCGTGAGTCAGCCTGCGGGAGTTTACAACAGTTCTACCAGCCCAACGTTTCTTGCCGGTGCTGGCAGCTTGCGTGTCCAATCCATCGCCACGAATCCGACAAACATCACCGCGGTGGTCAGTGGCGGCCAATACGATTTGAGCTGGCCCGCGTCGCACACCGGCTGGCGGTTGCAATCGCAGACCAACAGTCTCAGCGTCGGTTTATCCGGCACGTGGTTTGATGTGACGGGCTCGACCACGACCAATCACGTGATCATCCCGATCAACCCGGCGAACGGCAGCGTGTTCTTCCGTCTGATCAATCCGTGATGAACGCAGCGCTCCGACTACGACGAGGACGGAGCGTTAGGGTTGAAGATCCGAGTGCAAGTGATGAGGCTTGCACTCGGGTCAACTCCGGATGGGGCGGAAGTTCGTCCGGGGCTTGATTTCAGGCGCGGAAACAATGGTCTTCACCCGGTTGGGGGATGGACGGGGAAAGCGCCCATGATAGGGTAAAAATTATTAACCGACTCTGCGGCCAAGATGGGCCCGGCCCGATTGCTGGCGCGAAAGCAAAGGCGAAGGAGCGGAGCTGGTAGCAGTCAGAACCCAACACACAACCAACAGAAAGCAGTAAGACGTCATGAAAAAATTCAGTCTCATCACCGCCCTGTGTCTTGCGGGTGCGGTTTCCCAAGCGCAACTCGTCATTGACGATTTCAGCGGGAATCTTTCCGCCTACACCGCCACGCGGATTCTGAAGGCCACGCCGGCGGCCGCCAACAACACGTATGCGTGGGAAATCTCCAACGGCGCGCTCCGCATCAATACCAGCACCTACGGAGGCATTGAACAGTACGCTTTGACCCGGACCGATTTTCCGCTGAGCGTGGGTTTTGAGTTGAGCGCCACCTACAGCGCGAGTGATCTGGGGTCGCAGGACCTCGGGCTCTACGTTGGCGCCGGGGCGCCGACCGCGGATGTGCGGGCCAACTACGTTTCCATCTACATGCGCAACAACGGCCAGCTGTATTCCCGGGGGTTCAACGGCACGACGGAACTGTCGCTTTCGGGCGGCAGCACGCCGACCGGGTTGTTGTCGTTGTTCGTTGCGCGTACGGGCGTGAGCACGTTTGACTTGGGCTGGTATGACGGCAACGGGCGCAATATTCTCGCCAGCCGCACGATGACCAGCACAACCATTGGCGATGCCATCGGTTTTTACGGGGATGTGCGCGCCCTTGGCCTCCGCGGTTCGATGGATAACCTGACCATCACCGCCATTCCGGAGCCGACCGCCGCTGCCTTGCTCGGTCTTGGCTCGCTGGGCTTGGTGTTCCGCTTGCGCCGGAAATAAATTGTTCGCGGGCGGCTCTTGCCGGCCCGCGATGAATTTCGACACAGAAGTCACCCGTTTTGGGTGGCTTCTTTTTTGTACACGAGCCGTCAACCGGTCTGCTTCAGCCAGCTTTCACCCGCTTGGGTGATATACACCACTGGTGCGGATGCTAGGTTAAATGCGAAACTGAAAGTGGATTGCCAGTCGCCGGAACTGTGACCTAGACCGGTGGCTGAACCGCGATCCGAAAGCATGTTTATTCAACCCAGAAAGTGACCTTGAAAACCGTCCGTCCATTGCAACCAAACTGCCGCCCTGCCAGCCTGGCAGCCTCCGCTTTTACGCTGATCGAACTCCTCGTTGTCATCGCCATCATCGCCATTCTAGCGGCCATGCTGCTGCCCGCTTTGAGCAAGGCGAAGGAAAAGGCGAAGAAGACACAATGCGTTAGCAATCTTCGGCAGGTGGGTATCGGCGTGGTGCTCTACGCAAATGACAATCAGGATCGGGTCTTCCCGGCATTGGATATAAACGCCGCGGCAACGGAACTGGTTTCAGCCAATCCCAATTTTCATCCGCTCGCGTTGAACTACGGATTGCTGGCAGGAACTTTGAAAAGCTACGGTATGGTTTTGAAAGAGCAGGCCACATCCGAGAATAACATCTGGAGCTGTCCGACGCGTAATTTCCTGCCGCGTCGAGATACGGCCAATCCGAACCAGATCGCTTTGGGTTACCAATACTACGGCGGCATCTCCATCTGGCAGAATTCCGTTGCCACCATTGCCAGCGCGCCCAGTCCGGTCAAGCTCGGAAACTCCAAGCCCAACTGGTGTCTCGCGGCTGAATCAAATGCCCGTTTCTCACCGGAAGGTTGGGGGTATGACGGGCATACTGCCGGCATTCCCGATCGTGTGCCGCATCCCCGGTCGCGCAAGACCCATCCGGATGGCGGGAACATTCTCTCTGCGGATGGTTCGGTCCGGTGGGTTAAATTTGAAAACATGTATTTTGTGACTTCGTGGAATTCCAGTCGCCGGTTGTTCATGTATCAGGAAGATTGGGGTGCGGTCACCCAGGCCCAACTCAACTCTATGAAACCCCAGGCGGCTGATTTGCAATAAATTTGGCTCCGGATACGAGATCATACCTATTGTGCTTCCTATGTTGCCGCGTTGTTGTATCGGGCTGGTGATCTTTGCCCTCGGCGGGGCAATGTGGAGTCCGGCAGCGCTCGCGCCGTACACCCCTGACATCAACACGCTGCATCTCTGGCATCTCGACGAAGGGGCTGCGCCAGCGACCGATGCTCTTTCCAGTGGCACAAATCTGACGGCGCTGGCTGGCGGCGCTTTGCTTGGCAACGGTTCGATTGCGGGCTTCGGAAGCTGTCTCAATACTGCCGATGGCGGGCAAAGTGCCACAACTGGGACAGGCAAAGACGCCGCCTTGTCGGCGCTAACTTTGGCGAGCGGGACTGGCGACGACTCACCGCTCGCACTCGCAGATGCTGCGACGGGGGCATTCACGTTTGAAGCGCTGGTGCGCGTGGATTTCAATCCGGCCAGCAATCTTTCTGCGCGTGCGTCGTCCATGCAGATTCTCAGTGGTGAAGGCGATGGGACAACCGATCGCATCTTCCAATGGCGCATTGATCCGGTGGGCATCGCGGCGGGCGTGGCCTCGGACACAACCGTGCCGCGATTGGAATTCATCAATCTCCGCCAGACCGCTGCCATTCAGTATGTGGTTTTCGCCATCCCGACCAATGGCCCGAATGCCATTGTCTCGAACCAGTGGTATCACGTCGCAGTGACGTATGACGGCAATGAGGGTGTGACCGACAACTTCCGCGCTTACTGGACACTGCTTGATCCGACGAACACCATCGCCGCGCTGCTTGGCATGGGGACGCTGGCGAATGACCTCTCCGTTGCTGGTTGTGATTTCACCATCGGCAATGAGGGCCGCGCCACCGGCGGCAGCACGGATAATTTTGTCGGCCTCATTGACGAGGTGCGCATCAGCAGCGTGGCGCGCGCGACGAATGAATTTGTCTTCCGCAATGTGCAGGTCGAGGCGAGCAGCTACGAAGGTGGCACGACCAACTATCCGGCCAACACGCTCGATGGTAACTTGAACTCTCGCTGGTCCGCCGGCGGCGATGGGCAATGGATAACGTATGACCTTGGTCGTTACGATCTCGTCGAGTCCGTGGACATCGCATTTTACAGCGGTAACACGCGCACGGCCATCTTTGACGTGCTGCTCTCCAACGACGGCCTCATCTGGCGCACCGCGCTTTCCAGCAACGTTAGCAGCGGCACCACGCTCGCGCTCCAGAATTTTGATTTTGCGGATTGGCCGGCGCGCTATGTCCGACTCGTGGGCCACGGCAATTCCGTGAACAACTTCAATAGCTTCACCGAGGTGGTCATCCACAGTTCCACGCCAACCGATACGGATGCGGATGGGTTGCCGGATGTGTGGGAGAATTTTTATTTTACCAATCTAACGCAGACCGTGGCCGGCGATCTGGACGGGGATTCATTGTCGAACGGTTATGAATTCCTCCGCGGCACCGATCCGACGCAGCTGAATGAACTCGGTGATTCGGACAATGACGGTCTGGATGACGCGTGGGAACTGGCGCAGTTCGGCAACCTGAACCAAACCGCCGCCGGCGATCCCGACCGCGATGGCATCAACAACCTCGTCGAGTCGCAGAATGGCACCGACCCGAACAACCCTAACTCCATCCCCGGTGATGTGGACGGCGATTCGCTGCCCGACACATGGGAGAATGCCAATCTCGGCAGCACGAATTTCTGGGCCTACGAAGATCAGGACGGCGATGGCTACAACAACGTGGCCGAAATGGTTGCCGGCACTTCGCCAACCAATTCGGTTTCGCACCCAGTTTGGGTCTCGCCCCGCGTCGCGTGGTTGCGCGATTCCATTGTGACGAACAACGCCTGCTTGATGCCGAACGGCTCAACCTATGGTCGTGCGATCAACGGTATCGCGTTCCAGACCGATATTCTCCGCACCTTCAACGGCTACCAATACACGGCGTGGTATGACACGGTCGGCACGGCGCAGACCGTCTGGCTCGCGCGGCGCACTGTGACCAACACCAGCGTTGGTCCGTGGGAACTGTTCAACACCGGTTCGACTTTCAGCAATGGCGACGAATCTGCGTGGGACGCGCACAACGTCATCGCGCTCGGCATCTCGCCGGTGGACGGCACGTTGCACTTCGCGTGGGATCATCACGACAACACGCTGCGCTATCGGCGCTCGGTCGTCGGGCTTTGCACCACCAACACCGCGGCATGGGGCGCGGGGATGTTGAACGCCGAACAAAGCTGGCTGGTGAATTCTGCGACCGCGATTACGGGGCTCAGCTATCCCCGATTTTACAACACACCCGTGAACGGCCTCATGTTCACCTATCGCACTGGCAACACTTCGGCGGGCGATCACTGGTTGCACTATTACCAACCCGCTACGACCAACTGGAGCGCGCGCTGGAAGACTGATGCGAAGGAAGGCACTTACGTCGGCGTGTTGAAGGACGGCACGACCGGTGCCTCCACCTCGCGCAATGCCTACGAGAACGGTTACAACTTCGGGCCGGATGGGACATTGCATCACACGTGGACGTTCCGTGAATTGGCGGACGCTGCTAATCACGACATCTGTTACGCTTACAGCACGGATGGCGGCGTGACGTGGCGCAACAACGCTGGCACAGTCATCGCAGACACCACGCTCGGCCAAGCGCTGAGCATCAGTTCACCCGGCATCATCATCAAGCCGCTCGACGGCCGCCAACGTCTCATCAATCAACAGGCGCAGTGCGTGGATAACGATGGGCGCGTCCACGTGCTCGCGCTCCATCGTCGTGTCGAGCCGGGCTACGAATGGAACTCCAGCGAATCGAACAACCAGTTCTCCACCGCGAAGACGGCTTACTATCACTACTTCCGCGATCCGGTCACGCGCGTCTGGTCGCAACGCCAGATTCCGCCGGCGCTGTATCCCGTCGGCTCGCGTCCGGCGCTGGGCTTTGATGCGCAGGGCAACGTCTATGGCGTGTTCCTGTCCTATCCGGCGGGCACGGATGTCACGCCCGGCTATCGCAACGGCCAGCTCGTCATCGCGAGCGCCTCGAAGGCGTCGCAATACACCGACTGGGAAATCGTGCAGGCCTTGGCGCTGGATTTGAACGGTGAACCGCGCATTGATCAACCGCGCCTGCTCGCGAACAACATCCTCTCCGTGTTCATCCAGGAAAACTCCGCGACCACCACTGTGGTCGGCACGCCGCTGCACGTGATTGAGTTCGCCGTCGGCGTGAAGTCGCCGAACCCGGTGGCGCTGGATTTCTTCGGCAACGACACGTTGATCACCGTGGCCGGACAGGTGGGCTACACGTATCAGCTCCGTACCAAAACACCGCTCTCGGCGAATTGGGTGACCAACGGCGTGCCGGTTTCTGGTAATGGCGCTTTGCTGACGTTGCCCGATCCGAACGGCCGCAACGCCGGCCAGCGTTACTACAACGTGATCCGCAATCCGTGACGATCACTTCGTTGTCACGTTCCACTCACACTCATCGCGCAACGCCTGCCCATTCCGATTAGCGCTGACTTCGATCTTGTTCGCTCCGTTCTGAAGCGTGAGGTCTTTCCAGAGAAACACCGCATTGCCGTCATTCTTGCGTGAACCAAGCGCCTTGCCGTTGATGCGTAACTCCACTTCCTTCGCGTTGGAATAAATCTTCACGTCGGTCACGGCGTTGGTTCGCTCGGTGTGACGGCGACTCGTGATGTAAAGCACCGGGTCATCCGACCAGTTGGCTTTGTAGAAATAGAAACTGTCCTTCTTCACCGCGCGATCGTAGGTGACGAGACCCTTGTTATTGCGACCCTTGATTCCGCCTTCGTTACGCCAGTAGCTCGTGAAGTCGAACATGCACCAGACGAACGTGCCCCAGATGTAGGGCGCAGCCTTGAGTTCGGCCCACGCCTTTTCGTGCAGCACATTCTGGTATTCCTCAGGATGCCATTGGCCGTCGTTCTTCGGCTTGCGCGGATTTTGTTCGTGCATCGCCGGATTGGCGCCGGCGCCGTATTCGCTCACGCAATAACCACCGCTGCGACTGGTAAAACGATACTTCGCGCGCATCGGATCGTAATCCGAGAGGCGCCCCAATCGCCATACCAGCCGTAATACACGTTCCAGCCGAGCAGATCGGTGATCTTGTTCATCTGCGGCAAATCTTCCGTGCAAGTCGCGGCGATGGTCGGGCGCGTCGGGTCTTCCGCGTTGGCCGTCAGCTTCAAATCCTGCAACAAGCGATGCGGATCGGGATTCCGCGCGCCGGGACGGAGCTCGTTGTAAAGACTCCACGCGAAGATGGCAGGGTGATTCACGTTCTGCCGGATGAGATCAAGCAACTGACTGCGCGACGTTTCGGCGAACTGCGCGGAGTCGCCCACGCGATCCACCTGCGGGATTTCCGCCCAGACGAGAATGCCCGCCTGGTCGCACAGGCTGTAAAAATAATCGCTGTGTTGATAATGCGAGCAACGGACGACCGTCGCGCCGATCTCCTTGAGCATCGCGATGTCTTCATCTTGATCGGCTTCGGTGATGGCCCAGCCTTTGTTCCACCGGTCCTGATGCCGGTTCACGCCGTGGAGATGATACGGCTCGCCGTTCAGGAAAAATCCTTTGTCCGGATCAACGTAATAACTGCGTAACCCGAGCGGCTGCTCCACCGAGTCACGCACCTTGGTCGCGTCACGCAATTCCACGATGGCCTTGTAGAGATACGGGTCTTTGCGGCCCTGCCAACGATGCGGCTTCGGCACGACGACTTGCAAACAGAACGGTTCGGTCACGCTGGGCATCAGCGTGATGGTGTTCGTGGTGGCCGCGACCACTTTGCCGTCCGCATCCACGACGCGCGCCACGAGTGTGAGCGGTTGTTTGCGTTTCGTGCCGTTGGAGATTTGCGTCGTGACATCGAGCACGGCCTGTTTGGCGGAAACCTGCGTCTGCAACCACGCCACACCCGGCGAGCCGTGATCCACCGGCGTGAAACAAATCTCGTCCGTCTCCAGCAGCTGCACCGCGCGATACAGCCCGCCGAACACACAGAAGTCGCCGCTCAACGGCGCGATATCCTTCTCCTCCGCATTGCTGACGCGCACGGCGAGAACATTCGGGCCGTCCTTGGCGAGGTCTTTGGTCAGCTCAAAACAGAACGCGCCGAACGCGCCGCGATGTTGGCCGAGCGCCTTGCCGTTCAGATAAACATCCGCCACCGAACCGGCGGCCTCGAAGCGCACGAAGTAGCGGCGATTGGCTTTCGGCGTGCCGAGATCCAGCGTGCGCCGATACCAGCCCGGGCCGCGCTGATATTTCTCGCCACGCTGCGCCTGTTCCCAACCCCAGTTGTGCGGCAGCGACAGGGCTTGCCAGTCGCCAACCTCAAAGCTCACTGCCTCCGCACCTTTCACCTCACCGGATTGAAATTTCCAATCTGCGTTCAAGAGCTGGCTGGTGCGGGACTGCGCCAGGCTGGATTGAATGGAGAGGACGGCGACGGCGAGACCAAGCAAACAAAATGAGTTCATGAGCATCATGCGTGTGCTGGGGATGGTGAAACAAACCGTCCACACCAGCAATCCCTCCAACGGGTGAAATTATCCTGAACCAAGCAGTTGAAGATGCTTTGGCAAGGCTCGGGATGAAGTCTAGCTGCGGAGCTGCGGTAGAAGTTAGCCCACGGCGTGAGCTAACTTCTACCGCAGCTCCGTTGCTGAAACCCAGCTTCCGAGTTCAGAATTATTCGACCGGTTAAGAGCGTGTAGCAAAAAGAGCCGCGGAGTGCGCCCGTCCTCAGGTCAACAGCCCCCAAATACTGCGGACAACGTGTCGAGGTACAACAGTTAGGCGCGCACATGCTACTCATAGAAATTGAAATCATCGATGCGATACTTGCTGCTTTCTTCCGTAATCCAAAAACCACCCCAACAACCTGTCTGTGCAGCACGATCTCGAATCCAAAAGCCAATAAGCCGAGCACGACGAACTCCCTGCGGTGTCGCCTTTGGCCATGTTTTATCTGAGTTGCTTTGCTCTGCGGCGATCCTATCGGCATAAACCACCACAAAGCTATCGATGTGAAACTCAAGCGCTGATCCCTGATAAAGCTTTGCTGCCTGCTCGTGAATCGAAATGAAACGCTTCTTCGGCATGCGTGCCTGAAGCCCACTCCCCGTCATTCGGTATGCAGCATCAAAATCAGCTTTGCCGATGGCCTTTGTGTATGCGGAAAGTAACTCCAGGGTCTTCTCAACCACCTGGCAAGCAACGTCTGAATCGCCCCAGAACGGCACAGCCTTTTTTTCCAGCACCTGTGCTCCCGTACAGGTGGACGCATCCAGTTGAGCAGGCTGCGGCTTGGGCGGATTCAGCACATCGCCCCATTGCAGGAAGATGCGTTGCAGTTCCGCCCAATGGATTTCCATTCCGATTCGGGCTGCAAACTTGGTGCGATCATAGACTCTATCCCTGATTGCTTGGAAGGTCTTGTCGGTCAGATTTTGGACCGCTCCGCGAAGCACAGTAGCCGTCGGTTTCGTCGCCATAAAGTCAGATGCATACTTCTCCAAGCGACGAACCATGTTGTCGGCAAGACCGGTAGCGCGTCCCAGCTTGACCATGTCTTGCAAGGTCATAACAACAATGTCTTGGTTTGGGGTTGGCATAACGTTTAAGTGGCCTGACTAATTAGTTATCTAGAATTGATTCTGTGATATTGGATGTTGCGCCCCAAACATGGAATCGAGTTGTTCCGTTGTTTCCTAAGTTCGACGGGACATTAGGACTACGGGCGCGGAGGGGCAACCGACAAAAAACATTTGCGGCGGGGGTGGATTTGTCCCGTAGGTAGGAGTCGAGGTAACGAGACTCACTTTGATTTTAATCAGAGCCCCCTCACGTCGGCTGCTACGTGCGGCTCAATCCAGATGCACGATGCCGTGGCGGATGGCGCTGATGGCGGCTTCCGTGCGGTCCTGCACTTTGAGTTTCGCGAAGAGGGTCTTGAGATGCGCCTTGACGGTGTCTTCGGAGATGAATAGCGAGGTGGCGATTTCCTTGTTGCTGCGGCCTTTGGTGAGCAGTTGCAACACTTCGGTTTCACGCGGGGAAAGATCGGCGCGTTGCTGGCGCTCGGCGAGGCGCTTGGCCATCTTCTCCGGCAACGCCGATTCGCCTGCATGCACGGCGCGGATGGTCGCGGCGAGTTCGTCCTCAGGCGTGTCTTTCAGCAGATAGGATTTCGCGCCGGATTGCACAGCGCGATAGATGTCTTCGTCCGTGTCAAACGTGGTGAGCACGATGATGCGGGCGTCGGGAAATTCTTTGCGGATGGCCATGGTGGCTTCCACGCCGCCGAGACCGGGCAGGCGCAGGTCCATCAACACGATGTCCGGATGTTTCTGCCGATAGAGCGCGAGCGCTTCGCCGCCGTCGCCGGTCTGACCGACGACTTCCAATCCCGGCTCGCTTTCGATGAGCGCGGCCATGCCTTTGCGGAACGCGGGATGATCGTCCACAAGCATGACCCGGATGGGAGAGATTTTTTTCAACTTTTTCACGGGCACAATACGTTACTGGAGTTTAATCGTCATTCCCTCAAACGGGTAGTTTTAGCATCCACGTATAAATGCTGTTTCCTTTGTAGCGGCGGTCTATGACCGCCGCTGCGCCGACCATTCCGGCAGCCGACGGCGCTCACAGAGCGCCGCTACAATCATGAGATGAATTTTCTAGTGTCACTCGCCGGACAACGGTACCGACCAAGGTGATTTCTGTTCCTTGGTCGGGTTTACTGCGGACCTGCCAGTCGCCTTTCAATTCCTTGGCGCGTTCGCGCATGCCGAGCAGGCCAAAACCACCGGGGCTTTGCGGTGGTTCAGCCGGATCAAAGCCCTTGCCATCGTCGCGCACGGTCAGGCGGAATTGGCGTTCGCCGAATTCCAGTGTGACTTTGATATTTTTGGCGCGAGCATGGCGGACGGCGTTCGTGATGGCTTCCTGGCCGACGCGGAGCAGATTGTTTTCGAGCACGGGCGCAAAGCGGCGCGGGCGGCCGGTGATTTCCAGCGCAGTCTTCAACTCCGAGCCATCGGCCATCTGTTTGAGAATGCCGTTGAGCGCGGTAGGTAGGTCGCCGGTTTCCAGCACTTGCGAGCGCGTGTTCCAGATGGAATTGCGTGCCTCTTGCAAGCTGTCGCGGACGAGTTGTTGCGCGGCGTCGAGGTGGGTTTGCAACGCTTCGGAATCGCCGCCGGCTTTTTTACGGGCGAGGCGTAATTGCACCGACGTAGCGGCGAGGCCTTGCGCGAGGGTGTCGTGGATTTCGCGGGCGACGCGGTTGCGCTCGGTGAGGATGGCGGCGAATTCCGCCTCGGCCATTTCGCGACGATGGGCTTGCTCCTTCAGCCGGCGACGGGAGAGCGCGATGGTAAGTCCGGAGACGATGAGCACGCCGGCACAGAACAGGCCGAGTGCGTAACTGATGCGTTGCGGCGTCCACCATGGCGGCGCAATCAACACGACCAGATCGGCGGGTGAGCGGAGCAGCAGTTGAAATGATTGCGGCTCCCAGATTCCGATCAATGGACGGACGTCATCGTGAACCAATGAGCAGATGCCGGTGAGGCGGACTTTGCTTCCGGGCAGCCAGCCAGAAGGAATCAGCCGGTTTTCTGTGGTTTTAAGGGTAGCGCGGAACGGCGTGCCATCCATGTCGAAAGAGAAAACGAAGCCGTCCACGACACGTTGCAGATCTTTCAGCATGGCTTCGGTTTGCACCAAATCGTCCTCGTGCGCGAAGGCATCCGGCGTTTTGGTGACCGCGATTGGGGTCACGGTGCGATTTGTGCCGGTCTTGCGGAAGATGGCTTCTTCCAACATCGGGGAGTATGTGCCGTAGGCGGGAAAACCAAGCGCATCAACTTCGTCGCCGGGTTGCAAAGCGTCTTTTTGTTGAGTCTGGATGCGCAGACCGGAAGAGGCATCGCGAATCCAAACCATGTCGCCAGGTTGCGCGTGCGTGACGGTGCCGCGGACGCGGACGCGATGACCAATGGGGGTGTCAGCGGAAAATTGCAGGAGACTGTCGGCGGCGCGGATGGCCAAGGCGAACGGATCAGCGGGCGCGGG
>JASGKY010000002.1:0-152099 GCA_049840435.1 Verrucomicrobiota bacterium | reverse complement strand
CCGTCGGCGGCGCGTTCGCGCTGCTCGGTGCGCTGCTTTACTTGCCCGCCCGAGTGCTGCGCGGCATCTGACTTACTTCAGCATGTCCATCAAGTAATCGTTCGATTCCTTGGTGTTCATCCGCGACAGGTGCCGCACCGCCCGCTTCTTCAGGTCGAAATCCTTTTCGGCTTTCGCAATGTCCATTACCTGTTTCGCGGCCCGGGCGTTGCCCAGCGCGTCGAGCACTTCTTCCTTCACTTCGCGATCCTTGGCGTCACCGTAAATGGTCGCCAGCATCGACGGACCTTCTTTGCTCTCCATATGACCCAGCGCACGGATCGCCTTCAGTTGCGCATCCGGATTGCCCGACCGCGCCACCTTGACCACCACTTCGCGCGCCTTGGGCGAACCCGTACGGGCCAGCATCGAGAGCGCTTCCTCCTTCACGCGCGGCGACTGGCTGCTGCTCACCAGCTTTTCCAGATACGGCAGCGCCTTGTCGACGTCAGAGCGGATTAACCCGCTCACGGCGATGAGCTTGAGTTCGTCGTCGCCCACCGTGTCAGGATTCACCGGCTTGCCCTGGGCCGACTTGATCTCGACCTCGAGCGTCTTCGCGTCGTTCCGCCACGGGCTGGCGCTGTGCTCCTTATCGAGCGAAGCGAGCGAAGCCAAAGCCTGCGCCGATTGGCCAGCCTTGAACTGCGCAAACGCCGTCCAGTAAAGCGCCGCATCCGGACGATACTTATCCGTGCGCTTGAAATACTCGATCGCGTCTTCCCACTTGCGTTCGTCCAGCGAACTCAAGCCGCGCCGATACGCGTTCTGGCCATTGCCGTTGTAGCGCTTGGCCTCCCATTGGAACGCCATGTCCATCGGCATGGCCTTGATGGCCATCTGCGCATCGCGGGCGATGGACAAGCCATCGCGCACGGCCTGATCGATCTCGATCTTGATCCGGGCATCGCGCTGCAAACGGTCCGCCTCGCGATGGAGACGATCCACCTGATCCACTACCGCGGGGTGCGTCGGCATCGGCGCCGGCATGGGGGTCTGCGCCAGCGCGCAACCCACCGTCAAAATTCCCACCATTCCCTTTATCACCATCACTGCTGTAAGACCTCCTGTTGAACTTCTTCCACCTTCACGCGAAACGTAATCTTTTGCTCGCGAATCCGCTGGCGGATCGCTGGTAGACCCTCCGCGGATACTTTCGCCGGCGAGTGGGCGATCTCGAGCAATGTCCGCTCGAGGTCCTCCAGCACTTGCACCGTATCCGCATCACCGGAATGAGCCGCCGCCTGGCGATACAGCCGGTTCGGCGTGAGCAGGCTTTCGGCCCGCTCCTGCTCGTCTTTGAAATCGAGTTCGTCGTCATCGGGAGCGTTTTCCACTTCCCGGAGCACGAGTTGCGACCGCTGCCAGATGCGCGCCCAGCGCCACCCGGTAAACCGCCGTATCGCTCTTCACGACGCCATCCTGGGCCAATTCCACATCGCCGGACGGGACCGAGAAACGGCCCGCGGCAAAGGCGCCCATGATCAACAAGCCAATGCCTGCGGCAATCGCCACGCGGCGGCCGGATCGCTCCGGTTGCAACTTCGGCCGCAACCGGAACCAGGTCAACGGCCGTAGTCGTCGCCTCGTTCCGGAACCGGCATTTCGGCCGCTAAACGGTCCAACTCGTCGGCTAATCCGGCAAACCGGTCGCGGCATTCGGCGCAATCGTCCAAATGCTTCCGGTCGTGTTCACCGTAGTAAGCCAGCACTAATTCGTCTTCCGTATAGTGATCCACCTACGCCACCCCTCCCATGGCCATCCGCAACTTCCGGACGGCGCGGAAAATACTATGCTTGGTCGCGTTCTCCCGCAGACTCAAGCTCTCGGCGATCTCCGAGATCGGCCGGTTTTCAAAGTGCCGCATCACAAATGCAGCCCTTTCCTGCGGACTTAATTCCTCCATCGCGCTCTGCAATTTCTCCCGGATTTGTCCGGCCACGGCGAGCCTTTCGGGCGTCGGCGAGGCGTCTTTCACTTCCGGGACTTCGGCTTGCGGCTTGCGCAGCCGGATCACGTCGAGGCTCGCGTTTGAAGTGAATCCGGTAAAGCCACGTGGGGAAACTCGATCTTCCATCGAAGCTCGAGATTGCCTTAAATGCTTTCAGGAAAACGTCTTGCACCAGATCCTCAGCGTCTTGTTCGTTTCGTGTAATCCGATAAGCCAGCCGGAACACACTTTGGCTGTAGCGCTCCACGAGGAAGCGATAAGCGTCGCGATTCCCGGCCTGTACCTCGGCCACGGCTTCCGTATCCGTCAACCATCCATTAGACTGTCATGGTTGGACCCGGTTAGCCACAAGTTGAAACGCCGCATAATTCGCGATGGCGGACGGAAAAATCTGGAGCGCGAGGAATCTATTTTCCGGGCCATCCGGTCGATTCCGCGGGGCAAAGTCGCGACGTACGGTCAAGTGGCCGCCGCGGCCGGATATCCGCTGTACCACCGCCTTGTCGCACGTTTGCTCAACAACATTGAACTGCGGTTGCCGTGGCAGCGTGTTTTGGGCGCAGGGGGCGCGATCAAGCTGCCCGGCGAGGCGGCGCTCGAGCAGCGGTTGCGCCTGGAGATGGAGGGCGTGAAGTTCAAAGGCAAGCGCGTCGACATGGATCTGCATCAGCACAAGTTCAAACTTTGGGAGGATCTGTAGGCTGCGTACCGTTTCCAATCGTGCTGTCCCGATGAAGAAGTCCGTATCGCTGACGCCATGGCTTATGATCTTCGCGATCATCGCTGGATGCGCTGTGGGGCAAAGAGTACAGGTCAACGAGACGCAGAAGGAAAAGGCAGAGACGAGAATCGAGCGACTCTTTGCGCGTTGGCGATGGTGGCGCCATTGGTATGGCGAAACAGAACTCGGTGGAGCGTACTACGCCGGCCGTCGTATTGAGTTCGTGTTCTTCTGGCCTTCCGGTGAGGCGCCGGATGAAATTGGGTTCTGCGCGAACGAGCTGTCGTTGTGCCAGCATTATCGGAGCATTGTGCACTATCTCGGCAACGACGCGCGGCCGATGGCAGCGGGAGAGGACGTGAAAGCCGCCGCGCAACACTTCGTCGAGTGGCTGCCGAAAAAGGAATACACGTTCCACCATGTCTTCCTGGAGTTGCCGCCGCTGTCGCCGCCACGGTCGATCGTCGCGAGAAAGTCACCGCCACCGGATGAACTGAAGGAGTTGGCATCGCGCTTCCAATGCCGTCCCGATCAAGCCAACTGTTCGGTGGAGGTCATGGTTCCGTTCTATGACGACGAAGATCCGAGGGTGCTCGTCTATTGGAACATGAAGTGCGCCACCTGCGCGGACTGGAAGCCCTCCATCATCGCGATGACGCGCATCGACAAGCGGTGGGCCTATCGAATCAGCGATGTGGTGAATGACCCCAAGATTGTGGCGCGCGTCCGCGATCGGATCCTCGCGGCGACGGCTTTGGTGATAAGATTCCCGGCGGCTTCCTCCCATGAAAAAGTCGTTGCTGGTCGCGCTGACGGTCCTGTTCCTGGTGAACATCCTGAACTTTTACGACCGCCACGTGACGGGCGCGCTCGCCGAACCGATGAAGGCGGAGTTCGGCCTCAGTGACGCGCAGATCGGCTTTCTGGGATCGGTGTTCATCTGGCTCTACGCGATCGTCGGACTGCCGCTGGGCCGGCTCTCTGACAAAGTAAGCCGCAAGGCCATGCTGGCCGGCGGCATCCTTGTGTGGAGCGCCTTGACCGCGCTGAACGGACTCGCGCAAAGCTACACGCATCTCGTGCTGGCGCGGCTGGGAGTCGCGGTGGGAGAAGCCGTGGTGGCGCCCGCGGCCACGAGTTGGATTGGCGACTTGTTCCCCACGGAGAAACGATCGCGCGCTCTGGGGATCTTCATGCTGGGCGTCCCGATCGGCGGCGCGCTGAGTTATTTCTTGAGCGGACCGGTGGCGCAGGCCTTTGGATGGCGCTGGGCGTTGGCGGCGGCCGCAGCGCCGGCAATCGTGCTGGTGCCGGCGTTGCTGTTGTTGCGAGAGCCCGCACGCGGCGCGGCCGAGGCGCATGCGCCCGTCGCAGTGGGATCGATGTGGAGCGTGTTGCGCATCCCGACGCTGTGGTGGATTATCGCCTCGGGCGCGCTGCTGAACTTCAACATGTACGCCTACGGCACGTTCCTGGTGTCGTTCTTCGTGCGCGTGCATGAACAGCCGCTCGCCTCGGCCGGCATTTGGACCGGCATCGTTTACGCGATCGGCGGCGGCGCGGGCGGCTTGATCGCGGGTTACATTGGCGATCGCGTCGTGAAGCGCAGCACCAACGCGCGGATGCAATGGGCGGCGGCCATCGCGGCCGCGGGCGGTCCTATGGTGTTTCTCGCGCTGCAACAGCCGAAGGGATCGGTGGTGGTCGCCGCTGTGTTCATGGCGCTCGCGTATGGCGCGGCGAACACTTACTACGGCTTGGTATATTCGTCGATCCAGGATATTGTGCCACCGGCGTTACGCGCCAGCACCATGTCGATCTATTTTCTCTTCATGTATTTTTGCGGGGCTTCGATGGGTCCTTTATTGACGGGCCAATTGTCGGACTGGCGGGCGCGGACACTCGCCGCGGGATCCACTGTGACGGCGGCGCATCGGGCGCAAGGCCTGCAGGAAGCCATGCTGATCATCCCGGTGCTAGCTGTGCTGTTGGGCGTAGTGCTTGGGCCGGCAGCCGGACTATCGGCCGCGATATCGCCCGGCGGAAAGTCGCCGTAAGTGCGCAGGCGGGCGCGTAAGTCGATCCGCCCCTTTTCATTGATCTTGAGAAGGTGGACCGTGGCGCGTCCCGTCGCGGTGCGGCCTTCGATGGCGAGTTCCTCAATGCGGAAGTGGTCCAGCCAGGCGTCCTGCCGCGGATGGAACAGGCGAACGACCTCGCCCGTTTTCGGATCGAAGCCAGTGAGGTTCGGGCCTTTGTAAAGCTTGCAGCGCTGGCAGGCGAGGGCGAGATTCGAGGGTTCGCTCGAGCCACCATGGCTCCGCGCGACGATGTGTTCCAGATGATGGAACATCGGGCTATACCTTTGGTGGAAGAGGCAATACTCGCAACGACCCGCCGCGCGACCCCAGACGAGGTCCCGCAAAGCGGCGGCGGTCACGAATTCGAGACGGCGAGCCGGTGACGGGCTTTGAGTTGGATGATCGCGATGAAGTCCGCGGCGCTTAGGATAGCCTCGAATTCGGCGCGTTCCGACTCGCTCAAGAGTCCGTCGTTGGCGCGTTCGGCCAAGTTCGCAATGCCTTCCGTGACGGCTGGCGACGCGACTAAGTCCACAACGCGCTGAGCCGATTCCACCGTCAGACATTCTGCCAACGGGTCAATCAATTGCTCAAACAGGGCTGCCGTTCCCATAGAGGTATCCTAGCTGATTTATCGGCGGCTATTCGAGATTGTTTATGGTGCCGCGACAGGATTTTGCCCCGCATTTGCAGGGAACGGTTTCTACATCCTTGGCGAAGTGGTAGTCGAGGGTCAGTTCCTCGCCCGGCTCGATGACTCGGTTGCTCATGTAGAGGATGTGGCCTTTGACAATCCAGGTCCACATATTGGGCTCGCAGCAATGATTGACGTATTCGGCCCCGCTGCCGCCCACGGCGCCATCAATGGCCCAATAGCTATCGAGCGTGAAGAGGTAGTGCAGCGGACGCTCTTCACTGCGGCGCTTGGTCTCGCGCCGGTTGATGCGCTCGCCCGTGTACTCCATCACCTTGCGGCGCGCGGGGATGCGCTCTTCCGCAAACACGCCCCAGCGATGGACCTTCGATTCGCCCAGCCGCAGTTTGAAAAAACAATACTTCGGATCCAGGCGCCGTTCCTGCGGCTCTAAAACGACGGCCTGTTTGGATGTCTTCGCCTTCGCGCTCACGGCCGGTATTTAAAAATCGTCTCCGGCATCTTTCTTCTTCGTGTTCTTGCGGCGCATCACAATGACCGCCACGCAGAGCACCGCCAACACGCCACACACAATTTGTACGGTCTGTTCCGGACCCATTCTCTCGTTCCTTTCGGGATCTTTGACCCTCTAGCCTACAAAATGAGAAGGGCTCAAGACAAGAGTCTCGAGCCCTCTCTTTACACTAGAACCCGTCTAGGAGAGCCGCGGTTTCAGGATGTCGACCAGTTCCTGCACCGCAGCGGCGCTGCGGTCGAGTTCCTTCTTCTCGTCTTCATTGAGCTTGAGCTCGTAGATCTTCTCGATGCCCTGCGCGCCGATCTTCACCGGCACGCCCGACGAACAGACCGTTCACGCCATACTCGCCTTCCAGCTGCGCAGCGCAGGGGAGCACTTTCTTCTTGTCCTTCAGGATCGACTCGACCATCTCCACCGTCGCCGCAGACGGCGCGTAATAGGCGCTGCCGGTCTTCAAATAGTTCACGATCTCGGCGCCGCCGTTGCGCGTGCGCGTCACGATCTCCTCGAGCGTGTCCTTGGGCATCAGGTCTTCAGCGGAATGCCGGAGACGCTCGAAAGCGCGTCAGCGGGACCATGGTGTCGCCATGGCCGCCGAGCACGACGGCGATGACGTTCTCCGCCGAGACGTTGAGTTCCTGCGGCGATGAACGTGCGGAAGCGCGCCGTATCGAGCACGCCGGCCATGCCGATGACGCGGTTCTTCGAGAACTTCGAAACCTGGTGCGCGGTGTAGCACATGGCGTCGAGCGGATTGCTCACCACCACGAGGATCGCGTTCGGCGAATACTTCACCGACTGCTCAGTGGCGCTCTTCACGATCCCGAAATTCGCCAGCAGCAAGTCGTCGCGCGACATGCCGGGCTTGCGGGCGAGACCAGCGGTGATCACCACCACGTCGGAGTTCGCCGTCTCCTCATAGCCGTTCGTGCCGACCACGTTCACGTCGTAGCCTTCCACGGGGCCGGACTGCGCCAGATCGAGCGCCTTGCCTTGCGGCACGCCCTCGACGACGTCAACCAGGACGACATCGGCCAATTCCTTATCAGCAATGCGCATCGCGCACGTCGCGCCAACGTTGCCGGCGCCAATAACGGTAACTTTCTTCCGCATAAACTCTCACTAGTGTAGCCATTACAATGGGGAGTCCACACTGATGTCCCTGCCAGTCTCCGCTCAGGAATTCATCGCGCGCCAAGCCGAACGGGCTCGCGCGTTGTCGCCGCGCCGCCGCATTGTGTTTCCCGAAGGCGATGATCCGCGCGTGATCGAAGCGGCCACGCGGCTCGAGCGCGATGGGCTCGCCACGCCGATCCTGATTCGCCAGGGCGATCCGCAGAAGCATCCGAAGCTCAAGAGCTATCAATCGCTCTACTACGAACGCCGGCGAGCGAAGGGCTTGACGGAAGCGGAAGCGAACGTGATCGCGGCGAAGCCCCTATACTTCGCCACGCTGATGGTCGCGGCCGGCGACGCGGATGGCTTCGTCGGTGGAGCGGCCAACACAACGGGTGAGACCGTCCGCGCGGCGCTGCATTGCATCGGCACGAGGCCCAATGTCCGCACGGTGTCGAGTTGCTTCGTCATGGCCGTGGCGGATCGCGCGTTCGGCCACAACGGATTGTTCGCGTTCGCCGATTGCGCGATTGTGGTGCAACCGACATCCGCGCAGTTGGCCGACATCGCGATCGCGACGGCAGAATCCACGCGCGCGTTGATTGGCGCCGAACCCGCGGTCGCGCTGCTTTCGTTTTCCACCAAGGGCAGCGGCAAGCATGAGGATTCGGAAAAGATCGTCGAGGCGTTGAAGACGTTGCGCGCCCGCGCGCCGGAGCTGAACGCCGATGGCGAGTTGCAAGCTGATGCTGCGTTGATGGCCGCAGTAGGCGCGTCGAAGGCCCCGGGATCCACCGTCGCCGGACGCGCCAATACGCTGATCTTTCCGGATCTCGATGCGGGCAACATTGCCTACAAGCTGGTGGAGCGGCTCGCGCACGGCGCCGCGTTCGGGCCGTTCCTGCAAGGGCTCGCCAAGCCCGCCAACGATCTGTCACGCGGCTGCTCGGCCGATGACATTTACTCTGTCGCCATCGTGACGGCCTTGCAATCGTGAGCCTGCCGTTCCAGATCGTCTATGCCGAAGGCTATGACCTGCATCTGGGCGACCATGTTTTTCCCTCGGTGAAGTTCCGGCTCATTCGCGAGCGCTTGCTCGCCGATGGCTTCGCCGACACAGCGGACTTCGTGGAGCCCCAGCCGGCCACGATGGAGGATGTGCTGCGCGTCCACACGCGCGAATGGGCCACCGCCCTGCGCCACGGCACGTTGACGTATCAACAGATTCAGCGCTTGGAAATTCCGTATTCGAGTCGTATGGTGGATGCGTTTTTCCTCGCGACCGGCGGCACGATTCTCGCCGCACACAACGCCTTGCGCGATAGGGTAGGCGTGAACTTGAGCGGTGGATTTCATCATGCCTATCCGGATCACGGCGAGGGGTTTTGCGCGCTGCACGATGTCGCGATCGCGATCCGCGCCCTGCAGGCCGATGGCAGCATCCGGCGCGCGATGGTGGTGGATGTCGATGTGCACCACGGCAATGGCACGGCCGCGATCTTCTCGCACGATGAGAGCGTGCTCACGCTCTCGATTCATGAGCTCGACAACTATCCGTTCCACAAGCCGTTTTCCGATATCGATATTCCGCTCGCGCGGGGCACGGGCGATGCGGAGTATCTGCGCATTCTCGAACGCGCGTTGACGCCGGCGCTGACACAGTTCCGGCCGGATCTCGTGATGTATATCGCGGGCTCGGATCCGTATCGCGAAGACAAGCTCGGCGGCCTCGCGTTGAGCATCGAAGGCCTGGCCGCGCGCGACAAGCTCGTGTTCGGTGTGGCGCGAGCGCAAGGCATCCCCATCGCCATGACGCTCGCCGGCGGATACGCGCTGCTGCTACAAGACACAATCACGATCCACGCGAACACGGTAAAGGCGGCGCTATGAGAAGCAGCCTCTCGATCGCCGAAGCGCGGCGAATCGCGCTGACGGCGCAAGGGTTCGACAAGGCCCGTCCGGCAAACGCGACGCGGCGGCATGTGCGGCAGGTGATCGACCGGCTGGGGCTGCTCCAACTGGACTTCGTGAATGTGCTCGTGCCGGCGCACTACTTCGTGCCGTTCTCCCGGATCGGCGCTTACCACCGCATTCATCTGGACCATTGGGCGTATCGCAGTGGCGCGTTCACGGAGCAGTGGGCGCATGAGGCGTGCATCCTGCCGATGGACGCCTGGCCCCTGCTGCGCCATCGGCGCGATCGCGAGCGCTGGGTGCATCACCTCACGGCGCAGCATGAGGATTATGGCGCATGGGTGATCGAACAGATCCGCGAGCGCGGAGCGCTGGCCGGAGAGGACCTGCCCGGTCCCGATGGCGGGCGCGGACGGATTGAAGGCTCCTGGTACAAGAGCATCCAACGTGTGATCCTCGAAGCGCATTTCGGTCGCGGCGTCCTGGGCGTCGCGCGGCGCCTGCCGAACTTCGCCCGCGTCTATGACCTGGCCGAGCGCGTGGTCGAAGCGGAGCATCACGCGAAGATGCACACGCCCGAAGACGCTAAACGCGAGTTGCTCGCACGATCCGCCCGGGCGCATGGCGTAGGCACGTTGGCGGACTTCGCCGACTACTACCGGATGAAGATGCCCGATGCGCGCCGTCATCTGCCGGAGTTGCTCGAGCGCGGCGACATTCGCGAGGTGGCCGTCGAAGGCTGGAAAGAGAAAGCCTATCTGCATCGCGACGCGAAGCTGCCGCGCGCGATCGAAGCACGGGCCCTGCTCTCGCCCTTCGATCCCGTGGTGTGGTTCCGTCCTCGTGCGGAGCGGCTCTTCGGCTTCGAGTACCGCATCGAGATCTACACGCCCGCGCACAAGCGGCGATACGGATACTACGTGTTGCCGTTCCTGCTCGGCGACCAGATCGTCGCACGGGTGGACCTGAAGGCCGATCGCGCCGCCGGCCAGTTGAAGGCCCTCTCCACGCACTACGAAAAAGGCGTGAACAAGAAAACGGCCGCCGCCTCACTGAGTGAGGAACTGGCGGCCGTCGCGGATTGGTTGGGGCTCGACTACTCGGCCACCACCGGATTGCGCAAATCGCCGATGCCTTCCACCGTGATCACGCAATCGTCGCCGGCGCGCAAGTAACGCGGCGGCTTGCGGGCAAAGCCTACGCCGGGCGGCGTGCCGGTGCTGACCGTGTCGCCGGGTTCGAGCGTCAGCGTCTTGGTCATGTAGGCCAGCAACGCGGGCACATCGAAGATTAACTCTTTGGTGTTCGAATTCTGCAACACCTCGCCGTTGATGGTCGTCTTGATCTGCAGGTTATGCGGATCAGTCAACTCATCCGCGGTGACGATCCACGGGCCCATAGGGCAGAAGGTGTCGCACGTCTTGCCGAGCAGCCACTGCGACGTGGCCAGTTGCAGGTCGCGCGCGGAAACGTCGTTGATGGCCGTATAGCCGAAGATATAGTCGCGCCACTTCGCCGGATCGATGTGCTTGCCGCGCTTGCCGATGATAAACGCAAATTCGCATTCGTAATCCGGCTGCGTGGTGGCGTTGTGGAGGACGATCTCGTCGCCCGGGCCCACGATCGAAGAGTTGAACTTGCTGAAGACGGCCGGCACGGTGGGGATGGCCATGTTCGACTCGATGGCGTGGTCGCGATAGTTCAGGCCCACCATGAAGAGCTTGGGCGGATTGGGCAGCGGCGCGTGGAGCTTCACACTGGCCAGCGGCAAGCCGGCATGGCCTTTCTTCAAATGCGCGTCGACGATTTCCCGTCCGCGCTCGCCCGCCTGGATCACCGACAACAGGTCGGGAAATCCGGCCCCGGCGATGGAGACGACCCGGTCGTCCAAGAGCACGCCCGGCTGGGGCGCTCCGCCGTTTTGACTGTATACGAGAAACTTCATATGAGCCAAAGGCTAGCATATTGCGTACTAGGCGCCATTTCCTTTACAAAACGGTTTGCACCGGGATAGGATTGCGGCATAATACATGAATCGCTCTGCCAGCGATACACTGTTCCGGGTCCCCTGTGTAGACGATATAGAGCCTGACGGAGGAGCAATGCGGAAGTTCCGCGGCAATCCGAAACGCCTTCACTCTCTCGCCTCGGCGCGAATTCCCACTTTTGTGTGTTTGGCCGCATTGGCCGCCCAAGGTCAGAACATTCTCGCCACCTCCGGCGGCGCCCCGCGGCTGTTCGGCACCGATATGGCTGTGCTCGAAGCTGGTGAACCGCGTAAGGATCTGCCCTGCGTGGTGGACCATGAAAAAGCCATCCTCGGGTTCGATTTGCGTTTCCACGCCGCCTACGATGTGAACGTTCCGCTCAAGGAGCTGGCCGGTAACGAGAACCTGTTGACCATCCTGTTCCGCGTGACGCATCTGGACGCCGTGGGCAAGCCCACCGGCGGGCCGGTCTACTTTTCGCAGAAGATCCGCGTGCCGAGCGTGGAGGAAGACGCCAAGGGCGAAGCGTCGCTGCAAGGCGGCTTCGATCTGGGAGAAGGAAAGTACCGGATCGAATGGCTAATCCGCGACCGGACCGAGCGTGTGTGCTCCGCCTATTGGGACGTCGAAGCCGCGCTGCCGCCGAAGGACAAGAACATGCAACTCATGATCGCCACCGGAGCGATCGAGAATCTCGAGGCCGAACAGTTCCGCGACGAGCCGCCTGTGGCTCGCCAGCCGGACCGTCCGCTGAACGTGAAAGTGCTAGTGAACTTCGCGCCGCAGAAAGCGACCGCCGCCACCTTGCAGCCGATTGACACCGCGGCGCTGGTCTCGATTTTGCGGCAGATTTCGCGCGATCCTCGGATTGGGCGCTTCTCCCTGGTCGCCTTCAACATGCATGAGCGCCAGGTGCTCTACAAGCAGGAGAACGCCGACAAGATCGACTTCCCCGCCCTGGGCAAAGCCGTCGGCGGCATCAAGCTGGGCACAGTGGACTTGGCCCGTCTCTCGAACAAGCGTGGGGAAACGGAGTTTCTCGAGCAGTTGTTGCTCAGCGAAGTGGGCGGCGAGAAAGCGCCGGTAGACGCTGTGGTCTTTGCCGGTCCCAAGGCGATGCTCGAGGAGAACGTCAGCCAGGATTCGCTGCGGCAGATTGGGCACATCGACTGCCCGATCTTCTATATGAATTACAATCTCCACCCGCAAGCCACGCCCTGGCGCGACTCCATATCCCATGCGGTGAAGTTCATGAAAGGCATGGAATACACCATCAGCCGCCCACGGGACCTGTGGTACGCTGTCTCGGAAATGGTCTCGCAGATCGTTAAATCCCGCGGCAGCCGCAATGCGCTGAGCGTGGGAGCGCCATCCGGCCAGTAACCGCAGGAGGCCGGGCTGCGTATCAGGAATAGCTAGTTTTCGCGATTTCCGGGGGTTATCGCCGTCCATGTTACGCTTCGCCTGTTCCGCCAGCGCCGCCCTAGTCCTCACGGCCTTCGTGGCCGGACAGCCCACCGCCATAGGCAGCGCCAAGAGCCTCGCTCCGTTCGTCGCCACTCCCCAAAATATTGTCGACAAGATGCTCGCCCTCGCAGGCGTCAAGCCGGGCGAAACCGTATATGACCTGGGTTGCGGCGATGGCCGCGTGTTGATCGCCGCCGCGCAGAAGTATCGGGCCAAGGCCGTGGGCGTGGAAATCTCGCAAAGATTGGTGAAAGAAGCCAGCGAGAATATCAAGCGCGCCGGGATGGAGAAGAGCGTGAGCGTGCTGCATGCCGACCTGATGGAAGTGGATCTCGCGCCGGCCAACGTTGTGGTGCTCTATCTGCTCCGCGATTCAAACGACCTGGTGCGGCCCAAGCTGGAAAAGACGCTCCGCCCGGGCACACGCATCGTCTCGCACGATTACGAAATCCGCGGCTGGAAGCCGACGGCCGTGGAACGGTCGGAAGCCAACAAACGAGATCACAGCATCTACGTCTACACCGCGCCCCAGAGCTTCGGAAAGAAATGAACGCGCGCCCGCTGATACTCTTCCTCAGCGCCGCCATCCTCTCTGCCGAACCGCTCGCCATTTCCATCTACAACGTCCAGAAGCAGCCCAACCGCCGCGTACTGATGCTCAACGGCCAGCCCCAGGCCGGACGCTCCTACAAGGTCGATGACAAGCTGGGCGATCCCGTGGACTTCATCTTCGCCGCCAGCAATACGCTCGGTGTGTTCGAGATCGGCGATCGCGTGCCGCTATTCTCCACCACAAAGCTCGCCGTGCACGTCGCCGGCGAACACACGTTGCGCGTGGTGTGCAACGGAGAGACCGTGGCCGAAGCGAAAGGCCCGCGCCTGGAGTACACGGCGAAGGGTCCGTCGTCATGCGTGGCGCAAGTCGCCAAAGGCGACGCCCTCTGGATTGAGACCGAGCCGATCGTGCTCGAGCGGCCGGATGGCAGCTTGCGTCTGCCGTCGAACCAACTCGACGCGACGGTGGAAGGCATTCGCGACATCCCGTACGCCGACGCGCATGTGCGCCAGAGGCTCGACATCTATGCCCCGCGGATCGCGAACGCTTGAAGCCCGTGTTCCTGTTTCTGCACGGCGGCACTTGGCGCAGTGGCGACCGGTCTGCAGTACCGCCTTCGGCAATCGCTTCGCGAAAGCCGGCGCCGTGGTCGTAGTGCCGAGCTATCGCCTGGCGCCCGAGTTCCGCATCCGGCGCAGATGGAAGACGTGGCCGCCGCCCTGGCCTGGACCGTCGCCCATATCGCCGAGTACGGTGGCGATCCGCAACGCATCGATGTCGGCGGGCATTCGGCAGGCGGACATCTCGCCGCGCTACTCGCTCTCGATGGGCGTTATCTGGTCACGCACAAGCTCGCGCCATCGCTGATCCGCGGCGTGATCCCGATGAGCGGCGTGTACCAGATCACGAATTTGGAGCACGTGTTCGGCTCGGATCCGGCTGCGTGGAAAGCCGCTTCGCCGCAATCCTATGTGCGGGCCGGCTCGCCTCCGTTCGTCATCAGCTACTGCCAATGGGACTACGCCACCTTGCCGGCGCAAGCCCGCGAATTCCACGCGGCCCTCGTGAAGGCCGGCGTGCGTTCGGAACTCGTCTATGTACCCGGCATGAACCACATCTCGGAGATCATCAACACGGTGCAGCCCGGTGATCTCACCGCTGAATCGGTGCTACGCTTAATCGGTTTAGGGGGCCAAAAAACGGAGAGCCCTCAGCATACCGGTGGCAGCAAATAACTCTGAGAAAACCTTCGACGTTGTCGGCGTCGGCCTGAACGCGACCGACACTCTGATCCTGCTGGATCGCTTTCCCGCCTACGCTGGCAAGGTCCCCTTCACGCGCGAGATCCTCTCGCCGGGCGGACAGGTCGCCAGCGCCATGGTGTGTTGCGCCAAGCTCGGCTTGCGCGTGAAATACATCGGCACCTGTGGCGATGATGAGCGCGGCCGCATCCAGATGGAGAGCCTCACGACGAGCGGCATCGACATTGAGCATGTGTTCGTCAAGAAGGGCTGTCCGAACCAGACGGCCTACATCCTCATCGACCAATCCACGGGCGAACGCACCGTGCTGTGGCAGCGCAACGATTGCCTGGCGCTCAAGCCCGCCGACATCAAGCCCGAAATGATCACGCAGGCACGCCTGCTCCATATCGACGGCCACGATACGAAGGCCGTGGAGAAAGCCGCGTCCATCGCGCGCGCGCACGATATTCCGGTCACGATCGACATCGACACCGTGTACCACGGCTTCGACAAAGTACTTCAACACGTCGACTACTTGGTAACGTCAAGCGAGTTCCCCGTGCAGTGGACCGGCCAGAGCGATCCGCTCAAGGCGCTGGAGCGCATCCAGAACGAGTTCGGCATGCGCTGCGCCGCCATGACGCTCGGCGCGCACGGCTCGCTCGCGCGGGTGGACGGCCAGTTCGTGTATTCACCGGCCTATGTGGTGAACTGCCTCGACACCACGGGCGCGGGCGACGTGTTCCATGGCGCGTTTTGCTATGCCGTGCTGCAGGATCTCCCCATGCGCGAAACGCTCGACCTGTCGAACGCCTTGGCGGCGCTCAACTGCACGGCGCTGGGCGCGCGCGGCAAGCTGGCCACGCTCGACGAGGCGCAAGAAGCTGATGGCGCGCGCCGAGCGCCGCATGCATCCGGAATACTCGAACCTATGATCCCGTTGCGCGATTCCATCCCGAGCGGATCGGCCCCGCTGGTCACCGGCTGGCTGATCGCGCTCAACGTGATGGTATTCGTGTATCAGCTATTCCTGCCGCCGATGGAACGCAACCACTTCATCGCGGTCTACGGTTTCATCCCGGCCGATCTGCGCGTCGGCGACATCTTCACTTCGATGTTCCTGCACGGCGGCTGGATGCACCTCATCGGCAACATGTGGTTCCTGTGGATCTTCGGCGACAACATTGAAGATATCCTGGGTCACGGCAAGTTTCTGTTGTTCTACTTCGCGTGTGGCTTGGCTGCGTCGTTCGCTCCAGATCGCCGCCCTGCCGGATTCTGCAAGTGCCCGATAGTCGGCGCCTCCGGCGCGATCTCCGGCGTGATGGGAGCGTATCTGGTCAAGTTCCCGCACTCGCGGATCCTCACGCTGATCCCCATCATCATCGTGTTCACCACGGTGGAGTTGCCAGCGTTCGTGGTGCTCGCCTACTGGTTCGCGGTGCAATTCTTTTCGGGCGTCGGCTCGATCGCGAGTTCGCATGTGAACGAAGGCGGCGTCGCGTTTTGGGCGCACGTGGGCGGCTTTATCGCCGGCGCCGCGCTCATCTGGATGCTGCCCACCAAACCCACTTACTCCCGCCGAGGAGACCTCGCCTGGTGAACCTTCACCTGCCTAGCAACTACCAAGATCCCGTGCCGCAGGTGGACCTGCTGGCCATCTCCGCGCATCCCGCCGCGCTCGAACAAACCGCCGGCGGCACGATGATCCGCATGGCGGAAGCCGGCTATCGCACCGGCGCGCTCGATCTGTCGCCGGGCGATGTGACGCTCGAAGGCGGCACGGAGACGCTGCTCAATCAAGCCACGGCCGCCGCTCCCAAGCTGCTGCTCCGGTGGCGCGGCAACCTCCACTATCCCGACGGCCGGCTCGAGAATTCCCTGCCCGGCCGCATGACGATCGCTGGCGAGATCCGGCGGCTGCAGCCGCGCACCATCATCCTGCCCTATTGGGACACGGTCCATCCGGATCATGGCGCGACATCGGAAATGGCCTATCAGGCTTGCACGATGGCGGGCCTCGAACGGCTCGATCCGGAAACGCCCGCGCATCGACCCACCACGGTCATCTTCGCGTCGCTCTATGCGGACGTGCGCCCGTCGTTCGTGGTCGATATCTCGCTGCAGTTCGAGCGCAAGGTAGCGGCTCTCGAAACGTACGGGCTCGGCTCGCAACGCGACCGCCTGGTCACCGCCGCGCGCCGTTACGGCGAACTCATCGGCGTACGCTACGGCGAGCCGTTCGTGATGAAGCAAGCCCTGCGCGTCGACGACATCCTCACGCTCAACGTCCCGCTTTAGAAGAAGCTGCTCACCAGCATGCCGCGTAGCGGCACGATCTCGTATTCGCCTAGTGCATGCACCGTGCGATAGACATCGCTGATGGGGTCTCGATGGACGATCCATCGCTTCGGCACAACATCGATGGCCCAATATTCGGCCACGCGGGCGCGGGCGTAAAGGCTATCCTGCGGCTCGGCCGTGAAGTCGATGGCGAGCACGATGTCCGCGAGTGCGGGCTTCGTGGCGAGGTCGAGAATCGGCTTGCGCAAGGCAATGGCGACGGGGCTGAACGCAGCCTCGAGTTGCGGCTCCTGCATGACGAAGTCGTCACCGTAGGTGCGGCGTAGCCAGCGCATCAACAGGAACAACGTGCGCGCTTCGGCGGGATGGCGCGTGGGGTGCACTACAAGAGAGCGCTCACGAGGATGCCCTCGTCCAGCCGCGCCAAGGTCGCGACGGATTCGTCTTCGCCATAGACCGTGGTGGACCGGTATTCGCCATCCACCGGATTGCGATGGACCACCAAGCGGCGTCCGCCCACATCGAGCTGCGCAATCGGCATCATGATCGCGGTGGCCATAGTTACAAAGTCCTCTCGCCTGGCTCCTCAGCCATATGCCGAATATCGGCAAGAGGCTTCCGGGGCGTGAGCGTAGCGGCCATGCTCTAATTATTCCGCATCAATCGCCTTCGAGGAATCCAGCAGCGTCCACGCTAGGAACGATAGCGCATAGACCGCCGCGTTCACGTAGAACACCGACTCGATGCCGAAGTTCGAACGCAGGAACGGATACGTGATCGGGAACAGACCGCCACCGCCGTTGCCCATCATGTTCATCGACCCGGAGACGGACCCGGCGAAGCGTCCGCCCAAGTTCATCGCCGCGCCCCAAGCGGCCGGCATCGTGAGATCGTTGCCGAAGCTCGAGAATGACAGAAAGAACAGCGCCAGGAACGGATCCTTCATCTGCACCGCGATGATCAAACACGCCGCGGCCACTACCGCGCCCAACTGCCCCACCAGACGCCGCGCCTTCATGGAGCCCATGGTCTTGGTCAGCTTCGCGAGCACCATGCCGCCGACGAAGCAGCCCAGTCCACCCAGGAACAGGGGTGCGCCATTGAGCCAGCCGTATTGCTTCGGATCCAAGCCCAACGTGACGCCCATGTAGTCCGGCAGCCACGTGATGTAGAAATACCAGCTATAGGAGATCGCGAAGTATTGCAGCCACAGGAGCCAGATGCTGAGCGAGCTCATCAGCTTGCCCACCGGCAAATGCGGATGCCCCGGATCGGGGGCCTGGCCATCGCGAATCACTTCCAGCTCTGCAGCGTTCACATCGGGATGGTCTTTCGGATCGTCCCGGAACCAGCGATAGAAGAAGACGGCCCACACGATGCCCAACGCGCCGAACGCAATGAAGGCCTGGCGCCAGTCGACCCAACGCAATATCAAGCCCACCAGCAACGGGGTGAACGCGCCGCCCCAGCGCGCGCACATCCAGTTAATGCCTTGCGCCCGCACGCGTTCGCGATCGGGCAGCCACGTCGTGAAGGCCCTGGTGATGTTCGGGAAACATCCCGCCTCACCAATGCCGAAAAGAAACCGGATCACCACCAACGAAAGAAAGCTCCACGCCGCCGCCGTCGCCGCCGTGAAAATCGACCACCACACCACCACGCGCGTCAACGTCTTGCGCGCACCGAACACGTCGCCCATCCAACCGGTGGGCACCTCGAAAAGCGCGTACGACCACACGAACGCCGAGAGCACCAGGCCCCATTGCGCGTCAGTGAGATGCAATTCGCCCACGATGTGGGGCTTGGCTTGCGCGATACAAACGCGGTCGATGTAAGTGATGATCGAACAGGCCACGGCCCACACGATCACCTTATGACGAGTATTGGTTGCAACCATGCGAACCCGTGATGCTATCACGAAGCGGCGGGCTTTTCCAGGCGAGATGATAAATTTCGCCATCATGGATTGCCAAGCACAGGAGAAACGGATTATAACGGAGATTAGACTTATCGCCGACTCATGTTCGCCCCGCTCGCACCATCGCCTACATGTCTGGATTCTTCGCCGCTGGCGCGGCCGCAATCCTGTTTACGTTAGGCCCGAATGGCGTGATGGCCTTCAGCGACATGGCCGCGATGAATCGCAAACTGCAGGACGACAACACCAAGGGCCGCGAAGAAATCAAGGTCATGGAAGAAGAGGCGAAGCGCCTCCGCAACGTCAACGGCGAAGAGGTGGACCTGCTCATCCGCGAGCATCTCCAACGCCAACGCAAAGACGAGTTGCGCCTGAAGCCCGCCGATCCACCCGCGAAGAAGGATCAGCGCACCGTGCCCGTTTTGCCGCCCGCGCGCTAACGCAACGCCCGTTGCACCGCCGCGTACAGCTCCTCCACACGCCCTGCCGTATGCGCCTCCGCCGCGATGCGCAACAACGGCTCCGTATTCGAGGCGCGCACGTGGATCCAGCCATCGGGGAACAGAAGCTTCAAGCCATCCGCGCGATTCACCTTCGCTTCCGGGAATGCGGCTTCAAGCGCTTGCATCAGCGGTCCTAACCTCCCATGCTCGAACGCCAGCTTGCCGGACTTGCGGCTGAACTTCGGCAGCTTCGCTTGCAACGCGCCGATGGTCTCGCCCGTCTTCGCCAACCGATCGAGCAAAAACGCCATACCCACGTAGCTGTCGCGGCAAAGATGGACCGACGGGAAGATCACGCCGCCCGCAGCGCCCTCGCCGCCAATTGCGGTCGGCACGGCGAGCATCTGCTCCACCACGTTCGCCTCACCCACGGGCGTATGGTGCACACGGCGGGCATGCTTCACAGCGATGTCGTCCAGCAGCGAGGAGGTCGTCAGGTTCACCACCACATCGCCGGGCACAACATCCAGCGCGGCATCGACGATCAGCGCCAGCACCTCGTCGTTGTCCATCACCACGCCGTGCTCGTCGCACACCGCTAAGCGGTCGCCATCCGGATCCTGCCCGAAGCCGATCTCGCATCGCTGGCTCCGCACCAACTCCGCAAGCTCACCCAGCGTGTCCGGACGCGGTTCCGCCACCCGTGGAAACGGCTTCGTGGGATCCACGGAGATCGCATGGAGTTCGCAGCCCAGCACGTCGCGCAGGAAGTGGACCGACATCACGGAACCCGCGCCATTCACGCCATCCAGCGCGACGCGGAACTTCCGCGCGCGGATCCGCTCGATGTCGACATGCTGGCGGATACGCTCGAGATGGAGTCGCATCGGAGCTTCATAGTCCGTCTTCACCGCGCGGATCTCGTCATTCGCGGCTTCGCGGAATTCGCTCTGGTGATACAAATCGAGCAACTCCGCGCGCTCGTAGTGATTGAAGAATAGCCCGTCGCCATTGAAGAGCTTCAGCGCGTTGTACTCCGGCGGATTGTGCGAAGCTGTCAAAGCGATGCCGCCCTTCGCCTTCGAAGCCTCGACGTACATCTGGATCGTCGGTGTGGGCAACACTCCCACCAGTACGACCTCGCATCCGGCTGCCAGCAGACCCGCCGTTACCGCGTGCTGCAGCATCTCGCCGCTCGAACGTGTATCGCGGCCCAGGATCACGCGCCCGCCGCCCACATAAGTGCCGAACGCTTGCGCAAAGCCACAAGCCAAACCCGGCGTGAGGAATTCGCCCACCACGCCGCGGATGCCCGACACGCCAATCTTCAACAGGTGTTCGCGCCGCGCCATCGTTAAGCCAAGCTCCTCGTCATCTCCATCAACGCTTCGAATAGTTCGCGCGGGGCCTCGCCGCGCTTCTCGCAAATCACGCGCACAATCGGTTCGGTTTGCGATACGCGCACGTGGAACCAGCGGTCGGGCCAATCCACGCGCAGGCCATCGAGCGTGCTCTGCGCGCCATCGTGATACGTCTCGCGCAATTGCTGGAACAGCAGCGGCAGGCGCTTCGACTCGAGCGGCGCCTCGCCCTTCAACATCACGTAGCGCGGGAACTCGCTGAGGATGCCGCTCAGCGGCTGCTGGCGCTGCGCCAGGATCGTGAGGATCGTCATCATCGACGCAATGCCGTCGTAGACGAAGCGGAATCGCGGCAACATCACCGCGCCCGTGCCTTCGCCGGCGAGCGCTACCTGCTCCGGCCGGAATGCGGACAGCGCATCGATCGCCGCTTGCCGGCCCACCGCCGTACGCACCACTTTGCCGCCGCGCCGCGCTGCCACTTCTTCTACGAGAGCCGTCGTAGATAGGTTCGTCAGCACCAGATTGCCGGGCCCTTCGGCGAGTTGATGATCCGCCAGCAAGGGCAAGATCACCTCTTCACTCAAGGCTTGCCCGCGCTCATCGGCGATCGCCACACGGTCGGAATCGCCGTCGAAGAGGAAGCCCACATCCGCCTGCAGCGGCTCGATCAGCGGCGCCAGTTGCAGCGCGACCACTCTCGCGTTGGTCATCGGCTCATGCGCAAACGCGCGCCCTTCCGGCCGCGCATTGATCAGCACCAGCTTGAAGCCGAAGCGCTCATTCAACCGCGCGAGAATCAGCGACGACGTGCCATTGCAGCAATCCACCACGACCTTGAAGCGCTTCAGGCTTTCGAAGTCGAACGCCTTGGCCAGATCGTCGAGATACGAGTCGATCGCGTCATGCCGCTCCGTCAGCTTGCCGATGCGATCCCACTCCACGAAGTCGAACTTGCGCAGATGGTAGATGTCGAGCAGTTCGCTCGCTTCGCCCGTCGACAGGTACGTGCCACGCGGACCCAGGAACTTCAACGCGTTCCACTCGGCGGCATTATGGCTGGCGCCGATCGAGATGCCGCCCGCGGCGTCCAGCCGCTGAATCGAATGCTGCAAGACCGGCGTGGACACTACGCCCAGGTCGATCACATCGCGGCCGCAAGCGAGCAGCGCGCTGATCACGGCCTGCCGCATCATAATGCCCGAGGCGCGGGTATCGCGGCCCACCACCACGGGTCCGCTCGCGGGCAGAAAGGTGCCGAAGGCCGAAGCAAAATCGAGGACGTGCGTTACTGTAAGTCCGTTGCCGACGACGCCACGAACGCCAACGGGGGAAATGCGGAGAAGCTTAGGCATTCTCTAAATCCCAATATAGACTGTATAGATGCCGAAGATCGCCCTGGTTGGGGCTTTGCTCGCCGTGTGCCTCCGCGCGCAAAATGCGCTGCCCGATTACGCGACGGTCGAGCCCAACATCGCCTACGATTCCTACAAAGAAACCGTACTCGACATCGTGAAACCGAAGTCGGCCAACGGTGGCAAACGGCCCGGCGTGCTCTTCATCCATGGCGGCGGTTGGACGGCCGGCACAAAGGAATCCGTCATGCAGCACTTCGTGTTGCCGTACGTGCAGAAGGGCTACGTGGTGGCCAATGTGGAGTATCGCGTGGCGAACGTCGCGCTCGCGCCGGCTGCCGTCACCGACGTGCTGAAGGCCGCCGAATGGTTCCGCAAGAACGCCGGCAAGTATGGCGTGGATGACAAGCGCATCATCGTCTCCGGCGGATCCGCGGGCGGGCATCTTTCGCTGATGGTCGCGCTCGCCACCAAACAAGCCGCGCTCGGGCCGGTGGGCCGTGTGGCGGCGGTGGTGAACTTCTACGGAATCTCGGATGTCGCCGATCTCCTCGAAGGCGTGAACGAACGCAAGTACGCCGTTACGTGGCTGCCCGAGTCCCTCGCCGATCGCCGCGACATCGCGCGCCGCGTGTCGCCGCAAAGCTGGGTCTCGAAGAATGAACCACCCGTGCTCACCATCCACGGCGATGCCGATCCCACGGTGCCTTACGACCACGGCGTCACGATCACGAAGATGCTGCGCGACGCTGGTAACGACGCGGAGCTCATCAGCATCCCGCGCGGCCTGCATGGCGACTTCATGCGCAATGACAAGGCCGCCGCGATCTGGGTGCAGATCTTCGACTTCCTCGCCAAGCGCAAGCTCACGCCATAAGCGCGGCGATCTCGCGGATGGTCTCTTCCTCCGCATGCAACACGCGATGCGGCAACCAGAACGCATCCCGCAAGCAATCCTCCGTCACCGGGCACGGCGTCGCGCGATGCGACGCGACGCCATCCCGATAGATTGGATTGCCATAAAGCCCATGCGGATAGAACGGCGTGAACGGCACGCCAGCAGCCTTGAGCCGTTCGCCCAGCGCGTCGCGATGCGGCGTGCGGCCCAGCACGAGATAGTGGCTATGCTGATTCACCTGCTCCGGTACGCTCTGCCATTGGATCCCCAAAGCCAAGCTCCGCAGTAGCGCCTCGCGTTCACTTCTTAACGCGATCTGGGCGGGCAAGCGTTCCAATTGGCCGATCAGCACAGCGGCTTGCAAAGCCGTCATGCGCTGGTTCGACGCGAGCCGATAGTGATGGAAGAAGCTCTCGCCATCCGCACGCCGGCCTTGGTTGGCATAGGAGCGAAAGAGCTCGGCGAGCTCATCATCATTGGTCGTGAGCGCTCCGCCTTCGCCGGCCGTGAGCACCTTGCCGTTCTGAAAACTGAAGCTGGCCCAACGCCCGAACGAGCCGGCGCGACGGCCACGCCAATCCGATCCATGGGCGTGCGCGGCGTCCTCGATAAGCATCACGCCGGCCTGCTCGGCGAGGTTCTGGAGCGAATCCATGTTGGCGAGCGGACCGCCAAAGTGCACCGCGATCAGCGCCTTCGTCTTGTCCGTGATCGCGGCCGCGGCGCGGAGCGGATCCATGTTGAAGGAGTACTCTTCGACATCGACGAACACCGGCGTAGCGCCCACGCGATTCACCGCCGTCGCCGTCGAAATGAACGACACCGCCGGGACGATGACTTCATCGCCAGGCCCGATCCCGCTGGCCGCGAGCCCGATTTCGAGCGTCACCGTACCGTTCGAAGCCGTCACGCAATGGCGGCAATGTTGGAAGGCCGCGAACTGCCGTTCGAACTCACCGACGATCTCATGGAATCCGCCCCATTGTGGACTTTCGAGCACCTGCCGCACCAAGTCCAATTCGCGCTCGCCCGCGATGGGCCAATTGGGAATCTGCATCTAAGCTAAAAGGGTACCCCATGGATGTTTATCGCGAACACGCCGAAGAGCTCGATCGCTTCGAGACCCAGATGGGCCTCGAACGCGGACGCCTCGCCTTGGCGCAAGACCTTCTCACCGACGCCCTCTCGCTCGTCGGCCAGCACGCCGTCTATTGCCAAAGCGCCCGCCAACCGGGCAAGCCGGCGATGGATGTGCAAATCATCCTCAAGCTCCTCGGCGACTCCAAAGAACTGGTCACCGGTGTGATGGAGGAAATCAAGCGAAAGCGATTAGAGTAACGGCGTGGCTCTAGTCATCGATCACGAAAAGAAGGAACAACTGGTGCGGCTTGAGCGCCATCCTATGGAAGTATCGTGTCGCGCGCTCAGCCCCTCTTACGAGGGAGTGGATATCTCCGCCAACGGAGTCGCGGGCGGCTAGATGTTTGTTTCCTGACTCCGTATGATCCGGCCGCGGGGCCGGACATCTCGTCGATCGTAGAGCAATGGCGAGGATTGGGCGCCGTGGGGATTCGTTATTTCGCGAGGATCGCTATCCGTCCAGATAGGGCTCTTACAGCGGGATCGCCGTTTGTTGATCCACCCACTTGGCGACCGCCTTTTGGAGCTGGTCCACGGCGACGGGTTTGCTTAAGTAGTCGTCCATGCCGGCGGCGAGGCAGCGCTCGCGGTCGCCTTGCATGGCGTGAGCGGTCATGGCGATGATCGGGGTGTGGCGATCAAGACCTTCGCGGCGGCGGATTTCGCGGGTGGCCTCGAAGCCGTCAAGCTCGGGCATCTGGCAATCCATGAGGACGAGGGAGTAGGGGCGCTCGGCGAGCTGGTCCAGCGCGAGGCGGCCGTTGTTGGCCAGGTCCACTTCATAGCCGAGTTTTTGAAGCAACCGCATGGCGACCTTCTGGTTGATGGCGTTGTCCTCCGCGACCAAGATGCGCGCGCCCGGCGCGGGCGGCGGGAGGGCGGCGGCGGCTTCGGCGGCGAGGTCGCCGGGCGCGTAGCCGACGGCTTCCGCGAGGGTGTGGAGAAGTTCCGGATGCCGTACTGGATGTGGCAGCAAGCCGGAGAAACCGCGGCGCATGGAGGATGACAGCTCCGCCAGCGAGCGGCGGCCGAAGGGCGACAACAGCACGAGCTTCGTGCCACCCAGCACCGTATCCTGTGTGATCTCTTCGGCCAAGCGGAAGGCATTCGTGTCGGTCAGTTCGGCTTCGAGCAGCACCACGTCGAACGGTTCATGCTGCGCGGCAGCGGCCTTGAGCAGGGCCATCATCTCGACTCCGCTGCGCGCCTCCACGGCTTGTACACCCCAGTTGGCGATCTGGCGGCGGCGGGCGAGGCGGCGAGCGGGATGCATGACGGCGAGCAGCACGCGGCGATCGCGCAAGGCGCGCTCCATGCCCATGCGGCGCAAGGATTGTTCCGGCGCGGGGCTGAGCGGCGTGGAGATGGGCAACGTGAACCAGAAGGTGGATCCACGGCCGGGTTCGCTTTGCACGTCGATTTCGCCGCGCATGGCTTCGACGAGTTGGCGGGAGATGGCGAGGCCGAGTCCGGCGCCGCCGAAGCGGCGGGTCATCGAACCGTCGGCTTGGGAGAACGGCTGGAAGAGCTTGGCGCGCACATCTTCTCGGATGCCGCCGCCGGAATCCTGCACCTCGAAGCGCAGCACGCCGTGTGAGGCGAGCGACACGCGCAGCGCGATCTCGCCTTGCTCGGTAAACTTGATGGCGTTGCCGAGCAGGTTGGCGAGCACCTGGCGCAGACGGAGGGAGTCGGCGCGGACGTAATCCGGCACGGTAGGCTCGATGAGGCAGACGACTTCGAGGCCCTTGAGTTCGGCGCGATCGGCGAGGAGGTCGAGGACATCGTCGGCGGCGGTGCGCAACGGGAAGTCGACGGGCTCGATGGCGAGGCGTCCGGCTTCGATGCGCGAGAAATCGAGAATATCGTTGATCAGGCCCAGCAGGAATTCGGCGGAGCGGCGGGCGCTTTCGACGTACTCGCGCTGCTCGGCGGTGAGGCGCGTGTCTTGGAGGACGCTCAACATGCCGAGGACGCCATTCATGGGCGTGCGGATCTCGTGGCTGACGTTGGCGAGGAACTCGGACTTCAGGCGCGAGGCTTCCAGCGCGGCGTCGCGCGCCTGGTTGACGGTGGCCGATTGGGAGCGCATCTGCGAGGCCTGTTCGTCGATCTGGCGGCGGGCGCGGTCCATCTGCTCGGCGGTTTGGCGAAGCTTTTCTTCGGTCGCCTTGATTTCGGTGATGTCGGTGAGGGCGCCTTCGAGCAGGCCCGGTCCGGCGGAGCGCACGGTGTCGACCACGGTGATGACAGCGCCATCGCGACGGATCAGGGTGGACTCGAAGCTGTGCACGTCGCCGGAGTGGACGGCGATGGCAACTTGGCGCGCGCGCTCGCTGGGGTCGAGGTAGAGGGTGTCGAAGACCGAGGTTTTGAGGTCGAGTTCCGAGGCGAAGCCGAGCATCACGGGCAAGGCGGCGTTGGCTTCGAGGATCTGGCCCGCGGTGGTCATGCGGTAGACCCCGCAGGGCATCTGGTCGACCAGGTCGTGGAAGCTGGCCTGCGCGGCGCCTTGCTGGCGGGCTTGCACGCGCTGGGCAGTGATGTCGCGCACGATGAGCTGGACAGCCGGCTCATCCTGGTACATAAACGGGGTGGCGATGACTTCGACATCCACAACGGATTGGTCCAGCCGGATCATGCGCTGCTCGGCGAGCGTGTCGCCGGCGCCGGAGAGGCGGATCTTTTCCCAGTTATCCCAGACGGCCGCATGGTCATCGGGGTGGACGAAGTGGAGCGTGGGCTGGCCGAGGACGGCTTGCGGCGAGCCGGCGCCGAGCAGGGTGAGTCCGGCGTTGTTGATGTAGATGAGGCGGCCGTCGCGATGGACGAGGATCGCTTCGGGCGACGCTTCCACGAGGCGGCGGAAGCGCTCCTCACTTTCGCGGAGCACGCTTTCGGAACGCGTGGAGTTGACCCAGCCGCGATGATAGTAGCGCACCAGAATCGCGGGGAAGATGGACAGCACGCCGGCGAGCAGCACGAGCACATTGATATAACGCCAATTGGCGGCGAGTTCGGCGCTGAGGCGATTCTGCTGGAACCAGAGCATCTGGATCAGCTCATGGCTGGCTTCGAGCGAGGAAGCCGCGGCTTGCGCGCGATCGGGCGCGGACTCGAGCGAATCCAGATGGCGGAGCAGCGGCTTGAGGCGCTTGTCGACTTCGGGCGAGACGGGACCCTGCGCCGTGGCGTTGCGGAGGACCTTCAGGCGCTCGCGGAATTGGCTGACGTCGCCGGAACGTTGGACGTCGGAGACGGATTGCTCCACCTGAATGAGGGCTTGGATCCAGCGGATGTTCTGCGCGACACCCGCTTCGCCCTGGCCCACGAGTTCAATGACTTTGCCGCTCGCCAGAATGCACACCAGCGCGAGCGCAAGCGTGACCCAGGTCCACACGCCGGACGTGAGGAGTTTCCGCATGATCGTTTGATACAGCGGAATGATCGACAGGCTAAGGCGAAAACTTCAGCGCCGTACGCGTTCGATGGCTGTAGCACGCCCGGTAGCGGGGTCTACATCCACCAGGACGGCATGGAATTCCACCATGTTTTTGGCGGCTTCAAACCGCACCGGCAGCGAGGTTTGGAACTTGCGGACCACCGGATCCTTCTCCACGCCGATGACGGAATCGTAGGGTCCAGTCATGCCGGAATCGGTTTGGTAGGCGGTGCCTTTGGGCAGGATGCGGGAGTCGGCGGTGGGGATGTGGGTATGGGTGCCCACCACGGCGCTGACGCGGCCATCCAAATGCCAGCCCATGGCGACCTTTTCGCTGGTGACTTCGGCGTGGAAGTCGACGAAGCGGACCTTGATGGCGGGGTTGAGCGCAGCGAGGAGTTCGTCAGCTTTGCGAAAGGGGCAATCCGTTTGCGCCATGTAGACGCGGCCTTGGAGGTTGAGCACAGCGCATTCCACGCCGTTGCGCGCCTTCACGGTGACGATGCCCGCGCCGGGGAGATCGGGCGCGTAGTTGGCGGGACGAAGCAAGCGGGGATGGCGCGGGAGATAGTCGTAAATTTCGCGCTTGTCCCAAACGTGATTGCCGGTGGTGAGAACGTCGATGCCGAGGGAGAACAGGTCATCGGCAATGGCGGGCGTAACGCCGAAGCCGCCGGCGGAATTCTCGGCATTGGCGATGACGAGATCGAGCTTCAAGTGGCCGATGAGCTGCTGCACATGACTGGCGACGATGCTTCGCCCGGCGGAGGCGAAGATGTCGCCGATAAAAAGTATGCGCATGAAAGGGTTAGGAGCGTCCCCAACGAAATCGACGCCATCCCCGCTATTGACCCCTAGATAACCTAGGTGGGAACCCTCCGAGCGCCTTTAGGCTTCTCCTAGAACGGGCGAACCCGCCGAAGCATGCACACCAGCGCTTAAAACGAGCCGGGCTCCATAGCAATTGAGTATCGGATCAATTTATGAGGGACAACTGTTATCCCGCGGCAACGCTCCTTGCTCATTCTATCGTGAGGACGGGGCATTCCCTGCAACATTTATCAACAGCGCGCTCGCAACCACGACCACGGCGCCGATCACGTTGTACCAGAGGAACGAAATGCCGGTGAACCAGAAGCAGCCGAAGATGGCCGCTTCGCCGAGGAGCACGCCGAGGAAGGCAGGCGTGGCGCGGACAGTGGGCACATAAAAGGCGAGCACGAACACGCCCAACAAACCGCCATAGAAGAGCGAGCCAAGCATGTTCACGGCTTCAATCAGCGAGCCGAGGCCCTTGCCGAAGTTGGCCGTCCCGATGGCGTAGAGGCCCCAGAAGAGCGTGGCCAGGCGCGAGGCCCAGAGGTAGTGGTTGTCGCTGGCTTCGGAATTCCAGAAGCGCTTGTAGAGATCGATCACGGTGACGGTGGCAAGCGAGTTGATCTCGCCAGAGGCGACCGACATCGCTGCGCCGAAGATCACGGCGAGGATCAGCCCGACCAGTCCGGCGGGCAAGTACTTCGTGACGAAGCTGAGGAAGATGTAGTTCGTATCGGGCGCCTTGGAGCCCGAGAGCTGCTTCACTTCGCCGCGCGCGGCTTCCATTTTCTGGTGCGCGGCGAGGAAGGCCTGGTGGTCTCCGCCGCGTAAGTAGGCGCGGGCTTGCGCGGCGCGATCGGCTACGGCGGCGTCATAGCGCTGGGCGGCAGCGGCATAGCCAGGCTGCACAGCAGCCTTATCGAGCGTGACGCGATCGAACACGGGCGGCGGCGCGGTGAAGATATAGAACACGAAGACCATGCAGCCGGTGAGCAGGATGAAGAACTGCATCGGGATTTTGGCGATGGCGTTGAAGAGCAGGCTCATCCGGCTGTGCGTGACGCTACGGCCGGTGAGATAGCGCTGCACCTGCGACTGATCGCAGCCAAAGTAGGCGAGCGCGAGGAACGTGCCGCCGATGAGTCCGCTGAACAAGTTGTAGCGATCGTTCCAATCGAAGACGAAGGTGACGGGGTTGAGCTTGCCGGCGGCGGAGGCGAGCCGCAACGCGTCGGCGAAATGAATATCGCCGGGCAGGAGATAGATCGCGGTGGAGAAGGCGCCGACTAAGCCGACGGTCATCACGAGCATTTGCTGCGTGTCGGTCCAGGTGACGGCCTTGATGCCGCCGAGTGTCGTGAAGGCCACGGCGACGCAGCCCATCACGAGGATGGTGTATTGTTCGGGCCAGCCGAGGATCACGGCCAGCACGATGGAGGGCGCGTAGAGCGCGATGCCCACGCCCAATCCACGCTGAATGAGGAACAGGATGCTGACCAGGATGCGCGTCTTCGAATCGAAGCGCTTCTCCAGATACTCATAGGCGGTGTAGACGCCGCTGCGATGGAAGATGGGCACGGCCGTCATGGACACGATGATCATCGCGATCGGCAGGCCGAAGTAGAACTGCACGAAGCGCATGCCATCGGCATAGGCCTGGCCGGTGGTGGAGATGAAGGTGATCGCGCTGGCCTGCGTGGCCATGATGGAGAGCGCGATGGCGTACCAGGGCATCGACTTGCCGGCGAGCAGATACTGGCTGGTGCTTTGGGCGCCACGGGCGCGATAGAGCCCATAGCCGAGGATGGAGGCAAGCGTGCCGAGCAGGACGACGAAGTCCACGGTGCGGAGAGTGTTCAAGGCGCGAAGCTCCGCGAGAAGACATAGAGGGCGACGATGAGGGCGACGAGATAGAGGCCGATGGCCTGGTAGACGCGGCGCCACGTCCCCAGAAACGGCGGCGGTTCTTCTTCGATCATTTGCCCGCGCTCAGGAAGTTGGCGAAGATGCGGAACGCGCCCGGCACGCCGGCGGGCAGTTCGCGGAACCAGACCAAGCTGGTGTAGATGTAAGTTCCCTTCCCGTACTTCGCGGCGACGGTGCCGCCGAGTAACTCCTTCTCGCCCGGATCATTCATGCCGAATAACGGAGTGTACTCCTTGCCAAAATCCGTGACGAAGTAGAGACCGCGTTCCTGCACCCAGCCGGAGAAGTCCTCACCGGTGATCTTGTTGGGCTTGTTGAGGAGGGCGTTCTCCTTGTCGGGAAAACGAACGGGGACCTCTTCGACCGTGACACGATCGCGGCTGATGCTGAGCGGATACGGCGCGAGGGCGACGGGGGTGGGGCGTGCGCCGGGTCCGCCGAAGCCTTCCGGCGTGTTGTACTGCACGATCATCGTGCCGCCGTTCTTCACGTACTCCATGAGGCGCGCTTGCGAGGACTTGAGGTCCGGCCGCGTGTTGAAGGCGCGCACGCCGACGACGATGGAATCGTATTTGCCGAGTTCACCGGCGGCGACGTCTTCGGGCGAGAGCAGATCCACCTGGAGACCGAGTTGGCGGAGCGCGGCCGGCATCTCGTCACCGGCGCCCATCACGTAGCCCACGCGCTTGATGCTGATCTTCACGTCGGCGCGGACGAGCAGGGCTTGCGCCGGCGGGAAGTGCGACTGCGGCGGGATGTGCGGATAGCGAACCACCTCCGCGCCGCGGTTAGTGACGGAGCCATCGGCCATGGTGGCGACGGCCTCGAGCGTCGCCTTGCCGGACCACGCGGGCGGCTTGAGCGTGAAGGCGAAGCTAGTCATCTCATTACGCGCGGCGATCTTGAATTCGTGCTCGGCAGGAGTGGCGATCCAGCCGTCGGGCAGCTTCAGCCGCAGCGTGCCCGCGGCATTCGCGACGTTGGCTTTCACTTCAATCGCAACGCTGCGCGATTGGCTATCCGGGAAGACCATCACCGCATCGGAGACCTTGAGAGCGACGGGCGGCACGATCAGCAAGCGGCGCACCTGTTCTCCCTGCACCGGATCGACGAAGCGATAGCGCGCGGGGCGTTGCAGGGCGAAGGTGCGGCCTTGCGCATCCGCGAAGGAGAGCGTCGCGGTGAGAACGGGTGGTGAGTCCGCGAGGCCGAGTAAGCGGAGGTCGTCGACGGCGTAGAGGTTTCCGTTCTTCGCGTCGCGCATCCAATAGGGCTGGCTGATGGCTTGATCCTTGGGGATGTTCCAATCGACGGACGCGCTGGCGGCCGCGTTGAGGGGAAGTTCATTCGCGACGGAGGGCTGGCCGGTGAGGCCGTTGTCGAACTTTACGCCGGTCCAGCGCAAGCCATACGGCAAGCGCTGCATCACGTCGACGGTGAGCTTCAGCGTGGCGCCGGGCGCGGCGTGCTCGCGATCCGTACGGACTTCGGCGAACAGGCCGGCGCAGAGCGCGATGGCCTCATCGATCTCGGGGAGCTTGTACTGCGCCCACCAGTCCGTATTGGCGGCGGCGAGTTGGCGGGCGGCGATCAGGTGCGGCAAGATCGCCGCGGGGTTTTCGTCTTGAAACTCCTTCGCGGCTTTCGCGAGCAAGGCGCCGATTTCGGCGCCGCCCTTCACACGCGACCAGGTGGCGTCGACTCCATCGAACAGATCGCCTTGGGCGACATCTCCAGCCACGGGCGCGAGTTCGGCTTTGATGGCGCCGCGGCGCTCCGCGGAGCCGAACGCCTGGCTCTTGTGATTGGAGCGCGAGATGCCTGCGATCTCGCCATAGGAATAGCCGAGCACGGGATCGTAGCCGCCGGTTTCGAGCGCCACGCGCGGCGCGGGATTCTTCGCGTTCTCCTCTTCCATCTGGCGATTGAACGCGAAGAGGTTGAAGACGATCCGCTTGGCGCGCCATGGCTGCACGAGCTTCAATTGTTCGGGGAAACGGGCCGGATCCGCGGCGGCTTCGAAGGCTTCCTTCGCGAGGATGGCGGACGATTGATGATGGCCATGGCCATCGCGCGGCGTGCCCGAGAAGCGCGTGATGATCACGTCGGGCCGGTAGCGGCGAATGTTGTAGACCACATCGGCAAGGACGTTGTCGCGTCCCCACTTCTGCAAGGTTTCGTCGGCAGTTTTGGAGAAGCCGAAGTCGATGGCGCGCGAGAAGTATTGCTCGCCCGCATCCCAACGGCGCGCGCCGAGAAGCTCCTGCGTGCGGATGAGACCGATCTCGTCGCCCTGTTCGGAGCCGATGAGATTCTGCCCGCCTTCGCCACGCGTGAGCGACAGGTAGGCCGTACGGTACTTCTTGCCACGCCCCAAGTAAACGAGTAAGTTGTTATTCTCATCATCCGGATGCGCGGCGATCATCAACACACTGCCCACGACATTCAACCGGTCGAGCGCTTGGCGGACTTCGGCGCTGCCGGTGAAGGGGCGTTGGGCAAAGGCCGAAGCGGCGGTGAGCAGCGCAAGGAGAAACGAAGTTCGTGGGTACCGCATCATCCCTAGTGTAAGGCCATAGTGTAAAAACGATGAGTCTGCTACGCAAGGCAAGCAAATGGTTGGGGCATCGGATCGGAGGCCACGGGCGTCCGGCAGTGGGGCTCGCGCTGGGCGGTGGCTTTGCGCGTGGCATCGCGCATCTCGGTGTATTGCGCGTGCTCGAAGAGAACCGCATCCCCGTGGATTTGATCGGCGGCGTGAGCGCCGGCTCGATCATTGCCGCGGCGTACGCCAGCGGCGCGACGCTGAAGGAGATCGAAGGCGTGGCGCGGTTGATGCGCTTTCAGGACGTCGCCTCGTGGACGCTGAGCTTTCGCGGCTTCGCCGATAGCCGGAAGATGGAGAGCTTCCTCAAGCGGCTGCTCAAGACGCAAACCTTCGAGAACATGAAGACTCCGCTGGCGGTGGTGGCCACGTGCTTGAACGTGGGCAAGCCAGTGGTGTTCAAGGACCGTGGCGACGTGATGATGCCTGTGCGCGCGAGCTGCTCGTATCCGGGTTTGTTTCTGCCCATCGAGCATGGCGATCACTATCTGGTCGACGGCGGCATCGTGATGGAGTTGCCGGCGCTGCCGTTGCGCGAGATGGGCGCGGGGCGTGTGATTGCGGTGTATCTGCCGATCGACAAGAGTCCGGCGCCGCCGGAGAATGTATTTGGAGTGGTGAACCGGTCCATCCAGGTGATGCAGCAGCATATGGAGTTTCAATGGCGCGCGCATACGGATTGCGTGATCACGCCGGCGGTGGCGCAGTTCCGTTGGGATGACTTTGCGCGGATCGATGACTTGATCGAGGCCGGCGCGGAGGCCGCCAAGTCCGCCCTGCCGCAGTTGCGCGAGTGGCGCTAGCGGCCGCGAAATGCGAACTGAAGCCGACGCCAAAGGCTGGGAGGCGGCGGCGCGCCTTCGGCCTCGGATAGGCGGGCTTCGAGACCGGCTAACTCCTGCTGCTTCGCGCGGATCTCCCCACGCAAGCGCGTGCGCCACTCGGGTGGCCAGAGGCGGGGCGGCCAGCGATCCATCTCCTCGAGCGAACGCGGTTCGGCGACGAGATAGTCGAAGCAATCGAGGTCCTGCTTGCGTTGGTGATTCATGCTTAGGCCGCCACGGGTTCCGGCGTCGCACCTTTCGCTTCGAACACCGGGCGCAAGAGGAAATAGAGAATCAGCGCGGAGAGCACGCCGGTGAGGAAATCCGTCACCGGGACCATCACCGCAGTGAAGATCATGAGGCCCGCGTGGAAGCGGCCCGTCGCCCACACGTTCTTCATCTCCTTCGACATTGATCATGTTGCTCGAGACCCACAGCATGATGCCGCCGATGCAGGCCATGGGCACGCTCTCGAGCCAATGCGCGAGGAAGACGGCCATGCCGAGTTTGAAGATGGCATTTGAAGTAGCCGGCGAGCGGGGTAACGGCGCCGGCGCGAATGCTGGTGGCCGTGCGCGCGAAGCGCGCCGGTGCACGGGAAGCCGTTGATCAACGGCGTAATGATCTGCACGAGACCTTGGCCCCAGAATTCCTTGTCCGGATTGAAACGGCGTGCCCGTGTTCTGGCGAGCCGATCCGCCATCGATGAACACAAGAGGCTTTCCACCCCGGAGATAAACACGATGGCGGCGACGAAGTACGCGATATCGAGCCAAACTTGCGGGGTGATGATCCGGTAAGGCGGGCGGGTGAAAACGAAGAAGTTCGTTGGGATAGATCCGTACTTGGTGCTGATGAGCGAAAGTCCTTGGCCGCCCCACATCGTAGACGCGAGCGCGGTGCCGATGCCCACCGCGATCAGCGGCGCGGGGATGTAAATGGACACGCGCAGCCGCAAACGGGTCAGGAAGAAGGTGGCGAGGCCGATGAGTGAGCGCGAAGACGTTCGTTTCTGTAGCATGTTCCGATGACGCCGGAGAGTTTGGCGAGGAGGTTCGGGTCCGCTGTGGCTTGGATGCCAAGCACGTCATAAAGATTCGTGGCGGCGATCGTGATGCCAATGCCCACGGTGAAGCCCACGACGATGGAGTTCGGCACGTGGCGCGCGACTTTGCCCCAGCCGAGCAATCCCGCGGCGCAAAGGACGATGCCGGCCATCAGCGAGACGGCAACAAGAAAGCCCTGGTCGTATTTCTGCGTCAGCGAGAAGATGAACGGGATGAAGGCGGCCGTGGGTCCGTAGACCTGGTACTTGGATCCACCCCAGGTGCGGCCTACCAGGCACGCCATCGCGCCGGCGATGATGCCCTGCTCCGGGCGAAGTCCCATGGCCATGGCAAAACCCATCGCCATGGGGATCGCGGTCATGGCAGTGATAAGGCCGGCGCTCGCATCGCGATAGAGCACGGTCTTGAAATTGGCGGGCGTGAGGTCTTCAAACCGGCTGTCGCGGAATTTGAGGAAAAGTTGAAGTCGTTGCCACATGGGAGGAACCCGACGGTAGTCTGCGGGGAAACTAGATTTGGATTCAAGACGCTACAGGCAATTCGGGATGCGAATGTAGTGGCTGACCACGATTTGTTATCGCCACGTAAAGGTCCACTTTTAGGCCAATCTACTGGCCTTCTGGGATAGGCAACGGACGGGCGCAATTGCCATGATGAAGGGGTGTGAGCACAGGACTGGACCGGTTCCGGAATCTGGAGCGCCGCTTCGCTGCGCTACTCATGGCGGGGTTTGCCCTGGTGCTGATCATGATGGCCGCCTCCGGCTGGATGGGCTGGAGCGCGATGAGCCAGATCGACCGCGAGGCCGACGCGGTTTCTCAGCGCTACGTGCAGGAGACGCAGTGGATCGACGAGCTCGCGCAACAAGAATCGCGCATCGGGGCGCTGCTCTATTCCATGGCAACGCAAACGGAGCGGCAGGATCTCCGTGCGCGTTTGGAAGTCGAGCGTGAGAAGACGCGCAACCTGGTAGAAGAAGCTTGGCGCGGCGCGCCCGATGCCGCGGAGCGAGCGGCGTGGAAGGCGATCGGCGAAGCCGCGGGTCCTCTGTTTGCAGAAGCCATCGCGCTGGGGCGGCAGGGCCGGCACAACTCGCCAGCACTCAACGAGGCGTATGGCCGCTTCACTATTGCGGCGGGGCATTTGCTCGACGCCGCGTATACCGAGGCCGCTCGATCACGCGCGGCGCAGTTGACGTGGGATGAAGATGTATTGCGTTCGGCGCGGAACTTGTTCCTATTGGCGTTGGCGCTGGCGGCCGTTTGCGCCGGAGTGTCGGTGGCGGGATCAATGGCGGCCTTCCATCGCTTGAAGAAGGACGCGGCGACACTGGCCGATTGGTCGCTCCACACGTTGGCCGAGCATGAAGAGAACGCGCGGCGCTTTTCACAGGATCTCCATGATGAATTCGGCCAGGTGCTGAACGCGATTGAATCGAACCTCACCGTGGTGAAGCCCGTCGACGCCACCAGCGGCGAGCGAGTGCAGGATTCCATCACTCTCGTGAAGGGCGCGCAGTCGATGGCGCGCGAGATGTCGCAATTGCTGCGCCCTCAAATCCTGGATGATTTCGGTCTCGACGCGGGGTTGCGCGAACTGGCGCGCGGCTTCTCGCAACGCACTGGCATCGTGGTGGAGTACCAAAGCCAATTGCGCGAACGGATGTCGCCACAAATGGAGACGCATGTGTTCCGCATTGCGCAGGAGGCGCTGACGAACGTGTCGCGCCACAGCATCGCCAGCAGCGTGACGATGGCCGTGGAGCGGCTGGAACGGAGGCTCGTGCTGGCGATCAGCGACAACGGCCAGGGCTTCGCGACGGATGGCCCGGCCAGCGGCGGATTGGGCTTGCTGGGCATGCGGGAACGCGTGCGAGCGATTGGGGGAACGTTGGCGATCCACTCGCGGCCGGAGCGCGGCGTAGCGATCCGCGTCGAAGCTCCACTCGCGGAGCCGGGCGCATGACGGCAACGCGCGCCGTGCGCATCCTGCTGGCCGATGACCATGCGATGGTGCGGCGCGGCTTCCGGCTGATCTTCTCGCAGTATCCAAATGAGTTCGAGGTGATCGGCGAAGCCGGCACCGGCGACGAGGCGCTCGACATGGTGCGCGAGCTGTTACCCGACATGGTGCTGCTGGATGTGGCGATGCCGAAGATGAACGGCGTGGAAGCCGCGCAGCAGATCACCCAGAACTGGCCGCATGTACGCGTGATCATGCTCTCGATGCACAAGGATTCGAACTACGTGCGCGAATCGCTGCGGGCGGGCGCTCGCGGCTTTGTGCTGAAGGAATCCGTCGATGGTGAGCTATTGCGCGCCGTGCGGATTGTGGCCGGCGGCGATGCGTATATTGCGCCGGGCGTATCGAACATGGTGCTGTCGGACTACCAGCGCTTCGTGGGCAGTCCACTGGACTTGCTCACCGCGCGCGAGCTCGATGTGTTCAAGCTGCTGGCCGAGGGCAAGCAGGCCAAGGACATTTCCGGCGAACTCGACATTAGCGTCTACACCGTAGACGCGCATCGCAACCGGATCTTCCGCAAGCTGCAATTGCGCAGCAGTTCGGAACTGGTGCGCTTCGCGATCCGGCAAGGATTGGCGCCCGATTGATTTCCCTTTTTGCCTCGTTTTTGCGCTCTTAACGAATAGGAGGCAAATTCCGAACGTGTCCACCAGAAAAAGAGCCAAACGCGCGACAAAAAAGGCCGCGCGGAGCCGGACAGCAGCGGACGTAGCGGGGCAATTCTTCGTGCTGATAACAGCGCCACCTCCGCCGCCGGGTAAGTTGCGGATTCGTGGGCTGGCCAGTTCCGCTAGCGAAGCCTGTAACAAGGCTGGTTCGATACTGATCAACGATCGCGCGCACACCGCGGTTACGACCTGCAGCGATGGCTCCGGCGTATTTCGTTTTGACTGAACAAAAATTGTGACGAAGATGGTCCTATCGCTATCGTGCGGCGCTCTAGACCCTGCTGTCGTCCGGGTGCCGGGCCCGGCCGAAGCGCTTTTCCGGCCTATCCGTCATCCCGGCGCCTCTGCCGGCAACGGAGTACTTCCGAGAGAAGCCGAAAGAGAAGGAGGCGCCGGCTCAGTCCGCCGGCGGTTCGCCGACATACGAGCCGGTGGTCCAAGACATTTTTGCGTCTTACAAAACTGGGTTTCAATACGGCAAGAAGTTTCGTGGAAACGGGCAATCCGGCCTCTTCTGCGATGGATGCCCATCGCAACGGCTCTTGAACGTCACGGCCTTCGCGGAGCCGTATCCGCCCTGCTCCGGCAACGGTCAAGAATTCGTTGTATTTGCGCTCCGCCGAACGCGCTCAGGCGGAGATTGTCCGCAACTACTTCAGCATGCAAGAGAAAGGCACGAAGGCCAGCGAGGTGCTGAAGAGCCTGTTCGAGCAAGGCGGAGATCAGAAGGAGGCGGCGGCCACAGATAGCCTGACGGCGCCGCGGTTCCAACTGACTTTGTCCCACCAATTGATGCTGCCAGGGGAATGGGAGCGGGTGCAATATCTGGCCGTCCACTTGATTCTGCACTCCCGCGATGTTGTTTTCGCCGACACGAACGAGTTCGAGAGCATCCTGCGGGATATCGATCTCGGAAAGCTTGTGCAAACGGCTGCGAACAAGGCGACCGCGGAGTCTTCGATGGGTTTTGGCGACACGACCGTGGCCTCCAGCACGGTCAATCGTCCGGGCAGCGCCAAAGCCGGACTGGAGTTTTCGTATACGGAGCAACTGGACCGGGCTCTGAAGGAGCAACTGCAATTTCGGGCGTCGGCAATTGACACCACGCAACAAGTGTTCTCGATTGTGCTGAAGAGTTCGCAGACCAACAAGCTACCCACCCTCGCGCGCCAGACCATCACGCTGCGGTACAAGAACGTGGTTTCCGCCGACGCGGGATACCTGGCAACTTCGTTCAAGAACGGAAGCTTCGCCAGCCTCAAGCTGGTGGACTTTCCTTACCGCGACACGACATCCGGCCGGACGGCGGCGATCGACGCGAACGTTGCGGGCCATTTTCTGGTGCACGCCACTCCTCTGTATGTGGCGGTGGTGCGACGAGTGAGGAACGCGAAAGGGGTGAACACCAGCCTCGAGGATGACGACCATGTCGAGTACGTCACCCAAGCGGGCCTCCTGCCGCCGATCCGATTGCACCAAACGTCCAAATGCGCGAGCTACATCGCCGGGCTCACGACTAGTAAAGAGGAGGCCTATGTCGTCGTGGCGCCTGCGGCCGGCTCTCCGCCAACGGTAGCGATCGTCGAAGGCGATGCGCAAACGCAGCAATTTATAGCAGCCTTGCGATCCCGATTCGACGCCGCTGCTGTTGCTTCGAAGACGAATGGTCTCGCGTTTGGGGAAAGCGACGTCCGGCACTAACAGGCTTCCGGTTTGGTTTTCAGGTACCAGGAAACCCAACGCAGTTTGATTGGACGAAGTTTGAGATCGGGACTCTCAAAGGCCTGCAGGCGCTGCGCTCCGTGACGACTACGTTCAGGCCGAACCGGGCTTCTCCGCGTAGGAGCCTTTGCGGTACCGACCCCATGGTGCCGTTGGGCAGAACGGTGGTGTCGTCGGTACGGGCGCGCATCAATTGCTCCGCGCTCATCTCGCGGGCGCCGCGGAGATCGGCCCCGCGGAAATCGGTATTGAACGTCTTGGCGCCGAAGAAGCGCGCGTTGCCCAAGCGCGCACGGATGAAGCGGCACTCGAGCAGATTGGCGTCGCGGAGATCGGCGCCGCGGAGATCTGCTCCGGTGAAGTCGCATTTGTTGAGATCGCTCGCCGAAGCTTGCAGGCCTTGCGCGGGCGAACCCACCAAAGAAAAGGAGATGGCGGGCAAGGCTTCCACCATCGCGGAATTCAATTTATGGAAGGGACTTGGTATCGCGACGTTTTCTGGCGTGATGAGTTCCTGCTTCTCGTTCGGCTTTCAGTTCGGTGATCCCATCACCAAGATTTCCGCCGCACATGGCACGGGGCCGCTGTGGGTCGGGTTGCCGGTCATCGTGGTGATCCTGCTCGGCGGGTTGACGACGAACTTCATCTGGTGCGTGCTGTTGCATCTGAAAAACAAATCCGCCCACCAATACTTCAGTGCGACGGTCAAACCCGTCGCCGGGCAAACGGCGGGCGGCGATGGGCATGGCAACGTGGCGTCGGTGCAACATTTTGAACTCGGCAGCGTGGTGCCGTTGGTGTCGAACTGGGGCTTTTGCATCATGGCGGGTACGTTCTGGTATCTGCAATTTTTCTTCTATCAAATGGGGGAGAGTCAGATGGGCAATTACAAGTTCTCCAGTTGGACTCTACATATGGCGAGCATCATTATCTTTAGCACGCTGTGGGGCATCTTCTTCAAGGAATGGCGCGGCGCGCAGGCGAACACCAAGAAGCTGGTCATCTTGATGCTGGCGATGTTGGTGGGCTCGACTGTCATCATCGGCTACGGCAATAAGAAGTCGGAAGACGCGGCCAAAGCCAAAGTCGCTTCCCCCACGCCAGTGGAGGTCACACCAAGGCATTAAGAAACAGGTGTGCCAGGGAGCCGCAGATAAAACGGCGCTTGAGCTTGGCGGGAATTGAATTAAGAGTATGCGCGGTTGCGCACGTGGCGGAATTGGCAGACGCGCCAGACTTAGGATTTTCACAAGTATTTCATAATTAGGTGGAACCGCTTGGACTCAAGTGGACTTCCGTTACTCGCTAAAAAGTCAATTTGGTCTCATTTGGACTCTCTTGGCCTCAATTTCTTCTGCGCGGGATACAAAACGGGATACAAAGCAATTAGTTATGAAACCACGCGTTAACCGCATTGCTTCGGAGTCCGATTCCGGCGCTCGCCTCCAATTCTAGCCGCATGTGCAAAGTTGGTTTAGGAGGATATAGGGCGTCCCAACGGACACCAGTTTAATGACTCCGCCAGAACTTTGCGTAACAGGTTTTAACTCACCCACTACTCACGAAGTCACTGGAGTCGGCTTAGATTAGGTTCGCGGTTGCATGAATCACATGACAACCCGTTACCGCTTAATCTACCGAGGCACTTGCGGCGGCATGTTCTATTGCGTGGACAAGTTCAGCGGCAAACGCACCAGCCTGCAGACCACCAACAAGTACGAAGCCAAACAAATTGTCGAAGCCAAGAACCAAACCTGGCGCCAACCGTGCTCAATCTGCATATCGCCAATGGGAATGATCGCGTTGTGCGGTATATCTGTTTTGATCAAATGCGTATCAACGCTTTCGAACGCGTGTTTCCCGCCGCGTGCTGAAGTTAAAACTCCACACAGTCTGGCATCCTATGCCCTCCTGATTCCGAACATCAATGAGTTATCCTCGGCCAGATTGATTCGAGTTTGTTAACAGTCAACGAACTGAAACTGGCATTCCCGCCGGAGCTCGTCAACGCGATCAATAAATTGCCGGATGGATTGCTCGCTGGCATCGGCATGTAGAGCTGGCCATTGTTGCCAAATATCTCAATCGAGTTGCGGTCGGTGATGATCTCCAACTGCACACTACCGTTGACCGCTGGCAAAGACTGGGTATTGCCATTGCAGGAGATTTGTTGGGTCGTGGCGTTGTAGGTTACCGTCACATTCTGGAAAGTGAAATTGATGGACTGAGCTGTTCCAACGGAAAATTGAGCTTTCACGTGAAACAATCCGCCGCGGATTCCCGCCAACGGATTCGCGCCCGGACTCAGATTCAGATTCGTCCATGAGTAGGCGGTTACGACGTTGTTGGTGATCTCGGTAATCGGCGTGTTGAAAAGGCGAACGCCAGTGGGAGTAGTTTTCAATTTCAGCTCCGTGGGAAAATACATCATCTGATTGAAAGGCATTCCGGGGAGATAGATGATTGCCCAGCCAATACGGACGCAGCGCGAGTCTCCCGGCGGCATGGTGGTGAAGGTTTGAGCCGCGTAAAAACCGGCGCCGTTGTTGCCCTGAAGTTTTGCAGTCGAGGGAGTAAATGTGACGCCATCAAACTGGCCCACCATGTAATCGCTATTAGCAGCATAAAGCACCCACTGCATATTGTTCGTATTCCCGTCGAGAGGGAGCGAAATGAGATCCGGGCACTCGAAGAAATCAGAGATTTTACTCCGGTACGTCCACTGCTTCAGGTTCGGGGACGTGTAGAATTGGATGCCCGCGCCACCGGTCTCGTCATAAACCGCCATGACCCAGTAGTTGGAAGGGGCATACCAGAGCACATGCGGATCGCGACCGATGCCTGCGTGCACCACGACTGGATTGTTGGTGTAGTCGGTGAACGTGAGACCGCCGTCATTGCTGAAGGCAATACATTCGCCGCGCGCGGTGCTGGTGAATGCCGCCACAATCACGTCGTTGGTTCCCGTTTTGAAGCCGCTGGTATTGTTTGTATCCACAACAGCACTACCGGACCAAACCCAGTCTCCGTAAGTATGGGGATACAACGCTTCCTGCACCTCCACCCAGTTGACCATGTCAGTGCTGACAGCGTGGCCCCAGTATTTTTGATCCGTGCCATCCCAGTTGAATGGGTTGTGCTGATAATACAGGTGATACTTGCCGCCGTGATAGATCATGCCATTCGCATCGTTGAGCCAGCCGCGCTTGCTGGAGAAGTGCAACTGCGGTCGCAGGGTCTCCTGGTAAAGATTGGTAGCGCCCACAATTCCGTTGGCCTGCACGACGGAACTCAAACCGCTTGAACCCGGATTGAGGGCATTGACGGAGATGGTGGCTGTCTGGTTGGAAAACGCGGACACATCCACAAAGGCCCACCAGTCTGGCGCCCCGTCAGCCAAACCGATGCTGAAATCGCGCACAGGATTTCCATCAATGCTAACCGTGACTCGTTTTATCACGGCCCCGTTCTTTACCGGCAGATTGAGAAGATTGTTGGTGAGCAGCATCGTTCGCGACAAAGCGGGAAACGCCGTGTCCGACAGCGTAATTTGATCAATATTGATATGTCCCCACCCACCAGTGGCCGAGTCCATGATTTGCAGCGTTGCGGTCTGACCGAGCCAGGCGTTCACATCCCATTGCCTCGGGGTCAACGTCTCGTTGTCAAAACCCGTGGCAGTCGCCACCACGACATTGCTGATAATCAGATTCATGCAGGTCTGTCCCGGGTGGTTGCCTCCGCCAATCAGGAAATTCAGATATGGCTTAGTGATGACAAATGGTGGCGAAGTCAACGTGCCGGTTGATCCGTCACCGTTGAAATAGGAATCAACCAACCCAGAACCCGAGTAACCCGACACCGCTCCTTGATAGGAGAATCCTCCTTGGGCTGGTCCAGGACCAAACGCTGTACCTGTGGTTACCCACGCGCCATAAGTCGGCTGCTCAAAATCAGCGATGACAATGTCAGTAGAAGCAGAGGTCACGGCTGTGACGCCGTTCAATGCCCGGTAAAATTTTTGCGTGGTATTTGCATTCGTATCCGCGAACTGACCGACACCTAATGTGGGCAGCATGACACTTCCGATGCCGCTCCAAGGTCCGGTTACATTCGTCGCCGTCTGAACTTGGTAGGGATAATTCGGCGAACCGGCCAATCGGAGGTCGGAGGTGTTGTTGGACCACCTCGCCAGTTGTAATTGAGAGGAGTTGCTGCCAAACACATCTGCCCAGGTCTTTCCCACGCGTATTTCGTCGTGGGCCACTGTTATGTTGTTGTCATAGGCGGCCAGAGAAATGCCAGAGAATGACAGGTCCGCGACATTGGAAACCACCAGTGTCGGCGTGGCCGGTTCAGTGGCGGAAGTTGGATTGCGATAAACCCGCACCGTATCGTTGCCGCTCCGATAATCAATTCGCATCACGTAGAAAGATTCAGCGGTGCTACCGGGCCCGAGATCGTAAAAAGTTGAGTTGCCCCCAGCCGGAGATTGAATCCGCAAGTGCACGCGAGTATCGCCCGTGTCATTTCCAATGCCTCCAATCCGCCCGCCATCGCCCAGATCACCCCGCTTGATTTCAAATTCATAAAACTTGGTTGTCGCGCTGGGCTTTTGCACAAAACTCAGGTAAAGCGTCGTGCCATCGGCGCCGATGTTTCCATTTCCATCAATATAGCCATGCTGCGCGAACGGACCGTTGGCGAGGCAATCCAAATAGCGGCCTTTGCGCGACCCACTGGAGTTGAGCAAATAACCGTTGAGCGAATGCGCATCGTAGCCGGTTGGAGCATTGCCACCTGCCACCAGACTGTTGGAAAAGGATTGGGATGAGTTGCCGTTGGCGTTTACCCATGCTCCCGCCCAACCGAGTCCGCCGTTGGCGCCACCGATGTCGCTGGTTTTCTGACCATAATCGAAGCCTTCATATGCCAGCAATCCACCGAAGTTTGCCGACACGTTTACAACTGAACTGGTAACCACCCCGTAAGCATTGCTGGCAATCAAAACTGTACTGACCAGCATCAAATGGCCCGCCACTGCCCACGGCCAGTGTGGCATTCGTTGCGCCAACCACCGGTGCTCCGTTCTTAAACCACTGTAATATCACCGGGGACGTGCCACCAACCGCGGCATTGACGAACAGATTACTTCCCGTCCCCACCGTCAAATACTGTGAGCCATTAATCGCAATCGCGATCGGCTGCACTACAACCGTCACCGCTGCACTCGTCGCACAGCCCAATGAATTACTGGCAGTCACAAAATACTCTCCGGCGTCATTCAATTGCACCGTCGAGAAAGAAAGATTTGCGTTGGTTTCGCCTAAAAGGATGTTCGTGCTGCCGTTAATAGATTCATACCATTGATATTTGAACGGCTGGCCCGATTGCGCCAACGATGTCAACGCTGCCGACTGACCCGAATAAAGGCTCTGATTTGTCGGTTGAATGATAAACGTCGGGGGATCACCCAAGACACTCGCCCACGTAAAGCCCACGCGGATTTCATCATGTTTCACCGTGACTCCGTTCACGTAGGCTGCGAGTGAAATGCCATCGAACGACAGGTCTGATATCGCGGTCATGGTCAGCACCGGCTCGTTGCCAGACTCGGCATTGAGCTTGGGATTGCGATAGACATAGACGTCGTCGTTCCCCGCTTTGAAGTCGATGCGCACGACATAGAGGTTTACGTTCGTGTTGCCCGCGCCAAGATTCCAGAAGGTCGAACTCCCGCCCGCTGGAACTTGGCTGCGCAGATAAACGTTGTCATCGTTGGCATCGTTGCCAATTCCCGCCACCCGGCCAGAGTCGCCTAAATCACTCCGGTGAAATTCGAACTCGTAGAATTTGATGCTCTTGTTCGGCTGCTGAAGAAAACTGACGTACACCGTCTTGCCATCGGCTCCAATTCGCCCATTGGTGTCAACCAAACCGGCGGCACCAAAAACTCCATTGGTTGAGGTATCAAGACGGCGACCGATCCGATTCCCGTTCGCCACCAACACCGAATTGCTTTGGGAGCCGGCATCGAAACCCACCGGGCTATTGCCGCCGCCGGGCAGATTGCCAGATTGAACCGTTACTCCGCCACCACCGCCGACATCAACCCAAGCGTTGCTCCAGCCAAAGCCGCCACTCTGGACGGCGAGATTGCCACCCGCCGTGTAGTTGAAGCCATCGTAGGCCAGAATTCCTGCGGGTGAAGCAACTGCTTGGTTTGCGAATGGCAAACACAATCCGGCTGCCAGCGGAACGAGCAATTTCCAACGATTCAAGCGTGACATATCAGAACAGATCTTTTCGCGATTACGGCCTTTAGTTTACTCTGCCAAAATGTTGCCGGGGTTTGCGCCCCGGCAACATGTACCCACCAACCCGCAATTTTTACTTTTTGATTTTACGGCGTCACCGTCCGGTAGAATGCATTGCCGGCAGGTGCCGTGGTGTCGACATACTCAGCAAAAGCACTGCTCGGTCCGATGATCGTCGTGAGATCCGTCCAAGGACCGGTCACATCTGTCGCGCGCTGCAACCGATAAGAATTGCCCGGAGTGCAAGCGAACTGGACCTTGTAGCCGTTGACAGTTTTGGTTGGCGGCAAGAGATTCGAAACCGCCAGACCGATTGCATCTTCCCAAGTCGCGCCCAAACGGAGCTCATCCGCGGCGAGTTCAGGTCCACCGAATGCGTCCACGGAAAGTCCGTTGAAAGACATGTCTGCCGCGTTTGAAACCGTGAGGGTTGAAGTGCCGGGTTCGGTTAGCGAAGTTGAATTCCGATAAACAAACACATCATCGTTGCCGGCCTTGTAGTCGATCCGCACGACATAGAATCCTGGGGTGGAAGGATCGCCAGCCCCCAATGAATAATTGTTCACCCCGCCGGCGCGCAGATTGACGTTCCCACCGGCCGCATCGTTGCCAAGTCCGCCAATGCGCCCGCCGTCGCCCAGACTGCCCCGTTTAAAACCTACTTCATAGAACGTGCTTGTCGTATTTGGCTTGAGGAGGAAGCTCAAGTAAACAGTTTTCCCATCAGCTCCGACATTGCCGTTGCCGTCGACAAACAACCGTTTGGCCAGTTCTGAGTTGGAAGCTGTATCAAAGAATCGGCCTACGCGTTCACCCCCGTAGTTGTAGAGAGAGTTACCAATCGATCGGGAGTCATAGCCAGAAGGAACATTCGTATCCCCAACGAGATTCCCTGTAAGGATATAGGTGAGCGCCGTGTTGCCATCCACATGAACCCAAGGACCATTCCAACCGGTCCCGCCATTTTGACTCGTCCCATCGAGCGGCTGACCGTCGGCATAATTGAATCCGTCGTAGACGAACAAATTATTGTTCCTTCCGTACACAGTGACCGCTGCGACGCTGCTGGTCACCGAGCCAGAACCACTGCTGGCGACTGCATAATAATTTCCTCCGTTGCTGATTTGTAAGCCCGACAAGGTCAGACTGCTGTTGGTGGCTCCTGACAGGACATTGCCATTGAAATACCACTGGTATGTGACCTGGAAACCGCCGGCCCCGATGGTCAATGTCGTCGATTGACTCTGATTGAGATAAACAACCTGGCTTTGCGGCTGGTTTGTGATCTGAAGCGGCGTCAACGTAAGATTGGCCGTCGTGCTCTTTGCCGTTCCCAGCGTGTTGGAGGCAATGACATAATATTCGCCAGCGTCACCAGCCTGCATGTTGGCGAGAGTCAGCGACGCATTGGTCGCGTTCAGAATCGCTGAATTGGTATGATACCATTGGTATTTCACCGGAAGATCACTGGCGGCAAGCGCAGTTATATTTCCCGTGGTGAAAGTGTAACCTGTCACCTGCTTCGGAGGCTGGGCGATGAATCCCACCTTGCTTCCAACCACGTCACTCCACGATTGTCCCATGCGAATTTGATCGTGCTTGACGGTAACTCCATTGTCATAGGCGGCCATTGAAATCCCATCGAAGGTCATGTCCGAGACAGCCGGCAGAACAAGCACCGGCACATTGTCGCTTTCGTTTGCTCCGACTGGATTCCGGTAAACGAAGACGTTATCGGCTCCGGCAACGTAATCGATCCGCACCACAAACAAGTTCACGTCGGTGCTGCCATTACCGATCAAGGTGGCGGCGCCGTTCGGAGCGCGGAAGAAGACGCTGCCGACGTTATTGGTGCCCACAAATGCCGAATCGCAGCCGATGCCGGCAATCCGCCCGGGATCACCAAGATCATCCCGGTGGAATTCGAACTCGTAAAAAGAGTTCAGCAAGCTGGGTTGTTGGAGAAAGCTGACATAAAGGATCGTGCCGTCAGCGCCAACATTGCCGTTTCCATTCACCATGCCGTGAGTGGCAAATGTCCCGTTGGTTGAAACGTCCAACGCCCGCCCATAGCGATTGCCGTTGCTGTTGAGCGAGGAGTTGCCAGTGGAGCGAGTATCATAACCGCTCGGTGCATTGACGCCGGCAATCAAGTTACCCGCATTGACGCTCACGCCGCTCGACCCGCCAATATCCTGCCAGCCGCCGTTCCATCCGGCGCCGCCATTTAACCCCGCAAGATTCGCTGCGGCGGAATAATCGAACCCTTCGTAGCACAGCAGGTAGTTGTTTGTGTTCAACACCGAAACCGCGGCCGCAACGCTCGTAACACGGCCCAAAGTATTGGAAGCCGTTACCGTATAACTGCCGCCACTGGCGAGCAGAATGTTGGTAAGCGCCAAAGTTGGATTCGTTTGGCCGGCGAGCAAGTTTCCATCTTTGAACCATTGATACTGGATCGCCAAATCGCTGATGGCCGTCGCAACCAGCGCATTCGAGGAACCAAGTTGCGCCACAAAACCTTTTGGCTGGACGATGAAGCCGGGCGGTCCGCCGACCACGCTGGCCCACGATTCACCAATTCGAATCTGGTCGTTGGTTTGAATGACGCCCGCGTTGAAAGCGCTCAGCGAAATCCCGTCGAACGACATATCCGCTACCGCAAGTTGAGTGAGCGTCGGGGTATTGTCGCCTTCGTTCGCTCCAGTTGGATTACGATAGATGTAAACGTCATCCAGACCGCCGTGCTTATACACGATTTTTACGACGTAAAAATTCACATCCAAGGTTGCTGCTCCGAGGTCGAACATGGTTGATGCCGCTCCGGTCGGAAATTGACTCCGAAAATGAACATTCCCATCGTGCGCGTCGTTGCCCACTCCGCCCATGCGCCCGCCATCGCCAAGGTTGCTGCGATGAAACTCAACTTCATAATAGCCGCTGCCATCAATGACAGTTGCTTGCTGCATGAAGCTTAAATACAGCACTTTTCCATCAGCTCCGATGCGTCCGAAACTGTCAACATAACCGCGTGCCTGAAATGGTCCGACTGCGGAAGTATCCAGGAATCGGCCGGCACGACTGCTGGAGACGTAACTTGCATTGCCCGTGGAACGGGCATCGTAGCCACTGGGAGAATTTGGTCCGGCAATCAAACTATCGCTAACCACGGTCCCGCCGGAGTTGGCGAGGTTTTGCCAGCCACCGCTCCAACCCGCGCCACCGTTTTGCCCATTCAAACTGCCCGCTGCGTAGCCAAAGCCTTCATATGCCAGGAGTGTATTGGCGTTGGTATCGATGATACTGACCATCGCAACAATGCTGGTGACACTTCCGAACGAGTTTGACGCCACCACCGTGTAGTTTCCAGCATCCGTCGAGACCAGGCTTGGAAAAGACAAGCTGGTGTTGACCGCCCCAGAAATCACCGCACCGTTCTTGTACCACTGGTAGTTGATTGGCAGGTCGCTGATGGCTAGGGCGCTGAGCGAACCGGACTGCCCAACATTCGCAACCACCGTCGCTGGTTGAGTAATGAAGCCCGCCGGCCCGCCGACCACATCGTCCCAGGATTCACCAATTCGAATCTGATCATAATACGCTGTTTGAGCCCCATTGAACGCGCTGACGGAGAGTCCATTGAAAGACATGTCCGCCTGAGCCAGCTTGGTCAGTGTAGGTGTGTTGGCGCCTTCGGTGTTGCCCGCCGGATTGCGATAAACGTAGATGTCATCATTGCCGGCATGATAGACGATCTTGACCGCGTAAAAATTGACCGCGGTGTCACCGACGCCAATCGAGCTGGTGGTTCCATTTGGTGCGCGGAGATACACATTCGCATCTGAGTTCGCGCCGCCGATCGCGGCAATGCGACCGCCATCGTTCAAATCACCATTCCGATGAAACTCAAATTCGTAGTACTGACCAGTGGTGGCAGCCGCTTGCTGCATGAAGCTGAGATACACGGTCTTTCCATCCGCTCCAATTTGGCGATTGGCATCAAGATATCCCCGCGCACTAAAAGCCCCATTTGTGGAACAATCTAGCAGGCGGCCCGCGCGAGATTGCGCACAATACATGGAATTGCCGGTTGAGCGGGCATCGAATCCACTGGGCGCGTTACCACCAGCAGTCAGGTTGCCGTCATTTACGAGTCCGCCGGAATTGGCAACATTCACCCAAGGACCGAACCATCCTGCTCCGCCACTGCCGGGAGTCAAGAACGCGGAGGCGGTGTAGTCAAACCCTTCGTACGCCAATAACGCGGCGCGAACGGCGGACGGCATGGAAACCATTATTGCCAAGGTCAAAAGCGTCATGGCGGTTTTCGGCCAGCGCGACCGGTCTATGGCCAGCCGTCCGAAGCGGTTACAGATAGTGGGAATTCTTTTTTTCATACTGTTGGTTGTTTTAGGTTTGGGATCGTGTAGTGACAAAATGAGGAAGCGCTAAAGTGGTGAGGTGCTATGCTCCTGCATCCACTTAATATCCTGACTCCCGGGAGACAGCAGCCATTGCCCTGACTTGTAAACCTTGGTCACCGGCTGCACCGTTTTCGGATCGCGCCATTTGTGCATCTGGGAGTGGCCATCAACAAAAGTAAACGCCGTCGCTCCGTTGTGATACGTGGCCGGAACGTTGTACCACTTGTTTGCGGATGTAGGATCTGTGATGAACCACGCGTCATCGATGCAGTCCGCGTGTTCGTCCAGCATGGCGACCAGTTCAGCAGGCCCGGGGGGCGCACTCGCCGTATCAGACATCTTGATATAACAGCGATACCCCGGGTACCAAACCGATTGACGCGACATGCCAAACGCGGGCCCTTGCAAAAACCCGTTCATGGAACAGCTCCGGACTCGTGGCAATTGCGCCGCCCCTTGGCGGCAGTCGAAGTTGTCGGCGGGGCACTTGAAGATCCCAATTGATTTACCAGCATACGGGGCCAACAAACTTTGGCTCAGATTGAGGGTGTTGGTGTTATCAGGATTGTTCGGGTCCAATCCAGGGAGCCGTTACACCAACTTCCGCCGAACCCCGGCTTGTTCGGTGGGAGAAAATCATCGGAGTCCCCCGCATACATTTGAAGGGCCAACCCTAATTGCCGATTATTGGACAAGCACCGCATGCCTAATGCTTTCCCTTTGGCTTTGCTCAACGCCGGCAAAAGCATCGCAGCGAGAATGGCGATGATCGCAATCACCACCAGCAGCTCGATCAAGGTAAATCCGGAACGAAGTTTGGGATGGCAGGGACGGCGAATCTTTTCGGCAATCACACTGGTGCTCGGATGGCAGCCAAAGCGCGGGTTCATGCTTCGACTATGACTCCTACCGCCAAAACTCAACAACTCGAAAGCAGGCAATTAACAAACAAAGTTGTTTTTACATAATACGTGTTGTCAGTGACTTTCTATCAAAACTTAATGGCAATATTCATCAATGAATTCGGCATTAAAATAACAATGTGGCTAAACCTGGTTCGTCAATACTGACACAGAATATTACAATTTAAATTCCATCGCGACAAAGAGACGACGCAGCAGAATTCAGATAAATGGAGCGGGGTGATCTGAACTAATCAGCGACCAGTCGAGGTTGAATAATTCTCAAGTGACAGATTCTTCCCATGCACCAAAAGAACACCCATGAGGATAATCCACTTGATCGCTCGAAGGAACTGCCTGCTACAGGCAGCCCACAGCTCGAACGCAATTACTGCAAGCTATCCTAAGTGCTCGGCCTAGGATCTTCAGCGCACAACCCCTGTCGGCCAAGCTGAATTGAGCGGATTAACGGTTAATGATTTCACCTCCACCAGACCACCTTCCGCTTTCACCGCCAATCCATTCTCGTGCGGCAGAACGAAGCGCGTGGAGGAAATTTCCCCCTGATTAACGAAGGCTTCAATCGAGGCCTGATCCACCAGGATTTCCACTGATGTAATTCGCTTGGCGACCGCCGCGGGAGCATGACCCGATTCCAATGTCTTGGCCGTGAGCGTTACAGGGATGCCTCGAATGTTGAAGATCAATTTTGCTCCATCCGGAATGTCCACCTCCGCCTGGATATGGAACAGGCGTCCCGCTGGCTGCAGCAGCAGCGTTTGTCCGCTCCGCAAGGTTCGATTGGTCCAGGTGTCCTGCCCATTGTGGAGCGAGGCGATTTCGCGAACGGGCTTGCGGAAAATCCGCAGGCCATTGGCGGTGGTGTGCAGCGAAAGCTCACAGGGAAAACTGATTTGCTGGCTGAAGGGCATGTCGGGAAAGTTCGAACCGCGCATCCACGCCGTCTGGGTCCGCCGCCCGTCCCCCGTGTCCGTGTTGTGCCACGACTGCGTCGCATAAAAGTTTGGTCCCACGTCACAAGGATGTCGTTCAGTTTCCTCTTTGAACTCAACGCCGTTGAACGTGCCAATGGAGTAGTTGCCATTGCCCTGAATGAGCACCCATTTCCGATTGTTTTGATCCCCGTCCACGGGCAGCTCGAAGAAATCCGGACATTCAAAGCTGTCCTTGATCGGATGGCGTTCATCTTTCCAGCTAAGCAAATTGGTGGAGGTCAGAATGTGATACTGCCCGTCGCCATACAGCATCATGACCCAATGCTTGGACGGCGCATACCAGAACACTTTGGGATCGCGCTCGCGGCGCACCAGCAAAGGATTCTTGTCGTAGTGCTGCCAGGTGCGCCCATGATCGAGGCTGTAGGAGATTCCTTGGGAGCAGTTGTCGTTGCGCGACCAGAACGCGACCATGGGCGGGATGGCTGGATTTGGAGATAATCCCGAGGTGTTGCCGTAATCAATGACACAGGTGCCCGATTGCACGCCCGTGTCCAAGGCTTCTTCCCAGAAAGCCGGCTCCAGTTCGGTCCAGTGAACCAGGTTCGTGCTCACCGCGTGAATCCAGCATTTGTTCCAACGTTGCGCGAACAGATGATATTCGCCTTCGTAGTAAATCAGACCGTTGAGATCGTTCACCCAGCCTTCCTGTCGCATGCCGGGATTGGGGCGATCCATCGTCCACTGCCGCGCGGTGAAATGAAACTGCGGTCGCAGAGCTTCGCGATAAAGCGGGCCCGCATCCACCGGGAATCGTTCGGGACTATCAGTCTGCCGGATCTGGGCAACATTGATGTGCCCCCAATCGCCTTTGGCAAAATCCACCACTTGGATTTGGGCTTTGCGCCCGCGGAACGGCAGCACATCCCAACTGACCGGCACCAACCGATCGCTGCGCCAGCCCGTGGCGCTCTTCACCACCTTTCCATCCAGCAAGAGGTTTACACAGGTGTCCCGCTCATAGTCGCCGCCCGCGATCAAGAACGCGATGTAGGGCTGCTCGATCGTAAATACTGGCGAAGTAAGCGTTCCGGTGGGGACGTCACCGGCGATCTCGCTGCTGATCACGAAATTCGTGCGCTCGTTTTCGATCTCCAACTTTGTGAGCAAGTCGCCGAAGACGGGGCGGGAATCAAAAGCCGTTCCAGCACTTTGCCAGTTTCCGTAGCTGTCGCCCGTGATGTTTCCCACCGGCAGATCAGCAGCGCAACAGTTGAGGAGGCAACCCAGCCCCACTATCAAATTCGCCAGGTTTCGGCTGCTAGTGCGCGTTTTTATTGTGTTCATGGATTAGATTCTCCCAGATTGCTGACGGTCGGCGGCACTTTCGCAGCGTGACTTGGCTGATGGCAATTCGAACACCATCTGCGTGGCCGGGATCTGCAGGGTGATCTCCGCGCCATAATGCAAGCCCCCTACAAAAGGCAGCAATAATTCCAAAACGTCCGGTTGCTGAAAATGCTCCGGCTTCGTGTCGGGATGCGGAAAGTAAATGAAACCCGCGATGGCCGCTTCGTGGGGGCGAACCAGCCGCACATCAAAAAACGAAAAATCCTCCGCTGGTTCGATGGGATGCCACTTCACCTTGGAAAAGGTATGCCGCGCCTTGACCACGCGATAACCAAACGGCGCGATGCTGACATTCACCGTCCCAGAATACAGATGGCTAAGGTCCAGACCGCGCGCCAAAAAATGCGGCGCTTGCATCCGCAGCGTGCCGCCGGGAAAGCGCGGATTGCCATTCAGTCCGGAAGCGACGCGATGCCCCGGGACCACGCGGGCAGCAATCATTTGTTCGGCAATAGTTTCCATTTAAGCTCAATTCCCCGATTTCAACTTTTCAGCCGGTGTTGCATTTCCTCCAGTGCCACCTGCTTGGTTTCCGGGAAAAACTTCCAGACGACCGCCACCTGTAAAAACATCATGGCTGAGAAGAAGGCAAACGGCAGACCGGCTTGGGGTTGGCCCAAGTCCCGGGCCACCACCGGAAAAATCCAGGAGATCAACATCGCCATGAACCAATGTGTGAAGCTGCCCAGCGTCTGGCCCTTGCTCCGGACCTGGGTGGGAAAAATTTCGCTGATGAACACCCAGATCACCGCGCCCTGGCCGAAGGCGTGACAAATCACCATGCCGCCGAGCAGCCAGACCAACCAGTCGGCGTGGACATTCGCACTGAAAATCCATGTCACCAGCGCCAGGCTGATCCCGCCGCCAAGGCTGCCTAAAATCAGCAGCGGCTTGCGGCCCACCTTATCAATGATCGCCATGCCCACCAGGGTGGAAATCAAGTTCACGCTGCCGAGCACGACCGATTGCATCGCGCTGGCATCCTTGTCGAAACCGGCCATCGCAAAAATCTGATCCGCATAATACCAGAGCGCGTTGATGCCACCGAGCTGGTTGAACATCGCCACCGTGATCGCCAGCAAGACCGGCTTGGCGAGGGACCGAACAAATAACGGCGCTGACCCGCCGGCTTTCTCGGCCACCAATGATTCCTGGATCGCGGCGAGTTGCTCGGTCGCCTTCACAACTCCAATTTTGCGAAGCACCCCTGCCGCTTCCTCCTTTTTGCCTTTCATCATCAACCAGCGGGGACTGCGGGGTATAAAGAACAGCAACACCAGAAATGCGAACGCGGGCACCGCCTGGATGCCCAACTTCCAGCGCCACTCAGCGGCGCCCAACTGCAGCGCCCCGAGCAAATAGTTTGAACCATACGCGATCAACACACCGATCACGATGTTGACTTGGAAACAGGCCACCACCCGACCGCGCCACGCAGCTGGAGCGATTTCGGCAAGATACATCGGCCCGAGCACCGAAGTGGCGCCCACGGCAACGCCCCCCAGAATTCGTGCGGCTACCATCATCCAAAGTCCCGAAGCTGTCGCACAACCGAGGGCGCAGAGAAGGTAAAATGCCGCAACAATCTTAAGGCAATCCCGGCGTCCGTAGCGATCCCCTGGCCGGGCCGCCGCCAAGGAGCCGATTGTGGCGCCAATCAAGGCGGAGGCTGTCATGAATCCTTGCTCGTTCGCAGTCAGTTGAAACAACTGCTTCAACTGCACCTGACAACCCGAGATCACCGCTGTGTCGAAACCAAACAACAAGCCGCCGAGTGCCGCAACCAATGTGGCCCCAAGCAGCGTCCCTGTAAACTTTGCCGGGGCAGCATGAGAATTGCCGCGTTCGGCTTGGGCATCAGCTAAGTTCATGTGTCGGAAATACAGATGCCGTGACACCTCGCCGAAGGCAATCCACGAATTGACATCAAATAACAAAGATGTAATGTCAACTCTCTCCATGTAAGAGACAACTTTCGATGAGCAAGATTCCAAAACACCAATTCATCTCGCGTCAATTGACCACGGAAATCATCGCCGGCAAGTATCGGCAAACGGGGCGATTGCCCAGCGAAGCCCAGTTCATGAAACGGTTTGGCGTTTCTCGCCCCACCATCGGCCGGGCGCTAAAGGAACTGCAAAATCAAGGGGTAATTGATCGCCGGAGAGGGTCGGGCACTTACGTCCGAACGGAGCGGGACACCCCACGCATAACGGCAGCCGCCATTCCGCAGTTGGGAATGATTGTGCCCAACCTTCGCCACACCGAGATCTTTGAATCCATCTGTGGTGAATTGGCCAGCATCGCCCGGGTAAATGATTTTGGGTTTTGGTGGGAAGGCAACACCTCTCCGGCGATTGAGGCCAAAATGACTGCCGAGGAAGCGGAAGCCCTTTGTTCCAAGTTCATCGAGAAGAAAGTTGCTGGTGTTATTTTTGTGCCCTTCGAGCACCAGGCGGATTGCGAAGCAGCCAATCGCCGTATCACCGAACATTTACGGCAAGCGGGCATCCCGTTTGTTTTGCTGGATCGCGACATCGGCGCATTTCCCAGCCGCAGCAATTATGATCTCGTCGGCGTTGATAACTTTGGGGGTGGTTATCAGTTAGCAGAACACCTCATCAAGTTGGGCGCTCAGCGACTCGCTTATGTCATGCGCCCATTAACGGCATCCACGGTCGATGCCCGCATTGCCGGCGCCCGGATTGCGATGAAGGCATATGGCTTGGAAGAGCCTGTTCCGTTTGTGCATTCTGGCGACCCGACGGACATTAAATTTGTCCGCTCCTTTGCCCAAGCGCAGCAGTTGGACGCAATCCTCTGCACCAGCGACCACATCGCGGCGCAACTCCTGCAAAACCTGACCCGGTTGGGAATTCAAGTTCCCAAAGATGTGCGCATCGTTGGGTTCGACAATGTGCGTTTTGCAAGCCTGCTCACCATCCCTTTGACGACTATGGAGCAACCCTGCCGAGATATCGCCATCACTGCCTTTAACGCCCTGCGGGATAGGATCAAAAACCCCACATTGCCTGCCCGAACGTTGATGTTGACTCCGCGCATTGTGGTTCGTGAAACCTGCGGGGCGTATCTGCATAAATCTCATCAATGAAATAACCTACTGGTTTCTAAAACGCGTCGCAGGCAGCCAACCGACAACTTGCTTGCCGCGGTGGAAGAACGCTTCATCGCTAACTTTTCCGTTGAAGCCAAAACGAATAAAAACATCGGCTTGGCAGTATAAACCAACAGGCCGATGATTTTTGATAAACGACTCTGAGCAGTGACGATTACCGGAATCCGCCAGCCACGAGGAAGGTTTCGCCGGTGATCCAACCCGAATCGCCGGACGCCAGGAAGGCCGCCACTGTGGCAATCTCCTGCGGCTGACCGATGCGACCGAGGGGCGTCTGTAGCTCGACCTGTTTTCGTAGGTCGCCTTCGGCAAACCCCGCCGCGTGGACGCCTTCGGTTTCAATCATCCCGGGATTGATCGAGTTCACGCGGATCTTCCGCGCGCCCAATTCCTTCGCGAGCGATTTGGTGAACGCGTCCACCGCCGCCTTGGTGGCGCTGTAAACCGATGCGTTTGGTAATGGATTGACGCCTACCACCGAGCTGATGTTGATCACACTGCCGCCCGCCGGATTGAAATGCTTCAACGCCTCCTGCGTGGTCTGCAGCAGCCCCAGCACATTCAAGTTGAATTGCTTGTGGAAATGTTCCTCGGTGACCTGCTCCAGCGGTGCGAATTCATAAATGCCCGCGTTGTTCACGAGAACATCAATCGGGCCATAGGTCTTCTTCGTTTCCGTGATCAAGCGGTTGATGTCTGCCCGCTTCGAAACGTCGCCTTGCACGGCGACCGCTTTGCCACCGGCGCTGGTGATTTCGGTGACGACTTTATCCGCGCCAGCCTTACTCGAAGCGTAGTTGACGATTACGGACGCGCCTTCCGCGGCCAGATGCTTCGCGATGGCCGCGCCGATGCCTTTGGATGCGCCGGTAACAACGGCGACTTTACCTGCCAGTTTCTTGGTGCTCATAGGAATTTTCATTTTGGGTTTGATTTGGTTTAACGGAAATGGTTTTGCCTCACCGCTGGTTGGCGGCAAGTTGAGGCACAGTGGATTCCGCCCAGCCGCCACCGAGCGCTTTGATGAGTTGCACGCTCGTGACCAGGCGTTGGCCGGTGATGCGGGCAGACTCACGTTCCGCCGTCAGCGCCGTGCGTTCACTCTCGACGACTTCGAGATAGCTCACCAGCCCGGCGCGATAACGCGAGTTGGAAATCTCCGCTGTCTTGCGGGCGCTGGCAAAACTGCGTTCCTGCGCGTCCGCCTGCTGGCTCAACAGCCGGGCGCCGGTCAGGGCGTCCTGAACCTCCTTGAACGCGACCAGAATCCGCTGGCGATAGTTCGCCACGTTTTCCTCGAACACGGCCTGCGAACGTTTGAGGTTGGCGCGATTGCGTCCACCTTGAAAGATCGGCAACGTGATGCTTGGTCCGATGCTCCAGATGCGGCTCTCCCAATTGAAAAGCGTATCCACGTCCATGCTCTCGAAGCCTGCGATGCCGGTCAGGCGCACGACTGGAAAGAACGCCGCTTTCGCAACTCCGATGCGCGCATTGGCGGCAGCGAGAATCCGCTCCGCTTCCGCGATGTCAGGCCGGCGCTCAACCAAATCGCCCGGCAGTCCGGCGGGAATCACCGGCGGCAGCGTGTTCGCATCGAGGGGCAGCTCCTTCACGGCAAATTCGCTGGCGGGCTTGCCGACCAAGACCGCAAGCGCATGTTCAACTTCCGCGCGCTGGCGGTCGGTCTCGATCAGTTCAGCTTCGGTGGAATTCAATTCCGTTTCCGCCCGTGAGACATCCAGTTCACTGGCCGCGCCGCCTTTGAAGCGGGCATTGACCAGTTCCAGCGCATCGCGCCGCAGGCCAAGCGTATTGCGCAGGATGGCGCGTTGGGTGTCGAGCGTGCGCAACGCGAAATAGTTTTGCGCCACGTCGGCTTTGAGTACGAGCAAGGTATTTTCAAACGCGGCAAGGCGCGCTTGGGAATCCAGACTCGCTCCCTCGAACGAACGCCGGACGCGACCCCACAAATCCAGTTCGTAGGTGAGATCGAGCGGCACGCGAAAGCTGTCGCCTTGCTGATTCGGCACAGGATTCAGCGTGTTGCCTGAACTGCGGCCCCGAAACGCGGCGGCCCCTCCGGAAATCGCGGGGAAGAAGTCCGCCTTCGCTTCGCGCGCCAGCGCGCGCGCCTGGGTAACGCGGGCAACGGCGGCTTTGAGGTCCTGATTATTTTCCGCGGCCTGACGTTCGAGATCGTCGAGCGCCGGGTCGTTGTAGATGCGCCACCAGTCGCCGCGCGCAATCGCATCGGCCGGGGTTGCTTCTTTCCATGTGCCAAGCGCGGTGTCTGCGAAGTTCGTCGCGGTGGGCGTGTTGGGCCGTTGATAATCCGGCCCAACCGACCATCCGGCGAACAGATTCGCAGACACACTCGCCGTTGCGAGCGACAAAACAATCGTCTGCAATGTTTTCATAACGTGACGCGTTGAGGTTTGCAGTTGCGGTTCAGCGTTTCGCCAATTGCGACGCGTGCTTTGCCGCGGCTTGTTGCGTCGTGCCTGCGATACGCACGAGCGTGCCGTCCACGAGTGTGTCTGTGGGATTCGTCACGATGCGCGCGCCATCTTCCAGTCCGGCCACCACTTCCACGGTTTTGCCGAGGTCGCGGCCGACTTGAACCTTCTGCAAGCGGATGGCATTGGCGGCGTCCACTTCGGCGACTTGCAAACCGTCGCTGCGGACGATGACGGCGGTTGCCGGCACGATTAGCGGCGGATTGACCTGCGCGAGCGACAACTGCACGTCCACATGGATGCCGGGGAACAGTTCGCTCTTGCGATTCGGCACTTCGATTTCCGTGAGCATCGTGCGCGTGGCGGCGTCGAACGCGCCGCTGACGCGAAGCACTTTGCCGTCGAAGGTGCGCCCGGGATATTCCGCCACCGCCACCTGCACGGGTGAACCGACCGCGATGTCACGCAAGTAAGCCTGCGGCACGTTTACCTGCACGCGAAGCGTTTCGGTCTGTGCGAGTTCAAACAGTGGACTGCCGCTGCCGGCGCGGATCAATGCACCAGTGTCCACGAAGCGACGCGTGATTGTCCCGGCGAACGGCGCGCGCACGGCCTTGAAGCTGGAGAGCTTTTCCAGGCGCGCCACGTTCGCCTGCGCGGCCTGAACATCTGCTTCACGTGCCGCGAGGGCGCTGGTTTTCTCATCCACTTCCTGCTGGCTGACGGCGCGATCCTTCAGCAGACCCTGCCAGCGTTCAGCGCTGCTCTTGGCCAGAATCAGGTTGGCTTGGGCTTGAGCGAGAGCGGCCCGGGATTGGTTCAGCTCCTGGTCCAGCTCGGGCGTGTCAATTTCTGCGAGCACCTGGCCGGGCTCGACTTTCGCGCCGATGTCGGTGTTCCACTTGAGCAGATAGCCGTCGGCGCGCGCGTAGATCTTGGTTTCCTCAAGCGCCCGAACGTCGCCGGGCAGCGCGAGTTGCACCGTGGTCGTCAGCCGGCTCACGTTGGTGACGCTGACGGTTTGATGTGCGACCTCTTGCGATTCCGCGGCGAGTTTGGTTTGCGCCCGCAAGCGCGGCAGGACGCCGAGGGCGAGTCCCACGGCGAGCACTACCGCGACGCCACCGATCACGGTGTAACGACTACGGCGCGTGGCCTTGGGTTGAGTTGCAACTGTCGCTTGAACTGAAGCAGCAGCATTGTTGGACTGTTCGGTTTCAGGATTTCGGTTTTCAGTATTCATAGGGCAACATGGTTTCAGGTTTCGGGACAAAGGTTCATTTCACGGTCGCAGCAGCGGCGACTTGCTCCTTTTCTGCCGCTTCAATTTCGTCCTCTTCGTTTCGGACCGCGCCTTTCGCGCGCAGCAAGCTGAACACGACGGGCACGAACAACAGAGTGGCAAGCGTGGCGACGATGAGGCCGCCGATCACGGCGCGGCCGAGCGGGGCGTTTTGTTCGCCGCCTTCACCAAGGCCGAGCGCCATCGGGAACATGCCGATGATCATCGCGCCCGCCGTCATCAGCACGGGACGGAGGCGGGTTGCACCGGCTTGCAACGCCGCTTCGAGTGAGTTCATGCCGGAGCGAAGTTGGTCGTTGGCGAACGTCACCATCAGGATGCTGTTCGCGGTCGCAACGCCGATGGTCATGATAGCGCCCATCAAGCTCGGGACGTTGAAGGTGGTTTGCGTGAGGAACAATCCCCACACGATGCCGGTGAACGCGCCGGGCAACGCCATCAAGATGATGAACGGATCGCTCCAACTCTGGAAATTCACCACCATGAGGAAGTAAACCAGCAACGCGCTGAGAATCAGGCCGAGGCCCATGCGGGTGAACGCGGTGTTCATGCTGTCCACCTGGCCGCGCACGAAGATGCTGTTGCCGGGTGTAAGTTTCTTCTGCGCATCGGCGACAATCTTGTCCACTTCCGCGGCCACCGCGCCGAGATCGCGACCGGAAACGTTCGCGAAGATGTCGAACACGGGCTGGATGTTGTAGTGATTGACGACGTTCGCCGATGTGCCGCGCGAGACGCCGGCGAGATTCGCGAGCAACTGGCTTTCGCTCTTGTCCGTGCCGGCGATGCGCGCCGAGACGGGCAGGTTCATCAACGCGTTGACCGAATCCACCAGGTGCGGCGGCGTCTGCACCGCGACGAGGAACGGAATGCCATACGCGGGATCAACCCAGTAGTTCGGCGACACCTGCGTGCTGCTGCTCAGGTTCACGAGCACGTCCTGCGCGATGTCGCGCTGGTTCAGGCCATCCTTCACGAGCAACGTACGATTCACCTCGAGGTTGAGCGTCGGGGCGTCGAAGGACTGGTGGATGAACACATCCTGCGCGCCAGGGATGCGTGCAATGCGTTCGCGGATTTCCTTGGCCACGACGTAATTTGCATCGCGATTGTAGCCGGCAACCTTGACGTTGATCGGCGCGGGCAAACCAAAGTTCAGGATCTGCGACACAATGTCCGCCGGCTGGAAGTAGAACGTCAGCTCTGGAAACTTTGTCGCGAGATTCTTGCGCAAATCTTCCATGTATTCGGGCGTGTGCTTGCTGCGGTCATGATTCAGCTGCACAAGGATTTCGCCGTCGTGTGAGCCGATGGTGGCATTGTCGCCGAACGCGAGGCTGTATTTCTCGGACACGACGCCGAAGTTATCGAGGATCAGTTTGATCTCGCTAGTGGGAATTGTGCGGCGGATTTCATCTTCGACCGCGCTGAAGATCTGCTCGGTCGTTTCGATGCGCGTGCCGGTCGCGGCGCGGACGTGCAGGCGAAATTGCCCGGCATCCACCGTCGGGAAGAAGTCGCGGCCTACCCAGGGTAGGGCGAGGAACGAACTGCCCACAATCAGCGCAAAGATCACGAACACGGTCGGGCGATTTACCAACGCCCAGCGGAGCGCGCTGACATAGCGGAGGCGCAACGCCTCAAAACCATTCACAAAGCCGCGTTGGAAACGGGCGAACAGATTGTTGGCAGGCGCAGCCGAATGATCGTGCGTTTCATTACGCAGGATGAACTTCACCAACACGGGCACGAGCGTCCGGCTCAGCGCGTAGCTGGAGAGAATCGCGAATACAACGGCCAACGCCATCGGCGTGAACAGGAACTTGGCCGGGCCGACGAGGAAGATTACCGGCACGAACACGATGCTGATGGCGAGTGCCGAAACAAGCGCGGGCACGGCGATTTCACGCGAGCCTTCGAGGATGGCGTCGCGCAACTTGCTGCCGAGTTCGAGATGGCGATGGATATTCTCGATCGTGATGGTCGCCTCATCCACCAGGATACCGATGGCGAGCGCCAGACCGCCAAGCGTCATGACGTTCAGCGTGTGCCCTATGGCGCTGAGCAGCCCCAGTGAAGCCAGCACACTCAGAGGGATTGAAATCGCCACGATCAGCGTACTGCGCCAACTGCCGAGGAACAGCAGGATGAACGTCGCCGTCAACGCGGCGGCTATGAGTCCTTCCTTCACCACGCCGTCCAGCGCGGCTTGGACGAACAGCGATTGGTCGGCCAGCAATTCGATTTTCATGCCGGGTGGCGCAGCGGCCTGCATCTGCGGCAGCTTTTCTTTGACCGCCTTGATGATGTCGAGCGTCGAGCTGTGACCGTTCTTGAGGATTTGCAACAGCACGGCGCGTTTACCGTTGGCGCGCACGACGTTGGGTTGGACTTCAAAGCCGTCATGAACATGTGCCACGTCGCGTACGTAGGTCACCACGCCGTTGTCCACCTTGATGGGAATGTTGTTCAACGCGTCGAGAGCGTTCGGCGTGTTGTTCATCTTAACCTTGTATTGGATGTCGCCGATCTTGGCTGTGCCGCTGGGCAACGTGAGGTTTTGCGCGTTGATGGCATTGTTCACGTCGCGTGCGGAAAGCCCCTTGGCCTGTAATTTCGCCGGATCAAGGTCCACCATGATCTGGCGCACCTTACCGCCGAACGGCGCAGGCAGCGTGAGACCGTTGATGGTCGCGAGCTGCTGGCGAATGCGGAAGATGCCGTAGGTGTAGAGTTCAGATTCGCTCAGCGTATCGCTGCTCAAACTCATCTGGATGATCGGCACAGAGTCCGCCGCGTAACGCAGGATGATGGGCGGCTGCACGCCGGGCGGCATGCGGCGGAGAATTGCCTGGCTCACAGCAGTGGCTTGGGCAATGCCGAGATCAACATTCGCGCCCGGATGGAAGAACAGCTTCACGATGCCCACGCCGTCGAGCGTCTGGGATTCGATACGTTCGAGGTCGTTGACGTTGGCCGAGAGCGAGAATTCCGAGTAAACCGTGAGTTGCTTTTCAAATTCTTCGGCGCTCAGGCCGTTGTAGGTCCAGATGACGCTGACGACCGGGATGTTGATCTCGGGGAAGATATCTTTCGGCGTCTGGCGGAAGGCGGCGATGCCTGCGATCACAATCGCGATGGCAAGCACGGCAAACGTGTAAGGACGACGCAGGGCGAGTTTGACGATCCACATAAGTCAGGCGGGTTAGGGGTTTGGTGTTGGGCGGTGAAATTATGCTGCGAGCACGAGGGTCTGGTCGCGAATGGAGGCCTGACGGCTATTCCATGCCGCCGCCACGAGGACTTTTTCTTCAGCGAGCGCTGGCAGGAACAAACTGGGAAAGGGCGTGGTCGCGGCGAGCGAATCCGCTTCCTGCACGGCTTGCCGGATCAACGCGACGTTGATGGCTGCGCCATGTTCGGTCACCAATTCGCGCGTGACCCGTTCTTTCACTTCGTTCAACTTGCTTAAGCAGGCAGTCGAAAACCGCCGCAAGCTTGAAGTCGCCCGCGTGCCCGTGTGGCCGGCGAGCCGATTAAAACTCGCGGCTTCACTCGTCTTGTTCGTTTCAATTTCGTAGGTTTCAGTGTTCATATTCTTGCTGGTTCGTTGTTATTTATCTATCCAGTCAACTATAATTTGGGCATAACACAACCCGATGAGTCTTCTGTTTTTAAAAATAGGCTAGGCTGTGACCGCTGCCACTGGCTTCGCCCTCAATGATGGCCATTACGGGTGCTGCAATGTTTCGCAAGACCTCGACGTCATTCTGAATCTTGCCTCGCAGCACGTTTCCCAACACATAAGAATAAACCTGTTGCGCGAGTTGTTTGGCATCACCCGGCGGAATCGAACCATCTCGTTGCGCTTCGGCGATCGCATTTTCGACATACTTGACCCCGCGCGCCATCAGTTCCTCAACTTTGGTCCGAATCTTGTCGTCTTGGGTGGCTACTTCGACCCCGATGCTCGCATACGGACAACCACAAACATGGCCATATTTCTTGGATTTTTCCTTCTGCGCCTCGTAAACGTAGTCGCACCATTTCGACGAGTCGTTCCAACGGGGCAATCTGCGCGGAAAAGAGGCGATCCATCTCGGGTTGCTTCTGTTTCCAGTGATCGTCGTAGGCCGCAATCGCTAGGTCCGCCTTGCTGCCGAAGTAATAGTAAAAGCTGCCCTTGTTGACGTTGGCGCGTTCACAAATCTGGTCCACGCTCACGCCGCCGTAGCTGTTGTCCCAGATCAACTGGAAGGCAACATCTAGCAGCTTCTCTTTTGCATCACTTGTGCGGCCCATAAAATCTCGTTTTCAGTTTGGCTCAGGTTCAACCCATTGTGAGCGGATTCCGCTGAGCACGCGAACACTATCTTTCAATTTAACCATCTAGTCAACTATATTTTAAAAGAAACCAATTGCTCCCCCAAGTTTTGGAATTGCAAATGCGCCGGAGTCAACACATCTCAAAATGATTAAGCTTAAATCCAACTCAGGGCCGAACAGTCGCGACGCAACTTGCTTGCGAGGGATACAAAGATGGGATACAAAATAGAAAAGTAGCCTAGTCTGCTCTGTAAGTGATTATTAATCAGGCGCGCACGTGGTGGAATGGGAGACACGCCAGACTTAGGATTTACACAAGGATTTGATAATCAGATGGAACCACTTGGACTCAAATGGACTTCTGTTGCTCGCTAAAAAGTCAGGTTGGTCTCATTTGGACTCTTTTGGCCTCAGTTTCTTCTGCGCGGGATACAAAACGGGATACAAAGCATTAAGTCATAGCGAGTGTTGAATTGCAATCCCCTTGGCCTCCAACTATACGAGCAGAATTCTACCGCAGAATTGACTCTGCTTTCTCGTTATAATTTTGATAAAGCAAGGCCGATTGTGCTATGGAAATCATGCCTTGCCTAATGTCGGAAGGTGACGGGTTACGAGGGTAAATCCTCACCGGTGGTGGTCACAGTAAGCTTGCCGTGCTTGACGCCCCTGGCCGCAATCAACTCGTCTGCGATTTTCTTGATTTGCGCCGCTTTACCGCGCACAACAAGGACTTCAAGGCAGTTATGATGGTCCAGATGAACATGCATCGTGGAGACTATGACGTCGTGATGATCATGCTGGATTTCGGTTAGCGCTTCCTGGACGTGCTGGGTGTGGTGGTCGTAAACCAGTGTGATTGTGCCGGCAATCTCGCCACTGCCAGTTTTGTGACGATGCTCGACGAGTTGTGCTCGCATCATGTCCGCGATGGCGGGAGAACGGTCGTCGTATCCCTTCTCCTGCACCATCTCGTCGTATTGACTCAGCAGTTTCTGTGGCAATGAAACGCTGATTCGCGCCACTGGGGTATTCTTCTCAGCCATGTTGGCGCTATCTTAGGAAAAGGGCCGTTGGCGTCGAGTCAAACACGCGTCAATGCACGTGGTGCGGGTGGCGGTGGAACAGGATATGGGGCTTCTCCAAACCGTGGGCGAGCATCAGCACTTCGTCGCTGAGCAGGTGGTCGGTTGCGCCATCAGCAACCACAACACCACGGTCAAGAATGATTGAACGTGGGCAGAGTTCGACCACCATCTCCAGATCGTGAGTGGCAATGAGCTTTGTGGCCGGAATCTGCCGGAGCAATGCCTTGAATTCCCGTCGGCCACGCGGGTCGAGATCGCTGGTGGGTTCGTCGAGGACGAGCACTGATGGGTTGCAGGCCAGCACTCCGGCCAGACAGACGCGACGTTTCTCGCCGTGGCTCAGATGATGTGTGGCGCGATGGCCGAAGTCCGGCAGGCCCACTTGCGTTAGAGCCTGCTGCACGCGCACTTTCACGTCTGCTTCGGCTAGGCCAAGTTGCTGAGGGCCAAAAGCCACGTCTTCGCTTACCGTGGGACAAAATAACTGGTCGTCCGGGTCTTGAAACACGAGCCCCACCTGTCGCCGAATGGATTCCAAATTGTGCCGCGAAACCGGTTTACCACCGATGGAAACAGCCCCATCGACCCCAGATTCGTCCGGGAGAATGCCGTTCAGGTGGAGGAGCAAAGTGGATTTTCCTGAGCCATTTGGTCCGAGCAGTCCGACGCACTCGCCCGGCGCAATGCGAAAATTGACACCGCGCAGGGCCTGTGTGCCGTCGTGATAACTGTAGGAGAGATTTTGAAGTTCGATGGCGGGAGTCATTTGAAACCGCGCGCGCACATGGCGGCGTAAATCCGTTCCGCTCGTTCGGAAGCACGAATGAATAGTTGTCCTGCTACCGTGGCCAGCACCGGCCATTGCCAGCGTCGCCCGACCATGAATGTCCGACTGGCACGAGCGCGACTCATGCGTTGGGATTCATCCACGAGAACGAAGAGGTATCGGTGCATGAGGGCCATGGTGGTGATGAGCAATGCGGGCACGCGGATTCGGCGCAGTACCCGCAACACCTCGCTGAAGGGGGTCGTGTTGGAAACCAGTATGACCGTGAGCAGGCAAACTGTGCTGCGCGCCATCAACCACGGCCATTGGGCGCGATGTTCCGGTCGGAATGCGTTCAGAGCCACCACCCCCAAGACGAACGGAGCAAGCAGCAAGAGCCGTTTCAAAAGGAACATTGGCGGGATGCGGCTCACAGCGACTACCACCGCCAGGAAGGTGAACGCAAAGGCGAGCCATCCGGGGCTAGTGACTGGAATCAGGACCGTAAGTACAATCAACACCAAACCGCCTCCTAATTTCAATTCCGCGGGAGCGCGGTGAATGACGGTGTTTAACCGCGCCTGGCGATGTTCGAGCAAGTGTAGTTTCATGGCCTGCTGTTGGCCGTCGCCACCGGAGCGGGGCGATTGGGGACAAGGACGCGGGCCAGCAGGAGCGCGAGCAGGAACACGATGATTGCGCCGATCATACCCGCCACTGCCGTAGCCAGCGGTGCGGAGTGAATGCCGGGGAAAACGTAGTCAGGCGCGAGCGCGGGCAGCGTTGGTTTTGTCGCGACTTGCGCGAAACCGAGCTTCTCCGCCACAGCTTCCAGCCCGTCGGGCCACTGACAGGCGAATGGCGCGACGAATAAAGCCATTCCCACCGAAATCATCAATCCGTAGCGGACGAATTCACTCCAGTAATGGCCGGGGACCGTCGGTTCACCGGATTGCAGCAACTCCGGGCGGCTGCGTTGAATGGCGGCAAAGATCAACGTACTTATCACGCCTTCTCCCAAACCGATGAGCAAATGAACTCCAACCATTGCCGTGAACGCATTGCGCCATGGGACTTTGTCGGACCACGCGAGTTGTCCCGCGCAACTAGCCGCCGCCAGCACGGTGGAAATCCACCCGGCAAATGCCAGTGCCGTCAAGCGCCCGCGTGGGCCGGGCAGCACCGCCTGAATGCCGCGATACACTATCCACCCGCCGCCTGCGCCAAGAATTGCCATGTTGAAGACGTTCGCTCCAAGCGCGAGCACGCCACCATCCTGAAAGAGAAAGCATTGAACTATCAAAACCGTCGTGACGACGACGATTGCCGCGCTTGGTCCAAGCACAGCCGCCACCAAAACACCCCCAATCAGGTGTCCGGACGTGCCAGCAACCACGGGGAAGTTGAGCATTTGGGCAGCAAAGAGAAATGCCGCTGAAAGTCCCAGCATCGGGATGTGTCGTGCGGGCAATGTCCGCCGCACTTGGCGGAGCGCCAGCCCGACGCCTGCCACAGCGAGTGTCGCCGTTACGGTCGTCGTCTTCCCATCAATAAACCCATCCGGAATATGCACGGCTACATGTTAACTGGACTGCCGCGACGGGGGCAAGATTCTTCGTAATACTGGATTGTGATTGCGTATTACTACGGCGAACGGGTAATACTAGGCTCAATGTGCGTATTAACCAGAGGGACGCGCGAAGGCCTGAAACTCGGATGGCTGGCGTTCACGCTGATTGAATTGCTGGTGGTCATTGCCATCATCGCGATTCTCGCCGCCCTTTTGCTGCCTTCGCTCAGTCAGGCGAAGGAGCGTGGCAAGCGCACCGCCTGCGTCAGCAATCTGCGCCAGATCGGACTGGCAACGCAGCTTTACGCGGATGAAACGAAGTCCTACCCGCCAGCATGGATTGATTCCACCACGCGCTGGATGGATTTGATCAAAACTCAATTGCCGAAGACTTCGGGGGTTTATCTCTGCCCCTCCGACACCAAACGGATCACGGTGACTTGGGACGCGAACGTTTTTCTCAGTTACGGCATCAACACCTTCAATCTGTCGGGCAAGGACTACTGCTTCTGGTATGGCGTCAAAGCGGACAACGTGCGCCGACCGGTGAATACAATCATCTACGCGGACTGCACGCCGGGCAAATACTACTGCGGCGGCGGCAGTTCCTTCACCAATCCCGTTGTGGACGTGGATTACCGGCATAGCAAAAAGAGTTTCGTCGCCGCCTATTGCGACGGTCATGTCGAGGTCAAAACCATCTGCACCCAGGACGAATGGGACGCAGGCAAATAGGAGCAACCCACTCCCTGAACATCATGAAATTGAACACCACGAAACTTATCCTCACCCTCGCAACCGGATTGCTGCCCCTCGCCGCAAATGCGGGATTTTCGCTGCCGTCCGGGTCAGCTTCCCCCGGTCACGGCATCAGCAATGTTCTGTCCGGCAGCGTCGCCAACGGTGCGCTTTACTGGCAGAGCACAACCAATTGGCTGAACGCGGCCAACCCGATCACAACCTTCACCACTTACGCGATCACCAATGATTACAGTCTGCCCGCCTGCGACTCCATTTCTGTGGCACGCATTATAATGACCGTCTGGGGTGGCACGGCCAACTACATCAGTCAGATGACCGTCACGATCAACGGCACAAGCCTCTCTGTCGCGAATCCCCTCATCTTCGGCTCGACCACGGATACCAACCCGGTCTTCAGCGCCACCAGCGCGAATGCCTACGGAACAGGGTCAGGTGTCTGGCTCGTGACTTTGCCCGTGCCGACGGAAATGCTGCTCAAGGATGGCACGCCGAACTCCATCATCGTTTCGCAAACCAGTCCCAACGGCTTCGATGGGCGGGTGCAACACGTCACGCTGTTGGCGGTTTACCAAAAGAGCAGTCTTGCCAATACGTTCGACTACTCGATTGCCGAGGGCAGCGGCGACATCTACAAGACGCCCACGGGTTCACAGGTTTCGCAACGCTCCGTCGCCTTCGCCCCAGTCAATCCAACCGGTGCAACTGCGGCCAAGCTGCAAGTTCTCTACACCTACGGCGATGCGCTCAACGACCGGCTCTATTTCAATGGCACGCAGTTCGGCAGCGACAACGTGGCCGATTGGAGCACGGCGGTGGTCAACAACGGTCCGTCATTCGTGAGCTTCGATGTGCTGGGTAATCTCGTGGCGAGCAATGCCGTCACCTTTTCTTTGGGAACGGATGTTCCCGCTACGCAGGAAACCAGTCTTCGTCCCCAACTCGCCGCCCTTGCGGTGACACGTCCAGCAGCAGTTCCGCCTCCTTCGCTTACGATCAACGGCGTTGGCCAGATTGCCTGGACGACAAACAGCGTCGGATTCTCGCTCGAATCCAACACCAGTCTGGTCGGCGGCACTTGGATAGCCGTCACCAACGCGCCGGTGGTGTCCGGCGATCAATTCACCGTCACCGTTAACCAGGCTGAGGCGCAGCAATTCTTCCGACTCAAGAAATCTAACTGACCATGATTGCCGTTGACCAACTTCGGGAACTGTTCCACCACATCGCCGCCTTCCTTGTCTGGCCGGTGCTCCTCGGCCTGCTGGCCTTGATGGCTGCCATGCTCATTGCGCTGGGAGGATTCTTGCGCGAGGCATGGGATCGCAAATCCGGCAAGCGCTGCGTTTTGGAACGGGCACAAAAGAAACTGGACGAGATTGCCGCCGCGCAACTTGGTGAAGGGCTGGACCTCCGTCTGGAAGAATGCCTGCAAAACACCGAGCGCGAAGCGTGGCGGGCACTCGGACGCTTGCGGCTGGCTGTGCGTGTTGGGCCGTCGCTCGGCCTCATGGGCACGCTCATCCCAATGGCGGATGCCTTGCAAGGGCTGGCGGATGGGAATCTCCCCGCGCTCGCCAGCAACATGGTCACGGCGTTCGCCGCCACCGTGATTGGTCTGACTATCAGCGTGGCCGCCTACCTGATTGCCGGCGCTCGGGAAAGCTGGGTGCGCGCCGATTCACAGGCACTCGCCTTTCATGCGGAGCGGGTGTTGCGTCAGTCTGACAATCCGCAATCCGCAATCGCCAATCCGAAATCCTGAGCCATGCGCTTCGTTCATCGCCATCGCACTTCAGCCCACGGTCCAGCACCCGGACACGACGAAGATCCGCTCGCGGGCATCGCCAACCTCTTCGATGTGAGTGTGGCGTTCATCGTGGCATTGCTCATCGCGCTTTTCGCATTGCTCTCATCCGGCAAGCTGCTCGACAAGAATTCCAACGTCACCCTCGTGAAGCAAACAGAGAACGGCGAGATGGAAATCATCACCAAGCAGGGTGGCCAGATCAAAGTCCAGAAGGTCACCGACAAGACGCTCTCCGGTCAGGGCACGCGCCTCGGCACGGCGTATCGCCTCGCCAACGGTCAGGTCGTCTATGTGCCGGACGAGAAAACCAAATCCAAATGAGCGTGCTGTGAAGTGTTTCGCTGCATTGCTTGTCTGGTTTGGTTGCTTGTTCATCGCCGCTGCAAACGCTGCGGAGGTGAAGGTCGCCTTGCTGATTGGCGATGCCCAATCGGCTGCGGCCATTAGCGCGATCACGGAACTGCGCCGCGACCCCGCTCTGACCAACATCAGCGTCCGCGTTTATCCGCGCATCGAACTCGCGGATAACGACCGCCAGTTCGTCCGCGAAAGCGACATCATTGTGGGCTTCACCCGCTACGGCGCGTTGTTGCGTGAACTTGCGCCGGAACTTCGCCAGGCAGCGGAACGCGGCGCGTGGCTGGCAGGCGTCGGCACAACGACCGATCAGGAATATGCCGACCTCGGGTTCAAACGGGATGCGGACCTTGCGGCCTACCTTGAAGCCGGTGGTCAGGTAAACCTCGTTCAACTCGTCCGCGCAGCACTGGTCCGTCGCCTCAAATTGGGATTGAAAGTCCTGCCGCCTTCACCTTTTCCAGAGTTTGGTTTCTTCGATCCTGCGAGCCGTCGTGCATTTGTGGAATTCGACGATTACGCCAAGAGCTACCTAGCCGTGAAAACAAACGCCGCCGGTCGGCCTTGGGTGGGCGTCTGTTCTCGCGAGACAATGCCACTTCCGGTCAGACGGAGTTGTTGTCCGCCCTCGACGCCGCCATGCAGGCGCGTGGTTTCAATGTGCTGTTCGGGTTTGGTTATCCCAGCGACGCGGCCTTGCCCAAGTTGTTCCTCGATACCAATGGTCATGCCCGCGTCGAAACGCTCGTCGGGTTGACGCTCAAGATTGGCAACGTGCCGGACAAGCTTGCTCCGTTACTCACGCAACTCGACGTGCCGGTGCTCAACGCCATCGCATTGAATTCACAGAGTCGCGCCGAATGGGAGCGTTCCACCAGCGGACTTGAATTCATCGAACGCTCCTGGCAGATCGGCGCGGCGGAACTAGCCGGAGCAGTCGCACCCACTATCGTTGCCTCCAAGGAAAAGTTGGTGGACGTGGCCACGGGGCAAGCCTACGTGATGACCATGCCGATTGCCGAACGTGTCGAGCGGCTGGCGGATCGGGTGCAGGCGTTTGTGCGCCTGCGGCACGAATCGCCGACGAACAAGCACATCGCCCTCATCTACTACAATTACCCACCGGGCAAGGCCAGCATCGGAGCATCCTACTTGAACGTGTTGCCGCAATCGCTGCTGCAAATTCTTAACCGATTGCGCGCCGATGGCTACAACACCACCGGTGCTCCGACTAATTCGGATGACTTGTTCACGACCATCCGCACGTTCGGGAACAATCCTTTGCCGGGAACAAATCTCCTCGCCGACCTCGAACAACTCGCACGCTCCGGACGCGTGCCGCTGCTATCGGTCTGGGAATACCGGCAGTGGTTTGATCAGTTGCCAGCGGAATTGCGCGACAGTGTCAGGCGAAAATGGGGTGAGCCAGAAACGAGCAAGGTCATGGTGTGGCACAATGACGCCGGGGAAGCTTTTTTCGTGCTTCCAATTTTGCGCTGGGGCAACGTGCGTCTTCGGCGCACAACCGACCCGTGGCTGGGATCAGGACATCGAGGCCGTCTATCACGACGTAAGACTGCCGCCGCATCACCAATACCTCGCGTTCTATTTCTGGCTGCAAAAGAACTTCAAGGCCGATGCGATGATCCACGTCGGCACGCACGCCACCCATGAATGGCTGCCCGGCAAGGAAATCGGCTTCACCGCTGCCGACACCGGCGAAGTGATGGTCGGCGCTGTGCCGCAGTTGTATCCGTTCATCGTGGATGACGTGGGCGAGGGCTTGCAGGCCAAGCGCCGCGCAATGGCTGCCATCATCACGCATCTGCCGCCACCGCTGGACCGCGCCACCCTGAGTCCGGAACTGCGCGAGATCAACGGCATCATCAACGACTACCACGTGGCGAAGGAGAAAGGCTCGCTCGCCGGGGACGACATGCTCCGCGACCTGGCGCAACGTTGCGCCAAGCACGGATTGTTGCAGGACCTCTCCATCACAAACGCGCCCGGCGTGCTGTTGAATGAGGAGCAGATCGAGGAGCTTGAGCATCACCTCAAGAAAATCGGCGAGCGCATGACGCCGTTCGGAATGCACACGTTTGGCGTTGCGCCCGATGAAACCAAACGGGCCGCGACGGCGGAGGCGATCCTCTCGCTTGAACCAAACCTTACCCCGGAGGAACACGCCAAGCGCAAGGCGGATTTGATGGCGCGCATTGAAGCTTCCGGTCGCGCTGAATTAGACGCGCTCTCGGCTGGCCTCGCGGGAAAATACATTCCTGCCGGACCGGGCAACGATCCCATTCGCAATCCCGAAGCGCTGCCCACTGGCAAAAACTTCTACGGCTTCGATCCTGCGCGATTGCCGTCGGTTGCCACGTTCGCAGCAGGTTCGCGGCTCGCTGCCGATTTGGTCGAGTCCTACCGCAAGCGTCATGAAGGGCAGTTTCCCGACCGGCTTGTGTTTAACCTGTGGGGCACGGAGACCAGCCGGCATGAAGGTGTGATGGAAGCCCAGATTCTCGCACTCATGGGTGTGCGCCCAAAGTGGGACGCGCGTGGGCGCGTGCAAGGTGTCGAGTTGATTGCGCGCGCCGAGTTGGGCCGCCCGCGCGTGGATGTGACGGTGATTCCATCCGGCCTTTATCGCGACTTGTTTCCGGTGCTGATGCAACTCATTGACCATGCTGTAAACCTGGTGAAAACCGACACCAGCGACGACAATCCGCTGCTGCAAAACATCGCCGCCGCTCGCGCCGAACTCGAAGCACAGGGCATTGCGCCCGCCGATGCCGAGCGTCTGGCTTCCGTCCGCTTGTTCAGCGTGCCTTCCGGCGTTTACGGCACGGGCTTGGAGCAAGCCATTCATCATCCTGACACTTGGAACGACAAACACGATGTTCCCACGGTCTATTTCAACCGCATGAGCCATCTGTTCGGGCAAGGCTTTTGGGGCACACGCGCCGGTGGTGGCACGAATGGCGATCTTTCGCCCACCGTGCTAAAGCTCGCGCTCAAGGGCGCCAAGGGCGTGGTTCACAGTCGTTCATCGAACGTTTACGGCGCAGTGGATAGTGACGACTTCTACCAATACCTCGGTGGCACAGCGATGGCGGTTCGCACCGTGAACGGAAAATCAGCGGACACCCTGGTAGCGGACTTGAGCAATCCCAAGTCGGGCGAAACGATGACGCTTGAGCGTTACATGGGCCGCGAAATGCGGGCGCGTTATCTCAATCCGAAATGGATCGAGGCCATGCTCAGGGAAGGTTACGCCGGAGCGCGCATGATTCGGCAGGTGACGGACAACCTGTGGGGCTGGCAGGTTACCGTGCCTGATGCCGTGGGCGAAACAAAGTGGCAGGAGATGTTCGAGGTCTATGTGCAGGACCGCAACCAGCTCAACATCCGCGAGAAATTCAAAGCCGCCGAGAATCTCGCCGCCTACAAGATGATGGTGGATCGGATGCTGACGGTGGCGGAGAAAGGCTATTGGAAACCGAGTGCGGAAACCCTCGCCGAGTTGCGCAAGGCTCAGACTGACCTAGCTCAGGCGGTCGCGGCGGAGAATGCTGCCATCGCCAAGCGTGCCGATCTTCAACCCGCTCCCGGCCCAGCGCCCGCTGCCACGCCAAACACCACATCACCATCGACGGTAAAACCACCACCCAGCATCGTCACAGGGCGAGTAGTGGAAGAAACGCAACGCGCGCGTTCTCCAGCTAAGAGTTCAGCGACGTGGTTGCCTGAGTTAATTGGGGTTGTAAGCGTAATGCTTATGGCGCTGGGTTGGTGGCGCGCTGGATGCATTTCGCAGTCGCATCGCAGCCGAACTCAAACTTGAATAATATTTAGCAGATTTCACCAAACGTGCTGCAAATGTCGTTGCGAGGGATACAAAGGTGGGATACAAAATAGAAAATCAACTTGGCGTTTGATGCAAGTGGTTGATTATCAATAGCGCACGTGGTGGAATGGAAGACACGCCAGACTTAGGATCTGGTACCGCAAGGTGTGAAGGTTCAAGTCCTTTCGTGCGCACCACTCTTCATCGGTCGTACAGATCGTAAACTCCCTTGCGCATGCCCGCCGTTGCCCGCGGTTTCGCTGGCGATAGCTTGGAAAAACACTCCAGTTGTTCTGGAAATATGGTGGTGGGTAGCTCCGGTGGCCGATGGATCGCTACACGATATTCCACCGGCCAGAATCCTTCTGACGTGATGGTGGCCACGCTGCCACTGGTTTTAGAGCCGTCGGAAAATTCCAAGATGCACGTTACGGTCAACATACAATCACTGGGTTCGCCGTCAGTATGACACGAGACAGAGTGGATACATGTCCCCATTGTGTCATCATATCAGATGGGCGATTGATGTGTTCCGCAAATGACCCGATGAGCAGACCGAGGTGATTTCCCGAAGTGCACTTTTTTGCAGTCGCAGTGCAAGAAATTTGCTGTGGTTGTTGGAGTTGTCTGTTGACACCAGTCGACTGGGTGATACGGTTGCCACAAGCCCAGAAGTTAACCCAAACTAGTCGTATTTATGAAAAAGTTGTCTTCCGTTCTTGCGCTTAGTGTCTTTACCTTGACCGCTGCAAATGCGCCAGTGCTCTTGAGTAGTGGCCTGACCTATAATCAGAATTTTGATACCTTGCCTATTGGGGCAAACAATTCAACTCCGGGGTGGACTGACAATACCACGCTGCTGGGCTGGTATAGCTCACGTGCCTTCACCGGGGGGACCACCAGTGCTTATGGCCCCTACGCATATTCCACCATCCGCGTCAGCGCCGGTGCTGAAACGAGTGGTTGGCTTTACAGTTACGGCGCGTTAAATGTCGCTGAACGCGCCTTAGGCAGCCTCAGTTCTGGCACGCCCAAGACCAATGTGTTTGGGTTGCGCATTCAAAACGATACCGGCAGTGCCGTGGACACCGTGACGGTTTCCTATACCGGTGAGCAATGGCGGAATGGCAATAACACAGCCGTTCAAAAGCTGGATTTCAGCTACCAAATCTCTTCGTCTTTCGCGAGCCCGATCGGGGTCGCTACGGGCTCCGGCTGATGGTTGGATCGCGGTTTCGGCTTTGGATTTCAATTCACCCAATGTGGGGACGACTGCTGCCGCTTTGGATGGCAATCTGGCAGCAAATCAGGTTTCGTTTGCCAATATCGTTTTGCCTGGTGTCACCTTGAATCCCGGGCAGGAAATCTTTCTGCGCTGGCTGGACATTGATGACGGTGGCAATGATCACGGTCTGGCGATTGATAATTTTTCCGTGTCGTTCACAACGGCAGTGCCGGAACCCGCGGCCGCAACCCTGTTGGGGCTGGCGGCGTTGGGCGTAATCATGCGGGCCCGCAATCGGAACTAAAGTCGTCTTTACTTGAAGCAAAAGCCGCTGGAGATGCGCATCTCCAGCGGTTTTCTTTTTGCAGACTAACTATTTCTTTTCCAGGTCGGTCGGTTCGACTTCTGCCAGTTTTTGCCGGGCCTCTTGATAATCTGGATTCAAGCGCACTGCTTCGCGCAGGTGGCGCAAGCCTTGTTCCCGCTGATCCAAGGTCAACAGCACGCAACCCAGATTGTAGTGGGCCAAAGGAAAGTCAGGTTTTGCCTTGATGGCGGCTTGAAATTGGGTTGTCGCCTCACGCAGTCGGCCTGCCATGCGCAAGGCGTAACCAAGGTTGTATTGAATCTCTGGATTTTGCGGCGCAAGTTGCAGCGCTTGTTCAAAACGGGCGATGGCTTCGGGCCAGTTTTCGGTGACGGCCAAAGCCTGGCCCAATCCGTAGATGGGTTCGAGTTTGTCTGGGGTGAGTCTGACCAGCGTCTGGTAACAGGGAATGGCTCGGGCAAAATCTCCGCGGCTCGAATAGATTCGAGCCACATTTTCCAGGACGGTCTGATCGGTGGGATTATCCTTTCGAGCGGTCTCGTATTGGGCGATGGCGGCGTCAATTTTTCCCAGCTTGAGCAGAGTGTTGGCGAAATTGTTACGCATCTGGCTGTTGGCCGGTTGTTGCGCGATGGCCTGTTCGTAATAACTCAGGGCCTCCGCATGGCGACCGGCGCGGGCGAGGCTGTTCCCCAGGTTGAACAAGGCATCACCATGCTCGGGTTGCAGTGTCAGGGTACGCTGGAAATAGTCCATGGCGCTTGGGTCGTTTCGAGCCGCGAGGACCGCGCCAATGCTATTGAGGGTGTCGGGATGTTTCGGGTTGATGGCTTCGGACGCGTGATAGAATTGCAGCGCTTCGTCCAGCCGGCCTTGGGCGAACAAAGTACCGCCGACATTCAGAAGGGCGAGGTAATTGTGCGGCGTGACCCGGGCCGCGTGGGTGAACAATGTCTCGCTGTTTTTCCAATACCCCGCCTGCCGGTGACTCAGCATCCCCCAGCCAACGCTGATTGCGATTCCGATTAGAAATAAAATCTTCTGTTGGCGTGAAGTTGTGGTCAGTTCAGAGCTGCCCCAGATTAACGCGATAAAAAATCCGATCAGTGGCCAGTAGGTGTAACGGTCGGCCATGGATTGAGCCCCGACCTGCACCAAGCCGATGACTGGCACCAGCGTTCCGAGATACCAAAACCAGCCCATGCACAGGTACGCTCGCTTTCGCAGAGTCAAGGTGGCTACCAGACTGAGGCCGAGGATTAAAACTATTGCGCCTGCCACCTGGGCGGCGGGCCATTTGCCTGGATGCAGATAAGGTAGGGCCAGATCTGTTGGCCAAAAGGTCTTTCCCAGATAATGTGCATAGGCCACAGCGGCGTTGGCTAGGCGCTGGAGGAATGAGAGTTGTTCTAGCGGTTGAATTGCCTTTTGTTGGGCCCAAGTGGTGATCACGCACGAGACCGCGCTCAAGAGGAGCAACGGAATTTTCTCGGTCACGAGTCGCAGTTGATTGCGCCAGTTGTGCGGCAGCGTCGTCATCTCCATTCGCCGCAACGGCCAGCCGTCCAGTAACAGCATGACGAAAGGCAAGGTCACTAGCATCGGTTTGCTCATCAATCCCAGCACGTAACAACACAGCATTGCAGCGTAGCGCCATCGCATGTTTCGGCCAGGCATATTGTTGGCCGCGACATAACTGGCATAAGCCAATAACGTGAGCAGGGCGAAGCACGTGCTCAGGACGTCTTTGCGTTCTGCGGCCCAGGCCACTGATTCCACGTGCAGCGGATGTAGGGCAAACCAGGCTGCAACAAGGAAGCTTTTTCCGGTGGCTGTTGTGAGCCGGCGCAACAGCCAGAACAGTAGGAGCGCATTGAGCGTGTGGAACAGCAGATTGATCGCGTGTGGCCCTGTCGCAGTCACACCAAAAAGCTCCACATCTGCCATGTGTGTCAACCAGGTCAAGGGATGCCAGTTGCTCGCGTGGCGTGAGGTAAAGGCCCATATGACGCCCCGCCAAGTCAAGCCCGCTTGCACCTGTGGATTGGCCGTGATGTAGTCGTTGTCGTCATAGTTGATGAACTCCGCCTGAACCACTGGCCAGTAGGCCAGAAGCGTCAGGCTTGCTAACAGCAGACTCAAAATGGTGGGACATTCAGCCAGTTTTAACGCACGGAATGGGCGTGAGTGTGCGTCCGATTCTGGATTTGTCACGACGGCGAGGGTGTCCAATTTCGTCCGGATACTCACGTAAATTAAATCATGCGGTTAGTTTTCCGGCGGGCGGTATGGGCTTGTGTCTCAAACAGCAAAAATACAGACACTGTCATACTCTTGATGATTTTATCCTGCCGCTTATGTGGTCAAAGCCAGGCTTTAATTGGGCCGAACACTCCGCCGCCAAGAATCAGCCAGGTGGAGTTAATTTTCCAGCGAATCAGCAATGTCGCCGCAATGATGGCGAGCGCGATAGCCTGCCAATCCACCAATGCGCCTGCGCCGAGTTGCCAGGTGACGACGGCCATGAGTGCGAGCGAAGCGACGTTGACGCCGTCGAGGAACGCGCCGGCAAGCGGTGAGGCGCGGAGCTTGGGGATCAGCGGACTGCTGAGCGCGACGAAGATGAAGGCGGGCAGAAAAATTCCCACCGTGGCCACGAGCGCACCGACGGGGCCGCTGAGCAGATAGCCGATGAATGTCGCGGTCGTGAACACCGGGCCGGGCGTGAACTGGCCGACGGCGATGGCATCGAGCAACTGGCTTTCCGTCAGCCAATGCCAACGCTCCACCAGATCAGCGCGCAGAAACGCGAGCAGCACATAGCCGCTGCCGAATAGCACAGCGCCCACTTTCAGGAAAAAGAAGAACATCAGGTTCAAGCTGAACGGTGCGGCGATGGCCACGCTGGCGGCGACGGCGGTCGTGGTGGTTGCGGGCAGGTTGGCGAAGAAGGGGGTGAAGCCGCCCAAGGCTGTCGGTCTATTTTTGCTCGCTGCTCGAATGGCCAGTAACGCAAAGCCGCAACCGAATAGCACGAGCAGTTCATTCACTTCGAAGAAACTTGCGGCTGCTGCGATGGTGACTGTTGCCGCCAGCAGTTTGGTTTTCACGGCGGCCTTGCCCAAGTTCCACAATGCTTGCGCGACAATGGCAATGATGACGGGTTTTACGCCGTAGAGCAGGGCGTTAGCTTCCGGCAACTGTCCGTAGCGAACGTAAGCCCAGGCGATTCCGGTGACGATGAGCATCGCGGGTAAAATGAAGCAAACGCCCGCGATGATCAGCCCCGGCCAGCCTGCGCGGCGATGCCCGATGTGAATGGCCAGTTCCGTCGAGTTGGGGCCGGGGATGAGATTTGTCGCGCCGAGCAAGTCGAGGAATTCTTCGGGCGTCAGCCATTTACGTCGCCGCACGACCTCTTCCTCCATCATCGCGATGTGTGCCGCCGGGCCGCCGAAGGTGGTTGTGCCGAGCTTTAGAAAAAGCCCGGCCAACTCGAGCAAGGGGGGCGACGGTTTACACGTCACAGATGCCGATGGCTTGTTTCAGCGAAGCGAGGGGATCGCGTTTCGGGATGAATTCCTGCGCGACGTAGCCTTTGAAGCCGGTGGCGACGATGGCTTGCATGATGCGCGGGTAGTTCAACTCCTGCGTTTCATCAATCTCCGCGCGGCCCGGTACACCGCCGGTGTGGTAGTGATCGAAGTATTGATGGTTTTCGCGGATCGTATCGCAGACATCGCCGTCCATGATCTGCATGTGGAAGATGTCGTAGAGCAATTTGAAGCGCTCCGAGCCGACGCGCTTCACGAGGTCCACACCCCAGGCGGTGTGGTCGCACTGATAATCCTTGTGGCTGCGCTTGCTGTTCAGCAATTCCATGACGAGCGTGACCTTGTGCTTTTCCGCGAAGGCGGTCAGGCGTTTCAAGCCGATGGCGCAGTTCTCCAAACCTTTTTCGTCATCAAGCCCGGCGCGATTGCCGGAGAAGCAAATGACGCGTTCGTAGCCGTTGTCCGCCGCTTCCTTGATGCGCTGTTCGTAAGCGGTCACCAGTTTGTCGTGATGCTCGACGCGGTTGAATGCTTTGCCAATGCCGCCTAAACCATCAATCAGCGGATAATTCACCATCGAAGCGGTCAGGCCGTATTTCTTGAGCACGGGGAAATCCTGCGGATCAATCAGGTCCAGCGCGACGAGGCCCATTTCCTTGCCAGCCTTGGCGAGATCTTCGATGGAGATTTTGCCATAGCACCAGCGGCAGGCGGAATGGTTGATGTTGCCTTTAAGTTTGGCGGGAGCGGCATCCTGAGCGTGGGCGACGGGCGAAAGCTTGGTGGCCACAGCCACAGCAGCGGCGCCAGCGGCGACTTTTTGAATGGCGGAGCGACGGGACATGGGAGTTGTGTTCATGCGAAGTGGTTTAACAAAGTTGCCGCAGGATGCCCACGGAATTTTTTGACTCAAATGGGTGATGGTCGCGTGGCGTTCTCAAGCTTTGAGCTTGGCGTAGCGTGCGGCGACGAAATCCCAGTTCACCACGTTCCACCAGGCGGCAATGTAGTCGGCACGTTTGTTCTGGTATTTGAGATAATAGGCGTGCTCCCAGACGTCGAGGCCAAGCAAGGGCTGTCCTTCGCTTCCGGCAACGGCTTTGCCCATCAGTGGCGTGTCTTGATTTGCGCTGGAAACAATCTCCAACTTGCCTTGATTCAAAGTGAGCCACGCCCAGCCGCTGCCGAAGCGCGTTGTTGCAGCTTTGCCAAAGTTTTCTTTGAAAGCAGCAAAGCTGCCGAAGGTGGCTTCGATGGCTTTCGCGAGATCGCCCTTGGGTTCGCTGCCGCCATCTTTTTTCATCATCTGCCAGAAGAGTGAGTGGTTGAAATGTCCGCCGCCGTTGTTGCGAACCGCGGCACGGTTCTTCTCGGGGACAACGCTCAAATCCCCGAGTAATTCTTCCAGTGGCTTGCGGGCTAGTTCTGCGGTGTCCACTAGCGCTTTGTTAAGATTATCCACATAAGCTTTGTGATGCTTGCTGTGATGAATCTCCATCGTGCGTGCGTCAATGTGCGGTTCGAGTGCGTCCAACGCATAGGGCAGGGCGGGCAGTTTGAAGGGCTCGAACGGTGCGGCGGCAGCGGGTGTTTGCGCCAAGGCCGAGGGCAGCGTGGCGGCGGCTAACGAGGCGACGGCGGTGGTTTTGAGGGCTTGGCGACGGGTTATCATGGTGTTTGTGTGTTGTGGTTTTGGAACAACTCTGGGTTTGACCGTTGCAGCGGTGGGTTTGTTCACCTGCAATATCTTCGCGATAGACGCGTTACTCTGTGTGCGTCTTACCTTCGTCTCGCAAGAGTTCAGACATCCAACTGCTCCGGCAAGCCGAGAATCTTGCTGCCGACGCGGATGCGGACCGGTGTCGGTACTTCGGTCGTGAGCCGGCCGAGTACGCGGACATCGGGCGGGAGCAGGCTCGATGCGAGCTTATCTTTGCGCACGGTTTTGGCAATCGCGCCTTCGATGCGGCGGCGCATCCGATCTTCCACGTCGAGGGGCGCGATGAAAATTTGTTCCAGCATCAGGTTGCGCTTGGCCGCTTCAAACAATCGTGAACTGTCGCGCAGGAATTGTGGCAGGTTTTCCCGCGTGCCTTCGCGCCACATGCCGTTCCAGAGCAATTTGGCTTCGCCGCGTTCGAGCGCATCGGGATCGCAGATGCGATAATTCCCGCCGAGCGTGTTAATGATGTATTCCTTCATCCGATGATAGAAGGACGTGCCGGTCTGGCCGATGTGGGTAAGCCGATAATTCGGCCCGACTTTGATCGCCCAAAAATAAACGCCGCCCGCCTTGCGATGTTTGCAATCCGCGAGCACGTCCTGCGTCTCCGAGTAGGCGGGATATGGGCCGTCGAAGTGGACGGTAAGCAACTTTGGTTCAGAACTCGGTGGTGCTTTGACTGGTTTGACTGACATGGATAAACAACCTTCGCGGGGAAACTAGCGGTTGGAAGGCGGCGCGGGAAGCGGCTTCTTGTAACTTTTTGCACATGTTTGTGCGGCGCGGGGGGGGTGTTCACGTTATCGGGTGCGTGTTTGGGTGGGGCTCATCGTTTGGATGCGGTGCATATTCTGTGGGGTGCGCTGACTTGATTTAAGGGGGCTTTTGGAGTTTCATTTTTCCGTGCGCAGCAACTTTCGTAGGTTACTCACGGTTCTCCTTCTCCTTTTGCCAGTCCTGAATTGGGCGGCGGGACGTGAATCGGTGCAGGTCACGTTGGATTACGTCGCCAAGAAAGCAGAGGAGCGGGCCCGGAAGCCTTTCCGTTCGCCGCGCCTCGATCTTCCAGCAGTCCTGCGGCAGGACAATCTCGATTACGACAAATATCGGGAAATCGAATTCCGCCATGAACGTGCGCTGTGGGCGGCGGAAGAAATGCCGTTTCGCGTGGAGTTTTTTCATCCCGGTTACATTTATCACGAACCGGTGCATGTGAATGAATTCACCCTCACGCATGCGCAACCCATCCGATTCGTGCAGGACTTTTTCAACTACCGCAAACTTAACATCGCCAAACAAATTCCGGCCGATACTGGCTACGCAGGCTTTCGCATCCTAAGTGAGTTGAACGGTCCCGGGCGGTGGGACGAACTCGGCTCGTTTCTCGGCGCGAGTTATTTCCGGCTGCTTGGTAAAGGCCAACGCTACGGGCAATCGGCCCGCGGCTTGGCGATTGATTCCGGGGAGTCGGATCGGCCGGAGGAATTCCCCATCTTCACCGACTGGTGGCTCGGCAAACCGCAGAAGGAAGATACGCAAATCCGGCTCTACGCCATCCTCGACAGCGTTAGTTGTGTTGGCGCGTATGAATTTGTGATCCAGCCGGGCGAATCCACGATTGCCGACATCGAGTGTGTTTTGTATTTCCGTGAGACGAACACCGTCGCGGCGGTGAATCCCAACCGCAAGCCCATCACCTCCATTGGGATTGCGCCGTTGACGAGCATGTTCTGGTTCGGGAAAAACTCGGAACGTAAATTCGACGATTATCGTCCCGAAGCGCATGACAGCGACGGGCTGCTGATGCACATGGAAAATGGCGAGATGCTCTGGCGGCCATTGAACAATGCGGCCGTGATGCGCCACCAACGCTTCGCCACCAAAAACTTGCGTGGCTTTGGGCTGTGTCAACGCGAGCGGCGCTACGAAGCGTATCAAGATATCTTCAATTACTATCACCAAGTCCCGACTGTTTGGGTCGTTCCGCGTGGAAACTGGGGCGAGGGCGACGTGCACCTGCTCGAATTAAGCACGCAGTACCGAAGGCTTGGATAACATTGTCGCGTTCTGGGATCCCAAAGTGAAACCCGCGCCCATGCAACCGAAACGCTACGCCTATACGCTTTATTGGACGTCGGAAGACGACATGAAACTGTCGCAGAACCGGGTCGTCTCCACCCGGATTGGCGCACATCCGCGTAATGGAGGGTGGCGGCAGATCGTGATTGATTTTGACGGGCCACGCCTGGCCGCCATCCCGGAGGGTGCGCCGCCGGCCGCCATTGCCCATTGCAGTGACAACGCCGCGATTACTGAGAACCAAGTCTTTTACAATCCGATCAAGAAAAACTGGCGCGTCATTTTGGCTATGCAGCCGCGCGCTGAAAATAAAAACCCGGTGGATCTCCGTTGCACGCTGCAAGTGGGCGAGGAAGTAGTCAGCGAAACGTGGACGTACCGATTGGAGTCCGCCCTGATATGCCGCAGCAGCACACCGATACGCCGGGCAAGCTGGCCGGTCGGCCCATGGAGGAATGGAACGCCGCCTACGCCAAGGTGGAAAGTTATTTTAATGCGTTGCGCATCCGCAATCGCGTGCTGCTCGGCGAACTCGTCCAACAGGTGTTAGACCGCGCGATGAAACGCGCCCCGCTCGAACCCCAGCGATCGCCCACCGAACTTGCAGCAGAGGAGATGGACCAGGTTGTCACGGAATGGTTCGCTGCGGTGTTGGAACGAATTCCCACTGGCGTGGAGCATTTGCTTAACACCCGCGGACGTCTCGCGCTGCTGCTCGCGGACATGCCGGGAAAATGGCAGGATCAATTCTTGCGCCCTGGCCCGTGGCCCAAGGAATTTGTGGACGCCATGCAGGAGGCCTACCTCCGCGCCGGCCCGGACTTTCAGCTTTCGCAAATGACGCCGCGCCCGCTCGATCTCGGCCCGATCACTACTCTTAGCAATCTTGGGAAAGTGCCGTTTGAGAAAATGGTCGTCATCTGGCTGGCCTTCTTGCTCGTGCTCGGCTTGATCTTCTGGCTGACGCATTGAAGTTTCAATTCTCAGACGCGGGTTGCTGGTCAAGCGCAATAATTGGGGTGACGGTTTCATCTTTAATCTGGCAGGGGTTTCAGCCATGCTGCGCCCGTGCGTTTGACCTGTGCTGATAGCTTGGTCGTTGCCCGGCTGGGTGCGGGGAACGGAATCACCCGGTTCGTCTGAGCCATGCCTCCCGGAAATCCTGCCAATCCATCCCCCCGTCTGGTCGTCAGCCCGGCCTCGCATGAGAACCGCGCGTGGCGCGTGTTCGCCTTCTTCTCGGTGGCGGTGTTGCTGACGGGGACGGTGTCGGTGATTTTTGCCGATCTGCTTTGGCGCACGGGGTGGTCGCCGTCGCGGACGGTGTTGCTGGTGTTGTTCATCATCCTGTTTTTCCTGGCCGCCATTGGATGCACGCATGGTATCTTTGGCTTCCTGTTGCAGCGGCTTGGGGAGCGGTCGCGGATTACGTTGCGCAAGGAGTATCAGAATCAATCCATCGCCGGCACGAGTACGGCGCTGATCTTTCCGATCTACAATGAAAATGTCGTGCGGGTGTTGGAGGGGTTGCGGGCGACGTATGAATCGTTGAAACGCACGGGCGAGCTGGAGCGGTTCGACTTTTTCATCCTGAGCGATTCGACCAGCCCGGACAAGTGGATCGAGGAGGAGCGCCGCTGGTCGGAATTGGTGCGGGAACTGGGCGCGCTAGGCCGGATTTATTATCGCCGTCGCACCTCGAACGAAGGCAAGAAAAGCGGTAACGTCCGGGATTTTCTCAATTCGTGGGGCCGACGCTATCGCTACTTCGTGTGTTTCGACGCGGACAGCGTGATGCGCGGCGGGCTGCTCGTGGATTTGGTGAAGCTGATGGAAGTGCATCCCGATGTGGGGATGATTCAAACGGTGCCGGGCTTGATCAACGCCGAATCATTGTTCGGACGGATGCAGCAATTCGCGAATCGATTTTATGCGCCGATCTTCATCACGGGGTTGAATTTTTGGGCGCAGAGCTTCGGCAATTACTGGGGGCACAATGCCATCATCCGTACCGAGCCGTTCATGCATTATTGCGACCTGCCACAATTGCCGGGACGCAAGCCGTTCGGCGGGCAGATTCTCAGCCACGACTTCGTGGAAGCCGCGTTGATGCTCAAGGAAAACTGGCAGGTCTGGTTCGCGTATGATCTGGAGGGCAGCTACGAGGAAGCCCCGCAGGGCTTGATTGAAAATGCCCAACGCGACCGCCGCTGGTGTCAGGGCAACCTGCAACATTCGCTGCTGCTGTTCGCCAAGGGGCTGCGCGGCATCAGTCGCGTGCATCTGTTGCTTGGCATCTTCGGTTACCTGAGCGGGCCGCTGTGGTTGGCGTTCTTGCTTACCTTCAGTCTCATCCGATGGACGGATCTGTTGAGCGAGTTGACCCTGCTGCCGGTGCGGGGCTTTTTCCCGTACCTCGATCTCTCCGCAACGGCGCACGCGTTCTTCGTTTTCATGATCTGTATGACCGTGATCATGTTGCCGAAGGTGCTGGCTTTGGTGGACCTCGCGTTGGACCCGGAACGCCGCCGGGCGTTCGGCGGTCTGGCGCGCACGACGTTGAGTGTGGTGGGGAAACTTTGTTCTCCACGCTGCATGCGCCGTTGCAGATGTTGTGGCACACGCGCTTCGTCATCACGATCCTCCTCGGGATGGGCGTGAGTTGGGGCACGCAAAACCGCGACGCCGACGGCACCGAATGGGCGTATGCCGTCCGCCGGCATTGGGGGCATGTCCTCGTGGGCGTGGTGTGGGGCGGGTTGGTGTTTTGCCTGGATCAGATCACGTTCTGGTGGTTCTTGCCGGTGTTGTTGGGCATGTACGTTTCCATCCCCCTCAGCGTGCTGACCAGTCGCAGCAGCGGCGGGCGCTGGGCGAAAAAGGCCGGATTATTTTTGGTGCCGGAAGAAGTGGCCCCGCCACGCGAGATCGTGGAATTACGCGTGCGCCTGGCGGAGTTGGAGATGGCCGGAGAGCTCGCACCGCGACCAGTCCATGCGGGGCTGGCCGATGTGGTTTTGAATCCTTACGTCAATGCCGTGCATGTCTCGCTCTTGCGGGAGAGTCGTTTGAATCCCGCCTATGCCGATGCTCAGACCAAGGCCGGCGTCGGCACCGAAGCCGTGCGGGGGTTGGGCGAAAAACTGCTGGCTGCCGGGCCGGATTCCCTGACTGCACAAGAAAAGCTACTGCTGCTGAGCGATGCGAACACCATGTCCTGGCTGCATCGCTGGGCCTGGTTACGACCGAGCGAAACCTTTGCTCCCTGGTGGCAGCGCGCCATCCATTCGCTGGCAAGTCGCAGTTGAGCAAAGCTTTCGGTCAGCGTTGGTCGGTTTTTAGTTGTTGGGTAGAAACCATTCTGATGTCTCCGATGCGTGACAAAATTGCCATTTTCTCCTCATAAGCGAAAAAAGTTTTGAACAATTCGTATCCGTAGTGCATCTTACAATCGTAGTGGAGACGATTTCGCTGTTCGTTTAGGGTTGGCATAGAGGTTTTGCTCGCAGTGCGGTGCGAACAGCGCCCTCCAAGTTGGCCGCACTGCCCTTCTGAGCGCCTTAGGTGAAGGCGTGTAAACCTCGTCACTTCGGGGGCCGGACGCAAGTCCGGCCCTTTGATTTTTCCGGCGGAACTTTCCCAAATAAAACAGCGGAACACGCGGTGCGAGCCGTGTTCCGCTGGTGAATGTCTCAAGCGTGCAAACCACAAGCTTCAGACTTTAGGTCTTAGACTTTGGACTCGCATCTCACGGCGCGAGCAACGGCACCGGATCACTCCACGGACCTTGACCGGCGGCGCCGACGGCGGCGACGCGATGCCAGTACGTCTTGCCACTGATCATGGAGTTCACCTCGGCCTCGCGCTTGGTGCTGGAAGCGAGGAAACTCCACTTCAGTTCCGGCGCATCCTCGGCCCGCGCGATGAAGTACGACTTTGCGCCATACAACGCGCCCCACCGCAGTGCTGCATGCCCTTTGTGCTCGCCGGGGGCGGCTTGCAGATCCGTCACGGTCGGCAACGGCCCGATCGGGGTGGGCGTGGCACGTAGCGAGAAGCCGGAACGTTCGATGACCGTTCCATCCCCGGCGCTGGCGTTGTTTACGTAACTGGCCAGCAACGAAACGGAACTGGCGAACGAATCCACCTGATCTTGCAACAACTGCGTCAACGTTTTCGCGTTGAGCCGCGCGGCGAGCGCGGCGTTGTAGGCGGTTTCCATTTCATCCACTTGCGCCGTCAGCGCCGCAATGCTCGGACTCGGCGTGGGGAACAGCGTGGGGTTGTCGGTGATGCCGGTGATGAGGCGGCGACCGTATTGGATTTGTGCTGGGACCGTCAAGTCATCCAGCCCGATTTTGGCATAATCCATATATGCACTTTCCTCTTGGATTTCTGCAACGACGGGTTGGGATTGAGCCACCCGCTTATGGTTAGATGTTGCAGGTACGACTTCGCCCAGCAACAAAGGCACGGCTTCACGAAAAGATAGTTTCGGGAAACAACACCAAACGGGCTTGCGAGCGGTATCGCCTAAACCGTGCCAACAGGGTTTCCGGGTTTGGTTGACATAAATATGTGTATAAGCGGGACAACCTGAGACACGGCGGTCCCAAGGGATGACAAAATCCGGTCAAAGTCCGCCCCGAGGGGTTTGCGGAAAATGATTTTCCTTAACAAGGAAAACGTTTTCCGCGTCAAGGTTGATGCTTCCCTTGACAAGGAAAGCGTCAACCTCGTCAAGGAAAGCTCTTCCCGCGACAAGGCCAGAACCAACCTTGACGAGGGAAACGCCGACCTTGACGCGGAACATGATTACCCTTTGCAGGGTGAGCCCCAACCTTGACGGGGGAAAGCCTCCCCCTTTGAAAGATAACCGCCAACCTTGACGGGGAAAGCCTGCCCCTTGGCAAGGGAAGCCCCGACCGTGACGGGGAAACTGTTTTCCGCCCCCCCGGAAGCGCCGGGCTTGTCAAAGCGCCCGCCCCCCTGACAAGGCCCATCGTCCCGGCCTTCAAGCGGGCCGCGCCCCCGTTCGGACCGCAGGCAACCCTTGGCGCGCTGGGCCGAAACCTGGGCGGGATGAGGGCGGCCTTACTACGGTAGATTGCGGGGGGAGCAGCGCCCGTCCCGAACGCCGCGCCGCCGTCCGCTACCGGAAAGTGAGTATGCTCAAGCTGGCTTAACACAGCTAAAAGCTTTGAAACTGTTTCCAGTGAAGCACCCAAACCCAACTGAACGTGTGTCAATCGTGAGGACTGACCCCGTTATGGCGACGGCGCATACGCCTAACGACCCAAGTTCAGCGACCCGGCCCGCGAGGCGCCACGATTGCAACTGTGACGCGATGGCTGGGTTCGCTGCAGCGTATGGTTAGCCTGCATGTCGTTTCTCATACCGCCAAATGAACGGAGCGATCGCTCCAACAATGACTCCTGCTGAAATGCAGGGTAGGCGCAACGTGGAATCATGCAACTCAGTATCAATCACGAACCGAAAGATCACCAAGCCACCAATACCACCGACGACAACGCCAACAAAATGCTGTAGCCACAGCAATGTAATGCACCGCAGGAAATGAAATGCTACGCCTGACACCAATGTCAAAATCAAGATGACGCCGCCAAACACAAACGGCGTAGCCATGTAGGGCAACAAAATGTCAAACGGAGAGTTCCCCACGCCACACGCGTGAATGGCGAGGACCAAAGCTGGCGCAACTAGCGCAACCAGCACAAAGTGCAGGACAGACTGGACAACTAATGATTTCGGCGTAGGTGCGTCCATGTGCGTGGTGCAGGCTAACGACCCAAGCTCAGCCACGCCGGAACAACGGCGTGAGCCGCGAAAGCGGAACTGACAACGCCCACCGGCGTTGGCTGCAGCGCATGGTTAGCCCAATACAGTCTATCACTCCGGCTTCGCATACTTTTCTATCCACGGCTTCGGGTCGTCACCAAGCTGGTCGCCAGTCAACTGCCGCAAGTGAATCACGATGTCTTGCTGGTAGCCAACTCGAACTCGCTCCATCAAATTGTAGTGGTGGCGCTCGATGCCAGAGGATGGTGGCTGTGGCGGACGGTAAAACCGGCCAAGCCAGCGAAGAGTATCGGCAACCTCGGTGATGTTCGTGTTCACCAACGCCGCATCGCGTCCCTCCTGCAGCATCTCAGTCCAGCCATCTGCGAGCGTGGCGTGAATCTCATTCATGGTTGCGCGTGCCCAACCCCACGCGGCTAGGATAGCCAAAATCACTGCTGCGACCGAAAGGCCAATGGCGAGCCGCTTTTGGCCGAGGGGTGTCATATTGGTCTAACGACCCAAGCTCAGCGACCCGGCTCGCGGGACGCGACGATTCCAACCGCGACGCTCACGCCGGGTTCGCTGCAGCGCATGGTTAGACATCACCATATCTTCCACCACGCTTTCTTCTCTGCGACGAAAATCTGGCAGCCTGCCTGCCGAACACCAGCGGGCACTGCACTAGACTCGAAAGGCAGAATATCAATGAACTGTCCGGGCGGGAAAACAAGCTGGAGCTTTCCCATCAAAGCCTCTGCAATCTGAGGAATCTCGCCGCGCCGCTGCACACCAATGACCAGAACCTGCCGCGCCTCCTTGTCGCCCTCGATGAAGCACTGAGGTAGATGTGCCTCGATGATGCCTGGCACTTGCGCGACTACCTGAGAAATGGCGTCTGCCATAATCTCCGGCATCGGCTTCGCCGGCTTGCCGAAGAACATGCTCGTCCCTGCTGTGAGTGTGCGTTCGCTCATGGTGGCGCGTGATGTCTAACGACCCAAGCTCAGCGACCCGGCGCACGGGACGCCATGATTGCAACCGCGACGCTCAAGCCGGGTTCGCTGCAGCGCATGGTTAGCCCACTTAGTGATTGAGTGACTGAAAATAAAGATAACCCTTCTCATACTTTGCGAATGACCAAGTGTCGTGCCCCTCGCTGACAAAAGTCGAATCCAAAGAATCGGACACGTCCCACCAACTGCCATCAAAACCCGGCGCTGCTCCCCAAGAGAGCCAGACGGAATCCTCTGAATACTCACGCGTTGGAGTGTGCGCTGTGAGACCAAGTCGAGTGACAAACTCCCGGAACTCGTCCTCGCTAATGCGAGCCTTGAGCAGATAGGAATAGTCGGGCAAGAAACCATCAGCCCAAACCCACTCATGAACATCTGTGGCGGTGGCTGGCAAGTCCTGGCGCCATGATGGTTTGCTGTCCGCTGCGAATAAAGACGCGATGAACTCCCCGGCCTGCCGGGCCTTGTGAATGCGATACGCTACGAATGCTCCGAGACACGCGACAATAGCGAGACCCGAAACAATCAAGATTTTGGTTCGCTTCTTCAAGGTGCGTGGAGTGGGCTAACGACCCAAGCTCAGCGACCCGGCCTGCGGGACGCAACGATTGCAAACCACGACGCCATGCCGGGTTCGCTGCAGCGCATGGTTAGACATCACCATATCTTCCACCACGCTTTCTTCTCTGCGACGAAAATCTGGCAGCCTGCCTGCCGAACACCAGCGGGCACTGCACTAGACTCGAAAGGCAGAATATCAATGAACTGTCCGGGCGGGAAAACAAGCTGGAGCTTTCCCATCAAAGCCTCTGCAATCTGAGGAATCTCGCCGCGCCGCTGCACACCAATGACCAGAACCTGCCGCGCCTCCTTGTCGCCCTCGATGAAGCACTGAGGTAGATGTGCCTCGATGATGCCTGGCACTTGCGCGACTACCTGAGAAATGGCGTCTGCCATAATCTCCGGCATCGGCTTCGCCGGCTTGCCGAAGAACATGCTCGTCCCTGCTGTGAGTGTGCGTTCGCTCATGGTGGCGCGTGATGTCTAACGACCCAAGCTCAGCGACGGCGGAACTGAGCGGCTGGACAATCCAGCGGTTCTCGGTGAACTGATAGCGCCCGCCGCCGTTCGCTGCAGCGCCTGGTTAGGCCGCATAGTCAGAACCATACCTGATAACCTTTCTCTGCTGCGTCGCGCCGCAACAACTCGATAGTGCGCGCCCGGTCTTTCGGGGCAACAGACACACCCATTACGAATGACCCGTGGGTAGTGGCGTGAATTCCTGCACTCGCGAGCATCCGCTCGACATGCTGCGCCCGATCTGAATCAACCGAGGCGACGACAGGGTAAGAATCAGCGTCAGGGTGATGAGCACAACCGGAAAATGCCAGTGTCAGCAGTGCGATGAACAGTGAGCAAGTGCGCATGGTGTGAAGCGGTCTAACGACTAAAGCTCAGCGACCCGGCCCACGGGACGCCACGATTGCAACAGTGACGCGATGGCCGGGTTCGCTGCAGCGTATGGTTAGCAGTCAACCGCATGTCAGGAAATCTATCTGTTTCAAACTGCGCCTATGGAACCAAAAATACCGGATGTGCGCCATCATGCTTCCTTCAAGGACTGCTTTCTCCTCCTCCCATTTGAACGTGATGATCCACAAAGGCTCTCCACCATCCTGAGTCTGGTGGGCCGCAACAGGTATCAGCGCCAGCTCTTTGTTCTCTTTGGCACGAATCAGCCTCTTCAGAAGCTTCTCCAGAGAGTCCGCATCTAAACCTGCCGTCTTCGCCTCTTTGACGAGCACGCTGCTGAACTGCTCGTAACTCTTCCGCCAGTCCTTCGGGCTATCTAACTTCACGTCCAGCGTCTTCTTGTCTAAACCATGCGAGAGCTTGTCGCGGTAGTAGTCATTCGTCCCCACCTTTGTAACAGGCGCGCCATTTGTATAGCCAACCACAAGCACCTCGCCGCTCTGTCCTCCGCAGCAAGCAAAGCATGAGAACAAAACGCTACTCAGCACTAAACTCGCGATGTGGAAGCGCATATTGACTGCTAACGACCCAAGCTCAGCGACCCGGCCCGCGGGACGGCTCGATTGCAACCGCGACGCTCATGCCGGGTTCGCTGCAGCGCATGGTTAGACCACGTCATCGTCTTTCTCCATCATGCTTTGGTGGTCCGGGATGGTAAGTGGCAGTGATGAAATCACCAGTCTGACTATCCACAAAAACCTCAATGTAATCATCGCGCTGCGTGCTGCCGAGAATCACTCGTGCCGCCTCCTGGACTCTGGAAGCAGTGAACACATCCGAGGATACGCCGAAGGATTTGCGACTGTCGAATGGCTTCATGTGCTCTCGCGCTTTGGCAATCAACTCGTCGTGTGTCATACGGGAAGTGGTCTAACATTGTTATTAGACGCCAAGGCGTGCACGACCCAGTGCACGGTTGATTTTCCTAGTAGCCTTGGTTTTCATGGTTTTATGAAAGCGGACCTGCGAATTTCTATCAAGGATTATCACCGGAATAAAAATCTCAAAATCCAACTGACCCGCACCTCTTTCACGGCGGCGCGGCAGTTTTGGGTCAGGATGAACGGTGCGCCTTGGCCCAAAGAGGGTCGCCCGGTTTCGCTGACCAAGGTCCTGACCAGTCTGCGGAAGGCTCTGGTCCGATCATTGGCGGCGGCGCCGCGGTGCTGAGGCGGTGGTGTCGGCGTGGTCGGGGGCCACGGGTTGGTCCCGATCATTCGTTTCGGATGGCCTTCCACGGCGGAACGAGCTGGCAAAGTCACTGGCTTCCACCTGCATGATCTTCTGCTCCAGCTTTGCGGTGGCGCTGAGTTGGTTCAGCTTGATTTCCCACGTGGTGCGATTGAGAGGCAACTCTAGGGCTGGCGTCCAGAGGGGCAAGCGCCTGGTTGACCTTGAATCCGGAGGTAAATCAAACGCTGGGTGCAGGTTGAGGGGGTTCACTGAATTCCCCGTTGCTTCCTGCTTGGCCTGCACTAAAATGCCCGCCGCATGAAACATCAGCTCGACTTCGAGAAGCCGATCTTTGAATTGCAGAAGAAACTCGAAGACCTCCGCCAACACCCGGAAACCCACTCGATTGACGTGAGTTTTGAGGAGGAAATTGCCCAGATCCAGAAGAAGATCGAGGAGACCCGGAAGGAGATTTATTCCAACCTGACTCCGTGGCAGCGCGTCCAACTGGCCCGGCATCCCAAGCGGCCTTACACGCTGGATTACATCAAGACGGCGTTCACAGAATTTGAGGAGCTGCACGGGGACCGGCTCTTTGCAGATGACCGCGCGGTCGTGGGCGGCTTTGCCAAGCTGGGAGAGCATCGCGTCGTCGTCCTCGGCACGCAAAAGGGGCGGGACACCAAGGAGAATATTCTTCGCAACTTTGGTTCGGCGCATCCGGAAGGCTATCGCAAGGCGCTGCGCTTGATGCGTATGGCGGACAAGTTCGGGTTGCCGATCATCACGTTGATTGACACGGCGGGCGCGTATCCCGGCATCGGCGCGGAGGAGCGACACATCGCGGAAGCCATCGCAGTGAATCTGCGCGAGATGACGATGATGGAAGTGCCGATCGTGGCCACGGTCATCGGGGAAGGCGGGTCGGGCGGCGCGCTCGGCATCGGCGTGGCAGATCGCGTGTTGATTTTGGAGAACGCGTATTACTCCGTCATCAGTCCGGAAGGTTGCGCAGCGATTTTGTGGAAGGATCGTTCCGCGTCGGCCAAGGCGGCGGAAGCCCTCAAGATCACGGCAAAACATTTGTTGGAACTCAAGCTCGTGGACGAAATTGTTCCCGAGCCGCTCGGCGGCGCGCATACCAATGTCGCGGAAACGGCCACCACTTTCAAAGCCACGCTGATCCGCCATCTGGAAGAGTTGCAGGGATTGAGCGGGGCGGAACGGCTCAAGCGGCGTTACGACAAGTTCCGCGCGCACGGCCATTTCCTCGAAAAAGCGCCGACGGAAGCCGGCAAGCCGGCGCCGAAGAAAACCAAACGTACGCCCGCTCCGGCGGTGGCTTAACCGCATTTCTGATTTTTACAATGGCTGCTCTGTATCCGCTGACGTTTCGCCCCATCTTCAAAGAACGTGTCTGGGGCGCTCGCAATCTCGAACGCCTGTACCGGCAAGAAACTTCCTGCCACCGTGCCCATCGGTGAGTCCTGGGAAATCAGTGATCGCCCCGGCGATGTCAGTGTGATCGCCAACGGTCCGCTCGCGGGCAAAGACCTGCACTGGCTCGTGGAGAATCATCGCGCCGATCTGCTGGGTGACGCGAAGCTTGAAGCCGGGCGCTTTCCGCTGCTGATCAAGCTGCTCGATGCGCAGGAAAAACTTTCACTCCAAGTCCACCCGCCAGCGTCCAAGGCGGCGGAACTCAAGGGTGATCCCAAGACGGAGATGTGGTTCATCGCGGACGCCATCCCGAACGCGGAACTTTACGTCGGCCTCAAGCGCGGCGTGACGCGCGCGGATTTCGAGCGGCGCATCGGCGACGGGACGGTGGCGGAATGTTTTCATCGCGCGCCGGTGAAGGCGGGTGACTCGATGTTTCTGCCGAGCGGGCGTGTGCACGCCATCGGCGCGGGGTTGGTCATTTTCGAGATTCAGCAGAACTCGGACACGACGTATCGCGTGTTCGACTGGAATCGCGTCGGGCTCGATGGCAAGCCGCGCGAATTGCACGTGCCGCAATCGCTCGCGAGCATTGATTTCAACGACTTCGAGCCAGCGCTGGTGGCGGGTGAAGAGGTGGTCGGGGTCAAACTTCCGCTCGCGGCAGCTCGTGAAGCATCCGTTGTTCGTCGTCGAGCAATTCCGCGTGACGACCGCTGGTAGCATCAAATTGCCGAGCCGGCGGATGCAGATCATCGGTGTGGTCGGTGGGGAAGTGCGGGCGGGCGATGCGATTTGTCGCGCGGGAGAATTTTGTCTGCTGCCGGCGAGCTTGCCGGTCGCGGAAATCACGGCTGCTGCCGGCACGCAATTCCTCCGCGCCGAAGCGGGTTAAGCTAGCCGAGGCTGGCTGGCAAACCCTATGAGCAAGCAGGCCAAATCCCAGTGGAATTTCGGCGAACTGTTTTCGCCGGAGCAAACCCGCCGCGTGATCTCAGTCAGCGAACTCACCACGCAGGTCAAACGGCTGCTCGAAAAACAGATCGGCTCGGTCTGGGTCAGCGGCGAGATCAGTAACTTCCGGTTGCAGGGCAGTTCCGGGCACATTTATTTCACGCTCAAAGACGAAGGCGCGCAACTCGCGTGTGTGCTGTTCCGCCAGGAAAAAGTGCCGCATCGCGACCTGATGCAGGACGGCCAGAAGGTTTTGTTGCAGGGCGAGATCACCGTCTATGAAGCGCGCGGGCAATATCAGATGCTCGTCCGCGCCGTAGAGCTGCAGGGTGTCGGCGCGCTGCAACTCAGGTTCGAGCAACTCAAACAAAAGCTCGCCGCCGAAGGCTTGTTCGCGGCGGAGCGCAAGCGTCCGTTGCCACGTTATCCCCAGCGCATCGGCCTCGTCACCTCGCCAACGGGCGCGGCGATCCGCGATGTGTTGCATGTGATTCAACGCCGGAATCCCGGCCTTGAAATCATACTTGTGCCCAGCCGCGTGCAAGGGGATGGCGCGGCGCGCGAGATTGCCGAGGCAATCCGGTTATTGAACGAGCTGAACCAATCCGGAATCCAAAATCAAAAATCCAAAATGGATTTGATTCTGGTCACACGCGGTGGCGGTTCACTGGAGGACCTGTGGGCGTTCAACGAAGAGGCCGTGGCGCGGGCGATCTTTGAATCAGAACTACCGGTGGTTTCCGCCGTCGGGCATGAGATTGATTTTACCATCGCCGATTTTGTCGCGGATCTACGTGCCGCGACGCCGAGTGCGGCGGCGGAGTTGATCACGGAAGGCGTGTTTGCGAGCCGCGAGTTTGTTGCGGGGGCGGCGGAGGCGATGAGTTTTTACGCGCGGCGTGGTCTGGCTCGGGCGCAGGATGGTTTTGAAGTTACTGCGCAACGATTGGTTCGGGTTCATCCCCAGCGCTGGCTCGCGGAGCAGGCGCAGCGGCTGGATGATTTGCATGATTCACTGCTGCGTTGCGCCCGGCAGGGAGCGCGGGAGCAGCGGGTGACGTGGCAAAACCTGGTGGCGCGATTGAAGCTGGTTCGTCCGGGGCAGGCACTCAAACAACATCGCGAGCATCTCCAACTGAGTGCGCGACGTTTGCAGGAACTGGGCAAGACCCAATTGCGTGAGGTGAAGAATCGGTTGGGGGCTCTGGAAGCGCGGTTGCGTTTGCTCGGGCCGGAGCAGGTCTTGGCACGCGGTTACTCCATCACCACAGATGCGGTGACGGGTGAGATTTTACACGATGCAAAAGAGATCAAGGCCGGCCAACGTTTGCGCACGCGACTCAAGACCGGTGAGATCGAGAGCCGCGCCGAGAAATAGCTTCAGGAACTTCAGGGATACACCACGCGGTAGTAGCGCTGCGCATCGGTTGCCGGGAGATTGGTGAACGAGAGTGCTCCATTCGGGGCGGTTGCGGTTCCAAGCGTGCTCCAGTTGGTGCTCGTGAGATTCGTGCTGGTTTGGATTGTGTAAGTCAGGTTGCTCAAGCCCTGCCACTGCAAGATCCCAGCGGCTGGCGTGCTTAGTGCCGGTTGCGGCACGATAAGGCTTAAGGTCACATTGGAACTGGTGGTCAATCCAGCACTGTTGCTGACGATGACGGAATAGCTGCCGATGTGCGCGGGTTGCACATTGCTGCGCGTGTAGGTGGCGGACGTTGCGCCGCTGATGTCCGCAAGATTGAAGCGCCATTGGTAGCTGAGCGGCAGTGTGCCGTCCGCGCCGACGGTGAAGGTGGCATTGTCTCCTTGCGCCGCCGCTTGATTGACCGGTTGGTTGGTGATGACGGGTGCGGTGCCAGTGACGAGGGGTGAGCCATAAATGGTTACCATGTCGTAACGCATAGTGCCGGTGCCAGCGGTGGCATAAGTGCCTCCGGATGGAGTGACGTAGTTGGCGTTGCCATTGTTGATGGCGGTACCTTCAAATTCTGACACGAGCCGGATGGCGAAGTTCGAGTTGTCGCTGACGCCAATCAGGCTGCTGAGGTCATTTGTCTTGCGCTCAAAAACACTGTCGGCACTCAGGGAAATCGGAGTCGGGAAGTCGAGGAAGTCAGTGCCGTTGGTGGTGTACTGCAGCCGGGAGTATTTACTGGCGGTGCTGCTCACGCGCAGTGTCCAAGTGACCAAGATGTTTTGACGGCCTGCAGTGCTGACGTTGAATTGCACACCGCGAGTTTTATTACCCGCGCTTTGGGCGGGATATGTGGCTGTATTCCACCCGGAGTTGTCAGTGAGCCTGCTGGATCAAAAGCCGTGTCGCCGGTCGCAAAGGTGGCCGTGGCCCCGCCATACAGTGCCGCCGTGCCGGTGCCCACAGAAGGAGTCGTGCTGCCGGTGGTAACCACGCCATCTGCAGGCGCACTGTTAAAATTCCATTGTGCAATAACTCCGGCAGGAGTCGTGTTCACGGTGAGAACCGCAACCGCGCTAGTCACGCTGCCGGCATAATTGCTGACGACGACGGAGTAACTTCCTGCATCAACCGGCTGCGCGTTCGCGCGGGTGTAAACACTGTTGGTTGCGTTAGAAATATCCACACCTGCAAAGCGCCATTGATAGAACAGCGGCGCGCCGCCTGCAGCGGAGACGCTGAAGGCGGCGTTGACGCCAGCGTTGACGGATAGGCTTTGCGGTTGAGTGTTGATGTAAGGTGCAGCGTTCACGGTGAGTTTGGCGACCGCGCTGGTGATGCTGCCAAAGGCGTTCGTGATGATGACGGTGTAATCGCCGGCGTTGATTGGCTGGATATTTGTGAGCAAAAGGCTCGCGGCTGTGGCGTTGGACAGGTTCGTATTGTAGAGCCGCCATTGATAGGTGAGGGGAGTCGCGCCGTTGGCCACAACTGAGAAAGTAACATTGCCGCCAAGCGCATTGGTCTGGCTGAGCGGTTGGGTGGTGATGCTCGGCGGGTTGGTGACCGTGCCAGCGCCGACGGGAATCAGGAAATCTTTGACGATGGCCATGTGTTGCATGCCGGTGACGCCAGAGTCGCCGGATTGGACGGGGGAAACGTCGCTCAAGGTGGGATACACGCGTGAGTCGAAGACGAGGCCGCTGGAAAAGGTGTGGGTGCCGACTACGACTGAAGTCAGATAATTCGTCAGGGAGAAACTGGGGAGGACATAATCGTAAGGCTTGCTGCGGCCGGCATTCGTGTTTTCGGCGTCGCTACCGGAAACTTCGTCCGACGGGACTGGTGTATCGCTGAGAAACGTTTTGAATGTGCTGATGCAAGCTTCCCCACGACTATCGGTGTTACAGTCGCCGCCGATGACGATCCAGGCATTGGCGGGAAAGTTGGCTTGAATGAGTGCTTTCAGATTGGTGGCCTCGGTATTGCGGACGCCGGAACTGCTAGTCAGCAAGTGGACGCTGACGACGTAGAGATCGTTCGTGCCCGGGAGATCAATCTGAGCCCAAGCGAAGCCACGGTCGCTAACTTGCGTATCATCCCACGATCCGGCCGCGATGATGGGGTAGCGGCTGATGATGCCGTTGGGGATGTTTCCGCTCGGCTCGACAAAAAAATTGAAACCAGTGCCAAATGCGGTGTCGACCAAGGTGCGCAGCGAGTTGGAAGTGGAACTGGAGTTGTAGCGGAATTCTTGCACGCAGACGACGTCGGGCTTGAGCCCTTGAAAGATGCGGATGCCCGGGCCTTCATAACTCTGCCCGTTGCCGGACGTGATGTTAGCCGCCATGACACGGAGGGCTACATTGCTTTGAGCTTGGGCCGGAGTGCTGGCGGTCAGTGCGGCGAGAAGCAATCCACCAACAGTGAGAACGAGGGAGTGTACGACTTTGAGTTTCACGAATATAATAATTCGCAGTGTATTTACTGGCTTGAGTGCGAAATAGCAACCGGCATATCCATGCGGTCATACCCGACAATCCACCTTCTTAATCTTAATCGTCTTTTAATCTTACTCTCAGCCTGGGCTGGATAAGAAAGTAGACTCCAAAACCAAGCTGGTCGGCTTTGGGTTGTCGCGGGGCTGGAAGTTGACATCTAGCGTATCACGCCATCATTATCGCACTCATGAGCGATATCATTTATCCCCGCAGTCCACGTGAAACTATGGACGGTTGGCCGCACCTGCCGCGTTACATTGACAAAATCCGCCTGCATTTGGCCGGCAAATTGCATCCGGACTATCAGCAAAATTACGGTTCGCGTGGCTTTGACAAAAGCTGGCTTGATGCTGCCGGGGTCGCCCATGCGCAGATGGTCGAAGTGGTCAAACGCTCCGTCACGGACGGTGAAGTGTGTGATTGGGTGAAGCATAACGTGAAGAAAAGCGCGGCGGACAAGGCGACGCTGCTAGCCAACATGCTGAACTATCCCAAAGCTGATGACGCCGAGGGGATTGCCCGGCTCAAGATGCGGAAGGAGCAGGCCAATCTCACGCATCGCAATGACATTCAAAACTTCGTGGATTTTATTGATGCCGACGAAAAGCGGCTTTGACGCACTGGGAGTTATATTTCAGTTGGTGGTCAGGACGCCTCAAGACCTTTCGTGGGTTTTGAGGCGTTCCGTTTTTTCACTTTTTCGTGCAGAAGCGCGGGGCTGACAGTGGCACGGGCTGGGTTATTGTCTGAATAAATCCACCACCAACCGCTCAGAGCGGTGCCAACGCCACAACCATGAAATATTACCGCCGTAATCTCGTCCGTCCGCCGCGCGCCTTCACCTTGATTGAATTGCTCGTGGTCATCGCCATCATCGCCATTCTGGCGGCGATGTTATTGCCGGCGTTGTCTAGCGCCAAAGAGAAGGCGAAGCGGACCACGTGCATGAATCACCTGAAGCAAATCGGGGTGGCGATGGTCATGTATGGAAATGACAATGCAGATAAAGTTCCCACGCCGCAATGGACGGATACGGATATGGATGCAGTGGATCGGGCTTACAACTTGTACGAGGGCTCGATTGACACCGCCGGGGCCAAGAATTTGGGTTATTTGTATGAGACTAAAACGATGCCCAATGGGCGGGTGTTTTACTGCTTGAGCGGGGTCAGTATCAAGGCCGGCACTGATCCATACCTGACCGAGCGAAGCTACGAGAATTATGCCGCTCCCAACGGGAACTGGCCGGTGTTCAATGGGAATGATCGGGTGCGCGCCGGCTATTCATATTTCCCGCAATCCGGTACGCTGACGCTCGGGACGCGGGCCGTTGCATCCAAGCCCGTCTTCGCTCCGCCCGGGTTTGCCAAGAAGACGACTGATTTGTCAGGCCGCTATGCGATCGCCTCGGACTTGATTTATCGGCTGGATATGGTGACCCACCGGGCCGGACTCAAGAAGGGGCTCGCCATGAATGTATTGTTCGGTGACATGCACGTCCGGCTGCAAACTGACAAGGCCTTCTTCGATCAGTCCACGATTTGGACCAGCACCAAGAATGGGCAGACCGGGGGCGGAGGCATCGAGGACTTGGGCAACAACTTTCGCTGGTTGATCATGAACTTTAAGCCCTGAGGATTAGGTGCGGAACATTACCTAGCATTTTACCCCTGCTTGTTTGGAGGGGTGCTTTTTTACCGCAGCGCAATCAACATGATGTCCAATCGGATTTCGAATTGTTCAGTGCGTCGGTGGGCCTTGGTTAAGCCAGCTGGTTTGGTGGCAAGTCTCTTCTTCACGAGCGCGCTCACGGTTCGCGCCGCGCTGCTGGCCTACGAGCCGTTTACCAACCTGGTTGGCACAGCCATCATTGGGTCTGCTGGGGGAGTGGGCTTCAGCGGGGGTCTGGCAGATCTCGGTGCGTTTGAGGATGGTCAGTGATGCGGTTTGCGCCGCGCGAACATTTTCCAGAACCCAACCAACCCTCTCTATGACTTCATCCCAAAAACAATCTGGCGCAAAACTGTTTGCCGCCACGGCGTTGGTATGGCTCGTTTTCACCGCTCGCGCGACGTTGTATCTCAGCGAACCGTTTGACTATCCCGCGGCAAACCTCAGCACCGCTGCACCGTGGTCGGGGGCAGGATCAAATCTGAAGATGATCTCCGGCAACTTGACCAACGCTGGTTTGGCAGATTTCACTCCGGCCAACAATACCAAGGCTCAGGGGACCAGCAGTTCGGCAGATGGCAAACGCACGTTCAATGCGAGCGCCGTCGGTGGTCCGGCTGTGGGCGGCAGCATCTATGTTTCCTTTCTGCTGCGGCAGACAACCCTTGCTGCCAGCAGCGGTCCGTTGCTGGCCATCAGCGATGGGACAGCTGTCGGCAGCGGCGGCAATGGTGCGCTGGTGATTTACCTGAATAAGTCCGGCACGGAATATCGGATCGGCGTGAAGAAGAACGGATCGGCAGTGCAGTATCCGGCCAGCGGCACGTACGCCGTCAACGCCACTGTGCTTATCGTTGCTCGCTACACCTTCAACACCGGCAGCACCACGGACGATACGATTACGCTCTGGATCAATCCAGTGTTAGATGGAGTTGAACCTGCGCCCGGAACTGCCGACGTGGCCGAAACGACCGTTTCCGGTGCGACTGATTACACTGTCGGGCTGCAATATCTGCATTTGCGCGCGAACTCCTCGACCGCCAGCGGCGTGAACGAAGTGGACAACATTCGTGTCGGCAGCACGTGGGCGGAGGTGACGCCTGCTGGCAGTGGACAACCGCCCACCTCCACCGCACAACCGCATATCACTGGATCGTTTCTCACGCCGAGTGGGCTGGTGCTACGCGGCACGAATGGCGTGGTGAGCGGCGTGTATCAGGTCGTGAGTTCGCCGAGTCTCGCTGCGCCGGTGAGCAACTGGGCGTCCATTGCGACGAATCTTTTCGATGCGAGCGGTAACTTTGATTCCACGAACCCGGTTTCGTTTGCTGAAGCACAACGTTTCTATCGCATCCTCGTCGGTGGCTCGATTGTCCAGCCGCCCGGCACACCGCCGGAAATCACCTTGCAACCGACGAACCTCATTGTGATGGCCGGTCAATCAGCGTCGTTTTTCAGTGCTGCCAGCGGGACTGCGCCGCTGGCGTATCAATGGTTCTTCAACACGAACACCCCGCTCGCCGGCGCGATGGGCAGCGGACTGGCCATCGCCAGTGCGCAGGAAGACAATGAAGGTGCGTATTCGTTGCGCGTGACCAACAGCGTGGGTGCTGTGACCAGTGTGGTGGCTACGCTTACGGTGAATACACCACCCTCCATCATGCTGCCCCCGGCGAATCAAGGCGTGCTGGAGAGCAACAGTGTGACGTTTACGGTCGTTGCGGCGGGAGATGCGCCCTTGCGTTATCAATGGTATTTCAACACGAACACCGTGTTGGTCAATGCCACGAATGCATCCTTCACCATTTCAAGCGCACTGACGAATGACGCGGGCAGCTACTCCGTCGGTGTCGCCAACAATTTTGGCGCGGTGACCAGCAGCTTGGTGACGCTCACAGTGAATTTACCTTCCACCAATACGACGGATTTCAATCTCTACGGTTTTGGTGCGCCCGCCACTGGTGGCGGGCAGTTGCCGGAGACGGACGCGAATTATCGCAAAGTCTATCACGCGGGCGACTTCCGTCTCGCGCTGGCGAACAACAACACCAAGGTCATCGAGATCATGAACGATCTGAACCTTGGCTGGAATGAAATCGGAGCAACAAACCAGACGGGAGCATTCCGCCAAAGCACGGCAGCGTCCTTGCATCCCGTGCTGATCGCCAGCGGCGTGACTACGATTGATATCCAGAACAAGAACGGCCTCACGATTTTTTCGGTCAATGGTGCAACGATTCGCCATGCGGAGTTCAACGTGAAACGCAGTCACAATATTCTCATCCGCAATCTGAAGTTTGATGAGCTGTGGGAGTGGGATGAACTTAACAAGGGCGATTACGACAGCAAGGACTGGGACTTTATCACTATCGGCGACTCCGGCAATTGCACGAACGTCTGGATTGATCACTGCGATTTCACCAAGTCTTACGACGGAACGGTGGATATCAAAGGCGGCGCGAACAATGTGACGATTTCCTGCGCCGCTTTCTTGGCGACTATGGCGGGCCAAACAGTTTCGTGCGGCGGCAATTTGAATATCTCGAAACCAATGGCGTGGCGGAGGCGATGTTTGATTTTCTGCGCGCGAACGGCTTCAGCGTTGACGATCTCGTGACCATCACGCGTTCCCAGAAGAAGGGTCATCTGGCTGGGGCGACGGAATTTGATGCCGACAACGCCGATATCAAACTCACGTTGCATCACAATTTTTATTTCAACTGGCAAGACCGGATGCCACGTTTGCGCGCCGGCAACGCACACGTCTATAACTGTTACATGAACAACACCGGAGCGCTTGCGGCGAAAAACCTGCGCAACGCGAAGGTGGCATTGATTTCCGGCGGCCTCGGCTCGTACAAGTTCGACGTGACCTTGAACGGCGCGATCTCCACCGAAGACGGCGCGGTGCTCGTTGAGAAATGCCACATCATTGATACGACGAATCCGTTGCGGAACAATCAGGTGGATGCCAACAACGCGAGCTACACCGGCAAGATCCGCGCGGAGGACACGATTTATACGCTGAACGGTTCGACGTTCCGGGGTGATACCGAGGACCTGGGTAGCACGCTGGTGCCAGTGCCCGCGCCGTTGAAGCCGTTTTCGTGGAATGGATTTACAAATCTGCCCTACACGTATCCGGTGAATGATCCGAGCACCATCGCAACAACAATTGCAAACAACGCCGGGCAGGGGGTGATCTTCTGGGCGAAGACAAACTGGTTCAAGACAACTTACTGAGAGATCCTTGCGCGGTTTCTAGTTGATCGAGCCTTTGTTAGGTTGAGGTGCAACACTTTGGCTAAGCCATGCGTAGTGCTCCGGTATAAAGTGGCTTTTGAAACCCGCCAAGGACTTTCAATTTCATTGCATGGTGCGGAAGTAGCGCTCGGTGAGATTGGTTGTTTGCGTTGCCGTAAAGGTCGCCTTGCCATTGGTAAAGGTCGTGCTGCCGAGGCTGCTCCACGTGACAAAGTTGGTGCTTGCTTGCACGGAGACATTTGTGGTGCTCGGTCCACAAAGTGTGAGTTCGATAGTATTCGTGCCCACGCTCCAGCTCATGAACTGTGGTGTGGTGGATTCCATCGCAATGAGTTGCAGGTCGAAGCTGATGTCGGGGCTGTTCACGGCTGCTTGGTGCATTTCCACAGCAAGGGTGTTCGTGCCATTGCGGAGCAGGGCGGGATCGATCTGATAGCTGAACCACGCATCTTCCACGTTGGTGGCCTGCACGCTGGTGGCGAGGGTGTTGAACGCGGCATTGGTGACGAGTTGATAATTCAGGATGTTTTTACCGTTCACATATACGGCAGCGCCATCGTCCATGACCATGCGAAGCGTAACGCTTTCAAGGCAGGGCGCGTTGTCTATGACGAACTGTTTTCGGAAATAGGTGGTGACATATTTGTTGTTCGCATTACCGCCGTAGCTCACCACAGTTTTTTCATCGCCGTTGCCGTAACCGAACTGGGCAATGCCAGTGCTCCAGTTGGAATCATCAAATGCGGGCTCGCGCCATGCCGTGCCTTGATTGCTGCCATCGTCGCGATATTTCCATGTCGCCCCGGCGGGGACGATGGTTTGCGGCAGCCGTTGGCCATCGCTGCTGGTGCGGGCGAAATAGTAGAGGGGTTGTGTGGAAGCCGTTTCGCTGAGGGTGTAGTAGCCATTGCCGTTCGCATCGAAAGCGACGGCTTCGCCATTGGGTTCGGTCGGCGTGCCGATAACCGGAATAGTTGTCGGTGGTGTGGCAAAGGTGCTGCTGATGGTCTGTCCGTTGGTGCGCAACCAGAGCCGGGCGAAGTCTTCTTGGCGAACGACGATTTCCCGACCGTTGGGCGAGATATCAGCGCTGGAGGGAATGTTAAAGGCAAGGGTGTGTACAAACGTCAGGACAATGTTCGTGCCTGAGTTCAAAGCCGCTTGCGTGGTGGTATAAATCCGACTTGTGGTCGCTTCTTTGGTGATAATAAACAAGTCGCCCGTTAGTGGATCAACAAACAAGGATTCCGCGTTATGCGCGTTATCCGGGTAATCGAGAGTGATGCCGCGCACGCCTTTGACCCCGGCGGTAGGCGGGTTGGTGTATTGCCGGGCGTAAACGGCTGGCTCGGGAACTTGATAGACGCGGATGTTACTCCGGCTTTCATCATTGTCGCCAGTGTCGCCGATGTAGAGATAGGAAACATTCGGGCAGTGGGCCAGGTCCAATCGCGAGGTCTTCGTAATCAGTATTGGCCGCTTCGGTCAGATTATAGATGCCCGAGGAGGCGTCCGGGGTATCCAGCGCAAATATTTGAGGCGGGTTGTTTGAATCGTTGTGTGCCCAGAGCACATCGACGTTGTTGCGGCTGGCGATGAGGCCGGAGCATTCGGTGAGGGCGCTGATGCGTTACATTGCCCGCATTCGTGCCGCTGGCGAATGTGGGAGCGGCAATCAATGGGCGGGTCGATCCATCCTGCCGTCAATGCGCAGCATAGCGGAAGTATCCAATGCGGGGGCGGTAGAATCCGTTGGTCACGACTTGTTCCAATGCGGGCAACTTACCGAATGATTGGGCTGGGTCAATGGTGGGATTGCCTACAGGCGGGTAGGATTTCCAGCCAGTCCTGATTCGCCCGCAAATTAACGATTGGCGGTGAATCCAGTGCCGTTGAGCGTAGCTGTGGAAAATTATTGATTGAGACACGTCAACCGTCAGTCCCCTTCACCATTCGCCAACCGTTTGATGTTGCCGGAGGCTAGTAAAGTAAGCGCTCCGGCCCTCTATGCAACTATTGAGGATGGAGTGGTTACGAAAACTTAGCGCACTAGCTTCAGGGCTTTGCTTGCGAGGTCAAAATCGTAGGTCTTGCCGCCGAACATCACGCGGCAGGTCTTCTGGGTATTGCTGCGGATAGAGAAAGAGGTCAGGTGCCGTCCTTCCAAGCCAGATCCACTTCGTAATCACCGCGAGCGCGCAACCCTTTCACGCTGCCGATGGGCCATGCTTTAGGCAGCGCGGGTAGCAGGTGCAAGACGTATTGGCCCTGCGCATCGCGAATGTGACTTTGCAGCAGCATCTCCGCGATGCCCGCGGTCGCGCCGAAGTTGCCATCAATCTGGAACGGAGGATGTGCATCGAATAGGTTCGGATAAAGTCCCCCGGCGTTCTGGCCCTTCATCGGTCGGAGCAGGTTTTTCAAAATGACGAGCGCATGGTCGCCATCCAGGAAGCGCGCCCACAGATTGATCTTCCAACCCATGCTCCAGCCGGTGGCCTCGTCGCCGCGATAAATCAAAGACTGCCGCGCGGCATTGAAGAAGTTCGTGCTCTGCCACGTGATGTCCTGGCCGGGATAGATGCCCCACAGATGCGAGACGTGGCGATGCTTGCTATTCGGGTCGTCCTTGTCCTCGATCCATTCCTGCAACTGGCCGTGCTTGCCGATTTGGTTGGGTTGGATGCGGACACGCAAAGTTGTCAACTGAGTGCGCAGGTCGGCATCCATGTCCAGGATGCGGGACGCTTCGATGACGTTGCTGAACAAATCGCGGATGATCTGGTGATCCATCGTCGGGCCGGCGACTAGGCCGCCTTGCTCGGGAGAATTACTCGGCGTGCTGATCAGCCAGCGGTCATCACTGCGTGGGTCTTCGACCAGGAAATCTACGAAGAACAAGGCCGCGTCCTTCATCACGGGATAGGCTTTTGCCAGAAACGCCTTGTTGCCGCTGAATTGGTAGTGCCACCACAGATGCTGGCACAGCCACGCGCCACCGGTCACCCAGATGCCGTGGTCCGAATTGTTGATCGGCGCCGTGCCACGCCAAAGGTCGAAGTTGTGATGTAACACCCAGCCGCGAGCGTTGTAGTGATTCCGCGCGGTGCGTTGGCCGGAGATCATCAGCTCGTTCAACGCGTCGAACAAGGGCGTGTGACATTCGGCAAGGTTTGCCACTTCGGCGGGCCAGTAATTCATCTCCGTGTTGATATTGCACGTCATCTTGCTATCCCACGGCGGTCGGGTGCTTTCATTCCACAGCCCTTGCAAGTTCGAGGGCTGTCCGCCTGGGCGGCTACACGCGATCATGAGGTAACGACCATACTGAAAAACCAACGCTGCTAGGCCAGGGTCGTTTGCTTCAATTGCCTGGCGCAGCCGTTCGTCGGTTGGGTAAACCGCATTGTCGCTCGGGCCGAGATCCAGCGAGACCCGTTGGAATAGATTCCGATGATCCACCACATGTGCGGCGCGGAGTTTTAGGTAATTTTTCTTTCGCGCGCCGGCCAGCATCTGTTCGCAAGCCACTGTTGGATCGCCACTGACATCTTGGAAATTCTTGTAGCTTGTCGCGGCGGAAAGAATCAAGGTCGCGGCATCTGCGCCCGTCACTGTGATCCGGCCGTCAGCGCAGGTCACTTTGCCGCCTTCAGCGCGCACCACGAGCCGGGCTTCAAATCGCAAGGGATTTGTAATGGTCGCGTTGTTATAGCTGCCAGGCATTCTGCCGGTGAGGATCAGCTCGTTATTCCCGGCGCCCTCCACTGCGCTCCAGTGCGGGCAATCAAATGCAACGCTGAACGAAAGCTGTCCGTTCAAGCTGGAGGCGAGGCGCGTTACCAAAACCTGGTCGGGCGCGCTGGCGAAGGTTTCTCGCTCGTAGCGGATGGCGCCGATCCGATAGCTCGTTCGCACCACGGCGTCGTTGAGGCTTAATTCGCGTCGATAATCGCTGGCGTTTTCATGCCCGGGAAATTGCAGGCGCAGATCTGCGAACGGCTGATACGGCATTTGCTTCAGTGGTACGCTCATGAATTCCTTCATGGCCAGCTGCTCGGCTTCCTTCTGTTTGCCGTCGAAAAGCAACTGCCGGATCGTGGCGAGCTGATTCGATGCGCCGGAGTGGGAGTAATCGTGCGGCTCGCCAACCCACAGCGTTGCTTCGTTGAACTGAATGCGCTCCTCCGTCGTCCCCCCAAAGACCATTGCCCCGAGCCGGCCGTTGCCAACGGGCAGTGCTTCAACCCACTCCTTGGCCGGCTGGCGATACCACAAGGCGAGCGGTTCGGCGGCGGGAGTAATGATGAAGGCGATCCACCACACCATGACCGAGAAGAGGAAAAGTTTTGCTTTCATGCTTGGCAAGAAATTGCGCCGTTTGAATGGCAAAAGCCAGCCTGCATTCAATCGGTTGCAGTTTGGCGCGGACTCGGAATCGTCAATCTGGACGCGGCTGTTCGCGACGGTGGAAGAAATCATGAATACTGACAAGCAATGTCAGAATCCAACCGGTCGTTATTATTTAGGCGTCGGTTTTTGGTTCGGCAGGATATTGGGATCAATGAACGCATTCGGATCGGGGCGTTCCGCCGTGCCGCCGCCGTTGATGGCGCGGATGGCGATGCCGGGCTTGCCGGGCAGGGTGACGGAGCGGCCTTGAGCATCCACAAAGTAGTAACGGTCCTTCAGCTTGGTGACGAATTCTCCGGGCACAGGCGTGATGGTCATATCCCAAACGTTGATCACGTCCACCTTGAACTTCATGCCGTCGGCCACGCCACGTTTGTAGAGCTGGAACACCCAGTTCGTCGGCGTCGAGCGACCGAAATAAGTAAGGTAGAATTCACCAGGCTTGCCGACCGTATCAGGATCGTTCCACTTATCAATCGGTTCGAGGCCATCCGCTGGGCCAGCTTCCATGATTTTGCGGAGGAACGCCAACCGCGGCACGCTTGTGCCGAGAATCTTACCGCCGAACGAAGTCCACGTGTCCTCGTCGAGCGTGTTGAAATAATCGCCGTGGCCGACGTCACGTGCCGCCCACTGTGCCGCACCAAAAGCGATGTACCATGTCGAACCCATTCAGATCCGCCCAACGGAACTTGGCGTCGCCCTCGTATTTCACTTCGTCATAAACCACCGGCTTGCGCCAGACGTCCCGATAGATTTCCGCCGCGGCCGGTGATTCGACGGCGATGCCGTTTTGCATGCTGACGTGCGTGATCCACGGCTTGCTTTGATCGAAGATCACCGTGCCATTATGGATCGAGCACAGGTGATTGAACGGATCGGTCTTCTTGATCAGCGTGCCGATGCGATCCCAATCCGCTTCGGTCTTGGTGCGCACGAAATCGTATTCGTTGGCGAGCGACCACCAGATGTTGCGGAACGCGCCGAAGCGGGCGACGACATAACGGACGTAAAGATCGTCGTTCTCAGCATTCATCGTCTCGAACCCGAACTTGCCGTAAGGGTTGAACAGGATGACGTCCGCCTCGATGCCAAGATCGCGCAATTGGGCGATGCGCTTTTCATAATGCCGGAAAAACTCTGGGTTGAACCGCGTGAAATCCCAGTCCTGCGGCGGCTTGCCGACATACGGCCAGCGCGTCGGCGGGAACTTCTTCTGATACGGCGTCGGCTGCTGCGTGATGAGCATGCGCGCTTTGTTGAACGGTGACGCCGCGAGCGTGCGCAGCGTTTCTTCCTGCAATTCATCCGGCGTATCAATCCAGTTGTAGATCGTTGTGCCGATCTGTTTGAACGGCGTGCCATCCGCGTAAGCAAAGTGGTAGGTGTTATGCACGCGTACCGGGCCGTGATTACCCTTGCTCGGCGGCGTGACGGTGAACTCGCCCGTCTTGTTGCTCAGCTCCCAGCGATTGGCCTTGGTCTCGTAGCGCCATTGACCTTGCGTGTCCGGCATGAAGCGCAGGCGATAAACCCCGTCCCCATCGTAGAAGCCCGGCACTTCCACCTTTTTCGCGCCGTTATCGAACTCAGCGGAGAAGCGCACATCCACGAACGGATTGCCGTTCGTTGGACCTTTCAAGGTGATTTCGTAAATGCCCCATTGCTCAGCGCTACTAGTGACCGCCACAGCTGTGGTTGAACCTAGGCAGACGAGGACAACGATGACAACCCAGCTCGCGAGGAGTTGTTTGCGCATAAATTATTTCAAGGTTGAACTGAACGAATAGACGCCGGAAACCACTTCACAGATCAAAAAATCATGCTCCCGCCCGACGACGCGAAGCCCGGCGGCTTGTTCCACCGGCTTGCCGCCTTCGGTGACAGCAGAGTTTGGAGTGCTGGGAACAAAAACTTTCGCGGCCGTGTTCGTCGGAATGCGCACTGTCCAGGTGAGTTTGTCACCGGCACGTTTCCATTCGCTGGAAATCTCACCGTGCATCGTGCGGTAGCTGGCGCGGGCAAAGTCCAGACCCTCGCCGATGAATGGCTGGAGCACGAACTTTTGGAAGCCGGGCACGTCAGCATCGAGCTCAATGCCCGCGACGTGGCGGAACAACCATTCGCCGACCGAGCCGAGCGAGTAATGGTTGAACGAGTTCATGTGCGGATTGAAGAATCCGTCCTGATGCGTCCAGCCGTTCCAACGTTCCCAGATCGTCGTTGCGCCATGCTTTACCGGATAGAGCCACGACGGATAATCGTCACGCAATAGCAGGCGATACGCAACGTCCGTGCGCCCAACGAGCGTGAGCTGTGGGTTGAGATGGCTGATGCCGATGAAGCCCGTGCTGAGATGCCAGTCCAGCGCCTTGATATTCTCGACGAGATGATTCGTGGCGGTGGCGCGGAGGTTTTCTGGCAATAGATCAAACGCAAGCGCGAGCAGATAACCTGTCTGCGTGTCCGTTGTGATGCGGCCATTGGGTTCAAGCCATTCTTTTTGGAATGCGGCGCGCACGTGCTCAAACATTTTCTGAAAGCGCTCGGCATCGGCGTTGTGGCCAAGTTCGCGCGCGATACGGGCGAGCTTCGTGCAATCGTCCGCCCAATAAGCTGTGGCCAACAGGTTCTTCATCGGCGAATGCGTGCCGAAGGAGGTGTCGCTTGGGATGCACAGCCAGTCACCGTAGTTGTTCGCGAGTTGATTCAGACGCAGACCGTTTTGGTTGTGCTTCGCAATCCAGTCCACCCACTTCACCATTGCGCTGTAATGGCGCTCCAGAATGCGTCGGTCGCCATAGACGCGCCAGATCGTGTAGGGGATGATGACGCCCGCGTCCGCCCAGCCCGCCGCGCCGCCGAGATTGCCGAGGCCGGTGAAGTTCTCGCCTTCGCGCAAGCGCGGTGCGGTGTCGGGGAAAATGCCTTCCGGGGTCTGCGCGTCTTCCACGTCAATCATCCACTTCGTGAAGAACGCGGCGACATCCATGTTGTAGCTCGCCGTGCGGAGGAAAACCTGCGCGTCGCCCATCCAGCCGAGGCGTTCGTCGCGCTGTGGACAATCCGTCGGCACGGTCAGGAAATTATCCTTCTGCGACCAGAGGCCATTCAGCCAAAGCCGATTTACGCCCGGGTGTGAACACTCAAACTTGCCCGCGTCCGGCGTGGCCGAACGCACCACGCAGCCCGTGACTGCGTCCTTGCCGGGCTTGTAAGTCAGGCCCGTGATCTCGACGTATTGAAAACCGTGAAAGGTGAAATGCGGTTCGTAGCTTTCTTCGCCGCCACCTTTACAGACGTAAACATCCGTAGCCTTGGCGCGACGAAGGTTTTTCGTGTAAAGCGTTCCGTCGGGGCTGAGGCGTTCGCCTTGCCGGATGGTGACGCGTGTGCCTGCTGGAGCTTTGATGCGGATGCGCGCCCAGCCCGAGATGTTCTGGCCGAGGTCAAAGATGAAAACGCTCGGTTTGATCTCATTCACCGAAAGCGGCGTGAGTTGTTCCACGACACGCACGGGTTCGGCGCGTTGGGCGACGAGCGGCACACTTGGCGCGGCGACAACGCGCGAAGTGTGCCAGTCCTTGCCGGTAAAATTTGCCGCATCCCAACCGGTGCGTTCGCGTCGGGCGTCGTAGGTTTCGCCCATCATGAAATCGGAGAACAGAATCGGGCCGGTATTACACGTCCATGAACCATCCGTGTTCACCGTGATGCGTTTGCCATCTGCCAGTTCAATTTCAAGCTGCGCCATCAGGCTGTTTTCCAATGAGCCGTAACGCGCGCGGGTTTCCTGCCAGCCGACGTAACCGCTCCACCAGCCATCGCCGAGCGTCGCGCCAAGAGCGTTGCGGCCTATCTTCAACAACGCGGTCACATCGTATGTGCGATAGTGAATGCGTTTGTCGTAGTCGGTCCATTCTGGTGCGAAGAGATCTTTGCCCACGCGCTGGCCATTGGCGCGAAACTCAAAAATGCCGCGAGCGCTGGCGTGAAGAGTGGCGCGTTTGATCACGCCGAGCACATCGAATTCTTTGCGGAACAGCGTGGGAGTGCCGCAATCCGTCAGCGTCGGTGAGATCGCTTCTTTGTCGCGGTTGATGATTTCCGGATCAGCCGCAATCCACTTGGCGGACCAATCCGCTTTTTCCAGCAAGCCCATCGTCCAGAGCGCGGGCTGGGATTTTGTGGTGTGTCCTGCTTCATCCCAAACCTCGACCTGCCAGTGACACACCTCACGTGAGCGCAGCGGCTTGCCGGCATAAACGATGTGCGTGGTTTGATTACTCTCGACGCGGCCGCTGTCCCAGAGATCACCTGCGCCTGCCGCAAGTTTCTCCGGCGTGCTGGCGATGTGAAGACGATAGGCGGTCTGTTTTGCGCCGCGACGATTGGACTCGATGTTCCAACTCAGGCGCGGGGCGCGTTCATCAATGCCATGCGGGTTGACGAGATATTCGCAACGGAGGTGCGAGACATGGGTCGTTTCGGTTGCGCCCGAGGAATTCATGTGCCGGCACGTTCCGCTTCGATTTCCTCAAGGGATTTGCCGACGGTATTCGGCATGAAGAAGAAGCCGACGAAACCGCTGATGGCCAGAAAGAGCGCGAGCAGGGCAGCGACTGGTTTGATGCCGGTGTCAGCGAGGATCGGGACGAAGAAACTCCAGAAACCGAGCACGGTGCGGGCGACGCCAAACGTGATGCCTTGCGCTGTTCCGCGCAGCATGGTCGGGAAGAGCTCCTGACTGAAGACCTTGTAGGTCGCTTCGCCCGCGAGCGCGCAACCGACGGCGAAGAGCACGATATTGGCAATGATCACCGGAACCGTGAACGGCAGCAGCAGGAAGAGGATGTAAGCCGTGACCTGCATGACGGCGCCGATGCCCCAAAGGCCGCGCCGAAGTCCGTAGCTGCGATCTGCGTATTTCATGAACACGGTGACCGTGATGATCATCGTGATGACGAACCACGCGCTCGACAGGCCGACGCTGGCCGCCTGGCTGCCTGCGTTCAGCGTCTTGAAAATATAGGGGTTGAAAATCCCCGCGGTGCCTGCGGCGAGATTCCAAAACAGATAAATAGTCGCGGTCCAAACAAGTGCGCGCAGATTCCGGCCGGAAAAAAGTTCGCCCAAGCCTTTGCTTCCTACTTTCACCGCTTCTTTCCAGCGCGCTGATTCTGCGAGTCCCTGCCGCAACGCCCACGTCACAATCGCAACGACGAGCAGATGCAGGAAGACGATCCGAATACCGAGCAATCCCAAGGGGGCGAGCGCCAACGCGAGCCACAGTACGATTACCGGACCAAGACACCACGCGACTTGGGTGAAGCCGAGTAACTTGCCGCGAGCTTTTGCCGGGGCGAACTCTCCGACGAGTGCCAGCGAAGTCGGCACGTCCGCACCGACAGCGACGCCGACGATGAAGGTGCCGAGGAAGAGCATCGCTGTGTTCATGGACAACGCAACGATCAGGATGCCGAGGGCATAGACCATCAGGTCATATTGGTAGATTTTTTTGCGACCCAATTTGTCACCGAGCCAGCCGCCGAGGAATGAACCGAGGGCGCAACCAATGGCATTGGGGCCGATGGCGGCCAGCAAGCCGACTGCGCTGGAGCTCAGGTTGAATTCCTTTTGGAACAGCGCCATGCCGGCGCCCATCGCGACGATTGAGCCGGCATCCAGATAAGACGCCATGCCTGCGAGCGCGGACCATTTCCATTGTTGCTTAGTTATGGTGGAACTAGGATCGGGAACTTGGCTCATAGGCGTGACAGGTTGATGTCGGTTAATAGGGTGACGTGCGCGCAGAAAGTAGTCGCAACCCGAAGCGGCTATCAAGCTGGAAATATCCGCAGATATTTTTCGGGGCGTTTGCGGGTTTCAATCGATTTTTACTAGGCGTTTGCGCCAATAGTTGGCCAGCACCGACCCGCTGACGTTCATCCACGGACTGAAGATCGCCGCCGCGAGACCGATGGTGCCGAGCTTGCCCATCTGCGCCGCGAGCCCACTAGCCATCGCGCCGTTTTGAAGGCCGACCTCAAACGCGACCGAACGCGCGGAATTTTTATCGAGACCGCTCGCGCGACTCAGCCAGTAGCCGAACACGTAGCCGAGCGCATTGTGAATCGCCGAGGCGAGAAACAATAGCGGTCCGAAATTCGCCAGGGTGTCCCGTCCCGCCGCCGTCGTAATCGTGGTGAAATAAACAATGCCCGCCATTGAAGCTACGGGCATCCATGAATCCAGCTTGGTGACGAGGCGCGTCAACCAGTGGTAAACCACGCCGAACACGATCGCCGCGCAAAAGAAGCCGAACACACCGGCGGAAATCAAACCCGCTTCGGGTAGCCGGCCTTTCAACCAATCCCATCCGCCAAAGGCGATGAAGCCCAGCCACGCGGCACTGGCTGCTGCAAGCGTCAGCACGATGTTCCGTCCGCCCGGCTTCGCGTGTTTCAGATAATCATGCAGCAGCGCTGCACCGATCGGCACGATGACGATCTTGATGATCTCCATCATCATTGCGAAATAGCTCATCGGCACGTCTGCTCCGACCAGCCACTTCACCCAGAGCGGCGTGATGAAGGGCGCGACCACCGTCGTCATCGCCGTCACCGTTACGGACAACGCCAGGTTCGACTTCGCAATGTATGCCATGACGTTCGACGCCAATCCGCTCGAACACGAGCCGATGAGAATGATCCCGGCTGCAATCTCCGGCTCAAAATGGAAAATCTTGGTCAGCGCAAACCCGATCAACGGCATCACCGAAAAGTGACAGACGATGCCGACCAGCACGCCGCGCGGATTCTTTGCCACTCCGGTGAAGTCTTCCAGACTCATCTGCGTCCCCATGCCGAACATCACCGTCTGTACCACCAGCAGCTTCACCCATTTGTTTTGCAGATCGAAATCGCCCCACTTGGAAAACGCCTGCGGATAAATCATCGCTGCCGTCACCGCCGCGATGATCCACGCCGTGAACTGGTAGCCGCGGAAGTTTTTGGTGAAACGCAGACTGACGGCCAGCGCGACGGCTGCCGCCACCGCCACGGGTTGCCAGAGTGTGTCCATTTGGAATCGGTGTTAATCTGTGAAATCCATGACTCAAAGCACCGTGGCCAGATAATCCACTGCCGTATTCGGGCTGGCGAGGATCGGCACCCGTTTGTCTTCCGGTTTCAACGTGTCCACCACTCGCGCCATCGAAGCTTGCGCGAGCAAAATCACATCTACTTGTTGCGACAACTCCTTCAGCGCCGCCGCGACCATCGCATCGTGCTTCGCCGCATCGCCGCTCATCAATGCTTCGAACGCGCCTTCGACCAGCTTTGAAGTCAGTTCGATCTGTTTTCCGGCAATCGCTGCGCGGCGCTGGATCAAATCCGCGGTCGGTTCAAGCGTCGTTGAGAGCGTGGCGATGACGCCGATCTTTTTACCGGCGGCCACGGCTTTGTCCGCCATCGGCTGATCCACGCGCAACACCGGCACGCCCATCAACTTCGCGCCCGCTTCCACGGCCGGCCCGATGGACGAGCAGGTAACCATGATGTAATCGGCCCCCGCCAGCTCGGCGGATTCCAGGTAGTTCGTGACGCGCCGCGCGATCGTCGCGGTGAGCGAACCGGCTTCGCGGATGCCTTTCACCAGCGAGTCGTCGGCGATGTTAAACACGTCCACGTTCGGCAACTTTTCTTTGCACAACGCCGCAAACACCGGCACGAGCGTCGCGGACGTGTGAATCAACCCAAGTCGTTTCTTTTTCATGATTTTCCTTTCAAGACGATTTCAAAATAGTTTTCCGGTCCAACTTGTCCGCCCTTGAAAACTATTTCCTTCCCTTCGATGGGGGACGATATCAGCGCCCGAGCCCGGCACAGAGGCGCACCTGGAGTGAGTGGTGCGACCATTTCCAGCGCTTCGATTTCCAAAGCGGTTGCGGCGTATCCGGACGTGTCACCGCCAGCGATGCAAACGCGTTTGACTGGAGTCTGCTGCAAAGTCGCGCGCAAGGCTGTCCCAAGGGCTGTCCCGAGAATCTGCGCAGTTTTACCCTTCAACTTGGCGGCGACTCGCTTGTCTGCGCCGCCCTTCGTCGTATGCACGATGACGCTGCTGCCAGCTTGCAGAAATTTTATTGCCGCTTCAGCACAGCGGAAAGTTTCCCGAGTTGGATTAGCGGCGACCGCCATGGCGTCGAGTTTAACTTCAGCAAAGCCGTGCTTCAGCGCCCATGCAATCTGTCCGCTCGTGACTGGTGAGCAGCTTCCCGAGCCGACCAAAATTTGTTTCGCTCGGAGGGATGAGTGCCGCGAATCCCCTGCGGTTTGGTTGGGAACTCGTAGAACTCGCCCTTCTGATTTCCAGTTCGCCGCCAGCGCGGTCTCAATGCCGGATGAACCAACCGAAAAGAGTGCGCGACTGCTGTTTGCATAACGGTCCAACAACAGCCCAATGCGGCGCAAATGATCGTTGGTCAGGGCATCGAATAAGACGACCTCTGCATCGTGCAGGATTTTGTCGAGTGCGGCTCTGGCTTCGGTTTCGCGTAAATCAAAATTTAGGATATCGACGAGCCCAATACTCTTCTTGGTCTGCTTCGCTAGATGCAGACGCAAATCCGCCTCGGTCATTGGGGTGACGGGATGTTTGCTGATGGAGGGATGCCGGTCGAGCCGATGAATCGCGCCCGTGCTGCCGATGCCGTAACGCGCGAAGTGCTGACCGAAAATCGTGTAGCGGCCGAGCGCCGGCGCCGCGACGAGCAGTGGAATGAAAGGCGCGGGGAAAATCTTCGCTGCCACATCCATCACGCGGCCGATGCTGCCGATGTGTGGCGCAGAATCGAACGTGGAACAAACCTTGTAGTGAACGTGGCGCGCCCCAAGTTTCTTCAGCGCTAGCAAAGCGGGCTTGAGTTCCCGTTCCATCGCGTCCGGCGCAAGCGAACGCGTCTTGCCTGCGACACCGATGGCTTGCAGGCCGGGAAACTTTTTCAGCTGCGCGGGTGTCGGTGGTTGAATGAACAGCGCGGTGCGGATGCCGGCGAGCGTCAATTGCTCCAGCGCATCTGTCGAGCCGGTGAAATCATCACCGTAGAATGTGAGAAGTAATTTGCTCATCCGCCTTTCTTTCCAAACTTCTCAACGGATTTTTTCAACTCGGGATACTTCGCTGCCGCCTGCTCGAGCGTGAGGCCTTCCACCGCCGCCTCCCACCACTTTTGCAACGAACGTACGCCTGCTGCCGGGCCATCGGGATGAGCCATGATGCCGCCGCCGGCCATGTACAGCAGGTCAACAGTCTGGGTGCGACGATAGGTTTCGCAGGCTTGGCCGCCCCATTGACCGGAGGAAACGACGGGGAGAACCGGGTTGCCTGCAGTCTTCTCCCTCTCTTCCCCCAAGGGAGGAGAGGGCTGGGGAGAGGAGGCAGATGTTTTCAAATCACTTTCCCCTCTCCTTGGCCCTCCCCCCGCTTGGGCGGGGCGAGGGGAAACAAAGAGCGGTCTTGCGCAGGCTTCCATCGAGCGCACCACAGAGTCATCGCTTTCCCAGAATTTGTTCGCGATGCCGTTGACGTGGAGTTGGTCCACGCCCGCGAGCCGCCAGAGTTTTTGATACGCGGGAAACTCGATGCCGAGCAACGGATGCCGGTTCAGCATGCCCCAGCCGTTGCGATGGCCGTGGATCGCTAGCGTGCCGATGTCGCAGATCTTCTTCGCGCCACTCAAGCCAACGCTGTTGAGCGAGAGCATCGCGCAAGTGCCGCCGGATTTGACGACCTTCTCGTAGTGCCGCCGCATTGCGTCGAGTTCGTCGCTGACGTTGAAGGCATACATCACCTTCTTGCCAGTGCGATCGGCGTGGGTATTGATGATGCGCATGATCGCGTCCACGCGTTCGTCAAACGGCGAGTGTGGCGGGGTGGCCATCAATTCGTCATCCTTGATGAAATCAATTCCCGCCTCTACCAGCGTTTTGACGAGTTCCGCCGTCTGTTGCGGCGACATGCCGATGCTGGGCTTGATGATCGTGCCGATGAGTGGGCGGCCTTCGACCTTCGTCAGCGTGCGACAGCCAGCCACGCCAAACTTCGGTCCGCGAAACTGCTGCGCGAACGACGGCGGCACTTCCAAGCTCATCAACTTCAGTCCGGTGAATGCCGTGATTTCGTAGAGGTTGCCTTGGATGGTTGAGACGAGTGTGGGCAGGTTGTAGCCCATGTTTTCCAGCGACCACGACACCACGACTTCGGCGCGCTGAAATTTTCCGGTAGCGGACTTCGCGCCGGGTAAGCTTGGTTGATTGACTGTTTCGAGCGGCGTGATCTTTTCCACGCGCGCGGCGAAATGTTGCTTGAGTTCCGCAGTTTCGCCGGGCACTTCGACAAACGTGCCGGAGGATTGTTCCCCGGCAAGCGTGGCGGCGGCTTGCTCAATCGCTAGCGGTGTTTCAATGAAATAGGTTGCAAAGATGCGTTCCACGGGTGTCGGCATCGTAGGTGGGGGTGAAGTTCGGCTCAACGTCAAAACAAGTTCGCGTTGTGCAAATCACCTGCGTAAATTTGCCCCGATGACTCACGTGACTTTCCGCAGGTTGAGCGCTTTGTTAGTGTTGCTGGCGCTTTCGCTTTGCGTTGCAGCTGCGCGGGAAACCGAGCGCGTCTATCTCTCCGGCCACGACAAGGATGACGCTGTGCCGTGGAAATTCATGTGCACGACCGGTGCACTTTCCGGTTTTTGGACGAACCTGCCTGTGCCAGCGAATTGGGACGTGAAAGGTTTCGGGCATCTGACCTACAAGAAGGATTATTCCAACGCGATCACCGAGTGCGGGCTTTATGAAAAGGAATTTGCCGCACCGAAAAAGTGGAAGGACAGGCGGGTGTTCCTCGTGTTCGAGGGTGCGATGACAGATACGACGGCGAAGCTGAACGGGGAATCGGTCGGGCCAATGCATCAGGGTGGATATTACCGGTTCAAATATGAGGTGACGGATAAATTGAAGTTTGGCGCGGAGAATAAATTGAAAATTACGGTGGCGAAGCATTCCGGGAATGAATCAGTGAACAAGGCGGAACGATTGGCGGATTATTGGGTGTTTGGAGGGATTTATCGGCCGGTGCTGCTCGAAGTTGTGCCGGAACAATTCATCGAACGTGTTGCGATTAACGCTAAGGCGGACGGCAGCTTTGCGATGGATGTGTTTCTCAACGGCGTGACTGATGCGGATGCAGTGGAGGCGCAGATCGTGACACTGAAGGGCAAAGCGGTTGGGGAAAAGTTCACTGGCAAGATTGGACAATCTGTGAAGCTGCAAACCAAGATTGCCGCGCCAAAACTCTGGACCGCCGAGACGCCAAATCTGTATTGCGTCGAGGTGCGCTTGAAGCGCGGCAAGACGGTTTTGCATGAGTTCACGGAGCGGTTTGGCTTTCGCACGTTTGAGGTGCGCGATGGCGATGGGCTTTATCTTAACGGGCAGAAGATCATTCTCAAGGGGGTGAACCGGCATTCGTTTTGGCCAGACTCGGGTCGCTGTCTGAGTGAAACGGTGCATCGACTGGACATCAACACGATCAAGGAGATGAACGGTAATGCGGTGCGCATGTCGCATTATCCGCCGGACGCGGAGTTTCTCGATCTGTGCGATGAACTTGGCCTTTACGTGCTGAACGAACTTGCCGGTTGGCATAACTCCTACGACAACGGACATCGGGCACAAAACTGGTGGAAGAGATGGTCTCGCGCGATGTGAATCATCCGAGCATTTTATTTTGGGACAATGGCAACGAGGGTGGTTCGAATCCCAAGCTGGATCGCGTTGTTCCCGAAGTTTGATCCGCAACAGCGACGAGTCCTGCATCCATGGGCACTGCACAGTGGGGTCAATACCGCGCATTACCTGATGTTCACCAATGCCGAGGTCGCGGCGCGGGGCGAACCGATGTATTACCATCCCCAAGAGCAGGTGGAGGCGCTCAACACCAACCTGCCGAACGGCTGGATCTACATGCCGACGGAATTCATGCACGGGCTTTACGACGGCGGGGCGGGTGCGGCGCTCGAAGATTACTGGAGCATGATGATGAGACACACAAACTGTGCCGGCGGTTTTATCTGGGCATTTGCGGACGAAGGCATCAAGAATCCGCACACGGGGCAGATGGACTTGGCGGGCAATCAAGCGCCGGATGGCATCGTTGGGCCGTATCGAGAACGCGAGGCGAGTTTTTATGCGATCAGGGATATTTGGGGAGGTGCGACGAATAAGATGACGGCGACAAAAAACTGGCCGACGGTGATGAAGGCGGGAGTTGCAGTGACGAAGTCTGTGGACGGTTTTGACGGTAGCCGGGATGGCGTGCTGGAGTTGCAACAGGGCAAAGTACGGGCGCAGATTGACGGCAGGACAGGCGCGTTGCTGACGGTGGAGCGGGCAGGTAAAAAGTTTGCGCTCAATGCCGGGCCGCGGTTGGTAGGGACAAATGCTGCTTTTACCAAGTTGAGTTGGCTGATCCGCAAGGACGGCTGGCTGCAATGCGATTTCAAATACACGGCCACCGGAACGGAGGATGTGTTCGGCGTGGTGTTTGATTACCCGGAGAACTTGGTGAAGAGGAAACGCTGGCTAGGTGATGGGCCGTATCGTGTTTGGAAAAACCGGCTGCGCGGCGCGACGTTTGGTGAGTGGGAGAACGATTACAACAATACGATCACGGGTTACAGCGGTTGGAAGTATCCCGAGTTCAAAGGTTGTTTTGCCAATGTGCGTTGGTTGCAACTGGAGACGACGGAAGGATTGATCACCGTCGTCCCGGAGAATATTCCGTTCGTGCAGGTGCTCACGCCGGAGCAACCGCCGGACAAACTTATCGGCAAGACGAAGGTAAACCTGCCGCAGTGCGGGTTGGGTTTCCTGCACGCCATCCCGCCCATCGGCACGAAGTTCAAGGATGCCGCAGCCAGCGGCCCGCAAAGCCAGCCAAACGTGGGGCTGGGTGAATACTCGGGACGCGTGAGTTTTTATTTCGGCAAGTTGCCGTAGTTATTCCACTTCCCACTCGTAAAGGCCGGTGCTGAAATCTTTGGTGAGTTCGATTTCCAGACGCAGCGATTTCGTGGTGACTGGATCAAACATGACGCGGACGGGGTCTCGCTTCTTGATCGCGTATTCGGAAGGGTTGGTCACCGGCTTCCAGTTGTTATCGGCATCGCGATAGGTGATGCGCCACGAGACAGGTAAGCGACATTCGCCTGTGCCCGTGTCGTCAAACCACGAAACGCGCGCGGAACTCACCTTGGCGGGTTGCTTGAATTCAAATTGAACCCATTCGCTCGTGCCTTTGTGCGGCCAGAAATCGAACGTGGGCGCGAAGCCATCGGTGAAATTTTGCGGCATGAGCTGATCATTGATGGGGGCAAGATTCATCCCGGCACGAGCGAAGGAAGCGGTGACCTTGGCTTGCGACGCGATGGTGGGCGGTTGGATTGGACGCGCGGTGGCGACATCACGGGCGAGCCAGACGGCCATCGGGGTGAGGCCGCGATTTGCCCAGACGGCGTAGGGGATCGCGGTGAGCTTGGCGGTCTTGGTGACGCGTTTGCCAGCTTTGTCCACCGAGACGCGTTGGGCCTTGGTGATGTTCAACACGGTGACGCCACCAAGGAAATTGGCGCGATACTCAGGTTTGATCTTCGCGTCGGTAGGCAAAACGGTATCAAACACTGTGCCGTCGTTGTCCACGCCTTCAAACGCATAGACGATCGGACCGCGTTCGAGGGCGACCTGATTTTTCGTGGCGGCAATCTTCGCGTTGCCGGTGACGCGGCGGAAGGGCATCGGGAAGTCGAGCGTGACTTCGTCGCCAGCTTTCCATTCGCGGGTGATGGCGGCGAAGCCATGCTGTGGTGCAGCGGAAATTTTCTTCCCGTTCACAAGCAACGACCACTTTGCCGGCGTCGCGTCGTCGTAGGTGTAAAGGTCGCTCGGGAGCGGTTTGCCTTCGACCCAGCCGGGGATGCGGACATTCACCGTGAACGTGGCGGATTTCTCGGGCGAGACGCGGAGTTTGATTTTGCCGTCCCACGGGTATTCGGTGGTTTGCCCGAGCTTCACCTTGTTTCCAGAAACCGTCGCGGTGGCATTGCCTTGAGCGTAGAGATTCACGAACAGTTTATCGCCTTGCGTCGCATAAACGTAATCGCCGAGCGAGGCGAGCGTGCGAAGGACGTTGGGCGGACAGCAGGCGCAGCCGAACCACGGCGCGCGGCCGGCATGGCCATGGTTGTTTTTGGCCTGACCATCATATTCGAGCGGATTCGGGTAGAAGAAGCGATCGCCGGACAGCGAAACACCGCTGAGGACGCCGTTGTAGAGCGAGCGCTCGAAGACATCCATGTATTTGGCGTCGCCGGTCATAAGGAACATGCGATGATTCCAGAATAGAAATGCGACGGCGGCGCAGGTTTCATTGTAGCAACGGTTGGGGAATTCGTAATCGTCGCCATAAGCTTCGCCGTTGGCGCGCGCGCCACAGCCGCCGGTGAGATGCAGCTTCGTATCCACGACGTTTTCCCAAATCTGGCTGATGGCCTCGAGATAACGCTGGTCACCCGTGAGCGCAGCGACGTCCGCCATGCCGCTGTAGAGATAGTTGGCGCGCACGGCGTGACCGACGGCCTTGTCTTGGTCCACGACGGGTTTGTGGTCCTGACTGTATTCACTGCCTTGGCCGCGCACATCGAGGAAGAATTTGGCGAGGTCGAGCCAGCTTGGTATCGCCAGTCTCGCGGTAAAGTTTGGCGAGTCCCATCTCGATGATTTCGTGGCCGGGCGCAATACGCGGTTTGGTGGTCGCCGAAATCTTTTTCAATCAACTCTGCGCTCTTGAGGCAGATGTCGAGCAAGTGAGCGTGAACCGGTGGCGCGATAGTGCGCGACGCCGGATTCGTAGAGATGGCCGAGGTTGTAAAGTTCGTGACTGAGTTTTGGGTCGTTGAGCCAGCGCTGTTGGTTGATCCAATCATGTCGCGGGGCTGTCCGGGTGCATGGTGCGCCATGTGTAGAGATAGCCATCCTGTTCCTGTGCGGCAGCAATGCGGGCGATGATGCCTTCCAACTGGGCTTGCACCGTGGCATCCGGCTTCGTGGTCAGACAAAATGCCGCGCCTTCGATGGCTTTATAGACATCCGAATCGTCGAAGGGGTATTGGGTGGGCGGTTTGATCTGGAAATTGGTTTCGCCGGCCGCGCGCCGTTTCATGACTTCGGCGGCGAGATCGAAGTTTTTGATACGCCCGGAAGATTCGCATTGCTCGAATGCAAATGGCATCGTGACGGTAGCATTGGTGGCCTGACGGTTTGCCAGCAGGCCGCTGGTGAGCTGGACTTCGGTGAAGGGAACAGGTTGCACCGGATAGTCCGAGGCGGCATGGAGGCTGAGGGCGGTCAGGCACAACAACGTAGCGGCAGTTGATTTCATGATTCACCAGCTTGGACAACCCGATGGCGGAGTGTCAACCAGCCCAAATTGGCTACATGACTTAACGAGTTTCAGGGTGACCTAAGCAGGAAAAATTCCGGTGGACGGCCAATTTGGCAGTGCTACGATTTGCCCATGAACCACAAAGCTTTGCTTACAGGTATGGTCCTGTCGTTGGGAGTCGCGCTGGCTTCGTTTGCCGAAGATTCAGAACGCACTGCTCCGTTTACAGCGGCGGAATTGGAGCAGGTTTATACCGCCAATATCACCAAGCGCGCGGATGACATTTTGAAAATGCTGGACCTGAAAGATGAAACCAAGATCGGTCGGGTCAAAGACTCGATTATCGCGCAGTACCGTTCACTTCGGGCTCGTGATGAGGCGCTCGACACAATGTTCCAATCATTGAGCAAGAATGCTCCGGGCGCGGAAACGAACCGCGGCGCAGTGTTGAAAATTCTTTCGCAGCAGTTGCACGATCATTTTCTTTCCCGCCTTGCCGCTGAGCTGACCCCAGCCCAGGTGGAACAAGTCAAAGACCGGATGACTTACAACAAGGTTAAGGTGACGTATGACGCGTATTGCGAAATCGTGCCGAAGCTGACAGACGCGGAGAAGGCGAAGATTCTGGAATTGCTCAAGGCCGCACGTGAGGAGGCCATGGACGGCGGCAGTGCGGATGAAAAGACGGCCATTTTCCAAAAACATAAGGAAAGCATCAACGCCATGTTGAATGCCAACGGTCACGAAGTGGAAAAGGCCATCAAGGAATGGGAAGCCAAACAAGCGGTGGCTAAGGCTGAAGCCGAGGCAAAGAAAGCTCAGAATTGAGACTCAAAGCTGTAGCGGCCAGATCGATCGCGAGGACTTTATATCCCGGCTCGGCCCGCAGTAATTTCGCCCCCACGGCTTGATCTAGCGGTTGGCCGCCTTCACTCACAGTCCCCTCCGGTTTGCTGGGGACATAGACAGTCGCAGCGGTGTTCGGCGGGATTTCCACTTCCAGCGTGAATTTTTCTCCGTCCCGTCTCCAGTGGCTGGAGATTTTTCCGCGCGCTGAATCATAGCTGGCCTTGGCCCAAGTTAGATCGCCGACGGGTGTGGGTTTAATGATGATGCGCTTGAAGCCGGGGCCGGCTGGGTCGCAATCAATTCCCACGAGATCTTTGTAAAACCATTCCGTGATGTGGCCGAGCATGAAGTGATTGTGTGACGTGGTGAGGTTGGCATCCCATGCTTCGGTCAGGCTCGTCGCGCCCTTCTTGAGCATGTAGCCGTAGCCGGGTTTCTCGTCCTGATTGATCATGCGATAAACCAAGTCCGAACGCCCGCTCTGCGCGAGGGCTTGCAGCAGGAAACGATAACCGACATCACCCGCAGTCATCTGCGTATCGCGCGCTTCGACATCTTTGACGAGTGAGGCAAGCACGGCGTTGCTGTTGGCGGCCTCAACGATGCCGAACACCAGCGGAAGGGCGTTGGCACACTGCGAGCCAGTGGCATAAGTCCCCTTCGTCGCATCAAAAAAGTTCTCATTGAATGCGCGCCGGATTGTCTCCGCTTTGGCGGCGAATTCCTGGGCTTCATTAGTTTTGCCCAGCAGCGCGGCAGCTTGGGAGAGAATCCACGCATCATGATAGTAAAACGCGGTGGCGGTGACGGGCGGCGGTGTGTTCGGTGATGCGCCGGATTTCTTCGGGCCAAGATCAAACCAATCGCCGAGGCTCAGGTGGATGATGTGGTTGTTGGCGGAATTTTCGAGATAGGTGAAGTAGCGTTTCATGTCCGCGTAATGCGTGCGGAACAGATCAAGGTCGCCGTTAAATTGATATTGCTGCCAGGGCACGATGAGGAAGGCGCTGCCCCATTCCGGCGACGAACGGAACGCGCCTTTGAACTCGGTGTATTCGGGCGCAATGTTCGGGACGAGGCCGGTATCCGTCTGCGCATCGGCCATGTCGTTCATGCCTTTGGTGAACATGCGCGCCATATCGAATTCATAACGGATGGCCGGGCCGTTGAGATGATATTGCTCGAGCCAACCGAGCTTTTCGCGATGCGGACAATCAGTCAGGACCGAAACCATGTTCGCGCGTTGCGCCCAGCGTAAGAGGTAGCGGATGCGATTGAGCAACGGGTTGGAGCACTCGAATTCGCCGGTGGGCGTGGCGCTGAATGAACGATGACGCCTTCGAGCGAATCAATCTTGGGCAACTTGCCTTTCGGCTTTGCCGGCACTAACTCCGCCTGCAAGTAACGGCAGCCTACGTAATAGAACTGCGGAAACCATTCTTCCGTCTTGTCTGTGGCCTTCGTGTATTGCCACCAGGAGATACCGCGGTTCGTGCTGCCCATGGTGCTGCGTTGGATCGAGCCGTCGGCATTGATGACTTCGGCAGGAATCAAACGCACTGTGCTGCCGGCTGGTCCGCTGACGCGGAGGCGTGGAATGTAGCTGGCATTTTGTGCGAAGTCGAAAACGCTCACCGTGTCGGAAAGTTTTTGCTCGCTGAAGGGCAGGTTGAATTCGATCTCGCGCAAAGGCTCACTCGCGACGCTGTGTCCGCGCAGTTTGCTGGCGGGCCGCACTACTTCGACGGCGTCTTGCCATGATTGATTTTTGAAGCCGGGTTCATTCCAGCCTTTGGGATAAAGCCGCGCATCGAAATCTTCGCCACCGTAGATGCTGTTATAAGTGACGCCGCCCGGATGCACACGCCACGATTTATCCGTCACAACGAATTCCTTCGTGCCGTCGGCGTATTGGAGTTCAATCTGGCAAAGTGCGCGTTGCGGCCCGAACGAGCCGGTGAACTTCGCGAAGCGATTCCGTCGTTCGACGTGATGCATGCCGTTGCCAAGCGTGAGGCCGACAGCGTTCGCACCTTTGCGAAGTTGCGCGGTGATGTCGTGCGTGTCGTAAAGGATGGTATCGTTGTAATCCGTCCAGCCGGGCGAGAGCAGGTCAGCGCCGACCTTTTTGCCATTGAGCGACATCTCGTATTGGCCCAGTCCGGTGACGTGCGCGATGGCGCGTTGAAATCCGGGTTTAACGATGAATTCTTTGCGCAGTAATAAGGACTCGGTGGTCGCTGGGGCGCAAATCCACGCTGCTTTCAAATCATTTGTCCCTACCAAGCCCATCGTCCAAGTCTGGAAATCCGTCCACTTCGACGGCTGGCCGTTCTGATCCCAAACGCGCACGGTCCAGAATGCCTGTTGTGACGCGGCGAGTTCTTTGCCCGCGTAGCGGATCAAGATCGTTTCGTCTGAGTTGACCTTGCCGCTGTCCCACAAATCTGGAGTCTTGTTGGTTGCCTCCAATGCGGCGCGGGAAAACACATGAATTTGATAGGCATTCTGCCGTTGGCCGCGTTGCTGGCTGGCGAGTTTCCAAGAAAGTCGTGGTTGCGCGATATCAATGCCGAGGGGATTGGCAGCGTATTCGCAGCGCAATTCCACCGGACGCAGGTCGCTTTGAGCCACAGTGATGTTGGCAAAGCCGACCACAGCCAACAATGTGGCGATCCAGAGCAGAGCAGGGCGATTCACCCGGCCAGCATGAACCGGTTGGCGCCGCAAGACAACTGGCGAGAAGTCATATTCCGGGCAGTGCACTGTGAAAATCCTTCCCCCGGGCGTTTGACTCGTACGCCAACGGTTTGCTACCGTCTGCGCTCCTAAATAGCGATGGAATACAAAGACACACTCAATCTCCCGCGCACGGACTTCGCGATGAAGGCCGACCTCGTGACGCGCGAACCCGAACGTCTCAAGAAGTGGGAAGCCGCTGATCTCTACGCGCAGATCCAGGCCGCGCGTAAGGATGCTGAGAAATTCGTCCTGCACGACGGCCCGCCCTTCGCCAACGGCGATGTCCACATCGGCACGGCGCTGAACAAGATTCTCAAGGACATCATCATCAAGTATCAGACCTTGCGCGGCAAAAGCGCGCCCTACATCCCGGGCTGGGATTGTCACGGGCTGCCGATCGAGTTCAAGGTCACGTCCGAGATGCGCAAGGCCGGCGACACGAGCGCCGATGCTGCGACCATCCGCAAAGCCTGCGATACCTACGCGCGCAAATACATTGATCTCCAGCGCACCCAATTCAAACGCCTCGGCGTGCTCGGCGATTGGGAAAATCCCTATCTCACACTGAACAAGGAATACGAAGCCGACGAACTGCGCTTGTTCGCAGACATCGTCGAGAAGGGCTTCGTCTATCGCGGCAAAAAGCCGATTTACTGGAGCATCCCGGCACGCACGGCGCTGGCGGAGGCGGAAGTCGAATACGCCGATCACGTCAGCCAGAGCGTGTTTGTGAAGTTCCCCGTCGTCGGTCGCCCTGGTGTGAGCATCGTCATCTGGACGACGACGCCGTGGACGTTGCCCGCGAACCTCGCGGTCGCCTACAACTCCACGTTCAGCTACTCGCTGGTGCAGGTGGGCGAGGAACAATTCATCGTGTCCGCCATGTTGCTCTCGGGCATCGCCGAGAAATGCGGTTGGCAGGATTACCAGATCATCCGCAGCCTCGATGGCGAGCATCTCAAGTCTGTCGAGTATCAACACCCGTTCTGCAATCGCACCGGGAAACTTTTCCCCGGCGATAACTTCGTCACGAATGACACGGGCACGGGCTTTGTGCATATCGCGCCCGGGCACGGCACGGACGACTACAATATCGGTCGCGCCAATGGCCTGCCGATCTATTCCCCCGTCAACGACGACGGCGCGCTCGCTTACACGAACGACCTGCCGGTCGAGCAGCAATTCCCCGCGGAGATGCTCGGCAAATCCACGCTCGCCAAGCATGGTAAGAGCGATGCGAATGAAGCCGTGCTGCACGAGTTGCGCGTCCGTAAGGCGCTGCTGCATCAGGAGAATTATCATCACAGCTACCCGCATTGCTGGCGCAGCAAGACGCCGATCATCTTCCGCGCGATGGATCAGTGGTTCATCAAGATTGATCACAACGAATTCCGCAAACAGGCGCTCGGTGAGATCGATCGCGTGAGTTGGATTCCCGACTGGGGCGTTAATCGCATCAAGGGCGCGGTGCAATCGCGTCCCGACTGGTGTATCAGCCGTCAACGCACGTGGGGCGTGCCGATCCCAGCGTTTTATGACGCGAAGGGCGAGGCCATCCTCGACGCGCAGATCGTTCGCAACGCCGCCGCCTTGATCGAACAACACGGCTCGAACGTGTGGTTTGAGAAATCCGTCGCTGAACTCTGGGCCGCAGTGAAGCCGAAGGATTGGAAAGGCGCAGATGCTGTCGCCAAGTCCAACGACACGCTCGACGTGTGGATTGACTCCGGTTCATCGTCGCGTTCAGTCATCGCGCGGCGCAAAGAAATCGCCGGCAAGGACAAGGCATTCCAAGCCGACATGTATCTCGAAGGGAGCGACCAGCATCGCGGTTGGTTTCAATCGTCGCTGTTGTTGTCGCTCGCGGGCAATGGCGCGGCGCCGTTCAAGACCGTGTTGACGCACGGCTTCATGGTGGATGCCGACCGCGAAAAGATTTCCAAGAGCAAACAAGGTGGTTACGAGAAACCGCAGACCGCTGAGGCGTACGTGAAGAAATACGGCGCGGATGTGGTGCGACTCTGGGTCGCGTCGCAGGATTTCCGCAACGACATTGTTGTCAGCGAGGAACGCATCAACAAGGTCGGCGAAACGTATCGCGGGATTCGCAACGCGTTGCGCTATCAACTCTCAAACCTCTACGACTTCGATTCCGCGAAGCACGCCGTAGCTGACGAACAATTCACCGGCTTGGACCGCTGGATTCTCGGCGAGTTCGCCAAGATCGAAGCCGACGTCATCGCCGCCTACGACAAGTCCGAGTTCCACGTCGTTTACCAGAAGCTCAGCCAGTTCATCGCGGTGGAGTTGTCCTCGATCTATCACGACGTTATCAAGGACCGCATGTATACTGATGCGGCCAATTCACCGCGCCGCCGCTCGACACAGACCGCGTTGTATCGACTGGTGACGGGACTGAGTCAGTTGCTCTCGCCTGTCATTGCGTTCACGGCGGACGAAGCATGGGAATTCATTCCCGGAAAACCCGCCGCTTGCGTCCACGTCTCCGCGTGGAAAACCGGTGGCTTGGTGCGCAAAGAAACTGAAGTGGAAGCGTGGAAAAATCTCTTCGTGCTGCGCGAACTCGCGTTGCCCGAATTGGAAAAAGCCCGCCAGGCCAAGCAGATCGGCAAATCGCTCGAAGCCAAATTGACCGTGAACGGCAAGGGCGTGTTGCTCGAAGACGCGCGGCTTAATCTGGATTCATTGCGCGAATTGCTGAACGTTTCACAAGTCGAACTCGCTAATGGCGGCAATGAAACCGTGTTCGCCACGGTCAGCAAAGCCGACGGCCAGAAATGCGAACGCTGTTGGCATTGGGAAACCGATGTCGGTTCGAACGTCGCGCATCCGACGTTGTGCGCCCGTTGCGCCACGGCGGTGCTGGAATTCTCCGCCAAAGCCTGATGCCTGTGACCTCACCCGGCTTTCGCGACGCGCTCGTGGCTTACATCCGCGAACAAGCGAAGCCTGTGGACAAGTTCAGCCATCAGCCTCGCCTCTATGCGCTGACGCGGGAAGTTGGCGCAGGGCAGGTCTACGATGACGACATCGTCTTCGCCGCAGTGTGGCTGCATGATCTTGGCGTGTTTGTTGGTCACCGTCCTGAAGATCCCGCGGCGTTGGCCAAGTGGGATAACGTAGCTTACGCAATGCAGCGGACGCCGGGGTTGCTCAAGCAGTTTGGTTTTCCTGTCGAAAAAATTCCCGCCGTCGTCGAAGCCATCCGCACGCATCAACCGCAGGATAATCCAGTGACCATTGAGGCAATCATTCTTCGTGATGCGGACATCTTGGAGCAACTCGGTGCAGTGACAGTGTTGCGTACTGTTTGTAAGATCGGGCGCGACACGCGGTTTCATACCTTTCCTGATGCCTTGCGCGTGCTGCGAAAGAACGCCGAGGTTTTGCCCGGTCAACTCAAGCTGCCCGCCGCCCGCAAACTAGCTGAACCGCGCGTCAAGGTGTTGCGTCAGTTCTTGGAAGCAGCGGAGGTCGAAGGTTGCGCGTCCGATTAACGGGTCAGTGCTTGCTCACAATCAAGGCGATGATTCCTGCCACGATGAGCCCGCCCAGCACGGCGAAGAAAATTTTCACCCAACTCTTGGGATACTTGCCTGCGATCGTGCCAGTGAAGCCGTTAATGACGACTTGGAAGGTGCGTGGGCCGTAGTTGTAGGTGAGCAACCACACGGGCGCGAGGATGTGCTTGAATGTCTGGCGCGAGTAATCCGAATCCACGCTCAGGTTGCGATGAGTGTCGCCGGGCACTTGCGAGCCGCACAGGGAATACATTTTGCCGTCCATCATTTCGCGAGCACGTTTGGCGGCGCTCACGAGGTCAATCTGGTAGCGCTCCACCACCCAGCCGGAAAGAAAGCCTGCGTTGTAGGGGGAGAGTTCTTTGGTGGGGAATGGTTCCACTTTCGACAGCAACTCGGAATTCACACCGCGCGAGGCGGAGACTAGCTCGTCGTCGAAGAAATGGTTCAGTGCGCCGGAGGACCATTGCCAACGAATCTTGCGCACCTGCCGCGTCTGGCGTTTGCCCTGCGAATCAGTGTAGCTCTCCGTGTCCCAATAGTAATAACCCGACTCCGCCGTCCAATCCGCGTGGACTTGTGCGTCGAAGGTCCAGTAAGGGATGTAAAGTCCCTTGACCGTGTCGGTGAGCGCGGCGTTCTTGAGTTTGTTTGGTGCGAACCATCGGCTGCCATACCAGCGACGGATGCTGTCACGCACCTGCGTCTCGCTGATCTTGAAGGGCAGCAGACTTTCCGGGCTGAACGCTTCCTTGATTTCCTCGTAGGGAACGAGCGCCGCCGAGCCGCAGAAATTACAGCGTTGCCCGACGCGTTCGGGATCAAACACCGAGATGGCCTGACAACTCTGGCATTTGACGGAAGTCTTCTTCGCCTGCCAGCCGCGCTTGTCATCGGGGATACCGCGAATGGCCGCGACCAGATCGTGTTCTTTTATGACCTGCTCGCCCGAGGCATTGAGTTCCACCTGTGCCGGCGAAGTCGTGCCACAGAACGGGCAGACGAGCGATTGCTTGGTAGGATTCCACTCCGCCGCTGCCCCGCACGCGGGGCAGGAGAATTTCTTCTGAGCAATGGTTTCGTTGATGATGGGTGGCTGGTCGGGCATGTTCGAATTGCTTAATCAATGGTTCTTCTGGAGGCCTTGAACCAAGGATGGGACTGCGTTTGCAAAATGACGTGCGATTGCAGTTACAGCTTTTGCAGATAACTGCTCTTGGCTGCTGCTGACTAATGGCAGTCCCCAAGTGCCAACACCGAGTCTTCCCAGCACATTGATGTTTTGGATTATGTCGTCCGGTTGTGTGTGAAAATTGAAATCAGAGCGCCAAAGAAAGTTTTGGCATTCGACCATTCCTGAGCAATGCGGACTGCGGAGTTTGATGATGCATTTGTGAATCCATTCTCCATGCAGGTGAACATACCAGAGCATCTTTGCCGAGCGCTTTGAGGGTGTTCCCAGAACCTGATCCATACTCTCAATGATCAGGTCGCGGCCACGTCTCAGATCTCCTTTGATAAATGTTGAGCAGCTTCGGTCAGTGTCTGGGGTAGGGGGTAATGCGTCGTGAAATCTCAAGTAAGCTTCATCAGCCCAATTGAGAACCTCTTCATCTTGCTCAGTTAATTGCTCACGCTTTCCCAAGGCCGGCCGGTTGGCGCATTTCACAAGAGCCAGACAAACTGGAAGACGCTGGCTTTCGGGAAGCTCTGCTATCCACGCAAGACGACAAGAGATTCGCCGTTCGTGTTGACACAATCTCAGCAAGGGAAAGTCTTCCACCACTTCGCGAGTAATGCTTTCCCTAGCCCAAAGGTAAAGCCGCCAGCCTAATTCGGCTTCAGCGTCCGGTTGATTCATGCCAAGGCGACGTGCTTTAATTCTTCAGAAACTCATCCAACGCCGCACGTGTTACACGCCACGTTGAGCCGATCTTCTTCCCTTTGAGTTCGCCCTTTTCGAGCGTGGCCAGCACGTCAGCTTCGCTGACACCCAAGACTCGGGCGATGTCGGGTGTGCCCAGCAGTTCGGGAATTCCTGCGGCAGGCGCGGTAGCGCTGGTTGGAGCAGCAGCGGGCGTTGTTTGTTGCGCTCCTAATGCTGCAACGAATTGTTGTCCCATGGCCAGCCCAGCACCGAGTTGGGCGGCGGTGTTGGCCATGTTGCCGCCTTCACCACCGCTCTTGCCTATGGATTCCGCCATCTGGAACTTCACGTAGTCGTTCAGGTTGCCAATCGCCTGCATGCTGCTGCGTTTGTCAATCGCTTGTTCCACTTCCGGCGGGACAGACACGTTCTCGACAATGAAGCTGCTGATCTCGATGCCGTATTTGGTCGTGACCTGCGGGTTGATGGCGGGCAACAGAGCGTCGCCAAGTTCCGAGTAGCGTGATGCCACATCAAGCACGGGCACTTTGGACGACGCGAGCGCATCGGTAAACACACTGACGATGCGCGAGCGCATGGTGTCGGCAAATTCATCGAGCCGGAAATGATCGTCTGTGCCGGCAACTTCCTTGAGGAACGTTTTCACGTCCACCACCTTGAAATCGAATGTGGCGTAAGCCCGCGCGCGCACGATTCCAAAATCCTGGTCGCGCAGCATGATGGGATTCGCTGTGCCCCACTTGTTACCGGTGAACAGGCGCGTGTTGACGTAGTAGATGTCGGCTTTGAACGGCGATTCGAAGCCGTACTTCCAGCCCTTGAGCGTGGAGAGGATCGGGATGTTGTCCGTGGTGAGATAATGTTTGCCCGGGCCGAACGTGTCACCGAACTGGCCGAGGTAGATGAATTGCGCGGCCTGCGATTCGCGTACGATGAGTTGCGCGCCGCGTTTGATTTCCTTGTCCTCGTCCGGGAAGCGCCACGAAAGCGTGTCGCGGGAATCGTCCTGCCATTGGATGATTTCGAGGAACTGCGTTCTTAAGTAATCCATCAGACCCATAGTTTGCCTTTCGTTGGCGTATCATTGTCACATCGGGTAAGGCTGTGAAGAATAATTTCTGCGGAATTATGTAATGACTTCGTGCGAGTCTGCGCTTGCGAAAACTTCGGCGCGCGGAGAATTTCAATGGCATGGCAGCACATGCGTTGAACTGTCCCAATTGCGGTGCGGCGACGACTTCCGAGGCGACGCGCTGCGAGCATTGCAACTCGCGGCTCGCCACGGTGGCGTGTCCATCGTGCTTCGGGATGATCTTTCGCGGTGCGAAGTTTTGTTCCCATTGCGGCATGGAAGTGCAGCGCATTGAGAAACCCGCTGATACTTCCTGCATCTGCCCGCGCTGTCGCGTGAATACCAAAGAGGTCACACTGGGCGCGAGCACCATGCGCGAGTGTCCGGTGTGCGAGGGGCTGTGGGTGGATACCGTGGCGTTGCATCAGATCTGCACGGATCGCGAACGGCAGGTGAGCATTCTAGGCGATGCTTCGAACATTCTTTCCGACGCGCAATTAGCGCCGGAGCGGGTGCGCTACATCCCTTGCCCGGTGTGCAAGCAGCTCATGCATCGCATCAATTTCGCCAAGTGCTCGAATGTCATCGTGGACGTCTGCAAGCCACACGGCACGTGGTTCGACAAAGACGAGCTGCATCGCATCGTGAAGTTCATCGCCGCTGGCGGCATGGATGTGGCGCGGGCTAAAGAGATGGAGCAACTGGAACAGAAGCGGCGCGAACTTGAGGCCGCGAAGCAGGCTGCCGCCATGCAGGACCATGGGCGGTATTCTTCCTACGATTACAGCCCGCGCGAAAATGCCATCACGCTAGCGCTGGGGGCGTTGGTCGGCTCGTTCTTCGATTGATAGGTCGATAACGCCTTTTTACGCCCACGCCCCGGCTTGATTTCTCCGCAATCTCCCCTACGCTGACACACTCGAATCCCACTCGATTCGACCTGTATACATTTTATGAGCCTGAACAACGAAGAAATCCGTCGCTACTCGCGGCACCTGATCCTGCCGGAAGTCGGTCTGGCCGGGCAAAAGAAGATCAAAGCCACCAGCGTCCTATGCATCGGCGCGGGCGGGCTTGGCTCGCCCATCGCCATGTATCTCGCGGCAGCGGGCATCGGCAAGATCGGCATCGTGGATTTCGACACCGTGGATTATTCCAATCTGCAACGCCAGATTCTCCACACGGACGCGGACGTGGGACGTTCCAAAGCGGAGTCGGCGAAGGAAACGATTCGTGGCATCAATCCCAACGTGCGAGGTGGTCATCCACAACACCGCGATCAATTCCGGCAACGCGCTCGACATCATCCGCCCCTACGACATCGTCGTGGACGGCACGGACAATTTCCCGACGCGCTACCTCACCAACGACGCTTGCGTGCTGCTCAAGAAGCCGAACGTCTATGGCTCCATCTTCCGCTTCGAAGGTCAGGCTAGCGTGTTCGCGCCGCATCTCGGCGGACCGTGCTATCGCTGTCTGTATCCCGAACCGCCGCCGCCCGGCATGGTGCCGAGTTGTGCGGAAGGCGGCGTGCTCGGCGTGTTGCCCGGCATCATCGGTTGCATCCAGACGACGGAAATCTTGAAACTCGCGCTCGGCAAAGGCACGTCCATGACTGGCCGCCTGCTCTTGTTCAACGCGCTCGACATGAAGTTCCGCGAACTCAAGTTGCGCCGCGACCCCGCGTGCCCGATCTGCGGCGATAACCCGACGATCAAGGAGCTGATCGATTACGATCAATTCTGTGGCATCCAACCCGCGCCTGCCGAACCCGTCGGCAATCCCGATGAGGTCACCGTGCAGGACATGAAGAAGGCGTTGGATGATCCGAAGCTCGGCATCAAGGTCATTGACGTGCGCGAAGCGGACGAATACGAGATCGCGAAAGTGGAAGGCGTACCGTTGCTGCCGTTGAGCCAGATCAACGAACGCTTCACGGAACTCGATCCGAACCAGCAATACTATCTGCACTGCAAAGCCGGCGTGCGCTCGTTGAAGGCGTTGAACTTCCTGCGGCAACAGGGCTTCAAATACCTCAAGAGCGTCAAAGGCGGTATCACCGCCTGGAGTGAGGAGATCGATTCCAAAGTGCCGCGATATTGATAAATCTCCTGCGGCAAGGCATCCCCTGCCGCTTTTATTAGCAATTGAGGCTGGCTGACCACGGGTCACCGGCCTCAATTTTTTGCGGTGACATAGAATCCAATTCAGCGCGTGGATTCCATCGGCAATTTAGGGCAGGCCAAAAATCAAAAGCCCCCAACGCATCAGCAAATGCGTGGGGGCACTGAATAGTTCCGTTTTGCCATTTAGCGGAGCGGAAGGCAGGTAATGGCAACCAATCAACCCATTCGGTTTATCGATGGGAGAGGAAATACAATTGGCCTGCCGCTGTTCCCGGCAGTGTGTATGGACTCGTGGTCAGCAAATTAGTCCACGACGTTGACCAAACCGGTGCGGTCAGATCGGATGATTGGCTGAGAATCCCGGTGAACGTAACGGTCGGGGTGGCGCCTGTTTTGGTGATGCTGACCGCCGGTGGGTTCTGATCCAAATAAAGCCGCGCCCCGTCACCGCGAACCAGCGCATTGTAAGCGCCGGAAACAAGGTTAGTCGCCGCATTGTAGTGGGCTTGGATTTGGGCGGCGCTCAACGCGGTGCCGTAGAAAGCGACTTCATCGATGAAGCCAGTGCTCGCACTTCCACCGACATCATAAGCACCGACGGAGAAGATCGCTTCGGTGCTGGAGAGATAGCCACCCGCGCCTGAGTTGGCGGCGCCGGTGTCCACGCCATTCACGTAAAGTTTGGCACTAGAGCCGTCCCACACTCCGACCACGTGACTCCAGGCATCCAACGTTGCGGTGCCGCCCGTGAGATTCCATCCCACCGTGCTGCCGTTGCCGTTATACAAGCGCCAGTTCCAACCCGTCGCGGCATCGCGCTGGAAGAACGCCCAGCCAGAACGATTTCCCGCCGTGACGCGATTGAACAACGGACAATCGTCGTTATCGGATGCTTGAGGCATGGCCCAGAACTCAATGGTGAACGGGTTGCTCGAAGCTGGATTCAATGCGGCATTATAGGCAATCGTCGTATGCGATCCCACCGAGCCCCCCACTGCGCCGTTATAATACGATGAATGATCTGCTCCTGCGCCGATCGGCGCCGCGATAGCGCCCGGTTGGTCAATGAGGACATCAGGCGAATTCGTGCCGTTGAGCGCTGCCCCCACGCTGCCAACATTGTAAGCGGTCCAGTTCTGCAACGGGTTCTGATCCAGATACAGCGAAGCGCCATCGGCCAATATTACCGAGCGGTAATAGGTGCCGGGCACGGGGCTCAACGCCGCATTGTAATGGGCTTGGATTTGTATGTCGGTCAATGCTGTCGGGTAGAATGCAACTTCATCGACCGAACCGGTGCATGCGGTGCCCCCCGTGTCATAAGCGCCCACTGAAAAGATGGCCGCCGTGCTCGCAGCATAACCGCCGGCGCCCGTATTAGCAGCGCCGGTGTCCACACCATTCACGTAAAGTTTGGCGGTCGTCCCGTCCCACACGCCGACCACGTGACTCCAAGCATCCAACGTTGCCGTGCCGCCCGTGAGATCCCAACCTACCGCACTGCCGTTGCCATTGTACAGGCGCCAGTTCCAACCCGTTGCGGCGTCTCGCTGGAAGAACGCCCAGCCGGAGCGATTCCCCGATGAGACCCGATTGAACACCGGGCAATCGTCGTTATCCGAAGCTTGGGGCTTGGCCCAAAACTCAATTGTGAAGGGACTGCCCGCAGCTGGATTCAGCGCAGCGTTGAAAGGAACCGTTGTATGCGCCCCGGCGCCATCGTAAGTCGTCGCATAATCTGGTCCGACACTTACTGCGCCAGCCTGATAAACCAGCACGTTGTTAACGTGAGTGCCATCGCCCGCTGCGCCCAAGCTGCCAATGTTGTAGCTGGTGGGCACTGCGGCGCTGACGGGGTGGAGCAACAGCGCTGAGGATGCAGCCAGTCCTAGTAACAGACGGTATTCTTTAGTTGGTTTCATACGTTTTTGTTAGGCTTAAGGTCTCGCCGAATTAGACGCCACGCATACCCATATGCATGGCGAGGGGCGGGCGGGACTAACTGAGTTCTAATTCACCCTGCGACTCGATTACAAGCCTATTTCGGGCAGATTAACACGGATGCCCCTGTCGCCTCCCAGCTTTGTCGCCGTTCCAGCAATAAAGGTCATCAAATCAATGAATCGCTTGGACTGGGGGGACCAGCAGGTGAGGCGTTGCCTGCGCCCAGCGTGGTTTTGCCTGAACGCCAGGTGCTCTTTGCGGAAGGCGACCATTTTTGAATTGTCGATCATCGTGGCGGGAACTTTCGAGCCGGACACAAAGTTTGCGCAAAAGGGATTTGCCCCTAATGTGTGGCCCGAATGAGTGCAAAACTGAAACTGCTGGAGCCGCTTTCGCTCGGAGATTTGAAACTAGCCAATCGTGTTTTCATGGCGCCCCTGACACGATGTCGCGCCAGTGCGGGACGTGTCCCCAATGCCATGATGCGCGATTACTATGTGCAACGTGCGGCAGCCGGGCTCATTCTGAGCGAGGCTACCTCTGTGACTCCGATGGGGGTCGGGTATCCAAACACGCCGGGAATCTGGTCGCCAGAACAGGTGGCGGGTTGGAAAGAGATCACCACGGGCATCCATGACGCGGGCGGAAAGATCTTTTTGCAACTCTGGCACGTGGGACGCGTCTCGGACCCGTCTTATTTGGACGGTGCGTTGCCTGTGGCGCCGAGCGCGATTGCGCCCAAGGGACATGTGCGTTTGCTTCGCCCCAACCGGCCCTTTGTCACACCGCGCCCGCTCGAGCGAAGTGAAATTCCCGGTATCATTGAAGCCTATCGACACGGAGCGGCTAATGCGCTGAGGGCAGGTTTCGACGGTGTCGAGATTCATGGTGCGAACGGTTATCTGCTCGATCAATTTCTCCAGGACAGCACGAACAAGCGCACCGACGATTACGGTGGGGCAGTCGAGAATCGCGCCCGCCTCCTGCTTGAAGTGACCGATGCGGTGGTTTCCGTATGGGGTGCAGGTCGCGTGGGCATGCACCTCGCGCCGCGCGGAGATTCGCACGACATGGGGGATTCTGATCCTGCAGCGACGTTCGGCTATCTGGCGCGGGAATTGGGCCGGCGCAAGATTGCCTTTCTTTGCGCGCGGGAATCAGTCGGGCCAACCCGGCTTGGACCGGAGTTGAAGAAACAATTTGGCGGTGTATATGTCGCCAATGAAGGCTTCACGCGCGAGATGGCGGAGCAGGTAATTCAGACTGGTGAAGCGGATGCGGTCGCATTCGGCAAGCCGTTCATTGCAAATCCCGACCTGGTCGACCGCTTTGCCCGAAATGCGCCGTTGAATCCGCCGGATGCTGACACTTTCTACGCGGCAGGACCGAAGGGGTATCTGGATTACCCGGTGCTGGCGGGTTAAACACAGCATCGCGAGCCGGGGATGACCGCAAGCGCTGGTCAGTGATCGCCAATCCAGAACAAGTGAGCGAGCTGGAGTTTCGTTGCGATACGCTGGGCGCGTGCTAGGCTTGGCTGAAAATGAGCAAGCAGCGCAAGCGCCATGAAACTGCAGTTCGGGCGTCTGAACTCCGCTCCCTATCAGACCGCGGCAAGCACTCGGCTGATTGCATCTTCTCGCGCCAAGTCCTGCTGCAGTTGTTGGCACTCGTCGGATTGAGTAGCGTGCTGGGTTTCACGTTCAACGCGGCGAGCCCGATGGGGGTAAGGTTTGGTGAACCGGCTGTGGCGCTTGCGCCAGTTCGAACTTTGGCGGAATCCAATTCGCTGCCCGCAACGCTACTGCGTACAAATTCCGTTGTGCCACCGGCGCCTGCTCCGGTTCAAGTCGCGGCGGCGGCGACCTCCCCGTTGCCAGTTGCCCAACCAAACGTGCCTTCAACTCCATGGTCTGTTTCCGTAGCGTCGGCGCATCCGAATTCCGTCAAACCCGCGCCCGCGTCGCCAAATCCGACGCCGATTCACTGGTCGGAGGCAAAGAAATTAGTGGCGGCAAACCAAGCGGTGTTGATGGACGTACGGCACAAGCCGATGTTTGACGCCGGACATATTCCGGGCGCGACATCGGTGCCGGAGATGAGCCCGCCGGAGGAATTCAAGACATTCCTCGCCAAACAGGCGACAAACATCACGGTGATCGTGTATTGCAGCAGTACGGCGTGTTCGCAATCGGCGCGCGTGGCTAGCCGGCTGGTGCATGAGTTCTATTGGCCGGCGGTGCGCTACATGACGGGCGGCTACCAGGAATATCAGCAACTGGAGCTCGCGAACCCCGCTCCACCATCCCGGCCATGAACATTGTATGTGGTAAAAAATTAGAATGTGGTATGCGCTGGTTGCTCGGGGGCTTGTTGCTGTGGGCGGCGGTCTCGAAGCTGGCGAATCCTACAGAGTTTCTGGGCTCCATTTACGCCTATCAATTACCGTTGCCGCGAATGTCTTTGCAGATGGCGGCAGTGGTGCTGCCGTGGGCGGAGTTGCTTTGCGGACTCCTTTTGCTGGCGGGGCTCTGGCAACAAACGGCGCTCTTGTGTGTGACCGCATTGATGGTGTTGTTTGTAATTGCCACGGGGCAGGCATGGTTTCGTGGTCTCGATATCACGTGTGGCTGTTACAATTTTAAAATTTTCGGATGGCCTGAAAGTCTGCCCGGGCTGGTGCGTTTTTTGGAATCGGTGGCCTTCGCATTCTGCCGCAATCTTCTGTTGACCGGCCTTGCGGGTTTCCTGCTGCGACAGTCGTTGCGGCAGCCGGAGGCCGCACAGGCAATTACCGGTGAGTGATTGCCAATTCCGCGTTAGCCGGAGGGGCGAATCCGTGGTTTGCTAAACTTCCAGAAAGCCAAGCCTATGCTCCTCATTGACCTGCTCGACAAGTATCCGTTCGAAACCAAACTTCGCGACGGCACGCCGGTCACAGTCCGTCCGGTCGCGCGCCGCGACGATGTGAAGCTGCACAAATTCTTCCTCGCCGTGCCGGAAGAGGAGCGGCTGTTCATCAAGCAGCCGATTACGGATGAAACGCTATTTCGGCAGTGGTGTCGCCAACCGGATTTCGAGCGCAACCTGCCGTTGTTGATGTTGCATAAGAACAAAGTCATCGGCGAGGCGACGTTGCATCAACGCAGCGGCGGGTGGAAACGGCACATCGGTTTGATCACACTGCTTACGCATCCGGAGTATCGTGGGCGCGACGTCTCGAAAGTGTTGGTGACGGAGTTGATTGACATCGCCAAACATTGCGGGTTACGGCGGCTAGAGGCCGAACTCAACGGGGAGCGGAAGATCGCGTTGGCGGTGCTGGCGCAACTCGGCTTCAACAAGCTCATGCACCTGTCTGATTACGTCATGGACATGAAAGCAGTGACGCGGGATTACGTGTTGATGGGCCGGAGTTTGAAGCAGGAGGAAGAATACGCCGGTATCGGGGGCTGATTCAACCACTCACTTTGCACTGTTGAAGTCAACGTCAAGGTCGGCTACGATGGTCCGGCTATGACGTTGACTGAAAAATTGCTCGCCCGCGCTGCCGGAAAAGCTTCCGTGCAGGCTGGCGACAACATCTGGGTGAAGGCTGATGTCCTCATGACGCACGACGTGTGCGGACCGGGGACTATCGGCGTGTTCAAACGTGAATTCGGCAAGGACGCCAAGGTCTGGGACAAGCAACGCGTGGTCATCATTCCCGATCACTACATTTTCACCGCCGACTCCAAGTCGAACCGCAACGTGGACATCCTTCGCGAGTTTTCGCGTGAGCAGACGTTGCCTTATTTTTACGACGTCATTGATGATGCGAATGGCACGTGGAAATACGATGCCAGCAAGGGCAATCTCAAACGCCAGTACGGTTCGAATTACGCGGGCGTTTGCCACGCGGCATTGCCGGCCAAAGGTCACACGCGTCCCGGCGAAGTTCTCTTCGGCACGGACTCGCACACCTGCATGGCGGGCGCGTTCAACGAATTTGCCACGGGCATCGGCAACACCGACGCCGGCTTCGTCATGGGTACGGGCAAATTGCTCATCAAAGTTCCCGAGACAATGCATTTCCGGCTCGAAGGCAAACTCCAACCCGGCGTGATGGCGAAGGACATCATCCTGCATTGCATCGGCGAGATCGGTTTTGACGGCGCAACGTATCGTGCGATGCAGTTCGACGGTCCGGGCGTGGCGTCGCTCTCGATGGACGACCGCATGACGGTGGCGAACATGGCCATCGAAGCGGGTGGCAAGAACGGCATCTTCCCGTTCGATTCCCGCACGGCGGAATACGTGGATGCGCGCGTGAAGTTGAACGGCACGCATTCGCGCTACGAACCGGTAGAAATTGATAAGGACCAGAAGTTCGTTTACGAACTCGTTGTGGACTTGTCGAAGCTCGAACCGACCGTCGCCTGCCATCCCGATCCCGGCCAGCGCAAGAAGGCCAAAGACATGGGCAACGTGAAGCTGGACCGCGCTTACGTCGGTTCATGCACTGGCGGCAAGACGAGCGACTTCGTGGAATTCGCCCGCGTGCTGCGCGGCAAGAAAGTCTCCATTGATACCTTTGGTGTGCCCGCGACGCCCGACATCGTGCATGAGTTGCAGACCACGCGTTGGGGCAACGAAACCATCTGGCAGATCCTTGAAAACGCCGGTGTGCGCATGACGGAAAACGCCGGTTGCGCCGCCTGTCTCGGCGGTCCGGTGGATACGTTTGGCCGCATCAATCAAGCGGGCATCAAGTGCATCAGCGCCACGAACCGCAATTTCCCCGGCCGCATGGGCGACAAGGAATCGCAAGTGTTCCTCGCGAGCCCGGCGACGGTGGCGGCAAGCGCCATCACCGGCAAGGTGACCGACCCGCGCGAGTATCTGAGCTAAGCGCAACGTTCTTTTTCAGATCCCCATCGCTTATGGTGGGGATTTTTTATTGTCGCAAACGGAAGAACTTGGCCGGGGCGGCCAGATCGTTGTTCGTGTAGCAGCCAGTCGGGCCGATGATATCAAAGAAGGGGCCGGTGGGAGCGTTGGCCCACTGGAGCGTGCCGGGGGTGCTCCAGTTGATCACCATTTTGTTAGCGGACTTGGTGAGCCACAATATCGGCGTCGGCACGAGCGCGAGTCCGTGGTAATAACCCGAAGCAATCGCAATGGAGTTGCTCGTGAGATTTGGCGTGGTCGTCTGGCCGTAATCATTGTTGCCCCAACCGATGATGGAGCCATCCGCCAGCCGGGCCAGGGTGTGGAAATCACCGGCGGCAATCGCAACGGCATTGCTGACACTGACCGGGACATTGGTCTGGCCGTAGGTGTTGTCGCCCCAAACCACCACCGTGCCGTTGGAGCATAACGCCACGCTGTGCAGATAGCCGGCGGCGATGGCGCTCGCGTTGGTTAGCGTTGCTGGTGGTGAAGTTTGTCCGTAACCGTTGTAACCCCAACCGGTGACCGTGCCGTTATTTCGTAACGCGAGGCTATGAATGCGTCCGGCGGCAATCGCGCGGACACTAGTCAATCCGTTCCCCCCACTGACCTGGGCAAAAGAGTTATCCCCCCAACCAGTGACGGTGCCGGGTTGCAAGAGTGCGAGACTATGAGCGTCGCCGGCGGCGATGGCGAGAACGTTGTTGCTGGCGGCGGCGGGCACAGTTCGTTGCCCGAAATCATTACGCCCCCAGGCGATCACACTGCCATTTTCGGCAAGTGCGAGATTGTGGGAAGCGCCTGCAGCCACGGCGACAAAGCGCAAGGAACTGGTCGGGACTGTAGTTTGGCCATCACCGTTGTAACCCCAGGCGACGAGTGTTCCGTTGCTCCGCAAGGCGACGGAATGATAGTCCCCGCCCGCCACGGCCACGAGGTCGTTCCCATTCGGCGGCACGTTGGTCTGAGCGCCAGAATTGTCACCCCAGGCAAGTACGCGGCCGAGCGGACCCAGCACACTGACCCGGCTGGTGGTGGAGACACTGCCATTGGCATTGGCTGCGGTGAGCCGGTAGAAGCCTGACTGGGCAGGCTGCAAATTTGTGAGCAGGAGCGAGCTGCCAGTCTCGCCAGGAATGGTCAGGCCATTGAATTGCCAGGTAAAGGTGGGCGGCGGACTACCAGTGCTGCTGACCGTCAGCAGCACACTGCTGCCCGCACTGACCACCAGATTGGATAATCCTGAGGCAAGCAAAGGAGTCTGATTGACGGTGATGGTCGCAACCGTGCTGGTCGCCATGCCGAATTGATTTGAAGCCACGGCGAAATAAGTTCCTGCTGCCGCCAAGGTGACTGGGTTGACGAGGAATTGGCGGTTGGTCTGGTTGAGCACCAAGGCGCTTTGATAGTACCAGCGGTAACTGAGCGGTGTGCTACCGGTGGCGCGACTATTCACAACATTGCTGCTCCCAACGAGCCAAGTGGTGGTGAGTGGTTGCTCGACGAACACCGGCGGCGCAGCGGTGATGGCAACATTCGCAGCGGCGCTGAGGAAGGTTCCGGCGATATTGGAAGCCAGCACGGTGTAAACACCGCTGTCGCTTAATTTCGTATTGGTGACACTCATCGAAGTGAGCGTGACGCCGGCGAGATTCGTTCCATTCTGCTGCCACTGGTAGGCGATGGGTTCAGAGCCGCGCGCAAGGGAAGTAAGTGTGAAGTTTGTTCCCGCTGCATTGGTGTAACCCACCGGCTGAGTGACGAAATAGGGTAGGGTGGGGATGACGGTCAAAATGGCTACGGCGCTGGTGATGCTGCCAAAACCATTGGATACCACGACGGTGTAGCCACCGGCGCTCATTGCCTGGACGTTAGTCAGGGAATATGTCGCCGCGAGTGCTCCGGGGATGAACTGGCCGTTGAAGCGCCATTGGTAACTCATGGGCTGGCTGCCTTGGGCCGAAACGCTGAAGCTGGCATTAGACGATGCTCCGACAGTCAGGGAAGCCGGCTGCGCTGTGATTGCCGGCATTGCTGGCAGGATGCGTAGGAGGGCGACGGAACTGGTCGCAGCTCCGGCGATGTTGGTGACGATGACGCGATAGATGCCTTCGTTAGCCAGTTGGGCGTTTGTGATGGTCAGGTTTGTCGTGGTGGCCCCAGCGATCGTGACGCCTTCCAGCATCCACCGATAACTCAGTGGCGCGGTGCCACTGGCAGCCACGGTCAGCGTGAAGCTTTGCCCCGCCGCCACATTGGTTGAGGCCGGGCTGGCGGTGATGGCTGGCGGCACGATCACAGTTACGTGCGCAACGCTGCTGGTGACCGCTCCAAAGGGATTGCTGACAACAACGCGATAATCAGCGTCTTGCGATGGTTGAATGCCGTTCATCGCGAGGAAGTAGTTGGTCGCGCCCGGCAGGTTCGTGCCGGCCATCGTCCATTGATAACTCAACGGCGCGATGCCCTTGGCGGTGATGGTGAGATTGACATTGCCGTTGATGGGAACGCTCACCCCGACTGGTTGTGTGGTGATGGAAGGCGCGCGAATCGTGGCCATGGCGAGGCTCTGAATCTGCGCGGTGGAACTGTTGAAATACCACAATTTTTGGTCGAGCCGATCCACCGCCATCACGGTGGTGCTGACGGGCAGGTTGTAAACGACGAGCTTGGTGGCGGTGTCGTAGGCGACCGTGCTGGCAAAGGCGATCGAGCCGTTGGTAGAGCAGCCATAAATCTCGCCACCGATCACGCCGAAGTCCACGAGGTTGGCGTCATACATGGCCGTGGTCCAGAACAGCCGCGAACCGTCGAGGCTCATGACCAGATTGCGCGAGCCGTAGCCGTTGTGTTTGCCTGCCGAGGCGACGGAGGCAAACGTGTCGCCGATCATGTCATACTTGTAGATGGCTGCGCCGGAACTGTTGTTGTCCACGTGATAATAGAACCGGCCGCTGGGATCGCTCTCGCCGTCGCCTTCCCGCACGAAGCCGGTGGTGATGTTGCTGCCGGTGGCGGAATTGACGAGATACATGTTGATCCATTGATCCTGTTGCTCGTAGATGATGCGACCGTTCAGCCCGGCGTTGATTTTGTAAACGTCGGTCCCCAGCGTCAGCGCCGGCAGCTCGGTGCGGGTGACGAGGTCCACGACGCGCGTGGAGTTGCGTTGCCAGTTGGAGACATACAGCCGGTCTTCGCGGGGGTGAACGGTCAGGTCGGTCGGGTTCGCGCCGATCGGCAGGACTTTTTCTACGACACCGTTGGTGGTGTTGAGGAAAAGCACGAAGGCATCGTCAAATGTGCCGCTGCCGGGATGCAGGACATAAATCATGTTACGATTCGGGTCCACCGCCATCTTGGTGGCGTTCAGATTGAAGAGTTGCACTACGACGGGCAATTGCTGGGTGATGCCGTTGGCGACGAGTGTAAGTTGATTGGTGTAATAGCCGACGGCCAGGTTGGTGGTGGCAAAATTCAGCGTCACGTTTGCCGGCGTGGTGCCGCTGGTCGCCGACAACGTCAGCCAGGATTGTGCCGCACTGAGAGTCCAAGCGGTCGGGGTGGGCGCGCTGATGGTGATGGCCTGTGGCAGAATTGGGAGTCCGACGACGCCTTTGTAGGAAAGAGTCTGCGGCGTCAGACTTACCGGGGATGCGGTAAAATTCCAGACGGTGCCGGTGGTCACGCTGGAGAAGCCCACGGAGTCCACTCGCCAATAATACGTCACGCCCGGCGTGATCGGCGCGGGTAAGGCAAACGCGGTGGTCGTGGTATTGCCGAGATAAAGCACCGAGTTCGTGGTGGCTGAGGTCACGGCGGATTGATTTGTGCCGAAGAACACTCGATAGCTCAAGGCGGCTGGGCTGGCGGTCCAGCTCACTTGTGCCAGTGGCGGGTTGACCACGGAGCCGTTGGCGGGGGTTGGATTCAAGCCTGGCCCGGGCACTGACGCGATCGCACTCATGGGAATGCTCGTCAGCAATTTTGTGGTGGTGTTGAACAGGAAAACTTTTTGTTGATCGCCCGAGACGGCGAGCACGGTGGTGGTGAACGGCCAGGTGTAAAGTGTTTGCCCGTTGCTGGGGTTGATGACCTTGGTGCTGCTCAGCGCGAGGTCGCCGTGGGCGGTGGTGGCATAGATTTCGTCGCTGAGATAGGCCAGTTCATTGAGGTTGGCGTCATAGACTGCGCCGGTCCAAAACAGCCGGGTGCCGTCCGGAGCCATGAGAAGATTGCGCGAGCCGTAGTAGGCGTGTCCGCCCGCCCCCGCCACCGAGGTGAACGTATTGGTGCTCAGGTCATATTTGCCGACGCCTGCCCCTGAGATGTTATTGTCGCAGTGATAATAGAAGCGTCCGGTTGGATCGAACTCGCCATCCCCTTCGCGAAATCCGGTCGAGACAATTGTCGTTCCGTTGGAAGTGTTGATGAGCGAACCAGTAATCCACTGGTCCATGCCTTCAATCATGAGTTGTCCCGGTTTGCCAGCGTTGATCTTGTAAACATCGGTTCCGAGATGGAGCGGGGGCAATAGCGTTTGAGTAATGAGATCTACCACATACGTGGAGTTTTCGGTCCAACTGGCGATATACAGCCGGCCTTCCCCGTAGTGGATGGTGAGGTCAACCGGGTTGATGCCGATGGGGAGCGTCTTGTCGATGTTGCCGGTGCTGGTGTTGATGAAGAGCAACTGGCCGTTCTGTCCGGAGTTTGCCGGCGCTTGCAACGCGTAGATGTAAGGGCGTTGATAATCGGTCGCCATTTTAGTGATGTTCAGCGGTTTCACATCAAGCGTTACCGGCACCGGCACTTTCAACGCGCCAACGGTGATTTCAATCAGGTTGGTATAGGTCCCGGCGGCGAGGGCGGCGGTGGTGAAACTTGCGTTGATCGTGGCTGGCGATGTTCCACTGAGCGCCGAGAGTGACAGCCAGTTTGCGCCCGTAACGGCGGCGGACCAGGCCCGCGGGATGGCGCTGGTAAGCGTGATACTGATGGAACTCGGATTGAAGCCAGCGATTGCGCCAACGTTGATCGCCGTCGGGGTGACGGCCAATGGCGAAACAATGAACGACCAGGTCGGGCCGGTGTTTGTGGTGCTGAACCCAACCACATCCACGCGCCAGTAATTGGTGCTCCCGGCCGCGGGCGGTTGCGCGAGCGCCTTGCCGGGCACAGTTACGCGACCGAGATAAAGTGCTGATGCCTGACTCGCCGCGGCGACCTGCGCCTGATTCGTGCCGTAATAAACATCGTAGGCGAGCGCGATGGGCGAGACGCTCCACAGCAGATTCGTTGGCGGCAGCCCCACAACCGCACCGTCGGCTGGCGAGGGCGTGATATTCGGGCCGCTGACCGGCGCTACTGCCGCCATGTCGTAAACGACCAACTGGCTGCCTGAAGTCAGGTAACGGAACAATCGTTTTTGGTCGCCCGAGAGCGTTTGCACTGTGGTGGACGCTGTGAAATTCGTGAGGGCAATGCCGTTGCCGGCATTGAAGACCTTGGTGGGCCCAAACGCTAACGAGCCATCAAACGAAATGGCATAGATGTTTTCCGTAAATTGCGAGAGCAGCACGGACACGTTGGTGGCCGCAACCATCTGCAGCTTGTTGAACACGCGTGTTTCGGCGGCGTCCAGGAAGATGGGGGTGTCCAGCGGATCGCGGCTTTGTGACGGGCCAATCGGCAGCGCGGTCAAGGTCTGGTCTGCTGCGACCGTAAACGGGGCGATGGACGAATTGGCGTAGCCGGCGCTCCAGCCATATTGCTGCCAGGTGTACAGAAGATTTCCACTGCGGTTCAGGACCATCCCACCGGCCCCAATGCTTTGGTTGCCGCCCGTATCCAAAACAAACTTGTTCGTTCCGGCAGCGTAGTCGAAAGCATAGATTCCCGGTCCCCACGCTCCATCGGTGTAAAAAAGCAGGCCCGCCTGTTGGGCGACCACATATAAAGGGTTGGCGGTGCTGTAGGTGTTCGGCGTTACGATGGTTTTTTCGTCCACCAGACTGAACGTATCCAGATTGATCCTGGCGATCGTCCGGCTGCCCGCATGAATTACGTACATCGTGTCGCCGGCCGGCGAGATCGCCATGTCGGTCGGGTTCAGGTTGACGGAAATTTCATTGAGCGTTGCGCCGTTGGTGGGATTTAAGGCGAGCACTGTTCCGGGAGTGCTGCCATTGGCCTTGTTTAAGGCGTAAACCCGCGGCCGCAAATAGTCCGGCAACATCTTCGCAATGACCCGGCCAGGCAAAGAGTTGGTGAATTGTGCGTTACTGTTGGTGGCAAGGGCGACCAGGCATGCCACGCAAAAACCGAGGCGAGATATTTTCATGAAGAGCCTTTCCTGATGACTGTCTTCTTGCGTAACACCCCGCGCAAAGGCGGTCAATGCTAATTCCAGCCCTGCGGCAATAGGAACAACTTTTCCGTCGCATCATTAAAATGCATTGCTGCGTCGAAACGCTCTTGTTTCAATCTGGGCATACTCATTTCAGTGACCGCAACCAAGCAGCCCGCCGCCAGCATCAATATCCTCGGTCTCTCTGCGTTTTATCACGACAGCGCGGCGTGTCTGGTGCGGGATGGTCGGATCATCGCTGCCGCGCAGGAGGAACGGTTCACGCGCAAGAAACACGACGCGGCGTTCCCCCAAAATGCCGTCGAGTATTGCCTGCGAGAAGGCGGCCTCTCGCTGGCGCAGGTGGACTACGTGGCGTTCTACGAGAAACCGTTCGTCAAATTCGATCGTATCCTCCACAGCTATCTAGCCTACGCCCCGAGCGGGCTGAAGACCTTTCTGATGGCAATCCCGCTCTGGATTCGCGAGCGCATCTGGATGAAGACGCTCATTCAGGACGAGCTGCCGGGCTTCGCAGGGAAAATTCTTTTCCCGGAACACCACGAGTCGCACGCGGCCTCGGCGTTCTTTCCGTCTCCATATCCGGAAGCGGCTTTTCTCACGGTGGATGGCGTGGGCGAATGGACAACCACAAGCTATGGCAAAGGAGTCGGCAACAAAATCGAGATGCTGGGCGAGTTGCACTTTCCGCATTCGCTCGGGCTGCTCTACTCGGCATTTACTTACTTCACAGGTTTTCGCGTCAATTCCGGTGAATACAAGCTCATGGGCCTCGCGCCCTATGGCGAACCGAAATACCTGGATGTCATTTTGCGTGAGTTGATTGATCTCAAAGAGGACGGTTCGTTCCGTCTCAACATGAAGTATTTCAATTACGGCGTTGGATTGACGATGACGAACGGGAAATTCACCAAGCTGTTCGGCCGTCCGCCGCGCAAGCCGGAATCTAAACTCACGCAACACGACATGGACCTCGCTCGTTCGATTCAGGATGTGACGGAGGAAATCATGTTTCGGATGGCCAAACATGTCAGACGGGAGACTGGTATGAAGAATCTCGTGCTGGCCGGGGGCGTAGCACTGAACTGCGTTGCAAACGGGAAGATTCTTCGCGAGAAAATCTTCGACAGCATTTGGATTCAGCCTGCCGCCGGCGATGCGGGGGGCGCCCTCGGAGCGGCGTTGTTTGCGTGGCATCAAGTCCTCGGCAACGAGCGCGAAGCGGACGGCGTGCATGATTCGCAACGCGGTTCGTATCTCGGCCCGGATTTTTCTCGCGACGAAATCCACGCCTATCTCACGAAGAACCGCATTCCCTTCACGGAGTTGAGCGACGCCGAATTGCCGGAGAAGATCGCAGACCTAATTAAAGCGGAGAAAGTCATCGGCTGGTTTTACGGGCGGATGGAATTCGGTCCGCGCGCGCTTGGCGGGCGCAGCATCATTGGCGCCGCGCAGTCGTCCAAGATGCAGGAGGTGATGAACCTCAAGATCAAGTTCCGCGAAAGCTTCCGCCCGTTCGCGCCGAGCGTGTTGCGCGAGAAAGCTGCTGAGTGGTTTGATCTAAGCGAGGAAAGTCCCTATATGCTGCTGGTCGCACCGGTGGCAAAAGCACGCCAACGTGAGATGACGGCCGAAGAGCAGAAGCGATTTGGTTTGGAGAAGTTGCTCGCCATCCGCTCGACGATTCCTGCCGTGACCCACGTGGACTACTCGGCGCGCGTGCAGACCGTGACGGAAGATCATTCACCAATGTATTACCGGATGATCCGGAAGTTCGACGAGAAATACGGCTGTCCGGTGATCATCAATACGTCGTTCAACGTTCGCGGCGAACCGATCGTTGGTACGCCAGAGCACGCCTATCTCTGCTTCATGCGGACGAACATGGACTACCTGTTGGTCGGCAATTTTCTGCTGGAGAAGAAGAACCAGAAGCCGCTCGACAAGGATATCAATTGGCTGAAGGAGTTTGAATTGGACTGAGCCATGAATATTCGCGAGGACATCAAGCAACTGAAGACGAGTGACTGTGATCTGCGGAAGTTTGGGCTCGTGGTGGGGGGCGTCTTTGTTGCGATCGGTCTGTTGTTTCTCTGGCGGCACCCAAGTCGGACGCCGTATTTTGCCTGGCCAGGTGGCGTATTGATGGTCTTGGGCGGGATTTTGCCGCGTGTGTTGAAGTGGGTTTACATCGCGTGGATGAGCGTTGCGTTTGTGCTGGGGTTCGTGATGGCACACGTGATCCTGATTCTGTTGTTCCTGCTGGTCATCACGCCGATGGGCTTGCTCGCTCGATTAGCGGGTAAAGATTTTTTGAGCCTCAAAATAGATCGGGCGGCGAAATCTTACTGGCTGCCCCGCGTCTCGAAGCCGAGGAACGCGTCAGATTATGAGCGTCAGTTCTAATTCCTGAGGTTGCGGATGGCTCTTGGGGATTGTCGCTTGTGTTCACCAATTTCCTGCCCCATCTTTCCACGGCAGGATGGCCGAAATGAATCCCAGTTTGAAAAAGTTCATCAAAAGCTGGCTCATCAACACGTTTGCTGTGTTGGTGGCAGTGATTGCGTTGCGCCCGCATCTGGAGTGTCAGGGGGTGGTGGAGGTGTTTGTCGCTTCGTTGTTGCTCGGAGTTTTGAATGCTTTTATTCGGCCGTTGATGTTGTTGCTCGCCCTGCCGTTGCTGATCTTTACGCTGGGGTTGTTCATGATTGTCATCAACGCCTGTCTGCTTTACCTCGTGAAAGCGATGATGAGCGTGTTCGGACTGCACTTTGCCATTGAAGGCTTTGGCTGGGCGGTGTTGGGCGCGATCATCATCAGTGTGGTGTCGCTGCCGCTGAATCTTATGACCG
>JASGKY010000001.1:0-17014 GCA_049840435.1 Verrucomicrobiota bacterium | reverse complement strand
GCAACACGAATGGCGCGATCAAGATTCAACGCCAGCAGCGTCCCCCGCAAAAACGCGATTCCAGCGGGGACGGGCCAGTGATTGATGTCTGATCAGACGCGTTGGTAGGCGGCCCGATTCGTCGGAATCCCTTCCGCGTTGAAGTCGCGTTCGAAGTCGGTCACCACGACCGCTAGGTTCGCTGGCGTTTCCACGGGCTTGAAGCTTTTGTCGGCGGCGAACACTTCGGTCATCTGCTGGAAATAATCCAAGTCATCGGTGCGCAGATAGACGATGCCGCTTGGTTGCAATGCTTGCCTAGCCAGGGTTGGGAAGCGTTCGTTGATGAGCCGGAATTTGCGATGTTTCTTCTTCGGCCAAGGGTCGGGAAAATAGATGTGCAGGGCAGTAGCGCAATGCGGCGGCAGCAGGTATTCGAGTAGATAGGCGCTTTCGATGCGCACCCCGCAAATATTGGTCAGGCCGAGCCGCCGACCTTTGCGTTCCACTTTTTTGACCCGCCCCAGCAGGCGTTCCACGCCGAGAAAGTTTGTCGCTGGATTTTGGCGTGCGTATTCGGCGAGGAAGGAAGCATCGCCACAGCCCAGTTCTACTTCCAGTGGCTGGGGGTGGGGAAAAAGTTTGGCTAGATCTAGCCGCTCCAAAATGGAGGGTAGTTCGTAAATCAGCGGTTGGGCAGTCTTGGGGGCGGTTGTTTCCACGGGCGCATGTTAAACCGCCACGCCGGCGGGGGCAACGTCAGGCGCAGCCCCCGCCTTCCTTGGCGTCGTCACGGGATGACCGCGCGATAAAATCTGACACCAGCCCCGGCGGCGGTCGTGTCTAGGTAGGTGGCCTGACCTTCGTCGTTAGAAGCGATGGTCGCCAGTGTCGTCCACGTCGTGGCGGTCGGGCTGGCGGCATATTGAATGCGACTGAGTGCGACGGGGGGCGTGGTCCAGTTCAGCTGGATACTGCCATTCGGTTGCGGCGTGGTCTTTACGGCTGAGGTCAAGGGTTGCGCGGACAAGGCCACGCGGTAGAACCGTTGCGGCACGCGACTCGCCGTGGTGTCGGTGAGAATGATGTTGCCCGCCTGATCTGGAGCGACATTGGCCAGCGTCTGCCAGTAGGCAGGTGTGGGGGTGGCCGCAAACTGGATGGCGCAGGTAATATTGGTGCCAACAAAGTAACTCAAGCTCATGTTGCCATTGGATTGGCGCGCGAGTTGTACGCGGGGGGCTGAAGGGGTAAAGTTCAATAGATTGGACGGGAGACTTTCGTTGCCTTGGGCGTCATAGGAAACGGCGTAGATACGATACGTCACACCGACGTACAAGCCGGAGATGGCGCAATTCAAGTTGGTGCCCGCGTCGATGCGGGTATTGGCCGTGAGGTTCGTGGCCCGTAATAAATTGCATAACCGCGGACCGTCGCATCAGACGCCGCGTCCCATCCCAAGGTAATGGGCTTGGCAACGGTTTGAGCGGTGGCCGGGAGGCTGGCGGCGAGTTGCATCAGCAACCAGCACACGATCCAACCACCTTTCCACCCAGTTACGACTATGTTTCGCATACTGCTTTGCGCGGTTATGAACCCCTGTGTCAGAGTGGCTGAACTGGAATTCATCTCGCACAAGGGCCGTTTAGCAGCGGCAGTGCCATGGAGTTCGTGATGGTCACTCCAAGGCTATGGGGTGGAATTGTTAAATTTTGTTTACAGGCGGGAAGCCTCAGTGCTGCAGGGGGTTTTCAAGATGTGGAGCGGTGAGGATGGCACGGAAAATTATCCGTGTTTTTACAGAGAATCGGCATGGTCCGAATCAAGCCGGCTCGTGGAGACCTAACTTGTGAAGAATTTGAACGAGTGTCGTGCGGAAATCGGTCAAGCGTTTGAGGTAATCATCTGCTTGATTATTTTTTCAGGCCAATTTGGGTGGTGGGCAAATTCGGCGGGAAACCTGCTCGCGTTTGCCGCACATGACCGGTATATATACCCAGAAGGCGAATCCAAATTCAGCAAGCGAAGTCAGTCTCATGCGAATTCTCATTTTAGATGATGAAGAAAGCATCCGCACGACGTTGTCCATCATGCTGCGCGGGTTGGGGCACGAGGTTGTGGATGTGGGAAACTCTCAGGCGGCGTTCAAGGAGTTGGACGCCGCGCAGTTCGACATGGCGTTCCTCGATCTGAAACTAGAAGACGAGAACGGACTGGACGTGTTGCCGGAGCTGCTGCGCGGTAATGCTAAATTGGACGTCGTGGTTATGACGGCGTTTGCCTCGATCGAGAGCGCTGTGGAAGCCATGCGCCGTGGCGCAGTCGATTACATTTCCAAGCCATTTACGCCTGAACAAGTCCGCCAGACGCTGCGCAAGATCAGCAAAAATCGGTCGCTGGAAGGCAAGGTGGCCAATCTCGAAGCCCGGCTTTCGAGCGATGCACCGCCAGCCACGGTGGAGTCGATCGAGCCTGCGATGGAGCGCGCCTTCATGCTGGCGTTCAAGGCGGCGGGCTCGCCAGCGACAGTCATGTTGCTCGGGGAAAGCGGCACCGGAAAAAGCGTGTTGGCGCGCGCCATTCACGAACGCAGCCTGCTTAAGGAAAAACCGTTTGTTACGATCAGTTGCCCGAGCCTCTCGGCTGAGTTGCTCGAAAGCGAATTGTTCGGCCGCGTAAAAGGTGCGTTCACCGGGGCGACCACCGATACATGGGGCAAAGTCGCTGTGGCTGACGGCGGAACTTTGTTTCTCGACGAGATCGGCGAACTGCCACTCGCCATCCAACCCAAGCTGCTGCGCCTCTTGCAGGAAAAGGAATACGAGCGCGTAGGTGAATCCAAGACGAGGCGCGCCAACGTGCGGGTAATTGCTGCGACGAATCGCAACCTTGAAGCCGCCGTCCGCGACAAGACCTTCCGCGAAGATCTGTATTACCGGCTGAACGTGATCGCCATCCGCGTCCCGCCCTTGCGCGAGCGGCCGCGCGATCTCAAACAGATGGCGGCCAGTTATTTGAGTTTCTTCAGTAGCCAATGTGGTAAGCGGGTCACTGCCTTTGCTCCAGCTGCGCAGGCAGCCTTGGAAGCCTATTCGTGGCCGGGAAACCTGCGGGAGTTGCGGAACGTGGTGGAGCATGCCGTGATTTTTGCGAGCGGCAGCGAAGTCACGCTCGCCGACCTGCCAGAACAGTTCAATCTGGCGGCTGCCGGAGTGACAGACGACAGCCTGCGGATCGGCATGAAAGTGCCATTAGAGCAGATCGAAACCGCGCACATTCGCCGGGTGTTAGCTCAGACCAACACGATGGAGGAAGCGGCACAACTGCTCGGTATCTCCCGAGGCACGCTTTACGAGCGGAAAAAGAAAATGGGAATTTAAGGCTAGGTTGAAATTTCCATGCTGCGTACCCGGATCATTCTGAATTTATTTCCGTTCGTCGCGATTCTCATCGCCGTCGGGGTCTATGCCATGATTCTGTTTTCGCAGTTGGCGAACAGCGTGGGGCGGACGGTCACGGACAACTACCAGGGTAACGCTGCCGCCAACAACATGAGCGAGGCGCTGGCCCGCATGGATGCGGCGTTGCAGCGCTCGCGCACCGAAGAGAAGGGGACGCCACGGCTGATGTTTGACACTAACGCCCGCATTTTTGAGGAGAATCTCGCCTCGCAGTTTACGAACAGTGCTGTGGCGGCCCAGATGAATGTGCTTTTGCAGTTACGCACCAACTTCAATTCCTTCCGGTTCGTCGGTGCGGAGATGTTGAATCCCGACGCGCCCCGTCCTGAACAGCGGGCTTTGTATGACAATCAAATTGTCCCCAAAACCCTTGCCATCAATCTGCTGTTGGACCGCGTGCGGGATGCGATCAAGGAAAACATCTTTGCCACCGCCAAGACCATCCAACGCATCAACCGCACCATCACCAGTCTGCTCGTGCTGGGGCTGGTCATTGCGTTGCTCATTTCTGCGTATGCCAGTTTCAAGCTGGGCAAGGCCATCTTGAATCCAATCCAGACGCTCACGAACGCCGCGCGCGAAATCGGACAGGGGAATCTCGAGCAGACTGTCCCGGTCATCTCTACGGATGAGCTGGGCGAACTCGCAGTCACCTTCAACAAGATGGCCGCGCAGTTGAACACCTACCGGCAGAGCACGACCGAGCAGATCATCCGGTTGCATCGCACCATGGAGTCTGCGCTCGCATCCTTTTCCGATCCGGTGTTCATCATGGATCGCTACGGGCGGATCGAGTTGAGCAATCGTGCGGCGGAAGAACTCAGTGCGCGGCTGGCGCTTGACGGCGCTTTACCGCCTAAGTTGACCAACGCCGTTGCCGACGTGCTCCAGAAGGACCGGGATTTTCTTCCCGACAGCTTTGATCAAGTGCTGACCTGGAGGGTGGCCGGACAAGAACGCTCTTTTCTGCCGCGGTTGCATATCATGCGCGAGACGGATGGCAAACCCGTCGGCGTTGCCGTGGTGCTGCACGACGTTACGCGCTTCCGCCTGCTGGATGACGCCAAGACCAATCTCGTCGGCACGGTCAGTCACGAACTCAAGACGCCACTGACCAGCGTGCGGATGGTGCTGCACATGTTGCACGAGAAGAGCCTTGGTCCGTTGAACAAATCTCAGACCGAATTGGTGGAGACGGCTCGCAAGGATTCCGAGCGTCTGCTCCGGATGCTGGATGCATTGCTGGACATCGCGCGGTTGGAGGCGGGGGCATCGCGTTTGAATCGGGAGGCCCTTGCTCCCGCTGAACTGGTGCAAGAGATCGTTGAGGAAGTGCGGCGCTCCGCTGGTGCGCAGGGGATTGATTTACGGACTGAACTGGCGGCCGGCTTGCCGGCAGTGCTGGTAGACCGGCAGCAGATCGGTCATGTCTTTCACAATTTCATCGCCAATGCTCTGAAGCATTCGCCGCCCGGCGGAAAGATTACAGTGGCAACAACGTTGTTGGGCGATCGCAGTATTCAGTTCAGTGTGACCGATGAGGGCCCGGGGATTCCGGCGGAATATCAGGCGCGGATCTTCGAGCGCTTTTTCCGTGTCCCTGGACAAGCCAAGAGCGGGGTTGGGCTGGGGCTATCCATCGCACGCGAAATCGTGGTCGCCCACGGCGGTCGTGTCGGGGTGCACAGTGTGCCTAGCAAAGGCAGTGAGTTTTTCTTTGTGCTGGAGAGCTATTCGGGTAAGGCGGAGAAAAAAGATGGTCGGGGCGGTGAGATTTGAACTCACGACCTCTTGTACCCGAAACAAGCGCGCTAGCCAAACTACGCTACGCCCCGACACAGGACGCCAACTGTAGCTGGTTGCTGACCTGAAAATCAACGACGTTTTTGCTCGCGCACGTTTTCGCAAGAACGGCAGGGAGTAATCGCTTGCCGCCGTTCCGCCCCTGAATCAGTCTGAAGTAGCATGAAATCGGTGGCGATCATCGGGGCAGGCATTACGGGCCTGACGGCGGCCTTTTATCTTAAACGTAAGGGTTTGTCCGTCACGGTTTATGAAGCCAGTGGTCGTGTCGGCGGCGTGATCCAGTCTCTCCGTCAGGATGGCTATCTCGCTGAGTTCGGTCCGAATACCCTCTTGGAAACTTCACCGAAAATCGCGCAACTTGTCCAAGCCGCCGGGCTGCAATCGCGGCGGCTTGATCCTGACCCGAAGGCTGAGGCGCGTTATGTCGTGCGCTATGGTCGGCCCATCGCCATGCCGAGTGCGCCGCAGAAATTTTTCACGACCGACCTGTTCACCTGGAAAGCCAAGCTGGCTGTTTTGCGCGAGCCGTTCATCAAGCCACGTTGCGATGGCATCGAGGAAAGCATCGGCCAGTTTGTGGTGCGCCGGTTCAATCAGGAGTTTCTCGATCACGCCATCGATGCGCTGGTGGCGGGCATCTACGCTGGCGATCCGAATAAGCTTTCCGTTGTCCATGCTTTCCCCAAGCTCAAGGCGCTTGAGGACAAATATGGCTCCATGATCAAAGGCCAGATTCTCGGCGCGCGGGAACGCAATAAACGCGGTGAGGTAGCCAAGGATCGTGCGCCAAAATTCTCGTTCGATGAGGGATTGCAGGTGTTGCCCGATGCTCTGACTGTTCACTTGGGAGATGCGGTAAAGTTAAACACTGCTGTGACCAAGCTCACCAAGACGGCGTCAGGTTGGGCCGTTCACACAAAAACCGCTTTGGGCGGCTCGATGGAAGAATATGATGCAGTGATTTTTTGCGGGACGGCGCCGAAACTGGCGGAGCTGCAAATTGAAGGAGCGAAGACGATCGGGCTGAACTCGTTTGCTGAAATCCGTTATCCGCCGGTCGCCAGTGTGGTGCTGGGCTTCCGGCGCGAAGATGTCGCGCATGACTGTTGCGGCTTTGGCATGTTGATTCCGAAGATTGAAGGTTTCAAAATCCTCGGAACAATTTTTTCCTCGGCGCTGTTCCCCAATCGTGCTCCCGCCGGACATCACACGCTTACGACCTACGTCGGTGGTGAGCGTTATCCGGAACTGGCCTTACTGCCCGAGGATAAACTGGTGGAACTGGTCTGCGCTGATCTGCAAAAACTGCTCGGTGTGCGCGGACAACCGACGTTCCGGCACGTCGTTCTTTATCCGCGCGCCATTCCGCAATACAATGTCGGCTACGGGCGTTTCAAGGAGTTGATGACCAAAATTGAAGCGGAAGTTCCCGGCTTCTTCCTCGCAGGGCATTATCGAGACGGTGTTTCGCTCAGCGACTCAATAGTGTCGGGAATCAACATTTCTGACCGCGTTGCCGCAGCGATTGGAGCGTCATCCTGAATGCTTCAGCACAAAATAAGCACAACGTTTCACAGTTTCTTGCGTGGCGTCTGCAAGGATTTCTGCTAACCCTTAACAGACATGAGCAAAGCTGTTTTGCTGGTTAATCTCGGCTCGCCTGACTCGCCGTCCGTCCCGGACGTGCGCCGCTATTTGAACGAGTTCCTGATGGACGAACGGGTCATTGACCAACCATGGCTGCTCCGACGCTTCGTCGTTGGCATGATTCTCATCAAGCGCCCGGCGGAGTCTGGTCATGCCTACGACAAAATCTGGACCAAGGACGGTTCGCCGCTCGTCACGTATAGCAAGCATGTGCAGGCCGAATTGCAGAAGCGTCTCAGTGTGCCGGTCGAACTAGCGATGCGTTACCAGAATCCGTCGATCGAATCCGCCGTGAAAAAGCTCGCAGCTAAAGGCGCGAAGGACGTATTGCTCATCCCGCTCTTCCCGCATTACGCGATGTCGAGCTACGAAACCGCTGTCGTGCGTGTGCAGGAACTGGCGACCAAGTTTGCGCCCGGCATGAAAGTCACGGTGCAGCCGCCGTATTATGATCACCCGGATTTCATCGCGGCACTGGTTGCCAGCGCTTCGGATGCGCTGAAGCAAGATTACGATCATCTGCTGTTCAGCTACCATGGCATTCCCGAGCGGCACTTGCACAAGTCTGATCCGACGGGCTGTCATTGCCTAAAGGTCGAAAACTGCTGCGAAGTCGCCAGTAAAGCACACGCGACGTGCTATCGCGCGCAATGTTTTGCGACGACGCGCGCCTTCGTGAAACTCGCAGGCATCCCGGAAGGCAAATATTCTGTTTCGTTCCAATCGCGTCTCGGTAAAGACCCGTGGCTCAAGCCTTACACGGATTACGAACTCGTCCGTCTCGCGCAGGAAGGCAAGAAACGCATGATGGTGATCTGCCCGGCGTTCGTGTCGGATTGCCTCGAAACCATCGAGGAAATCGGGATGCGCGGCTGCGAAGATTTCATGGCGGCCAGCGGTAAGGAATACACGCGCATTCCCTGCATGAACGAACATCCGCTTTGGGTCAAGGCGCTCGAAAATATGGCGAACTCTTTTCTAAAAAAATCGTGAGCGCCGCCATCACCAACCGCCAGCGCTTCCTCAACGCCTGCCACTGTCGTCCGAATGACCGTCCGCCAATGTGGTTGATGCGACAAGCCGGGCGGGCGTTGCCGGAATATCGCAAGCTCAAGGAGACTTACACGTTCGTGCAGCTCTGCCAGACGCCGGATTTGGCAGTGGAAGTGACGCTGCAGCCCGTGCGGCGGTTCGGCTTCGATGCAGCGATTCTCTTCAGCGACATCCTCGTGATTCCCGAGGCGATGGGGCAAGAATATCACTTCAAGGAAACGGGCGGCGTGCAGATGGATTTCGCCATCACCAGCAAGGCGGACATCGAGAAGCTTTCCGTCGCGCAGGTATGCGACAAATTGAACTACGTCGAGCAAGCCTTGCGGATGCTCCGCAAGGAACTTGGCGATCAGACCGCGCTTATCGGCTTCACGGGCTCGCCGTGGACGCTGGCGACGTTCATGATGGAAGGCGCGAGCGTGCCGAAATACAGTCGCGCGCTGGCGTTGTTCCGCGAAGACCCCAAGACGTATTTCGCGCTCGCTGAGAAATTGACCCAAGCCGTCACCGCGTATCTGAAGATGCAGATCGCGACGGGCATCGATGCGCTGCAAATCTTTGACAGCCACGGTGGACACCTGGCGGCGAGTGAATTTCAGGAAGCCAGCGGGCGGTGGATGCGGGATATTGTTTCCAATCTTGGCGGCACTTGTCCGAAGATCGTTTTTTCGCTCGGCACGCATGGCAATTGGCCTGACTTGATTGCGACCGGCGCAAACGTGCTGGGGATTGATTGGCAAACCGATCTTGCCGCCGCGCGCAACATTGTTCCCTCGCATATTGGTATGCAGGGAAATTTATCGCCGACGCTCATTGCCGAAGCAATGCCGGAAGTTGTTGCGGCGGAGACGCGAAAAGTTTTGGATACAATGCGTGGGCGACCCGGACACATTTTTAACTTGGGCCACGGTTTGACGCCCGGCGCCAAGCTGGAGAACATTCAGGCATTGGTCGATACGGTGAAAGGTTTCAAATGAAGACGCTCAACGTTGATCTGGATTTGGTCCGCAAATACAACGTCGCTGGCCCGCGCTACACGAGCTATCCGCCGGCGACGAAGTTCGTGGACACGATCTCGTGGGAGCAGCTCGCGCAGAAAATTGAAGCGAACAACCAATCGCCGCGCGACCTCTCGGTCTATTTCCACATCCCGTTCTGCGAAACACTGTGCTGGTTCTGCGGCTGCACGACGGTCATCACGCTGAATCACGACAAGGGACGCGATTACATTGATTATCTCGGTCGCGAAGTTGCGAAGATGGCAACCAAGCTGAACAAGCAACGCAAGGCGGTACAGCTCCACTTCGGCGGCGGGTCGCCGACGTTTCTGCGACCCGATGAAATCCGCCGCCTTGGGGAAATCATCCACAAGCACTTCACGTTTTCACCGGACATCGAAGCGAGCGTCGAGGTGGATCCGCGTCGGCTCACGCGGGATCACCTCGTTGCCCTGCGCGAAATCGGATTCAATCGCGCCTCGATGGGCGTGCAGGATTTCAATCCCGAGGTGCAGAAGGCGATTCATCGCATCCAACCGCGCGAGATGACGCAGCAGGCGATTGATTGGATGCGCGAACTAGGGTTCAACTCGATCAACCTTGATTTGATCTACGGTTTGCCGAACCAGACGCCGGCCACGTTCAACGAAACGCTCGATACCGTCCTGGAGATGAAGCCGGATCGCCTCGCGGTGTTCAGCTACGCGCATGTGCCGTGGATCAAACCGGCGCAAAAAATTCTCGAAGAAAAAATTTTGCCCACGCCGGAGTCGAAGCTCGAAGTGCTCAAACTCGTCATCGAGCGGCTCACGGCGGATGATCAGTATGTCTATATCGGCATGGATCACTTCGCCAAGCCAGCGGATGAATTGACCATCGCGCAGCGCAGCAAACAACTGCAGCGGAATTTCCAGGGCTACAGTACGCGCGCAGGCTCGGACATCTACGCCTTCGGCATGAGTGGCGTTTCCCAAGTGCCGGATGCCTACTGGCAGAACGAAAAAGAATTACCGAAGTATCAGGAAGCCGTGGATGCCGACCGCGTGCCGTTGCACAAGGCGTATTTTGTGAGCGATGAAGACAAGATCCGTCGCGAGACCATCATGCGCACGATGTGTGATCTCTCACTCGACTTCGGCGCGATGTCGCAAAAGCTTGGCATTGACTTCGAGCAACATTTCGAGAAGGAGCTGACCGCGCTCACACCGTACGAAGCTGACGGTTTAGTGAAGCGGAATGCAACCGGTTTGGAAGTCACCGATGCGGGGAGGCTTTTCATTCGCAATATCGCGATGTGTTTTGATAACACGCTTGCGCCTGCCGGTGAGCGCCGGCATTCCAAGACTATCTGAATTAAGTGAATCCTTCTGTTTTCTAATTGTGCGGGGAATTCACGCGTGGTGCGTGAATTCCCCGCGTAGTTTTGCTGCGTTGGTGCGCGAATCACTCGGTTTTCGAGAGAAATCAGGCTTGGTATTGACGCTGCTAAAGAAAAGTCGAAAACAGGTTTGACTGTGGGTGTGGCTGCAATAAAGTTCGCCCACTGTTTACCCAAACAAAAAACCAAAACGAATAAAAGTATGAAACAGACTCGCAAACAACTCCGAGCTTTTACGCTCATCGAGCTGCTCGTCGTGATCGCGATTATCGCGATCTTGGCGGCTATGCTCCTCCCGGCTTTGGCCAAAGCCAAAGCCAAAGCGCAACGCATTGCTTGCACCAACAATCTGAAGCAGGTTGGTCTCGCCTTCCGTATCTGGGCCGGTGACAACGACGATCGTATGCCGATGGCAGTCGCACGCGCCAGCGGTGGTGCTTCCGAAGCAGTTGGAATCGCGGGTACCAGCGCTTGGACGGCGGGTAATCCTCCGGTCACTGCCGCTAACGGTGGTGTTTGGAACATGTTCTTGGTCATGTCTAACGAGTTGAGCACGCCCAAGATTCTGTATTGCCCATCGGACAATGTCGGCTCGCACAATGCCTCTGGCACTACTCACGTTCAGGCTACTTCCTTTGCGCCAAAGACCACCACGGTGGAAGGCTTCCAAAACGATTACAACGTTAGCTATTATGTTGGCGTTGACGCCATGGATACGTCTCCATCCATGTTCCTGACTGGCGACCACAACCTCGGCACTGGCACGGGCCAAGTTACGAAGACACCTCAATTCACCAGCGCGGGCACCAACGCGACTTGGGCTGCAACGGCTATCGGCTGGCAGGACAACGGCCATGCCAAGCAAGGTAACGTTGGTTTGGCTGACGGTAGCGTGCAGGGCTTCAGCATCACGGCTTTTCGCACCGCTTTGAACAATACGGGTGACCAAGGTCGTACCGCTGGCGTGTTTACTACTGCTCCTAATTCGACCGGCGCAGGTGTGAACCGTCTCCAGTTCCCGTAATTAGTATTTGATCATCATAACCACGGCATTCGAAAAAGTGCCGTGGTTTTTGTTTCTCGACATGGAATATTTCCGCAAGACAAATAGTGTTGAGTAGGCGACAGGAGAATTTCTTTACTCAAGTTTCTCTGAATTTTTGCGTCACTTGCTAGAGTAACATCCCTCGCGCCACCACGGATTAGGATTTGAGTTTTCGCTCCAAGATTTCGCCGGCCAGCGCCGGGTTGGCCTTGCCCTTGGAGAGTTTCATCACTTGGCCTTTGAGGGAATTGAGCGCGGCCACCTTGCCCGCCTTGTAATCGGCCACGGGATTCGGATTCGCGGCGATGGCTTCATCGCAGAATTTCTCGATGGCGGCAGTATCGCTGACTTGAGCGAGACCTTTTTCTTGCACGATGGTAGAGGGAGCTTTGCCGGTCGTGAACATCTCGGTGAATACCTGTTGCGCAGCGGAATTGCTGATGGTTTTGGCTTCAACGAGTCCGACGAGTTCGAGCAATGTCTCGGGCTTGAACTTCAAATCCGCCAGTGACGACAGTTTCATGTCGGCGGCTTCCAAACCCATCGCGCCTTGCTCAGCTTTCTCGGCATCGTTCAACTCCGTCAGCTTGGCTTGCAGGTTGTTGATGATCCAATTGGCGACGGCTTTGGGATTCTTTGCCTGTTGGGCGAGGTTCTCAAAATAATTTCCGAGCGCAGGATTGATGCGAAACACTTCGGCATCGCCCGCGGGCAAGCTGTAGTCCTGCATCAAACGCTGCTTGCGCGTGAGCGGCAGTTCGGTGACACGCGACTTCACTTCCGCCAGCCACGCATCGCTCGGCGCGAGCGGCATCAGATCGGGATCAGGGAAATAGCGGTAATCATGCGCGTCTTCCTTGGTGCGCATCTGTTCGGTGATGCCGGCGACATCGTCCCAGCGCCGGGTGGATTGGATGAGCTTCTCGCCGCGCTTCACGGCTTCGATCTGGCGGGCAATCTCATATTCCGCCGCGCGGCGCACGCCGGAGAAGCTGTTCATGTTCTTGATCTCGATCTTTGCACCGAGTTCCTTCGAGCCTTTCGGGCGCACGCTGATGTTCACGTCGCAGCGCACCATGCCCTTTTCCATGTCGCAATCGCTTACGCCGCCTTGATGCAAAATCTCCGTCAGTGTGTTGAGATAGGCATAGGCCATCTCTGCACTCGTGATGTCGGGTTCGGTGACGATCTCCATGAGCGGCACGCCGGCGCGATTGAAATCCACGCCACTGTGGCGTTCAAAGTGTGTGCTCTTGCCGACATCTTCCTCGAGATGCGCGCGGGTGATGCGGACGCGGGCCAGGCCATTGTTTGAACCAGCGCCGTTGAACTCGAACTCCACGAAACCGTTCGCCGTGCTCGGCTTGTCGTATTGTGTGAGCTGATAATTCTTCGGCATGTCCGGATAGAAATAACTCTTCCGGTCGAACTTGGCGAAGCGGGGAATCTCGCAGTTGAGCAGGTAACCGGTCAGCACGGTAAGGCGGACGGCTTCCTCGTTCGGCACGGGCAACACGCCGGGCAGACCGAGGCAGACGGGACAGACGTTGGTGTTCGGCTCTGAGCCGAAGGCGTTGGCGCAACCGCACCACATCTTCGACTTCGTCTTGAGTTGGACGTGGGTTTCGAGCCCGATGACCGCTTCGTATTCCATAATGACGGGCAGAGTTTAGCCACAGATGGAACACGGATGAAATACAGATTTTTCAGCGGGTTGCTGCTGGCTTGGATTCCCGCCAAAACTTGGCACAGGACAATTTCACCACAGAACAGGTCGGTGGCAGCGGGTTTAATGCGTCGGGCAGGTGGCGTCGAGGATTGGCTGTTTTTTGAAGCGTTCTGCCAGATTCAACAGCGGGCCGGTCATGAACGTGGTGACCAACGCCATCAAGACCATCATCGCAAAGATCCGCGGCGGGAGAATGCCGAGGTCGTAACCGATGTTTAATGCGACCAGTTCGACGAGGCCGCGCGTGTTCATCAGCGCGCCGAGTGCAAAGGAATCGTTCCAGTTCATGCCGGTCCAGCGCGCGGTGAACATGGTGCCGCCCAGTTTGCCCAGCGTGGCAACACCGATGACGGCCAGGCAGACCAGCCAACTGGTCGTGTCGTTCAGCAACCCTACCTGTGTACGCAGGCCGCTGAAGGCGAAGAAGAGCGGCAACAGGAACAGGGAACTAAAATTTTCCAGCCGCACGATCAGATAGTCGCGGAATTCCTTTTTCTCCGGCATGACTACGCCGGCCAAAAATGCGCCGAACAGGGCGTGAATGCCGATCAATTCCGTGGCGAGTGCCGAGGTCAATAGCAGAATCAAAACAGCGGCGAGCACCCCGCGGCTCGGAGTATGGTTTTTCATCCGTTCGACGCCGAGCCAGTTGGCTAGGCGCGGGCGGATACCCCACAGCATCAAACCCACGAACGCGAGCACCAAGGCCAGGCAAAATGCCGTCGAGGCCAGGCTGGTGGCGCGGGCGATCGCGACGACAAAAGCCAAGATGGCCCAGGCCGTCGCGTCATCCACCGCCGCACAGGTAATAGCCGTGCTGCCCAAAAAAGTTTTGGCGATGCCACGTTCCGCAAGAATCCGCGCCAGCACTGGAAAGGCGGTGATGCTCAGGGCGATGCCCATGAACAATGCAAACGCGGGAAACGAAGCACCCGGCGACGCATAGTTCGAGTACAGGAGCAGCGCGAGGCTGACGCCGAGGAAATATGGGAACAAGATGCTCATGTGACTGACCATCACGGCGGTGTGCGCTTTCTGGCGGAGATGTGCGACGTCCAGTTCCAGGCCGACCACGAACATAAAGAGGCACACGCCAATTTGGCTGAGCAGTTTCAGCACGCCCAGCGAATCTTTGGGAAACAGAAATTGCGACGCGTCCGGCCAGACCCAGCCCAACAAGGACGGCCCCAATAGAATCCCGGCTAACACCTCCCCGACAACCGCTGGTTGTCCCAACCGAGTGAAGATTGTTCCGACCGTGCGCGTGGCGATGACGATCACGATGACTTGCAAAAGCAACCGGCTGAGCGGGTCTTTCAGGTTCTCGTTCATCGCCGCCCAGACGGAGGCGGATTGCGCGGTTGTCGCAGGGGGGATGGCGAGTCCGGTTGCGACGGTTGTTGGGGCCGCTTTGGGGGCCGGCAGCGTTTGGCCGTGCTTAATGAGTAAAAAAATCGCCGAGCCGAACAAGGCCAGTGCGATAAAATAGAATAAAACTGTACGTTTCATTAGCGTCAGAATGCTAACTGCAGCGGAAGGAGGGCGGAAACAGAATTTCCCACTACTGGCTTAGACGATCTTGATCTTCGACAAATCCTCTTTTGGCTTGGGCCACTTGAGTTTCAGCTTTTCCATCGCTTCGACGATGATCTGAGCGATGACGTAATCGCGATACCATTTCCGATTGGCTGGGATGATGTGCCATGGTGCCCAAGGCGTGCTGCACTTGTTCAAGGCAACCTCGTAGGCGTCCATGAATTCTTTCCAGTTGGCGCGCATGTCCAGATCAGCCGTCTCGAACTTCCATTGCTTGCGCGGATTGTCGAGGCGGGATTGCAGGCGTTCCGCCTGTTCTTCCTTGCTGATGTGCAGGAAAAACTTCAGCAGGTGAATGTTATTCTCGGTCAGATATTTTTCGAAGGCGTTGATTTGGTCGTAGCGTGGCGACCACACTTCTTTTGTACCAGATTTTTGACCCGCGCGATCAGCACATCCTCGTAATGCGAGCGGTTGAACACGCCGATGCGACCGTAGCGTGGCACGGCCTGATGGATGCGCCAAAGAAAATCATGCGCCAGTTCCTCGCGGGACGGGGATTTGAAGTTCGCCGCCTGTACGCCCGCCGGGTCCACGAATTCCAGCACGCGCCGCACCGTGCCGTCCTTGCCGCTGGTGTCCATGCCTTGCAACAGGATGATGATGGAATGTTTGGCGTTGGCGTTGAGCAATTCTTCCAACTCACCGATGCGTTGGCAGAGCTTAGTGGTCTCGACTCGGGTGGCTTCCTTCTCCATCCCGTTGCAGAATCCCGGGTCGAAATCTTTGAGGCGGATGTCCGGTTCGACTTTGATGGGCTGTTTCATGCCGTGCAGATTCAATCACGGATTAGGGCGGATGAACACGGATTTTTGCGAGGATTCTTAGATCGATCTCGCAGTAGTGGCGGTGGTGGCTAGATTGTCTGCAGTCAATGGAAGTAGCCCCCCTCTGGCGTCGTATCCACCCGGAACTTTTCGGGTTCGCGGAGCAGGGGGATGCGGCCGCCGAAATAGAGTTGATGCACGAGAAACAGCAGCGCGAGGGCCATGGCGGCAACGAGCCCTTGGCGGATTAATCGCGTCCGCCAGGTTTTGCCGCGCCCGGCCCGGACATCTTCCAGGTCTTTGAGGAGGCGTTCGGCTTTTTGCAGGTGCGGATTCCAGTCGGGGATTTCCGCACTAGGTTGAAATGTCATGGTGCAATAATAGGCATTGCACTTGGGATTGGCGCAGAATCCTAGCCGCATCCGGCGCAGCGCCATGGTCAGATCATTGCCTTCTGTCGGCTGGCTTAAGACGAAGAGTTCATCTCCGGAAACCTTGGTTTTGCATTCGGTGCATTCCAAGGTGATCAATTGGTGAAAGCTGACAAAGACCTGATCGGGCGGGAGCTGTTTGTGTTGGAGCGTGTTGCCGAGGGCTTGGCACAACTCGCATAGGCGGACGAAATTTTCCCGGCGCGTCATGGGAGGCTGGCTCGGCATACGGCGCGATACACTACGGATAGTTCGCTGCCACTACGATCTCGAGCGGCTTGTACCAGACCCAATCTTTGGTTTCCTCGAATGGATAGTACGGGTCGGTGCAAAGACTCTTATTAAACGAGAAAGACTTGGCGTGGCCATCAAGGAACAGGATGGGCGAATAGAACAGCGCCGGCGCCAGTCGGGGATCGGTGAATTCCGCTTTGCCCCGGTTGCGATGCCATTGATACCAACGCGGTTCGAACAGCGGAGTCGGTGCGTGGCAAACCTGTGGGCTGGCGGGTGGCTCGAACATGAGGATAAAGCGCGTTGGGTCCCGTCACCCACTGTTCGGTCTTGCCCAGGATGCTGCCGGCGTTGGTTTTCAACGTTGACGGGATGGGCAGCCCGTTTGGCACGCCATGATTCATTTCATAGCTAAAGCCCCGAGTTTCCCAACAAGAAGGCAGCAGAGTCTGGTTGGGGTGTTCGTGGCAATCCTCACTGATTTTGCCGCGGTCCATCGGGCAGCGCATCACTTGCGAGTCTTTGATGTAGGGATACAGCGCCCGATCTTTGGCGAAACCATGGTTGGTCGCCAGACATGGGGTGCTCGGGTCTTGGCCGCCAGTGATGGCGCGGATTTTGCCGCCGGTATCGTCCCAGCTCATGCGAGTGGCGATGTAAACTTGGTGGAAATTATTGAGGCACTGGGTTTCGCGGGCGCGTTCCTTGCCGCGCCCGAGCGATGGCAGCAACAGGCTGGCGAGGATTCCGATAATGGCCATGACCACCAGAAGTTCAATCAGGGTGAAAGCGTAAGAGCGCGGTGCTAATTTCCCGAAGGCTGAAAGTGGTGAATTCATCACGGACTGATAGGTGCTGTTCGGATTCTATCGTGTTTCCCTATTAACCTT